>CAWEUH010000049.1:0-130545 GCA_963811985.1 uncultured delta proteobacterium
TGCGACGACGACACCAAGCCAAAGTGCCGAATCTTGACGTAGCCATGAGGCAGTACGTGCTTCAGCCAACGGGACACAAAGGTCACGCCGTCAACGGTGACTTTCTTGCCGCTCTTGGTGCGAAACGTCACCCCGCGCTCATCGACGGCGACCAATCGCTGGTTGGAGATAGCTACGCGGTGAGTGTATTGCCCCAGGTACTTGATGACCTGTTCGGGGCCACCGAAGGAACGCTTGCAGTAGACGTTCCAGTCTTTGCGATACAGGGCTGCCACGGTTGATGCGAAGAGTCTCGAGTCGCAAACGCGGAGCTTTCCGCTTTGCTGTGCCTGCTTGAGCGCATCGAGCAGCTTGCCGCGAAATACAATTGCCAGCGCTTCTTGGGGGAACAGGTAGTTGGGTCGCGTCGCAATCTATCGGTTACCATCCGGACTCAAGGCGCCACCCGTCACGATACAATGTAAATGTGGATGATAACTCAAATCCCTTGCCCACGTGTGCAACACCGCCGTGACCCCAAGTTCGCCGCCGAGTCGCTGGGGATCTGTGCCAAACTCGAGCAGCGTTTCCGAGCCGCAACGGAACAGTAGGTCGTAGACGAACTCGCGGTTGGCGTTGGCCACAGCACGAAGTTGTGCCGGAAGAGTGAAGACAACATGAAAGTAATGCACCGGCAGTACCCGCTGCAGGCGCCCTGCGATCCACCGGGCTTGTGGCACAGCCGGGCAAGTTGGACAATTCCGATTGTGGCAGGAGTTGTACGAGGGCCGACGGCCACCGCAGTCCAGACACACGTCCACATGCCCGCCGAGCAGGGCCGTTCGGCAGCGCTCGATAGCGTTGAGAGCGACTCGCTCGGCGGGCAAAAGGACGTGTGTCTGCTCCCAGGCTTGCCGGTACGCGCGCACCACGTCCGCTAGCGTTGGCTTAGCGCTCCTGGTCGGTACTGCCTCTTTCGAGCCAGCACCGGATGGGTGCTGGCACATGGTTCACGATGCGCGACGCGCAGCTCCGCTGCGCTGTGACGCTTTGGCGATAGGACACCGCCTTAGAGTCACTAGGTTCTCAGCGCCCGACAAGCAATCTGCCGGGCTTGTCACTTTGGCGAGCATGGCGGGGGTTACGTGCAGATACCAGACGGTCGTGCGAATCGAAGCATGTCCCAACAAGACCTGTACCGTTCTGAGGTCGGTCCCCGCTTCGAGCAGGCATGTTGCGAAGCAATGACGAAGCCCATGGGGGGTCACTCGCTTGCTAATCTGAGCCTGCGTGGCCGCGGCACGCAGGGCCTTGTTGAAGGCATTCCGAGAGAGAGTCCGTCCTTTTACCTTGCCTGCAAACAGCAGTGGCCCCTTGACCTTGTATGCTTTCCAATAGCTGCGCAAAAGCACCAAGCCGGTTCGACTCAGCAAGGCACGCCTTGGCTTTTCTCCCTTGCTGCGGTCGATATGAATCTGCATTCTCTGGCTGTCGATATCCTCGATTCGCAATTGGCAGATCTCGCTGATACGTAACCCTGAGCCGTAGGCGAGTACCGCGATAGTACGCATGCGCAAAGTCAGATGCGCGCAGATGCGCTCGAATTCGTCACTGGTCAATAGCACGGGCAGCGTTCGTCGGGCTCGCCGTCGCTTGAGCCCATAGACCACCTCGGGCCGCCCCAGCGTTGTCCGATACAGAAAACACAACGCGCCCGCATACACGTTGTACGTCAACACACTCAGCCGGCGCTTCTCAATCAGATTGAGCAGAAACGCCCTGACCTGGGCTGGCCCCAGCTGCGTCGGCGACTTGCCGAAGTAGCTGCTAAATTTCGCCACACAGCGCAGGTACGTCTGCTGCGTGCTGTGGCACAGCCCAGCCAGCTGCAGATCGCCTTGCATCTTTTCACGTAACCGACTCATATTGCTAACTCCTCTGCGTCCTCGCGTTCGCCCTTCGAACGCGTGAGCGCTGAGGATCGCCCAACGGCATAGACTCCACGACCACGTCCATAAATGACGCCTCAATTCACGGCGTTACGCTGCCAATCGCCATGTCCAAGCGCCAAACGCCTCTATCCGACACCGATCACCGCAGCCAGCTTCGGGCAGCCACCAAACCCTTGCCTGCTGCCACCACGCAGCTCCTGCCGCGCAGCGGCTTGGTTCAACCATTGTTATGTTGAACGACAACATACTTGCCGGCACCTGGAATGGTTTCTATCAATCGACCTCGGGCGGCACAGACTGGAATGCAGTCACGCCCACTGGAATGCCGGCGGATACCGCCGTCTGGTCTGTCGCGTTGATCGATACCGCCCTCTTTGCCGGTACCATGGGAGATATTTACAAGTCGCCAGACAACGGTAAGACCTGGGTCGAAGTGAACTCGGGAATTCCGCTAGATGCCATTATTACTACCATTGTCGCAAGTGGGAATGCCATCTTTGCAGGGAGCAGCAGCCACGGCGTTTTTGTTACGACCAATGGTGGTAGCAACTGGACTGCCGTCAGTTCAGGCCTTCTTGACACTCATATCTCGCAGCTTGCGACGGTGGGCACCAAGCTATTTGCAGTCACCTTGAGCGGCGTTTTTGTGTCCGGGAACAGTGGCACGAACTGGGCGGCAGACAGCTCCGGCCTCCAGAACATAAACTGTCTTTTTGCCACGGATAGTCAACTTCTTGCCGGGACAGATAATAGCGGAGTGTACCTTTCGGTCAACCGCGGCGAAACCTGGACTCCGATCAGCTCAGGGATGCCCGATAGCACTCGCATCTGGTCGCTGGCCGCAAGCAGCGACAACCTCTTTGCCGGGACAGATTCCGGTGTCTGGCGTGTCAGTTGCAGCGGGACCTGAGCCTTGGAACCAGTTTACAAAGGAACCTAGTTGATGCGCAATACCGCCGGAACAAGAGGCAACGCCATGGCAAGGCGCGAGTTCCTGCGTGCGCTTGGAGCAGGAACAGTGGGAGCCGCAGGGCTGGCCGGCGTAATGGGCCCCTTTCGTTTGGCCAGGGCTGCGATTAGCCCGGGCGAAAAGGGTATCTATGTCACTGATTTGTCCACGGCGACCCTCACAGGATTGAATAGCAATTGTACGATCATACGCCTTGACACCAATAAAGGGATTTCGGGATATGGCGAATGCCGCTGTGAAGATAGCAATGCGATCAGCGAATTGAGAGGCCTCAAGTCAACCGTCCTAGGCATGAATCCGACCCAGGTGGACGAGGTTTTCAATGCGATCAAGGATTACGGAAGCCCGTTTAGCCATCAGACCGACACACCTCGGCATACGGGAGCCATGTGCGCCATTGAGTGTGCCTGCTGGGACATCACCGGGAAGGTCTATAACGTTCCCGTATGGAAACTGCTCGGGCGCAAACTCAATGACAAGATCCGAATGTACTGTGACACACCGCAGCAAAGCGGTATTGCCGCGCTACAGGCCGTGGTGCAGACCCGTTTGGATCTGGGATTCACCTGGTTCAAGATGGATCTTCAGCGTACGTACCTGACTAGCGGTACTGACTATACGTTGCAAAACGAAGACGGTTACCCCTACCAGTGCATTACCGTAAACCAATCAGGCTATGATAAGTGGGCGCAATATGCCGCGGCCTATCGAGCCATGATCGGTACGGCGCCTCTTTCATCCGATCACTATCAGAATTGGGCCAGTAGTGCGAACCTCGACGTCCCCTCGGCCATCCAACTCGCCAATCTTATGTCACAGTCGAGCTATCAGGGTATGTACGGGGGATGGATGGAAGACATCATTGCGTGGTACTATCCCGATCAGCTCAAGCAAGTCAATGACGGTACCGATATGCCGATCCTTACCGGCGAGGATCTGTATTGCATGGAAGAGCTCCAGCCGCTGGTCGATGCGGGAGCGATTGATTATTTCCACCCGGATCAGTCCACTTTCGGAGGCATCCACCAGACCAGGCTTGCCGCCGAATGGGCGCATACGCAGGGTGTCCGCACCGCAATGCACATGTCCGGGTCACCCTTCACGTTGGCATGCAGCCTTCACATTGCGGCGGGTATTCCTGATTTCCTTGCCTTGGAACACCACTACTGCGACCTGTCCTGGTACGACTCCCTGGTTGACGGGCTTCCAAAGCCGCTGCTTCAAAATGGATCCGTAGCGGTACCGCAAGGGCCGGGCTTGGGCATAGCGCCGAATGAAGCCAACATGAAGGCGCATCTCAGCGGCAGCTACTTTGCGTCGCTTACCTAACCTTGCCGCCGAAGCCTTTACAATGCCCGCAAAGCCTGGTCGCGTTTCGTTGAGTCGATCGCGCCCGGTGGGCGGCGCGTGCATCGTGCGATCAGGAAGCTTCTCGGCAAGTATTGATCGCGAAGAGCCACCCGTGGCGGCGGCAGGACGAAAATGCCAAATCCCCAGCTGCACTCGTGCAGCCGGGGATTTGAGCAACGTGAGGACGGACTCAGATCTCCAACCCACCCATCAAGAAGTAGCGATTGCCGGAAGCGGAATAGGTTTGTTTCAGGCTATCGCCGGCCGTGTCCGAAATATCCATCTCGCCGCCGCTAACTGAGAAGTGCTCATAGAGGGCGTCAACGCGCAACCGAATGGTTGGACCCACCGCGAACATGACGCCGAAGCCGGCGCCAACGTCATAGCCGATATGAGGGTTATCGAAGCTATCGCATCCATTGACGGTGACTCCAGATCCGGCGGCACTGGCGGCCATAGTCGAACAGTCGTTCTTCAATGATGTTAAGCTGTCCTTCATGGGGCCAGAAGCGTTGAACATCATCATGCCCACCTGTAAGCGAGGAACGAGCCACACCGTTGGGCTGACTTTGGGAATCACTTCACCGACGAAATTGAGTTCGGTAAGTGAGCCGAACTCCTCGCTAGCTCCGCCGCCCGAGGGTGATATGTCACTCGCGAATGTATGCAGAATGCCGGGGCCAATTCGGATTAAATCGTGAACTTTGAACATGAAATCGGCACCGATTACAAACCCGGTCTTGTGATCGTAGTCTGTTGAGCCGGTACCGAAGTCACCGGACTCGCCCGAGGCTGTCGCGCACGCATTGCCATCGCAGTTCATCGAAAGGCTTCCGCTGCCCCCCAGTTGCATTCCAATGCGCGGAACGAAAGAGAAAACCTTGATCTTAGCCTCGGGAGCAGGTGGCTCCGCCGGGGGCGGTGTGGCTAGTGACATTGTTCCGGGCGCTGCTGTTGCCCCCTGAGCCCCGACGGCTCCAGGCGGAGCAGCGGTGGCAGGCGCACCGTATGGCGCCGGTCCCGTTGCCACGCATTGCCCGGCTGCGGAACAGACTTCATTCGCGCCGCAGGGCGGGTTGCACGGGCTCACGCATTGCCCGTGCGCGCACAGGAAACCCGGGCGGCATGCGGGAATGCACTCCTCGGTGGGCGGCGCTGCTGCTGGCGGCGCAGCGGCGGGCGCATAGGCGGGCGGCGCATAGGCAGGCGCAGGCCCTGCCGCGGTTGGTGGCCGCGTTTGAGCCGCTGCAGCCGAGCACAGCAGTGTCGCTGCGATTGCAATGCGCAATGGTTGGCCCAATGTAAGTCCCTTGAATGACATGCAATATCGTCCTTTCTCGATGCGCCGCACCCTTCGCGGATGACGTCTCTGGTGAGTATTTTGCCCTGTAGTCTAATGCCTTCAAATTGTCTTCATAAATCGCCAGTCAGGATAAATTTGCGCGAAAGTGCATGGTCCAGCCGCACTGTCAAGGGGGACAAGGAGGCCTAGTTGGCCCAGGTGCCAACCGCCAGTGCTGTCACTTGGAGCCCAGTTTCACAGCTGTACTGTGACTTGCGAGTCAACCAACGCGCAGAATCTGCTTGGCATGAAATGCCGCCAAGTTTCGTTCCTGAATAATGGCACAGGAAGACCAGAAGATCGGAAGAGTTGATATTTTGAGACGAAATCGTCCCGTCCTTCCGCCCTTCCTGTGCAATCCCAACTGAGGTGCAAAATGCCGCCGAGTTTCTTTTTAGGACGGAAGAGCGGAAGGATGTGGACAGCGCCTAATCTTGTCGCAGCGGCACGGAAAAAGCAGGTTCCGTGCCGTCATGCCATCAGCAGGTGGGGAGAGACCTAGATGACAGCCTCGGCGTCGATTTCGAACAAGAGCTCGTCGCGACACACGTCGGCGCAAACGACAACGGCCGGAAAATGCTCGATGCCTCGGGCCGCGCAAACCTCTGCAAACGCCTTTGCAATGGCCGGACGCTTGACGAAGACCGTTGCCGAGGCAATGTCGCGAACCGTCCCGCCAACTCGACCGAGGAGCACATCGATCTTGTCGAGTGTGCAGCCCACCTGCGCTGCGGCGTCGTTCGGAAACACGCTCGACCCCTGTTCGTCAACGGCCGCTGTTCCTGAAATCTCGATGAGTGAGGCGCTAGCGTCTTTGACTTCGACCGCGCGGGAAAAGGCCGAGCCGTACTCATACGCCTCTCTTTGCGACGGATTCAAAATGCGGTTTGGCCTAGCGCCGTTACGCGGCCTGACAAGCAGTACATCCGCCGCAACAGCACGGCCTTTGGAGTTTCTACAACCGATGCCGGTGCTGGAAGGCAGAAAAAGACAGGGTTCTGACTTCGGCATAATGCCGAACCCGCGATAGGCCGCTGACCGAACCTTGTTGAAATCACCGTACCAGGAGAGAATATCGGTCAGATAAAACCAAGTTCGGACCACGTTCTCAAACGAAAATCCGAACCTCGAAACCAAGCGATCCATTCGCTCAAACACCCGTTGCGCTTGCTCGGACGGAGCATCGCCCAATTTAAAATCGGCGCCGATGTCTTGAAGTACGAGAAAATCCGCTTGAGGCGTTTGCCATTTTCGGCCTACCGCGGCACCATCGTGTTCAACGATCTCGGGAGCTGGCAAGCCGTCGCGCTGCTTGATGCAGTGCATTAAGACTCCCGAGAATCCAGACTCAAGAGGCGGTCCGCCGTCCACGGAAGTAACTGGCCCATCAAACCCCGCCCTTGAAAACGCGCGGTGTCGAGCTTCTTCGACCAACGGCAGAAACGACTCACTGCCGAACACTCGCACGTGGACCGGCACAGCCGATCGTTTTTGGGCTGCGTTCGCAACCCTGTCCAATAGTCGCCACGTCGCATTCTCGGATTGCGATAAGGTCGGTCTTGCTGTCAAGAATACATGGTCGCCGCGCTCGACGATGGCAATGCTGCCGACGCCATTGTAGAGCACGTTGACGAGTTTTCTCACATCCTCACCTATGCAGGCGGGAGGTGCGTTCGTCGAGCAATAAATGCTCCAAATTCCCGAATGGCGGCTGTCCCGGATTTCTCGTGAGCCATCGGCTCGTTTGGATTGCACAGGAAGGACGGAAGAGCATCTGCAAATCTTCCGACCTTCCGATCTTCCTGTGCCATCAACTGCGTTCCCAAAGCGGACTCAAGATGAAAGCGTTCTTCGCCTTGCGGTTGCTACCAGGTGAGCACCGCAGTGCGCAAAGGTGAGCCATTCAGGCCATGCAAAGCGTCGCACTACTACGATGCATTTCAGCAATACCCTGGAGATCCTGGCGTGTTCGAAATTTCCGGTGCAATCACAAAACGTTCAATACCATGCGCAGGATCAAGCAACGGCATTCTGCGCACACCGATGACATGATGAAGTGTTAGCATGTCTGTTGTGCTTGCGGTAACGCTTCCACGTGCTACCGTGTGTCCACTTCGCGTGAGAAGGAGTTCGGATGTGACTGGCAAAGCCATCTTCTGTTCTAGTGCATTGGCAGCGTTGGGCGTTTTGCAACTATCGGGGTGTTCAAGCTCGAACGACGCCTCACCAGGACCAACGCAGGGCGTCGGTGGAACGTCGGGCGGCGGCGGTGCTGCGACCGGTGGCGTGCATGCAACGGGGGGGCTGTCCACATTCGCGGGACAATCTTCAGCGGGTGGGTCTAGCGCGACTGGCGGGAGGTCGAACGCAACCGGTGGGTCAAGCGCAACGGGCGGTAGCTCGTCAACCGGCGCTGGCAAGACTGGAGGTACTCCAAGCACCGGCGGCCGCATCGCGACAACCGGCGGGGCGCCAGCAACTGGTGGTGCGGTGCCGACCGGTGGTGCGGTACCAACGGGTGGGATGACGGCAACCGGGGGGACGACGGCAGCCGGTGGTGCGGTGCCAACGGGCGGTTCAAAGTCCGCTGGGGGGACCAGGGCAACGGGTGGCTCCAAGAACACAGCAGGGGCCATAGGTACTGGGGGCGCAAGTGCCACCGGGGGTACCAAGACGAACGGTGGCGCTAGTTCGACGGGTGGCACCGCTGCAAACGGTGGCAGCGACGGCTGTAGTGACACGTTGGCGTTAGGACTCACGCTCAGCGAAGTGGCCGTGTTCCAAAGCGGCAAGATCTCGGTTATGAAGAGTGGCGCGGCCGTTACCCCTACAACGACGTATGGTGCTCAAATCGTCGAAGGTCGGACAACATTGTTCCGCGCCTACGTGACGGTTGACAGCGGCTTCGTTTCGCGGCAATTGTCCGCGCGTCTCACGCTGAACGGCGGCGCGACTCAATACTACGCCAAGCAAACCATCAGCGCGTCCTCGACGGACCTTAGCGCGACGAATTCATTTCAGATCCAAGTGCCGGCATCGGATATCGTGTCCGGCCTGGATTATTCGATACAGATCGTTGAATGCGGTACCGGAAGCGGCAGCCCGCACAACCCGCAATTTCCAGCTACAGGTCAGGCAAGCCTAGCAACCCGTGCCACGGGCATCATTAAAATCACGGCGGTGCCAGTGACGGCTAACGGTATAACGCCGACGCTCGATCAAACCTATACGTCAGGCTTAGAGGGGATATTGGACGCCATGTACCCGACGACTGACGCTCAAGTCACGGTCAACAGCACGCCCATCACAGGTTGTGGAATCACTCCTTCGACGGCAGCCGACAGCACGACCTGGAGCAATTGTCTCGATCTGGTGCGCTCGCGGCGCTCAGCGGACAAGCCGGCGTCAGACGTCTACTACTTGGGTGTCCTCACGCCCGCCACGACGATCAGAACCTATTGTGGAAGCGAGTGTATTGCGGGCGAGAGTTACGAAGCCACGGTGACCGGCGCGTCCATGCGGGTATCGCTGACGATAGGCTATTTGCCAGATGGTTTGTGGACAGCGGCTCATGAACTTGGACACGCTCACGGTCTCATTCATTCCCCGGGTTGTGGAGCGACCGACACCGACCCGAATTTCCCGTATGTTACGGGCGGCAAAGCGTACATTGGCTGGGTTGGTTGGGACAACCGAACCCCTGGAACATTTCTAGACCCAGCAACCGTGACGGATATCATGGCGTATTGCACGCCCCAATGGGTGAGCGACTACGTGTACGCCGAATTGACGACTCGCGTGGCGACCATTAACGGCGTGGCATCAATGATTGGCGCGCCCGAGGCCGCGCCTTGGCGTGTCTTGAATATCGTTGGCGGCACTGCGACCTGGGGCATACCCGTGGTCAACCCTGAGCCGCCCTCCGGCGATCCAGAAACCGCCGTCGTGCAAGACGCCCAAGGTCGAACGATCAAAGAAGTCACGGTCTACCGCACCAATGTCTCAATCGATGCGCCCGAACCGGCGAGCGCGGCCACCTACATGATCCCCGAACCTGAGGCTAGTTGGGCGGCAATTCAGATTGGACAAGTGCGGATCCCGTTTTAGACTAGAGAGCGTCGCGCCACGGACGACATCAATACAAAATCGAAACACCGCACTCTCGGCTGAGATGTGCGGTGTTTCGTGATTGGCGGCAAAGTGGGCTTGTCAGAACTGGCTGAGGAACGTCCAGACGTTTTGATATTCCCAGCTCGTCGACGAGCCAGAATCCGTCGGGTCAGGCGTGTGAGGCCCGACGAAGGAGCAAAATTCCACCGGATACCCTGCCTTGCAGCCCGCGTAGTTGGTACACACGTGGTTACCCGTCGCTTGCGTTGGAGTCGCCGCGGTGCAGCCGTCGGTCGCAGCCCAGGTTTCGGCAATCGACACCCCCCCACTGTACTGGAGCACCGTATCGTTCGTTCCGTGCGAGGCGTAGTAGGCGACAGGCTTGCTGCTGGTGGTCGCCCTGCAGGAGCCACTAAGATAAGCCACCGAGTAGACCGCGATGGCGCGGACCCCCCAGGTTGCGCTCGTCCCGCCGAGTGGCCTTTCGCACGCGGTTTCCTCGGACATGCTCGCCCCGTAGCTCCACCCCGTTGCAAAGATCCGATTCGTGTCAACGCAGAAGTTCTGTTCGATCTGGGCCACAACGGCGTCGGCAAGAGCGATGTCCGTATCGTTCGAGTTGGGCCAGCCGCACCCTGACGCCTGCGTGCAGTTCGCGTTATTTTGCTGTCCGTTGGGGGCCACGAAAATCGTGCTGTTGTTGGACAGTGGTAGCAGGTGATAGTACTGGTGACTGTACATCTCGTCGTCGTTCCCGTTGAGCTCATGGTAGGCAATGACGAGTTTGTACGGTTTGGTGTTGTCGTAGTTGGTCGGCACGTTCAGGATGTACTCGCGTGCCATGTTGCCGACCGTAATTGCGATATGGTGGCCGTTGTTGTAGTTACTGCTCGCAATTGTGGGCGCCTTGCCGCAGCCGCTGCTCTGTGCTGCTGCGCCACCCGCGCTCGTGCTGCCGCCTGTTCCCGGTGCCGCACCGCCCGTGGCCATTCTGCCGCCCGTGGCCATTCTGCCACCCGTAGCAGCGCCGCCGGCCGCAGAGCCACCCGTTGCAGCCGGTGAGCCCCCGGTGCTCGTGCTCGTGCTACCGCCCACGTCCGTTGACGTGCTGCCACCGACGCCGGCATCACCGACTGAGGAGGGCGGCGAGCCCGAACAGGAAAGTGCGACCGGGGCCAGCAGGATGAGCGAAGCTACATTGAAAAATTGCATACTCATGACATCTCCTCAATTCTCAATTGGTACGCGACACCCCCAAACCTGATACAACCATCCATGTTAGCAGTGGCAGCGCGGACGACAATCCGTTAGCAGAAAATCTACGACGGACCATTCAACCGCGTGCAAGCAACACGCGCTTTCGCTGGAGCTGCTATGTTTCCGTGTTCTCCGAGGCTCAGAAGCGCGTGCTACGCTGAATGGATATGGCCCCGATGAAGAACCCTGGCACAGTGACCTACACACCGGTAATCGTTGGCTTTCTCATGCTTGGCGCTGTCGCATGCGGCCCATCGAGCGGTGCGGCGAGTGGGACCGGTAGCAACGACGGTGCCGGAGGCAACCCCGTGGGTTCCGGCGGCGCCAGCGGGACAACACTGGGCACAGGCGGCCATCTCTTCGGCACAGGCGGAACGGCGAACTCGGGTGGGACCAGCAGCACTGGCGGCGCACTCGCAACCGGCGGCATATTGGGATCGGGCGGCGCTGCGCGCAGTGGCGGCGCTCCAGGCACGGGCGGAATGACCGTGGCCCCCTCGGGCGGGAGCAGCGCGAAGGGCGCTGACACGGGGGGCAATGCAGCGACAGGTGGGGCCAGTGCCGGCGGCTTTGTTGCAACCGGTGGCTCGCGAGATCTCGGAGGCGCGACTGCATACACAGGTGGCAGTGGCGGGCGTAGCTCAAGCACCGGCGGCAACGCTTCGGGCGGTAGCCGACCGAACACCGGCGGCAATGGCAGTGGTGGAATCGCGAGCGGCGGTGCGAGCGCCACGAGCAACGCTACCGGTGGGGCTCAAGCTGTGACGTGTCCGTCACCAAGCCTTAAAGCCGCCGACACCAACAAGAGCGTAACGGTGGGCACGACAAGCCGCACGTATGTTCTGCACGTTCCAAGCAAGTACGACGGGACGAAGCCCACGTCGCTAGTCTTGGATTTTCACGGCCTTGGTAGTTCGGGCGCGAGCGAACTGAGTTCATCGCCGTACAAGGCGGTGCTCGATGCAGAGGGCGTGGTCTCGGCATATCCGGACGGCATCAACGGCCCCTCGGGGACCGCGTGGAACATTGGCCCCTGCTGCAACCCCGGCGTGGACGACGTCGCTTTTGCCAAGGCGTTGGTCCTTGACGTCGAAAAGGTCGCCTGCATTGACCCGAAGCATGTGTACGCCGTCGGCTATTCGATTGGCGGCGGGATGGCCCATTACCTCGGTTGCAAAGCCGCCGACGTGTTTGCAGCCATCGCGCCCGCCGCAGCCGATCTGCTAAAGGAGAACGAAGCGGATTGCACGCCACCGCGGCCGCTCACGGAGATCTGCTTTCGCGGCACAGCTGACACATCCGTGCCCTACGCTGGCGGTACCATGACCTCGTCGGGCATGACGCTCACGTCGATTGGCGCCGTGGCGACGTTCCAGAAATGGGCCGCGATCAATCAGTGCACGGGTGCCGCGTCGGCCACAGACAGCAATGGCTGCTCCACGTATTCTTCCTGCGCCGGCGGCGTTCAGGTAACATTGTGCACGAAACAGGGCGGCGGCCATGATCCCGGCAATGCAAGCGTTGCCTGGCCCGTGCTTAAGAAGTACGCGTTGCCGTGACGGCAAGTCGCCGAACAACGCTCCCTTTCCGACATTTTTTGGGGTCGTGACGGCGCGCAAAGCCGCGGTGCACCTGCAACCAAAACTGCGGCTCCATCTCCGTCTCGCAGTTGACCTGGTTTTGAGCGATACTCCGCCCGGTGCGTCATCATGTCCTTCTTTCAGTGCTCACGATTTGCTGCGCCAGCCCCAAAGCGCCTGCGCCCATCGCGGCTCCAAAGTTGGCACCCGTCGTTTCGAACCCATGGCGTACATTCGCCTATCCGCAAGCGAATTCGTATGCATCGCTAGTTGAGCGCGACGACAAGGGTATTGAGCGAATCACGATGGGAGGAATTCGCATCGAAATCAATAATGGAGCGATTACATTTGCTGATGAGGGTCTGCTCGACGGCATTGTAGTATCTTGCCACTCGGAATCCGGGTGGCTGCACTTTGCAAAGGGAGGGCACGTATTTTGGTCCGGCACATTCCTCGGCGCCTTAGAACCGGTTGGAACATTGGACTACACTTGGGGCTTGGTGCAAGAGTGTGGCCCTGTGGTCGTCATCAACCATAACCTCGGAGTTCCCGATATGTGGACACGTGCGGGACCACGACCGTTACCGGCGGCAGGGGAGTTGGCACGGCTTCGATTTTCCTCGCCCATGCAGGCGCGAGCAATTGCTCCCCCGGATCGCTTGCTACAGAGCGATGATGGCGGGCAAAGCTTCCACGAAGCCGCAGCCCGGGCGCGGGAATTCAAGACGCCGAACGAGTGGCTCGGAGGGGATCCCAACGTCAGGGCGACCGTTGATGACGCAACCATGGAACGTCTGCTCATAGCCTATGCGCACCGCGCCGTTGCGAGCGAGGCAGGCGCTGAGGTCGGAGGGCTTCGGCTGAGAGATGGGACCTGGGTGTGGCAGGCCGAGGGCGCCTGGAACAGCATCGGGCGTGGTACCGAATACATGCAATACCTCTCCATCAGGCAGCCTGACGGAACTGTCTTCGATACGCGTGTTGACGGCAAGTGTAAACTCTTGCCTTGGGGCAACCGGTTACTTGCGGACTGTGGGTACGGTTCCGAATTGCAGGTAGTCTACCCGCTTGGCGGGTCGCACATTCCCAAGCCACCCGTGCCGTCGTACCATGAACGTATTTTCGTTGACCCGGCGGGTCGCTACCTCGTGGCCGATGCTGGACCTGAGAATGGGGTCGAAGACAAGGAAGATAGCCAACGTAGGCTCCTGCAGTTTGATGGCACACAATGGCATGTGTACGAACATATCTACGGCTCGCCCGGTGCAATTTCGGAAAAGTGGCTTCTCTTGTGCGGCCGCAGTTGTTGAACTCGTGCCGCTCTGGAACCCGGAAGCTTCAGGCATCTTGGTTTTGCTGGACTCCAAGGTCGCGCGCTCATTTCAGCTGTTTGACGATGCGATCATTTTCGTGCGCAATCGTGCAGGCGACGGTCGTGAAAACAAGGCCGAACTCGTTTATCGAGCAATCGGGCCAAACGGGCTTGCCAGCGAGACGACTCACCCCATAATGCTCGACGTTGACTGGGTTGCATTTGCGGATCGCCTTCACGGTATCGCGATTGCCGATCGCTTCCACGGTGTGGCTGAGTTTTCGGACCCGCGAGCGCATGTTACGAGCGACGGTGGCAACAGCTGGACGCCTCTCGACGACTCCATATTTGCCAACCTAGGCCACGACCAACGGGACTCGAGGCTCAGGTGCTGGAGTCACGGCTGTAGCGTGGCAGGAATCGTTGCTTTCACGGATCGAGCGATTGAACCCCCGGCGACGGGCGACTTTGCTCACGCGCTACCTGCACCTCATGCACCCCTG
Organism: uncultured delta proteobacterium; assembly: GCA_963811985.1. Taxonomy (GTDB): domain Bacteria; phylum Myxococcota_A; class Polyangia; order Polyangiales; family Polyangiaceae; genus FEN-1139. Next base: position 14,356 of record CAWEUH010000049.1, read on the forward strand.
CCGCTGACTCGTTCAGCGGCACATGGCGATCCCGACAGGGCCTTGAGAGAAGCTTTAGGGAGGGACACCAATCGCTACGAGTGCACGAGCCACCCCAAAGCGCCACCGCAAGCGTTATTTCCAATGTTGAACGATCCACCGGCGCAAGGTTCCACTGCGCGCCCGAACGAAGATATTCCCCGATGGTCGACCAACGGCGGAGTGTTCGAGAAGCTACGGGACTCTCCACGGTTCGAATGGCGTGGGTACGACGCCCAAGGCGCTTTCTCGGTCACAACTCCGCCGCTCGAGGGCAAAGAAGCCAGGCTCTGGGAATCGATTGGCCGATGGGGGAGTTCGGCACGCCCCTCGCTGGTTACTCGGCATTTCACCGTGATATGTCCTGAGGGACGCTCGTCGCCGGGGCTTGCGATTCTTCATGAAGACGGGCACCTAGAACAGCTTTCACCAACTTCGGACTTGTTCGCCGAGGGCCTGGCGTTCTCCGATGGCACGGCGATCGTGACATTCAGGTACGGAGACAGTAGCTTGGACCGAGACACCTATGTCGAGGTCGTGGCACTTGACGCCCATGGGCAAGTCACGGCGCGACGGTGGTTCACCGAGAGAGCTACGGTGAGCCTGGCATCCGCGTTCATAGCTTCAGGGCCGTCGGGCCTGGGAATTGTTCGGGCAGAAGGTGACATGCTCAAGTACTTCTCACTCGACCCTGGTACGGCCCCGGTAATGTTCCACGTGCCGCGCTCGATCCCCGACTGTGAGGGCGTCGCAAAGGGGAACCCACTGCGGTTTCTCGGCTCATATGTTTGGGTGGACCTGGATGTTCCGCAAGGGAAAAAAGCCGAATTGCAAAATTCGGCCATGGCCGGAGCGATGGTCGAGTTGCGCGACGGCAGCGCATGCTTGCGCGGCATTCGGACGAAGTACCCGTACGCGCTCACGCTTGACGTTGAGAATGGCACATTCCGGGGCAAACTCGTTGGACCCAAGGCCACGTATGACGTTACGTGCCAGCACAAGAACACGAAAGCCGGGTCGAAATGACGGCGGCTAGGCTGGCAATACTTCTCATCGGTTCGAGCCTGTTCGACGGCTTGCGGCGGGCCCAAGGTTGCGGCAACGGCAGCGGGATCAAATGCCGGAGCCCAGGGCCCCGAACATTGCTTCGTTCCGGAAGAATCTGGCAGCGTCTGGTTCGCGGATGCGAGGCCTGAAGACATCGCGGACCTCGCAGCGGTCATGCATCGGGGTACCGCAGTGCTTGCGTACGATTGCAAAGGTTTGCGGGTTCTGCCCAATTGCAAGGCTTCGGGTACGTACCGCTACGTGGGCATGCCACCCCGAGAACAGGTGGTCCAGTTGGTCGATCGCGACGAGCTAGCCGCCAATCTGCCCCAAGCAGGGCCAGGACTCGGTTTGGATTTGCAAAGCGAGCTCAGCCACGGCGGCGCTATCGATCTGGCCTCAGTAGTCGTTGGAAAAATGGGCAGCGCCACGCGCTTCGTCAAGTCTGCGGATCTTCTGGGTGATTGCCAAGGTGCAACGCACATCGTCGCGGAGGCGTTCGTCGGTGCGTCCGCTCTTGTGCCTGGAAAGCCGGGACACATGCGATCGGCAACCGGCGCCTTCGACGCAGTCGCGGACGCGCTATTGAATCCAAAAGGGAAGACGATTGCCGCCGCGATCGGCGACCCTGAAGCGTGCAAGGGAGCAACGCCCGAGGCGCGTTCCGCACCCGAGCACTGCGGCGCACCGATTCGGCTCCACCTCACGAAAATTGGCGCGATGCCAAACCTCGCAAGTGAGAACTCGGCCAATCCCCCCGTTGAATGCGCCAGGGGTCTCGTCATGAGCCAAGGCAAATGCACCCATCTCAAAGCGGGGGTATTGCACCCATGCGACCCCCGAGATTCGAAAGATTGCGCCGAACAATGTAAGCTGGGTCATGCTGGGAGTTGCTTCACGTTGGGCGCTTCCTACGACGAAGGCAATGGGGGCCGAACTGACATGGCAAAAGCGGCTGACTTGTACAGTCGAGCTTGCGACGCAGGCGACGCCGCCGCGTGCCTGAGACTGGGTGTTATGACCGAGGCGGGCAAGGGAGTGGCGCGGGACCCAAAGCGAGCTGCGATTCTGCACGAAAAAGCCTGCGGCGAGGGTAAAATCGAAGCTTGTCTCAAACTCGGCGTCATGTTCGAAACTGGGGCGGGGGTATCGGAAGACTTGGCGCGTGCAGTGGCCCTGTATGAGCGCACTTGTGACCAAGGTCTGCAAGCTGGCTGCGATCAGCTGGCTCATGTGTACGGCAGCGCTAAGGGGTATTCTGAGCAACTGCGCCGCGCCAAACAGGCGTACCTGGATGCCTGTTACAGCGCTGAACCCGCCGCCTGTGCGAGTCTGTCTATTTTTGCAGCTGCGGCTGAGAGCCAACCCGATCCCGATGAGTCACCTAGAGCCTTGCACGTCCCGCTTGACACCCGCAGGGATTTGTACGACCGGGCCTGTGGGGATGACGCGCCGAGCAGTTGCCTAGGGCGCCTTGTCGAAGCCGAGAAGGCGTGCGCCAAGCATAGCGAGTATCACTGCCTGACACTTGCTTTCGTGTACTATGGACTTGCGGATTTCGAGGACAAGCGACTTCCGAAAGACTTGGATCGCGCCGCGCTAATGTTCGAACGAGACTGCAACTACGGAGATGACATTGGCTGCGCTGACCTGGGGCTCATGGTTTCGGAAGGCGACCGTGTCCCTAGAGATCCCAAGCGCGGAGCCGAGCTGAAGGAGCGAGCCTGCAACAATGGCTCGCCGGACTCCTGTGCCAACTTCGCGATCGAACTCGAGAGCGGCAAGAACGTGCCGAAGGACGTGGCCCGCGCGTTTGAAATGTACAGAGAAGCGTGCCGGAGCGGCGTCGGTGGTGTGTGCAATCGTCTAGGGTGGCGTTACCTTCTGGGCGTTGGAGTCACCAAGAATACAAAACAAGGTCTGACCTTGATCAAGAGTGGATGCGAACTGCATTTCAATACCTCACACCAAGCGTGTAATAGTTTGGCGTTCGCCCAACTCAACGGCATGGGAACGAAGCCCAACGACCGGCAAACCCTGGCGTTGTTCGAGAAAGAGTGTGAGTTCGGCCTGGAGGAATCGTGCTTGTTCGCGGGTTTCATGCACCTGTTCGGTCGCGGTACGGAGCAAAATAAGCCAAAGGCCGAGTCCTTGTTCAAGGCTGGTTGCAGCAAAGATCGCATTGCCGCCTGGGAAGAGGCCTGTGCCGAACACGATCCCGAACCCGAGGAATGCGCAGCCGTTGGGTTGATGTGGCACACGGGAGTCTGCGGTAAAGTGGATCGTGAGCGTGCCTCGAAGTTGCTTGCCAAGGCGTGCCACGGCGGGTGGTCATGGGCCTGTCAACGCGCCAAGGAATTCAAAGCTTCTCCCTGAGAGCTCCGGGCAGCAAGGCTGCGGTGAGTATGCATATTCACCTGGCTACGCGTTACGACGGTGGCGATAGTCACGGCCAGGCGGCGGCGCTGCGGGTCGCAAATTCTACGAAGGTGCTCGCTCTGCGACCAAGCAGTTGTTCCACACGCGGATCCACTGTGGCTGCCGCGCCGGTTCGCACAATTCTGTAGAATGCGATCAGGCGCTCGACGTTTTCCGGGGGCAGGCCAGCCGCAGCCCATTCGGCGCGGGCCTCGTCTTCACCGAGCGGCACGTATCGCACTGGCGACCCCGTTGCAGCCGTGATGATGCTGGCGACTTCCCCGTGTGAAAGAGCCTGGCTTCCCGTCAGGGTGTAGGCCTTACCGCCATGCTCACGCTCGAGCAGGCACTTGGCCGCAACTTGCGCGATGTCCTCGACGTCGATGAACGAAATACGAGCATCCGCAGCCGGTAGCCGTATCTGTCGCCGCCGCATGATCTGCGTATGATGCGGACCTGCCGCGAAGATCTGCATGAAGAAATTCGGTCGAAGATGAGTGAAACCAAGGCCCGACGCCTCTAGCGCAAGCTCGACTTTGCGTAGCCCAAAATCAGGGCGCAACTCGGTTCCCATTGCCGTCACATTCACGACACACTCCACGCCGGCTCGCTTCATGGCCTCGATCAACGGAACACTGGTGCGTTGCGGATGCTCGTCACCGGGGCGCGCCATTAGCAACACCCGCGAGACTCCGTGCAGTGCCGGTTCGAAGGTTTCAGGGTGTTCGAGATCGAGGTGCACCCACGTGGTGTTCGTCGCGCCTGGATTGTGCTTCTCGACGGTTCGGGTGCCTGCGCGCACCGGGGCGCCCTTCGCTTCCAAGACTCGAAGCAGTGCGCTGCCTAGCTTGCCGCTCGCGCCGACGACGAATATCGCCTCAGAACTGGTTCTCGACATGCAAACAGCTTAGCAAGAAACAGACACGACTGTGCGCGGCGACAATCGCAACGTTTACATACCCGCATCGCACACCGCAGGTGACTCAACGCGGGCAGATCCAGCGCGAACGGGCTCGAGTAGCGCTCGAGGACTGGCACTGCGGTTGAACGCGTGCGACAATAACGGCGCGTGGGCAATATCGGAGCTGATCCCCCGGACACTTCTACGGACCGCTGGAACGCCGAGCTTTACGCGGCCAATAGCGCCCACCACCGCGCGCAGGACGACGCATTTTTGGCGAGCTTTTCACTGCCGCCAAGTGCCGTCGTATTGGACCTGGGTTCGGGCACGGGTGAATTCACGAACAAACTCGCGGCTTGCGTGCCACAAGGATCGGTGCTGGGCATTGACGGCTCGGCCTCGCAGGTTGAGTTTGCCTGCCGATCCAAAGCTAACAACGTGGACCATGAGCTAGGGCGTCTCGAAGACCTCGACGCCGTGCTCGGCGATTGTCGCTTCGATGCCGTCGTTTCGCGCGCCACGCTCCATTGGGTTGCCGGCGGCGACCACCCGGAGCTGCTTCGTTCAATCCGCAGTCACCTGCGGCCGAAAGGGTTGCTGCGCGTCGAGTTTGCGGGTCACGGACAGATGGCGAGCCTCATCGCGTTACTCGACGATATCGCAACGAGCCTTGGCGGCAGGACGGCCCAGATCTACACGCCAAGGGTGGAAGAGTATCGAACGCAGCTGCTCGAGGCGGGTTTCGAGCTTTCGCGCGGTTTCGTGCGCTATGCGTTTCAACAGCGAAGCGTGCCGAGCTATGACGCGCTACTCGGGTTGATGCGAAGCCAACCGTACGTTGCCTACGAGCCCTACCTTTCAGTGGGGCAACGACAAAGATTCAGGGAAGTGGCAGAGCAGCGTGCATTCAATGAACTGAAGCGCAGCGACGGAACCTACGACCAGGACTTCGTGCGCATGGACGTGCTCGCGTTCGTGCCGTGACGAGCAGTTGGCCGTTCGACCGCATCCTGGACCGTTCTCGGCGAACCAAGCGTTTCTACCCGGATTTTCAGCTAAAGTGCCCGCTCTTGCCGTGGGGTTCTTTCTATGTTTGTTGCGTCACTCGTGAGCCCGAGCGTGCGGATCTCGCAGCCTTGCATTGAAAAGGCGTGTTATCCTGCTCGCAATTTGGCGTGAGGCAGGTTGGTGGAAGGCAGAGTTCTCGCGGGACGCTATCGGTTGACGACCAAGCTCGGTCAGGGCGGCATGGGCTCTGTCTGGCGCGCGGAACATTTGGCGCTTGGCTCACCGCTTGCCATCAAACTGATCGATCCGGGGATTGCGCAAACGGCGGAAGCAGCTGCGCGCTTCAAACGTGAAGCGCAAGCAGCCGCTGATCTGCGCAGTGCGCATGTGGTCCAGATCATAGACTACGGCGTCGATGAGGGCGTTCCGTTCATTGCGATGGAGCTGCTCGACGGAGAAAGCCTTGGCGCGCGATTGGAAAAGGTCGGCCGCCTTGCTCCAGCCAAGGTCGCCAGCATCTTGTCACAGGTGGCAAGGGCCTTGGCGCGCGCGCACCAAGCGGGGATTGTGCATCGCGATCTGAAACCCGATAACGTCTTTCTGGTTCGCGAAGCGGACGATGACTTTGTCAAGGTTCTGGACTTTGGCATTGCCAAGAAACTCGGGGCGCTTTCGTCAACGAGCGGCATAAAAACTGGCACCGGCGCGATGTTGGGCACGCCGTATTACATGAGCCCGGAGCAGGCCTTGGGCCAAAGCACCATCGACCGTCGCACGGATATCTGGTCGCTTGGGATCATCGCGTACGAATGCGTCACTGGCAAGCGACCCTTTGAAAAGGACACGCTCGGCGCCTTGTTGATGGCCATCTGCAACGAGCCGCTGCCGGTCCCGTCCACGGTTGCCAGCGTGCCGAGTGGATTCGATGCGTGGTTTGCGCGCGCTTGCGCCAGGAGTATCAGCGCGCGCTTCGATTCCGCCATCGAGGCAACCGCCGAGCTCAGAAACGTTTGCGGTGCTACGGCAGATCGCCCTTCAATCGCCGATGTGCAGCGCGGTTCAACGGTTGCCAGCGTGCCCGACGCGGTTGCCCCGCAGCCAGCGCAAGTTCCAGCGTCGATGGAGATGACGGCGGCGCCATCGTCCGTGACCATACCCGGGCTCAAGCGCCGTTGGTCGCCGCGAACGGCGATTTGGGCTCTCACGGCGCTCGTGGGCGTGATTGCCGTGATCTGGCTTGCCCGTGCCGTCATGACCCAATCCAAAAAGCCTGAGAACGTGTCCGCGGCCAGCGCAACCGTGCTGAGTGCATCACCCGAGACGGCTCCGGTGGCTGCTTCGCAAGCGCCGATTGCGCTCGGGCCGAGTACGTCCAGCGCCGCAGCGATCGATTCGAGCAGCCCCATCTCGCAAATCAACGATTTACCGACAGTGTCAGCACTACAGCCACAAGCGCGCCGCGGGCCCGCGCCCAAGAACGCGCCGGCGCGATCGACCGATCACGGCGCGCCGGCGAGCGACGAGGCGCTCAAGCCGCCACCGCCGCCGCCGGCCGCAGCGGTACCAGCGGCGTCAAAGAAGCACGATTACACGAACAACATTGGATTTTAAATGACAAACCGACAGATTGCTCAGTTACCGCTGTTGCTTGGACTTCTCCTGAGTGCGTTGCCCGCCCACGCGCAAGACGGAACCATTCTGTCAACGGCGCGCGATCTCGCCCAGCAGGGGCTCGAGGCGTACGATGCCGGACAGTACCAAGAAGCCGCGGACAAGCTGTCACAAGCCTACGCCATCGTGCATGTGCCGACGCTTGCCGTCAGCAAAGCCCGCGCGCTCGTCAAGCTGCATAAATTCATTGCGGCTTCCGAGCTTTATCTTGAAGCGATGCGGCTGCAAAAGACGGATGTTTGGCAAGCCCAGCAATACGAAGCGCAAAAGGACGCCGAGCGCGAGCGCAATGACCTACTGCCGCGCATTCCGAAACTGAAGATCACCGTCGAAGGCGCGAGCCCCAGCGAAGTAGCCGTAAGCGTTGACGGCGTCGGGCTGCCCTCGGCAATGATCGGCATCGAGGCAATGGTCGATCCCCGCGAGCTCAAGATCATCGGCAATCGAGGCACTGAAGTCGTTAGGCAGTCGGTAACTCTCAAGGAGGGCGAACACGGCGCTGTCACACTGCGTTTTGCAGCGGCGAGCCTTGGTTTGCCAACGCCAGTTGCGGCGCCGACAACGCCGGCACCGGCTCCAACGCTTGCCACGCCCACCGACACATCGACGCCGTCCAGCAAAGCCAGCAGCCAGGAGCTATTCGGCTGGATTGGGGTCGGCGTTGGAAGCGCGGGGCTCGCATTCGGCGCCGTGTCGGGCCTGGTTGCCATCGGCATGAAACCCGCGAATTGCCAAGGGTCGCACTGCCCTACGACCGAACAGAGCGACGTCAACACCGTCAATCGATGGCTCGATATTTCCACCGTCTCCTTCGTCGTGGGAGGCATCGCCGCCGCGACCGGCGTCACACTACTCCTGACCGCGCCGAAGCATGAATCCGAGCCGCGCGTTGGACTGTCGCTGAATCCGAATGCGGCTGCCGTGTACGGGAGCTTTTGATGGAAAATCTCTCGTTCTTGCATCAACTCTTCAAGTCGGCGTGTGCCGGGTCGGGCCCCGGCACGCTACACAATCAAGAAAATCCAGGATCGGCGCAGGTGCACGGCGTGCACCCGGCAGGTGAGAACGTATCTTCGGGTACGCACACGGGCATGGGCACGGGCCAGTGGCGCATGTGTTGCAGGTTGGGACGGAGTCCCGTCGCCTTTCTTGTCTACTGCGGCACGGTAACAACGGGTTGCGCTGTGTCTCACTTGACTGCGGATCTGAGTTCGGACGTCGGCGGGTCACAGGGCACCGGCGGCGCGAGCAACCCTGTGACGGGTGGTGTGACTAGCGCTGGTGGCTCCAGCAATGTCGGGGGAACCGCTCAAACGGGTGGTTCTGGAAACGGTGGCGTCACGTGGTCGAGTGCCGGTACGGCAAACAACGGAGGAACCCAGGCAAGCGGCGGAGCCAGCAATGTTGGAGGAGTTGCTGAAACGGGTGGTGTCAACAATACCGGCGGCACGGGCAATGGCACCATTTCAACCGGTGGAAGCCCGTCTGGCACGAGCGCGACGGGTGGCCTTGCGAACACAGGCGGCGCCACGGCAAGCACTGGTGGCGCTCGCGCAACCGGGGGAATGCCTGCGACGGGCGGCAACTTGGCCACCGGTGGAGCCCCAACGGGCGGGGCCGCGACTGGAGGAAGCCCCGGCTGCATTCCCGCCGCGAATGTCCTCTCGGATTTCGAGAATACGCCCAACACATCCTGGCAGGTGTACCCAGTCGCTGCTGCGTCAGGCGGAGCGCCCGCGGGTATCTGGTATGCGTACCTAGACAAGACCGACGGTTGCTCAGGTCAGGTTCCGACAGTCCCTGCAAGCCCGGCGACAGTCATGGCCGGTCAGGCACCAGCGACGGCTCTGCCGTCTGGCGATACGCGAGCAAGCACCTGCAACAAGAACGCGTTCCACTCGTCGATATCGGGTTGCCAATACTACTCGGGGTTCGGCGCGTCGCTTAGCCCGAGCTCAACCGTGGGTGGCACGCTGAAGAATCCGATCGACTTTAGCAACTACGACGGCGTCAGCTTCTGGATCAAGGCTGGTACTGGAATGCAAGGTCCGTTGTACATGGAGTTCGTAACCAAGGAATGCGTCCCATCTGGCGATGGCGGCACGGCCACGAGCACCGCGGTGGATGAGTACAACTGCCATGGGCATTTGCTGACGACAACTGACATCCCGACCACTTGGATGCAGATGTTCGTTCCATTCTATGCGACTGGCGCTCGCTGGTTCCCAACCGCCACCACTGGCGGGACCACGCAGTGCGCCTCGGGCAGTCTGTGCGAGGTGCCCCAGCTTGATACGCGGCATCTGCTTTCCATTCAATTCTCGTTGGAAGATCCGTTCAACAAGACGCCCACTGCGTATCCGAATTACGACGTTTGGATTGACGACGTGGCGCTCTACAAGTTCTCGGATGTGACGAGTGCGCAGAAGGACCTCACTTGGACACAGAGCGGCACCAACACATTCCCGAAGAACAAGACGTTTACAGGATGCACGATTCCCAAGGGCGCAGACGGTAAGGCCGCAGATGGCACACTTCTCGCGGACGCCTACATCAAATGGAAGGCTAACTTCGTCAAGACCGACGGCAGCAACATGAAGGTTGTGAGCCCTGAGATCGACGGCGGCGCCACCGTGTCCGAAGGCATCGCCTACGGCATGCTGATCGCCGTGTACATGGGCGACAAGGCCTTGTTCGATGGCCTTTACGGCTATTGGAAGGCCAACGCGACCGCTGGCTCATTGATGACTTGGAAGATCCCGGGTGGTACAGGCTCCGCGACGGATGCGGACGAGGATGCTGCCTTTGCGTTGTTGGAGGCATCCAAGCAATGGTCGACGGGAGGATATTCTGCCACCACAATGCTCGGCGATATTTGGTCGCATGACATTGATTCTTCATCGTTATTGCCAACGGGCGGCAGCAACTACGGCTCGACCAGTTCGAAGGTGACCAACGCGTCGTACTTTGCGCCCGCGATGTACAAAGAGTTCGCGAAAGTCGATTCGGGTCACAACTGGACGGGCGTTGTGAGTGCTGTGTACACGGCCATCAATGGCAGCATCAGCGGTTCAAACGGCCTGATTCCGGCATGGTGCTCCAGCAACTGCACCACGTCTGGCAGCAATGGCGCGACGACAGACACTGAGTACCAGTACGACTCCCACCGCATACCTTGGCGCATTGGCACTGACGCCTGCTGGAACGGTGAGTCCAAGGCCGCAACCTATCTCAGCAAGCTCGTCGGGTTCTTCAATGGCAAGGCGGGGACCGGCGGCCTCTCGAGCCTATATGACATCTATCAGACAAGCGGCACCGCAGACACGAGCAACGGCGCGAATAACTCGATGTCACTGATCGGGTGCATGGGCGTGGGCGCGATGTCAGTGAGTTCCACGAACGGTCAAGGAGGACTTGCCGAACGCGCCTGGCAGTTCTTGCTCGAAGGGCAATACTGTGCGAACTACAATTTCACGAACCAGGTAGGAAGCACGAAGCCGGGCTACACCTACTACAACGCCACGGTCGGGCTTCTGACAGGACTCACAATGAGCGGTAACTTCTACCCAATGTAATCACGCCTACGGATTCTTGATGCTCCGGTTTTCGATCTTCCCCGTATTGGTCTTGCTCGGCACGCTAGCCACGGGTTGCGCGGTGTCCCACTTGACGGCGGATTTGGACGTCGGACAATCGCAGAATGGCGGCGGCGCGAGTGGTGCGACCGGCGGCGTGACTAGCACAGCTGGCTTCGGCAACGTCGGGGGAACCGCTCACACGGGCGGCTCTAACAACCGGGGCACCACGTGGTCGAGTGCCGGAACAGCAAACAGTATCGGAGGCACTGGCACCGGTGGGCTGCTTACGACTGGTGGTGTGCGCCCGTCAGGTGGAACAGCGGCTATCGTCAGCAGCACCAAGAGCAGCGGTGGGACTGCAGGAACTGGCGGTGACTTTGTCATCGACACACCCACGGGCGGAGTGGCGGCTACTGGTGGTGCGGCCACGGGCGGCATGAAAGCGGTGTCCGGTGGCGCAGCTACGGGTGGTACGGAAGCAACGGGTGGTACGAAGGCCACGGGCGGAATTGCGAGTACCGGGGGCGTCATGGCCACGGGTAGCACTATCGAAACCGGCGGCACGCCAGCGACTGGTGGTTCATCTGCCACCGAATGCGTCATCGGGACCAGTCACTATGTCAATCGTGCCGTCAACCCCAGCAACGTGTGCCAGCGCTGCGATCTGAGCCTTTCTACTACGACCTGGAGCGCCAATGACGGCGCCGCCTGCAATGACGGCCTGTTCTGCAACGGCGCCGACACGTGCGGCAACGGAACCTGTTCTGTGCACGCCGGCGATCCCTGCAACGACAAGGTGCAGTGCAACGGCACGGAACCCTGCGATGAGACTTCGAATCAGTGTAGTCCCGGCACCGCCACCTGCTCCGGCTCCGAAATTTGCGATGTAAGCAAGGACAGCTGCGTTTCCAGTTGCAGCGGCTGCAACATTGCCGGCAGCTGTTACGCCCAAGGCGCAACCAGGCAGGGCACAGTCTGCCAACACTGCGACACCGCTGTTTCGGCTACATCATGGACCAATGATGATGGAGTATCCTGCGGCACGTCCGGGCAGAACTGCTCCGGCGGGGTTTGTGCGTGCCCTACGGGCTGGACAGGCTCGAACTGCAGCAGTTGCGTGGCGTATGTAAAGGGGACCGGCGGCAGTGATACGAACAGCGGCCAATCCTGGGCGCAGGCGCGGGCCACGGTGCAAGCGGGCCTTGACGCGGCCTTGGCGCGGCTTAGCGCGGACGGCGTGCCGAGTTGTGAATTGTGGGTGGCAGCGGGCACCTATGTACCGGGCGCGCCGGGGAGCGCGCGCACCGTAACGTTTCAGCTGCGCTCAGGGGTGCAACTCTATGGCGGTTTCGTCGGTGGTGAGGCTGAGCGCGATCAGCGCGACTGGAAGAACGTCGTGACCGTGTTGAGCGGAGATATCGCAGGCGACGACAACCCGAACGACAGTACGACCCTGAAAGAAAACGCCCGCCACGTGGTGACAGGCGCCGACAACGCAGTCCTCGACGGGTTCACGATCAGCGGCGGCAACGCCAATGCATCGAGCTCGGATTCAGGCGGTGGCGTATACAACAGCAGCACGTCTCCAACAATCTCGAATTGCACATTCACGGGTAATACAGCCAGTAGCAGCGGTGGGGCCGTCTATAATAACGCCTCCTCTCCCACGATCTCGAATTGTGCCTTCACGAGCAACTCCGCAAACTCCGGCGGCGCTATAATAAACGGCGCTAAGTCCGCTGCCACGATTTCCGAATTGCACATTTTCGAACAACTCCGCACGCTCCGGCGGCGCAATAGGCAACAGCGGGTCAGCTGCGGTCATTTCGAATTGCATGTTCTCTGGTAACTCCGGCAGCGCCATAGTGAATAGCGGCAATCCCGCCCCAACTATCTCAAGCTGCACGTTTATAGGCAACTCGGACGGTGGTGGCGGCATGGGTGGCGGTGCCATCTACAACGGCAGCTCATCCCCTGCTATTTCAAACTGTACTTTCTCTAGCAACTCATCGTCCGACGGTGGTGGTGCCATCTACAACGACATGGATTCTTCTCCCGTTATTTCCAAATGCGCTTTTGTCAGCAACTCAGAGAGCGGATTGGGTGGCGGCGCCATTTATAACAGTGCGTCGACGTCTTCTCGAATTTACGACTGCACTTTCACCAGCAACTCATCGAGCGAAGGCGGTGCAATCTACAACGAGTGGTCTTCCTCGCCCACGATCACCGCGTGCTTGTTCGACCACAATACAGCCTATTATGCCGGAGCCATAATGAATGGCAGCTCGTCTGCCACGATCTCGAATTGCACGTTCTCCGCCAACTCCGCTACCTACTACTACGGCGGCGCCATCTACAACTCGGGTGCATCCGGTACCATCTTGGGTTGTCTGTTCTACAACAACTCGGCTAAGAGTTACGGGGGCGCGATCGCCAACACTTCTTCGTCGTCTCCGCCAATATCAAACTGCACGTTTTATGGCAACACGTCCGCCACCGGTGGAGCAATCTACAACGGCCAGTACTGCTCGCCCACCATTGACAGCTCGATTTTCTGGAATGACACGGGTGGCGAGGTCACGGACACTTCGACAATCTCGACGGTGACCTATAGCCTCGTTCAGGGAGGCTATCTGGGTGCCGGCAACCTGAACTTGGATCCCAAGTTCGTTGACGCAGCCAACGCAAAGCTGCAGCTCCAAACCGGATCGCCATGCATTGACTCGGGCGATCCAGCGGGTCCCCCCGCCGACGTCGGAGACGTGGATGGCAACGGAAACACAACCGAACCTCTACCACTTGATCTGGACGGCAATCCGCGCGTGGTGAACGGCAGGGTTGACATGGGTGCCTACGAAAACTCAGCAGGCACGGGCGGGAGCACCTCCACGCCGGGCCAGTCCACGACCGCAGCGGGTGGTGCGTCTTCAGGGACCGGCGGGGCGCCTGCTGCGGGTGGCGTACCTGCGACCGGCGGCGCAAATGCAACAGGCGGAATGGCAGCAACCGGCGGAGCTTCGGGAACAGTGGGCACATCGGGTACGGTACCCGAATGTGCCGATAGTCCATCAGATTCCGCGCCTGCGGCGAATATCTGCGCAGCTGGGTCGCCCCCGTGCACCTATGTCTGGAATGCTGGATCAGGTATCACCGTTACGTATCTGTGCACCTGTCCCGCCACGGGTGACCTGGTAACTCGAACGTGTACGAGTGGCGGATGACTCGACTTGTTGGCAATTCTTTTGTCTTGCTCGGCACGCTAGCCTCAGGTTGCGCGGTGTCCCACTTGACGGCGGATTTGGAATCGAGTGCCGATACTTCGGGCGGCAATTCGTCGATGGGTGGAACCCAATCGTCAGGCGGAACACATCCCTTGGGTGGCACGACAAGCTTATAGGTCTCGATATACTTCGCGGCGATGTCCAACGCGGAGGACTTCAATGACCTCCTCTGTGACTTCCATGATGACCCGGTAGTCGCCAACGCGTAGTCGCCAACGACCGGATCTGCCCGCGAGGTGCTTTATGTCGCCGATGCCCGTCAACGCGTACTGGTAAATCGCCTTGATGACACGACGCTGCATTGGTTCGCCAAGTTGCTCGAGGGCCTTCTGGCTTGTCTTGGAAAGAGTGACCTTTCGACTCACTCTGGCTTGCCCAGATCGATACCAAGGTTTTGTGCAAGGTCTTCCAGCGAGATAGCCCTACCGCACCGAATATCCTCTTTGGAGGCTTCGATGTCCTTGATGTCCTCTTTAGTCAGTGGTTCGTCATCAACGGGGGCGTTGAGTAGTGAGAGGGTCACGGGGTCGAGTTTCTTGGCAACGGGGGCCATGCGCCCATTATGGCCCAATTCGCGTCGAATGGCGAATCGGGGTCCCAGCGATTCTGCCTTCTCGGGTTTTTCCTCAAGTTCGAGTAGATTGGTTGGGCAGCTGCAAACCAGAATTATGCGGCTTTCGTTGCTTTGCGGTGCCGTGAATTCACCTTTTGAAGCTGTTCCTTAACGACGCGTCGCACGACGGCCTCGAGAGGTTCCGGTCTGGTCTCCATGTATGCACGTAGAGCCCCATTTATCATTGATTGGTAGCTGCCCCCTCCAGCATCATCTACCTGCTGGCGAAACCAATCCAGAATGTCATCATCAAGACGAATCGTGATGCGAGTCTTGCCTTTGGCTGCGGCCACGACGGCTCCCCGGTGTCCATGTGAAAAGTCATATTCCTTGCGCATGTTTCAAACGTTCCTTTCGTAGTCAAGTCGTTCGTGTCGCATCGCCGACCGGGCAGAGATCAGCCTGATTTCCCCGTCGCGTGGAGTCCAACAAACGACCAATAATCGACCGAGTGGATCGAGTCCAATAGTGACGTATCGTTCCTCGTCAGGATGAGGGTCGTCGATTGTAATTGCGCGAGGATCATCGAAAACGCCCTGTGCTTCTGCGAATGCGACCTTGTGCTTGGCCCGATTACTCTTGGCCTTGCGGGGGTCCCACTGAAAAGTCACAATATATCTTATATGTACATTCGTACGTACAGTCAAGTCACTGTCATCTGGCGGCGGTCGTTCTAGCCGCTAGTGCCGCTCGCACTCTCGTCTACCTCCGGCCAATCCCCCGGCGAACGCCCCCAGACGTGGCGTGTGCACATAGGGCAATCCCTAGGTCAGGCTGCTTGGCTAGGGCGACGTTCGTCGTCCGGCGTAGGTCCAGTGCAGATCTAGCATAGATTCAATCAAGCCTCCCCCTCCGGGAATTGCCGTGGCGTGCCGGCGCCGGCTGGGCCGATACCCGAGTGGCCGGGCGCTGCGGCGTACAAGGGCGCCATCGACGACAAGATTGCGATTACCGCCGTCGATGACATCAAGGTCAAGACCGTCGGCGTCATGATTGTGAACGACGACGGTACGCTCGTCGAAAAGGGCGCGGCAGTTGTCGCCGATCAGAACACGAATCAATGGCTCTACACGGCCAAGTGCGCCGCGGCCTCGTCGTCAGTCAAAATTGTCGTGGACGTTGCCGATCTCGCGGGGCAAGTGGCGGAGGTGAGCCAGCACACATAGGACTTACTTATCCGCGTCTTTCTTGGTTACATCGAAGTAGTCATCTTGGGTCTCCATTCCTTTGAAACGAACACGGCACGGGCAGGGCGACGCGGCGCTCTGCCCGCTGTGCCTTTTTGGTAGCCGAAAGCCGAAAGCCGATTGGCAACAGGCCACCGGCCGTCAGCCACGGGCCATGGGCAATTAGCCATTGCAATCAGCCACGGGCAACCAGCCATCAGGCATGGCGAAGACCCCATGAGAGTGTCTGCAGTCCGCTAATCCGCCATCTTCTCGGCTTTCAGAATCGATTCGACCGCACACTGCAAAGGCAACAGGTCGTGTTCCACGACTGCCCAAACAGCTTCCCAATCCGTATCGAAGTAGCCGTGGATTAGGGCATTGCGCATCGCCACGATGTTGCGCCAAGGTGCTACGGGATAACGATCACGCATGTCCGACGACAGACGCGAAACTGATTCACCGATAACCTCGATATGCCGGAGGCACCAAACACGTACCAGCTCGTTGGTGTCGAATTGCTCGCGTCCGCTGGCCGTATGTCGGAGAATCGCTTCAATGGCCTCCGTGATATCAATCAGGCGCTCGATGTCACTTCTCATAAAGGAACGGCCTCATTCAGGACGCGTTCGCGAAAACGGGGTCGTAGCCCTCGTTCACTTATGATGTCGACTTTGCAGCCAAGCAACTCTTCCACATCGGCAATGAGTCCACCCAAGTCGAATAGACTTCTACCAGACTCGAGCTCTATCAAAAAATCCACGTCACTGTTGGAGTTGGCTTCGCCTCGCGCAACCGAGCCAAAGACACGAATGTTCCTCGCGCCATGCCGAATCGCCATCGACACGATCTTTTCGCGTCTTTCCCGTAGGGCTTCCAATGTCCACTTCATGTCAATTCGCCCAGGTACGCACAACCTTTTGGAACTTTCACGACAAGGGTCAGACTACCATAGATTCTGGACGTTCGCATCGGACGCCAACTCAGCTGCCGACACGCTACGCCAAATTGCGGCCAATATTGGGCATTGTTTTGGAATGGACCCACCCCTCGCCACGTTGGCACGCCTGGCGTAAACTTGCCCCAATGCCACCCCACGCAACCGTTCTAGTCACCGGCGGCTCAGGCTTCATCGCGAGCCGAACCATCTTGCAGTTGCTCGAGGTAGGATACCGCGTGCGCACGACAGTGCGGCGTGCTGATCGCGAGGCTGATGTACGCGCGATGTTGAAGCAGGGTGGAGCGGAGCCCGGCGATCGCTTGTCGTTTTTCGTCGCCGATCTGGAGAAGGACGCCGGTTGGTTGCTGGCAGTCGCCGGCTGCGACTACGTGTTGCACGTCGCGTCGCCGTTTCCCGGGCGTATTCCGAAACACGAGGACGAATTGATCGTACCAGCGCGTGAAGGTGCGTTGCGCGTGCTGCGCGCTGCGCGCGACGCCGGGGTCAAGCGCGTCGTGTTGACGTCTTCGTTTGCGGCGATTGGCTATGGCCACCCGCCGCAGGCGGCGCCGTTCGACGAGACGAGCTGGACCCGTCTTGAAGGCGACGACGTGCGTCCCTACGTTAAGTCGAAGACGGTGGCCGAGCGCGCCGCATGGGACTTCATTGCGAACCAAGGCGGCACGCTCGAGCTTAGCGTGGTCAACCCGGTTGGCGTGTTCGGCCCAGTCTTGGGGCCCGATTACTCGACGTCGATTCTGATCGTGCAGCGCATGATGGATGGCATGGTTCCCGGCTGCCCGCGCGTGGTCTTTGGCGTCGTGGATGTGCGCGACGTCGCGGATCTGCACATCCGCGCCATGACGCACCCCGCGGCCAAGGGTGAACGCTTCCTCGCCGTCGCCGGCGATTTCATGGCACTGCGCGATATTGCCAGGGTTCTCAAGGAGCGCTTCGGCGCGGCTGCCAAGCGCGTTTCGACGCGGCAACTGCCCAACTGGGTTGTGCATCTGGCAGGCCTGCTCGACCCCGCCGTCAAGCAAGTGATCCCCGAACTCGACAAGGCGAAGAGCGCCACCAGCGACAAGGCGCGCCGCTTGTTGGACTGGTCACCGCGTTCGAACGAGGAGGCCATCGTCGCGACCGCGGAGAGTATGCTCGAGCTGGGCTTGCTCAAAGCGAGTAAGGCGTGACGGCCGGCGCGGCCCCCGCTTCTGCCATTGGCCGCTGATTTGGATTGACGGCACGGGCAAGCGATTGCAGTCGATCGTTCAGACTTCCCAGTTTGCACGCTAGTCTGATAGAGTCCCGATCGCAATGTCTACGCCAGTCGTTTTGATCTCGGGAGCCTCATCAGGGCTTGGTCGTGCTGCGGGAATTCATCTGGCAGTGCGGGGCTATCATGTCATTGGGGGCGCGCGTCGGTTTCCTGATTCCGGTTTGCCTTTCGAAACACTCAACTTGGACGTTCGTGACGGCGCGTCAGTATCGCGGTTCGTCTCGACGGCGCTCGAACGTTCGGGGCGCATTGACGCGCTCGTCAACTGCGCGGGGCTTTCAATTGTGGGCCCGCTCGAGTTGATGACGATTGAAGACGAGCAACGAATTATCGACACGAACTTGTTCGGTACCGTGCGCCTGTGCCGGGAAGTGATCCCCCATCTTAGAGCACATCAGGCGGGAAGAATCGTCAATGTCTCCTCGATTGCCGGGCTCATCGCGTATCCGTTTCACACAATGTACTGCGCGAGCAAATACGCCGTAGAAGGCCTTACAGCATGCCTGCGCCTCGAGACGCGCCCGTTCGGAATCCACGTGTCTTTGCTCGAGCCCGGTGATTTTCTGACCGGAATGACCCAAAAGTATCAATGCTGCGAGCGATCGAAATCGGACACGTTTTACGCAAAGACGATGCGTGGCGCGGTTGACATCATGGAAGCCGACTGCAAGAAGAGCTCCGATCTTACACCGTTCGCCGTTCGGCTCGAGACGATCCTGCGCAGCAAGCGGCCTAAGCCGCGTTACACGGTCGGACTACCGATCCAACGCCTTGCCGCGGTGCTCTACCATTTCATGCCCGACTCGTGGATGGAAGCGATCTTGCGCGGCATCTATCGGTTGGGGTAGTTCGGTTCGAAGTCGCGCGCCCTACGCTACTGACCGGTAACGGGCGTCGCCGTGCCTCTCCCGTTGCCCCGAACGGTTTGGGTTGCCACCAGCGCAAAGGCAAGCAGGCCGCAGACCAGCCAGCGGCTGGTATAGGCGTAGGGGACATCCGCGCCACGCACGACCAGCATCATGCACAGCGTACCGGCGAGCACCGCCAGTAGCAGCAACAAGCTCAATGGACGCTGTGCCCAGCAGATGCCAAGGCATGCCATCCAGGCGAGGTAATAGCAGGATTCATCGGTGAGCAGTGGTAGCAACACAAGGCACAGGCAAGCCGCACACGCCCGGTCCACGCGTCCGAGGCGGCGCGCGACCATCAGCATGCCCAGGCAGGCGAGGATGATCTGCACGGGGCGCATCGCAGCCAGCGTGGCCGCGCGCGCCGCGCGCACGGCTGCGAAGGGGTTGACCTGGCTTGCGTCGAACAGGACGGCGGAGCGCTGCGCAAAGCGAAATGACAGGGCCGTCGGCAAACCGATGAGATTGGCCGAAGCGGTCGCAGCGTGTTTGAGCGAGTTGTCGTAAAACAGCTTCCAAACGTCCGGCGTTCCGCAGACGGCGTTCGACAAGGGGACGAGCAACACGGCTGCCGTGACCGCTCCGCAGAGAATCCAGAGATCGGCGCGCTCCGGCCGGCGTCGGCGAACGCACGCGACGATTACGCTGAGCAGCGGGGCCAACAGCGTTATGGCGGGGAACACCTGCAGCAGTGCGGAGCAACCGAGCAGCACCCCGCCGCCGAACCAGCGCTGCTTGTGCACGAGGCAAAGCCCAACGATCAACGTTGCCAGCCAAGCCTGCCGCAGAAATCCGCCCCCCACCCACAGAAATTGCGAAAGTGGGTTGCACCCGAACAGCACGACGACAAAGCACGCGGTGCGCCAACCAAACGCCCACACAATGGCGCCGAGCGCAATGAGCAGCAGCAATGGGTCGAGCGGACCAATCAGACCGCTGAACATCGAGTCGCCTTCGCCGATCGACCAGGACCTTGCGGGCAGCTCACGGGTGACGCTCGCTCCGAGCGCGACCCAAACCGGCGACGCATTGAACCCGTGGTCTTTGAGGATTTTGTGCCAGTCTTGTATGCCGCTGCGATTGGCAAAGTAGGCTACATCCTCAGCGAACGCGTCCCAGCGCGCGGCCGAGAAGCGCTGGTGGCAATGGGCGGCGCTTCCAAACACCTGCTTGCCCGGGACGATGGCGTTCGTTCGCAGATCGCGTTCGGCACGTGCCAGAAGTCGCTGCGCGAACCCCGCTTCGGCTTCGGCCACACTGGCGCAGGCGTACAGGTCGGTGTACTGCAATTCCTTGAAGTACTTGGCTCCCACGAAGTAGTGGAATACGTCGTGAGTGTGAATGAAGTCAGGGTAGTGGTACGCGCCGAAATTGGAATAGGCCATGGCGGAAACCAAGGCGAGCCCGGCGAGCGCGACGTCGAGCCTGCGGCGTGGCGCGCGCATGAAACGCCACACGAGCAACAGTGCCGCCACGACAATCAGGCATTTCACCACGTTCCCGTCAGCTTTACCGAGCGCTGGCTTGCCGGTGAGTTTGAGCCAGAGCCTTGTGGACCAACTCAATGGTCTGTCCGGTGGCAGCCCCACGACGCGCCATTCGGTCTTGCGCATGAAGTCTTCATCGCAAGACGCGCCGAACTCGGTCAACGCTAGCGGCACTTCGGGATCGGCGGCGGACAGGCGCACATACCGGGCGCCCGCGCCAGGCAACTGCAAGACGCGCATCAGCATGCCCGAAGCCGTGGCGTGGGCCGGCAGTTTGAACGCGTCCCACTTTGGCGTTTCGCCAGCGATCTGGACCGTTGCTGCCTGATCGGCGTCGAGCTGGACGTACACGGTCCGCAGTGGAACCTCGGCGCCCAAATCATACGTGATAGAGCCTTTGCGCAGCGTGACGAGGTTGGCGCGGCGCGGCCATGCCAGACCATTCACTGCGATTACGCCGTTGACGAGCAGCGCCGCATTACCGAGCGGCACGTCGCTCGACACGGGGCTGACCCGCGCCAACAGGTTGCCTGCCGGACAGGCCGGCTGCGCATGGGCCACAACGACGTACAAGACCCCGCAGAGCGCGCACAGCGTAAGCAGGCTCAGTCTGCGGATGGCCAATCGCATGTGCCAGTATTCGCATGCGCCTTTCGGCCTGTAAATGGCTGACGCACCCTCATCGAGGCAGCCAGCCCGGCGCGCGCGGGTTCAAGCCGAAGGAAAGGGTCGTGTAAGAGGCCCTGTCGGATCTGCCTGCGATGAGCTGCGCGGACGCCAAGGCTTCCTTTGAAGCCCTGTCCCCAATGGTCTTCTGGCAGCGTCCCGCCGAAGCTGAACCACTGCGCCGGGTTGTTGACGCCGCATGCGGCGAAAACGCTACGCCCGAGCATCGCTGAGCCCTCGCGACCAATGGCTCGACACGGTCGTGCGACGCGCCGCGATTGGGCACCGACGTGCTACTGGCGCACGTAGAACGTAATGCTAACCCCGCCTGACGCTGAACCTGGGTCAGAACTTAGGTATGCGCCGGTGTTGAGAGCCGCGTAGGGCCCCGCGGCGCGCGTTTCGAACCACGGGACGAGCGCGCCCATCGGGCCGCAGTTGGTTACGAGCACGAATTCGCCGTCATTGCTGGCCAATGTGTAGCGCGCGTCGAGTTTGGTTGTCGTTCCGATGAGTTGGTAGTCGCCGCCGCCGTTGAGTATCGTGCCTTTGAAACTCACCGAGCTCCCGCTGGTAGGAATGCTGCCCGTGAATGTGCCCCCAGTGATCGGAATGATGTTGCGCGTGCCGTTCTTGCTTGCGCCAATGGAAAGCGATGAGCCAAGCGTCACGGACTCCGTGAACACGGTGGCTCCCTTGGTGCCGGTGTTCGTCGAGCAATTCCACGGTTGAGCCGGGACGCCAGAGGGAACCGTGAACGTTACTTTCGGATCGGACGCCGTGACGCTCGAGATGTCGTAAACGTCGAGCGTGATTGTGCTACCCGCCGAATCCAGGACCCGGGTGGCCGCAAACTTTCCCGTGTTGAGCCAAGCATAAGAACTCGAAGTGGCGACTTCGAAATCAGGCACGACCCGCACGGTGCTGTCGCCGGCGAGAGCCATACCGCAGCCGCGCATGTAGATGAGCGTACCGTCGCTCGTCTTGAGCACGTCAATCTCCTCCAACTCGAGTGCACCGTTCGACAATGTGAGTTCGAGATCCAAGCCGCCCGTGACGAAACTTCCTTGGACACGGCTGCCGGTGAACGTGCCGCCTTTCACGTCGATTACGCGGCGGTGGCCGTACTGTGTGGCCCCGACATCGTGGATTGTACCGAGCTGGAGCGACGCGCTAAAGACGAGCGTGCCGCGCGTGGGCGCCGGAATTCCGGTAGCCATGCCGCACGCCCATGATGCATCGGGTACGATCGTCGCATCCGTGCTGGTTGTACCGCCCGCGCTTGCGCCCCCGTTCGCGCCCCCTGTGCCATTCGAACTGCCGCCGCCCTTGCTCGAGCCGCCTGTGGCATTCGAGCTGCCGCCGCCCTTGCTCGAGCCGCCTGTGGCAT
Source organism: uncultured delta proteobacterium (assembly GCA_963811985.1). Taxonomy (GTDB): domain Bacteria; phylum Myxococcota_A; class Polyangia; order Polyangiales; family Polyangiaceae; genus FEN-1139. Next base: position 36,727 of record CAWEUH010000049.1, read on the forward strand.
TCGGGCTGCTTCCGCCTGTGCCCACGGTGCCGCCAGTTGCCGACTTTGCACTGCTGCCGCCGGTCCCCAATGCGCCACCCGTTGCGGAAATCCCACCGGTACCATTGTTGGTACCGCCGCTGGGTTGGCCGCCCGTGCTATGACCGCCGGTACCCGCGCCGGTCGCCGTGGTTCCTCCGGTTGCACTCGAATGCCCTGCGGAGTTGCTGCCGCCAGTAGCAAGCACGCCCCCCGTCCCGGGTGCGCCGCCGCTTGGCATTGTTGCTACGCCGCCCGTGCTGCTCTTGCCAGAACCCCCGCTGGCCATCGTTCCGCCGCTTGGTGCCGAAGACGAACCGCCGCTCACGGAACCACCGGCGGAGGACTCGCCGCCGCCCGGGCTGCTTCCACTGCAGCCGATGAGCAAAGCAAAAACCGGACTTAGAGCAACGGCACGAACGAAATTCCTTGAGCTACGGTAGGCCATGGCGACTCCTGGGGCAAGTCAGTCTATTGCTGGGCTGGGCAGCAGGGAGCGACAGATCTGTCACCCCTGCGCGCCGCCCGCCGCACGGCTGACGCGCTGCCACGTGAGTGTCGCTCGAGTGGCAACGTTTGCCTGACGCAGCGTCGCCTTGGGCGTGCGACTAATGCGTTTCTTCCACTCCGACCACGAAGTACGGCGTGTCACCAAAGCAGCTCGAAGGGATACCGACGTGCTCTTCATACTTCAAAACTACGCGACGCCCGGAAAAGGACTCGATTTTCTTGATCATGTTGTTGTCTGGAACCGTGAACAAGAAAATCTGCGCTTCTTGCCCTGGCAGGTTCACCATTGCAAGCTCGCCCTCGTTGGTCTTGCAGATCCAGCCCTTCTTCGACAGCTTTTGGACGAAGCCAACGCGCTCACCAGTGGAGTACACGAAATGCAGCGATGCATACGTGTAGATGAATGAGCCCAAGATAAACAGGACTGTGCCCCAAACGCCAATCCGGATCGTCCACTTCTTGGTTCTGGCCCCAATTTGTTTGAAGTCCATGGGCCACGAGGTTAGCCATGTGTCGCGCTGACGGCAAGGCGTGGTATGGCTGCGGGCGAAGAGTCGCCAACCGGCGAAGGCCTGCGCAAGCCCGGTCATACGTCCCACATGACTGAGAATCAGCCGAATTGTGGAGCGATACTACTGAGTCTCGCTTTGACCGGCGCTCGCAAGCGTAAGGCATTCGAGAAGGCGCAGGACAAAGAATGGGCCACGAAGGTGCCGGTCGTTGGGCGGAGGTGCGCTGATTGACGAGACCTTTCCCATTGTTGTAGATTATTGGTTTGGTGCGCCAGCGCGGCCACAAGCGCTCCCAAGCCGAAAGGATTTGCGATGCACGTTTCCCCGTCGAAAATGACAATAACGCTCATTGGCCTCTGCTGGCTCTTCGGTGCATGTTCCAATGCGGGTTCATCGGGGACCAATAGTAATGGGCGTGGGGGCTTCCTCCAGGGTACCGGCACCGGCGGCAGCAGTGGTGGAGCGGGGCTCCCCACTGCATGTTCAACGGACAGTCAATGCACAGCGGCAGGCAATGTCTGTCACGATGACGGCTTTTGCTCGCCACCGTGCCTAGAGGATAGCGATTGCCCAGCCAAGTACACCTGTCCAGGACTGAAAGCGATCCTCGCTCCGGACTGCGATGAAACTGGCGAGCACACCGGGGGCTTGGGCGCCTGCGATTTGTTCGACGGAGATTACAACACTGCATCATGCCAAGCGTTGCCGTCAGTCGGCAGTTGCTTGCCGGGCCCTGACGCACCCAGCAAATGCTGGTACGCTGCCTGGTCCAACGGTAGCTGCACCGCTATCCTGAAATCGTGCCTGCCGTCAGGGGTTGAGGCGGACCTACAAGACCAGGATTCTGCATGCAACGCCGGGTTCGGATTTAGCGGCAACAATCGGAACCTGGACTTGTCCACCTACAGCTATATCGCGGTGTCAGCCTGGGCGCCGACGGGCGACGTTTTTGAGGTCCAATTGACGGACTCTGCGAAGAACTATTGCTACTGGACGTTCACCGGTACGGACACAACCAGTTCCTACTTGGTTAATCTGGCGAGTCCGAGCTATTGCGGAGCAACAACGATCAACAAAGCGTCCATCACCAGCGTGGATTTCATGACGGCGTGGACTGGTACCGGCACGTACGAACTGGATATCTATAGCGTCACGTTCGAGTAGTTGTTGCCACGCACAGCGAAGACACCGCTGACACAGCCTGCGTCAGCTTTGCGGATTGTTGCTCGGCGAAATGCAATAACTCGACAAAACATGTGCCAAGGTCTGCCGGCTCTGATACTGAAAACCGTCTATGCGTACGGAGGCCACTGAGCAACGCACGGCATCAACGTGCACGGTATCAGGCGGGTGACCCCAATGTCAGCAGCGCAAGGCACAGCGGCACAGCAGGTCCCAATAGGCGCCGCGCGCGCCGCGGGCTATTGACTCGACCAGCCGCGTGTTGTCGCTGTAGTTGTGACCGTCGTGGATGTTGTCTCCTTCGGCGGGGGGAAAGAAGCGCGGATCGTCGCCGATGAGGTCGCGCACCAAGCGCGCCGGTTGCGAGCCGAGTGCCGGCGAGATGTAGAACGTCGGCCAAAGCAGATCAACAGGGCCACGGTAGCGACGCTTGATGCCTTGGCTATTTTCGAGCGGCCCTTGGCTGAGCAACTGCTCGACAGCTGGCGTGCCGGGATACAGGCGCATCCCGAGACTGGCCCCGACGCAGTCGGGGTCGAATTGTTGCATTGTGTGTAACGTGGCAGCGAGCGTCTCGGGCGTTTCACCAGGGCCGCCGAGGAGCAGATCGACCATGCACGCCATGTCCTCGGCTTTACACAATTTCACTGCCTGCTCCAAGTGGCTGCTGCGGTGCGCGGCGCGGTACCCAAACAGCATCTGCGAATTGGCCGCGTCCCCGGTAAAGTTAATGCCCACGCAGCCTGAACGCCGCAGCAGGCGCGCCAGTTCCGCGTCAAAGGGCCGCACCGCTGCGTAGATGTAGTAGCGCAACGAATTGCCGAGCCCGCCACTGATCAGCGCCTCGCACACGGCGGCCGCGTGGTAGCGCGGAATGTTGAATTCGCCGTCGCAGAAGTGTAGGACCTCGATGCCTTGGGCGTGCAGCGCGGCCGCTTCCGCGGCGACGAGTTTTGGGTCCCGCATTCTGACGTGACGGCCCTTGGCTACGGGGTCCGCACAGTAAATGCAGCGCCGCGGACAGCCGCGCTTGGTCTCGATTCCACCTTGCCCACCCTGTCGGTAGTACGCGCGGTTGTCGATGGCATCGCGCGGGCGTAGCTCGTTGGGAGCCCCGAACCACGCCGGCGCGTTGGCAATGCATTCGTCGTCGTGCATCCAGCACAAGCCGGGCACGTTGCTGAAACGCCGCTCGGTCTGCAGTTGGCGGTAGAGCGCCACTGTTGCCCCTTCGCCGTCCCCATGAATGGCAAAGTCTGCGCTAGTGAGCTGCACAAGTTGCCGCGCAAACACCGACAGCCCCACGCCGCCGAGCACAATCGGCGCATTGGAAAGCTTGCGAAGCGAGGCCACAAGTTCAATTAGCTCGGGAACGTACGATTGAGCCGAAGGCCAGAAGCAGTCGTCTATATTGCGAAAGCTGATGCCGATCAACCGCGGGCTATGCGCGCGAAAGTAGGCGGCAAGCGTATCAGCGGCATCATCCACCAGCCCCAGATCGACCACCTCCACCTCAATGCCAGCCGTGCGCGCCGCCCCCGCGACATAATCAATGCCTAGCGGTGCGATCGGCGGCTTCAAACGGTTGGAGTTGATGAGCGTCAGCATACGCGCTATAGGACCATTCTGACGATTCGACATCCAACCAGAGAAACCGCGCTGGCGCTAGCCGCGACCATTGGCGAGAATCGTCGAACGCGGCGGGTTCGCCGTTCGCCACCCACAGGCACCGCCTCGTGTTTGCTTGTCAAACCTAAGTCTACTGAAGGCACGGGCAACAATAGATGGTCTGCCCGCCGGGGTTCGGGGGCAAGGCGCGACAATTCTCTGGCTCAGGGATTGGCCCGGGGCCGACGCTGCCGCACGCCACTGCGTACTCGTGCACGTTACACTGGTCCTGGCAATTCGAATACAAATCTTCTAAAGTCAGATCGAGATCACAGGTAGTGAAGCTATTACTCATGCACGCTGCGCTTTCGCCGTTCGGGCCTTGGCAGGAAAGGTAGGTGCGTGCCTGTACGCCCGCAGCCCGATGGCGAGCCCGCGGCCCATATTCCCTCCGCTTGCCGCAGATTGCAACGGTCATCAGCCGTCACGCCGCGGCGCGTTGAGGGGGGCGGTTGCCGGGCTGGCGACTGACATGCTAGCAGCCGTCGGGGCCGCAATGGGCACCGTCTGCACGGGGCCCGGATGAGATCGCGGTCGCTTGCGCGAGCGCCCGCAGCAGCACATCCGAAGATTGCGCGCCCGAGATCCCATACTGCTCCTCTAACACGAAGAAAGGCACAGCGTTGATGCCTAGCTCGTGGGCATTGGTTTCGTCCGCGCGAACCTCCTCTGCGAACGCGTCACTTTCGAGCACTTCGCGCGCAGCGGCCTCTGTGACCCCTGCTTCTTTCGCCAAGCGCAGCAACGTTTCTGGATCGCTGATCGCTTCGCCCTCGCAGAAGTAGCCGCGCAGCAGGCGTTCCTTCAGAGCGTCTTGGTTCCCCTGATGGCGAGCCAGGCACAGCAACCGATGTGCGTCGAACGTATTGCCAGAGCGAATCTTGTCCAAATCGAAATCGAGACCCTCGGACTTGGCTGTATCTGATACTCCCGCAATCATCGCCTGAGCTTGCTGCACGGACATGCCGTACTTTTTGGCGAGGCGCTCGGAGTAACTGCCGCCCTCGCTGACCTTTGGCGCAGACGGGTTCAACTCGAAGGCATGCCAAGTCACTTGTGCGCGCCCAGAAAATGTCGCAAGGGCCCGCTCGAGACGGCGCTTGCCGATGTAGCACCAAGGGCAGGCAACGTCGGACCAGATGTCGATATTGATCGTTTTCACGCACGATCTGTAGTTCCAGGTCCGCCCTTTCGACAACCCCTGGCATTTTTTCGGGTGTTTTGCGTCAGTTGCGCGATGGCGTTGCCCGGGTCCAAGTCTCCGTACCCTATGTGATCACGGTCCCGCGGACACGGGCCAGCCCTGCGCATCCAACGCAAGTTGGGACACACGCAGCGTTGGGTTGGCGTGGTTGGCATCGAGCGCATGGTAGATGTTGTACGCGCCGTTGGCCGTCACGAGAACGGCATTGTGACCCGGCGCGGTCCACGTGGAATTCCCTTGTACGAGCAATGTGCCGCCGCCGCTCGACATATTCGTGCCGGCTTTGTCCACGTAGGGCCCCGTAACGCTCGTCGAGCGACCGACGCGGATGTTGTAGTCCCAGGGGCTGCCGCAACAGCTCCCGAATGACACGAACAGGTAGTAGTAGCTGCATTGGTGAATGATGTACGGGCCTTCAATTGAGCTAGCTCGTGCGATGTTCTGCGGGGCGCTCGTGTCCGCCCGCGCCCCTGTCGCATCGAGTTTGATCAGCATGATGCCGTTCCAGAAACTCCCGAAATCCAACCAAGGCGTGCCCGCGTCGTCGACGATGACGTTTGGGTCAATGGCGTTCCAGTTATCCGTCGTGCCGACATTGGAACAGATCACCGAGCCGTGATCCGTCCATGACCCGGAACTCAAGCTCGCACGCGTAGCATGCCCGATGCATGACTTGTTGCTGCCAAATGTCGAGACGGCATAGTAAAGGTGATATTGACCCCCCCAATAGGAAATATCGGGCGCCCAGATATTCGTGACGCCGCTTATCGAGTTGGCGACCCAAGCGGGAATACTTGAAAACACGTCCGGCGTACCGGTCCACGCCGTCAAGTTCGTGCTGGTCTTGGTGCCGATGCCGTTGCCAGTGGCAAAAAGGTAGTACGTGCCGTTGGCCAGGATTGCCGACGGATCATGCGTGCCAAGATTGCCGGTCAACGCAAGTGTCTGCGGCGGACTGGCGGCGTTGTACGTCGGTATCATGCAGTTCGACGAGCCACCGCCGGTGTCCGCTGTGCCACCGGTTGCCGCGGTACCGCCAATCGTCTTCGAACCGCCCGCTGCGGGCGCACCACCCGTCGCTTTGCTGCCGCCGGTTGCCTGTGCCCCGCCTGCGTTCGTGACCCCTGCTGTCGCTTGGTTCCCGCCGGTCGCGCGCGTGCCACCACTAGTCGAGACGCCGGGTCTGCCACCCGTCGGTGCGCTGCCGCCGAAGGGTGTGCCGCCTGTGTTGACCGCGCCCCCCGCCGCTTCGCTACCACCCGTCGGAACACTGCCACCGGTGCTCATTGAACCGCCCGTGAGTTTGCTGCCGCCCGTGTCGCCGCCCGGCGCCGAAGTGCCTCCCGTATTTGCAGCGCCACCCGTGCTCAAGTTCCCCCCCGTGTTGCCGCCACCCGAGCTCAGTATAGTACCGTAGCTTCCGCCGGTGTTCGATACGCCACCCACTGCCGCGTTACCACCGGCGACTGAAGAGCCTCCCGAATCGGACCCGGAGCATCCGCACTCAATTGAGAGCAGTGCAACAAAGACCGTCCTGAATGCCTGGCATCGTGACCATGTCATGCTTCTCAGTTCCAACCATGCAAGCAGCGCCGTGATTTCGCAGCCAAGTGTAATCGTTTTCAGTCGCTTGGCACATGGAAATTGTGTGGCGGCCGCCCGCCCCACCGCTACCTGGCGACCACTACAGGCAAAAGACTTTCGCAACTGCGATGAATTGCGCTTGAAATCCCGAGGCGATGCAAGCTGACACATTGCCAGCATCCTTGATACATTGGGCAGCCGCGTGCTGGCTGGCGCAGGTCCCCGCAAGCGCATTGCTCATGCAAATGAACAGATCGTTGAAGCTCGAACTGTCGCTAATTGGACAGTTATCGACGCACGCGCCGTACTCACACAGAAATTCTTGCTGCATTGCGGGGGCACACGACGATTCCCCCAAGATCTCCTCACAGCCTGCCACGTTGGGTTCCAGAGCGTGCAGCGGGCCGCTGCCAAGCTCGAGCAACGGGCCATAGGCGCTCGAATTCACAGCGGACGGTGCAAGACAGGCACCGCACAGCTCTTCGGTCCCGCCCAACACGAATGCCGAGCAGCTATTTCCCTCATAGCAGTCAGTGTAGTATTGGGCGAGCGCTTGTTCGGTGCAACTGCCTGCCATGTGACGCGCTGGTATGTATGGCGGGTAGCTCTGGCCGCTCATGTCTGACGGAATGCAATTGGGATCGCCGCCCGTCGCCAATACTCCAGGTCCGCCGGCAAGGCCCGACGCCCTGCCCCCGGTTGCATTCGAAAGGCGGCCACCGCTTGGCGCGTAACCGTTCGCCGAGCCGCCGTTGCCAGTGATTATGCCCCCCGAATTCGTCGAGCTGCCGCCCGCAGAACCCGACCCCCCAGTATTGTAAGAATAGCCGCAGGCGCACTCACCATACGTAGCTCCGTCGCTATTGCAGACCTGCGTCCCAATACAACCGTTTGTGCTGGTGCACTGTATCGATTCGCCCGATGTGCAAATGGCGTCGTTGCTGTTCGATGGGCTGCACGAAACCGCAGCGATCAGCACCGCCATCGCGCGTACCACCGAACGAACGCTGGGGCGACAATTTGCCACCATTAGGCGAGTCAGTACCGCTAGAAAGCGAAATGGCTCATACGGATAATCTTGAGCCATTTGATGGCCTCGCGGTACCTACGCTGCGAGCCTGGATCTCGAACTGTTCATCTAACTCCCAACAACGCTGACTGAATGTGACGGCTAGGGTTCCAGACTCAATCAAACTACATCGGCTCGTCGAACCGGGCAGAAACTGCCGAGCACGGAGTCAGTAACGCGTGCCAAAGTACATTCTCCTTCGGGTTCTCTTGTGCGGCTCACTGGTTTGGCTGTTCTGTTCTGGAGCCGTCAGAGCGGCCGGCATCATCAAGGAACCCGGTAAGCACCCTCACTATTCGGTAGAGCTCGAACCCCACTTCGTTTGGACATGGAACTGGCTGCCTCATGGGTCCGAGGACGGGCTCGGCGTTGGCTTGAGGGCATCCATACCGCTTTTCCATAATGGGCCGGTGGACACCGTTAATAACAACATGGCGATCACATTCGGTTTCGATTGGGCGCATTCGAGCGTGCATTGCGGGCCGGGTTTCGCCCCACCTCCAGGCTATCCGCCTGATTACTACTACAATGATTACTACAACTGTAGTGCCAATTCGTACTGGCTGCCGGTGGCGCTGCAGTGGAACTTCTTTTTGACCGATGTGATCAGCGTCTTTGGGGAACCGGGATTTGCGATCGTTCACGACCGGTGGAATCAATGGGTACCGTGCCCGCCCGCAGGCGCCGTTTGCGAATTTGGCAATTCCGACACGTCAATTTATCCGGTGCTGTGGGGCGGCGCGCGGTTTCTGTTTAGCGACACACTCGGGGTAACAGTGCGTTTGGGCGTGCCGTCGATCTCGGCCGGTTTGTCGATCTTGCTCTAACGCGAGGTAACGAGGCCTGTTGATGACTCAGTTGTTCAAGCTACGGGCGCTCTGGCAAACCCGATTGGTTCTTGTGGCTGCTTGGGCAGTCGCCGGCTGCAGCAGCCATGACGGCCCAGTTTATGCCGGACCCGGCGCCGGCTCTTTGGATGCGCCTTGCTACACATCCTACGACTGCGCCACGGGCTTTTGTTGCACAAGTCCACCCTGCCGTGGCGGCATGTGCACGTACCCGTGCCGTAGCGATCCTGACTGCCCTTATGGCATGCGCTGCGATGGGGGTGCGTGCTTCTTTGCGTGCCTCTACGATTCCGACTGCGCCTGGGGTCAGACGTGCAAAAAGGGCCACACGATTTGCCAGTATTAACGGGACTCTCTCCCAACCGGTGAAGCCGTGCGAGTCTTGGTTGCGCCAAGCCGACCCCAGGGTCGCTAGACGAATCCTCGCGCTCGGTGCTGTAAACGCTCGTTGGGTGCCAAACAGACGCTTTATTTTCCCTTGATTGCGCCGAATGGGGGGTATCGGGGTACATACCGAGAAGTGGCCGTGGCGAAATCTTTCAACCAAGTCCGGAGCGGGTCCCACCGACGCGGCTCTGGTCGTCGCGGCGCGAGCCGACGAGCCGTGGGCGAAAGAAGCGCTATTTCGTCGCTACGCAACCATGGTCAATGGGCTGGGATTTCGACTTCTGGGCCGCGACTCCGAGCTGGATGATCTCGTGCAGGAAAGTTTTACGGAGGCTTGGCGCTCGCTGCCCAGGCTCGAAGCGCCGCAGGCGTTTGGCTCTTGGCTCGGCGCCATTGTCATTCGCACAGCGCACAAGATGCTCAGGCGTCGCCGCTTGGCTACGCGGCTTGGCTTGCGGCGGTCCGAGCCGATCGATCTGGATAGTCTGATTGCACCGACCGCACCGCCTGACGCCCGCAGCGAGCTACGGGCGATCTACCGTCTCGTTGAGGGGCTGCCCGCGCCCACCCGCGTGGCGTTTATACTCAGGCGGGTCGAGGGCATCGCCTTGGAGGAGATCGCCCAGGCACTACATGTCTCGATTGCGACCGTCAAGAGAAGAATCGCAGACGCCGAACGACGTCTCATGGCCGAAAACTCAAACCCCGGGGGCGACTCATGAACACACCTCAACGCCTAGCGCAGTACGTGCAGCCCCCACTGCATGAAGCCCGGATTGCCCATCAATGGGCCAAGATCTCCAATGCGTCGCGCCGCAATACGCGCCCTCGCGCTCGGCTGGTTCCCGCGTTCGCCGTTGCTTTGTTTTTGTGCGGCACGTTTGCCGTTGGTTGGCACTGGCTGCGCGGGGCCGCGGCACTCAACGGCACGGTTGTCGAAAGTGGGAGTTCGGGTTTGCAGGCCGTGACATTGCCTGACAAATCGCGAATCGAACTTGGCCCCGCATCTAGGCTCGTCATAGATGAGTACAGCGGCGCGCGGGTTCAACTTTCGCTCAAGAAGGGCAAGGCAAACTTCGAGGTGGCACATCAGACACGGCGCCCGTTTGCCGTTCTTGCCGCGGATCTGGAGATATTCGTAGTGGGCACCCGCTTCACGGTGGCGCTCGGACCCGAGTCAGAGCCGCAGCGGGTCACGGTTCAAGTCGAACAAGGCAAAGTCAACGTTCGAAATCGCCATTCGACACCGGACGAGCGGGTCTTGGCAGCCGGGCAAAGCTGGTCTGCGGATGGAAGCGTCGAAAACAACCCGCCCGTCGTCGCCAATGACACAACTACAGAAGACGCTTTGCAAGATGCTTCGGTGCAGCCAACGCCTGCAAATCCTGAGAGTGAAGGCCCAACCAATTCTCTGGCAGCAGGTGCCGCGAGCGCCTCCAAGTCCAGCCCCGGGGCCAAGGATTTATTCGAGGCAGCCGAGTTGGCACGAATCAATGGCAATCTGCGTGCCAGTGCCGACTCGCTCAACAAACTTCGCAAATCATATCGTTCAGATCCCAGAGCGGGTCTCGCTGCATTCGAACTGGGGCGCATGCGCATGGACATATTCGGCGATGTGAACGGGAGCCTGGACGCGCTAAAAGACGCGGTTCGGCTGAGCCCCAACGCCCCATTTCGCGAGGATGCGCAAGCGCGCCTTATACAACTGTACAATCGGCAAGGTAACCTGAAAGCTTGCCAAACGGAAAAGACTGTGTACCTTGCCCATTTTCCAAAGGGTGCCGCCCGCAAGGTAGTCGATCGATTGTGCGAACCGTAGCAGCGCTTGGGCTTCTGAGTTGGACGGTCGCGTGCGCAAGCATGCTACTAGCAAAGCACTCCGCGGGTGCGCCCGGTTGCCCCGACTCCAACCCCAACTGGGTGCGCGTGACCGTGGATGCATCCCAGAACGAGCAGCTCGTCTACAAGCTGATGGAGCGGCTTCAGGCTGAACTTGCACCTTATCGGATAAGAGTCTGCCCCAACCGAGATAGCGGTCCGCCATCGCCGCTGGCTGAGATTCACATTGTTCATTCGTCCAGCAAGCTGGTAGCCATCGAAGTTGAAGTCGAAGATTCCGTGACGCAGAAACGTGTCGCGCGTGACCTGGATTTGCGTGGTATACCCGAGGACGCTCAGGCTCTGACAATTGCTTTGGGTGCGGCGGAACTACTTCGGGCAAGTTGGGCTGAAATCAAACTGCGGCGGGCAGACATTCAACGGGCAAACGTGCCGAGCGGCGTGACCCGCGCCGTGGACGAAGACCTGACCGAGCCTGCGGCACGCGCGGTCCTAGGTCTGCGCGGGACCGGCGAGGAATTTGCTCGTGGCCTGCGTCAGGCGGGTGTCGATGCGATTGGAGCATTTCCGATCTACGGTCCGTGGCAAATTATGTTCAGAATGGGTGCACGCCAGGCATTTCCCGTTCAAGCCCGCGATGGCTCGATTCGCGCAAGTTCTTGGCTTGTCGGCACGGGTGCCGCACTGCGCCTCACGCCGCCCGCAGCGAACGCCTACGTTGGTCTTGCAGGTCATCTCGATTGGGTTCGCATGCAGTTCATCGGCGAGCCGCAGCCGGGAGCACTAGCCATGGCTCAGGCTGGCACGGGGTTTCTCACGAGCTTGGGCGTCCTGGGCGCGGTAAAGGTTAGCTCTTCCGCTCAGTTCGAAACGGAATTCGACGCGGGCGCCGTTACCAAAGGCGTGAGCGCCCGCGATGCCGGCCGTGAGGTTGTCGCAATGAACGGGCCGTGGGTTGCTGTCAGTTTGGGGATAGGCGTTCTGATTCGGTGATCGTCATGACCAAGGGTCGTCTGACAAAACAATTTGTGATCGCCATGGAGCGCCGCAAGCGCAGCCCGCTGATTGAGGCATGGTTAGTCGTCGCGCTTTCGCTCTGCGGCGCCTGTCGTGAAACTTCATTGGAAATCCTGCGGCCGCCGTCGCAGCCACCTGGGCCTGCGTCAACGGGCGGCGCGCCAAACGACAGTGGAGCTGGCTTCCCTAGCTGCGACGGCGGAATTGCCGTCAACCAACCTTGTACGCAATCCACCCAATGTTGTTCCGGCTGGTGTGCTCTCGATCCGCTGGCAACGTTCACTTGCCGACCAACCCCCGGCTGTCAAGGTGTCGGTACCGGATGCAGCCTTGCGGGCCAATGCTGCTCGCTATCTTGTGAAGCCAGCGACGCCGGTGAAACCAGGTGCGGGCAATCGCGAGTGTGCGGTTCAGTCAACGTCAGCTGCCAGCAGAACGCGGATTGCTGCAGCGATCAATGCGTCAGTGGCTTGTGTGTGCAGTTGGGCCCGCTGCAGCCCGGCCCCGCTTGCAGCCCTGCAGGAGAAAACTGCGGGGGCCCCGCGGAGTGCTGCAGTCAGGTGTGCAAGAGCGATCTCGATGAGGGCACGCGCTGCGAGCTGCTGCCGGGTTGTCGTGAGCAGGGCGAGCTGTGCCTCACCGGGGCAGATTGCTGTAGCGCGCTTTGCAGTCCGGACAAAACCGGGTTCAACCGATGCACTCAGCTGGGGCCCTGCACGACTGCGGACACTAGGCCCTGCGCGCGACCAGTGGGTGATGTGTGCAAGAATAGCGACGATTGCTGTTCACGAGCCTGCGTTGCAGCCTCTGACGCTATCAGCCGATGTGCGCCAGCGGCCGGCTGTCGCCCTGCCTGCGATTTGTGCGATCACAATGCGGACTGTTGCTCGAACCTCTGCCAGGCCCTAGATGCAAGCGGCATCAATCGTTGCGCCGTACCAACCGCTTGTTTGCCCGAGGGCGAGGCGTGCAACACCGATGACCAATGCTGCACAGATCAAGGTGCTGCCAAGTGCGTCGAGGACCCGGTTGGACTCAAAGCCAAGCGATGTAGCCTTGCCGGCCCTGCCGTTGCTTGTCTGACCGACGGATCGGCTTGCGCCTTGGCGAGTCGTTGTTGCGGCGGTCATTGTCTCCCATCGCTGTCGGGTGGCTATGTTTGTGCGCCGGGTTGTGTTGGAGAAAATGAACTTTGTACGAGCCGCGCCGATTGTTGCGGGCCCCACTCTGACTGTCTGTCGATCGATGGTATAAGAGCGTGTCACGAGACAATCCGCTGATTCCGTGCCGTCAAGACCCCAGCGAAGAGCTTTGATGTGTTTTGAAAATCGTCATGGTTGCCTGAGCCAGTCGCGGGCGACGCGGTACTAACCCACAGCAGTATTGGGTTGCCACGGGTGCTGCGCGGTTTCGCGCGGCCTTGCCTGGCGCCGTGTCGCTGAGCCGCAGCAAAGGAGAATCTCCATGACTTCGTTTGTGTCCAACCGAGCCCTCATGCAGTGCGGTGCCCACATCGCCGTAGTTCCTTGGATTCTGCTGGCAGCGGCAACGGGCTGTGGCTCAAGCAAAGATGCGGGCGTTGAGGGCGGCGGGGGCAACGGCAACGCCGGCCAGGGTGGCATCAACGGCACGGGCAGCTCCAACGGTACGTCAACCGGCACACCGCCCGCCGACTGCGCAATCGGTTCACAAGGCTGCTACTGCGACACCATTGGCGGTTGTGCAACGGGACAGTCATGCAAGAGCGGCGTCTGTTGCAGCGCCAGTACGGGCGATTGTACCTTCACGGGTTCAACGAGCACCGACACGAACACCACGACGGGCGTCGGCGGCAACGGGAGCACATACACGGGAGGCAGCACCGGTACCAGCACCAGTACTGATACGTCACTCTGCACGCCCAGCGGACCGACGATTTTCGCCACGGGCGGACCGCCGGACCAGCAGATCAATCCGGACACATGCGGCTACACGTTTAGTTCGAGCAATTCGCTTACGAGCGTGGTGTTCAATGAGAGTAGCGTCCTGATGGCAATTGTCCCGTCGGGTGCCATGCACGCCAAGGTCGCGGTGTTCTACGGCGACGAGCATGCGCTCACGCTCGGCGTCCGTAGCGTCATTGTGAGTTCGGCCTCTGGCAGCACCACGACGGATTATCCAGTTTCCCCTCTGACGTCAAACCCGGAGGCAATCACCAACCCGCAAACTGGCAGCAACGTTCTTTTCGGTGACCAGGCCGGCCTCGATCCATCACTGCGTCCCATGTGGCCCGTGCTATTCATCACGGACGTCACCAATGATGCCATCAGCCGCGTCGGTGACTGGCAATACGGAGGCAGACCCTATAACCCGAGCACCGTATACGGTACGTGGAAGGCAGCGGTACGAACCGTAGATCCAACACAGACACCCAGCGCCACGATAACGCCCGACGCCGATCCTGCAAAGAACAATTGGGATCTTGGCACCGGTGCGGATTCCCTTCCAAGTGGGTTGGGAAAGAACGAAGGGTACGGCGCAGAAATCGTCTGGTACCTAGCTTTGATTCCAGGACATTCGTACCGCGTTCAGGCTATGGTCCACGACGGCGATCAGAACAAAACAGGTGGCGATGTCGGCGAAGCTTGCGTGAATTTCTGCGCGGGCGGCGACAACCCCGATGGTGGAACGCCGCCACCGCCACCTCCGCCACCGCCACAATGCCAAGAAGGGGCGGTATTGTGTGGTCCCGGTGGCATAGACCCCAGCGACTGTCCACTAGGATACATCTGCGCCAACGGTTGCTGCACATGGAACATAGGCTAGCGGCACCAGCGCCAGTCGGTTGTGCTGTCTTGAAGGGACTTCGAAATGTTCAAGTACTTGTCGATCGCAGCGTGTGTTTCGGCTTCGGTTCTAGCGTGTGGCTCCAAGAACGGCGCGGACGACGTCTCCGGTGCCGGCGGGGGCGGCTACGTTGTTGGGACCGGTGGTTCGGGCAATGGCAATTCCGCGCTGGTGGGCGGCAAAACCGTGGCCACAACGGATATCTTGGACCAAATCGAAGCGTCAGCGTGCGCGGGCGTCAGTTCCGAACTTGAAGTCAATCCGGCCTTGCTCGAGTTCGTCGTGGACGTAAGTGGTTCGATGACTGACGTCCCGAAGGGAGCTTCGCAATCCAAGTGGCAGATCACCCAGGCGGCGCTCACCGATGCGATACTCAACCAACTTCCCGATACTACGGGGGTAGGTATTCTGCTCTTTCCGAACATGGAAACGGTCCCCAATCACAATGACCTCAACAACACCCCATTGCCCGTCGGTAACTGCGTCAATACTGCCGCGCTGATTGCCGCGGCGCCACTGAACGGTTCGGGGTCCGCACAGAGGTCAGCCATCGCCAACGGGTTAGCCAATGCTCACGTGGGAGGCGGGACACCCACGGACGATGCCTACGACTATGCGTACAACAGTGGTCTGCTACCGGCCTTGAAAAAGTACCAGTCCTACACTCCGTATATGGTTCTCATCACCGATGGGCAGCCGACCATCTTGCTAAACTGTGAAGGCACGGGCCAGACCGCGTATCCCGTGGATTGGCACCCCATCGTGAACGACATTGCCACGGCGTACAACGGGACGCCGCCGGTGAAGACCTTCATCATCGGTTCTCCGGGCAGCGATGCGCAGTCCTTCACGGGCGACGACGGCCGGCCCTGGCTGTCGCTCGCAGCGCGCACGGGGGGCACGCCGCTAACGCCGAATTGCGTCGATACGGGGCCCAATTACTGCCACTTCGACATGTCGCAATCGACGAATTTTTCGGCTGACCTTGCCACAGCCCTCAAAGAGATCATCCGGGAGGCGATTCAATGTTCCGTCAAAATACCGCCGCCGATCACCGGAGGCATCCCCGATCCAACCAAGATCAACGTAATATATGAGGAAAATGTGGATGCGACAACGGGGCAACCCACGCAACAGTGGCTGATCGGTCAAGCCGATCCAAGCTGCCAAGATGGAACCAGCGACGGCTGGTACCTCGATCCGAGCGACCCAAGTGGCGAGACGTTGGTGTTGTGCCCCACGACGTGCAAAACCGTGCAGGCGGACGAGAAGGCCGTTCTCAGTGTTCGTCAGGGGTGCAAGTCGGTTCCACCGCCAATCAATTGAAGCTTGACGAACAGCTCAGGTAAGCTGCTAGGCATACCGACGCGTTCGGAGGGCAGTATTGCCAACGCGCTACTGCATGAGCCCGGCGTCATAATGTTGCGTTGGGAGCAGCGCACTAGTGCCGCGATTCATCAGAACTGATGGGTCCTTTGGACCGGCCGCTGCGCAGCCATCGCGGCACTATCCTCATTTTCTTGGGCCTTCGCCCAAACCCAAAATCGCTTCGCGATTTTCTAGTACCCCTCATCTCAATAGATTCGGGGTACTAGCTGTCTGCGCATGACAGCCCGTACAAAATATGTGCATTCCCACATGTGAGACAAGGTGGGTGCGGCGCTCACGATTTCATGTCGAAGAAAACGGCTGAAGTCCGCCACTAAAGAGTGAGGGATGGACTGGCCGTTGTAACTTCGATAGTTTCTACGGTGAGGCGATATGAGGACTGCCAACAAAATCCTACTAGTTGCACTGGCTTGTCTTGCGCCGTTGCCCGCTCTTGCGGCGGATGACGCCGTGTCAACCAAAGTGAAAGAGTTGGCCAAGCAGGCGCAGGTAGACACCGATGCAGGCCGCTACGACGCCGCGCTGCAGAGTCTGCAGCAAGCGTATCAACTGGCCAAGGTGCCGGCGCTCGCGCGCAACATTGCGCGCGTGCTGGCGAAACAGGGCAAGCTTGTGCAAGCGTGCAAGTTCTATCAAGAGGCCGTAAGCCTTCAGCCCAATAGTTTGTGGCGGCTTCAGATTCAACAGACCGCGCAACACGACGCTGCAACGGAGCGCACGGAGCTGTTGGCGCGTTTGGCTCACCTGAACATTGGGATCGAAGGCGTGCCGGCGGACGCGGCCACGGTCCAGATGGATGACGCAGCCGTCGAGAAATCGCAGGTCGGAACCGAGCAGGATGTCGATCCGGGAATGCACCATCTGGTCGCTAAGAGTGGCGAGAAGCAAGTCGAGCAGAACGTGGAGCTAAAGGAAGGCGAGCATCGGCAGGTGGTCCTGCGGTTCGGAGTGGAGCCGGCGGCAGCTGGAGCAGCCGGCAATTCCGTGAGTGAGCCCCCAAAGGTGACGACCGGTTCGGGTCACCGGCTTCAACCAACGCTCGGGTGGATTGGTGTTGGCGTCGGAGCTGCTGGCATTGTCTTTGGCGCTACTACTGGTCTGGTCGCCATGACGAAGCGGTCGGGCATGCACAACGACGGGTGCCGCGACAACTGGTGTCCGTCAAGCTTTTCGGGGCGTGTGGATAGTTACAATCAGTTGCGCACGCTCTCGACCGTTGGGTTCATCGCGGGGGCGGTTGTCGAGGCGGCGGGGATTACGCTGCTATTGACAACGCCGCGCCGCACAGAAGCCGCGGAAACAACGTTTGCAATTGGGCCAGGTTCCTTTGCAATAAAGGGAGGGTTCTGAGCCATGCGGTCAATGCACTGGGCGTCTTCTCTAACTTGTGCGGCAATGCTGTCCGGATGCGTGCTGCAATCAATGGAGGCGGGCCCCGATGAAGCGGCGGCAGGCGGTCAGAGTGACCAAGGTGGAACATCTCCAGGAGGCAACTCGACCCTAGGTGGCTCGTCGCACTTGTCTGGCGGCACCACAGCCGTGGCCGGCCGATCCGGCACGGGCGGCGCACCATCGAATACGGGCGGCTTCAGTGGGGTTGCAGGCGCAAGTGCAGGACAGAGTAGCGTCGGAGGTACGTCCGGCGTTTCATCGACGGCCGGCACCGCGAATGCAACCGGGGGGTCGTCCACTGCTGGCGGTTCACAAGCAACGGGCGGAGCAAGCCAAAACGGTGGATCGCAGGCCACAGGCGGTGTGGTATCGACTGGAGGCCTGTCAACAAACGGTGGTGCGGTAGCAACCGGGGGCTCGACCGCGGCGGGTGGCGTTTCCGCGACGGGTGGACTGAGTTCAACCGTGCTTACAGCAACCGGCGGCTCGACTGCAGCGGGCGGAGTAGCCGCAACGGGCGGACTGGTTGCGGTGGGCGGCACGAACAACGGCGGCGCGCTTGCGACGGGTGGTACCAACGATACTGGCGGCACACTCGCAACGGGCGGCACCAATGACACAGGGGGAGCTGCTGCAACGGGTGGCACCAGTGACACCGGCGGCGCGGTAGCAACGGGCGGCACTAGCGACACCGGCGGGGTGCCCGCGACCGGCGGCACGCTTGCACTTGGCAACGATACCGGTGGCGCGCTCGCAACGGGTGGAGCTGACACCGGCGGCATGCCGGCAACGGGTGGAGCTGACACCGGCGGCATGCCGGCGACGGGTGGAACTGACACGGGCGGCATGCCCGCGACTGGCGGCGCGGTTGCAACGGGCGGAGCTGACACGGGCGGCATGCCAGCAACGGGTGGCGCTGATACAGGGGGTATGCCTGCAACCGGTGGAGCTGACACGGGCGGCATGCCGGCAACGGGTGGAGCTGACACAGGCGGCATGCCCGCGACGGGCGGAGCGGTCGCAACAGGCGGAGCCACGTCTACGGGCGGTAGCACCTCGGTGTCTGTGGCAGAGCTCATGCTCGGCGCTAGTCATGCATGCGTGCGACTTGCGGACGCCACCGTGAAGTGCTGGGGCGCGAATGCTTCCGGCCAACTCGGCGAAGGTTCGACGACGAATTCGTACGAGTCGACACCGGTGGTCGTGCAGGGCTTGACGAACGTTGCGCAAATTGCACTGGGCGGCGACGCGAATCACTCGTGCGCGCTACTCGGCGACAGTACCGTGCAGTGCTGGGGAGCCAACAACTACGGTCAGCTTGGCAACAACACGACGGACCTCAGCCCGGCACCGGTGGTCGTGCAGGGCCTGTCGGGCGCAATCAGCGTTGCCGTAAGCAGCACCCATTCCTGCGCGATCATGAACGACAACAGTGTCAAATGTTGGGGTCATAACGACGTGGGTCAGTTGGGTGACGGCACGACAAACGACAACCCGGCTCCCGTCGGCGTTACGGGCCTTTCGGGTGTCGTGAAGCTCGCGGTCGGTATGAGCCACACTTGCGCTCAATTGACCGACACGTCGGTTGTGTGCTGGGGTGACAACAGCGTTGGTGAGCTCGGTGTCAACACAGCAACAGCGCAGAGCAGCGCGCCGGTGGCTGTCCAATCGCTGTCGAATGTTGCCAACATCGCGGCGGGCCAAGGTCACACTTGTGCTCTGTTGACCGACACGACCGTTGCCTGCTGGGGTGCCAACGCTAACGGCCAGCTCGGCGATGGCTCGAACAACTTCAGTTCGACGCCGCTCGTCGTGCAAAATCTGACAGGTGTTACCCAAATCTCTTTGGGCGCTTTGACCTCTTGCGTGCGTCTGAGCGCGGGCACAGCCGAGTGCTGGGGCTATGACGCCAACGGCCAGCTCGGTGATGGCGCGACAGCAGATCAATCAACTCCGGTTGTCGTCCAAGGCGTGGTGTCGATCACGGCAATCGCAGCTGGGTACGCGCATTCGTGCGCATGGCTCAGCAACGGATCGATCCAGTGCTGGGGTGACAACAGCGTCGGCCAGCTCGGCAATGGGACGCAAACGAGTAGTCTGACGCCGGTGCTGGTCATTGGATGGCCGTAGGACCGCGCCGATTTCGGACAGCTGTGGGAGCTCCGAATAGTCTGAGTTCTGTCCTGATTCTAAGGGCAATTGAAGTTCATTGAGCCCGGCGTGCCCCAATCTCCCGCGCCGAATGTGGCGGTGCTTGGTGCAAGACACCACGCGACGGAGTCAATGCCTGCGTCGTTATCGAAAGCGTTCGCAGACTGCTGCCACGATTTGCCCCGGGTACTGCTCGTCCAACTGGCTCGACTGAGCTCGCTTCCGTTGAACCGAATGATCACGGCGCGCTCCGGGTGCGTTGACGAGCTTGAGTCAGCTAGAGTAAACCCGAAGGGTGCTGTTACGGTCGGGAGGTCGCCATTTTGAGCTGGATCGCTGCTTCTCGCGAACAGAAGCCAGTCACCCTCTTGCACGCTCAGGCATGTGTCGCTCGAGAGTATCTCGCTCCCCGAACTCTCGTTCGCTAGCTCAACGCCATTGAGATCGAAATTAGCCAGCGCTTGTGCCTCGAACCATTCACCGGCACCATTGTTGCCGACCGTTGGCGCGGCCATGACTTCGGTAAGTATCAAGTCGCCGGCTGCCGGAGCCATGGGGCTACGCAGCTGTCCCGCTGAATCGCGGCAGCCATTGAGCGCACCCGCGTCCGGTTGGTCACTGGTGCAAATCGTGTTGGGTGAGGCGGGAGTGCCCCGATCACCTATGCCATACGTGTTGGCGGCGGGAGTCGTGCACCAGTCAACGGTTGTATCGCGCGGCGCCGTGTCCAACGAGGCGCTCGATCGCTGAAAGGACGCACCCGTTGCGGCATTGGTCCACGTTACCTGATCGAGAACCGCCCCGCCAAACCGCAACTTTACGGCGCGCTCAGGGTGCGTCGAAGAAACCGAGTCCGCAAGGGTAAAGTCGAATACGGCCGTGACCGGCGGCAACCCGCCGTTTTGCGAGGCATCGGCACTGCGAGCGAATAGAAGCCAGCTGCCAGCCTTGATATTCAAGCACCTGTCGCTCAAAAGCGTCGTTGTGCCTGAACCCTCATTGGATAGCTCGAGCCCGTTGATGTCGACGTTCGAATTGCCGTGCACTTCGAACCACTCGCCGGGCCCATTGTTGCCGACCGTCGGAGCTGCCTGAACTTCGGTGATCACCAAATCCCCTGCAATGGGGTTGACTGCATTGCGTAGTGCACCTGTTTCGTCGTCCAGACATTGCCCCAAAGCAACACCCGAGTCGCCGTCGATGGTGTTGCCCGAATCAAAGACGCTGGCGATACTCGCGTCCGATTGGGAGCATAGCCCGTTCGGTTGCCCCGGAGTGCCAAAGTTCTGCCCCGGCTGCAGTTCACCTAGGGGTTTTGTGGCGTTGCACCAAGTGGTATCACTTCGCGTTGCGACAGAAGCGGGAAATAATGCCCCGTCCAATTCACGTGCGTGACCTGGCTCTGAGCTAACATAGCTCACTTGGTCGATTACCCTTGAGCCGCAACGCAAGCCAATGACCCCGTTCTCATGGCGTAGCGCACCGAGCCGCGTGCCGTACCCGTAGTTGATGTAGGCCGGACGTGCGTTGACGTCATCGCCCGTGTCCCCCGCCACGAAGTAGCCACCCGCCAGGATCTTTCCGGCTTCGAGCGTCATCGCGCGCAGGCGCGAGCCATCGATGAAAGAGTGAAACACGGTTAGTCCGCCGATATCAACGTCGCGCCCCGCGGCGTTATAGATCTCGATGTATTGCTTACCCGTGTCTTCTCCGGCAGGGTCCGCCATGAACTCGCTCACGACCAGGTCGCCATCCTGTAGATTCTGGCAGGCCTGAGCAGCAACCTGTGGCATTGCCGGCGCGCAGCCGAGGATTACAATCGAGACCGAAGACAGGACAACGCGAACTAGCGAGTGACAAGACCGCCTTTGTGCCATGTAGCCCAATCGGCCGAATCTTTCCTGCGGTTGCTAGAAAACGGACGCACGAAACCGATTTTTTTTCAACGCCACAACGCGGCCACCACAATTCCCGGCTGGATGACCCAGTTGCTTGCGAGCGGCTGCGGGGCGTTGCCGTTGCGCTCGATGTCGTAGTGGGTCTTGTATGCCGAGACGTCGATTTTGCCCAAGATCTGCAGCGCAAATGGCGAAGTGTCCCATTCGAAACCCGTGGCCAGCCGCACCCAAGGGCTAACGTGCAATAACCGGTTGGTAGCGCTGGCTGCTGCGTCATTGACGACCAGCGCGACGGACCCATTGTGCGCTTCGCCAGTGGCCGGTGGTAGGGCCATGGGTTGAGCCACGACTGCATGGGCATGGCTGCACAGCGCCAAGAACAACGCGGTTACCGGCGTACGATTCAACATCGCTTACCTGAGTGACTCACTGCCAAGCGCCCGTATGCGCTCGCGCGCTTGACCTGCGTATACGGAATGCGGATATTGCGCAAGCAACAATTCCCAGGTTTGACGCTCTTCGCCGTTGCGCCCGAGCGCGGCAAGGGCTTGCGCGCGGCCGAGCAAGGCCTCTTCTGAAAGCGGACCGCCGCTAGACAAATAAGCCGAGAACTCTTGGGCGGCAGATATGACCGAGACGGCGCGCCGTGTTCGCCTGACGAAACAGCGTACCCGCATTGGTACCCGGTTCCGCCGCGCCCATCGGCGGCGTCGCGACACCGGGTTAACTGACCTGTTGACTTTTGTTGGGGCCGTTTCGGCACTCGCCACTTCCCTGAGCTCGCTTGGCACGCGGCGCGGGGTTGCGGCTTTGGGCGCGGCACTTGCCAGCGCTGGCGCCAATGTAGCGGTCGAGCTGCATCGAGTCGTCGTCTTCCAAGACACGGTCTTGTCGTTGACGCCTTGTGGCAAGCGCCGTCAGCAGCGCCACGCGACATGCAAAGTGCAATACCGAGCACTCTGCCCGAAATGTCGGTAACGCCATCAACAACCCAATGGCGGACTCCTGGCACACATCCTCCAATTCCGAACTGTTGGAACCGAGAACCCGCCGCACGCCCCCAGCATCGCGGGCCCGACGGCCGTCAGCAGAGTGCGTTCCGCAGCGGCTTCACGGCTGTTGAGCAGGCGCAGGATCGTCGTGCACAGGGGCAGCGTGCAACTGCCGAGGACGGCAAAATACAGGGCCTTCCAGAAAGGCAGCTCTTGCGATGCGAGCCACACTACGGCCAAGAGCAACGCAATGCCAACGACCTTTATCGCCCAGAAGATCCGGTGCCAGCGCAGTGCGGCGCTCCCATCCGCGACTCGAGCCTCGAACGCGCCTTCCCATACGATATGCTCGTGTGCGCCATTCCAGTAGATTCGCGTTGCCACGCTTGCGAGCCAATAGCTTGCGCCGTTCAGTGACGCCCAGAGCACTACGCCGGGCACCCAGCTCTTGAAGAAGGTTTCGTGAATCACAAATCGCCTCTGCGGCTGATTTAATTCACGATCTCGATTCCAAGGCAAGCCGCTAGCACTACGGACTGTACGGACAGAACTCGTGTTCGAGCCCACTCACATACCTCGCGATCCAACGAGCATCCGCGAGGTCGGCTTTTCCGTTGCAATCCACGTCCGCCGAGTCAGCGTAGAACGGCTTTGGAGCAAAACCCTTGCTGAATTGCTCCGTCACCGCCGCATCTTCGGCGTCGATCTGGCCGTCGCCGTTCGCGTCGCCTTTGAGCCGGGCCGCGCAGCTCGCTATTGACGCCGGGGGTTCTGCTTTGGAGAGCCGCGACCGCTCACCCCCGAGTTGACCAATAACGCCGTCCTCGGTGATTTGGCGATCGGTTACCCAGCACGGGTATCGAATTGTGTTCTTGAGCCCCATGTGGATGTGTCCGCCAGTTGAGCAAGCGATCATATCCTTGAGCCCCGTCACCTTGGCTATCTTCGTCGGGCTCTCGAGGAGGTCGCCGTCATTTACCGTCATGTCTTGGACGTGTCCATAAAGAACCCAGCCAATGGCGGTCCACGTGCCCGCGTGAAGCACCTCGACGCCGATCTGCAGTCCGCCGCCACCATGCGCCCAAACATTGCTCTTGCAGAGCGGACGTTGCGCATGCTTGCCCCCTTGCAGAACCCGCCCCCGCACTGCGGTGGCAGGTGCCATCGCTTCGGCCTTGAACCAGACATCCTTGCCCACCGAGCCAAGGTTGCGAACCAAATCGAACGAGAACTCCTCCTCGAAATTGACGGTTTGATGATGGTTCGGAGGGGGCGAGCTCACCGACGCAACAGAGTCGAATGGATTCAAGATCTTTGCCTCGAGGTGATGCGGGTTCGGATCGGCAGTTGCTCCTGATTGTGCCTCCGAGTTATTCCCCGCGGGCAGCCCCGCGTCGGGTGCCGTGCTTGGCGCACCGTTTGGAGCCTGTGCGTCCGGGACCTGCTGAGGAATCGGCGAACCCGAGGGTGCAGGCTGGCGCATTGCCCCAACGCGCGCGGCGTTGCGCGTGCTGTCGTCAAACCGCCCTGTCGCGCCATTCGGCGCGCGACTGCACGCGGCCCAGGCTTGTACGAGCAACGCGGACACCAGCAAGCGTGACACAAGCTTCGCCGCTTGCGGCGGTCGATTGGCAGCAAACGGTGTATACCAATTCATGCGTTGCTTCTGGCGACACGGGACATTCATGCGTACACCGAAGCCCGAGCACATTGCAGCACCCTCATTCAACAAGATACGTCCGCGGTGGAGTCTGTGCACGACAGTCCCCGCTTGTGGCTTCCCAGGTCCGTGAAGACCAAGTGAGCAATTTGTCGTTCGCCAGTGCGGCACCGCGAAGCTTCATGTTCTTGCGGCCATGGCCGATGTTTTCGAGTTGTCCAGTTTGGTCGTGGTACCGTAAATCGATGGACCTTTGCAGATGACCAGGTCATTCGAGCCTTCGATGGGCCCAATGAAATGGAGATTGGAATTGGGGGCTTCGATCGTGCGACCGCTCTGCCCCTCGAGGATCAGCGCACGCCTTGCAGAAGCAATAACGACGGTTTTGCCGCGCGCGAACAGAAACATCAGGTCTTTTTCGCTAGCGAGGCGATACGGCACACTATTGAAGGGCATGCGCCATGCACCGTCATCGGTCGTGACAAACAAGCCCGAAGGCGTAAGCACTGACGCGCTGGGTGCTGCCGACAAGCGTCCAAGCACTTTGGGCGCGTCCGATTTCGTCACGTCCAGACAATAGGCGGTCTGATCCAAAAAGTAGGCTACTTGGTTTCCCAACGCACATAGATAGGCCGGAATCAACTCGAGCCGAATGCGTTCACGCATCTGGCCCGGGCCCGTGATAACGCTAAGCCGACCTTCTGTGCTCTCGAGTCTCCCATGCGCAACGACGAGCCCAGCCGCGCTGGGAGCGACCTGCCGCAGGGCAAAGGCGTCGCCCCAGAATTCGTGCGCGCCCGTTATTGGGTTAGCGACGACGAGCTTTTCGTAAGAACTGCCCGAATGAAGCTTCAAGATGATTGTCGAGGTGTTCGTGTCCAAGACCAGCTGGTCGCCGTCCATTGCCGGCATCTTGAGAAGCTGCCCGTTGGGTGGCATCATGTCGAATGAATCAACGTCGGCAAAGACGAGGCCTCGACCTTGGGTGCCGACGCAGAACCGCTCGTCGAACCTGGCATTGAGCCGCACCGAGTAAAAATGTGACAGCGGCGTCGAATTGTCGGAATGAATTTCGGCCAAATCCAGGAACTCTTCCTCGAAATGCTCGGCGCTCTCGCCGCAGGCTGCCGCGAAGCGCTTCCAGCCGAGGCCCAGGGTTGCCGTTGCCAGGCAAGACAGGAAGGTTCGACGCAACATAGCCGGTACTCTGGAGGTACGGTTGTACTCTGGCGGTTCTTCCCTGGGAATGTCGCGCCCCGGCTCGTTTGCCGACCCAGCGCCCGATCTGAACGGGCCAACGCGGCGAAAGCAGTGCTCTTGAACGGAATTGGCACGCCACGCGGCTTTCGGCGCCCAGCAGAAATCGCCCCAAGGCAAGTGTGAGCCGCACAAGGTGGTTGGCAAGCGCTGTTGCTGCGCAATTGCAGAGGATGTTAGGGTGTCACAATGGCCAAGAATCGATTTGCCTTGGGCGCAATTGCTTGTGGTTTGCTCGGCACGGTTGCTGCGTGCAGCGGCAAAGGACCGCCCGGCATTGGGACAACCTACCTACCCACGAATCCGCAAGCTGGGCCCGATGCAGGCTACGTGGACGGGGGTGCCGCGCTTCCCGCCGAGGCTCAAGCAGAGGACGTCTCATCGCCGACGACTGTCATCGGAACGGGAACGCCGGACGGTTGCACGGGCGATGACTTCGTGAATGCGGTTGCCAAAGGTGGCATCATTACGTTCGATTGCGGGCCTGATCCAGTGACGATTGTCCTTACGCAGACGGCCAAGGTCTTCAACGACAAGGGAACCAAGCTCGTCATTGACGGCGGCAACAAGGTGACGCTAAGCGGCGGCGGAACGATTCGCATCCTGTACATGGCCACTTGCGATGCAGCGCAGGTCTACCCGCCGGGCCCCGGCGACTGCAACACGAACCCCGGCGTGCAGCTCGTTGTGCAAAACCTGACGTTCGTGGACGGCAGCGCCAAGGGCATCCCCGAAGGCTCGAACAACGACGGCGGCGGCGGTGCGATCCACGCGCAAGGCGGCAGCTTGAAGGTCGTCAATTGCCGTTTCTTCAACAACGTGTGCGACGATCTCGGAAGCGACGTTGGCGGCGGCGCAATCCGCAAACTCGATTACCTGATTGCGCCCGGCGCTGGTCCCGCGCGGCCCGTTTGGGTCGTCAACAGCACGTTTGGTGGCCAGCAGGGTTACGGCAATTCGTGCGCCAACGGCGGCGCGCTCAGCAGTATCGGCGTCTCGTGGAATATCATCAATACGTGGCTTGCGGACAACACGGCAGTCGGCCACGGTGCGAACGACGGACAGGGTGGCAACGGCGGCGCCATTTACAATGACGGCAACGAGATTGTGCTCAACATAACGAGCAGTCTGATCGAGAACAACATGGCCAATGAAGGCGGAAGCGCTGTGTTCTTCGTCAGTAACGACCTGAGCGGCTCAATTACCATCACGGACTCAACCACGCGCAATAACCCCCGCGGCACCTTCGAAACCCCAGATCTGCCGGGCTTCTACGTGCTCGCCAAAGAGCCCGCGCAAGTCATCAACTCGCAGATATTGCGTTGAAGTGAAGCACGCGTTCCGCGTCGGGGAACTGCCCAAGCTCAAAGGCTTCGACACAGCGTTATGCCCAGCGAGAAAGCCTTTTCGATGACCGTGGCATCCGTTTCCCATTCTGTATCGAGCGTGTTCCAGACGAGCAGTACGCCGTCTGGGTTTAGAATGAGCCAGCGCAGCCTCCGGGGGAATTGCAGGATGGCATTGCGTTGGGCCAACAATTGGTCTCTCTGCGCTTGCGTTGGGTTGCCCCAAACAGAGTAGGGGCCGACTTCGAACTTGGCGCCGGGGCCCGTCGGCACCCCCAACCAGCCTGCCATCTTGCGGCTAATTGCCCAGGCGTTCGTCAATGCCAGGTGCAGCTGGCTTGGAAACTTTCCTGGGCACAGAATTCCGACGATTGTCACCCTTCCATCATCAGATTCGCCCCCCAGGTCAGGCACCAAGGCAAGCTCGACGTCGAGCCCGTCGCGAATGCCGCGTGCGCATTGCAGGGGGTGATCCGATCGATAAGTTCGAATGTACTCAAAGACACTTTCGGAAACAGCGATCTCACTCAGTCCGGTAAAACGGCACAACTGGGCCAACGTCGCCTGAGCACGCAGACGAAGGTTCCTTTGAGCACGGATAATCAGCCATACAGTGGACGCGATCAAGACCACGAACAGCAGGCTCACCAATACGATCTTCGCCGTGTCAGACATCGGGCTGTCACCTAACGCACGCGAAGCTTCATGACGGTTCCGTCCCCACTGTTGGTCCAGTAGACGCTGGTTGCGTCAACGGCAATGTCGTACGGCTCACTTTGGTTGCTGGCAAGTGCAGCCGGACTGCCGCCGTTGAGCGGTAGGCTCATGACGGTACCGTGACGGTTCGTCCAATAAATAGCCCCAGAGTCGATGGCAATGTGTTGGGGAACTTCCTGATCCGAAGCAAGCGTTGTGAGTTGTCCGTCGATGAGATTGACCTTCATGATTGTGCCGGCGCGGCTGGCCGCGAAATAGACCGCGGCCCTTGCGCTATCCACGACGATTCCGACGGGACCGTTCTGTCCCGCCGCTAGCGTCGTTGCAGTGCCGCCCGTCTTCGGTACGGACATCACCGTGCCTCCAAATTCGTTCGTCCAGTAAACCGATGTTGCGTCCACTGCAATGCACGACGGACTGTTTTGATTCGAGGCGAGAATCATGGGTGAGCCGCCCGACAGCGGTAACGCTATCAAGCTACCGCTGTTGCTGTAGGTTGTAAAGTACACGCTCTTCGAATCAAGTGCGATGCCATAGGCAGGAACGCTGAGGGAGGCCACCGTTGACGCGGGGCCGCCGCCGAGCAAACCCTGCATTACAGTGCATTGGTAACCGTCGTTCGTCCAGAACACGTGCAAGCTATTGATGGCAATCCCGAATGGATTGCTTTGACCGCTTGCAAGTGTTGTCGATTGCCCGCCGTTGATGGCAACCTTTGCCACGGTACCGTCACCGAAATTGGTCCAGTACACACTCTGCGAGTCCACCGCAATGCCCCTTGGATCGGCTTGATCCGCGGCAAGTCGAACCGGGCTTGGGCAGGGTCCAGTGCCGCACGGGCCCGCATCGCTCTGCGCTGGGGCTCCACCGCTCGAGTCAGTGGGCCGTCCGCCACTCGGGTCTGAAGCCTCTCCGCCGCTCGCGGCGCCACCGCTCGCTATTGTATTGCGCCCACCGTCAAGTGCGGTGCCGTCGTGCGAGGACGTGCTGCCACCTGCGGCCGCTCCGCCTGCCAGTGAGTCAAGCGCCGAACGCCCGCCGCAATTGGCCGCCAGCAATGCGGCCAAGGTAGCGGCGAACCTCGAGACTGACATGCAGCGGCTATTTTCCACCGCGCTCGTGCATTTGTCCAAGGTTACCGGTTGGGTAGAGTCCCGCCC
The DNA here is from genome assembly GCA_963811985.1 of uncultured delta proteobacterium. Classification (GTDB taxonomy): domain Bacteria; phylum Myxococcota_A; class Polyangia; order Polyangiales; family Polyangiaceae; genus FEN-1139. Next base: position 65,353 of record CAWEUH010000049.1, read on the forward strand.
TGGATGCTCGGACAATCCCCGGGACAATTGCAGCTGTTTTCACCCTTGGCGCAGACGCCGTCGCCGCAGCGCGCGCAGATGCCGTAGTCGATGCCGTAATCGACACATTGCCCATTGACGGGGCGTGAGTCCCTGACAAGCTGAAGGCCTGGGCAGCAAACCGTGAAGTCCTTTGACGACGCCGCATAACCCTGGCTTGAGCAGTTGTCGGGGACCTTGACGCATGGCGAACCGGGCCGACTCGTGTAGCCTGTGTGGCACTCACAAGTTAGCACCCTAGGATGCGGTATTGGCACAGTCCCTTGCGGCCCCTGGCGTTGGTACATGAACGGCGTTCCCGTGACCGGTGGTGAACCTGGCGCTGCGGTTTCCGGCGGCGGCGTGGCCAGAGGCTTACCGTCTTTAGATTGGGAGTTGATGGGGATCCAGTCGATGACGGTGCCATCTGGATCGGTAGTTTGAGCGACAACCGGGTAAGGGTTCTTCCAAGGTTCGCCGCCGGGGCCGCAAGGATTCGTCGAAGGGTAGCTCGAGGGTTGCGCGGACGAGCAGGCGACGAGGAGCAACAATGGCGCGGTGCTTGGCCTAGCCGCACGAGCCAGGGAAAGAGCTTGAACGGGTACAGATCTCATGGTGTTTATCCTCATGTTTAGTGCTTGAAGAGTCGATCCGATCATACGCACGTCAGCGACACCTTGCCCGGGCCGCCAAAGTAGAAATAGCTGCCCCAAGTGGTCCCGCTGGTTGCGTGTGACTCAATCGAGTAACAGTTGGGTTTGTCGGCCCAGGCCGAGTTCGGCGAGTACAAGAGTTGTTGATTGATTGATTCAACCTGAATGTTGCGCATGTACGCCGCCGACGTCCCGGCAAACAGACCATTGCCCATCTGCGTGTAGGTTGCGGTATTGTCGTTTCGATAGTCAAGGATCTCACCGTACCAGGACACCGAACTTGCGGCGGTGCCAAGGCCTGCCGGGGCGAAGAGGCCGCCCGGGTAGTACCCCATCCACTCGCCGTTGACGTTGACCCACCAGTTGCCGCCATACATGTGAACCCAAACATAAAGCTCGCTGCCCGAGATAAAGGCATCACCCGGGAATGTCTTGTGCGACACTTGCTGCCAGCCGTTCACCTGGCGATTGTACCCGCCCAAATTGTTGCCTGGGTTCGTGTAGCCGTTGGTTGTGTAATACACGAACAAGTGCGGCAAGTCATCGCCGTACAGGGTTCGCGATTTTTGCCAGCCGACTTCGACGGTTTGAAGTATTCCCGTGCTTTGGCTGCTGAGCGCTACCTGGGCCAACGAGAATTCGTCGTCGCGCCACACGTATGGAGCCGCTACTGCGAGTGTGGCGGAGCCGCCGTACAAGGCACCAGACTCTAGCGTTGAGGCGTAGTGGTGCGCCCAATTCGAGTCAGGCGCCGACTCGGCACCGCCGGCTTCCGTTGGCGGGGCCGTGTGGTCATTTGCATCGCCGTATTTCGACAGCACGTCATTGAGGCTCATGCAATTCCACGCCTGAACCAACTGGGCTATTGCGTCCAAGCGCGGGATCGGAACTAGATTGGGGTTGGCGGCGACCCAGGCGTCCAGCAAGCCAGACCCGAGTGCTGTAATGGCCGGATCGGTTAGTTGAGGCAGGTCGGGAAGTGGCGGCGTGGCCGCGTTGCTGGTACCCGACTGCGAACTGGGGTCGATCCAATCGAGCAACATGCCGATGGGCGAAATCGTCGTGCCGAGCACGTTGAGCCTAGCGCGGTTTTGCGCGAAAAACGCCGTGATATCCGCGGCAAATTGTTGAATCTGCGCCGCTGACAATGCGCCGCAACGCGTGCTTGCCGTGGAGGGCGCTGCGGGGACGGCTGCGTTGCCAGCCGTGGCAATTGCCGAGGTGCCCGCCACTGTACTTGTGCCGCCGCTCGACGAGATGCCGCCGCTCGAGGAGCTGCCGCCGGTCGTTGCTGCGGGCTTGCCACCGCTCGACGGATTGCTCGCGCCTGCAGTTGCACGACTCTGCGCGCCTGCAGTGGCGCTTGAACCAGCTACGAGTGACGCATCCAAGTCCGAGCCCGCTGCGGGCGCGAGCGAACGCTGGTCGTCGCCGCCACAGGCCGGCATTAACCCCGCTAGAACGAAGAACATGGCCAGACGTTGGCCGCGACGCGGAAACTCGCGCTGTGACGCTGTGCGACTATTTTGTCGCGGCGGCACGGTATAGGTGGGGCTAACTTGCTGTAAATAGACGTTATGCATGGATACAACTCGCAATCAAGACCGGAGCCTGCCGGTCATGTCTGCTGTATCGGGCGCGCATTTGAGCCAGTTGCGCGTTTCCGTGCCGCCGCGACAAAATAAACGGTTCGCGGTCGGACAGCGGCCTGGTCGAAGACCCCCAAGTGACCAGACCGCTCGACCTATGCCGTTAGGGCGTCAGTCCCGCTAATAGCCCATGATAGTGGCGGCTTCGGTGACGCCCTGTTGAACATAGGGGAACTGTTGCGAGGCGGTCAACCACCCCGGAATCTTCAGGGCCAGAGCGGCCTTGATTACCGCCATGTTCCAGGCGTCGGCCGCGGTTGATATAACCGTGCTCCCACTGTACTTTTCGATGAAGAGTCCTGTCACGTCAACCGCGATCGCATCTTTGCTTGCGACGACAATCTTTGACGCAACCATCGTGCCGCCGGCACTTGGCCCCCCAGTGGTCATTGTCTTGGTCGCGTCGAGAACCGAGAAGTCCGCCTTCCTGATTAGGTGCAAATCCGCGGGTGAAGCATAGTTGCTGTGCGAGCGACCATTCTTGGTATTGCCGTACCAAAGCTTCAGAGCCATGGTGTAATGGCCCCCCCAGCTGTGGGTCTTGCACTTTGGTATGGCAATCACGTAGTCGGCATTGTAGACGGGATCACTGAAGTCGACGCCGTTCGGGTAGGCGGTGGCATTGGCGTTGGTTCGAGTCGTGTAAGTCTGCTTTGAAAGGTCCATGGGCGTGGCGCCCTCGGCCGTGCACACGGCCGTGATGCCGAGTGATTGCATGACACCCAGCGTATTGCCATTGGCATTCCAACCGTCTTCGCCGACGATGATATTCGTGGCGCCCATGGCCTTGACGGCCATGATCACACCGTGAATCACCTCTGGGCTCGTCGTGGCATCCGCGGTGTTCTCGATCGCATTGACCCTCAACATCACCGTCTTACCAGTGAGATCCGGCAGCCCACCGGCGAGCGCAATGGCGTCTTGCGTAGCCTGTACCCAATCCGTGCCGCGTACCAATGAGACCAGAGGTGGCCCTCCAGTGCCGGAGGTACCTCCAGCGGCTGCGACACCACCCGTGGCTGTCCCGCCACTGGCCGTTGACGTGACGCCCCCACCACCGTTGGCTGTGGTAGTGCCACCGGCGCCCGTCGAGGTGCCTCCAGTGCCGGCTTCCGCTCCTGCGCTCGTTTGCCCGCCGCCGTTACTACTTCCGCATCCGATAGCAATGCCGGCTGCTACGGCTCCGATCGATACCTCAATGAAATTACGGCGCGAGATATCTTGTGGTTTGACTTTTGACACGTTGAGACTCCAATACGGGTTACAAAACCGCACCATCGCACAATCTCTAGCATAACATCCGTCTGAGCGGAACCCATGCACGGTACCGCCCAGGCTGCGATCCTCATACTCCACCGCAGATATACCTTCATGTCAGACCTGCGACAGTCGGATGTCTGGCAGGCCCCAGCCGTTAACAACTTCACATCCCAAGCATTCGAGAACTGCAGCCACACCAACGGCTCGGCTGCTACGGAGGATCACCGCGAACCCGTCAGTAACCCATAATGGTGGCGGCCTCCGTGACCCCCTGTTGAACGTAGGGGAACTGTTGCGAAGCGGTCAGCCACCCCGGAATCTTTAGCGCCAAGGCTCGCTTGATTTGAGCCATGTTCCAGGCGTCGGCAGCGGTTGATATGACAGTACTCCCACTATACTTTTCAATAAGAAGCCCTGTCACGTCAGCGGCAATCGCATCCTTGCTCGCTACAACAATCTTTGACTGAACCATCGTACCGCCGGCAGTTGGACCGCCGGTGGTCATGGTTTCGGTTGCATCGAGGACTACAAGATCCGCGTTCTTGAGCAAGTGCAACTCCGCGGGTGCGGCCCATGTGCTGCTGTGCAAGCGTGCACTTGGGGGAATGTTGCCGTACCAGAGTTTCAGAGCCATGGTGTACTTGGCCGCGCCGTGCGTCTTGCACTTCGGTATGGCAATCACATAGTCGGCATTGTAGACCGGGTCGCTGAAGCTGACGCCGCTTGGATAGGCGCTGGCATTGGGGTTCGTTCGAGTCGTGTATGTCTGCTTTGAAAGGTCCATGGGCGAGGCGCCCTCTGCCGTGCACACAGCCGTGATGCCGAGCGTTTGCATGGCGCTGAGCGTGTCGCCACCGTTATTGAACCCGTCTTCGGCAACGATGATATCCGTGGCACCCTTAGCCTTGACCGCCAAAATGACACCGTGAATAACGTCGGGACTCGCTGTCGAGTCGGCGATGGCCTCGCAAACGTTGGGCCTCAACATGACCGTCTTGCCGGTGAGATCCGGCAGCCCACCTACGAGCGCAATGGCGTCCTGTGTGGCTTGCACCCAATCCGTGCCGCGCACCAACGCGACCAGAGGCGGCCCGGCTGTGCCCGAATCACCTGAAGGGCCCGCGACACCACCAGTTCCTGTACCACCCGCAGCCGTGTCGCCAGCGCCACCAGTGGCCGTGCCGCCAGCGCCCGTGCCCCCAGTACCGGCGAGCGCTGCCGTATTCAGCTGCCCGCCGCCACCGCTCCCACACCCGACCGCCATTCCGGCAGCTACCGCTCCGATCGTTACGCCAATGAAATCGCGGCGCGAGATGGCGCTAGGCTCTCGTTCCAACGGCTTTTTTGGGCTACTAAGCATATCGACGCGATCACTGCGAGCTACCGCAGGAATACCTTCATGTTATTGTCAGAGCTGTGGCAGTCCGATGCCTGGCAGTCGCCAGTCGTCTTGTGTCCGTTGGTAATCGAGCAGATGCTCAGCGGGCACTTGCTGACGCACGCCGTATAGGGTGCACTAATTATCGTGGGGGTAGCGGTGTCAGTGACCGTTCCAATGAAGACCAAACCATCAATACCTGACACCACTTTGATAGGTGTACCGCTTGAGGGAATGAGCGTTACCGTCGCCTGCGCGACGGTTGTCGTGCTCGATGGACCGTCATACAAGAAAGCGCCTTTGAATACGGGATTCGGCGGGCAGTGACATCCACCGCCGGAACAAGGCTGGTTTCCAAATACCGCCTCGCTGTGCGCGTATGGACCGCCTGACGCAGGTTGCGCGCAGTGGCCTGAGCCGCCATCCAAAGGCACGGCTCCAGCATCCGGCGTGCTACCTGCATTCAGTGAAACGTAGATTTTCTGACCAGGCTTGCCGTGGCAGTTGCTGGTTTGACAATCAGGGCTGGGGTGAGCCGACAGGCTGCAATTGGTGCCGGGGCACTCGCTGACGCAAACCTTGTAAGGCGGCTTCACGGGGTCCTTGATCTGAAAGAAACCGTCTACTCCTGACCAGGACGTAACGGTCGAGCCGTCAATGTTACTGATGGTGATCGTGGCACCCCCAACGAACGGCGGCCCGTTTGGATTTGTGTAGACCCAGCCGCCGCCGATCATGGTCGCATGACAGTTTGGCGAGTTGCATGAAAGGATGTCGTAGTTGCCGCATTCGTGCGGTCGTGCGCCTGACTGGGCGACAGTACAGGCCACGCTGCCGTTACCAGCGTCCGTCTGGTAACCCGATCCCAGGTTCATGCTTGGATAGGCGGAAGGCTCAGTCAGGGGACCGCTCCATCCAGGCTGGGGCGAACTCGCAGTACTACACCCTAGACACCTAAGCAGCATGACCAAGCCAATGACTTGGGTGTCAGAGAGTAACGTGTCGCGATGGGTCATGGTTTGGTCCGGTGCGACTTGTCCCCAGCCAACCATCACTGCGGACGTGTCAGCTAGTAGCCCATGATGGTGGCAGCTTCAGTGACCCCCTGTTGAGCGTAGGGGAACTGTTGTTGAGATTGAGCTGATGGCTTAGCCGTCAACCACCCCGGAACCTTTTGGGCCAGGGCTCCCGTAATCTGAGACTTGTTCCAGGCGTCAGCCCAGCTCGATATGACCGTACTCCCACTGTATTTTTCGATGAGGAGACCTGTGACGTCAACAGCAATCGCATCTTTGCTGGCAACGACAATCTTTGACGCAACCATTGTGCCACCGGCACTTGGACCGCCTGTGGTCATGCATTTGGTTGCGTCCAGAACCGTAAAGTCCGCTTTCCTGATGGCATGCAATTTTGCGGGCATCGTTGCATCGGAATGCGAGCGATTGTTCTTGGTATTGCCGTACCAAAGCTTCAGCGCCATGGTGAAACCGCCCAGCACAGTGTGCGTCTTGCACTTCGGTATCGCAATCACGTAGTCAGCATTGTAGACCGGATCGCTGAAGTCGATGCCGTTTCGAGTCCCGTGACCCTGCGCGCCAAGGTCCATAGTCGTGGCACCCTCGGCCGTGCACACGGCAGTGATACCGAGAGACTGCATGCAAGCAAGCTCGCCGCCGCCGCTAGAGGCATTCCAACCGTCTTCGGCGACAATGATGGTCGGGGCGGTACCTTTGGACGCGGCCTTGACGGCCTTGATGACACCGTGAATCACATCCGGGCTGGTCGTGGCATCCGCTGTGTTCTCGATGACGTTGGGCCTCAACACCACTGTCTTGCCACTGAGATCCGGCAGCCCGCCGGCGAGCGCTATGGCATCCTGCGTCGCTTGCACCCAATCTGGGCCGCGCACCAACGCAACCAGAGCCGTCGCTGTGGTGCCGGAAGATCCTCCAGTGCCCACGACTCCACCCGTTGCTGCACCTCCGCCGGTTGCTTTGCCGCCAGCCCCCGTTGTCGATCCGCCGGTTGCGGCACCCGGAGTGCCACCCGTTGCGACACCCGGAGTGCCACCGGTTGCGACACCCGGAGTGCCACCCGTTGCGACACCTGGAGTGCCACCCGTTGCGGCACCCGGAGTGCCACCGGTTGCGGCACCCGGAGTGCCACCGGTTGTGGCGCCCGGAGTGCCACCGGTTGCGACACCCGGAGTGCCACCGGTTGCGGCGCCCGGAGTGCCACCGGTTGCGGCGCCCGGAGTGCCACCGGTTGTGACGCCCGGAGTGCCACCGGTTGCGACACCCGGAGTGCCACCGGTTGCGGCGCCCGGAGTGCCACCCGTTGCGGCGCCGCCGCCGGTCCCGTTGGAAGCCCCTCCGGTGCCCGGCGAAGACCCGCCTGCACCGGACTCACTCCCTCCGCCACTGTTGCCTCCGCCGCAACCCGCTCCGACCAATGCGGCCGCTCCAATCGAAACCCCGACTAGATCGATGAACTCGCGACGTGAGATTCCTTCTGGCTTGGACTTTGACCGCTTAGACTTTGACACGCTGACCTCCCGGGTAGCAGAGAACGCTATACGCCAATAGCTTTAGCACAACCACGTTTGCCGTATGCCGATTTGTTGTACGCCGATTTGTTGCGGCACATCAAAATTGTATCATCTCATTTGTGGCACTTCCGGCTATTGGGAATGCCCAGCCAAACGAGAAATGATCAGCGAATCTGGTCCTGCCATTGGGCCAAGCTCGCTCTTTCCTGAATGCGACTATCAGTAGCGTGCCTTGCGTTCGTGACTTGGTTGGTGATGATTTCGTCAACAAATAGCCAATCGCTATATGCTGGCTCACTCGCACCAAGTGTACGCACCTCGCCCACACATTCTGCCAAACTACGTGAGCTGCAGTTTCACGGAACGACAATGCGATGGCTGCTGTCGTGACAGGCATTGCAGTTTCCGTTGGCATCTGCGTTTGCGGGCATATACGTAGTCCCATTGGCGTTGCGGACGGCGATCGCCGCCTTCGTCCAAGCGAGATTGCCGAGAAAGTTCGTGAAGAAATTGCCGCCGCTGCCGGAATAGCACGTAAAAAGCGCACCGCCGAGCCAGACGCCAATCTCTGCATTAGCAGCCGTGTCAGTGCCATTGGCTTGATAGACCGTTGCGCCAAGCGTTATGCCGTGATCATGGCAAGACGCGAAACAGGGCTCGCCGTTGAAATGATCCTGGTAGCTCACGCTCAGCCCGCCCGTGGCATCGTAGTCTGTGGGTCCCCAATCGAATCCCGCGTCATTGCCGCTGTCGCTTGCAGCTGCGTCGTTGGTTAGTGCCGACGCACCGCTAGTTCCGCCGGAATTGCCACTGCCACCGAAAGCTGCGAAGTACGTGCCCCCTTCGGACACCAGCGGATCAGTCGCGCGATCCGGGCCTGAACAGGCTGAAAATGACAGGGCCACCAGTGCTGCCCCGAGGCCCAGCGTCGTTCTTGTCGTCGAGTCACCAATCGCTTTGGGCATCCGGGATTATTCTACTCCGTCATGTTCGGTCGGCCACGGCCATAATATTCGCTGCCTATCGATCGCGAAAATCCTGCACTTGCGCGCAAGGAGCACGTTCCAGGACAGCTTACATATTCACATACGCCTGCCCCTGTGTCTGTGGCAAGCTGTGCACGCCCCGCGTCAGTTGACTGTCGCAACTGACATCTTCAGTGACGCCATGATCCCCTCCAACCGTTACGCTAGCGATGGCTGAAGGACATCCCTGGATGCGACGGTCGAAGAATCTGGCGGGTGTCACTTGTTTGGCGTTCTTATGGCTTGCACCCAATGCAAAGGCGGACGTAGCTAACGCGGGCCCATCGGGCAGTGAGACGCGCGACGCAGCCGGCGCCAAGGCGAACAACGGTGCCAGTCCCGTGGCCAGCCAGGACGCCGGATGGACCTCCAATTTTTCATTGCTAGAGGAGTATCGGCTAAGAATCGCGTCGTATGCATTGCCCGCAACAGGCCCATTGGGTGACGCGCCGCAAACGAGTCAGGCGAGAGATCAACATCTGCGTTTGCTAGGCGATGGACAAATTTCGGGATTGAACGATCATTTCCAGGCGGTGATGTCTAGCGCGCTCTGGCTGGACTTGGATGGCGCATCCGCTCCCGGCACGGCCGCTATTTTTGCAACGCAGTACGACAACGCCCAACCTTGGCTGGCTGTTTACGCGCTGTCCGCAGAGTGGCAAAACGACAAGGCGCTCGATCACGTCCGCGTCGGAAGGCAAACGTCTGAGCATGGCTTGCCGTTGACATTCGACGGCGCCTCGCTGAGCGTGCGCACGGTCGGGCGCAGGTTGCAGTGGTTCGGCTTTGGCGGAAAAACCGTGCACTTCTTCGAGTCGACGCCCGGACTATTCGAGAATTGGGTGGCCTCGACCGGCGCTGTGTGGAGGCCTAGCTCGAATTCGGCTTTCGAATTGGACACGCGGCTCATTCACGAGCCGACACTCAACGTAGATCGCTCGCATCTCGATTCCATTACTAACCACTCTTACGGCTTGTCGGCTTCCGTCGCTTCGAGAGGTGTACTGTCAAAGATCTACGCCCGCGGTATCGATCAGCGTCCGTCCCACGTTGGCGGGGCCTTGCTGTATCAGAACGAGCGATTGGGTATCGGTCTCGATGGACGAATTCACGCGCAGTTGGTGACGCTAGGGGAAGTCGTCGAGAGCGAAAACCCCATGTACTCGATATTGGGGCCAAGTCTGCCGTTCGTGCGGTTTCGCTTCGAAACCTGGAAGGACTTTCCTATCGGGCAGCGCGCGCATTGGAGCCTGCACTTGGGGTGGCGCGGGCGGCAACTCGTCGGGGCGGCGGAGCAGCCATTCAATCGCAACACGGGCGCCCTCTACGTTCATGGTCAGCTCGATGATTTTGTTCGCAGGGGGCTCTTCGTCGGCGGGACCGCCGAATACAACTACGTTCCTTACGCCCTTCGCAGTGACAGGATGGTAACGCTGGGGGGTTCCACCGGCTTCAAGAACGAATTGCTCAACGCGGAGCTTGGATCGTACTACCAGCAGTACAAGGTCATCTACTATAAGAGCGTGGAAGAGCTGCACGATACACGGACCGTGTATGGATCGTTGGCGTTCAGGCTCGCTCAGTGGCTCGAACTTCGGGGCAGGTACGAGATCGACATTTTCGATAGGTACCTAGAGTCATTCTTCTTATCGGCGCGTCAGGATTTCTAGCGGGAAGCTGCGATATGCACTTGCATGAGTCGAAAAAGACACGCCGAAGGTTGCCGCTGCTGGCCACCCTGTTACTCACCCTGACGCCCGCAGGTTGCGAACGCTCCGCCCTGAGTGACGGTTTGCCCGCGACCCAAGATTGCTCGACGTGCCACGGCTCAAGTGTCAACGCCGCTCCACCCAAGGCCGTTAATGGATCCGTCAGCACGGCCTATATTGGCGTAGGCGCCCATCAAGCGCATCTTCTCGCAAACTCAATCACCCTTCCCGTGGCCTGCGATGAGTGTCATCATTTGCCGACGGATTTGCTGAGCCATCCCGACCCACTCGGTCGCCCTGCCGCCGTCGATTTCGGTATAAGAGCCAGTTTGCACGGTGCAACGCCAGTCTGGGACCGAACCACGGCTAGTTGTTCCAATGTCTACTGTCACGGTGCCCAGCTGTCAGGCGCGGCGGACCGTCCCGTTCCAATCTGGACTCAGGTTGCAGGCAAGCAACCTAGCTGTACCTTCTGCCACGGCGATCCGCCAGCAGGAAACCATCCGAATTTGAGCGACTGCTATACCTGCCACGGCGATGTCGTGAGCCCCAATGAAACCATCACGAACTTGTCTCTGCACATCGACGGCAACGTGCAATTCTACGTGCCCGCGGTTGACGCGGGAACCACGGATACCGGCAGCGCGGGCGGTGGCGGGGGCGGCTCATGACCGAGCGTTTCAATCCCAATGCCGGCGGTCGCGTGCCGCGCGGGTCGCCCCTGGACGACGCCGAGGTGAGGCAGCAACTTGCGCGACTATTCGGCGAAAGCCTGTTCGGCCCGTGGCCGCAGGTACAACAAGACCCAGGCACGCCGCGCAAAAGGCGCCCGTCGAAACGTTGGCTCGTCCGGTTGTTGGCTGTGTTCGCGCTTGCAGCGCTAGGCTTTGGCCTTCACTCGCTTGTCGCACCGGGGCTCGAGCGGCAGCACGACAATCGGCGTGAACAATACGCCCAAGACTTGAGAGCGTTTTACGGCGACGGCAATCTTGAGAAAGCCTCCCAATACCTGCAGCTGCTAAGAGAGCATCCTTCGAATCGACCGGTGGGGGACCTCGGGCCGAAAGACGTCTACCTCGATTTGATGGTTGCGGTCGAAGCGGCGCTTTATCGTTACTGCGACGCGTCCCCCGAACGGTTACGCCGAATTCGCCCCTATCTGGACCAGGCGGGTCGTGCGTCACCGCTGCGGCAGGTGGCGTACCTGACAATCTTGTCGCGAGAGGAACGCGCGGCCAAGTTCAGGGAGATCGAGGAGCTTCGCGACGATCGGCCCGACCGCAACGAGCTCGAGTATCTCCTGGCCACGGCACAAGAGGTTCGCAATGACGTGCAGTCAAGTCGGCAATCCTGGCAACGCTCGGCCAAAGCCGAACCGGCTTGGCTAGGTCACCGATTCGAGCAGGCATGGTTCGAAGCGCGACACGACCAGCTGCCAGCCGCCCAGCAGATTGCGAACGACATGGCGCATGTCGATGCTGACTCTCCATGGGCGAAGCTGGCCGTGAGCGTCTTCGGCTTGCCTAAGGGGCTTGCCTTTCTACCCACACACAGCGACGCGGCTGTCGCAGTCCCAACTCCCGTCAACCTTCATTTCGAAAAGCTATTGTCGGCGATTCTTGCCGCGCATCGCAAGGACATTGCGCAGGCCCGGGCACATCTCTTGGACGCTGCTGCAGCCATAGAGTACCAAGCGCCCTTTCTCTTCGATGCCTTCGATTGGTGCGTCGCCGAGAACGTGCCCGAACTGGCCCGTGAGTTAACGACAATCCCACAATGGCCGCGCGAGTCCAAGATTGCAGGCTCGAAGCTGCAGCGGTTGTCTAGAGTGCCGCCAATCATTGAAAGGAGTCACCGCCGGTCGCCACCCCCATGACGCGCACGAGACCACATGTCCTGCAACGATTCGTCATTGGCTGCCTGATACTTTCGGGTCTGCTCGTGTCGCGGTCTGCGTGGGCGCAGGGTTATTTTCGCGTGGCGCCAGGCGCGCTGAACGAAGGGCATGCGGCGTACGACAACTCGGAGGGCTGCCCGAAGTGCCACGAGACGACCCGCGGCGTCACGAATCAGAAATGCCTCTCGTGTCATTCGACGGCGCTGCATCCCGGCGGGCTGCATGCGACATTTGGCGGCAAACCCTGCGTTAAAATGTCACACGGAACACAAGGGCCGTGCCTTTAGCATCATTGACTGGCAAACGGTTGGCGGCCGCGACGCGTTCAAGCACGAAGTGACGGATTTTCCTTGTCCGAGTACCACCGGCAAGTCGCTTGCACCAAATGCCACGTTAAGCGGTTCAAGACGGGGCGCGTTAGCTTTTTCGGGCTGTCTAAGGATTGTCAGAGTTGCCACCCGAACGAACACAGCTTCAAGCAGCCCGAGCTGGCCAAAAAGTGCGACCTGTGTCACCAACCTGGGCAATCGCTGCGCGGGCAGCGGCTGCGGGCCTGGAAGACAGAGCACGTCAAGGTTTCCAAGTTGACGCTCGAAGGAAAGCATCCCGACCAGGCGTGCGTCGAGTGTCACAAGAACGCGCAGATGGGAGAGCGCACCGTGCCGCGAACGTGTGTCGATTGTCACGTGCCGAACCACCCCGTAAGCGACAAGACGAAGAATTGCTTAGATTGCCACGACCAAAACGCCGGGTTCAAGGGGACGAAAGTCAACCACAGCAAGTTCGGCTTTGCGCTGGAAGGCAAACACGCCAGTACCCCCTGTGCAACCTGTCACCTGAAGAACGCCAAGAAAGGGCCGGGACAGATCCCGTCGCCGGCCTGTGTTGGCTGTCACGTGCCCGCCCATCCCTTGGTTCAGGCCACAGCCAACTGCGCGAAGTGTCACGAATCCGGCGTGTCATTCAAGGGAGCTCAGATTGACCATGGGCAATTCGGCTTTGTGCGGCTCGGTAAGCATGAAACGCTGAGTTGCCGCCGTTGCCACGAGCGCGATGTCAAACTCGAGTACAAAAAGGGTTCATGCTCAAGCTGCCACACGCATCGCGATGCCCATCAGGGGCAGTTCAAGGATAGGCCCTGTGCGGATTGCCATATCGAAGGCGGCAAGCGCAACGTTCCCTTCAACCACGACCTGGACACGCGATTCCCGCTCATCGGACAGCATGCCCAAGACCGGATAAGAAATGACTGCGTTCGCTGCCACCCCGGGCGCATCTACCATACCGCAAAGCTCGATTGCATGGATTGTCACGTGGACAAGCACAACGGGCAGCTCGGCAAAGACTGCTCGAAGTGCCATTCGCCGCTGTCACGTTTCGACACCCCGAGCACGGCGAATTTCGAGCACAAGACATTCAAACTTGAAGGCAAGCACACGACGCTCGCGTGCAAGTCCTGTCACGGACAACACGAGTACACGTTGAACAAGCACCGCTGCTTCGACTGCCACGAGAAGGACGACAAGCATCGTGGCAAGTTGGGTCAGGACTGCGCCAAGTGCCACCGTCCGGAGAAGGGCGCGCCGAAATTCGACCACGACCGCATGACGAAGTTCTCCAAGGTTGGGCCGCACAAGAAGGCGGCTTGTTCGTCGTGCCATCAGGCGAGGACCGCGCCCCTGAGCGTTGCGGAGTGGAAGAACGTACCCACCACGAAAACGGATCTTTCGTTCCCAGTGCGAGGTCATCGTTGCTTCGAATGTCACCGCGATCCCCACGCCGGGAACTTCGGCACGAACTGCGAAGTCTGTCACGCGCCTGGCGGGTTCAACCAAGTTCCGGTCGCCAAGGTGCGCAGCATGCGTCCGTTGGATCACCAAGGTTTGTGGGTCAAGAGCCACTCGCTGCTTGCGAACCTCGACGATGATGTGGTGGTGGCCAAGCACTCCTGTGCAACCTGTCACGGCGCGCCCGGCTGTTCACACTGTCATCGCACGCGTGCTCCAAGCACCCACACGGCGCTCTTTAGGGTTCGCACCCACGGCGCCATTGCGAGCTTCGACTCCGGCCCTTGCAGCTCTTGCCATCAAGCGGCATCCTGTACTCAGTGCCATAGGCGAACCCCCCCAATCAACCACCGGGGTGCCTGGAGAACTCTGCACGGCTATGCCGCAGGCGGCTTTGGCGACAGCAATTGTTTCGTTTGTCACAGGCGCGCAGACTGCTTGCTGTGTCATCGAACGCGTTAGCGAGCATTGAGCTATGGTTCAGACTGTGCCTATCACGAGCGATACCCTGCGCGGACTAGATGTCTTTAGCGCGCTGCCCGCGCCGGCGCTTGAGCAGCTGCTTCGGCTGGGCAAGCTTCGTCAGCTGTCGCGCAACCAGTCCCTTTCATCCGAGCCCAGCGCTGGTGCGGAGCACTACTACTTTCTGTTGCGCGGCGCGGTCGCGATAGCGCTTGAGTCGGACGAACCCAAGACCCCGCGTGACACAACCGAGGGCAAGTGGCTTCTTGACTGCAACCAATTGCTGGGATATTTTGACGCGGGCGCGTGCTTCTCGGACGCGTTTCTAGACCCGCGTACGTCTCGGTCCACGAAGATTGCCTGCGTTGCTGCCAATGAGGTCAGCCTGCTTCAGCTCGAGCGGGCGCACCTGGGGGAGGTGCTCGCCCGCGAACCGCACTGGCGCAACCAGCTTGCGGCGGCCGTGGCGAGTGAGCGCGAGTTCTTCTTGACCAGCCAGGACCCCACAGGTCGTGTCGTTCAGGATTTTTTCGTGCGCGAGAACTACGTGACCAGCAAGTTGGCAAGGGTCGGCCGACTTGATCGGTGCCTGGACTGCAACAAGTGCCGCGATGCCTGCGCCGAACGCCACGGCAACGCCCGCATGGCGCGTACGGGGGCCAGGTTGGGACGGCTCACGTTTCCCATTGCATGTCGCAACTGCCTCGATCAGCCCTGCATTGCCGCCTGTAGTTTTGGAGGGATCGCTTTCGACGAGGCGAGCGAGGATATTCACATATCCGACCGCTGCGTGGGGTGCGGGGCTTGCGCGCAGCAATGTCCGAACGGCGCCATCTTCATGGTTTGGCGGCCGTACACGGTCAGCGACTTTCCCGATCCAATACCGCTCAGCGATGCGGCCGGTGCAACCAATGTAAGCAACCTATGGGTCGCCGGTGAC
This sequence comes from uncultured delta proteobacterium, assembly GCA_963811985.1. Lineage (GTDB taxonomy): Bacteria > Myxococcota_A > Polyangia > Polyangiales > Polyangiaceae > FEN-1139. The sequence goes on from CAWEUH010000049.1 coordinate 80,679, forward strand.
ATCTCCGGAGCGGCGTTGATCCGGTTGGCAATGAATGAAGCGGTGCGCGCCGTCGATCGCATACATCCAAGCCAATTGCCGCAAGACAGCGGGGTCCTCGATATGGCCATTGTCGGCGGGGGGCCAGCAGGGCTGGCTGCGGCGATCCGCTGTCAAGAACGTAACCTGTCCTACTGCGTTTTCGAGCGGGACCAGCTGGCTTCGACGATTCGCGGCTATTCGAAGAACAAGCACGTCATGGCGGAACCGAGCAATGTCGCATTGCTTAGCTCACTTTGGTTTGAAGAGTGCAGCAAAGAAGAGTTGCTCGCGCGTTGGGAACAGACCGCACGCGACCGGTCGATTCGCATTTTCGAGCAGACGGAAATCCAGCGTATTGTACGGGGCGATCGTCTGTTTGTGCTTCACTCGGACCGAGGGCAATTCGCGACCTCGCATGTGCTCGTTTGCGTCGGCAAGGGGGGCGCTCCTCGCCGATTGGGAGTACCGGGGGACAGCCACCCGCGCGTGCGTGCCCTTCTCGACGATCCGAATGAATTTGCCGGTCAGAAGATCCTCGTGGTGGGCGGCGGCGACTCTGCGCTCGAAGCCGCGCTTGCCTTGGCAGACGTCGTCGGGTCCGAGGTGACGCTGAGTTATCGGCAAGCGGCGTTCGTTCGCGCCAAGGTGCAAAATCGCAAGCGGCTCGAGGCGTATCAGTTGGCTGGGCGCATCCGCGTCGTGTTGAAATCGACCGTCGCCGCAATCGAGCCAGGTGCCATTCGACTTGCGACCGAACGCGGCGCGATTGATGTCCCGAACGATGTCGTGTTCGCTCTGCTCGGCGCCGATCCGCCGACAGCATTCCTGCAAGACGCAGGGATCCAGGTGCTGCAACCCGGTTCGCCCGAGATGGCGAAGTTTGCGGCTGGACGCGGCAAACGGCAGCGCGCCGTCAAGTGCGACCATTGTGCCGGATACCCCGACCGAGCTTGCCTATCTGCATGTCCGACGGGTGCGCTCATCGAGATCCCGGCGGACCAACTGTTCTTGGAGGCTGGAGCGGAGCCGCTGGCTAGGACTCGCAGGTTCTCCGATATCCCGTTTTTGCAAGGCGTCTCGGTAAGACGGGCGCGCATGAAGAACTGGATAACCGCGTGTACCCTGGTGATCCTTGCTGCGATCGGTCTTGAGTGTTTCTTGATCCGGACGCGTCCCGAAATCAGCTTGTTGGGTTTCTACGTTCAAGCTTCGCATTCACATTTTGCAGTATCATTCACATCAGGCAAAGGCATCGGTCACTGGCTCGGGTATGTGGGTGCCAGCCTGATGCTGGCCAGCGCTCTGTACTCGTTGCGCACGCGAGTCAGGCTCTTCAAAGGGTGGGGCAGTCAGACGGGTTGGTTGTCAACGCACATCTGGTTGGGATTCACCGGAGCCACGTTGGTGACCTACCACTCAGCACTTAAACTGGATCGCTGGGCCAGCGTCGCATGCATACTGATGTGGATTGTGGTCGCAACCGGTGCCATTGGACGGTTCCTGTTTGGCAAGGCGCGTTCTGCCGTGGGGTTGGCTGAGTTCGAACTCGACGCGCTACGTCACAGGTGCCGAGACTATGCCGAGCAGCTTCCTGCCACTAGCGCTCTGTGCACGCTAGTGGCCAATGATCTGTCAGGGCATCGAAGGCACAGAACGTTAGCGCCGGTGCTGTGGCAATGGCTGCGCGATCAAGCAGCGTTGTTATGGCTGCACGCCTTTGGAATCAGGCACCTTCAGTCCAAACAACAACGTCGCGCCATGCTGACGTGCTTTGCAGAGTGGGCTGCCCAACGCCGCCGCCGCAGTTACTACCAAAACTTGGATCTGCTGATGCGCCACTGGAACATTATTCATGTCATTTTTGCGATTGCCATGGCCATCTTGGCCGGGACCCATATCGTATATGGTTTCAGGTACAAAGCCGTTTAGCCGACACTTGCCAAGTGCGGCGCCGTGCGAGACCGGGTTCGTCCAAAATTGGAGCAATCTCCCTGGGAAGCGGTTGCGCCAGTAAGATTCGTAGGTTAGCCTACGCAGCACGCTTTGTGACCTTGTTCGGAGGAATAGGTATGGTCTGGTTGAGGCGTTCTTGTTTTCCCGCAGCGCTGGTCGTTGTTGCCGGCTGTTCGAGCACTAGTGTCACCCAGGTCTCAGCGCAATCCGACGGTGGCTTGTCGTCGTCAGGTGGTGATACGTCTGCGGGGGGGCGCACCCGGCATACCGGCGGTGCAACTCTGGGACCAGAGGCAACTGGCGGAACAAGCGGGCTAGGGGGAACAAGTAACGCTGCAGGCAACACTTTCTTCACGGGTGGCGCTTCACAGGCTGGCGCAGAATCTGGAGGTGTTGTTGCGACCGGAGGTCGGGCTGCGATCGGCGGCGCAGCGGGTGGTGGAACCAAGGCTACGGGTGGTTTTGTTGCAACGGGCGGCACTGGCACCGGGGGTGCCTCAGCCGGCGGTGGAATGAAGGCTACAGGCGGTGTCGGCGCAACCGGTGGCGCTGCCACAGCAGGCGGCACGGCGGGTGGCGGTGCGGCAAACGGCGGAACCAAGGCTACTGGAGGCAATCCTGCGACGGGCGGCCGCGCAACGGGTGGTGCGGCCACGGGTGGCGCAGTGACAGGTGGAGCAGCAACAGGTGGTCGTGCAACAGGCGGGGCCGCAACGGGTGGTGCGGCAACAGGTGGTCGCGCCACGGGTGGAGCAGCGACAGGCGGCGTTGCGACAGGCGGCGCTGCGACAGGTGGAGCAGCGACGGGTGGCGCCGGCACCGGAGGGACTACATCCACCTGGTGTCAGAATCGACAAATGCCAACCAATGTGACCGCAGCGGACTACCAGTGTATCGACTTTGACACGGGCATGCCGCCAACGGCGACCTGGGCCCAATCGCTCACGAATTCCGGCACTATGGCGCTGACAACGGATCGCGAGTCGAGCCCTCCCAATTCGCTTGATACATCAGTTCCTGCCGCCACCGGTGACTACACGACGGCTGGCTCGGCCACGTTGAGTTGGCATGACGTTGGCGCAACGCCCATTAGCACTATTTCGGTTGCGTCGGGCTTCAGCCCAACGGCGCCCGGCGGCGTTTATCCCGCTTGGACTGGCAGCGTAGCGCTGATGTGTGTGGCGTTTGGCTCGGGTCAGGCTTGTTTGAATTACACGTACAAGTCAACGAGTCTCTCGTTCCAAACCACGGCTTATACGGGCTACTACATCGCTTGGGTCTACGGGGGCAGCGCGGCGGCACGGGGGGACTGTGCCCTAACCGACGGTCCGCCGGCGACTGTTTGGACGCGTGTTGAACTTCAGGTAGCTGCGGCGACCGGCACCATCACGGTGAACCTCGCTGGCATAACCATTGGTAGCTGTGCCGGTTTGTTCGGTGCCGACACAACGTCAACGATCACCGTCGGGTCGAAAGCGAATATCAATACGACGTTTGCGTTTGAGATGTTCTACGACAACGTCGTAGCTTATGTCGCGCGACAATGATCTCATTCTTGTTGTCGTGCTATCGGATCGCGTCGGAACACAGTGAAATCTAATTCGATGGCGGTTGCGCCTATGAAATTTCTAGGCTAATCTTGCCGCAGGCTTGCGAGGTTGTTTGGAGGAATGCACATGGTCTTGTCGAGGCGATCTTGTTTTCCAGTGGCCTTGGTCTTGGTTGCTGCCTGTTCGAGCAACAATGGGGCGCCCGCCTCTCAGCCGTCCACAGGTGGCGTCGCGGGCGTGTCAACTGGAGGTAGTCAGTCGTCAAGCGGGGGCAGCACACTGTACGGTGGAGGTGGTGCCACAACCGAGACCGCTGCTGGCGGAAGCAGTGGGTTAGGGGGAACGAGCAGCGGTGCGTCCTCGGTTGGAGGCAACTCATCGGCTGGTGCCCCGCCTATCGGGGGAAGTACGGCGAGCAGCGGCGGGGCGCCAATTGGCGGCAGCGCAGGCACCGTGGCAACTGGGGGTCGAGCTGCGGGGGGCGCTACAACGGGCGGTGCCGCGACGGGAGGGGTATCGTCTAACGGGGGAAGTACGGCAAGCAACGGCGGGGCGCCAATTGGCGGCAGCGCAGGTACAGTTGTAACTGGGGGTCGTACTGCTGGGGGCGCTGCGACGGGAGGAGCCACGACCACCGGTGGCGTATCGTCTAATGGGGGAAGTACGGCAAGCAACGGCGGGGCGCCAATTGGCGGCAGCGCAGGTACAGTTGCAACTGGGGGTCAAGCTGCCGGGGGCGCTGCAACGGGCGGTGCGGCAAGCGGCGGACACAACGCAACTGGTGGCAATGCTGCGACGGGTGGAGTCAGCAGTGTTACAGGCGGGACCACCGCCGGGGGTGCATCCAGTGACCCTTATGCGACGTATCGGCAGCTTTGTGTGACCACAATCAATTCACTTCGCGCCACCAAGGGGTTGGCTGCGTACACGGAGTGGACGGCTGCCGAGACTTGTGTCGACGGGCAATCGACCGCTGACGAAACCGCAGCGACAGCCCACAGCCAATTTGGCGCCTGTAACGAGTCAGCGCAAGATGAATGTCTCGGCACCAACAACACATCGCAACTTGTTGCGTGCTTGAACTCCATGTGGGATGAGAAGGACAACGCATCCTGTTCTGGTTGCGATGCGTGTTCAGGAGCATTCTGGACTACCTGCCCGAACTGCAGCTACAGTAGCTGCGGCCATTATGTGAACATGAGCGCCCAATATTATACTCGCGCAGCATGTGGCTTCAGTTCATCGGGTGGCTGGAGTACCCAAGACTTCAAGTGACCGAGGCAGGTCTTGGGACGGGTCCAGAAGCAAGCCCGGCCCGGCCCTCGGCGAGGGCTGGCGCAACCGCTCTGGCGGGCGCATGCTTTTGCCGTGGCCAAAGCAATCCGACACCTGCTCATCGTGGCGTCTCTGGTCTTCATCCCCCTATCGCTTGGCTCTTGCGCGAGTAGCCAGCCGCGTGTCAATGACGTGCAACAAATGGGGCAGCGCTTGCAGGGTGTCTGGCTGCTTCAGAACTTTCGTTCCACCGTGCCGCTTGAGCCGGCCCTGTCAGCGCTTCTCACCCTTCAATTGGGTCAGATGCGCTTGAGCGTCGATGCCTCACACATTACCGCGCAAGGTCCCGGGCTCCAAGTGACACGCACGTACCAGATCCAGGAAGCGGTTGATCAATCTGCTACGCTCCTGGTGACGGATCAGACGGGCGTCGCCGTTCGTGTATGGGTCGAATTCAATGGCAACGAGCTAACGTTCCGCCCCATGGATGCGCCTTGGTCGGGCGAAGGCACGCTGCGGAGGTTGTGACGCTCGTTCATTCCGCTCATACCGGACTAATCCTGGAGCCAAACATGGCTGGAATGTGCATTAACTGTAGATGCGCCTGGATGTTGGCCGGGTTTTTGGCACGTCTCCGCCCCTGTATGGTGTTGTGAGTGCATATTGTCGCGTCATCAAAACGCCCGGATGGTCTATTATGCCTGTAGCACCAGCTTCGGTGGCCCCCCGAATTCGAACAAGCTCTGATGTCTCAAGTTCAGTTTTACTATCTGCAGCGAGCAATCCAAGATCGATTCATTGAATCGTCGCGTGGCAGAGGCGCCCCGACCCAACTACTGTACCAAGCCCCGGGTCCGAATCCCTGGGCGGTTGGCTTGGCTTCTGCATCGGCGTTGTTGTTCACGGGGTGCGCTGCGTTCGCTTGTTTGGGGTTCGGCAATCTCGAACACCGTCTGGCACTCAACCCCCTTTGGACTATGGGCGTGTACGTGGGGGTGCTGTGCTTGGCAATGGCCGCCCTGCTCAAGGCGACGTTGATCTGGAACCGCGATGCCCTCTTACCGTTTCGTCGCGGTATTCATGCGTTTCCTGCGATCGTCATCGACGCGAGAACGTCGATGCTGGAGGTTCACAAGGTCAGCGAGTTGGCTGAGATCAGCTCGGAGGGTTCAAGCCTGCATTTGCGGTTCACCGACGGCGCCACGTACGAATTCCGAAACGTCGAGGGTGCGCGCGTCAACGAGATAAAGGAGAAATTCAGGGACGCCCAGGAGCGGCTGAATGCCCCGCCCAGTGAAACGTTTGGCCGTGACCAGGCATTGCTTGATCCGTTGGCGGATTCCGGCTTCAAGAGTCTGTTTTCGACCAATGACCCCATGAAGCCCAAGACGGTGGCTTGGGCGAAGTTCTGGCCGGCTATCGCTGTGGCCGTGGGTCTGGCTGCTGGCGTTGGACTTTGGAAGACTCGCAACACACTGAGCTCCAAGCAACTTTACATCAAAGCGCGCACCCTGAACACGACACACGCCTACCAGGCCTACATGGCGCGGGGCGGTACTCGCAAGGACGTTGGCGACCTATTGCTGCCGCGCGCAGAGCTGCGCGACGCCATAGCGGCGGGCAGCGTCGATGCCATCGAGCGATTCATGGACGCTCACGAAAGAACCAAGATCAATAGCGAAGCGACCGTAGCGCTCTACGCTGCATTGTTGAAGGATCTCGAAAGGGCGCAAGCGGTTGGTACGCTAGCCGCATTGCGCAATTTTAGGGCAGGCGATCCGCATACCAGCCTTGTGAATTCTGAGCGCCTCATTGCTGAAAAGGCCCTGTTTCGCGCCGCTTTAGCCCGATTTCAGGCCGAGTCCGTGGGAACTCCGGCGCTCGACGCATTCGTCCAACGGTTGATTGCCTACGCCGAACAACACGGCCCCAAAGTGGAGATCCGTTTTCGCCGTCGTGTGCCGGCGTCGGCGCTCATGATCGAAACGATGTTGCAGAAGAACGCCTATTTCGGGGGTTCCAAATCGCTGCCGCTGCAGTATTTCGACGACAAACACGCCGCAGCGCGCGAGGCCATGATTGCTTCGGCGCTAAGTCAGCGGTTTGCGGCCGTGTTCCCGAGAGACATCTTGAGTTTCGAGCTCGGTTCCGCAAAAGCTGATGACGATGGGGGTGCCCCGGCCGTTACCGTGCCGACGCTGCTCATCACCCACATTACGAATATGGTGTCAATCCACACGAGCCGAAAACCCCGCGGCGCATTCGCGGGCATTGCGTTTGCGTTCAAAGCGCAGCTCCTGATCCCGGGCGATGCAGCGCCGCCGACGTTTAGCTGTCCGGTGTGGATGCAGCCTGATTTCAACAAATACGACGACGAAGGCTGGACGCCGGAGAGTCTCTACGAATACATGGCCACCGAGGCCTTCTCGCAGTTCTTGAAGAAGTATTTTGCGTCGATCTTCAAGGCGTAGCGTCGCTCGCGCGACGGCCCCTGTCGAGGCGCTGGTCATCGAAGACCTGCAGGTTGCGGCCCCGCCTTGGAACGAACGAACGCCGCCCGCTTCCGAACAGCTCGCGCAGTTCCTCAAACGTGGTCACGCCCGAATTCTGGGCGATCTTATGGTGACCGACGCAGAGGTGAACTGGGCGTGCGTCATACAGCACCTCCACCACGCGATAGCGAACTCCGAACTCGGCCCCCGGACGAAAAGTCTCACAAACCTCGCAGCGATCTTGCATGCGCTAAGCGTGCCTGCGCCCGTTGTCGGAGGGCAAATTTGTCGCGGAACTACCTGACCCGGTCCACTCGGCACTGTGGCCGGCCCATCAGCGGCTGGGAGAATTTCGTTAAGTATTTCGCAAAAGGTGCCGTTCTACGACGTTGGTCCCCTAGAGTGCCCGGCCATTCGTGCGTTCATGTTGGTCACGCAGGGTTTGCCGGCAGTCGCGTTCGGTTCAACGATGAGCAACACTTGGTCCCGAAAGATGCCGCGGCTCGTGGCAGAGACGGTCCCCGCCGACGACTCGAAAGCAACGGCTTCGGATCGGTCAGCGGCTCCCAGCGACCCCAATCCGTACTTGGCCGGCGAAGTCATCGGCGACAGGTACCGCCTCATGCGCGAACTGGGCCACGGCGGTATGGGCGTAGTCTGGGTGGCTCATTCGCTGGTGCTCGGCGTCGATGTGGCCTTGAAACTCATACGCGCGAGCGTCGCGGGGCCCAGCGTTGCCTCTCGAATGGCGCGCGAGGCTCACGCGGCGGCGCGCCTCGGCCATCCGGCGCTGGTCAGGGTTTTTGACTTTGGTTGGACGAGCCGCGGCGACCCTTTTCTTGTCATGGAGTTGGTTCAGGGCGAGACACTCTGGGCGCTGCTCAGCCGCGAAACGCGCATCGACGCGATACGCGCCGTGCAGATGATCCTGCCGATAGCCGACGGGCTGCGTGTCGCCCACGACAAGGAAATCGTCCACAGGGATATCAAGCCGGAGAACATCTTTCTGGCCACCGACACATTCGGTCGAACGCAACCAAAACTGCTGGATTTTGGCATTGCCAAGATTGAGCATAGCGCGTACGAAGGAAAACTTACGCAGGTGGGTGCCGTGTTGGGGAGTCCTGAGTACATGTCGCCCGAACAGGCACTGGGCGTGGATGACGTGGACGAACGGACCGACGTTTGGTCGCTGTCTGTCGTGCTCTATGAGCTCGTAACCGGGACGGTTCCATTTTCTCAGGTCGAACTACAACGCGCTGATGCACGCGATCATCAATGACGAGCCGCAGCCCTTGCAGGAGCACGGAGCCGGTGACGCGTCGCTTTGGCGCGTCGTCAAGCGGGGACTGACCAAAGATCGTGACGTGCGCTGGGCCAACATGACGGAGTTGGGTGAAGCGCTGGCGCTGTGGCTCTACGAGCACGGCATCAAGGAGGATCTGTCGGGCAACTCGATTCGCGCCGTGTGGCTCGATGGCGCACTGTCCGGTGTTCGCCCGGATGTAAATTCGACGATGCCGCCGCTCAGCGGAAAGATGACGGCAGAGTCTTCGATCCCGACGCGTCAACCGCTGGCTCAAACCCAGGCTTCGAATCGGAGCACTCGGCGCAGTGCCCGGCAAAAGAACGTGTTCCTGATAGCGTTGGCGTTGGGGGTTGGGCTCGGCGGTATCGGTGTTGCACTCGCGCTGGGAGGGCGTCACGAGGGTCCCAGGCCCGTTGCGTCTACTGCATCGCCGACGACGATCCACTCGGTTTCGAGTGCCCCGGTCGTGCCCTCAGCGTCGGCGGCTGAGTCGATGCCGTCACCGGTTGAAAGCGCCTCGGCGAAGTCCGCGGACGTTGCGGTGCCCGCCGATGTCATTGGAATGAAGCACCAACCAGGCAAGGCGGCAGCGCAGAAGTCGCCCAATCGACCTCCGAGGCGCAGCCACGACTTTGGTTTCTGAGAGTGGTTTAGGGCAGCGACGCCGACCCGACACCAACGCCCAGTTGCGCCGGCCAGACTAGGGGAGTAAATGGGACCAAGTTTGAGCCAGTGGTCCACCTTCGCGTAGGCCCCATGTGCTACGACGCTGGCTCGAACCGGAGGAATCCATGAAAAGAATAGAGATTGTGGGCGCGGGGTCCCTGCTGCTGCTTGTACTCGGCACAGCTTGTGGTGCGTCTTCGCAAGCGGGCAAGGAATCAACCACCGCCGGAGATCCCGCTTTGGCGACGGCTGCTGAACCGCAAGAACCGACAGCGGCGGGGCAGGGGATTGACGTCGGCGTGCAATACGAAGACAAGGGCGACAAGGAAAAGGTTGACCGAACGCCGCCCCCGACGCCCACATACAAACCTACCAACAAGAACAAGCAAAACGTGAACTGACGCACACGGCGGCCGCCTGTTCTTTGGCACGGCGGCACGGCAAAGGCCATTGCAAGAGGGGGACTATCTGCCGGAGCAGTGGTCAAGTGACGCGACGTACACTACAACACGGCTGTGCTTGCTTCGCAACTCCCCGTGCTTGGTCACGATCCGCTCGCAAGCGCATTTCATGAAGGCGAGGTTCCTACGCCCCGGCGTGTGCTGCTCGTGTGCCCGCCGTTTCAGGCCCTGAAGCAAGCGTCGCTGGCTGTCGCCGAATTGGCTACGTTACTGCGTTCACGTGGCATCGAATGCGCCGAAGCCTATGTCCATTTCGATTTCGCGCGTTGCTTTGGGGAAGACATCTACAACAAGGTCGTCAACCTCAAGAGCGGGCTCACTTCAGAACTGCTGTTCGCCGAGGCGCTGCATCCAACCTTGCCGGAGTCGGCACGCGCGCGGCTGGATGAACATTACGGCAGCGCACCCGAGCGCCGCCGCATGCTCCAGGTGTTCGCGGAACTTTGCCTGTCCCATGTGAGAGCGTTCAATCCCGATATCGTCGGCTGTACGACGTCGTTCAACCAACTGATGGCATCGCTCTGGTTGGCGCGCCTCGTCAAACGCGAATTTTCGAGCACGCTGTGGGTGCTTGGGGGCGCCCATTGCGCCAAACCCATGGGCCAGTCTATTTTGCAGGGCTACCCAGAAGTCGATTTGGTCGTGAGCGGGTTTGGCGAATACCCTTTGCTCAAACTGGCAATGGGGGCATTGCCGCGCGGTCGGTTGGTTACCTGCGATACGATGCCGGATCTCGATTCGCTGCCGATTCCCGATTTTCACGCCGTGCTCCAGCAAGCGGGCCCCTTGGCGAATGAGGAATTCTCCTTGAGCTTCGAAAGCTCACGCGGTTGCTGGTGGGGGCAGAAGAATCACTGCTCTTTTTGTGGCCTCAACGGCAACGAGATGCGCTTCAATGCAAAGTCCAACGCCCGTGTCGTGCAAGAGGTGAGGACGCTGTGGGACGACTACGGTCGCAATCTGTGCGCTACGGACAACATCTTGGCCCTAGACCATCTGCGCGGCGCCATCGTCGAATTGGGGTGCTATGAAACTGGCCCGATGCTCCTTTATGAAGCCAAGGTGAATATGAATCAATCGGACGTCGTGGCCTTGCGACGAGCACGCGTGCGGCATCTGCAGCCGGGCATCGAGAGCTTGAGCACCCATTTGCTGCAACGACTCAACAAGGGGGCTACGGTGATCCGCAACCTTGCCATGCTCAAGTGGTGCCGTGAATACGGCATCAAAGCGTATTGGAACCTGCTGTGCTGTATCCCTGGGGAAACGTTCGAAGACTACGATCAGCAGCTGTTGCTAATGGACTGCATCGGTCACTTTCAACCACCGATAACGGCGAATCCGCTCAGAATCGACCGGTTTAGCCCGTACTTCGAGGGTTACGCAGACTTTGGCTGGGATGGGCTCGAGCCGTTCGAGGAATACCAGTGGCATCACCCCCAGCTGGATGTAAGCTCGCTATTCGATATTGCTTACCATTTCAACGGCCTAGGGGGCGTCAAACCGGGCCCCTATCTCAAACGCATCCGATCGGCTGTCAACACATGGCGTGAACGCTTCAAACAAGAAGAAGGGCTCTACTTCGATCCTGACATGGGATTGGTCCGCAACGAAGCGGGCCAAGGTTTCTCTTACGGCCGCAATCCCGTGCTAGAGCAGATTATCACGGTCACGCACGACATTCGCCCAATTGATCAGGTCGTGGTAGAGGTCGGCTGCGACCGGTCGTCGCTCGAGAAGCTGGCAAAGGGTCGAATCCTCTATATCGAAGCAGACAAGGTGATCAACCTGGCTGTCCGCACGAAAGTCTCAGTGCAATAGCCACCGCCAGACACGACGGCGTGGGCAACCGTTTGCATTCGTTTGTGAGTGCGCAACGTCGAAATCACGAGCCGCCGCAGGTTGATTCGATTCCGAGGATAGCCGAAATGTAAAGAATCAGCAAAACACTTCACCAAAATGCCACGATCTTGAGCCTGTTCGGCGTGGCAACGCGACTATGATGAGCGGCCGCCAGCCTTGTCGGCAACCTCCTTTTTCGTAAAGACCGAGGATTGGTAATGAGAATTCACTTTTTGGATCCCGTTTCCAGCTGTTTGACCGTCACTTTGTCACTGTTGCCATTTGCTTGCTCACCGGACCAAGCGACCGTCGTGCCCAACGGCACCAATTCCGAAAATGGTGGGGCGACGGCTGGCACTGAGGCGGGCGGCTCGAGTGGCGTAAGCAACGTCAGGACGGGCGGCACATCGAGCGCAGGACGTGCCAACGGAGGGTCGCCAAGTACGGGTGGGATGATGCCTACTGGTGGAAGCACGAGTGCGATGCCAATGGGAGGCACCCGATCAACCGGTGGTGCTGTGGCCACCGGCGGCGCTCAGACAGCTGGAGGAATGGTCGCAACTGGCGGTACCAAGTCAGGCGGAGGAAATGTCAGCACGGGCGGGATGATTGCAACGGGCGGCGCTCGAGTCACCGGTGGCACAACGAGCGGCATAACGAATAGTACCGGGGGCACGAAGGCTGCGACTGGCGGCATGCCGGCAACGGGTGGTGCGCGACCGACGGGCGGCATGTCCGCTACGGGCGGCAGTCCCGCGGCGACCAGTTGTTCGTTCCCCTCGAGTTGGGCCCCGGGCAGCGCCACTTACACGACTTACACTTTGCCAAACGCGCAAACGGCATGCGGCTACAATGGCAGCAACAACACCATAAAGAACATCCCCGTGGGTGCCAACTTCGCAGCGATCCCCGGGAATACCTCGAGCGACTTCAACACCAGCAATCGCTGCGGTGCCTGTGTTCAGATTGGCAGCGCCATCATCACCATCGTCGACGAGTGCCCCAACGACAGTAACGCCCCGTGTAGTGCTAATCCGACCGGTCACCTCGACTTGAGCCAGGCCGCTGCGAGTGCGGGTGGCGTCAAGGGCGATCCGAGCGTTCACGGCCAGACGCAGTGGAAGTTCATTCCCTGCCCGGTCACGGGCAACGTGATGGTGCGGCTCAAGAACGGCAACAACAACGAGTTCTACGTCGAAAATGAGATTTTGCCGATTCAGTCGGTGACGTGTAACGGTTCAGCCGGCTCACGCCAAAGCTATGGCGCTTGGCATTTCAGCGCCAGCAGCGTCGCTGGTCAGAGTTGCACGGCAACCGACATTGGCAATCGCAGCATCACATTTACCGTCGGCAGCTCACAGGGGCAGGACGTCGATACGGGTCAGCAGTTCCCGAAGTGCAGTTGAGCTAGGGCATCCCGACGGCGACGCAGTCGATTTTACGCAACTCGCACTCTGGCCCGCCCGACATGCCCGTATGCCAAAAAAACCAATCATTCATCAATCATGGCGTGGGCGCCGGCTCGTGCTGGTCCTTCTGCACCTGGCTGGCTGCAGCGGACAACCCTCCAACATTTGCGCGAGCGGCGTGGCAGGCGGCTATTCCAGCGTCAACCCGTGTGCTAGCGCGGGCAACGCCGCCGGACTGGGTGGCACCACGAGCATGGGCGGTCAACCAAGCGGTGGCGCCGGAACAACCGTCACAACCCGTGCCGGGAGCAGCTCAGCGGTCCAGAATGGTTCGTTCGAACTCGATCAACAACCCGCATCGACGTTTGCCACCGCTCCCCCGAGCGGTTGGAGCATGCTGAGTTCCAATACCGTGGGCCACCTGCTTCATGCGGTGCAATACGACGGGCAAAGTTTGATCCCTTTGGCCAGCGACGGCCTAAATGTAGCTTACTTTGACTCGCTGACGTCCAGCAGCTATCGCGAAGCCCAAAGCGCTTGTTTTCCCATCGAACCTAGTCAATCGCTATCGGCCCACTATCAAGTAGAAGTGCCTGAAACGCAGAATCCGTCTGGTACGCGGGCAGCCGTCAAGCTCTGGTACTTTCAGGACAGCGCTTGCGCGGTGCCGTCCGCGGTTCGCGTCAGCGACACGCAAACGGCCGCATCCAACTCTGTGACTGGCGTTTGGGAGCTGCGAAACTACACGCCATCGCGTGTGCCCCCTTCGGATAGTGTTGCGGCCAAGATCTCGATACGCGCGCAGTACGCAGCGGGCTTGACTTGCGGCGACGCCGGGGCAGACTGTCAAGACGACAGGGTCTACTTCGACGACATCGGCGTCTCGCAGTTAGGCTCGTGACGATTGAATTTGCTCGTCCGAAGGGCCTCAACTGCAAAAGTTGGGCTAGGCGTGTGCGAAAGGGTGCGCCGAATGGCGAGCTTCGCGCGCCTAGCTTGAGACCGATCCCGACCACCCAAAGTATTGCCACCGTGATCCGAAAGGAAGTGTCTAGAGCAAGTGTGTGCGACGACGGCCTCCATGCTACGTGCTGAGGCGCCCCGGGGCGCTGAGCTTTGCCCAGGACGGGCACAAGATGTGTCGAACGCTTGAATCGGCCATGCCCGATATTTAATTGGCTTCGGACGGAACTGTCCGGTAAGAGAATCGTGTTGTGGATTATCCATGGCGTTCGACGCGCGGGCTCGGCAAAAATTCGGGGTTGGTCCTCTTGCTTGGCGCGGTGGCGTGCACGGGGTCCGCTCATGGCTTGGGAAATCGTGGCCCGGATGCAACTGCGGATGCGGGGCGCTTGCGAACGGACGTGGTTCCCGGCGGCAATTTCGATCTGTCCTTGTGGGAGCTTCAGGAACCCGTAGGTTCCCCGGGTTCGCCCACAATCATTCGACCGCCGGCACTCGTCGGCCCGAATGGCTACCGCGACGACTACTTCTACACGGATCCCAATGACGGTGCGATGACGTTCTGGGACCCTGAGAACGGCGTCACGACGCCCAACTCGGACTATCCGCGTTCCGAGCTTCGTGAAATGAATGCCGACAATTCCGAAGCGAACTGGCCATTGTCCGGAACGAATACGCTGACGGCCGCGCTGGCCGTCACTCAAGTCCCCGACCACGTGTCTGTTGGGCAAATTCACAGCGGCACGCCACTGCAAGCTGGGCTCGCCACGACGACCAAGCCGCTACTAGAACTTTACTATTACGCCATTGGCGATATCAAACTCGGGATCGAAGACGACCTCACTGGCGGGCAGACTTCCTACCCAATCACGAATGTTCCGCTCGGGGCGCGTTTCTCGTACGTCATCCAACTCCTCGGGGATGGAACCATCGACCTCGCGTTGAACGGGACCCATCACAGCTTTACGATGCCCTCGGCTTTCAGCGGTTACGGTGAGTATTTCAAAGCCGGCAACTACGACCAAAGCTCTGGGTCCGATCCCACAGTGGGTGCCACCGTCAAGTTCTACGCGCTTTCGGTGACGCACGAGCCGTAGACTCCGGCGCGTTAGACTAGCGCACGGCCGTTCAAGCCGAACTGCGGCAAAGAAATCTTCGTGTAAACGCAAGAGAAAATTTCTTCATTTGAACCGTGCGTCTGACGCTGCTAGCATCCTATGTTGCCTCGATTCGCTGTCGAGGTTCGCCTATGGAGGAAACTATGCGTTGTCTCGTTCCGTTCTTGTCATGTGCTCTCGTCGTTGCGGGTGCTAAGGGCAACGAGATCGAGCGAATTAGAGCCGAATTGGCCACTATTCGACTTTTTCCGCACGCGCGGGTGTGTTCCAGCCCGGCACCTGGGCACGTGCGGTGTCACGCCCGTGTGCGCACCGACAGTTTGGGGCGGCGGCTCGTGTCTGGGACACCAGGAGGCTTGTTGCCCGCCGATCTTCAGAGTGCCTACAACGTTACGCCTGTCAGCACCACGTCTGGACCTTGGGTTGCGATCGTTGACGCCCACGACAACCCCAACGCCGAGTCAGACCTTGCCGTTTACCGCAAGCAATTCGGTCTTGCCCCATGCACGACCGCCAACGGCTGTTTCAAGAAGGTGAACCAGAGCGGCAAGGTGAGCCCCCTTCCATCCCCGGATACCGGGTGGGCCGAGGAGATCAGCTTGGACCTGGATATGGTCAGCGCCATCTGCCCTCAGTGTCGCATATTGCTTGTCGAGGCGAACTCCGAGGACATTGTAAATTTGGGCACGGCGCTCAACACAGCGGTCGCTCAGGGGGCAGTGGCGGTGAGCAACAGTTATGGTGGAAGCGAAAGTTCGGATGACGTGACCTACGACTCGAAGTATTTCAATCACCCGGGTGTTCTCATTGCAGTGTCGAGCGGCGATGATGGCTACGGTGTACAGTACCCGGCTTCATCGCGCTACGTGCTCGCCGTGGGTGGGACAAGTCTCGTCAAGTCATCAACATCGCCCCGTGGCTGGGTCGAAGGTGCCTGGTCCGGCTCAGGCAGCGGTTGTAGCAGGTACATCTCGAAACCATCAGCCCAGGTGGACCCGGGCTGCTCGAAGCGTACGGTAGCTGACGTTGCCGCCGTGGCAGATCCCAACACGGGAGTTGCAGTGTACGACTCGTACGGCGGTGACCCCGGATGGCAAGTCTTCGGTGGCACGAGCGTCGCCGCACCGATCGTCGCCGCCCTTTATGCAACTGTTGGACAGGCTGGCTCGTCCCCCAGCTGGTACTATGGTCAGGCAGATTCGTTCTACGACGTCGCTATCGGTAGCAACGGCTCGTGTAGCAAGGACAGCTCTTATCTATGCGCCAGTGTGCTCGGGTATGACGGTCCGACGGGCCTCGGCACACCGAACCTCCGCGCCTTAATTCAGCGCGCCAGTAGCGCGCAGCAAGCGCAGAAACCATTGAAATGCTCGTCCCCCGCCCAATGCGAGCGAACCGGCCCTTCGCTGACGAACGTTCCTCGTGTTCGCAAGCCGTTGAGCAGCCCTTGAATCATTGCCTCTTGGGCGAATTGATCGGGGAATGGGCCTCGACGGTCTCAGTTCTTCCGCGTGTGGCCCGCCCCCGGCACTCGAGCCCCCCGAAGAGGCCTGCGATCCGCAGCCCGCCCCCGACCCAAGCCAGGTCACGCTGGGCAGCTGCGATGGGTCGTGGCGTCCCCCTGGCTACGTGCGCGAAACGAGCACTGCGGATACCGACGCTATAGTCGCGCTCGTGGGGGCATGGATCACGGGTGAAGACTCCCCCGGCATCGACGTCGCGCGCGGGATCGTCTATGCGAAGCCCGACGACGACTCGGGCCGCAGCGGCCCCTACCCAAGCTTCGTCCCGCGCGAGGCAAGCGTCGAGTGCGGCCGCCACGCCCTCTGGTTGCGCAATAGCATGCAGCTCGACTTTCGCGCCCGTGCGATGCCGGGGAGTGAGGGAGTCCGTTGCACCAAGAACATTTGCTGCTACCAGGCGTCCGGCGAGTTCGATTCGAGCGGCACGATCGTATTCGAGATGATAAGGGAAGAACGCCCGGTGCTGCGGGCAGTCGCCATCGTGGCTGATAACGGCACCTTGTCGCACGACGTCGTGAGCAAGCAGCGCGCATGGATGGGTCAAGGCCCAACTCGCGGCCCACGAGCGCGGCAGGTGCCCGGGTGAGCCCGCGGGTGTGCGGTAGCCGCGGCGTAAGCTGGATGAGTTGAACTCTGGCAAACCGTACGCAACCACCCCCCGTTGCTCTTACGCGCCGGGTTGTGCGATACTTGGCGTCCTATCCTGTGGAAAGAGTATGAGTGGCTCGTATCCGTTCGTTGTACTGCTCGTGAGCGGAATCTTGCTCGGAGTTCTGGTCATCTTGGCCGCTGTCTTTGTCCCGATCGTCGTCATCTCCAGGAGGCGGAAGTTGGCGAGCCAAGCATTCTGCCCGACCCCGCTGAGCGACGCTCAGACTGCTAGTCTGAGTGGAAAGTTGACGCAATGCGAAGCGAACGGCGAATCCACCGTGTTGCCTCCTACGCCGTGCATTATTCGCAGGGGCCACCTGACGAAACCAAGCGGGCGCGCGGCACTCACGACCGCGCGATTGCTGTGGCAGTGGAGGACCGACGCCGGCGAAATTTTGCTTCGCGAGTTGCGAGGCATCGCGGAAGCTTCCGCGTACAACGGGGAGTCCCGATACGGCGTCAGCTGGATCGTTCTCAGCTATGCTGGGCAGGAGTTAGGTCTTGGTTTTCAAACCGGCGAGCACAGCCGCTGGCTTGCGCTGGTAAGAAGCCGGCTCGGTGATGGATTGCATTAGATCAGCCGCCGGCTCTGGCATGTCTGGGGTCATCACGGCACGTGGCTACGGTTCACGATGAGCGCAAGCGACGGCCTGAATGTAGCTCACTTCGACTCGCTGACGGCCAGCCGCTATCGCGAAGCCCAAAGCCGCAAAGCCGCCCGACTGTCAGTTTATTTGCTGATACAGGCATTCGTAACTGAACGTCACGGCTAACTGATTGCCTGTTCCAGTCGTCTTTGCTACCGGTTGCGCCATGCCGGCAGGGCCGCTTAGCCCGGGCGGCCCGGGCGGGCAATGAAGCAACTGCGTGGTGCAGGTGAAGTGATGACTGCTCTTCGGATCGCCCGCCGCGTTCGTCTTGACAAACCCCTCCGGGCAATCCGGAATATTGGCCATTTGAACCTTGGTGTCGGGTGCCTTCGTAATCGGAGGTTTGGCAAATGCGATGCCGCCCGCGAGAATCATGGTTCCGATACCTGCAATTAAAGACGATTTCATAGCTATCTCCCATTTCCTTTTGTTGGTTTACGGTCGTACATAATGTGACGCTCACAACTTGCCCTCGTTAGCATAGGGCCGCAATTCGTTGCGTCCAATTCGCCATTCACATTAGAGCCAGCGTATCTGCGCATCATTGTCCAAACGTTGGACCTCAACGGTGTTGCCTGGCTGCTACATGTAGTGTCCGAATCGAAATTTGCAAAGCGACCAATCTCATGACTGATGGCCACAACTACGCAATCCGGTGCACACTCCTTCCTTGCCGTGCGTCACCGTGCACAGCACTGCTAGTGCAGCACATTTAGAACCCTATGAAACCAAAGAGTTATTGAACCTAGAACTGTCCGCGGATTGCCATTTTCCTCTTCGCGCATTCGATTGAATCTTGGGCGCGATCGAGGTAAGCGGGCCCCAAATAGTGGGGAAAAGCCTCCGCAGTGGGCGACCCTCATCGATCGAGTCATAGACCCATGCGCCAAAGCCAATCCATCGTTTCCGCCTTGGCCTCGAGTTCTTGATACGTTGTGCGATTGCGAAATGGAACCGCCCTCGTGATGCCACTGCGCATCAGCCATGATATGCGCGAAGAGCTATTTCGTGAATTCCGTCGGGGTTGAGCATTGAGGAGGTAAAACCCGTGTTCATGTCGGCCATTACAATGTGCTTGCCGGCGGCGGCTCGCGTCTGCACCAAACCGGGTATGGCATCGTTGTAGGTGTTGACCCATGCGTTGCCGGAGCTACTCGCAAGCGGCGTAACCTGCGCTCAACTCAAGTCGAAGACCAAAACCTCGCTGCGCTCGGCGCCCTTGAGGCGAACATTGGGTTCACTCGTAAGCGCCGCGCCGTCGCCTGCCTCGAGTTCCTGACCGTTGACGGACAAGCGCCCCCGCGTTACCTGGACCCAAGCGTGCCGGTCGGGTGCCAGCTGAAGCTCGCCGCTTTGATTTGCGTCGAATACTCCCGCATAGACCGCAGCATCAGTATTGATCTTTACGCTGCCGTCGCGGCCGTCCGACGACGCAACCAGACGAAGTCGTCCCAGTCTCTCGTCGGGGGCAAAAGTCTTTTGATCGTAGCGCGGACTGCCTCCCGGTTGAGTGGGAAGCAACCAAATCTGCAGGAAATGGACCTCTTCGCTTTTCGACCCATTGAATTCACTGTGGGTAATACCCGTGCCGGCACTCATTGCCTGGACATCGCCCCGACGGATCACCGACCCAGTGCCCATCGAATCCTTGTGTTCGAGTTGTCCTTCGAGGACGTAAGAAATGATTTCCATGTCCCGATGCGGATGCGCCCCGAACCCCTTGCCAGGAGCGACACGGTCTTCGTTAATCACTCGCAGCGAACGAAAGCCCATATGCGCCGGGTCATGGTAGTCTGCAAATGAAAATGTGTGATAGGAGTTAAGCCACCCGTGGTCGGCATGGCCACGCTTTTCCGCCGCTCGAACTGTCATCATGGGGTTGCCTCACACAATGAATGCGAACGATTCTATAGAAGTCAACCCAGTTCGTGGCAAGTGTGGGGCGCGCCCACCGAAGCGCGCTGAGCTAAGAATCGAAACGCCAGGCAATACGACGGGTCACCCTGCTGCGGATTCGAGCAGGTGCGCCTGCGCCGCTCGACACAGTCACTCGCACGCGCACCGCCGCAGCAGCGGACGCGGCCCGTCACGCAGCCTTAGCTTCGTGCGTGAGAGCAGCGATTCTGCTCTATCGCGCTCGCGATGGAAGCTTCGCGTGCAGCGGGTCCAAGTCCAATCTTCTCCGCGCGCACGAACGTTAGGTCAGATACCCCCATGAACCCGAACAGGGCTCGCAGATACGGTTCTTGAAAGTCGAGCGCTTTGCCCGGGCCTTCGCTGTAAAGCCCGCCGCGACTTTCGATGACGATGACGCGCTTGTTCCCGACGAGACCCTCGGGACCCGCGGACGTGTACCGGAAGGTTTCACCCGCACGCAGCACGAGATCGAACCAACTGCGCAGTGCCGAGGACATGCTGAAGTTGTACATCGGTGCGCCGATGACGACCGTGTCCGCCGCGCGCAGTTCGGCAATGAGCGCATCGGAGAGCGCGCGAGTTGCAAGCTCCGCCTGCGTCACAGGACTGCCGCGCACACCAGCCAGACTGTCTGCGTCCAAGTGCGGCACGGGATGGGACCCAAGGTCGCGCACGACGACACGCGCGCCGGCATTGGCCTGCCGGAGCCGAGCCACGGTCTCGTTGACGAGCGCCCGGGAAACGGATTGCTGGCCGGATATGCTGCTTTGGATGACGAGTATGTTGGACATGAGTGAACCTCCGTGTTGCTTCAACAGGATGGTGTTACAAATTCGACTGAGGTAGCCTGGTTGCGAGGTACGCCGCGTTGCTGAATCCGGAACGCTCAGCGCGGCCACAATGCTCAAAAACTGACCCAGGGTGACGGATCCATGTTCGATATCGACGACTTATGCATTTTCTGGAAGTAGCGGACGCTGGTGGCCTCACCACGGCTGCCCGCAGGCTTGGCATGGCGAAATCCATCATCAGCCGCCGCCTGCAGCGGCTCGAAACCGAGCTCGGGGTCCAACTGCTGGCCCGCAACACCCGCGGGGCTTCACTGACCGAAGCGGGCGCCACGTTTCGCGAGCACGCCGCACGAGCGTGCGCCGAACTTGATGCGGCGCGCGAAACGCTTTCGCCCGAAGGCGAACTGCGTGGTCGCCTTCGCATCGCGGCGCCGCTGGCGTTCGGCGCCACTCACGTTGCGCCCGTGCTCGCGGCAATGGCCAAGCGCCATCCGCTTTTGCACATCCACACGTCATACAGCGATCACATCGTCAACCTAGTTGCCGAAGGCTTCGACGTCGCGATCCGCATTGGCCGCCTCACGGATTCGAACCTCGTCGCGCGACGCATCGGGCGCGTTCGCGCCCTGCTCGTTGCAAGCCCGGAATACGTCGAAACCCATGGCGCGCCGAAGTCACTCGACCAGGTCGCCGATCACGAAGCCATCATGCTGGGCATGGAAGCGTGGCCGTTTCGCAAAGGCGACGACATCGTCACCGTGCATCCGCAAGGTCGTTTCAAAGCCAATAACGGCATGGCACTCGTGACCGCCGTAGTGCAAGGGCTTGGCATCGCGGTGCTCCCGGATTTCCTGAGCGAGGCACCCCTTGCATCCGGCGCCATCGTGCCTATTTTGCCGGAATTTCCGCTTCCGGACGGCGGCATTTACGTCGTTCGCCCGGCGGGTACCCAACCCTCGCGCAAGATCCGCGTGCTCACGGAACTGCTCGTCGAGCGCTTCAGCGACCGCCCAAGCTAGCTCGCCTTGATGTCGCAGCGGCGCGGAAACGCGATACCCCGCCGGCTCTCCCTCTTATGCGCTTGGCGCATACCTAGTACCGGAAGCCTTGTCTCGTTCGTCGAGCGCCGTCCTCAGTCCCCAACGTGGATCTTCAAGTCGTGGGGCGACGGGCGGCCCGCGCCTCTAGCGCGTTGAGTCCGCTGTGCTCGTGCAACCGATCGACCAAGCTGCGTCGATTGGGGTCACCTCACCTCACAGAGGGCACTACCGCGTAGCGAAACGGCTGTCGAAGTTGGTTGGGGGCTTGAGTACCAATTGCGCGGCACACGGCCGCTGCCGAAAATGAACCCCCCATGAAACCTTCGCCTCCAGGTTGGCCTCGAATTTCGACTTCCCTCTATTACGAACGCGCCGCCGAGGCGATTGATTGGCTCTGCAGAGCCTTCGGCTTCCAGGTACGCCTCAAAGTCGAAGATAGCGCGGGGCGAATCGAACATTCGGAACTCGTGTATGGCGAAGGGGTTGTCATGGTGGGCGAACTGAAAGCTGAAAAGTACCCATTTCGCAGAACGCCGTCGCAGGTCGGTGGCGCGAATACGCAAAATATGATGGTGTACGTTGACGATGTGGAGGCGCATTGCTGCCAGGCGCGTGACAATGGCGCAAAAATCGTGAACGAGCCCACCACTCATGACTATGGTGAGGACTACTGGAGTGATCGCGGTTACCAGTGCGAGGACATTGGCGGGCACCACTGGTGGTTCTATCAGCGCCTTCGAAGTCCGAAGAATCAAAGGTAGTAGCCCGGAAGGCCATTATCAGTCAGTCGCGTCGCCACGAAGGTGGCAACCTGGCGCAAGACTCCAGAGCGTCGCGAGAGCCGCGCGGCTCGCTGTGAACCCCCCCCGGCCGCGCCGAAAGAGCGATTGTCAGGGTCTTTCAGACGAGCGCGATTACGCCCTGCGGCTGTACAATCGAGGTTGAATAGCGCCTGCTCCGGCGACGCGTGCATTTGCGGCCGAAGGGCACCCGCCAGCGGTTAGGGTAATCGCGCGTGCCATACGCGACCGCAGGTGCTATGGCGCGTCGCCTCGAATCCTGCAGTCTTCAACTCGACCGGAGATATTGACACCCCCCATGACGGCAACAAAGAAACCATCGCGCGAAAAAGCGTTGAAACCAAGTCCCGCTGCTAAGCTTGCTGAACCGGTCAGTGAAGGTCGCTTACGCAGCCGACAAACCGTAATGCGGACACACGAGTTAGCACCTGTCAATTGGGTCCATCTGCACTTCTCTGCGCGCAGAGGATACAAACGCGTGCACGTGGGCCACAAGTATGAGCCAGTCGAGCATGCTGCGCTGTGTAAGCAGCTCAAGGATGGCACGCTGGGAGGTGGCTATTTTATGCAGTTTGAGAACCCAACTGCCCCTGCGGGCTCGCTGTGGGAAGTACTGCATCCGCAAGACGTTGGCCGCGTGAAGTTCGATCAGTTAGATGAATTCATAGCGCAGTGCCCCGTCACAGAAATTCAAGCCTTCACTGCCGAAGTCGCAGCGGCTGACAGTTGGACTGAGTAGAAGCTATCTCAGAAACCGTAGCGAGCCCCCCGAGGCTAGCGAGGATGACGCAGGAATACACTGGTATTTTGAGGAAGACGACCGACGCGTCGGGGGGCGCAGTAGCGGTAGGACTAGGAACGGATAGGCCGCCAAATCGGAATACGGCGCGCTCAGTACCAAGTGCAGCGCTGAGGCGCCCGCATCGGGTGGCGGCGATGGAGCCGCGACAACACTGTTCACCGACGGAGCGACTGGGACCGTTGAAGGCCCGGCCACGGGCGTCACCCGAGGTGGCCGTAAAGGGGGCGCGATCGGCGCTCGAGAGCATTCCCACAGCCAGTTCCCAAGGCGACGCACGCGGCCGAACAATGCAACGCACTCGAACCGCGATTATTACGGACACGGACCGTTACTGCCTTACCCGTAGACAACCTTCACCCGCCCCACCTCGCCTGACACCAGGCGCACCTTTATGCCTCGAGGATGCGTCGCGGAACTCGTAAGCAGGTCGCGCACAATCCCTTCAGTCAGCGTGCCGCTGGTCTGGTCCGCTTTCATGACGATGGCCACGCGTTGCCCAGGTCGAACCTCGCTTCGTTTCGTACCCGAGGTTGTGCTTGCTGTGTGCTGAGCGGTGTTCGATGATTCGGGTGACCTAGTCGCGGCTTGCTCGGACTTGATTGCCCGCAAGTCCCCGGCGCGGTCCAGCCATTGTGAGGCACGATCGGCGAGCGTGCCGAGTAAGAGCACGTCCCCTTTTTCTACGGTTGCGCCGCAACCCAGGGCTTTTCGCAGCCGCGAGGCAATGACCTGCAAGTTTTCGATTGGCAACCCGCTAATCCGCGTAACTACCTTGCCGCTGCGACCCGTGGACTCAAGCCGCAAACTCACTTTGCGCGCAGGCAAAGGCTTGGTAGGCAATACTCGCTTGACCACCGTGGGGTGCGGTTTCGCGGGAAGGTCCGCGCATCCAACCCTACTCGCAAGTCCAGCAAATGGACTGTGTACCAAGGTTCCCGCTGTGGTCTCGGGCGATAGAATCTTCTTCTTGGTCATCAGTTCCTCGCCCAAGCGAATCGATTCTTCGATACTCATTCGCGCAAGTTCCCGCCAGTATTCGGCATCGCGAACTCGTGCGTAGGCTTTGAAATCACGAATCACGCGCTTAGTCTAGCACGACCCCGGTGCCCTGAGAGCCGGCTCACTCACCCATCGTGGCACGTGCCCCGCGGTACCTTTCGATGTTAGCAGCGGAGTTCAGCCGGGCTGCACGAACTCGAAGGCTCCGTCCACACAAATCCCCGCTTATATTGACTGCGCACACATTTTTGTCGTGACGGCGCGAAAGGCCGGTTTTCCATCGACGTGGCGGTGCCACACTCGGGCACCGCTTGACCCAATGCCTGCGCGGCACAACCATTCGCTCGCGCACGCACGCCGTGTCAATTCTCCGAAGGACAATCGTTTCAGAATGGCGAGCAGGTCCCAAAACACGCAAGTTCGAGAACGCACATTGTTCAATGACGCTTGGCGATTCAGCCGCGTGCGCAGCTCGAACTCGGCTTGCACATCCGAGCTAGCTCGGCTTCGCGATTGGATCATGGCGACAGGCACGGATCTCATCAACGAAGGCGTCGAGAAGCCAATGCGGCCCGATGCCGAGCCCGACATCGACGAAGCCTTCACGCGCCCCGAGTACGACGACCGTGAATGGCGCCTACTGAGATTGCCCCATGACTGGGGCATCGAAGGCCCTTTTGCGCAGGAGCTCCCAGGAGAAACGGGGAAACTTCCGTGGCACGGGGTTGGCTGGTACCGCAAGCGTTTCACCGTCGACGCGAGCCTCGCGGATGACTGTCTGTTCTTGGACGTCGATGGGGCGATGTCGCATTCTGCGATCTGGCTCAACGGGAAGTTTGTTGGTGGGTGGCCCTACGGCTATTCGTCATTCCGAATCGATCTGACACCCCACCTGAAGTTCGGCGAGGAAAATGTCATCGCGATCCGTCTCGAGAGCCCGGAGAACTCGTCACGCTGGTACCCTGGGGCTGGAATCTACCGCAATTTATGGCTCGTTCGCGCGGCAAAGGTTCGCATTCGACACTGGGGCGTATTCGTCACGACCCCGCGCGTCACGTCCCGCGAGGCTATCGTCAATGTAGACGTCACAATCGAGAACACTACCGATGCAGAGTGTGCGCTCTCACTCGAAACTTCATTTTACGTGATCGACGCCCACGAACGGCTTTCGAAGAAGCCCGTGGCGGTGACGGAGCCGTGTCGTTTGGATCTACGCGGCAATGCTCAAACCACGCGCACGCAGGTCCTTCGCATCAAGAAGCCGAGGCTTTGGTCGCTGAAGCACCGAAACAGGTACCTGGCCGTCACGACACTCGAGGCCAACGGCCGTATGGTTGACCAAGTCGAGACGCCGTTTGGGGTGCGCACGATTCGCTTCGAGGCTGATGACGGGTTCTGGCTCAACGGCGAGCGCATCCAGCTCAATGGAGTTTGTTTGCACCATGACCAGGGCGCGCTCGGCACAGCCGTGAATCTTCGAGCGCTCGAAAGGCAAATCGAGATTTTGCAGGAGATGGGCTGCAACTCGATTCGAACCAGCCACAACCCGCCCGCTCCGGAACTGCTCGAGCTGTGCGATCGGATGGGAATGCTCGTCCTGGACGAGGCTTTCGACTGTTGGCGGCGGGGCAAGAAGTGGCCAGCCAACGTGGCCGAGAACGACGCCATCGGACGCTGTTTCGATTACGCGGCGGACTTCGACGACTGGCACGAGCGCGATCTGCGAGCCCTCATTCGCAGGGACCGTAACCACCCTTGCATCGTGATGTGGAGTATCGGCAACGAGGTCATGGAGCAATGGCATCCTGATGGCTGGAGGATCGCGGTACGACTGGCTGGCATCGTGCGGGAGGAGGATCGCACGCGTCCCATTACTTCGGCTTTCAATGCCGAGGTGGCGGCGTACACCGGGTTTCAAACTGCCGTAGACATCATCGGTTTCAACTACAAGCCCAAGGCCTACGAGGCCCTGCGCAAAGCCAACCCGACGCTGCCCATTGTCGGCACTGAAACCGCGTCGAACCATCAGCACGCGCGGGGAGTACTTTTCCCGGTCTCCGACGATCACTCACACGGACAGGTCAATTTCCAAGTGAGCTCATACGACCTAACCGCCCCTTCGTGGGCAAACATTCCCGACGCAGAATTTCGAGGGCTGGACGAATGCCTTGCTGTAGCCGGAGAGTTCGTTTGGACCGGATTCGATTACTTGGGAGAACCCACGCCGTACAATTCGGACGCGAGCAATCTGCTCAATTTCTCCGATCCGGAGCAACGGCGCCTCGCCGAAGAAGAACTCGAGCGGCTTGGGCAAATGCCGCGTTCCGTCACGCAGCTCGTATTTCGGGATTATTGATTTGGCGGGATTCCCAAAAGATCGTTACTACCTCTACCAGGCCCGCTGGTGCCCGAAGCTTCGAATGGCGCACATCCTCCCGCACTGGAATTGGCCCGAACGCGTTGGTGAAATCACTCCGGTTCACGTCTATTCGTCAGCGGACGAGGCCGAACTATTTTTGAATGGCGTCTCGCAAGGCAAGCGAAAGCGACGGCACCTGCAGTACCGATTCCGTTGGGATGACGTGGTCTATGAACCGGGTGTGCTCAAAGTCGTCACGACCAAGAACGGGAAGAAATGGGCAACTGCCACTCGGCGTACGTCGGGAGCGGCGCAGCGCGTCCAGCTCATCCCGGATCGCAAATTCTGCGAACCAACGGATCCGATGTCGCCTTCGTCACCGTGACGATCACGGATGCGAACGAAGAGATCGTGCCGCGTTCGCAGAACGTGCTCTACTTTTCGATCAAAGGCCCAGGAGAAATCGTTGCACTCGACAACGGCGACCCGACGAGTTTCGAGTCATTTCAGGGCAATCAACGCCGTGCATTCAACGGGCTGGCGCTCGTCGTCGTGCGCTCGATTGCGGGGGAACCTGGCAAGGTCGTGCTCAACGCGCGGTCGGATGGGCTGCGCGGGGCATCGGTGACGCTGCAATCCCAGAGGCCGTCATCCTGAGAAATGGGTCCATGATTCCGACAGCCGTGCCGCCCGCGCGATCCAGGCCATTGAAGACGCTGTTCCGAGTTTCCATCGGCTGGCACACTAGTCTGATCCTTTGTTTGATCGTTTTTAAGGCCACAGGCTGGGACACGCATGGCTGGTTCGGCAGGCTCGGCCAGGCCGAAGGCGTGGTTCTCGAGTCCATGTACTGGTCGGAAATTTGCGGGAAAAGCGGGTTGTGCCACGCCGTTTATCGAAGTGAGGTCGCCTTCACGGACGGCGGCGGCAGATCCCGGCGATTCCACACCCGCTGGTTGGAGCAGTTCAAGCCGGGCAAGGAGGTCACGGTCGAGTACTTCATCGATGTCAGTCGTCCGTCACGATTTGATTTGGCAGCTCATCGGTATCATCGGGGCGCGCCGGGAACTTCGCGCTGAGCTCACTTCCGAGGCGCTTGATGATCTTTGCAAGTCCGTCGGCGGCCTTGCCGCTGCCAATGGCCCGGGTAAGTTCATTGACCATCGCCCGCCAGGCGTCATCACCGAGATGTTCGTGGATGCCGCGATCGCCCAGGATCTCCACGCGTCGTTCGAGTGCGGACAGCAGAATCAACACGCCGCTCCTGTCGCGCGTTTCAGTAACCCCGCGCTCAATGAAGAGTTGTTTGACCCGATCGCTGACCGCTTGTTTTTGCACGGCGCGTGGCGTGATGCGACAGAGTAGCGTGGGCCGACCGAGAAGAAAGTAAATCACAACGCCGAGCAGGGCCTGCGCGCCCAGCAATTCCATGGCCGTAAGCCAAGGCAAGCTCAGGTGCCCGACACTCACGCAAAGCAGCGCCAACACAGCGGTAGTTGCGATGCGATACGAGCCATAGGAGGCACTCTTGTGCAGCACAACGGCGACGATCTCGCCGGCCGTAGTGCGCTCGGCTTCACCAATGAGTCGAGCCAGGCGGTCTTGTTCTTCCTTCGTAACAATTGCGCTCATAGTCTTACCAGCTCCCCGAGGCACCGCCGCCGCCAAAGCCGCCGCCTCCACCGCTGAATCCGCCACCGCCGGCGCCGCCGCCAAAACCGCCACCCCCACCGAAATACATCCCGCCACCTCGCGGACCACTAAAGCGGCTAAACAGCCAGATGAGTATGAATATGCCACCAAACACTGCGAAGAACGCGAGCTTGAGTAGCCCCGCAAAGATTCGACCCAGCAAGCCCAGCGGTCTCGTAGGTGGTTCGGCTTGCAAAGGATTGTCGGGCGTGGGAACTGAGGCTTGTCCGCCAGTTTTGGATATCACAGCGTCAACAGCAGCCACGATTCCGCCTTCATAGTCGCCCGTGCGAAATCGCGGCGCCATTACGTCCTTCACGATGCGCCCAGCCGCTATATCCGGAAGCTCGCCTTCGAGACCGTAACCGACCTCGATGCGCATTTTTCGATCGTTCGAAGCAACCAACACGAGCACGCCGTCGTCTTTGCCCTTCTTTCCAAGCTTCCAAGCTTCGACGACGCGAATGCTGAAATCGTCCAGCGGGTCCCCTTCGAGGGACGGAATCGTGAGAACGGCGAGCTGGTGACCCGTCGTCCTCTCGTAATCGATGACCCGCGTCGTTAGCTGTTGCTCGGCGGACGCCGAAAGCAGCCCTGCTCGGTCATTAATGCGGCCTTGCAGGGGTGGCACCGCCAAGGCAAGGGCATTTCCTGAAAAAAGGAGTACCGCCAGGCTCCCAATCAGGGAAAGGAGTCGGCGCAAGCGTGTCCATGCCGCGGAAAATGGGTACAAGTTGATTTCGTCTGCCTCCCAGGTTGTGCCCGCAAACGAGGCCTTATCGGCTGGGAGGAGTCCCATTAAAACTTTACCTCGGGCGCCTTGTCCGCACCGGGTACCGTCGCCGTGAATGTCGGTCGCTCCTTTTTGCCGCGCATACCCGCGCCGATGCTGGTTGGGAATCGCAGTACGGTCATGTTGTATTCGGCGACGGCCTCGATGTAGCGGCGGCGTGCAACGGCAATCCGATTCTCCGTGCCTTCGAGCTGCACCTGAAGATCGCGAAACGCCGCAGTGGCTTTGAGGTCCGGATACTGCTCGGAGACTACAAGCAAACGCGACAGAGCGCTCGACAACTGGCCTTGGGCCTGCTCGAATTTCTTCAGTTTTTCCGGATCATCGATGATCGACTGGTCTACCTGCATCGAGCCGACCTTGGCACGCGCTTCGACTACACTCTGTAGCGTGCTCTTCTCGAAATTCGCAGCACCTTGCACGACGCGCACAAGGTTGGGAACGAGATCGGCGCGCCTTTGGTACTGGTTCTCGACTTCGGCCCAGCCTGCCTTGACCGTCTGGTCCCGATCGATGACTTCGTTGTAGCCACAGCCAGTCAACGTGGGAGTTACCCAGAGCAGCCCGGCAAGCCCCAGGACCCACGCAGGCTTCATCACTCGCCTTCTCTTCACAAAATGCATGATTCTTAGCTCCCTGTGCGTTTCGGCGTATCTGCGTCAAGATAGCCACGGATCCGGGCCACACCAGGGGGCCAATGCGGAAACTGGGCTGATTCGGCTCACACAACCTGACTAGCCGACCTTCAGAGGTCAGGACGCGCAGAGTGCCCGTTGCTCTCAGGGGTCAATTGGACGCATCGCGGTCGCCGTTCGAAGGCGTTGCTGACACGATGAGCCTCGCCCGATCTCCCTGCATGTTGTTGGCCGAAACAGTCAATGACAGGCGTGCGGAGTTGGGGTCCCAATTCCAATTGACAATGGCGACGGACGAATTGTCCGACTGCACGGCACCGACATCGAAGCCCGGCAGCATAAGGTTGACCGTTTGTTGTCCGTAGATCTCGACATCGGCGACGACATCCCCATTCGAGTCCCGAGCAATCGAATACACGTTGAGCGTGCTCGTCCCGATGTCCACCCATTCGCTGGACGGGGTTTGCCCTGGCACAAGCTGCACATGGAACGTGCCCCGCGTGAGACGACCGCGAGGTTGGTCGGGCTGAGTCAGCATGAGCACCGCGTGATCATAGTTGTCACGATAGGCCGCGACGAGCTGCAGATCGCTGCTCGAAGAAACGGCCACCGACGACTGCCCGTCGAGTCGCACCTTTACGGCTATTGGGCCTAGCAGATCGAGTGAGTAGGCGGCATCGGGTACGTCGCGTGTGTCGAGGGTCAGGTCACCGCCGTTCACGGCCAGGTGCGCATACGTCGCGTACAACAGCTGTGACGCAGCCTGCTCGGAGTTCTTCGGAGCCACGCGATTGATGGGAGCATTCAAAGCCAAGAGCCAGCCGACCCACTGTGCTTCCAAGTCGTAGTAGTTTGGCAGGTGCGTCATGATCCAGCTTTGGCTCGACGGCGCCGGCCCCGGTACCTGACCTTCAGCGTCCCAAGGTGGACTGGCTGACGTATCTCGGTCCATCAAGAACACGCCGTTGTCAAAGCGAGTAGGGCCCGGCAGTTGCCCGTAGCGAACGCCGAATGAGGCGAGTGCCGCGCCCGTTGGACTGGCAGTGGCGTTTGGGTAGCCGTGGTCGGGCGGCACGAAGCTCACGGGAAAGGGGTTTTGGTCCTGAGTGTAATACTGGTGAAGCAGTTCGGCGAAGCAACTCAAGTGAATTGTGCTGTCAGTGTATCCCCACCCCTGCCCGTCGCGCGTCCCGAATTCCGCGCGCGTGCGAACGCCGTGCTCCCAATGCTCGTGGCGTACGCCGTGAAGGCCCAGCTCCAACCAGGCGGCGTTGTCGCGCATGAACGACATCAACGCCCAGTTGCCGTCGTTGACATGCGGCGAGTTGTCCCACGCTAGGCCCTGTTCGGTCATATCCGATGGCGCATTCGGCATGTTGTATTCGGGGCGCGCGCAGAGGTTGCTCCGGTCAAGTTCGCTTAGCACCCAAAGCGTCAGCAAGCGGCTGCCCGTCGCCTGCGCGATACGCGAAAGACTCGCGTAGTCTTCGAGTGTTGGGTCGCGCGCGCCTAGCCGCCAGGGCCCGCCAGTCGCGGCGAGCGATGACCCCGATTGCCACCCGCAGTCGTCAACGGACACGTTCAGCGGCTGCGGGATTGCTACCCAGTCGGGTGGTTCTTCATGTGACGAACAGCCAAAACCGAGCGCCACCGCCGTCGCCAGAAACATTGCTTTGCCGGTCGGGGGAAGGGCCACTAGAAAAGCTTCACGCAGCTATTGACTTGGAGCAACCCTCGTGGATAGTCTAGGACGACTTGGTGTGACAAAAAAGAGTCGGCTCCAAGCGATCAACGCAGATCACAGAGGGGGGCGGACCGCGTACACGCTTGGAGCCGAGAGATTGCGTCTGGCGCAACTTTGCGCAACCTAGCCGGCCGGCAATGGCCGGAAACAACTAGCGACAACTCATAGTTTAGCAACGAACCACCCTAAATCAAGGGCAGGGCTCGTAATTGGGACAGCGTTGGTTACGTTGCGCCATGGTGTCGGTACAGTTCGCGCGATCCGCCTACATGTGTCCGTACGGCGAAACATCACGCCCTGATCGGCACGGGACAGCGCGAGTCACCTGCGCAACCGGCGACATTGCCCGAGAGCTTTCTCTAAGTGGCCGTTGCTGTGCGCCAACAGACGGTTCCGTGCCGTCACGACAAAAAAGCGGCCGTGCCCGCCCGTTGCGGCATTGTGTTCGGGCTTGGATGCATCCAGAATTGCCGCTCTGTAACGGACGCCTGCTGGGATGCAAAAGTTTCAATTCTTCAATCTTCCAAGGCCGATCCAGGAACGGTTCATCGAGTCGACCTGCGGCAACGCGGCACCTAGGCCGCTACATTACCAAACGCCCCCGCGCAACCCACGGGTCGTTGGCTCGCTAGTGAGTTCAGCCGTGGCAGTCGTTGGATGCGGGGTGTTTGCGTGCATTGGGTTCGGCAATCTCAATCACCGCTGGGCCATCAATCCGCTGTGGGCCATTGGTGTCTATGCCGGCGCACTCTGCGTGGCGTCCGTCATGCTGGTCGAGGCGGTCCGCAATTGGAACCGCGCGACGAATGTCCCTTTCCGGCGGGGCATCTATCTCTTTCCGGTCGGTGTCATCGACGCGCGAACCGCGACACTGCAGCTGCATCCAATCCAAGAACTCGTGGAGCAAACCACGCGCGGCACGCGGTTGCGTCTGCGCTTCTCCGACGGACAATCATTTGATTTTCGTGGCGTTGAGGCGCAGCGAGCCGGCAAGATCAGGGGTGCGCTGCTCGACGCACAGCAACAGCTCAACGGCGCGGCCGGCGAGCTTTCCGCACGGGATCAGGCGCTGCTCGATCCGCTCTTTGACACCGGCTTCAAGAACCCATTTTCACCTCATGAATCCATGATACCGGGCCAGGTGTTTTGGAAACGGCACTGGTTTGGGTTGGCGGTAGTGGCCGGGGCGGTCGTGGGGTTGGGTGTGTGGCAATTGCGCAACCAGCGCAGCGCCGAATGGATGTATCTGCGCGCCCGCACGCTTGACACGGCTACGGCGTACAGAGCCTACTTGGCGCGGGGTGGCGTCAGAGCCGATGTGCGTGACTCGCTGCTGCCAAAAGCCGAGTTGCGGCAAGCCGCGGGCAATGCGGACGCCATTGAGCGCTACTTGGACGCTCACCCGCAATCCAAGATCGTCGGCTACGCCGAACAGGCGCTGCGCGACGCGATGCTTTCGGAATTGGACAAGGCTCGCGCCACCGGTACGGTTGCGGCACTGCGCGAATTCCGAAAAGGCGATCCGCATGTGTCCTTGGTCAAGGAGGAACTCGCGGCCGCGTATGACGAGCCATACCGGGCGGCCCGAGCCCGATTTCAAACGCAGGCAAAAGACTCACCCGAGCTAGCATCGGTGTTTGATGGGCTGCTTCGCTACAGCAAGCAGCGCGGGCCCCGTGTCGAGATCCGGTTTCGCCGCCGCGTCCGGCCTTCGGTGCAGAAGGCCGACGATCAAGTGAAGATCAGCCCCTACTGCAATGACGCTTCTGTTCCCCCGGCGCAGTACTTCGATGCCGCGCATTTCGCGCGCCGAGAGGCGAAGGCAGCCGCAGCACTGAGCCAGCGTTTCGCCGAACCGTTCGCCAAAGACATTCTCACCTTTGAACTGGCCTCGGCCGTGGAAGATGACGGCAATCCCTTGCCCGTCGTGACCCAACCGACCCTGCTCATCACACACCTTACCGAACTTTCGCCGCCCTTTACGAGCCGCAAGCCGCCAGGCGTGTTCGTGGGCGTTGGGCTTATATTCAAGGCACAGATTCTGATCCCGGAGCAACCGCCGTCTCGCGTTTTCGAGTCCTCGACTTGGTCGCCCCCGAACATCAAGAGAATCGGGGCCGAAGGCTGGGGGCCAGCTCAGTTCTACGAGGCAATGGCCGAAGAAGCCTTTGCGCAATTCGTCAAACGCTACGAGGCCTACGTCTTTAGGTGAGGCTGGCGCACAGCACACATCCAGATTGAAGGTGCGATTGCTCATGCCACAACGTGATCGTGCGCAGCCGCTGGGGGAGGGGCCCCGGCGGCCAACATCTTCAAAAGAGCAAGATGCTTCGGAGCAAACGCAAGGCCAGCAGCAGCACAATCGGTGACAGGTCGAACCCGCCGACGTCGGGCAGTATGCGGCGGATGGGCGCAAGCAGCGGCTCCGTGAGCGCTGAGGTGACACGCACAATGGGGTTGTCGGGCGGCAGGCGGACCCAGGACAGTATCACCGCGACCAGTATCACCAGCGAGTAGAGGTCGAATAGACGCGCGAGCAGCATCCATTGCGGAGGATGCCGCGGATTCGAGGCGTGTCAAGGCTACTCGGCGTCGATCACGAACGTGCGGCAATTCATGGCGATCGTCGGGGCGTGCCGGGGCGCGCGCTGCCGGAAGATCAATGATTCGAGCCGCCGCGACAGGCGGGTGAGTCAGGTACCTGACCGTCAGCTTCCCATTCTTCGGGCGACCGCGATGTGACGCTCAGGGCGTGCAGGCCATCGCGGATCTCGTCGGATAGTGTGGCGTAAACGAGACGGTGCCGCTCGACAGCCGACTTGCCCGCGAATGCGGCGCTGACGACAACGACCTTCAAGTGCGTCTCCGAGCCGACGGGCACGTTGTGCATCGGGCTCTCGTTGATCACCTCGAGAACCGTAGGTTCAAACCGACTGCGGAGTTTAGTCTCGACACGTTGCTGAAGTTGCACGCCTATTGTCTAGGAACGAAACGCGGTGGTGTCCAGTCCGACTTGCCCTGAGTGTTCGTGCCCCCGTCCGGGCCCGACCCAGCACGCGGTGGCGCCGTTCCCACCCGAAACTCTTGGCGACCTCGGCGGCTCGGCGGTTCATACTCTTTCACTCGAGACGGCTTCAATTACGTGAAACCGGCCGGGCTCGATTTCCCAGGTGAAGTAGGCGTACGGCAGCTCGGCAGGGAAGAACCCCTCCGTGAGGTGATCGATCAATCTGACGTCCTTGAGTCTTCGTGACAGCGGGGTTGCGCTGTAGAGAAGTTCGATGACTTCCTCGTCGCTAAGGCGCGAGTTGGCCAACACAGGCTCGTCAAAGCCCGGGTGCAGGGTGCCCGAAACACGATCATGGAAGCTGGCCCAACAATGGCCCGCGATCGCCTGATTTACAGCGGATCGAACCCGAGAGAACTCGGGGCCGTCGTTGGCCTCGACATTCAAGAGGCTGCGAAGCTGGCCAATGACATTGCTGAAAAGCAGGCACGTGTTGGGGTCCGTTTCGAGCATGTGTTGCAGTCGTTCGGGGTGGTAAACCAGGCAATCTTCCGCAATGAATTCGAGTTTGGGACGCCGCTCGAGCGGCGCGGCGTTCAGCCGCCGCTTGAACAGAAACTGCGCAACCGGATCGGGTTCAAGGCACACCAGGCGCTCGAATCGCTCGAAGAAGAACGGCTGCAAGCAATATCCCGCGCTCGGTCCGACGAGCAAGAGCGTTTTCTGCTTCGGCTGCCATCCGAGCAGCCATTCACCGATGGCCCATCGAAACGGTTGCCACTGATGCCGCCCAAAACGCAAAGCGCGAAGGTGGTAGCGCAGGCCACCCGCGGAATTCAGAATGGCTCGAAGTTGCATTGGGCGGCAACAGTGTAGAGGCACACCGCAACGCCGGCCCTAAGAAACCGCCAAGCCGCCAAGATCGCCAAGCGGCGCCAAGGGATTTTTGATTTTCGGGACGCACTTGAAATGCACACCTGAAAAATCCCCTTGGCGAACATGGCGCTCTTGGCGCCTTGGCGGTACTTCCGGGATAGGCTCCAAGCCGAAAGGGCTTCCGCTGCTACTGGAACCAACGTGGTGGTTGAGAGCCTTTCGCGCTGTCATCCGTCCGCAGTGGCACAGGTCTATCCGCAATGGCGGGGCGTGCCGTAATGCGGAATACCCCCATGCCGAGAAGGTACGGAACCCAAAGGAGAGCCACCGCGACGGTTCGTGTCGCAGGTTGCGTGGCGCTGTCGCTGAGCGCCGGCTGCAGCAGCACCACGGTGACCACGGGCTCTGGCACAATCGGCGTCAACGATTCAAGCGGAGGCCAATCAAACGCCGGGGGTTCGGACAACCGCGGGGGCAACTCACAGAGTGGTGGTGCGACTCAACCCAATGCTGGGCAGTCGAGTTGCGCTGTCGCCTCTTGCACGGCGGGTGACTTTGCAGGCACCCGAAATTGCGTCGATCCCAGCAGGCCCTGCATTCCCCTGCTCGTCTCCGGTTCGGCGCACAGTTGCATCGTGCTAAGTTCCGGTGCTGCCAAATGCTGGGGAAGCGGCACGTTGGGTCAAATTGGCGATGGCGCGTCGGCGAGCCGCACCAAACCCGTCGCCGTAGCCAACCTCGGCAACGTCGTCTTCATTGCCGCGGGAGGCAATCACACCTGCGCCGTGCTCAACGACGAATCGTTGTACTGTTGGGGCGAAAACACAAAGGGCCAAGTTGGCGACGGGTCCCTCTCGAATGCCGCAAGCCCGCATCCCGTGAGTTCAATCAGTAACGCCATTGCCGTGGCGGCCGGGGACAGTCACAGCTGCGCATTGCTCGCCGGCGGTGCTGTCAAGTGCTGGGGCGCGAACGATTCAGGACAACTCGGCAATGGCAACCATTCCGACAGCACCGCGCCGGTGGCTGCTGCTGGTGTATCCGACGCAATCGCCATCGCGGCCGGCGGCAACCACACCTGCGCGCTCTCGAGTAGTCGCGGCGCGTTGTGCTGGGGCAGCAATACCAGTGGGGAATTGGGCAACGGGACGCTCGTGGCTTCTGCCTCGCCCGTCGTCAGTAGCTTTTCGAGCCAACTCCTGCCCCTGGTTGCGGTCGCCGCCGGAACCGCATTTACGTGCGCCGCTGCCGGCGATGAGTCGGCTTATTGCTGGGGTGCCAACAGCAGCGGTCAATTGGGTGACGGAAGCATGACGAGTCACAACACGCCGACGGCCGTGTCCGGACTGACCACTGCCGTCACGATCGTTGCCGGGGACTCACACGCCTGTAGTGTCCAAGTGGGCGGCAAAACAAATTGTTGGGGCTCGAACAACTACGGCCAGCTCGGCGACGGAACCACTACCAATCGATCGATACCGGTAAGTGACACGGGTGTCACCGACATTCGCGCGATCAGCGCAGGCAAAATTCACACGTGCGCCGTTTCGGGGCCCAGCTCAATCTACTGCTGGGGATACAACGGTTCGGGTCAGCTTGGTGATGGAAACCTCACCAGCAGTCTATCGCCCGCAGCCGTTGCGTTGTGAAAAGCCACGCGCCGCGCCGGTGCTCAGGTTACGCGCGCAAGTTTTGCAGATGCGTGCGATGTCACGGGCAGACTGTGCGCACTGGGCCCGTGCCATTCGCACGGCGATCCGTATTTCTCCGAAATCGGCCTGATATTTGGGCTTGCAAGCACTTGGACACGAGTTTTGTCGGTTCCCTTAGCTAAACTAGCGCTGTGCTGCAGCCCAACCAACGACTCATGCTCGGCAACGAGGCGATCGCCCGCGGTGCCTACGAAGCGGGCGCGCGCGTCGTCACGGCCTATCCTGGCACGCCGAGCACGGAGATCACCGAATACGCGGCCACGTACCCAGAATTGAACACGGAGTGGTCCGTCAACGAGAAAGTCGCCCTCGAGATTGGGATTGGTGCGTCCATCGCTGGAGCGCGCAGTCTCGTGGCAATGAAACATGTCGGCCTCAACGTTGCCATGGATCCGCTGTTGTCGATTACTTACCCGGGCGTCAATGCTGGGCTCGTCGTTGTCGTTGCCGACGACCCCGGGCAGCATAGCTCCCAGAACGAGCAAGATACGCGTTACTTCGGTATGGCCGGGAAGTTGCCGGTACTCGAGCCGTCGGACAGCCAGGAATGCAAAGACTTCATGCTTGAGGCATTCGAGCTGAGCGAGCAGTTCGACACTGTTGTGATCGTTCGATTGACGACCCGCATTGCCCACTCGATGAGTTTGGTACAGCTCGGTGAGCGGCTGCAGATTCCGCTTCGCGACCACGACAACCGCCCGAGCAAGTACGTTGTGGCACCGGCGTACGCCAAGCAGCGTCGGGTTTTCGCCGAGCAGCGGTTGCGGGATCTCGAAGGCTTCGCCGACAGCACGCCGCTCAATCGCATCGAGATGCGTGACCCGCGCCTTGGGGTGGTTACTAGCGGGGTTGCGTATCAGTACGTCAGAGAGGTGGCCCCGGATCTCAGCGTATTGAAGCTTGGCATGAGTTACCCCTTGCCCAAGAGGAAGATCTTGGCGTTTGCCGCCGCGTGCAACGAGATTCGAGTCGTCGAGGAACTCGAGCCGATATTCGAACAAAGGATCGCTAGCTATGGGCTGCGCGTCACCGGCAAGGATCGGGTGCCGGTCATTGGCGAATTGACGCCTGAGATCGTGCGACGTGCCCTTGTGCCACGCCCAGCCGAGCCGGTTCGAAACTCGCGCACCGACCCTCTGCCGCAGCGTCCGCCGGTGCTCTGTGCCGGGTGTCACCACCGCGGACCCTTTCACGTGCTGCGGAAACTGGGGGTCCATGTCGTTGGTGACATCGGTTGCTACACGTTGGCGGCATTTTCGCCGCTGGACGCGATGGAAACTTGCATCTGCATGGGTGCCAGTATCGGCATGGCATTCGGCTTCGAAAAGGCGCGTGGCCGAGAGTTCGCCAAGCAGACGGTGGCGGTCATCGGCGATTCGACATTCTGGCATTCCGGCGTGACCGGCTTGATCGATATCGTGTATAACCGGGGCATCACGACCGTCATCATTCTCGACAACTTCACGACGGCAATGACAGGTCACCAATCGAACCCCTCGTCGGGCGAAGCCTTGACGGACGCGCAGGCGCCGAAACTGGACTTCATAGCGCTCGCGCGCAGCCTTGGAATCAACGCGGTTCGTGAGGTCAACGCGTACGATTTGGATGCCTTGGAATCGGTTATCAGGGAGGAGATCGCCCGCGAAGCACCCTCGGTGATCATCACGCGCCGGGTCTGCATGCTAAAGCGCGGTGCGCAGGCGGCGGGGCGCCCCTCCCGAATGCGCACCGAGCTGTGTGAAGGCTGCGGCACTTGCCTCGAGCTAGGTTGCCCGGCATTGTCCATGAGCGAGGGCGCGGCGACGATCGATTCGGATCAATGTGCCGGTTGCGGGTTGTGCGTGTCGATGTGCGCATTTGGAGCCATCGAGTTAGCGTCAATCCCAGGTGCCAGGGCCGATCTATGAACATACTAATTGCAGCCGTCGGTGGACAAGGCGCTTTGCTGACGGCACGTATTGTCGGGCGCTACGGCGAGTCGCAAGGGCAGCAAGTCAAGGTCTCCGAGATCCACGGTATGTCGCAGCGCGGCGGTAGCGTTGTGACTCACGTTCGGTACGGCGAACAAGTCCACTCACCGGTCATTGAGCTTGGTCAAGCGGACGTCTTACTCGGTTTCGAGGTGCTCGAGGCGGCTCGGTCGTTGCCCTATTTGCGGGACGGCGGTGTCCTAATTGTAGCCAATCACCAGATTCAGCCGTTGCCGGTGCTCACGGGTGCAGCGGAATATCCCTCGGGCTTGGTGGAATCATTCGAGGCGATGCCGATTTCGGTCTATGCCATCGATGTCTTTGCCATTTTACCTGGACTAGGCAATCCAAAAGCCCTAAACACACTGCTGATCGGCGTCTTGGCACGGCGCTTGTCGCAGAACCCGCAGGCATGGTTGGCCGCGGTGATGGGCAGCGTGCCTAAGAAGCACCGCAGTCTCAACCAACGAGCTTTCGAACTGGGGTGGAACATGGAATATTCGCACATCGACAGCAGACGCAAACCACAGAAAGAGGCCTCCGCGTGATTTGGAATGCTAGTTGTGAAAGTTTGAGTCGAGACGAGCTCTGTGCTCGACAGGGTGAAGCGCTAAGAAGCATGGTCGAGCGCGTGTATCACAACGTGGCATACTACCGCGACAAGATGCAACGGCTCGGGTTGGCGCCGGAAGATATTAAGACCATCGAGGACTTGCCTAAATTGCCCTTCACCACGAAAGACGACCTTAGGCAGACGTACCCATTTGGCCTGTTCGCCGTGCCACTCGATCAAATTGTGCGGGTTCACGCCTCTTCGGGCACGACGGGTCGCTCGACGGTCGTCGGTTACACGCGCAAAGACATTCAGATATGGTCCGAGGTCGTCGCGCGGTGTTTGGCGGGGGCCAATGCGTCGGCGCAAGACATGGTTCAAGTGGCGTATGGCTACGGTCTTTTCACGGGGGGGCTAGGTTTGCACTACGGCGCGGAAAAGATCGGCGCAGCGGTCATCCCAATTTCCGGAGGCAACACCCGGCGCCAGATCCAGCTAATGCGAGACTTTGGAACGACGGTGCTTGCCTGCACGCCGTCCTATGCGCTCTATCTAGCGGAAACGCTGGTGGAGATGGGGATCGACCGCCGCGAACTGAAATTGCGCGTTGGGATATTCGGCGCCGAGCCCTGGACAGAAGGAATGCGTCGCGAAATCGAGGAGCGGCTCGGCATTCAGGCGCTTGACATCTACGGTCTGAGCGAAGTGATTGGCCCCGGCGTATCGTGTGAGTGCCTCGAGCGCAAAGGGCTGCATATTCAAGAGGATCATTTCGTTCCCGAGATCATCGACCCTGATAGTCTCGCCGTGCTCGAGCCGGGCTGTTTGGGGGAATTGGTGTTTACGACAGTGACCAAAGAGGGGATGCCGCTAATTCGGTACCGCACGCGCGATCTCACTCAACTGACCACGGAGTCGTGCGCCTGCGGACGCACCTCAGCGCGCATGAAGAAATGCCTGGCGCGAAGCGACGACATGCTGATCATTCGAGGCATCAACGTCTTTCCATCGCAGATTGAGGGTGTGCTGCTTGAGATTGCCGGGGTCGCACCCCACTACATGCTGGTTGTCGAACGGGAACACAACCTCGACTCGTTGACGCTCATGGTCGAAGTCGATGAGCATGTCCTGTCCGACACGGTTGGGCAGCTTGAAGCCTGGACCGCGAAGGTCCATCACGCTTTGGAAAGCACGCTGGGCATTTCCGTGAACGTAAAACTGGTTGAACCCAAGACCATTGAGCGCAGCGAGGGCAAGGCAAAGCGAGTCATCGACAAGCGGAAACTATAGGCAACACCCATGATCATCGAACAACTCTCAGTCTTCCTCGAAAATCGATCCGGGCGGCTTACCGAGGTCACAACCGCGCTCGGTGAGAACGGCATCAATATCTCTGCACTATGCATTGCCGAGACCTCCGATTTCGGCATTTTACGCATGGTGGTCTCCGACCCAAAGAAGGCCGAGGACGTGCTTCGGTCCCGCGGGTTTTCGTTGAGCATCACCCAGGTCATTTGTCTATCGATCCCTAACCGGCCGGGGGCCGTGAACAAGGCGCTTGGCATCTTGTCCGGGGCCAACATAAGCATCGAATATATGTATGCGTTCGCCGTCGGAGCGAGCGCATTCGTCATGATTCGCACCAGCGACATCGAGCAATCGATTGCGGTGTTGCTCGAGAATCGGTTGACGTTGGTGCCCGCCAGCCAACTGCACGATAGCTAACGGGAATACTCCCAGCCAGCCACCACCGCTTGGGTTGCCCGGTGCCGTCCCCGTTGCGGTGTTAGCCACACGCTTACAGACACGTGAATACCAGTGCAACCCCACTCGCACACGTCATGAAACGGTCCAGGTAATGGCGTCGAGAACTCTGGCAAAAAGCGGCGTCGAAGAAATGTGTGGCTAATCGGGGAGTTCATCGACAACGCCTGACGCAAAGCAATTGAGTATTGCATCAAGAGAAGCGCCCACGGTATACTCCCCCCCTCTACGGTAAGCTGCGAACTTGCAGCGGCGACTTGCGTGACAAAGATGGGGGTGCCAAATGGATAGCTGTGGTGGATATCAATACGACGAAGCCAAGCAGATTGTCGTGTTGAATGATTCATCTTTCACGTTATTGGCCGACGCAATGGCCTTGAGCGAGCGCCTCGTGCAAGACCCCCGCCTGCCCGAAGATGTGGGCATTATCGTGGATTTCCGCAAGGTGTCGCGTTTGCTTCAATTCGACGAAATCTATACTCTGCTAGACTGGCACAAGTCTCGCCACTTTCCGCTGAAAGGCCGCTGCGCGTTCATCGTCGATCGGCCAGCCACAATCGGTACGGCAAACATATTCTGTTCGCTGCTGCAGCTGCAGTCGATTGAAGCGGAGATGTTCGACGACGAAGCGAGCGCGGAGGCGTGGCTCGCCAAGGCTCCGCGCTCTAGCGGTGCCTACGTTCAGCAACCGGGACCGGACAGCGTAGCCGAAGATGAACCAGCCCGAATTGCCGCACGGTGACCCGCGCCCGGCCCACCCCGACTCACCATTCATCGCATCTGGCTAGGGGCTGTCCCTAGTAATTGATACAGGCCTGTCCGATGAAATTGGATAATGGTACAGGAAGAGCGGAAGGGGCGAAAAGTCCGTTGGCCGATGGGTGGATGAATGAATGGGCACGCAAGGACCCAGGCGCGCCAAAAGTGCTATTTAGGGCGGCGCGGCTGCATCTGACGAGCGCGGCCCTTTGCTATTGAGAGTGGGTTCGACCATGGCAACAGCAGTCGGCATCAGATTCTGCGCAGTCACCGCGGCACTCACGATCGCTGGGGTCGCTAGGGCGCAAACCTCCACACTACCCCCACCACCCGAAGAGCCATTGGGTCAACCCAATTATCCCCATGCCCACGGTCACAGTCGCCTCGTTCCAAACAACATGGTTCGATTCGAACCCGACTCGCCCGGAATTCAGTTGCTCGCCAACAGCGGGGTAGTCCCATTCGAGCGTTATTACTGGGGGTATCACTACGGTGGTTGGTATCATGGCGGGTTCACGCGGGTCTACTCGCCCATTTGCGACGGGCCCTGCGCAATTCCAATGCCATCGGGTCCCTACCAGCTCGCGTTGGCCAAGGAGGGGGGCCCTGTAGTGCCGGTGCAGTTCCCTGTGATGATCCAAGGCCCATCGGAAATCAGAGGCCACTATGTTGATCGCAGTGGGACGCGGACGGCGGGCGCTTTGATTGGAATTGGAGGCACGTTGACAGCGGTCGTAATGCTGGCCGCCTCACAATCCCATGCACGGGTTTGCGACGAATTCGGGTACTGCTACGGACGCACGCAAGCTAACGGTGCGCTCGTCGGCGGGGGCATCGGCGTATTGCTCGGATCGATCATCGTGGGGGCGGTCATGGTTTCCCAACGCGACGAAGCCGTCATCACGGTACGGCCCTTGGTGCCGGGGCCCACCGCACGCTCGATGACTGCGGTGCTTCCCGTAGCGATGCGCACGCCGCAAGGCGGCTCACTATCAATCCGCTTCTAGACCGAGAATTCCGTGGCCTTGGCGAACCTAAGCCTCGCAACCGTTGCCGTCCTAGTTTGTGCGTGCCATCGACCTGCTGCAACGGATCATCGTGACCCAACGACGTCTGCGTCAAGCACAACGGCACCCCGCAGTTTACCGACGTTGCCGGTGCCCCAGCGCGCGGCGCTCAAGGACGAAAAGCATACCGTTCGAGTTGCGCTTGTCGGCGACCAGGGCATTGGGGAGCGCGCGCGGGCCGTGCTCGATTTGATCCGCGCAGAATCCGCCGATTTTCTGGTGGTCTTGGGGGATTTCGACTACGAGAACAAGCCGGGCGATTGGGGCCAGATGCTTGAACGGCTCGGTCATGATTTCCCCTGGTTTGCCGTGGTGGGCAATCACGACGTGGCTGCTTGGCCCGCCTATGAGCGCCTCATTGCTGCCAAGCAGCAGAGAGTCGCCGGCGCACAGTGCCAGGGCAAGCCCGGTCGGCAGGCGAGTTGCCTGTATCGTGGGGTGCAATTTGTCATGAGCGAAATCGGCACCATGGGCGAGCGCGGCGATAACGAGGCATTCATACGGCGAGAACTCGCCCAGAGCCGCGCCCGGTACAAACTTTGCTTGTGGCACAAGACGCAGCACGACATGCAGACCGGAGCGAAACCCGACGAGGTCGGCTGGACCGCGTATCGACGGTGTCAAGAAGCCGGAGCGATCGTCGTAACCGGCCACGAACACGCGTACGCGCGCACCAGGACGCTGACGGCCCTGGGTGATGCTGCGGCTGGGCACGGCGCTACGGGCGCATTCAACGAACTGGTTGTTGGCCCCGGTCGCACCTTCGTGGCTGTCTCTGGGCTCGGCGGGATTCAGACCAGGGTGTTCGTGCCCAGCCATAATAACGACCCTTGGTGGGGCTCGTACCTAACGTTGGATCGCGAATGCGCCAACGGCCAGCCGAGACCAGCCAACAACGCGGCAGATGGGTTCGGCGCCCTGTTCTTGGATTTCGGAGTCGGAGGCGACGAGACCTTGGGACGTGGGCGCTTCGTGACGGCCACGACCAAGCGAGTCGTAGACGACTTCACGATTCACTTCGTGGCGCAGTAGGCGCGTGAAGTTGACGGCCCCGTGCAGCTAATA
Source organism: uncultured delta proteobacterium (assembly GCA_963811985.1). Taxonomy (GTDB): domain Bacteria; phylum Myxococcota_A; class Polyangia; order Polyangiales; family Polyangiaceae; genus FEN-1139. The sequence goes on from CAWEUH010000049.1 coordinate 124,907, forward strand.
CACCGGCAACAGATGATTGACCATCATGAATGCCACAAGCACCACGCATGCAGTCCATTCGAAGATTCGGCGCGCGGTGGCGCGGCGCAGTTTTGACCTGACAAGGTCAAATGGCGCCCAGGCAGCGTAGGCAACCCACAAGATACCCGCAGCCATGTACTTTGCTTTGAAGACACGCCAACCCCAAATGGGATATTTCCAAGCGAAGGCTAGGGCAGCGGCGCTGAACATTGCCGTTACCCCCAGCAGCACCCACCCGAGTTGCCGCCACGCCCTTGGACGCCGTCGCAGGCGACCGAGAAAGACAAGGCTGCCGACGAGCGTGGCATAAGCAAAGAACCTTACGTAGGCGTTGCTCACCGTAAGCGACGGTTTTGGCTGTACGCCGAGCCACTTGTCGCGCTTCCAGACATGGAACCATATCGAGTGCAAGAACGAGTCCCTTACCGGCTTATTCGCGCCAACGATGCTCTCGGAGGGAACTCGAATCATGTGAGCGAAGAACTCCAATGGATCGGCATCGCGTTCGGTGCGTACGATGGTCAATGCGTTGCTCTTTTGCCACTCCATGGCGGCAGGCATCCACTCGTGTTCAGTCTCGTAGTAACGGGCGTGGTAGAAGGGCGCGATGATGGCTAACGCAACGACGGCAGCCAGCGCCGGTAAATGGGCCTCCCTCGCCAACGCTTTGAGCCCCCGCCGCACCCAGATGATCATGAATGGCAAGGCGAAGGCCATCAGTCCGCTGTACTTCGTGTATAGGCCAGCAACGAGCAGAACCACGAGCGTGACGAGTCCCAACATCACGCGGGTGTTTTGGTAGAACTTGCCGGGCAGCTCATGCCAAAACAGCGCTACCGACACGCTGAGCGTCAAGATGAACCATGCAAAAATGAGGCTGTCGTAGCCGGTCTCGATGGCTAGCCAGACGTAGAGCGGCAACGAAAACCCGCCGTAGAGCAGCCAAAGCCCCGCCGTTGATTCAAGGCAGCGTGTCCTTTTTAGCACGTGTCTGAAACCGAAGAATGCGGCAAGCATGGCCGCACTCGAGAGCACCTGGCTGGCTGCGATAGCGTCGGGAACCACGCCGTTGATCAGCCGTACCAACAGGTATGAAAGTGGTGGGTGGTAGCTTGCAAGCAGGCTGCGAGGGTCGGGCAGCGGCTCGAACCAATGGGTGGCGCGGTACATGTCTAGCCACGGAATTGCGTCAAATCCCTGGGCTTTGCCCCAGGTGGCGCGAAGCACCTGGATCTTTAGTACGACTACTGTGGCGCACAGGAGTCGCTCAAAGCGTCGGCGGAAAGAGCGGCACCCCTCAGCGATTGCTAGACCCTCGAAGTATTACGTCGAAGCCGAGGCATGCGACGAGGCCGACGGAAACCCCTCCGACGTGAATTACGCCCGTCGCTGTGCCGAGGCGCGGCCCGAGATCATAGGTCCATTGCCCCTCGTAGTGTTTCAAATCGACGCCGAAGAGCAGGGCGGCGCCCAGCCTCAACCCGAATCGATCGCCGACGGGGCGATCGGAGAAACCGACTCGGTACGTTAGCGCAGGCCCACGAACATCGAGACCGCCCGGGCCATAGCGTGTATCGGAGCTCACGAAATTGCGTTGCGCGAGGCCTAGGCTTGTATCGAAATCGACCCAATGCGCAATGGGGAGGTATGCACCCAAAAAGCCTCCGACTTGCCGCCAGCTCACAATGGCCGAATCGCTAACCTCGAGATCTGCGCCGAGTTCAAAGTAGCTAAGGCGCAAACGCGACACGCCGCCGGCGATGCCGTGGCCCCGCGAACCATCGCTGCCCGTGAGCACCGCAATCCCTGCATAGGGTTCCAGCCCTAGCGAGATGCCAGGGTCTCGTCGCAGGTAGAACCCCTCGAAGGGTGGTACGCCATACTCGGAGTCGGGGTTTGAACCGGTCTGGCCGAGCGCGCTGGTTGGGCGCGTGAAAAACGCGACTGCAAATGGGACTAGGCGCACAGCCCAGCGACCAGCTCGCTTCGCGGTTCGATTGAGTTCATACGTCATGGTTCTATGCAACTCCTAGTACGCGCGGTCCGCACTTGACACCTCAACAACGGCTCGTACAGGTTTGGTCGCAGCCGCTCATCGTGTTCCCCATGTGGCCCTCTGCGGGCACGGCCATGTTCCTCGGTTCGAGGGCTTCGGGTTGGTTCTGACACTCTTGCATGCAGCGGTTGACGCACTCAGGGTCGCGAGCGGGAGCCCCCTTCGTGCAAGCGACACACACGATGACAAATGCCAAAAGCCCAAGCTTCAAGACGGTCAACACCTTTCCCTGATTAATGCGAACCACACGGGCTAGGCTACCCCTGCGGGTTGCGATATTCAAGGATTGCGTCTGGCGTTCCCTGGACAACGGCGCTTCAAAGCCGTACGCATTTCGGCATGGCTCGAAAAACCTATCTGGGAGGTTGCCATTGCGGCCGAGTTCGCTACCGCGTAACGGCGGATTTGGCGGACGTTATCGAGTGCAATTGTTCCATTTGCACCCTGAAAGGCTTCCTACATCTGGTTGTCCCCGCGTCGGACTTCGAGCTTTTATCCGGCGCCGAAGAGTTGACGATGTATCAGTTCAATACCCGGATTGCCAAACACCGGTTCTGTCGCGTCTGCGGGATCCACTCGTTTTACGTGCCGCGGTCCGACCCGAACAAGATTGACGTCAATCTTCGCTGCCTCGATGGCGTCGAACTTGACTCACTTCGGCCAACCGCCTTTGACGGTAGGAATTGGGAGCAGAGAAACACCCCGTTCCATATGTGTTTTTTGTCTCGCCGGGCCGCAGACAGGCCTGCCCCAGCAATGCAGCATGTTGATCGCCGAGCGCCCCGGATAGCGGCGCACCGAGGATCGCATTCCACGCTTCCGCATTCCGGATAGTCATGTCGCCGAGCGCAAGTTCGCACGAGCCATAAACCTCGCTCGACGAGCGGATCTCTGGAAGACAGGCCCGAGGAATTTCAAAAAGGCGCAAAACTTCCTCGTCCCAATCCAAGGTTTCCAGCGCCATCATTTGCGTGCGCGAGGCATTGGTGACATCGGTGACGTGCAAGCCGCCCTTGGGCCCTCCTGTCAGATTCCAGATCAGCCAGGCGTCGATTGTGCCAAAGAGAATCTCGCGTCTCGGCCCTTATCCTCGCCCCGGGAATATTCTCAAGCAGCCACGCAAGCTTCAGCGCGGAGAAATAGGTCGCGAGCGGCAATCCCGTCCGCGAACGCAGGCGGTCTATCCCGCCATCTCGGGCAAACCGAGCGACAGCCGCATCGGTGCGGGTATCCATCCACACAATGGCGTTATGAAGCGGCGCTCCGGTCGCCTTGTCCCAGAGAACCGTGGTTTCGCGCTGATTTGCGACTCCAATCGCGGCGAAATCCGACGGGCCGATCCCCGCCTTGGCGACGGCCCCCTCCATGGTCGCCAGCGTGTTGCGCCAGATCTCCAACGCGTCGTGCTCTACCCAACCTGGACGCGGATAGATCTGCGCATGCTCGCGCCGATCAACAGAGATGATCTTCCCATCCCGATTGAAAATGATGAAGCGGCTACTTGTCGTCCCTTGATCTATTGCGCCAATGAAACGTCGCATGGAGGCTCTCACCCGAATAAAATTCGCTAGCGTGATAAGATAGGCAAATCCGCCCATGCCGCTAGGGGACGGCGAAGCCGTCGTTTCGCTCCGCCGAGCTTAGCGCGTTCGCGACGGTCGTAGGCAAACCAGAGCGCAGCTTGCCAAAGCGTCACAATAGAGGCCATTCTGAGATGGAAACTGCGCCCACTGAACCCAAAGAGTCATAGCGCCCCGATGCACCAATTGCTATCCAGCTACAAGAAGCAGCTCACGCAGAGTCTTTGCATTGGAGCCGTCGTTTTGCTTCTAGTCTCGGGAATATATTGCGCGTGGACAGGCTCTCGCACGGACATTCGCGACTGGCTTGGACCACTATTTTTTCTGCTTGGCGGCGCGGGAACATGCGCCCTTGCCGCGGCCTTCCGTAGCACCAGAAACGTCGCAGAGCGCTTGCCCCGCGAAAAGCTGCGCCGCTGGTGCAACTCGCTGACGCGAGCGCTTCTCTTCAAGGCGCGTTCTGTTCATTCTATCATAGCGGTGCAGGACATTGCGGATTCCCATATGCTTCAGAAAACTTCCATGAACTATTTGGCTTCGCGCCGGGCGATGTGGAACACAACGCGGACGCTTTGTTTCTTTGCATCGACCGCGAAGACAAGCCGCGCATCGATGCCGGTCTCTCAGAATGCGCGCGGGGTTTGAGGCTGTTGCGAGAGGAATTCCGATATGACCATCCGCAAAAAGGGATCATCTGGATAGAAGCGGAATTTCTGCCTCTGGCCGACGGCGCCGGGAGCGTCATCTGGCGGGGTTACGCGCAGGACATCACCCTTCGCAAGAAGTCGGAATACAGGCTCCGGGCATCGCACGCGGACAATCTGGAAGCCATGAAATGCATGACGGCGGAGATCGCTCATGAGCTTAGCCAGCCACTGGCCGCGTCGCTCACATACGTCAAATCCATAAGCCGCCTTTATGCGATACCCTCGGGAAACGACCCGCGAGCGTGGAGGAAACCATAGAAAATGCAGCTTCTCAGATCGCGCGAGCAGGAAAAATCGTGGGCCAGCTGCAGGAATTCATCGCACACAACGAAACCAGCCGGACCGTGATGAGTCTGCATCGTTCGCTCAAGATCGCCCACAGAGGGATATTCAGAAATCATGAGGAACGCGGATTTCCTGTCGAACTGCGCCTCGTTGCAGAGAATTGCGATGTGTTCGCCGACCGGGCTCAGATTGGTCATGTCCTGATTAATCTTTTGCGCAACGCCGCCGAAGCGAGGCGCGCCGATCCAGAACATGATCTCGTTGTTTCAACATCGTCAAACGCAACGCATATATGCGTTGAAGTCATCAAGGCCGGCGCGGAATTGGCCAAACAATTCGAATGGGATCTTGACGCTGCATCTCCACCAAGGGAAATCAGCTGTGTCGAGTGGGCTGTTCGAGCTCTCGCGCCATCATTGAAGCGCACGGCGGTAAATTATGGGCGACGCGAACTGGGCGAGACGGACTTCTAATTGGATTTATTCTGCCCTTGGCCGCTCAGGATACGGCCGCCAGCACGGTTAAAAGTCGCCGCCGCCCCCTCATGCCGCATTGCATTGCGCTGTCAGGAAGAACTTTCCGCCAAGCCCTCGTCCTTGACCAGCAGCGCCATTCGCAGAAGTTCAGCCAAACTCTGCGCCTCCATCTTCGCCATTACGGAAGCACGATGTACTCCACGGTCCTCTTGCTGATGCCCATCTCATCAGCAATAACCTTGTTAGGCTGTCCCTTGAGCAGCCATGACAACACTTCGATTTCCCGCTTCGTTAAAGTCGCATACTTGGAAAGAATCGCCTGTATCCTAGTGTTTTGTCCCCTATCATCTTTCCCGCGCGTCAATGCATGCCCAATTGAGGTTAGCAGCGCATCATCGTTAAAGGGCTTTTCCAGTATGTCCACGGCTCCCATCTTCATCGCTTGAACCGCCATAGGCACGTCCGCGTGCGCGGTAAGCAAAATGACTGGTAGCGCGGCCCTTCGTTTTCTTAG
>CAWEUH010000050.1:0-111194 GCA_963811985.1 uncultured delta proteobacterium
CGCCCGCATGCCGACGTTGTTCGAGTCGCTGGCCAGGTTCGGCCCGAAATTCGTGCTGGAGTTGACGGCCACGCCCGAACAGCGCCACAACCCGAAGCATCCTACCGATCGGCGACTCGCCAGCAACGTGCTGTACGCCGTCAGCGCGCTGGAACTGAAAAACGAAGGGATGATCAAGCCCCCGGTCGATCTGGAAAGCCGCCGCGACTGGTTGAGGTCTGGCCGCCACGGTGCAGCCCACGAGGAACTAGAGGCGATCGCCAACCGCGCGAACCAGGAGAAGCGTTGCCCTTCTTCCGGCCCATCGCCCTCATCCAGGCGCGGCCGAGTTCAAAGACGCGGGAGACGCACATGTGGAGAAGGTCAAGGCGGCGCTGATCAGCAACTGCAAGTGCCCGCCGGAGCACGTGCGGATCTACACCGGCACGATCGACGAGATTGGCGAAGAGGACTTGCTGGCGGCGATTGCCCGGTCCGCTACATCGTAACGGTTGACAAGTTGCGGGAAGGGGGACTGTCCGCTGGCATAGGTGCTGGGCTCGATCGGCAACGCGGCGACGCCGACGGCGGTGGAGCAGCTAATCGGCCGCATCTGCGGATGCCCAACGCGACCCACGCGGGTGCCGGCCCTCGATCGGGCGTATGCCTTCGTGTTCAGCGACGACGTGGTGCGGACGGCGATGCAGCTTCGCGACCGCATGGTCGAAACGTGCGGGTTCGACGACCGATCGGCCGGAGGAGCTCGAGTGTGCGCCGCTTCCGGGCAGGGATGGCTGGGGCTGGGGCGGATTCCCTTGACCGTCGCGCCGGCGGCTGAGATCGCTGCCGCCGGCGCTGGTCGAGAAGACCCGCTACGACGAGCCGTCGCACACGCTGGTGGTCCGGGACCTGCTGGACCGGCACGAGGTGCAGACGCTTTGCGAAGCCTTGAACGAACCGGCCGACCGTGCGGCCGTGGAAGCCTATTGGGAGCGGGAACGCCCGGTCGGCATTGCCGTCAAACCGCTGGGACAGTACGCCAAGCCGCTGCTCGTGCCGCGATTGACGTCAAGCAGGGCGACCGACGGACCCTCTTCGAACCAGGGAGCTGGACAACTTCGCCTGGGACCTGGGGCGCTGCGAGCCGGGCCTTTCGGAGGCGGAATTGCCTCGGATATTCGTGTCGGCACGGCGGCCATGATCGACGTGGAGGCGAACCCCGGCGGACGCGACGGAAGGACGGTAATGGAAATTACCGGCAACGTCCGCTTGCGGCAGTTGGAATTGATCGGCGAGGGCGAGAACTGGAGCGAGGTCGAGTTGGCCCGCTGGCTCGATCGCGAACTGCACCGGGGCGATTCATTCCTGGGGCTGCCGCTGCAAGGAAAGTCAGCCGTGGTTGCACCGGGCCGTTGTGCATCTCTTCGCGCGACCGCGGTTTGAGTTTGCCGATCGTGGTACGGCGGCGGCACGTGCTGGCCGAGCGGCTGCGGGCGAAGGTCGCGGAGCACGGCCGCTTGCAGATCCGCAGGGCTGCGGAGTGGCTGATTCGCAACGAACCCGACGCGATCGAGACATCCAACGAGTTCGCCATCAAGATCGAGGAAGAGAACTATCGCCCCTCGCGTTGTTACCCGGGGGGCCTGCAATTTCGCAAGCACGCCTTTGACTTGATTTTCGAGATGAATGGCGAGGAGGCGGAATGCGCGGCGCAGATCAACGGCCACCCGAACGTCCTCCGGTGGATTCGCAACACGGAACACGAAAGCCAGGGCGGTTTCTGGCTCCCCAAGTCGCCGGGAAAGTATTTTGCCGATTTCCTCGTGGAACTGAAAAACGGCATAATCGTGCTCGTCGAGTACAAGATGGGCAAGATGGCCAGCGACCCGGAAGAGCAGCACAAGCGTGCGGTAGGCGAATTGTGGGAAGCCCGCAGCGGCGGCCGCGGCCGTTCGCCTGGATCGTGGACCGCGATTGGCATGGGCTGGCGGCCCGGCTCGATCAGAGTGCTCGCGGCGAAACCGCAGAGCAACCTGACGACACGGGCACCATGTACTCATGGTCGGCGAGGGACGTAACCTATTACCTGGCTTACGCTTCGGGTTAGGACCGGCGCGGTAAATACGTGTCGCCTTTCGCTCCGCGAAAGATGCGGCTTTCGCGGAGCAAAAGGCAACGATGCGACTGTTATTGATTTGCCGATCCTTACGATCATTTTTTTCCGCGCAGAGCGTCGAGCCGGAGGAAGCAAGAAAACAAAACGGTTCGTCCGAGTCGGTTTCGTTCAGGATGGCGAAACCGACCCGGACGAACCTCACCGAACCGGGTATTTCGAGTTCTTGTCTCGAGCGGACGGCAATCAACCCGCCGGGCCGGGCATCGTTTCCGTCACGCCAACCGTCGGAGCCCACACGAGGGGCAACCGCCTGCCGGCGCACAACCCGGCGACCGGCAACCGGGGCACAACCGGGTTCGCACGGCGGAGCACAGGTCGGAACGGGCTGGGCCCGCTCGCCGCGGAACAAACACGACTCGCAGCCGATCGCCGGCGCCAACAGAACCAAGATTGCCGTCACAGTGAACAGCCTACGCATGATTTGCTCCCTTTCAAACCGACTCGCAGCCTCTGCCGCGTATCTTCAACATGGAAACTCTACACCAAGATTGACGATGTGCAACTTCCACGCAGTCGTTTTTTGGAAACATGGGGGATTGCTTTTTTTCCACCACGGGCTTAAATGCAAGTTACAATTGGGTAAAGATTTCTTTCTAGGAAACGGATGCCACGCGAATCGGAAGTGCCGCCATGCCCCGCCTTTCGCCCGTCAGTCAATCCGTGATCCTTGCCTGGTGCTTGTCTGCCTTGCCGCTGCTCTCGCGATTCTCGGCGATTGCGGCGGAAACATCGCCCGCGCCCGCTGCCGCCACCCAGGTCTGGCTGATCAACACCCGCTGCGCTCCCGGCTGCGGCGATCTGGAGGCGGGTCTGTCGAAGATCACGTACTGGCGGCTCGATGAATCGTGCGGCTGCGGCCAGTGGCAAGCGTCCGATGCGGCCGCGTTTCAAGCTTCCGCCGTGCCGGGCGTGCCGACGACCGTTCTCATCCACGGCAATGGCACCGACGCGGACTGGGCCGTGCGGCATGGCAACGAGTTGTATGGCTTGATGAAGCAGCAGGCCTGCGGCCGCCCTTTCCGCCTGGTCGTCTGGTCGTGGCCCGCGGATCGCGTCGTGCGGCGGATTCGCCCCGACGTGCAGATCAAGGTCTGTCGCAGCGACGTGGAGGCCTACTACCTGGCCCGCGTGCTTCCCAATCTGCCCAAGGGCGCGCCGCTGAGCCTGGTCGGCTATAGCCTGGGGTGCCGAACGGCGAGCGGGGCCTTGCAGTTGTTGGCCGGAGGATCCGTGGCCGGCCGCAGCCTCTCGCCCGAGGTCTTGGCCGCTTGGAACAACGCCGGACCTCGGCCCATTCGCGTGATGATGGTCGCCGCCGCCATGGACGCCGACTGGCTGGAACCGTGCTGTCCCCACGGCCTGGCCCCCTTGGCCGTCGAGCGGATTCTGGTCGTCACCAACGGCTGCGATCGCGTCTTGAAGTGGTATTCGCGGCTTTACGGCCGCCACGGCCCCGAGGCCATGGGCTATGTCGGACCCACGGGCACGGCGGGGGGCAAGCTCGAAGTGGTCGACGTCTCCTGCGAGGTCGGCCGGAAGCACGATTTCGACCGCTATCAAGAGTCTTCGCCCGTCTATCAGCGTCTGGCCTGGTACACTTTTCTCTGCGACGCCCCCGCCACGGCCGCCAAATCGGCCGAAAAATCGGCTTTGGCTGCCAATAATCGCCCGGCACGGTAGCGATTATAATAGGGAGCGGTGCAGGCCCAGCATGCGCGATCGGCCAATGATGGGCCGGCACAACGAACGCTGCGCGGGGGTCTCGGTTGACCCACCCTACGAGAGCAAACCATGCTAACGCCCTTTCTCGTCATCGGCTGCCTGTTGGCCGGCGAACCCGCCAGCGATGCGGCCTTGAAAACCGAGGTCCGCAAGACTCGTCCACAAACTCGACGCCGATACGCAGGACGAACGCAAGGAGGCCGAAAGACGACTTGATCGAACTCGGGCCGGCCGTGCTCGACCTGCTGCCGTCGCCCGAGTCTCAGCCGAACGACGACGTCGCCAAGAGCCCTCCGGCGAGATCCGCAAGAAACTGCAAGAGACCCAGGCCGCCAAGAGCGTCGAGGCCTCGACCGTCACGCTGCACGGGCGGTTGAAGGTCTCCAAAGTGCTCGCCGAGATCCAAAAACAGACCGGCAACACGATCGCCGATCTGCCGCGGGCGGCCGACGCCGCGATCCCCGATCCGGAAATCGCCGTCAATTTCGACAAGACGCCGTTCTGGACCGCGCTGGACTCGGTGCTGGATCAGGCCCAGTTGTCGATCTATCCCTATGGCCAGCCCGGCGCGTTGCAAATCGTTCCCCGCGGGCCGAACGATCTGCCGCGGACCGGCCGGGCCGCGATCCAAGGGCCGATGCGGATCGAGCCGGTGTCGGTGCTGGCCAAGCGCGAATTGCGAAGTTCGTCGCCGCCGGCCTTGCAGGTCTCGCTGGAAGTGGCCTGGGAGCCGCGGCTGCAACCGATCGCCGTCAAGCAGCGCATGGCCGACCTCAAGGTCCTGGATTCCAGCGGGGGCAGCCTGGCCGCCGAGGATCCCCAGGCGGAAAAAGAGGCATTCCCCCGGCTGGGCAGCTCGGCCGTGGAAATGGACATCGCCCTGGCCATGCCCGCCCAGCCGCTGAAAGAAATTGCCTCGCTGACAGGCTCCTTGCGGGCGATGATGCTGGGCAAGGTGGAGACCTTCCGATTCGTCGATCTGTTGAAAGGCAAGCAGGAAAAACGGATCGCCGCGGCCACGGTCGCGCTGGATGAAGTCCGCAAGAACGGCGACTCCTGGGAGGTCTTCGTCCGGCTCCGCTTCGACGACGCCGGCGACGCCCTGGAATCGCACCGCAATTGGGTCCTGCAGAACGAGGCCTACCTCGAAGACGCCGACGGCAAGCCGATCCAGCCCGACTCGATGGAAACCACCCTGCGGACCAAGAACGAGATCGGCGTGGGCTATGTTTTCGCCCTGCCCGAGTTGCCGAAGAATCTGGCCTTCGTCTACAAGACGCCGGGGATGGTCGTGACGAAGGATTTTCCCTACAAGGTGCGGGGGGTGAAAATGCCGTAGGAGGGAATACGAATCCGACTATGGGCCGATAGGATTGCTGGACAGATCGCATTCTCGCTTGCTTGTCCCTACCCCCTCTTCGAGTTTCCCAGAATCCTTCGTCTTCGTCGCTTGCATTTCTTGCCTCTTCTGTCCATAGTGGTAATAGGGTTTATAATGGGCCAGTCCTATCGATGGAGCCAAATATGTTGTCACGAACCGGAACAGTCAGAGGTGGATTGAGGCAGGTGTTGATGCTCTTGGCGGGACTCGGCCTCGTGGGGTCGATGGTCTCGGCATCCGGGGCGATCAGCCGGATGCAGGCATTCAGGCCCAGTTGGCTGCGGGCGAGTTTGCCCCGGCCATCGCTGCCGCTCAACAGGCGGCCGATCCCAAGCAGCAGCGCGACGCCATGCTCGCGCAGGTGGCCGCGGCCCAGATCCAGGCCGGGGCCCCGGCGGCTGCCGTGAAAACCGTGGCCCGCGTCGGCGATGATCGCCTGCGGGCCCATATCCTGGCAGGCGTCGGCGCCTGCCCGCGGCCGGCGGTGCAGAACGGCCAGCAATCGCCAACGGGGCCGACTTCCAGCCGCTGAAGGACCTGATCACCAACACCGTCGCCACCAAGACCTGGGTGGAGAACGGCGGCACCGGCACCCTCTCGCGAATTTCCCACCGGCGTTTGGGTCGATCCCCAGGGCGTGTTGCGTCCCTTGATGAAAGAAGCCCGCACGCGGAGACCTGGCCGCCCTGCGGACCAACAATCAGCGACCGCAGCGGGCACCGGGCCAGGACGACGTCGCGGCGGAGTTCGCCCCTGCGGATGATCTCGCTCACCCGGCTGGAGAAGCAGATCCAACTCAACGAGGCCCTGGGCCAGGGCGTCGATGAAACGATGAAGTATCTCGCCGGTCTGCGGCGGATCGAGTACGTGTTCGTCTATCCCGAGACGGGCGACCTGGTGCGTGGCCGGACCGGCCGGCGACTGGACCGTGGCAGGGGAGAACCGCGTCGTCTCGCGCGAGACGGGCGACCCGGTCGTGCGGCTGGACGACCTGGTGGTCGTCTTCCGCCACATGATGACCGGCCGCGACGCCCATTTCGGCTGCATGATCAATCCCGCGCAAGGAATCGCTGAAGAACGCCCAGGAATTCCTGGCCCAGTGGAGCAAGCGGCAGATTCCCGAGGGGCCTGCCGCCCGCAAGGCCTGGTGCGAGCAGTTCCGCGCCGCGGTCGGCAAGCAAGACATCGAGGTCTTCGGCGGACTGGATCCGCAGACCCGGGCGGCGCGCACGCTGGTCGAGGCCGACTATCGCATGAAACTCGTCGGCATGGGCCTGGAAGAAGGCGTGCCGGGCGTGAGGAGCTACATGAGCCTGATCAAGTCCCCGCCCAAGGAAATGGGCGTGCTCCGCTGGTGGTTCACGCTCAACTACGATTCCATCCAGACTTCGCAGGACCACCTGGCCTTCAACATCCGCGGCCAGGGCGTGAAGGTCGAGAGCGAAAACGAACACCTCACGGCCCAGGGCGAGCGGATCCACCCGGGCGAATCGGAGCCGCTGAATCGCCAGTTCACCGAGAGCTTCACCAAGCATTTCGACGAGCTTTGCGCCAAGTATCCGATCTATGCCGAGTTGCGGAACCTGTGCGACCTGGCCCTGGCCGCTTCGCTGGTCCGCGAGGAAGGCCTGGCCGACAAGGTGGACTGGCACATGGCCTATTTCGGCAACCCGCAGGCGTTCGTCGTCGAGCAGGGCGCGGCCCCCAAGGAAGTCGATTCGGTCGTCAACTATCGCGTGCTCGACCAACGGGGTGTTCGTCGCGCACGTCAGCGGCGGCGTGGAAGTGAAGACCAACGAGTTGGTCAGCCGGCAAAGCGATCCAGGTCGAGAGCTATCCGCAGCTTCAGGAGAAGCGGCCCAGCAACGCCGCCAAGCCGCAGGCGGCCGACCGCTGGTGGTGGGACTGAGCGCCTTTGGAGTGCGGGAATTTATTCCCGCTTTCAATTTGAGTGCGGGAATTACGTTTGCCAGGCTGCTTCGGTAGTCCCGCATGTGCGTCGTGGAAAGCCGCTCCGCGGCATAGAAAGCGGATGAATTCCCGCACTCCAAATCGTGCTAAACTATCTTGGGGCCGCGCTGCGCACTTCTCGCAGGCGACCCGCTTCTGCATCCACAAAGGACTGGGCCCATGAACGGACGATTTTCCGCCTTCGTTTGGCTGTTTGGTTTCCTCTCGCATTGCCGCGCCGGCCTTTGCCCAGCCGGAGCCGGCCGCGGAATCGGCCGTCGCGGCCACGCGTGGGCGACGATCCGGTCGAAGTGGCCGAAGCCCAGCGGATGATGGACTTGATCTTCCGCGACAAGAAGCCGGCCGGCGATCTGCTGCCGATGGCCCAGGCCCAGGTGCTGGAAGAGATCGTCAATCGCCGGCTCGTCGCTGGCCTACGCCCGCCGCGTCTGGCGATGCCCCCAGCGCCGAGGAGTTGGCCAAGGCCAAGAAGCAATTGCAGATCCGCCTGGCCGCGCAGGGCCGCAAGGTGTCCGACGTGCTCAAGGCCGAATCGATCACCCCGGCCGATCTCGAGCGGCAGGTCCTCTGGCGGCTGGTCTGGGACCGCTATCTGGCCAAGTACCGCACGCCCCAGCGCCGCGAGACCTGGTTCCAGAATCACCACCGCGATCTGGACGGCACGGAGTTGGTCGTCAGCCACATCCTTCTTCGCCCTGCCGCCGGGGCCGGCCCGAAGGAGATCGAGGCCCTGGAGAAGCAGGCCGAATCGATCCGCGCGGAGATCACCTCCGGCAAGCTCGACTTCGCCGCGGCCGCGGAAAAATACTCCGCCGGCCCGAGCGGCAAGCAAGGCGGCCGGCTCGGCAAGATCGGCCGCCACGGTCCGATGGACGAGTCGTTCTCCCGCGCGGCCTTCGAACTGAAGGCCGGCGAGATCAGTCCCCCGGTCCGTTCGCCGTTCGGCGTGCACCTGATCCGCTGCGACGAGGTCGTGCCCGGCACGAAGAAGCTCTCCGATCTCACCGGGCCGATCGACGAGGCCCTGGCCAAGGAGCTGCTGGAAAAAATCTCCCAGCTCGAACGCCAGCAGACCGCGGTGAAATACACTTCCGCCTGGCCGCACTTCAAGCCGGGGACGCGGGAGTTGGCAAGAAGTGCCAGACGCCTTATTTCTCTTCGTCCCACGGCCAGGCCTCGCAGCGGCGGATCTCGGCCTTGATCTTCTCGACCAGCGCGGCAGTCTTTCTCCTCCTCGGCCAACGAGCAGGGCCTGGCGAAATTCCCCCAGGGCCTCGTCGATCTTCCCCTGCTGCCTCAATAGCCAGGCCCAGATCGAAACGCATCTCCGCGCTGCCGGGCTTGATCGCAATCGCCTTGCGAAAACAGGCCACGGCCTCGTCATACTTCTGGCGGTCCAACAACGCCTTGCCGAGATTGCGGAGGCCCTCGACGTAGCCGGGATCGATCTGCACGGCCCGCGAAGAATGCTCGAGGGCCTCGTCCTTCTTGCCCTTCCGGTCCAGGGCGACGCCCAGATTGGAATGGGCCGCCGCGTGATCGGGGTCGAGACTCAGCGGCCTCTTCGCAAATGCTCGATGGCCTCGTCCGTCCGCCCTTGCGAGGGCCAAGAGCGACGCCGAGACTGAAGTGGTTCGGGCGCTCTGCGGCTCGATTTCCAGCGACTTCTGAAAATGCTCGATGGCCTCGTCGATCCGACCCTCGTCCAAGAGGGCCATGGCCAGCGTGGCATGACCCTCGGCCTGGTTCGCTTCTTCCATCTCCAAGGAATCAGGTGCAGCCCGGACGATTTCCACCGCAAGGCCCCGGCGACGTTGGAGAAATCATCGGTCCAAACCGGCCCCGCATCGCGCACCAGCGGCCTCCAGCGACGATCGCCGGCCAGCGGACCAAGATCCTCCGGGCTGCGGGCCATCACGACCCACACCGAGACGAACCTTCCCACGGCCCCCGCCGCATCGACATCGCGCCAGATTCGTGCCGTCCGCCCGGCATCCTCGGCCAGATTGCCGAGGATCGGCTCCAGGTTGAGATAGCGGCTGGAAATATGGATCGCCAACAGCCCCCGCGGATTCAAGCGGTCAAAGTAGATCTTCAAGGCCTCGCGGGTCATGAGGTGAACGGGCACGGAGTCGGAACTGAAGACGTCGACGATCAGCAGATCGAACTGCCGCTCGCGGCCCGTGTTCGAGCGAGAGCCGCGCGTCGCCCAGGACGACCTCGACCTTGCCGCGGCAATCGGCCAGGTAGGTGAAGTAGTCCGGGTTCCGCGCGATCCGCTCCACGGCCGGGTCGATCTCATAGAACGTGAACCGCTCGCCGGGCTCCGCGTAGGCGGCGATCGTGCCGACGCCCAGGCCCAGCACGCCGACCTCGGCCAGCGGCCGGCGCAGGCTTGAGCCCTGTCGAAGATCCGTCCCAACGGTCCCGTGCGGTGATAATATCCCTGCGGTTCGTGCCGCTGGCTTTCGAAGAGACTCTGCTGACCGTGGCTCGTCGTGCCGTGCAGCAATTGGTGCATGTTCCATACGGGATCGTGCTCCACGCGAAGGATGCCGAAGAAACTTCGCTCGGCGTGGAGCAAGCGGGTGCCCGTTTCCACCGACCACAGGCTGATCGCCGCCAGCGCGGCCACGGCGGTTCCGAACACGGCCGGCCGCCGCCGCAAGAGAAACGTGGCGAAGGCGGCCAGTCCCACCACGCCGAACCGCATCACGGGGGTATCGGTGAAGCGCAGGCCGGAGAGAAAACTGTCCGAGCGCAGCCCCCAGGCCACGATCAGGCAGAGCAACAGGGCCGCGGCGGGCAATGCCGTCTTGCCGCCGTGCCACTTGCCGCCGGCCGCTTCTGGCCGCGGCCGCAAGCAGGCAGGCCGCGGCCATCATCAGCGGATATTCCAGCACGCTGTTGAAAACGACCGGCGCCACCAGGGCATTGAACAGTCCGCCCAAGACCCCGCCCAGCGACATCCAGAGATAAAACTCGGTCAAGTGGCTCGGCGCCGGGCGATCGGCCGCCAGTTGGCCGTGGCAGACCATCGCGGTCACGAAGAAGGTTGCCAGGTGCAACGAACCGAAAAGGAGAACTTCCCGCAGTCCCGCGCGCCGCACATGAGCAGAGTTGCGGCGGTCACCACGATCAACACAGGTTGCAGGCGGACCATCCATCGCAGCGGCAGGATGGTCCGCGGGGCGAAGACCAGCACGAAGCGTCAGCAGATACAAGGCCAGGGGAATGACCCACAGAAAAGGCATCGGCGTGATTTCGGCGGAAATGTATGTAGTCACGCCCAGGAGCAGACTGGAAGGCACCAGCGACAGCAGCCAGCAGCGCAGCCGGCGGTTAGGCGAATCTGGGAGCTTATGGATGGGCGGCCCGCAGGGACTCCCCTCGCCCCTTGCGGGAGCAGGGGCCGGGGGTGACGGTCTTAATCTCCCCTCTCCCTCCGGGAGAGGGGCCGGGGGTGAGGGGAGCTGTCCCACCGGCGTCTCTCCACAGCCTTGCCGCACAGGCCGCAATCAGCGCCATGAGCAATCCGTAAGCCGATCGCCCAGGCGCCGCTCTGCCGCGCAGGGTCAGATTGGCCTCGATCACCAGCGGATAGGCCAGCAAGGCCAGCAGGCTGCCGAGATTGCTGGCCGCATAGAGGAAGTAGGGGTCCCGCCGGCGGCCGCGCTTATGCGTCCGGGCGAACCACGCTTGGAGCATCGGCGCGGCTGGCCGACACGGCGAGAAACGGCAGGCCCAGGGAAACCGCCAGCAGCATCCACAGCCACGGGGCCGGGAACGTCGTGGCCGGCGGCAGCCAACCTCGCGCGACGCGGATCGGCAGGGCGATCCACGCCAGGCCCAGCAAGGCCAGGTGCAGCACCGCTTGCCGTCGCGGACCGAGCCACTTCAGCGACAGGTGGGCATAGAGATAGCCGCCCAGCAGGGCCGCCTGATAGAAGACCAGGCAGGCGTTCCACACCGCCGGCATCCCGCCCAACAGCGGCAGCACCATCTTGGCGAACATCGGCTCGACGGTGAACAGCAGGGCCGCACTGAGGAAGAGCGTCAGCGCAAACAAGGCCGCTTCACCGCGGCCATCGGGCGGCGCCGCTGCCCGGTCTTGCCTTGGATCGCTCGGCGGGGCCGGCGGCCTTCGCGCAGTCGCGAGTACGTTTCGATTTCCTGCCCATGACGAATGGCGGTGCTCACGGCCCTGCTGAAGTGCTAGTTGATCGGTGATAACTGGATCTCCCTTGGATCCTTCCGCTTTTCTCGTCGAATGTGATCGACGGCCGCAGCCGCTATCATGCCCGCCGCCACGACGTAGCCAATCGTGCCGATCAGATAGGCCGCCATGGCGAATCCGAACTCGCCTGTCCGGCGCAGCACGATAACCCGCCTCGAGCATCATGCTGGCCGCTTCCGGCCAGAACAGCAGAAACGGCATGCAGGGCGCATCGCGCGAATAAATCCCTCGTCGGCCCCCGCCCGCGAGCCAAGCGCCATCATCGGGCAGCAGCAGAGCATGTAGCCGCCGCCGATCGCGAGGGTTATTCCCAGCGCGGCGGCCATGGCGCGGAGGGAGCTCTTGGAACGCAGCGAGCAAAAGACGCCCAGCGTGGCCGTAAAGGCCGCCAGGATCACAAGATCAGCAGCGAAAAGACAATGCCCAAGAAAAAGGAAGGCCGCAGCAGCAAGGCGGGCCCGCGACGGCCAAGAACGGCACCAACCCCCGCAGTGACCAGAGGCTGCCCAGGATCTTGGCCTTGACGATCTGGCCGGCCTCCAACGGGGTGCCGATCAGCGAGACCCAGCAATCGCGCTCCTTTTCCGCCGCGATCGAACTGGC
Source organism: uncultured delta proteobacterium (assembly GCA_963811985.1). Classification (GTDB taxonomy): domain Bacteria; phylum Myxococcota_A; class Polyangia; order Polyangiales; family Polyangiaceae; genus FEN-1139. The sequence goes on from CAWEUH010000050.1 coordinate 12,070, forward strand.
CGCCCGCGCGGTCAACAGCGAGCAGGCCGCAGCAACTCAGCAACGTGCACATGACGGTGGCATAACCGGAGAATTCTTCCCCGCTGCCCATAAGAGCGGTAGCCCGAACGCTGCACGGATTCGTTAAACCAATAAACCGTGAGTCCCGCAAACGGCGATAAAGATCAGCGCCAGCAGGCCATAGCCCAACAGGCCCAGCCGCGAGGAGCCCGGCTCGGCATACAGTTCTTTCCAGTACATGGGATTGTCGCCGATCTGGCCGCGGAAGAATTGCAGCCGCCAGCGGCGAGTCCGGGGCGGCTTGCCCGCTTCGCGGAGATGGACGCGGCGCATGTAAACGGTCGCCAGCACGAGTGCAGTCCCGCCCACCAGCATCTGGTTCCGCACCAGGGCAAGTGTCAGCGACCAGGGCTCGGCAGCCACTCCCTAGGAGTCGGCACCCCCGCAAGATCATCCCAAAAGTCACGACCGGGTCGACAACAACGACTTGTTCCAGCGCGGGCAAAATCCAGGGACCCGGAGCGGAAGATCAGTTCAGCAGGGCCAGCAAGGGCAGCACCCATAGGCAGAAGAAGAGGAGGTACGCCTTGATGACCGCGTCGCGGGCCTTGGCGGTCCAGGCCGACACGGCCATGGAAACCATGGCGACGAAGAGGACCGTACTCACGGTGATGACCGTCAGCGACTACGATGGAGCCCGGCGCGATGCCGGCCAGGAGCATGGCCAGGGTCAGTACGGGCACGCCGGAAAGGACCAAGCAGAGGATCTGCAGCACCCGGCCGCCCAGTTTGCCGATGATGATCTCCAGGTTGCTCAGCGGCGTGGCATAGAGGTACTCCATCGTGCGGCGTTCGCGTTCCTGGGCGATCGTCCCGGCGACCAGGGCGGGGCCAATCAGCAGAACGGCCAGCAGTTGCATCACGCCGAAGGTCCCGAAAAAGGCCGACGTGAACTGCGCGCAATGGTATTCAGGTCGCCGTAACCCCGCCACGCATGGTTTCCTCGTAGGTGTACCAAAGCGCAAAGAACAGGGCGGCGGCGTAGAGCACGCGGAGGACGAAATACCGCGTTCGCCGCGACAACGTGACCAGTTCCACTGCCAGGATCGGTCCCGGCCAGATCCGCAGATTTCCCAAAAATCGACCGATTGCTCCCATGCCGCTCCTCTTGTCCAGAGTTCTCGATCTTCAGCATAACTGCGCGGCGGGGACAAAGGAAGCCCTTTGTTCACTGTGATTCAGACGTAAGCGGACCGACGGCGGCCGTGGCCGGCCGGGCCGCCGCCATCGGCGGCCACGGCCGGGATGGCCGGGCGGCGGCAGGCGACCGTGGGAGGGGCGGGGGCGAGCGATCGGCGAGGGACGGCGAACGATCCATCGCAGTCACGCGGCAGGTTCTGGCGGTGGCCAACAGGTAGCAGACAGTTTGCTGTAGAAGGCGGTAGCTCAAGGTGCGGCAGGGTGATCGGGAATGGGACGCGGCGATTCTTGTTGTAGTCGCCGCGTCTTCGCCAACGCCTTGGCCCGCGCCTTGCCTTGCAGACTCAAGGTCAACTCCATGTGTTCCAGCAAGCTGAAGAAGCCGAAGTATTGCTGTCGATAGAGGATCACCCGATCGCCGTCGGGCAACAGCCGGCGGGTCGTCGGCCACGTGCGGCGGTTCAATTCCTCGTGCCCCTGTCGCACCAAATGGATTTGCAGCAGGCTGTAGGTCAGGCACACAAACACCGTCTGGCTGACGATCAGGCTCCAGGCCGTGGAGTGGAACCGCGTCAAGTCCCAGAAGCACTTGACCTGCCGATGCCGCTCTTCAATGTCCGTGCGCAAGCCGTAGCGGTCGCGGACGCGCCGCGCACTCCATTGCGCCGCGGTGGTCACCACCAACCAGCTTTCCTCATGGCCATCGGCATAGATGTCCCGGGAAAGCACACCCGTCAAAGGAACCGGACAATCCGACCAACTGGTCAACCCCGGAAAGCGCGCGATCAGGGTCTGCTCCCGCACCTTGCTCGGGTCGGGCGGGTCTTGGGCCTCTTGCTCCGCCTGGCGGCGGGCCAACGTCTTCTGCCGCTTCCGCTCACGCTTTTGCGCCGTGGGATGAGGCGGATGCGATGGTCGCAAGGCGGCCAACGGCGGACGGTGTTTCGCTTCGTACGGCTCCCAAGCGGTGGGCAGTTGCGTGAGGCCGCGCACGTCCTCGAGGATGTCCATGTCGGAGCGGATGGGAATCACGGTGTCGATGCCATACTCCAATTTCAAGCGGCCGATCTGCGGGCCGTTGATAAAGCCGCGGTCCAGCAAGAGGACCTTCATCACGCCCCGGCCGGCAATCTCCACGAACGTGTCCACCAGCGGCCACAGCGCCGTGGCTTCCGACTCGTTGCCCCGCAGCACCCGCACGCCGGCCACCACGAAACGCTCCCCCGCCTCGTCGCAATGCAGCAGAAATACGGCCTTGTAGCAGCGCCGCCAGCGGCAACGGTCCCGCTGCGCCTCGGTCATCTCCTGCTCCTGCTGCTTGCTCACCGGATGGTTGTGCTCGTCGAACAACAGCCCACAGCCGCAGGGAAAGCTGGCTGGAAAGATAAAACCACATCGGCACGTGATGCCGCTCTCGCGGCGAAGGGTAGTGGGCCGCCAACTTGTCCACGACATCCTGACTGAAGAGGAACTGGAAGAACTTGGTCTCCGCCACGTCGGACGCCAACTCCACGTAATCGAAGCGGCCTTCGCGGAACTCGTCGATGACGAAGGGCTTGTTGTTCTCGAACACCACCAGGTCCATGGGATTACCTCCGGGGATGAGAAGGAAAGGAAGAACGAAGCTTTTGGAAACGGCGTTCGCCCTCCTGGACCCGCAGGGCTTCGATGCCATCGATGAGCTCCAGGACCTGTCGCTGAAGCCGCAACAGTTGGGTCCGCGCCTGGCGAAACTGCCGGTAGTCGTCGGTGAGTTTCTGCACGGCGGGAACCTGCTCCGGCGGCGGCGTGATGTTTTGTGGCCGGCCTTGGCCGCGGTAACTCAGCACGGTGCTGGCGTGGGGTTCGCCCTGGGCGCAGTGGCAGGTGGGCTTTCCGCAACGGCGGCGAAGGGTGTACAGGGAGCCGGGCAGAAGCGGTTCTCGTCCGAGGAATGTTTCCAAGAGGGACGGGAGTTGTTGCTGGAGTTCGCGGAGTTGCTGGCGCAAGGAGCTGAGGTTGTGGGACATGGCGTGGGCTGCGGGAAAAGGGGGAACGGCTGCTGTCTGTGTATCATTATAAATATCAATACACAGAAATCAAGGCCTTCGCGAAAAAAATTCCAGCCGGGGCAAAAATCGCGAAAAGGGACGCCGAAGGCGGAAAGGAGGGAGCCGGCACGACGCCAAAGGCCGGCAGGGGCCGCGTACGCGCAAACAGCGGCAAAATGGGCCTTTGGTCGTCCCGGGGCCCGCGGACGCACCTCGCGGCTTCCTACGCGGCCGCCACGCAGACACCGCTTACGTCTGAATCACAGCGTCCCGCAGCACGCCGTACTGCCGCAGCTTGCGATAGAGCGTCTTGCGATCGAGCCCGAGCTTCTTGGCCGCCAGGGTCCGATTGCCTTGGACGCACTCCAGCACGTGCAGGACATACCGCCGCTCGACCTCCTCCAACGGCACCAGCTCGCCCGGATCGCTGCCGCCGATCACGACCTGCGAACTGCGGAAATCGCGGACCTTCTCCGGCAGGTCTTCGAGCGTCAGCTTGTCCAGCCGCGTCAGGGCCACGGCCCGCTCGATCACGTTGCGCAACTCGCGGACGTTGCCCGGCCAGTTGTAGGCCAGCAGCTTCTCGGCCACGCCTTCGGAGAGGCCCTGCACTTGCTTCTTCGCCCGGGCGGCATAGAGCTCGATGAAATGCTGCGCCAGCGAGCAGGGTGTCGGTTCCCCGCGCCCGCAGCGGCGGCAGGTCGATTTGAATGACGTCGATGCGGTAGTAGAGGTCCTTGCGGAAGCGGCCTTCCTCGACGGCCGTTTCCAGGTCGCGGTTCGTGGCGGCCAGCACGCGGACGTCGACGGCAACTTCCTTCTCGCTGCCGATCGGCCGGACCTTGCCCTCCTCCAAGGCCCGCAGCAGCTTGGGCTGCGTGGCCAGCGGCATCTCGCCGATTTCATCGAGAAACAACGTCCCGCCCTCGGCCAGCGCGAAAAGTCCCTTGCGGTCGTTGCGGGCGTCGGTGAAGGCCCCCTTCACGTGCCCGAACAGCTCGCTCTCCAGCAGCGTATCGGGCAGGGCCGCGACGTTCACCGCGACGAAAGGCTTCTCGCCGCCGCTTGCTATGCTGGTGCAGGCCGCGGGCAACCACCTCCTTGCCCGTGCCGCTCTCGCCCATGATCAGCACCGAGGCCTCGGAATCGGCGATCTGGGCCAACTGGTCGTAGAGCTTGAGCATGGGCGGGCTCTGGCCCAGCAGGTCTTCGAAGCGGCCCGCTTGCTGCACCGTCTCGCGGAGCGAATGGATCTGTTGCTGGAGCTGCCGCCGTTCGACCGCGCGGCGGAGGATGACCGCCAGCAACTCCATTTCGATCGGCTTGGTGACGAAGTCGTAGGCCCCCGCGCGAATGGCCGCAATCGCCGACTCCAGGTTGCCGAAGGCCGTCATCACGATCGACCGGCATGTCCGGCCGGTTGGCCACCAGCCGCGAGCAGAACTCCAGCCCGTCCATGCCCGGCATCTTCAGGTCGGTCAGCACGACTTCGAAATCCTCGCGGCAGGAGGCCTCGAAGGCCTCGGCCGCGGAAGTGAAGCAGCGCGGCGCGAAATCCCGCAGCCGCAGGTCGGTTTCCAGCAGGTCGCACATGCTTCGCTCGTCGTCGACGATCAGGATTCGCGGCTTCACGGCTTGGCTCCCTCGCGGCAGAAAGACGGTAAAGCAGCTTCCCTCGCCGACCCGGCTGGTCACGTCGATCCAACCGCCGTGCTCCTGCACGATGCCGTAGGCGATCGACAGGCCCAGGCCGGTGCCGGCGCCGACCTCCTTGGTGGTGAAGAACGGTTCGAAGAGTTGCTGCATGTGTTCCTCGGGGATGCCGACGCCCTGGTCGTGGACCTCGATGGCGTAGAAGGCCGACGGGCCGCCGCGGTCGCTTCCGGCCGCCGTCGGGCGGACGTCCGGAGCGGCGGCGGATGCAGAACTGCACCTGGCCGCCTTGCGGGCATGGCCTGGATGGCGTTGACGGCGAGGTTCGTCAACACTTGCTGGATCTGCCCGGCGTCGATCTCGGCGACGGCCTCTTCCGCATCGGCGGCGAAGATCAACTGGACCTTCTGCTTCTCGGCGATCGAATCGAGCATGTCGATCGTCTGGCGGACGACGGTCCGCAGATCGACCGGCGACTTGCGCGGCGTGCTGGCCCGGGCGAAATCGAGGAGCTGGCGAATGATCGCGGTCATCTTGTCGGCCTCCAGCTTGATCGCCGCGGCGCTCTGCGGCGATTTGTTCCGCATCGAGCTTGCCGGAGCCGATCAGCCCCGCCCGGCCGGCGACGACGTTCAGCGGCGTGCCCAGCTCATGGGCGATGCCCGAGGCCAGCCGGCCGACGGTCTTCAGGCGATCGGCATGGCGAAGCTGCTCCAGGGCCGCGATCCGCGCGGCGGTCTCCTGGCGAAGCCTGGTCTGCGATTCGGCCAGGTTCGCGCACATGGCGTTGAGGTTCTCGGCCAACTCCGCCAGTTCGTCGCGGGAACGAAGGTGCACGGGGCCTTCCAGGTCCCCGCCGCCGATCCGCCGGGCCTTGGCAATCAGTTGCTCCAGCGGCCGCCCCACCAGGCGGATCCCCAGCAGCACGGCCAACAGCCCGCTGATCAAGAGCATGCCGCCGATCAGCAGCGCGGTGCGGCGGATGATCTCTTGCTCGTTGGCCTGCAGTTCGGTCTCGGGATGGGTGAATTCCAGCCCGCCCTGCGCTGGGCGGCCAACGTCACCGGCCAGTAGACGTGCAGATAGGAAGTGCCGTCGGGCTCGTCGGTCTCGACGGCAACGTGCTCCTGGATGACGATCGCGGTCAGCCGCTCGGCGGGGACCGCGGGACGGAACTCCGCCTCGGCCTTGGTATCGAACCATACCCAGCGGATGCGCAACGGCTGTTGCCGAGCGGCGATGATCCTGCCGCAGCGATTCCCGCATGCCGCGATCGCCCTCGGTCTGCCAGGCGTCGGCCAGCAGCTTCTCGATGACGGGGCCCATCTCTTCGGCCTCTTCGGCGGCGCGCTGCTGGAAAGGACCACTTCGCGGCGGACGGCCAGATAGCCGTAGATGCCGGCCAGCGGCGATGTTCGCCAGCATGAAGACCAGGACGAGTTTGAGTGCAAGCCGCATGGTGAGTCCCTTGTGCGTCCGGCGTACTCATCGCCGCTCCGGCGTTGCGCTCGATAGCGGCACACGCTGCCAGCGTGATGACGGTACGTTGGGGCAATTTGCCCCGGCGGGGCATTTTGCCCGCGCGCAGACCGGCCCCGCGACGGGCCGCGAATTCCATTGTACGCGGTTATCTCCGCGATATTGTAGCCGCTTCCATCTGCCGTCGCATAGTTTGGCACAACGCTGTGCTTTATGCCGGTCGCAACGAATTTGCGGAAGCGTCATGAAAGGACCGCGAGCCATGTTGGAAAAGGAACCCTCCGGGCGCGCCGACCTGAATCCACCCCGATTCGCAGCCCGCAGGCGCGGCGCTCGGAGGGCCTTTTCCCCACAGGCCGACCCGCCGCGCCGAGCGACGGCTCGATCCGTTCCGGCCAGTCGCATCAATGCACCCTCCAGTTCCTCATTGCAGTCATCAAGAAGTTCAAGTAGCAGCACATGTCCACGCGAGAAAGAACCATGTTGCCACGGACCCCCGACGAAATGGGAATGTATCTGCGGAAGATCGCCGGCACTCCGCTGCTGGACCGCGAACGACGAAATGGCGATCGCGGAAAAGGTCTGCCGGACGCGCCGCGCGTTCCTCACCGGCTGCTGGCCAACGACTACTCGCTCCGCGCTCGTGTTGGCCGCGGCCCGCAAGGCCGCCGAGCACAAGCTGCGGATCGATTACGTCGTCGACGTGCAAGGGATCGATGCGGCCGCGCGGCAAGAGGCCTTCCATCGCCTCCATGCGGGCGTGAAAGTGCTGCAACGGGCGTTGCGCAGGAACCGCCGGGATCTGCGGATCGCCGGCGATCGGCAGCAACCGGCCGAAAGGCGGAAGGCGGCCCGGCAGTCGCTCTTGCGTCGCCGCCGTGCGGCCGCCGTCGAATCCAGAGGCTCCAGTTCCAGATCGCCCTGCTGAAGAAGCCCTTGGCCCGCCTGTCGCGGATCGCCGTGCGGATGACCGACGCCGTGGTGCAGCTCAAGGTCCTCGATCCCGCGCCCGCCAATGCGCGCGGCGGCGCGAGGCCCGCGGGGAGTTGCGCCGCCTGGTGCGGCTGCGCCGGCGAAGGCCCCGATCGCTGCCGCGGCGGCTGGTCGCTATTCGCCGGCTGCGCCGCGAGCTACGAGGCGGCCTGCCACGCCTTCCTGCTGCCGAACCTGCGGCTGGTGGTATCGATCGCCAAGCAATATTCCACGACGCACGACGACCTGCTGGACCTGATCCAGGAGGGAAATCTCGGCCTGATGCGGGCGGTCGACAAGTTCGATCCCGCGCGGGGCACCGCTTCTCGACCTATGCCTACTGGTGGATCCGGCAGACGATCCGCCGCGCGCTGGTGCAGCAGCGCAACGGCTTTCGGACCTCCTACGTGATGACCCAGAAGCTCGACAAGATCCAACATGCCAGGGAGCGGCACCTGCAAGCCCGCGGGGCCGCGCCCTGCACCGAAGACCTGGCCGACGCCGTGGGAATCGGCGCCGCGCGAAATGGAGCAGCCTGCTCCGCGTGCAGCGGCAGCCGCTGTCGATCGACGGATCGGGCGCTGAAGGAGGGATCGCGGACGCTGGCCGAGATCGATTGCCGATCCCCGGCAGGAATGCCCCGGCGACCGGCTCGACCAAGACAGCCTGGAGCGGCGGATCGACGAGATCCTCGGCAACCTCGACATTCGCGAGCGGCAGGTGTTGCAGATGCGTTACGGCCTGCAGGGCCGAGCAGCCGCTGAGCCTGGGCGACATCGGCAAGGTGATGCGGGTGAGCAAGGAGCGGATCCGGCAGATCGAGGAGAGCGCGATGGCGAAGCTGCGGCAGCCGCAGCACGCCGCGCAGTTCGTCGCAGTTCTTTCACGACGTCGCCCGAGCGGCTCATGAACGCGGCCGCCGCGCTGAAGCGGATGCGACGACCTGAGCGATCCCCGCGGCCGCAAGAGCACGGCCCGGCAAGGGTCTGAAAGGGCTTGTAGTACCGCCTTTAACCCGGATTATTCATGTAGGGTGGGTGAAGCACGGAAGTCCTTGCTCTATGGTGCGTTCCGCGAACCGGTCCAAAATACCCCTTACAAGAGTGATCGCTTGTTGCAAAGTGCAGTTCCGCAGTGTAATATGAAATGGTCAGTGTCTCCAAAACCACTGTTGAACCTTGCTTCCGCGGAACCGCCGGCCATGATCGCCTTCAAGATGCATTGCCCGCCGCAGAAGCCCGCTCTTCAGCGAAGAACGGTGGCTGACGGATCGCCGATCGCCTGCGAACTGTCCCGGCGCGAGCTTCAGATCGTCAGGCTTGTCTTTGAGGACGCGCAGGAGCGGTCCATCGCCGGGGAACTTAGCGTCTCCGTGAACACGATCCACACGCTGTTGAAGCGGCTCTACTTGAAGCTGGGCGTCAGAAGCCGCGTGGGGTTGGTCCTGCGGATCGTCCGCGAAAACCTGGCCGACCTGCAAGAAGCCGAGCGTCCCGAGCCGACCGTACGGCTGCACCGCGGTGCTCGAAAAGCCGCTTGATACGCGTCGTCCGGCGTCCTTTTTCTCTGGCTTGAGCGCCTTTCCGGCCGCCTTCACGACTTTTTTTCGAATTTCTCCCCGTCGGCTGTCACCTACGCAGGTGACAACTCCCTTGACAGATTTGTCGAGATAGGCTCTATTAGGGGGAGTGTCGCCTTTCGGTCCGCGAAAGTGCGCTACTTCGCGGAGCGAAAGGCGACTTTGAATGCCTGTGAACGGTTACCCCCTGTGAGGACAAGTCGAATGAGCAACAACATTGAAATGTCGAGCATTGAGGGTTGACAGCGGCCGTTGCGTGTGGCCCTGGTGGCTACGGCCGTAACGCTGCGGGCTGACAACAGCGATTACCCTGGACATGGTTCCGGTAGGCAATGCGGGCAATGAGGCCGATTCATCCAGCGCACAGCGGCAATTCGCGGTCAAGGCGCAGTGTGGTACAACTACTCAATGGGGAAGTACGACGTGACGCTGGCGCAGTATACGGCCTTCCTGAATAGCGTGGCGGCCAGCGACCCGTATGCCCTCTACAACACGAGCATGGCCACGGACCTGAACGTGGCGGGCATCAGCCGCACTGGTCTCTCAGGTTCCTACTCCTATGCAGTCATTGGCTCTGGCCAACGTCCCGTGACCTACGTCTCCTGGTACGACGCCATACGCTTTGCCAACTGGCTTAGCAACGGCCAGGGCACGTTGGCCTCCACGGAGACTGGTTCGTACACGATCACGGGCGGCGGCCCCAATTCGGGCACGGTCACGGTTCCCAACGCCGCGCAGCGAGCGACGCTGGGCCGCAGGCGGCAGCGGCGTGCATTATCTGTTGCCGAGCGAGGACGAGTGGTACAAGGCCGCGTATTACAAGAGCGGCGGCACCAACGCGGGCTACTGGAACTATCCGACCAAGAACGATCTTGCGCCCAGCAACGTGCTCATCTTGTCGGGCACGAACAACGCCAATTTCTACGACAACACAAACGGTTACACCGTGACCCAATCAACGGGCTAATCGTCGAGCCAGAACTATCTGACCGACGTGGGCGCATTTCAGCAGTTCGCCCGGCCCCTACGGCACGATCGACCAGGGCGGCAACGTTTGGCAGTGGAACGAGGCGAAATCTCCGGTTCGTTGCGGGGTTTGCGTGGCGGGTCGTGGGACTACTACTCCGACACCCTGGCCTCCTCCTCCCGCGGCTAGCCACGACCCGACGCTCGAGGCAGCGCCTGTCGGTTTCCGAGTTGCAAGTGTTCCTGAGCCCGGTAGCATCAGCGTTGTTGCTTGCAGGCGCGGTTGCGTTTGGAATCTGGAGACGTTGGACGTAGCCCTTTATCCTTTATACCTCTTACCCTTTAACTTGGGAAAGCGTGGGTTCACCAAGAAGGCACACCATCGCCGAGCTTGCTCGGCGCACGAATTTAGAAACGGGGAATAACCACACCCTTGGGAGAGGCAATAACCTATGGCGGCCGAATCGCCGGTTGTCCTGGTGAAATGGTACGACGTGGTAAAGTGGTTCTTGGAGCGGGTGGACGGCTTTCCGAAGAACCAGCGGTTCGTGTTCGGGCAGCGGCTGGCGGACCACGCGATCGGCGTGCTGGAACTGCTGGTCGAGGCGGCCTACAGCCCGCGCAAGGCGGAACTGCTCAGCCGTGCCAACCGGCATATCGAGGTGTTGCGTTGGCTGGTGCGGCTGGCCAAGGACCGCGAGTTGTTCACGATGCGGCAATACGGCTTTGCCTGCAAGGGGCTGACCGAGTGCGGGCGGATGGTGGGCGGCTGGCTGAAGCAGTCAGCCGAAAAGGAAAGGAGTCCCGATGCACAGCCACCGCCACCTTTTTGAGCGGATCGCCTCGCTAGAGAACCTGATGGCGGCTGCCCACGCGGCGTTGCGAGGCAAACGCACGCGGTTGCCCGGCGCGGCCTTTCTGGCCGACTTCGAGAAGGAGGTCTTCGCCCTGCACGAGGAGCTTTGGGCGGGAACCTACCAGCACGGCGGGTACACCTACTTTACCATCCACGAGCCGAAGGAGCGGCTGGTGGCCGCCGCGCCGTTCCGCGACCGCGTGGTTCACCATGCCATCGTGCGGGTGATCGAGCCGATCTTCGAGAAGCGGTTCATCGAGGACTCGTTCGCCTGCCGCCGCGACAAAGGCACGCACGCCGCCATGCGCCGGGCCGCCGGGTTCGCCCGGCGATTCCCTTATGCCCTGAAATGCGACGTGCGGCGGTATTTTCCGTCGATCGACCACGAGGTACTCGTGGGACTGCTGAAGCGGGTGATCACCGACGGACGGCTCATGGGATTGATCGGCTCCATCCTCGACACGCACGCGGATGGAGAGCGGCAGGAGTGGCCCCCGGCGGCGACCTGCTGGACGTGCGGGCCTGCAAGCGGGGGCTGCCCATCGGCAATCTCACCAGCCAGTTCTTCGCCAACGTGTATCTGAATCCGCTGGACCACTTCGTCAAGCACGAGTTGCGGGTCAAGGGCTACGTTCGCTACATGGACGATTTCCTCCTGTTCGGCAAAGACCGTGCCAAGTTGCAGGCGCACGGGCGGGGGATCGAGGACAAGCTGGCGGAGCTGCGGCTGACGATGCACCCCGACAAGTACCGACTGGTGCCCACGACCTGCGGCGTGGACTTCGCCGGATACGTTGTCTTCGCCGATGGCCGCGTGCGGGTGCGGTCTTCCAGCGTGCGGCGGTTTGACCGACGATACAAGATGTTGCTCTGGGAGGTCCGCCGCCGCCGGATGCGGGCGGCGAAGGTCACCCAGAGCGTCGTCGCGTGGGTGGCGCATGCCAGCCATGCGCAGAGTGACGGACTTCGCCGCTCGGTGCTTGCCGGGCGGTAAGAAGACGGGCGGCCGGGACTGACGCGCCGGTTCGTCGCGTGGGTTGCGTGGCGGGTCGTTGAACAACAACTCGAACAACCTGGCCGCGTCCAACCGCAACAACAACAACCCGACGAACGAGAACAACAATATAGGGTTCCGCGTGGCAAGCTCCTGACGGGGGTGTCGCAGAAAGCGTGACAACCTGAATCGGCCAGATTCCCGGGGTGAAGACAAGAAAGCTCCGAGGACCGTGCCAGGCTCAGGAACTACCCGGCTGTCCGGCGTGTCCGCCCTTGGGCGGGCAGGCGAAGAATAAGGCTTGGCCGTGGCGAGTAGCTTGCCGAAAGGCGCGGCTGAGGTCGAACACTGGGCAGGCCACGAGCCCGCCGTGGGCTTGTGGCCTGCCTGTGCTTGGCGGCTGACTCTGGTTCTCGAGGCCGCATCCGAAACTTTTCGCGACTGCTTGCCTGGGGAGGCGGGGCACACCTCGGCGTGCAAAAATGCGACGCCACCCGCGCCGATTGATATGAGCGATAACCCGTGAGTTGTAAATCGGCCGCTCAGTGGCAAGATTCTAATGACATCGGCCATCGCGTCTCTGGTCCTCCGGCCCCAGTTCGTCATCAGCTAAAGTGCAGAACCGCGTGCGAATCACTGATCGTGCCAGGGACACGCACAGGCCGGGGATTCCAGGTCGATTTACTCGACTCGACCCTTCTTCCCTTAAGCCATCGGCTAGGTCTTGGGTCTTCGGCCTTTGGTTTTCGAGCGGGCCAGCCACTGGGTTACCTCGTCGAGCGACGGGCATTGGGCGAGAAATTGCATCATGCGTTTCGCTTCGGCCGGGGTGAGTTTCGCAATTTTCTCCTGAATCGCCGCGGGGACCGTCCCATGCCGCGTGGCAAGGAAAGCCAGGATCGCCTTCTCCCAGGTGCGTTTCTCACCGCGTTCTCACCGCGTTGCTCACCGATGCGGATGAGATCTTTCCCGGAGGCAGTTTCTTCCAAATCAGGCAGTTCTCCCAAAAGCATGGTCTCAATCTCCTTCTTCGTCTTGTCCTTAAACCGTTGCTCCAGCCAACTGACAAATACCTCTTCCAGGGTCCGTTTGCAGGCAGTGCTCAACGAACTGTGCTTGATGGCCCGGAAATACCCGGCCGCTTGCCGCTGGAGTGCCTCCTCGCTTTCGGCCAGAAGCGGCTTGAATACCGCCACCAGGGGATGTTTCGGCTGTTTTCGCTCCCATTCCCGGAGTACATCGGGCAGCACGTAGGACCGCACGACTTGGGTCCAGGGCACCGTCTGCGGATCCAATTTATTATAACCGAAGAAGATGATACCCTGTACCACCCGTCCGGGGAAAGCATCCTGGACGGCGGCCATCTCGACCACCGTCCGCCGGTAAATCGTATCGTCCGCCTGGAACTGGAACTCGACAATCGTTAGCGGCTGATCCGGCGCCTCGGGGACGATCACCCCATCGGCCCGCCGCTCCAACGCCTTGACCGTCATGGATCGGAGCGTGCTTTTGCCCGGCGAAGGGAGCCCGGCCAACTCGAACACCCATTCGGGGGCGACTTCGAAGATCCTGTAAAGCTCTTTGTCGGTCTTCATCTATCAGAGAAGGTAGAGGTTGCGGCGGGAGACCCACAAGCGGCAAGGCAAGTGCGGAGTAACGGATGAAGGACAGGAATTACGAATTCCCCTCACCGGCCTGATTGTAATCGAGGTGAAGCAGAGAAGCAATCACTGATTGTGGCAGGGACGCACGCAGGCCGGGGCTGGCCGCGTAGGAATTGACTCTGGGGGCTCGACGGCGACGGCGACAACTCCGCAACCATAGGGGAGTCCTACGGCACTCTTCGCCCCTGCGCCGCTTCCCAAAGGGCGTACCAGTCTTCCCGCAGCAGCAAGATATCCGACCGCGGCGGCCGCACTGCGTATCCGCTCGATGCGGTTGCTGCCGATGATCGGCAGCGGCCGGCTGGGATGGGCCAGGATCAGGCGGGGCCGCTGTAGGAGGCTCGCCCCGCCGTAGCGTGCGGCCATCCCCTCAACCGCTTTGGCAATCCGCTGCGCGGCCATGTTGGACAAATAGAACAAGCCGTCCGCCGGCCAGCGGGCTCCAGGCCATCGGCGCAATGCCCGCCTTCTCGCATTGCGTCAGCGTGCCATCGTAGATCGGGTCCATGTGCAGGAGGTGGAACTCGACCTGGTTGGTCGCCAGCGGATGATCCATGTAGCTATTGAGCAGATCGAACTGCGCAGCGATGTAGTTCGACACGCCCGCGGCCCGGACCTTGCCTTCCCGCAGCAGTTGATTGAGACCGCCGGCCGTGTCGTCGGCAAGGGTGCGCCCATCAGGCCGATGGACGAGGGCAGTTCGACGCGATCGGTGCCAAGCAAACGGAGCGACTTCTCCAGGCTCTCGACCATTCGCGGGCCGCTGGCGTCGTAGTGGGCGGTGCGGCGGTCGGGCTGACCCTTGCACGGCACGTAGATGCCGGCCTTGGTGACGATCTCCAGCTTGTCGCGCAGGCCTGGCGACAAGGCCAGCGCCTCGCCCAATGCCCGTTCGACTTCGTACAGCCCATAAATCTCGGCCGTATCGATCGTGGTGATGCCGAGTTCCAGGCAGGCCTGCACCCGGCGATTGACCTCCTGCGGCGCAGGCCGATCGCTGACTATCCGCCACGTTCCGTAGACCATGCGCGAGACTCCGGCCCGTGCGGGGCGATGGAAGACGGGGCATCATGGCGGTTGGTCTCCTCGGAAAAGCAAATAGTATAGCAGAAACAACTTGCCGGCAAAACGTGTCCGGCTTCGTGGCATGTGGTGTGTGGCCGAATTCTATGGCAAGTGCATGGGTGGCTGAGGCAATGCGGGGTGGCTGGCGGCTGAGCCTCGGCAAAGCCCCAGCACGTGCCCCACGCGCTGGGGCTTCGCCGAGGCTCAGCCGCCAAGACCACCCGAGGCGTCTATTCTCGTGCTGCCACTTTACATTTCCGCCACCGTAGTGTATTCTAGCAAGTGCATGGCACTCTCCGGGAATCTTCCGGGCTCTTGGCCGTCGTGCGGGGAGTGCGCGCCGACGCCGCGGAACGACCGCAGCGTGGCCATGAGATAAACCGCTTCGAGGATGTTCGTCTTGCCCTGCGCGTTGTCGGCCGAGCAGGAGATGGAAGCCCGGTGCAAAGTCGGCGTCCAACCGCGTGTAATTGCGGAAGTCCCGGAGTCGCAAATGGGCCAGATGCACACGGAGAAAATAGGTGCACGGACAGTCGGTCCGCGAGTCAAATCAACGAATGCCCGATTGCGGATTAAATGGAATTGCGCCCGGCTTCAATGGCACCATAATCCTCCCAAGCGCCGGTCCATTCGCCCCCACCGGCAATCCCAACCCGTTGCCTCCGGAATTGGATGGCCGGGCCGGGGCGTCAGCGGTTTAGAAAATGAATGTGCGATGGCAAACGCTTATTCCACCGGTCCAGTGGCTGAGGCCCGACCTGCCTGCCGGTTTCACACTGGCCGTTGCCACCGCAAGGGCTGACACTTGTCCGACGTGGCTGTTTTCATCGTCAGGAGGCAGCGTGAGGAAAGACCCTGTGAAATGTCCAAACCAGTGTGAAGCCGAATGGTAATAAAGAAACCGCACCTGGAGTTGTCGGCACCGTGAACGACACGCGTCTCTACGTGAAACATCCGGCTTTGCTGGTGGCCGCCGACAAATGGTGTCCCGAGGTAATCGAATTTCAAACCGTCGGCAGCGGCATCCGGATTATCTCCGGGATTGCCACCCGGTTCGCAAACTGGACGGTTGCCATCGGGGCTTGACAAAGCAATGAAGGAAAATACGAGAGTGCAGCCACTCTCTGACAAAGACTGCCAACTTATGATCAAAAGCGTTTGTGTTTCCTGCGGTCAACCCTTCGTGTCCGCCGATTCGCCCGTGGGAACCGAAATCAAATGTCCGCGCTGCGGAACCAAAATACCGTGGCGCCGCCGGCACCTCCGGTGGTCCGGCTCCCGAAATTGAAAAATCCCGCGGAACGGGAACCGGGAAACTCGCCGGTCCTGCCGGTGGCCAATCGCATCATTGACAACATCGAAAAGGTGATTCTCGGCAAACACAATGAAATCGTGCTGACGCTGGCGGCGTATTATGCGGGGGGCCACGTGTTTTGGAAGATGTGCCCGGCGTGGCCAAGACCATGCTGGCCCGCGCCCTTTCGCGCAGCCTCGGTTGCACGTTCAAGCGCACTTATTACAGTTCTTTGCCTTGGACTTGCAAGCTCTGTATTGGACTGATGCCGTCTCCATTCCGCCCGTCTCCCGGCCCTCAAAAAAAGTCCCCCAATTCTAAGACCTTGCTGAAGCTTTTGATGTTGTTGCCCGAAACTACCGTCTAGGTCCTGACGATATAGTTAATGTCAACTTTCAGACTCAATGGACCATCCCCCCAGGTTCCTACAGATTAGACACTCTTGATGAAATCGAAATATAGTTTTTCCTCGATCCAGACCTGAACCGTAAGGTCACTATCAGACCAGACGGAATGATAACTCTTCCCGGTATCGGTGATGTCCGCACAGTAGGCCTGACACCTGAAGAACTGGCAGACCGCATTTCCAAGAAACTGATTGACGCTGATATCATCAAGGGTGTTGACATAGACGCGCGTCTACGAAAGTTCAAATTGGTAACAGTTACGGTATCCAAATTTTACCAGAAGGTTGAGGCATTGGTCCGATCTCTGACGACATGACCACGAAGACGTGCTTTACCGTCGGGCACGCCATGACCGCTTCGTCAACCGTGCGCTTGAGCGGAATCAACTTGCCGCCGCGCAACCCTTCGTCGGCTGTAATGACCGCCCGGCAGCGCGCATCCAAGATGCGGTCGCGAAGACTCTCCGCGCTGAAGCCCGCGAAAACCACGCTGTGAACGATGCCCAGGCGCGCGCAGGCCAACATCGCGTAAGCGGCCTCCGGAATCATCGGCATGTAAATGGCTATTCGATCGCCTTTGCGTAGGCCCTGGTGTCGAAGCACATTGGCCATTTTGCAAACTTCACGCTGCAATTCACGATACGTAATGACGCGCTGCTGACCGGGTTCATCCCCTTCCCATAGGATGGCAACTTGGTTGCCGCGCGTCTTGACATGGCGGTCAACACAGTTTTCACAGGCATTGAGTTTGCCACCCAGAAACCAGCTGATAAGACCCTGGTTCCAGTCGCAGTCCATGACCTCGCGAAACTGATGGGCCCACGTGAGGTGTTCGCTCGCCATTTTTGTCCAGAATGCTTCCGGATCGTCCAGACTTTCGCGGTAAAGCTGCGCATACGATTCGAAGTCGGGCACGAGCGAGCCCCGGCGGACTCGTTCAGGCGCGCGGTACAGGTTTTCGGACGGTTCTCGGCTGATTGCTAGCATTCGACAGTCTTCCCAGTGTTGAATTGTGAGTTGGTTCCGGCAAAATGCCTAGGACCATGCCCCGGAAGTCGGCAAGTGCCTGGTCGCGCGACTTCCAGTCTTCCCGCCAAATTACATCGGCAAGTTGCGCCAAAATCGAGGCGAATTGCACCGACAGGCTGACAACCGCCAGTCAGGTCTGGACGGGGGTTAGTCGGTCCGATTAGGATACCCCGGCGGTTGTGCTTGGAATCACGTTTTCGAATGATTGTTGGAGGTCAAGCAATGTCGAATAAGGTAAAATGGCGCCTTTTTGGGATGCTGGCATGTGTGTGCTTCGGGGCACTTAGCGGCTGCGAGAACAAAGACGCTTGCAAGAACGTGCCCGAATGCCTTCACCAAGGGAAATGCACGGTTGACCAGAGCGGTGCGTGCAAAGTCGGCTCGGACCAAGACTGTCGCGCCAGTGAGCCCTGCAAGCTTCACGGCAAGTGCACGGCCAAAGATGGCGCATGCACGGCGCAGACCGACGACGACTGCAAGAACTCGGAAGATTGTCAGAAGTCCGCGGCGTGTAACGTGTACAACGGCAACTGCATCGACTTGGCCAAAGCGATCAGTCCTGAGTGCGCCAAGACCTGCCAGACGGAAGGCAAGTGCGCCATGAAAGGCGGGCAGTGCGTGGCCCTGTCGCGGCAGCACTGTGCCGGCACCAGCGAAGAGAAGGCCGAAGCCGAAAGCGCGTGCAAGCAGCAAGGCCTGTGCGTGGCTCAAGATGGGCGCTGCGTGGCAGGCTCTGCCGAGGATTGCGCCAAGTCCATCGCCTGCAAGGAACAATCCCTCTGCTCCGCAAAAGACGGCCTGTGTGTGGCTACGGACGAGGACTGCAAAAAAGGCAACGCTTGCACATCGGACGGCAAATGTGGCGTCAAGGACGGCAAATGCGCGGCGCTGACGGCCGCTGATTGCCGGCAGTCTTCACGCTGCAAGCTCGATGGCGCATGCACGCTGAAAGATGCGGCTTGCATCGCAGCGTCGGACGCTGATTGCCATTCTTCCAATGTCTGCGCCAAGGCCAAGCGCTGCATCGCCAAGGGCGGTGTCTGCGTGGGCGCGACGAAAGCGGGTGGAGGAGCTGCGGGCCCCTCGGGCCCGGCACCTGACGCGATTCCAAAGAAGGCGTCGGGCAGTGGTTCATTCTTCTAGGAGGGTGTTCCACAGGCTACTGCGCAACCCGATTCGTCGGTCGTCGGTGGCCATCTGTGACTTGGGGGCATTCGCCTCAGCGTGTGCTAGGGTATTGCTGTGCTCGCCATCGGAACTCGCATTTTGTTGTTTGCCGTGACTCTCCAGCTGTCTGCCTGCAGCGGGTCGCCGCCGCCCCTGGCAGGCGGCACGGGAGGCACCGTTACTTCGGGAGGAACAACGGCACTTCAGTTGACAGGCGGACAAACCTCCGGCGGGGCGCCGGCCCTTGGCGGCACTGGCAATTCATTGGGCGGTTCTGGGGGTTGTGACGGCACGCCTACATTAGGGACGGTGACCCCGCAAGCTTTGGAAACCGAGCTGTCCCAAACGACACACTCGTTTCTTCTGATCAACGTTCACACGCCACTTGCCGGCAATATTCCGGGCACGGACGCGGACATCGTCTACACGGATGTGCCTGCGATTGAAGCATTCATAGGCCCCGACAAGAGCAAGCCTGTCGTCGTCTATTGCATGACCAATCACATGGCTACCATTGCTGGGCCCGCGCTCGTGACCGACGGCTACTGCAATGTGCGTTACCTGGATGGCGGGCTTAGCGCCTGGGAGGCGGCAGGCTATCCCGTGGACCCATAGCCCTATGGCGCAAGCCTGCCTCAAGGCGGGCTATTAGGCGAATGCCGTGCAGGCCAAAGTGCCGTGTCCAAGCACCCAAGTACTTTCGCCTCGTCGAGCGAGTGCAGTGCCTCGCGATCTTGCTTCGAAACCGGATAGTCATGCCACGGGAGTTCCACCTCTAGTGTCAGGTCGAATACTCGACGAGGGCTCGACAACGTCGCCCACTTCACCACGCCTCCAAGACCCGCCGAGCGCGCCTCAATCGTAACAACTCGACCGTCAGCAACCCTCGAGAACCGCGGACCTTCAAATTCCTTGTAGGAAACGTATAAAGGGGACGCCGCGTCGAGTTGCTCGTGAATGGCCGGCACGCCAAGGCTTTTCGCAATTTGCGTTCGACCGCGATAGACGATGACGAGGAGTAAACTGAGATCGGGATGATCAATCGACGCAAACTCCACACAAGCAATTGTGGAGCTGGCCCCGGCGTCCGTCGGGAAGGCACAGGGACGCTCCACCAGCCGCGAAGGGAAGGCAGTGCATCTCTGGAGCAACGTGGCGTTCAACGCAGCCTGTGCCGGCGGCATTTCGTCATCGTCTGATTTGACAA
This sequence comes from uncultured delta proteobacterium, assembly GCA_963811985.1. Lineage (GTDB taxonomy): Bacteria > Myxococcota_A > Polyangia > Polyangiales > Polyangiaceae > FEN-1139. The sequence goes on from CAWEUH010000050.1 coordinate 31,631, forward strand.
TGCTGCGGTGCTCGCTGCTCGATGGCACGGGTGAAACAGCGACCCTAGGTCTCGCGCAGGTTGCAACGACTACCAGGAAGGCAAGAACGGCCAGGTAACGTTGTCCCAATCGTTTTGTGAACATGGTTGGGTGCTTCAGAACACATCGTGCCAGGAAGGTTTACGGCAGGGGTGCTAAACAGCTCCAGATTGACACCCGAATTGACCTGTCAGCTAGGCTAATCTCGTGCTCAAGAATTGCCTCCGGCCGCGAAGTTGACCTCCAGACATGCGTCGCGATAGCTAACGTTCGGCCCCGCGTTTCCGTGCCGAGCCAGCATAGAAAGCCGGCAAGGCATGGGGTCGGCACGCGGGGTTGGTCCTTGCGACGGGCAGGCAAGCAGGTCCCGTTCACCTTTCACGCAACTGGCGTCTGGATCGACCGATATCACGAATGCTCAGCTATTCTAGAGTAGGCGATTTTGATGCAGTGGCGGCAGGCTGTCGCCAATTGCCACTAGACTGATCATTTGCTACTGGCTCACGAATGAATGGAGGGCACCTTGCCCATTCAGTTGCTCGCTAACGGTCATTTTCCAATCCTAGCACTCTTGCTCAGCGTTGGATGCTCTTCATATTCCGCGACAGTAAATCTGCTTGCCACAGACATGGACGCAGGCCTTGCGGACGCTGGTGGCGAAACGGGCGGAACGTCTAGCACCAGTGGAACAACGTCAAGTGGCGGCTCGGATTCGGGTGGGTCGAACTCAACCGCTGGGAGTTCTCAGGGCGGCTATTCCGAACGTTCGTCGTCAACTGGCGGAGTAGGTGCAACGGGTGGGTTCATTTCGGCTGGTGGCAACAGTTCCAGCGGCGGTACTAGCGCTGCTGGAGGAGCTCTTGGAACCGGCGGGCTCCTTTCCACTGGCGGAAGCCAATTCGGTGAAGGAACGTCAGCAATCGGCGGGAGTCTAACCGTAGGCGGAGCCGCTGCGAGTGGCGGCGCGACAAGTTCAGGGGGCTTTGTGTCCACCGGTGGCGCAGTCGCGACGGGTGGCAATCCGAGCACCGGAGGAAGCTCCTCTACAACCGGAGGGATTGCGTCAACAGGCGGGTTGTCGAATTTCGGTGGAACAGCGACGACAGGGGGCCTAACTGCGATGGGTGGTGCTACTGCAATAGCCGGCGCAACGTTCTCGGGACCGATTTCAATCAGCGCCAGAAATGCAAACACATGCGCCGTTCTGGGCAACGGCAGCATCAAGTGCTGGGGCAGCAATGATCGAGGTCAGCTAAGTCGCAGCCCTGGCGTAGGCAGCTTGGCTCCCGCACAGATATCGAATATCCACAACGGGACTGCCGTCGCGACTGGCAGCAGTTATGTCTGTGCAAGATTGAGTGACGGCGAATCTCAATGCTGGGGAGCTAATACTTTCGGCCAGCTGGGGGATGGTACCACCACCGATAGATTCGCACCTGTGCCGGTCGTAGGTATTACCGGTGCCGATGCTGTTGTTGCGGGAGATTCTCATTCTTGCGCATTGGTCACTGGTGGCACGGTTAAGTGTTGGGGGACCAACGACGGCGGCGAACTGGGTGACGGCACCACGACGTCCAGCAATACAGCAGTATCGGTCACAGGAATCACGAGTGCCGTTTCCGTGAAAGTTGGTAGCTTGCACTCCTGCGCATTATTGAGCGATGGTACGGTACAATGCTGGGGACAAAACGCGCAAGCACAACTTGGCGATGGCACCGCCGTGGCCGCAAGCCATGTGCCAGTAGGGGTATTGGGCATCACGAACGCCAACAAACTCTCGGTTGGAGACGCTCATTCCTGTGCGATCCTGAGTAGTGGAACAATCCGGTGTTGGGGTTACAATGGCTATGGCCAATTGGGCAACGGCACGACAGCAAATAGTGCCGTTCCAGTTCCAGTCACCGGTCTAAGCAACGCCGTCGAGGTGGCTGCGGGCGGAAATCAGAGTTGCGCGATACTTAGTGGCGGTGCAATTCGATGCTGGGGCCGCAACCAATTCGGCCAACTCGGCAATGCCACCACCATCAACAGTGCCACTCCCGTCTCCGTGCAAGGGATAACTAGCTCACTCATTGCTACGACAGGTAGCGTCCATAGTTGTGCCGTTTTGAGCGACGGCGCGGTACAATGCTGGGGATACAACAACGACGGCGAACTCGGCAATGGTACTACAACCACCATCTCAGTTCCGGTTTCGGTAATCGGTCTGTGAACGTTCGCAATGCCGTGCTGAATAATTCATGCACGTGCGGTCCTGGTCAATTCGACTAATTCCGTTAGGGTCCTACATAGTTGAATACCGCCTAGGTACTGCAACGCGCAGCAACTTTACTGTTGGACCAAACGCACGGATTGCGGCGGGGCATTCGGTTAGCACTTACAGTCTTCAGCGGCTGAGCGACCGTACGAGCCAACTGCCCGCAAACCACGATAGTTTGCGGGCAGGATCCGAAGCACGTGATTATTGTGGGCAGGTTATGTCCGGCGCTTTGACGTAGTTGGTGATCGTCGCAACTCTAGTGCCACTCGATTGATACGGCGACATGAGCACGCCCAGACCGTCGGGTGGAGGTGCTGATACTGCAGGTTGACATTGGCAGCTAGTTAGAGCCGCGTCCGTACACAGGCATTCAGAGGGCGGGGCCGAGCTCCAGTAATCGTTGGTTGCATCTAGCGGCAACCCGGAATTGTTCCAAACATCACCGCCGTTCGGACAAGAGGCAGATGTGCAGCACTTGCCAGGCTCAGACTTGCCATTGCATTTGAAGGTATTGTGCACATCCGATGTATTGTTTAGACCAGCCAAATTGACCAACGCATCCGTTAGCGTCGCAGATGACAGCGAGCTGCGTTGCACTACGCCCCAGTGGTTCTCGAAGATGTTCGACGAATAAATCCGCAATGAACCCACTTCGGCGTAGGCGCCGTTACAGCCGTTGTGTTGCAGCGTGACAGCGTTTGCAATCACACTGGGCGCATTGGTGGTGCTACCGGAGGCGGCCCGCAGCGTGATCCCGTCTTCGTTCATGCAGCGGATGTTACTCGCATACAGAGTGATGCTCGCATTGGACTCGGCGTAGAGGCCGATCTGGTCTTGTTTAGGACTTGGGCAGGCGCCGCTATTGGTCCCCAAATTGACCTGAATGTAGCCGTTAGCGGCGGTTGCGCAGTTGTAGCCTGCAAAGATGTCGGCGTTGGCTGCGCTCGATATGGTCCAACCGCCAGCCAACATCGAATTTTTGCTCGTGACCGTGTCGGATCGGCAGAGAACGCCGAAGTTTGACACGAAGCTAATCGCGGTACTGCCGGTTACGGAGCCCCCATCGACATGGACACCGTTCACGACATTCTTGATCACCGTGCCGTTGAGAGAAACGCTCGTGCTGCCGCTCGAAGGCGTCGTCCCCACGTAGACACCATCGGCCGCTCCCATTGAGTTGCCCTGGCAGGTTGAGCCAACGGTAAATGAGTATAGGTACGGCATCGTCGGGTCCATGTCAACGTTGATGACGTTCTTTCCGCTCGTGCCAGGGATGCACACAGCGCCAGAATTCACCAGCCTCACGCCATTGCTCAAATGGAGGGGATAAGTTTCCTCCGGGCTGACGTTACCGCCAGCTGCATCGCCCGTCACGCTAACGGTCCAGTTTGGTTGAGTCAACAACTGCATGGCCTGCGTGATCGTTCTACAAGGACCTCCAAAGCCTGCGGTCTGCGTGCGACCGCAGCAAACATTATCCTGGCCAACTGAACTGTCTGCATTGACATAGATTGTAGTACTCGACGCTGGAAATGCCGGGCAGGCCGAGCACGTTCCGCTCGCGTCGAGCGCGTAGCTCGTTGGGCACTGGCAATGACCGGACAAGCAACTGCCGGTGACATTTTGAAACGCATTGGCGCCGCAGGCTGTGCCGTCCGGGCTGGCTGCCGAAGTCACCGTGCAAATCGGCACACCAAGGTCACACGAATAAGTCGCGGAACCACAGGAATCCGGCGACGTGCAAGTTGCGCCGGCCTGGCAGGCCGCACAAGTGCCGTTGTGACAAACTAAATCCGTACCGCAGGACGTCCCATTGGTTGCGGACCCTGCATCCGAGCAAACCGTAGTGTTGCCGTTGCAAGTCGTCTTCCCGGAATGGCATGTGGCTATGCTGGTCGTGCAAGGCAGACCCGCGATACATGTCGAAGTAGCTCCGCCTGCGGCTTGGCTGCCTCCCGTAGCGGGCGCGCCGCCGGTCGCAGCACTGCTGCCGCCGGTGGCCGCGACACCGCCCGTTGCCGCGCCGCCGGCACCGGCAACAGCTGCCGTTCCGGATCCTCCCGTTGCCTTGGAGCCACCCGGAGTCGTACTTGTGCCACCACCCGCTGAAGTGTTGCCGGCTGTTGACGTGGTGCCGGCTGTTGCAGTGCCTCCGCCCGTTGCCGCGCTCGTGCCACCGCCCGTGTTGACGGCAGTGCCGCTGGTGCCGGCCGAAGTTGCGCCTCCAGTGCCGTTTGCTCCGGCGCTGCTTGAGGTACCCGCCACGTTGGTTGCGCCACCGGTTGCCGTAGCGGTGGAAGTACTGCCGATGGAAGATGAGCCGCCAGAAGCGCTTGAGGTACCGGCAATGCTCGAATTGCCGGCCGTCGAGCTACCGCCGCCGGCAGCTTTTCCGCCCGTCGCAACCGAGGTGCCCGTGGCACCGCCTGTGGCCTTGGTGCCACTCGCACCGCCCGTTGCATGGGCACCCGCGGTTCCTGCTGTGGTCTTGCCGCCCGTACCGGCATCGCCGATACCTGCATCCGTTACGGTGCCTTGTTTTGCGTCCCCGGGGCCACACGCGATTATTAGAAATGGAACCAAGCTTGCGCCCAGCGCACGAATAATGCTCATGACGAATCACCTCCAACAGACATGCCAGTTCGGTACAGCTACTCTACTTAGTCCAGGTTGCCGACCATTGACCAAAGCCGTAGTGGCGCCTCCACACACGAATGATCAATTAGTCGCAAAGTTACACGGATGCACCCAAGGTACAAGTTGTTTCTTGCGCGCCCTAGATTTGAGACACGCATGTCGTTCGATGCAAGCTGCCACATTGATGCAAGTTGCCGCGCGACGGGCGCGACATCGAATTGAAAACTAGAACCATGGGTTCTTGCATGGGGGCGGTGGCCCAACCGCCAATGTGTGGAGAATTCCCCCCGTATCCGTAAAGGCTGTTGTTGCGATTTGCCTGAATTCCTAGGCGTTTTGGCGTTCACCGCTGCCATCATGAAAAGTTGATGCTGACGTGGAAGTTGCACCGTCCGGGCGTACGCGTGACCACAATGTCAGGTTTCGTGTCGCGTTGAATTGACGCCGGTCCTTTACGGTTGGTGGTAACTGATCTATGACAGACACGATCCTAGATAGGTGCGCGTTGGCATGACGGAAGGCATTGCAGTCGGGCAGGTACTTGCGGGAAAGTACCGGGTAGAGCGTCAACTTGGCGTGGGTGGCATGGGCTACGTGTTGCTCGCATCCCACTTGGGGCTGCATCAGCGGGTAGCGTTGAAGCTATTGCACGGAGAGCTGGGTGACGTTCCGCAGGCGCTGTCTCGGTTCATGCAGGAGGGGCGAACCGCAGCCCGCCTTCGCAGCGAACACGTGGGCAAAGTCTTGGACGTGGGGCGTCTGCCCTCAGGCGAGGCCTACTTGGTGATGGAGTATCTCGAGGGGCACGACCTTGCCACCGAGGTAGCCGAGCGCGGACCCATGCCGATTCAGGCCGCGGTCGGTTATGTTCTGCAGGCCTGCGAGGCCGTCGCCGAAGCGCATGCCTACGGCATTGTTCACCGCGACTTGAAGCCAGCTAACCTATTCCTGTCACGTACGGCCTACGGTGACCCGTGCGTCAAAGTGCTGGACTTCGGGATCTCCAAAATCCGGTCTGACGCCAATTTCGTCGTATCGTCACCAGCACTGACGGGCTCACACACAATCATGGGCTCGCCGTCATACATGGCGCCGGAACAAATGCGCGCGTCCCGGGACGTTGACGGGCGGACCGACATATGGGCACTTGGCACGATACTCTATGAGTTGATTACAGGTTCTACAGCGTTCAACGGTGATACTCTGGCCATTGTCTGCTCAGCGGTGCTCAATGACTCTCCGCCGCCCTTGAGCGCCTATCGATCGGATCTTCCTGCCGGTCTAGAAGGCGTTATTCTACGATGCTTGGAGAAGCAGCCTGGTCGCCGATTTAGCACGGTGGTCGATCTGGTTCGCGAATTGGTGCCCTTCGGGCCCGAGGATTGTAGCGACACTGTGGAGCGTATTGGCCGCCTGGTGGGTGATATTGCACCGGATCAAGTTCGCGCAGTTGCGACATTGGAGGCGCAGTCAACACCGCATGCATCGGGTGAAGTCGTCATCCCGCCCACGCTGTCAATGCTTCACGATCCGTCTGGCAACTGGGTTGACGCAAGCCAACCGTTTCCGAATGAAACGACTGCGCCGGGGACGGGCGTTGTCTGGAGCGGCACGGACCTTGGTATTGCCACGAGGTCGGTGGCCAAGCGCTCGCTCGTTGTTGGCGTGGCGCTCGTGGCATTGGTGGCGGGCTTGGTTTCGGTGCTGCGGATGCGCGGCGCCTCCAGCCCAGTCGCTTCGGCCGGCGCACCTGTGGTTTCAGTCCGTTCCCTGGCAGCTGTGCCCGCGACCGTTCAGCTTGCTGTGCAAGGCGGTTTGGCGCCCACCACATCTCAGCGGGTTCCAATGAGTGAGCCGATAGCGAACACGAGTCCTCAAGCGGCAGAGGCCTCGGCCCGGGCGCCACAGTCATTGGAACTGAGGGCACGTGGTCTAGTGTCGGCAAGCGTGGCGGTTCGGCCTGCGGCGAACGACGCGACTTTGCCCCGTGCCAACGCCAAACAAAACGCAGCAGAGCTGGTGGCAGCCAAGCCTGACCCTCCCAAGGTCGAGCCCCTTACACCCAGTCATTCATCGCGGGTAACTGATTTCGGAGGAAGAGAGTGACTTCATTTCATAGTGCCATGCGGGCCCTGGCGATCGTTTCACTAGCGACTGCGACGGCACATCGGAGTTTTGCTCAGGATGAAAAGATTGCCGCTGAGGCCATTTTCAACGAAGCGCGCGCGCTGATGGATCAGGGGCGTTATGCAGAAGCTTGCCCGAAGCTGGCTGAAAGCCAACGGCTCGACCCGGCCGTCGGAACGCTACTCTATCTGGGGGAATGCTACGAAAAGGAAGGCAAGGTGGCGAGCGCCTGGGCCACTTTCAAGTCTGCAGCGTCTGCGGCGCGCAACGCGGGGCAGACGAACCGAGAACAGACCGCCAAGCAGCGGGCAACTGAGCTCGAACCGCGGTTGTCGAAGCTCACTTTGATAGTGCCGTCAGGGTCAGAAGTGGCAGGGTTGGTGCTAGAGCGCGATGAGATCGAAGTGGGCTCGGTTGCTTGGGGATCTGCCGTGCCGGTCGACCCGGGCAAGCATCGCATTGTCGCCAAAGCGCCCGGCAAGAAGCCGTGGTCCAAGGATGTTGACGTGGGCACTCAGCCGACGGTCACAACGGTTACCTTGCCTCGCCTCGAGGATGACAATCTCGCTAAACCGGCGCTTGCGCCACCGACGGCGACGCCCGCCTCACCCAATCCGGGAGGCACGTCACAGTCCGTCGTTGTCTGGGCTCCACCGGCGGCCAACGCAGGCGCCGCTCGAGGTCCGCTCGGTAGTCGCCCACACGACAGCGCTACCGCGACGGCGATGCACGTTGCCGGCATTTCCCTGGGAACATTGGGGCTAGTCGGGCTTGCGGTCGGCACCGTCTATGAGCTGAAATCGCAGTCAAAGCTGCAGGACGCCAAGAGCAACTGCATCAACTACCCCACCGACTGCAGCGCTCAAGGTGTCGAACTCAACAGTGAGTCAAAAGACGCGTCGAGCAAGGCCACCATAGGTTTCGTGGTCGGTGGCGGCCTGCTCGTGACCGGCATCGTCGTCTACATACTGGCCCCTTCCGCGGTCTGGGATGACCGCGGCGCAGCCAAAACTCCGGTATTGTTGCCAACCGTTGGCCCACATCAATTAGGGTGGATGGCTCAAGCGTCCTTCTAGCGACCCTAGGCGAAGAACTGGTCGATCTTGAGTCAAGGCAACCGCCGCATGGGGGAATTGACGCTCGAGCGCCACGGCGGTGACGCTCACTTCATACCGACACCGTACGCGACCTTGTTCGATTGGTTGACGAAGGAATTGTAGCTATCGATAGCTTCTTTGCGGGCGCGCTTGCGATCGTTCGCGGTACTCTTGGACGGATCCGTATCGAGCTGCTTGATGAATGCGTCTACGTTCTTGGCGTAGTCCGTGGCGTAGCTCATCATTTGCTCATAGCCACCCTCGTAGAGGGCATCCGAATTCTTTCCGCCCTTGCCTTTCTTCACCAGTTCTTGGGTTTCCGTCAGCGTTTGTTGAAAGGTTGTGCGAAGGTCCTTCAATTGTGAAGCATCCGGCTTTGGCCCGCTCGCGGCATCCACAGCACGCAGCAGCAGCTTGCTATCGATCAACATCTTCAGATGGTGGTAGTGAAAGCCCTTGCCGTATTTCTTCTGAGCTGCCACGAGATCCTTCGCCTCGCGGTCATCGTTATACTTCTCGACGAAGGCCCGTAGCGCTTGCTCCCCGGTGATGTACTTGTCCCACGCCTGATTCAAAACTGGGTGAAGCTCTTGGCCGTGCTTGCAGTTATCCTCCTTGTACTTGCGCGAGGAGTAATAGGTTTCGGCGTCTTTGGTGGGCTGTACCATCTCTTCGAGCGCCGTCACCATCGCCAGAGCCGCAGTGTCAGCATCGAGTTTGGGCCCCTTGGCAATCACCTTACGAAATTCCTTGTATTCGCCCGGGGCGTCGTCACCGACCGTGCCGAGGGATATCGTGTTACGCTCCTTGCACGTGGGACCGGTCTTCATGTCGGCCACCGACTGCGCGTAGCGTTCCCGATTCTTGTGAACGTATTCGGACCACGAATTGATGATCTCAACGTAGCTATTGACCTTCAAATCGGAAGGCGAAGCTTTGGCCCAAGCCGCGTGCGTTGAGCCCAACAGAAATCCAAGTGAGAGCAACGACGTTCCAAGACGACCGAACAAGCGACGAGTATTCACGATGACTTCCTTCTCTCTATGCCGTACATGCAAGCACACCCCGAGTTGGACGGCCCAAGGCGTGCAGAACTACAATCTATTAGAGGCCGTCGGACGATTTTGTCGCGTGACAATCGAATCGGGCCTGGCAGCCAGGCCTTGGAGCCGCCGATTTGTGGGGCAAGAAATGCTGATCCCGGCCGGGTTCTGCGCCCCCCTCATTGCCGAGCCTCAATTTGCTGCCGGCTGCTGCCAACCGATACGCGCCCATGGCCCAAATAGACAACCAGCACTCTCGTCGCACTCCGCGCCACCCAAGTCAGCGGGCACTCCGCTGGGAGGCGGGATCACTTCGTGCCAGGTCGCCCATCCGTCGCTCGTCTCGTAAAGCTTGCCGTTATCGAGCCTGAGTCCGTGGATACCGGCCGCTGCGACCACTCCAGTCGTGGAGATGAGGCGAGGACCTGAGTCGCAATTCAGGGGCAAGTCGAGCGCGTAGCTCACTGGCGACTTGGGAAGCGGAACCAACGGATTCGGAATATAGAACTGCCGCAGACTCGTGGCTGTTCGGAGGGCCCCTGCCTCTATGAAAGCGATGGACTCGAGGGACTCGTGGCGCTCTGCGCCCGGCTTCGCTGCGAGATCCCAACCGAGCGCCGTGCTCGCCTCTTTCATCTGTTTTGCGTCGAATGCGCACCGCTTCTCCGAACTTGCGCCCCAGAGTTCAATGCCTCCCGACCCGTCTCGTTTAATCTGGATCACTTCGCCTGGAAAGATATACGAGGAATCCGGAGCCGGAAAGTCATGGGTCTGGTAGCTGCCATCACGCCCCCGAACGCACACGCCTGCTTCGGCATCGCCGTCGCAGCTTGCCGTAATGAAGAGGGCTCTTGGGTACCAGACTCGCGCCGTTCCCATCTGCCTCGCGACACCCTTAGTCACGGCAATGTCGCGCTCTAGCGTAAGGTCACCTGTGTCAAGATCTGCCCGGAATATACGCAGGTGCGCGCCGAGATCCATGCAGACGACCGAGGTTTGACCGGACAGCACCGCGGCCCCGCACGAGTTCTCGGGCGCAATGTTCAAGCCCCAAGCCTTGAAATCCCTTGTTCCGGTGCGAGTGCGGTAGAGGTGGCTGCTGACGGCGAGAAACCACTCGTCCGGCACGCGCATGGACGGAACCCAACCCCAATTCATCAGGGCACCGTCGGGCGGAGCCTCGGTAGGGGGTGACATGAGGCCTCCGAGCTGTTGATCGATGAAATCGCCCCACTTCCGCGCAACATCCACAGCTGCATCCTTGCTCACAGTGCTGAGCTTGCCGTCACGGCTCACTCGGTAGACTCGGTCGCCTACCCTAGGCTGCTCAGACCCAGGTACCGTCAGCACAAGCGCATCGCCGTCTTCGTAGGCCCCACGAATGTCCTTCACGGGGAGTCTGCGCCAAGTGCGCGCGTCCGACGTGAAGTACACGGACGTGCCAGCTTTGGTGGCTCCCCGCGTAGCAGCAATCATGAACCCGCTGCGGTGAGCCCAAAGATGCAAAAGGTCCGACGGCGCATTCGGTAATGATTTGCCGTCTCGCAGTGCCACCAGCTGGCCTGTGCCGCGCTCATCGCTAATTAATATGCACCGCGGACCGATGTCGAAGTCTGTCGTGGCAATGTCGCCGAGCTGCCGCAGCGGCGCGTCGAAGCGTTCCGCGAAGCAGGCCATGTTGCGACCAAAGAATACGAAGCCTCCGCCGAAGTACTCCGGTACGGCGACGAAGCCCTCCAGCTGGGTCTTGCAGCCCGCGTTATCAGCCGGGGAAAGACGTTCCCCGGTCAAGACGAATCGGCGTCCGTGATCCAGTAGGCCCAGCGCGTCTTTCGAGAGCCGGACGTTGCTTCGAACCGGAAAGTTCGTATGGCCGGGTCCGTAGATTCCTTCGAACATCGCCATTGGCTGGGGCCGATGGACGCCGGTCATGCTGCCCGGGTTCGGCTCGCGCAGGGCGTAGCGAACCGTGGAATCAAGCTGCATGGCGCGTGAAGCGGAAGACTTGCCACCCGTTGTGGCTGCTTGAACGGGGATCGGTCTTTGCACGGGCGCCAGCGGTTGCGAGGCTCCGCACGCGAAAAGGACTATCGTCCCAGAACACACCGCTATCGAGACTTGACGTTTCTTCATCGAAAACATCCTAACCCAGCTACGTCGCGAGACATTCTGGACTTTTCGGTGTGCAATTGCGAGACGATAGAATCGACTCGACTTTTCGCCTACCATCGGCCTAGCGCCAGATCCTTCAAACCCCAACCGGCGTCGAGTTCCAAATGCGTTGGACCCCGTACGCTTCGAATGCGCGTTCATTCGTGACCAAAGGAGAGCCCTCAATCTGAGCTTGGGCGATGAGCATCCGATCAAAGGGATCTCGGTGCGGACCCGGAAGATCACCCGCACGCTGTGCGTGTCGAACCGAGATGGGCAAAGCGATGAAGCCCTGACTCACCACCGCAGCCGCGACGTCCGCGGCTACGGCGAGTGCGCCGTGCAACTTCCCCAAGCGGGCTTTGGTCGTGATTTCCCAAGCCGACGCCGCACTGACGAGAACTTCGATGTCTGACCTTACCAGCAGCCTGCGCGCAGCTAATGGCAGCCGCCTGTCGCCATCGAGCCACCACAATAGCGTGTGGGTATCGAGCAAGATGCGCATTCAGCTCTCCCATCGCTCTAGCTCGTGCTCAGCAAGAGGCTCGAAGAAGGCCTTGGTAGTGCGCGCCCGGCCCTTCATAGCACCGAATCGACGGGAGGCAGGATTTTGCGCCACGGGCACGAGACGAACAATAGGCACGTGCCCACGGGCGATGATGACTTCTTCGCCGGCGCAAGCGCGCTCGATGATGCGGGAAAGGTTGGTCTTGGCGGCGTGGACGCTGACGGGCTTCGCAGACATAGCTAACCTAGCTTAGCTAAGTAGAAAGCAGCGTCAACGCGCAAAGATGACGTTGGCCTAGTCGCTCCCCTCCAACTGTGACCGAGCGATAGGCGGCCGCTAGCTAGCCAATGGTCACCGAATCGGCCGGCCAAAGACGAAGGTGTGCTTCGGATTAGACAAAGCTTTTTTGGCGAAGTGACTGACGCCGAATTACTGGCTCCTGGTTTCGAAACGGGAACCACCGAAAGCCTGACTTGGTCGTGTGGTTGCATCCTCTTCTGCGCGTGCAATGGCATGCCCGTGTTGCGATGGCATTAGGGAGCCGCCCCACCGCAACACGTCTAGCTTGGGCTCACATATGCCACGCGAAGAAATCGCGCCGAGATACCCCGCCCTCGAGGGCGGGTTGGGGTGGGTGAGCCAATGAACGAGCTCAAATAGGTAACATGAAGAAATCGCGCCGAGATACCCCCCAAGTGGGGGGTTGGGGGGGTTTGAAGTCCCTCCCCAGCGGGGAAGGATTTAGGGAAGGGAGAACAAAATCCCGCGCAGGGATTAGGGCGAACAAAAAGTCCGGCACGGACACGGGCACAAAACATTACGTTACCAGCCGGGAGGGAGTGGCGGCCAAACAATGTTCCGGATGATCGCAGAAGAGTTTTTCTTAAGAGAATCAGTCGCGGTATACTGCCGGCATCAGTGCCGGACGACGGCGCGTTAACGTCTATTCACAACCAGGGAGACAACCGGTATGCCAAAGGGACAAGAGAAACCCAAGACCACGAACAAGCCGAAGCTGACTGCGAAGGAGAAGAAGCAGAAGAAGAAGGACAAGGCTGCCGCCAAAGGTTCTTCCTGAGAGTTCAATGACGCGCCTCGCGACGCGGCGTCAGAGCCGCGTCGCCCGCTGGCGCTCGCCTCCCGTTCAAGTTCCGCCTACGTAGACGGTCTTCGCGTTGACGAATTCGAGTGTGCCGTGAGGACCCAGTTCCCTACCGTAGCCGGATTGCTTGGTTCCGCCAAAAGGCAGGCGCGGGTCGGACACGACCATTGAGTTGACGTAGGTGAGGCCACACTCAAGCTCGTCGATGAAACGCGACTGCTCGGATTTGTCTTGAGTCCAGACGCTGCTTGCTAGCCCATAGGGGCTGTCGTTGGCGAGCCGAATGGCAGAATCAACGTCGCTTACCCGGTACACAAGCGCCACAGGCCCGAACACTTCCTCACGATTGATTGCGGCCGCCGGCGGCACATCCGCAATGACGCTCGGCGCGTAGAAGTAACCGGGGCCCGACAGACGCTTGCCGCCGCACAACACGTTGGCCCCTTGATCTTGAGCGTCAGTGACTTGCTGTTCAAGTTGTTCGAGGCCGGCCTCGGTCGCCAACGGCCCGACGTCGGTTTCGGGGAGCATGGGGTCGCCCACTTGCAGCGCCTCGAAGTCCTTGACGAACCTCGCGAGAAACTCGTCATAGCAGCCTGTATGCACGATGAAGCGCTTGGCCGCGATGCATGATTGGCCATTGTTGATGATGCGCGCCAAGACGGCCTTGGGGATGACCTTGTCCAAGTGGGCCGACGGCATAACGATAAAAGGATCACTGCCGCCAAGCTCGAGGACGCATTTCTTTATGTGCGCGCCCGCTTGCGATGCCACGGCCGCGCCGGCAAGTTCGCTGCCCGTAAGCGACACGGCCGCAACGCGCCGGTCGGCAACTAGCCGCTCGACGCGGCCTGCGCCGATCAAAAGCGACTGAAACCAGCCATCGTCGAAACCGGCTTCGGCGAACAACCGCTCGATCTCGAGCGAGCAACCCGAAACGTTCGACGAATGCTTGAGCAGCGCCACATTGCCTGCCATCAGCGCCGGCACTGCCCAGCGGAACACTTGCCAATAGGGAAAATTCCAGGGCATGACGCCGAGCACGACGCCGAGTGGCAAGTAGTGGACGTAGCTTGCGACCCCCTCGGTCGCGATCGTTTGGTCGGCGAGATATTCGGCGGCATTTTCCGCATAATGACGGCAAGTGGCCGCGCATTTGTCCACCTCCGCCAGCGCCGAGAGCAGCGTTTTGCCCATCTCAGCGGTAATGCGTCGCGCGTGCTGCTCGCGCTGCCCCTCGAGCAATTCGGCGATTCTATTCATCGAACGAGCGCGCGCCAAAATCGGGGTTGGTTTTTGGGATGCCGCTGCGGCACGTATAAGCCGGTTTTCGACTTCGTCGTCGCTCAACTCATCGTACGTGCCTAGAATCTGCCCTGTCGCCGGGTTCCTACTGACTAGCGCCATAACCTGAGGCTACACGCAAACTGCCGTCGATTCTAGAAACCATCTCTTAGGCTTGATGGGACTCCTACTGCCGGGTGACAGGTGCTCCACGTGCCCGTGGCCGACTTTTTTTCGCCCTAATCCCTGCGCGGGATTTTGTTCTCCTCTCCCTAAATCCCTCCCCGCTGGGGAGGGACTTCAAACCCCCATCCTTGGGGGGTATCTAGGCGCGAATCCTTCGCATTACACATTTGAGCTCAAGCGAGACGTGTTGCGGCGCGCAAACGTCGCGGCTCTCGTGGGAACGGTGACCTATTTGCCGACGAGGCCAATTTTGGCGTCGTAGCGGAGTTTGCCGAATTCGCTGTCGTCGATTTCTATCGTGTAATCGTTGGGCATGTTGAGCGTGGGACTGTTCGTGTTCTTGAACAGCGGCCGCTGGCCACTGCCGCCGCCTTTGAACTTCAGCTTTAGGCTATTGGGCGTCTCGTCGGCAAACGCAATGGAAGCTATGTAGACTTCTTTGAGCTCGGATTCATTACGCTTGTATATCGTCAGCGTAAGGTGCCCCTTCTTGTCCTTCTGGAACACAAGGACGTCCGGCAGAAATGCGCTTCGCGCCTTTTGCATGCAGGCGGCTTTGGCAGCCGAGTCCTCATGCTTTTCGCAGGCGGCAATCGCCTTGTTCTTGGGATCGGAGTTGGCATAATCAATGAGAAAAGCCACGCGCGCTGCGGTCAGTGCTAGAGAAGGCGACTGTGACGGCTGCGAGGCTTCAGCGGTCGAAATTGGGCTCGAAATCGCGGCCGGCTCCGGCTTGGTTGCGTTGGATTGAGGCGTTGGCTCACTGGGCGGCGGGCTCTTTGTCGCATCAGAGCTCGGGGCTGGCGCGCTCGACGTGATCGGAGCAGGCACTGGGCTCGAGGCCACGGCGCTTGGCGCCGGGGGCGCACTTGCCGGTGGGGCGGTGCTACCACCGCAGGCTGCAGCTGCGAGGCACAGAGCGCCCAGGGACAACTTGCTAAGGCTACCGCCACAAGGCTCGTTACCGTATTTTGCGAATTTCTTCATAGAGTTGCATAACCTGGTAAAGGCACAATCAGACTGGGAAGTCCCGCTGAGATTAGCCAAGATTTGACCCCTTGCCCAGAAATTCGCGCTACATTCCCGGCCATGTTGAGGACAACGGGGAGCCTGGTGCTTCTGATATGTGGTCTATTCGTCTCCTGCTCGCGCAAGGAGAGCCCGCCGCCGAAACCCGTCGAGAACGGGGCTGGTTTGCCAGCGGCCGATCAACCCGTGGCTCATGCCGCCAGTTCCGGAACCGTCGATTCCATTGCGACGTCCAAGGGGACTCTAACCATCACGCCGATTCGGCACGCGACGATTCTGTTTGGATTCGACAAGAAGGAAATCTACGTCGATCCCACGAGTGAAGGAAAGTACGACGGCTTGCCAAAGGCCGACTACATATTCGTTACACACTCGCATCCTGACCATTTTGACAAGAAGGTCATTGAAACGCTCAAGCAGCCAACCACGGCTATCATTGGGCCGCCCGATGTCGCGCACGAGCTAGCGTCCGCCGTCGTCATGAAGAACGGCGACAAAGAGCGGTTTGGAAGTTTCGATGTCGAGGCCGTTGCCAGCTACAATCTTGTGCGCGGGCCCAAGCCCGGACAACTCTATCATCCAAAGGGGCAATGGGACGGCTTCATTTTCACGTTCGGGGACAAGCGCGTCTACGTCTCAGGCGATACGGAATGTACGGCGGAGATGAAGGCTCTAACGAACATCGACATTGCGTTTGTTTGCATGCGGCTCCCCTACACGATGCCGCCCGCCGAAGCCGCCGAGTGCATCAAGGCCTTCAAACCGAAGATCCTTTACCCCTACCACTACCAGACATCGAACCTGGATGAGCTCACGTCAGCCTTGAAGGACGAAAAAGGCATCGAGGTGCGCATTCGCGATTGGTACCCGGGCAAATGAGGCCTACGCCCGCAGAATTCGCTTGATCCACGAATCCTTGGGTGCTGGCTGATCGGCCCGCTTGGACTCGCGGCATTTACAGCGCTTGTCCACGGAAACGTCTCCCAGCACCTGCTCGATATGGCGTCCACACCCCGCGTACGTGGGTTTGCCGCAGGTGTTACAAGTTACTCGCTGACACATGGGTGGCTCCTTCTGGTCTGAGTCGTCGCACGTCGGTGCCAGGTCCGAGCCCAATGGATTCATTCCGAACCGCCAGCCAAAGGCGGACCTGCTTCGCGCAAGGCAATTGCGGCGCGCCAAGCCGATGTATCGTCGGGCGGGCAGTGACAGTTCCGGTCTGGCTTCATTGGGTAGGCATCACCACGGTCATTGCGGGTTCGACCGTGCTCGTTTCGAGCATCGATCCGAGCCCGGGAACGAACTTGGCCCTTCACGCCAAGGTGACGACGAGCAGCAACGACGGCACGCTTGCTTCTGCCGAAGGCGCTGTCAACGGCGACATTTGGAACGTCGGTTTTCGCACTGACTGGGAAGTGAATCCCTGGATCTTGCTCGACCTCGGCGCGGAAAAGACGCTGTCCCGGTTGGTCGTGTACAGCTGCTACGATCGCTACCCCTATCCGGCAATTCGCCCAGAAGTCGAGGCAAGCCGCGACGCCTACGAAGCCATCTTGCGTTTCGACTGCCGAGAGGAAGACGAGATACCGTTGCGCGTCGAACTCAGTCGCGACGGACAGTCGTTCAGCGAAGTGGCGCGTCAGAACAGTCTTTTCGAGATGTGGGTCCAGCCGTTCGCGCCGCAATCGGCAAGATACGTACGCCTAAATCTAACGCGCATTGGACGGCTCCAATTGCGCGAAATCGAGGTGTATTGATGCCGGTAGCGGGCCACGACGATCCGTTGTGTCGCCGAATCGAACCGGCGTTTGCGGCGTTGCTCGTTGCGCTCAAAAGCTACGTGCTTTTTGGAACTTGGGGAAGCGCCCAAGGCTTCGACGCGCCGCACTGGTTGGCAATGGCTCGCGCGACGCATTGGTTCCAACCGTTGCCCCCGCCGCGCGCATTGATTGCGAGTTACCATCCACCGCTGTCCTATCTGCTCGGCAGGCTCGTGGCCGTAGTGGTCCCAGGCGAAGTGGCGCCGAGTCAAGTGCTGTCCACGCTGTCAATGCTTGGCGCGTTCTTCGCATTGCGCAGTGCGCTGCGACACATAGGATACCTTTGGACATTGCCGGGTCTCGTCCTTCTTTATGGCGGTTTCTCGATTCCGTTGCTCGTGTGGCTTGCCATCGAGACTGGCTATGACGGGCCCGTGTTCTTCTGGTTCATGTTGGCCCTTGCGCAATCCGTGCACTTGTTTTGGGACCCATTGCCTGAAAAGTGGTGGCAAGACAAAAAGACAAGCGTTCACGTCGCTTTGCTTGGGTTGACGCTTGCGGCAGGGCTGCTGACGAAGTTCAACAGCCTGATTGCCATGCTCTTGCCGTTTATGATTGTTTTTGTACGGCACGGAACCCAAAGCCTGCGGCGCAACAGCGTGCCGGTGGGTCTTGCTGCTCTGATCAGCGCCAGCGTCGTCGGGCCTCTGTACTACCATAGGTATTACGCGGCCGAGGGTCATCGCGTGCCCGCCGCCATGGACTGGCAACGCCCTTTGGACCTATCCGCGGCTCGCGTGGTGCGAGCCGCAGCGCCGTTTCACTTCCTTGCCAACATGCTACGGCCGCCGACGCGGAGCATTACGGAAAGCCAGTATCCAGTCGTCGATTCGTTCTTTCATTCAATCTGGCTGCAGATATGGAAACGAGACGGCTGTTTGGGCCTACAACTCGAGCCGTCGATTACAATCAGCAATTTCTACATCATGGCGTTTCCAATCATACTACTGGGAGGCAGCGCCTGGTTTTTCCTGCGTCAGCGCCGCATCAGCGAACCTTGGAGGCACGCCGGGTGGGTCCTGTTCTGGATTGCCATCGTGTTTTGCACCTCGGCCGTGGCATTTGCTTGGAACTACCCACTTTGGGACTGGCGCGTCTTCAAAGGAAAGTACATCACGCCCGCGGTGCTCTGGATAGCCTACGCGGCGAGCGTACCGTTCAATGACTCGTGGACAGCAAGGTGGCCCCAAGTGCTGGTTCGGTGGCACAAGGTCCTGGTGCTCACGTCATTGGCCGTGTTCGCGGTCGTCAACCACGCCTTGCCAGTGTATTGACGACCGGGCCGACCTGACCAAATTGGCGTTTGCGCCCAGGGACGACAGACGAGCCCCGTCTAGCGCAAAAATGGACCAGAAGACCCTTATTTTCCGTTTCGGTCCAGAAACGATTTGATTTTTCGCGTCGTTCACCGTACTTCGTGCGCATTGGCGGCCCGTGCTGTGTGTCTTGTCAACACGGGGCCACCTGAAAACTCGACTTTTGTTGGAATGCACGAACCATGACTAACGGAACCGCTGGGCAATCAGACAACACAAACGGCGCAAGCATCGAGACTTCCGGCGCGACCGCGAGCGCAACGCCACCAGCGGGTGCGGCAGACACCGGGGTCGCTGCGGCGACGATTGAGAATGCAAGCACCTCGACACCCCAATCAAATTGGTTTCGACGTTTCTTCTGGCTAGGCGACAAGGTCGCCGAAGCAACGGCAAACAATTTTGGCCCCACCAAGCCCGGTTGGCAAGAATTCGAGCTTGCGCGGGAAACTCGCACCGCCATCGAAGAAGTCAAAGAGCTGGGCGAGTCGAAATTCGCTGTCGTCCTGCTGGCGCGCTCCGAAGTGCTTTTGCTGCTCCGCTGCCACATGATACGACACGGTCTGAAACTGCCCGAGCATGCGATGACCGAGCGAGACTGGGCCACTGCGCGGACAGTCCCCATCATTGACAGCACTTGGAATGATCTGCCCGGCACTCATCGAGCAGACGTCGAGGCGTGCTTTGGACCGCTCGGCGAGACTTCTCCCATCGGGCTTGACTCGGCGCAGCGGACGCAGCTCATCATGGCGCTCAAAGACGTCGCTTCGGAGCTTGTCGAGCCCCTTGAACGCGATGCTGCGGGGATCGGTCAAATCTTGGCCAAGCGCTGGATACGTATCGGCGTGGCGACTGCCGCCGCATTCATTGGCTTGTGGATGTTCGCCAACTGGCTTCTCGACCATTCTGGCAAGGTCAACTTGGCGCTGAACTGCCCCGTGACGACCAGTTCGCAAGAACCAGGCGCCGGCACCGATCATCATTTGCTAGTCAACGGCGATTACGCAAAAATGGGTTTTCACACGCAAAATGGCCCGAACCAATTCGTTGTAATCGATCTAGGGAGTGTGAAGAAATTCGACAAGGTAATCGTGTACAATCGAACCGAGTGCTGTAAGGAGCGCGCTGTGCCACTCAGACTTGAAGTGAGTGACGACAATGTCCACTACAACAAGCTCGCCGACCGCACTAGTATATTCGATGTTTGGACCGCAAAAATGCTCCGCGCGCGTGGTCGTTACGTTCGGCTGCGCCTGCTAGAGTCCAATTTCTTTCACCTGAATGAAGTAGAAATATTCTGAGTCGCACCGCCGCGTTTCGCGAGGCCCCCAAGTCCCTAGTGGGGCCGAGTTGCTGGTCTAGTCACGTCGGCGTAAGTAAAGGTTGAGATCGTCCTTCCAATTGTCAACGGATTCAAATTGCGCTAGAAGGGCATTGTTGAACGGCACGCCCATCGCCGTGTCTTTTCGCATCAGCACCACGTCCGCCTCGTTGATCAGGATGGCCGCATTCGTAGGCGAGGCGGCCTGTTTGGGCGGGTTGTACTTCTTCAGGTTGCCGCCGAGGTACTCGATCGTTCCCATGCTATCGATTGGATAAAGCCCCGCGGCATAGCCGCTCACACCCAGCGCGAGCACTTGATAGGGGTGCTCGGCAGGTGGCGGCGCGTTGGGCATAGCGAACAGGTGATAGGCGCCGTAGCCGCCCATTGAGTTGGCATAGCGTCGCAGTAGAATGCGAATGAGGATTTCGTCCTGCTCCGCCGCCGCGTGATCTTCGCGCGCGTCCAAGACAAGATGCGTAATCTTCAATGAATGGTAGTAGTCGAACAGCTCCCTAGGGTTATGAATGCCTTGGCCGGTGATCAGACCCTGAAAGCCGGGGCGGTCCAGCCACACCTCGCGGTTGATGCCAATCGAGTCATAGCCCAGGTGAAGCAACAATCTCGAATCTTGAGGGACGGCTTCTCCAAGTTGGACATACGAACGACGGTAGTCATCAAACCGTTTCTTTGCATGACCTTCAATGCCAGACGCGATGAGGTCCATAGCGTTTCTAATTCGGTCGCCGCGCGAGTCGAACAACGGTAAGTCTGCGCCCCAAATGACTTGAAATGCAACCAGCGGCACCAGGCCTGTCCGTGCCAGCCACCCCAGTTTCCACAATTTCACGATCAAGGCTCCGGTCACGCAGGCCAACACGGGCATGAATGTCTGCAGGTTGCGATCCACGTTGAAAACCATGCCCCACAGTAACAGCGCCCCGGCTCCAATGAATGCTACGCGCGCCGTCTTTCGCTTCTTTTGCACGAACAGGATGCCAGGCAGCAGCAGCGTGAACAGCGAGCCATAATAGGGATAGTCTTTGAGAAAGTAATGTGGCTTGAAGGAGAACTTGAGAAACAGGTCTAGCGCATGTTCAAACTTGTCGGTGAGTGTTCCCGGCGGTACCCAGCTATGGTCTTGGTAAAGGTTTGCGACGTAAAACGACGCATCGCGATATTGAGGGTTGCTGTTTACGAAGATCTTCTCCATGAATGGGTACACGGGGTTGTTGTAGAAGATCGCGTTCTTGATGAAGTGCGGCGAAACGAGCACGGCCGTTGTCAAGGCGACAACCGCGGGCGCCCACAGAAGATCCCGGTGATACTTCAGGACGGGTTTGCCGCGCTCCGCGCGCAGAACCAGGTACCATCTGTACAGCCACGTCACGGCGACTAGCAGCGACGTTGGCACAACCAAGTACGCTGCCTGATACTTGGTCAACAATGCCCCGGCCAAGGAAATACCTAGCAATATGCAGCTGCCGCGCGTGAAGCTCTTGCACACATGCAGGGTTGCGACCGCGATGCCGACGGAGAAGAATGCTACGACGTGATCGGCGGAGCCGCTCAAGTTACTGTCTGCGGCAAAGAAGCCGGGAAACAGAAAAACGGAAACCCAGCCAGCGCGAAGCCCGTAGTCTCCTACCATCCGCTGAATTGCTGCCGATACGCCCACCAGCGTGAAAACGAACAGGCAGAATTCCAGGTGCAGCGCCAGCATCCAGTGTTGAGTTACCTGGAGTCCTGGAACAATGAACGCCCATGTGTATAGAAGGCTCGCAAGTTGCGGAACGCACGTATGGTAGTTTGTCGCAAACGGGACGATCCTGCCGGTGCGAGCGTAATCCTGAGCGATCTTCATGTGTACCATTGAAGCATCCACGCTTATCGCGTCGGGCGTCATCGCTCCCAGGTACACGAGTGCCAAAAATGCAATTCCAAATCCAGTAACAGCCCACACGAACCAACTCGTCCGCGCCTGCGCGTTCTCAATCCACAGGCGGCGCAGCAAAGCGAACCCGTTGCGGGCGCTGACACACAACATCACGACGGGCAAAGCGACCGCGAAAGACGCGTTGTAGATGGCGAGTGCGCCGCCCACGTACAGGGCCATCGCGAAGCAGACTGTGCCTATGACCATGCTGAGCGTGACAGATTCCAGTGCAGGTTGTTTGTTGCGCCCCATTAGGCGCTCAAGCACCACTTGGCCAACGCTGATGCAGCTAAGAGTAAACAGCAGAAGCCACAACCAAAGCTTGGCCATGACCCAAATCAACCAATCCTGTACGGGGTACACGGGGTCAACGGCAAGCCCGTAGATAGTAGTTCCCGCAAGCCCCAGGCACAGCGCGAAAGCGGCGCCAATTCGACGACTAGCAAGCCGCGATTGGATGAAGAACCAAAGCGGAGACACGCGGAACCTCATATACCAAGTGCGAACGCCAGTCGAGCCGAATGCTGACGTGGATGGTGTTCAATTCGCGGTTGCGGCACGGGGCTAGTCAGAAAGAACCGCTCGGAACGGACGAACGGGCTGCCAGGAAGACCCAACGCGCAAGCCAAGGTCGCTAGGGGGCTGTTCAAGGGCCATTGCCGCGCAAAGCGCGAACGCCCCGTTTCCAAAAAGGGCGTTTGGAATTCCCCAGATTTGTGCCACTATATCCTCTGCTGCAAGGACTCTTATGTGATCATGCAAAGCCAAAGTAATTCCCAGACTATCTCCGACAAACCTCCGGTTTCGACATTCGAAGAGCGCGAAGCGCAGCGACGGCTGGAACGGATTGCCAAGTTTGATAGCATAGCGGAGGTTCGATCACGGACGCTCGATCGGCATGCTTACTACGTGGTTCACATTCAGCGTCTGTTGTCGAGTTTCGTAACGCCAGGCTTGCGAGTTCTCGAAGTCGGGTGCGGGCTTGGTGACGTGTTGGCAGCCATTGCGCCACGCAATTCCGTCGGCATCGACGTTTCCCCGCGCATGGTCGAGCAAGCTCGCACGCGGCACCCCGACTTGGACTTTCGTGTGGCGAACGTGGAAACCGATCCACTTCCCGAGGGGCCGTTCGACGCGATCATTCTTTCAGACACAATCGGACTACTGGAAGATATCCAGGTTGCCCTGGAGCGACTGCGCTCGCTTCTGTCCGCGAATGGACGCCTCATTGTTACCTACTATAGCTTTTTGTGGGAGCCCATTCTCAAGGCTGCGGAAATGATTCGCATAAAAACACGCTGGCCTGACCAAAACTGGCTCTCCATGTCCGATTTGGCCAACCTGTTACATCTCTCGGGGTACGAGGTTTTTCGGCGGGGCACGGGAATGTTGTTGCCCCTGCAGGTGCCAGGAGTCTCTCTGGTGGCCAATCAACTCGCCACAAAACTGCCGATTGCCAAAGAACTATCGTTGGTTGACTACTTCGTCGCGCGCGCCTTACCAGTGGTCAGCGTGGAGCCGCTGCCCACTGTGAGTGTCATTTGTCCATGTCGCAATGAAAAGGGCAACATTCGTGAAGCGGTTGCTCGCACACCGCTGATGGGCCCACATACGGAACTCATTTTCGTCGATGGCAACTCAACCGACGGAACCGTTGAAGAGATCGAGTCTGTGATGCAGACCTACAAGGGGCCGCTGGAGATAAGGCTGGTCCATCAGGGAGATGGCAAAGGCAAGGGGGATGCAGTTCGCAAGGGCTTTGACGCTGCACGCAACGACATCCTCATGATTCTGGATTCAGATCTGACTGTTCCACCCGAGGACCTGCCCAAGTTCTATCGCGCGCTCGTCACCAATAAGGGCGAATTCATCAACGGCGTGCGCCTCGTGTACCCGATGGAAGGCGAAGCCATGCGTTTTCTGAATCTGCTCGGAAACAAGTTCTTTTCCGCGACGCTATCCTGGGTACTGGAACAGCCAATCAAAGATTCATTGTGTGGAACCAAGGTGCTGCGGCGCAGCGACTACAGGGCAATCGCCGAGAACCGCGCGTTTTTCGGCGAATTCGACCCCTTCGGGGACTTCGATCTGCTCTTCGGAGCGGCTCGCCTCAACATGCGGATCGTCGATTTGCCCGTGAGGTACCGCGCCAGGACATACGGTGAAACAAAGATCAGCCGGTTCAGTCATGGTTGGCTACTGCTCAAGATGACGGCGTTTGGCTTCAAGAAGCTCAGAATGGGATACTGACTCCCTGCAAGGCGCGGCCGGGGCTGCGTGCCCCGAAGACCTTCGCCGGCCGAAGCCCGGAAATTCACTGGAACTTTCGAGCCAATGCAGTAATAGGTGAACGCCCCAGACCGGGAACGTGGTTCCCACCCGTTGAATTGACCAGATTTTCCAAAGCATAGGCAGGAGTCAAGTTGGAATCATTCGAGTTAACCCCGGACATGTTGACGGGCCTACCTCAAAGCGGCCCCACGGATCCTTTGAAGTACTATCGGCACCCGGTCGTGGGTCGATTCTATCGTGAACGAATCAATCGTGGCCTTCGGATGCTGGCCAACAAGCAGTTCGCGCGAGCATTGGAGGTAGGCTACGGTGCGGGCGCAGTCCTGTTGGCGCTAGCCAATGGTGTGGAGGAACTGCATGGCATTGACCTTGACGCCGATCCGGAGACGCTGATCGAGTACTTCGGAGGCCGCAATTGCCATCCCCAGCTCCGGCGTGGGGATGTCTGCAATTTGCCGTACGAGTCGGACTTCTTCGACCTTGTCGTGTCATTCTCCGTGTTCGAACACCTGCAAGAGTACCCTCGTGCTCTAAGCGAAGTCTACCGCGTCCTTCGCCCAAGCGGGCTTTTCCTACTCGGAATGCCGTCCGTCAACAAATTGATGGAAGCGGGCTTCTTTGCCATTGGATTCAAGGGAATCAACGATCTGCACATCACGAGACCTGCAGATATCACGCTGAGCATAGCCAGTGCTGGATTCAACCGCGTAGCGGAAAGCTACTTGGACTATCCACTGCCAGTGCCGTTCGGTCTAAGACTTTACCACAACTGGTTACTCGAAAAGCCGTGAGCCGAGAACATCCCCGGGTCAACCGAGGTTCGCGCATGTGTCAATGGCGAATATCGTGCCAGACAATGAAGTCCCCGTCGCCGTTAATGCGCTCGAACCCTTCATAAGTGACCAGTTCGGCTAGTGCTTCCGGCAAATTCCCGAACACATACTTGTGGTGGGCAGGCAGACTTCTGATGGCGTCGAGTATGGGCAGGAATTGAGCCCGCAGGAGCACAGAATTCTGGTGGGCGAACGGGGCAATATTCTGCACGCCGGCCCTGATCGCCAGTTGATGACCGTCCCAGAACAGGATGACAGTTCGCTCGTTCTTACCCACGTACCTTCTGATAAGCGACACCAACCGCCGGGGCCTTCTGTCAACGAATTCGGCTCTGTAGGATAATCGCTTGAATTGCGCGCCGAGATCCGGAAAGTCGAGAAAGTGTGGCAGCAACCCACAGCACAGGGCCAACATCGCGGCGGTCGGAATTGCGGAAAATGGCGTACCCTCGATCGGCGCTGAGAAGGCTAGCCTCATGCGCGTCGCTGATGACTCGGTAAGCAAGTAACGCTATGACGAACGCCCAAGCGCAATAGACCGTAACTAGAACGGCTGGATGAGAGCGACCAACATAGTACATCATGACGCCAAACCCCGATACGCCACCGTACGCAAGCATGCCCGTGCTCAGCCGATGATTTGCCTTGATATCGAGGTAGTCTTGCGAAAAGCCGCAGAACACGGCGTAGAGCACCGCGACCATGAACGTCAAGTACATTACGCAATGGAGCCCGGACTCGGGCAACCGCAGCATGTTGAAGCCCATGACGGCAAAGACTCGCTGATATTCCGTGACGGCCGCCAGATTAGGCCATTTACCGCAGGCGACGCGAATGGCGACCCAGTAAGTTCCCAACGCCAAGGCGAAGCCACCCACGAATATAGCCAGCGCAAGCAGCGTGTGGAAGAAGCGAGAAGGCAGCTTACCAAGAGGCGGAAAGACCACCGCACAAGTGAGCACGCCCAGTGCAGCAGGCACGCCGAAATCAACGTTGTTGAGCGCCACCAAGCCCGACACGAAAGCCGCGATGGCTAAGCGGCGGTTGCGCGGCAGCGCGAGATACCGCATCGAAAGGTAGGCGAGCAAGAATACGCCAAAGTAGCGAATCGGCCCAACGGCGTAGTAATTGAAGGAATTTGCAGGAATGAGCCCCGGCTCCTCCATGCTGGCCATGTTGACGGCAACCCATGGTAAGTAGAACAGTAGGCTGTTCCATGACGACGCCATTACCCGCGAGAACACTTGGAACACCAGCAAGAAGCCGATCAGCGACAAGGCACTCATCGTTATCGTGTACGTGGTGACAGTGATCCCAATCAGAGCGAACAACGGGCGCAGCAGTACGGCATACACATTTTCGTACTGAGAATAGAAGTCAACGAGTGGGACGCGGCCGTTGACCGCTGCTGCAAATTCACCCATGGTGAACGGCAGATGATAGGCGATCGTTCCTGAGGCTCTCGGTAAGTTAGCCTCGGTGAATACACAGCTTAACAGGTGGGCAATCGTCCAGCCGATGGCAATTAGCCAAGCCAACCATGCCTGTCGCGAGAGGCTGCGCCAAGCCGACAGCGCAAGCCATTTGTGTTCAGCGCTGAGCCACTTGTAGACAAGGTAGGCAGCGACACAGAACACGATGACGCTCTGCGACGGAGCATAGGTGAACAGCAGCGTCTTCCAGCCGTGCTCACTTTCATAGGTCCAGGCGTTCGCAGCATAGCGAACCAGCAATAGTTGGGCGGCTACGGCGGCACCTGCCAGCCACGGGGAGCGGGGCTCTGCGCGTCGGAAGAGGCCCACACGCCGCATCAACAGAACGGCGCCAAACATCAAAGTGACAGGGACCAGAACGGCCAGGATGTAGCGTAGGTGCTCCAAGGGCTCGGGAACACACGCGTCGATCCAACCATTGTGGAACGTCTTTCGTATCTGCTCTCGGCTGAGGACTGGAGGCACCAGCATGGGCGCAACCCACTGAACGATGTAGTGAGCCGCAGCAGCGATAGGCAGGAACGTCGCCCAAAACAGCCTGGGATATTTCATACGTCTCCAGGCCCAGCACTACCGGTACGCTACGATTGCGACCATACAATCCGAGCATGGCCGACTCGACCTATTCTGTCAATCAGCCTCAAATTTCCGTCGTGTAGGCACGCGTTGCGCCAAACAACTCGTGGCCCCAACGAGCGCCGGCTGGCATCCGAGTCAAGCGCATGACCCGCACCTAGCACGACTGCCAGAATCATTTCCTGTGCGACGCCCGCCGATCCTGGCCGGGGCCTGCGACGCGTCAGCATCGCCAAGTCGCTTCGGAAGTCCAAGTGCTTCCCGGTGCGCGAATAAGGGCCTACGATAGCGCGCTTGAATGCGAGTGCGGCAGCGTCGGGCTACGCCCTGACGCCAGCCACCTCTTCGAATGTTCACAATCCAACAAGCAGCCGTCCCGTTGGCCGCCAGATCCTGTCGAACCCCTGGCTCTGCAATCGAACCGTAGCATGTTTGCGGCGGCATACGCAGTTCATAGCCCGCACGTGCTACGGTGACGATGCTATCTACCCCTTGGATACGTGACCATGGAAGTTCAGACCCAGTCGAGGTTGACCGAGGCCTGGAGAGCAATGACGCTAATCCGGCACTGGCTGACAGCGGCCGTTCGTCAAGATAGACAAGATGTTAACTCGGTACGTGGCACCGTCAGGGCGCGACGTCTCGTCCAAATTCAGGGGTTCATTGTGTTTGCCGTCACCTTTGGAATCCCTGCGGTCTTCGCATCGCACGGCGTGGACCTTCACCACGACGGGATCATGCTCAAACCGGCACTGGACGTTTCTCAGGGCAAGATGCTCTTTCGAGACACTTTTACCCAGTACGGTGGCGTCACGGTGCTTCTGCAGGCAGCAGCCATCAAGCTTTTCGGCCCCTACTTGGTTGTGATAAGACTGCAGACTGCGCTCATGTACGGACTTGCCTACTTGACCTTGTGGCGAGCTTGGGCGCGCCTCATCCCCGCATGGCTGGCGGCATTTGTTTGCATTGTTGGGTCGCTGATGGCGCCTGATTCCATCGCCAGTTCCATGGCTTGGTCCTCGGTCTATGCCGCATCTTTCCAGGGTCTGGCATTGCTTTGTGCCATCCGCTATCTAGAGACGGCTCGGAGCAGGGAGTTGGTGCTAAGCGGCGTGGCGGGGGGCCTTTCGTTTTGGTGCCGTCAGCCAGTGGGAGCGCTCCTTTGTGTTGGCATGTATCTCATGCTTTCAGTCATCTCACTGCGCGGTACGCTGCCTCGCGGGCGAACCGTCGGTGAATTCTTGGCGTCTTGGAGCCGTTCCTGGCTCGGCCGCGTTGGCAAGACGACGCTGCTGTTTGGTGGCGGCGTATTGATTGTCAACAGCATCGTGTGGCTATGGCTCTTTGCATACGGCGCTCTCGGCGACTGGTGGAAGCAATCCATCGTGTTTGCGAAACTGTTTGGAGGGGCCACGTACGGCCACGAATTCACGCTCAAGCAGGTTGTTGACTGTCTGTTTCCCGCTGGTGATATGCGTGTCTGGACGCTACTGGCAATTCCAGTTGCCGTTCAATTGATGCGTTCGACGGCCCGGTTTCTCGATCCTGCGGCATCGGCGAACAGTGTCGAGGCCGCCGCGGCGCTGCTAGCCAGCGCGGTGGCCGTCACTTCATGGCTGCAGTACTTCCCCATTCCCTGTGTCTACCATTGCTACTGGGCAAGTATCCCCATGTTCGGGGTTTTTGCCTATTTGTTTTACTCGTCACACATAAGCGCTTCGCGCGCCGTAAGATCACTTGTCGTCGTGGCCGTGTTCGGCGTCGTTTTTTACAAGGACATCTCTTGGCGAATCGAGAGCGCGAAACCGAGGCTGCAGTCACAAGGCGAACTCATTCGAAGTATTCCAACGCTGCGCGGCATGTATACCACCCAGGCAGAACTCTGGAGTTATGATGCGTTGGCGTCTCTAATTGACAGCTATCATCGAATACATCCAGAAGGCGGCGTGGTGACCACGTCGCGGCACGGTCTCTTTCCCGCGCTGGCAGTCAAGCAGGCAACCTTCCACCCCCTTTACATGATGTGGGATGAGATCATGCCAAAGGTGTATCCGGAGGCTGTAGCCGTGCGTGACGAATACATCAAAAACCATCTTCCGCTGGTAGTTGGCCCCACGACAGGCACCACACACATTCGCGTTGCCAGCCTCTGGTGGGGTGGCATGTACGACATCTACGTGCCAAAAGACACGCACCCAACTGAGTTCGTGACGTGTGATGGTACGGGTCCTTGCCGCCGCGGACCCGTTCGGTAGTCCAAGAACCGCATCAGTTGGGCCCGTTGCGCCCTCAGACGGGAAGGGCGTCTCGTTGAACCGAGGTGGCTGTGCCGTGCAGGCGTCCAGCAGCGCAGCCCGGTTATCGGCGCAAAATCCGCAGAATTTTCGGCCTGTTTTGCTGTTGACCGAGAGTTCTGGCGCGCTATCGTTGCCCACCCTTGGTCAGGCACGAGTGACTGGCCAGCCGGCGCTGGGTTCAGAAGGACCGTCAATGCTTAATCAAATCGTTAGCGCACGCGAAATTCGGCGGATCGTCCTTCAACAGTCCAAACGCGCCAATGTCGGCCATATAGGGTCATCCCTTTGCATTGCGGAGATCATAGCGGCCCTCTATTCGCGAGTGTTGCGAATTGACGGTGGCAACGCTCGAGATCGTTTCATACTTTCCAAAGGGCACGCGGCGCTGGCGCTGTACGCCGCTCTGGCTCTCCGAGGCATGCTCTCTCGTGAGGACTTGGCCACATACTGCGGCGACGATTCGTCATTAGGCATGCATCCTGAACACATCGTCCCTGGTGTGGATTTCTCCACGGGTTCGCTGGGACAAGGCCTTTCGCTGGCGGTGGGAGCTTCCCTGGCGGCAAGGTTGCAGGGTGCGTCACGACGCGTGTTCTGCTTGATCAGCGACGCTGAGTGCAATGAAGGTGCCGTGTGGGAAGCCGCCATGTTCGCGGCCCATCAACGGCTGTCCCAATTGACGGCCATTATTGACCTCAATGGACAGCAGGCGTTCGGGTTGACCTCTGAAGTCCTGGATCAAAGTAATCTAGCTGAGCGATGGTTAACCTTTGGTTGGGAGGTCGTCAATGCCGATGGGCACGACATCAATGCGCTTGAACAGGTTCTGAATGCAGCACCGGCAGCGCGCGTTCCCAGAGTTGTCCTGGCGCGCACGATATTTGGCAAGGGCGTCAGCTTCATGGAGCGCGGAACCTCGCTACGTTGGCCCAATTTGCCACTTCACACGATTAACTGGCACTATCTCCCGATGAGTGACGAGGAATTCAATCAGGCAATTAGCGAAGTGGAAGGAAACCCGTGAGAAAAGCTTTGGTCAAGACGTTGATCCAGCTTGCCGAGCAAGACGAGCGCCTTGTGGTGCTTACGGGCGACCTTGGATTCATGGCACTTGAGCCGTTTCGCAACGCGTTCCCTAGCCGCTTCTTCAATGTCGGGGTTGCCGAACAGAACATGATCGGGATGGCGACCGGGCTTGCCGAGGCTGGGCTTGTTCCTTATGCGTATTCGATCGCCCCGTTTGCGGCGCTCAGACCATTCGAGTTCATTCGCAACGGACCCGTACTTCACAAGCTGCCTGTGCGCGTCATCGGCATGGGGATGGGCTTTGATTACGGCCATGCAGGGCCCACCCACTATGCCCTTGAAGACGTGGCTGTGATGCGCACGCAAAATGGCCTATCTACGGTTATTCCGGCGGATTCGGCCCAGGCTGCGTCGGCCATTTTCAGTACCTATCATCTTCCTGGACCCGTCTACTACAGCCTGAGCAAGGACGATACCGCGGTAGTCCCGGGCTTAGAAGGTCAATTCGAGATGGGTCGGTTACAGACGCTCCGGCACGGCAGCGCGCTCACCATTGTCACGATGGGTTCAATCGCCGTTGAGGTCATGCGCGCCGCCGATCGACTAGAACAACACGGCATCGCCGTTTCCGTCGCACTCGTCTCTTCGTTCAACCCCAGCCCCGATCAAGACATGGTCCAATCGCTCCGTCAATCAAAGTTGGTCTTAACCGTAGAAGCGCAGGTGATATCAGGTGGGATGGGTGCCTATGTTTGCGAGGTCGTCGCCGGGGAAGGATTGGGCAATCGCGTAAAAAGACTGGCCGTATCGGTACCCCCAGATGGCCGCTCGGGCAGTACGTACAGTCGGTGGAGAAAGCATGGGTTAGACGCCGATTCAATCGTGCGCGCAGCGATGGAGCTGGCCTCATCGTGAGCAATCTGAAACTTTCGGTAGTATTGCCCGTTTACAACCAAGCTGATCACATTGGCGGAGTGCTGACTGACTACGTCCGGGCGCTAAGTGCCTTCGGCTTTGCCTACGAGCTGTTGCCGGTCGTCAATGGGCCTAGAAAGGACGACTCGTTGCATGTGTGCCAAGCCTTTCAGCGAGACAATCCGTCTATTCGTGCATTGTGCATCGACGAGGGTGGGTGGGGGCGAGCGGTTCGTCACGGGCTTGCCGAGGCCCAAGGGGAAATACTCTGCTACACCAACTCTGCTCGCACTTCGCCAGAGGACCTGTGTCTGTTTGCGATGTACGGCATCGCACACACCGATGTGGTGATCAAAGCTAACCGCAAAATTCGTGACCACATCGTTAGGCGGTTTGGTTCTCTATTGTACAATTTGGAGTGCCGCGCACAGTTCGATTTGCCGTGTTGGGATATTAACGGCACGCCCAAAGTATTCGGGCGCAAGTTTGATAAGCTGCTGCAGCTCACTTCCAATGACGACCTTATAGACCTCGAATTCAACGTAGTGTGCCGTCGCGCGGGCTATCCAATGCTTGAAATCCCGATCATTCAGACAACAAGGCACGGAGGGCGGAGCACCACGAGCGTTCGTTCTGCAGTGCGCATGTATTGGCGGGCCTGGACGATTAAACACGGACTGGAACGTCGGACGTGAAAGCACAGGGTGCTTCCAAGCTGGGTGCTGCTTGGGCTCGCCACGACGCCAAATGGCGCGATGTCGCGCAGGTAACAAGTCAGTGGTGTCGAGCATCCGAAGTGGAGCCCGCTCTGCTGCATTATGAGTCCAAGCGCCGGTTCTTCGAGTTGCTGTCCACGTTGCGTATTACGCTTCTGCTGACAAGGGAGTATGAGCACCTAATCGTTGCGCTTTCGGCAAAGCGCGGCCGCCCTCGAATGTCTTTTTTCCCGGTGCCGCACCCATCGGGGCTAGTTGTTGACCGCGCCAAGCGGGAGCTCTTTGTCGCCAGCACCCGCAACCCTAATCAACTATTCGTGTTCAAGCCCGTTTGCGGCTTGTTGCCGCGCCGTGACGCTCCAAGGGCCGACGTCCGGGACAATCCGCTTGTTCCCGTTCGTTCAATTTTCTTTCCCGGGTGCCTCTACCTGCACGATTTGGCCTTCGTCGGGGGCCGGCTTCATGGCAACTCAGTCGGGCAGAATGCAGTCGTTCGACTGGATGGCAACGGCTCGCACAAATACGTGTGGTGGCCGAAGAGCATTGAGACAAAGGGACGTCCCAGATTCGGACGCAACTACCTGCAGCTCAACTCGATTGCGGCAGCCAAGAGTCTGTCGCAGAGCTACTTCAGTGCGTCGTGCGCAAAACCCGGTCGTCACCATCCCGGCGACCGCGACTATCCGGTGGACGGCCGTGGCGTCATCTTCAGCGGTCGGACACGCGAACCGATTTGTGATGGACTTACGCGTCCCCATTCGGCCAGGCTTAGCGAAGGCGCTCTATGGGTTGCCAACAGCGGCTACGGCGAGGTGGTGCGCGTTGGCCAGGCCGGCAAAGAAACGGTGGCGCGCCTGCCTGGCTGGACGCGGGGTCTGTGTTTTGTCAAGGGCGTGGTATTCGTTGCGACCTCGCGCGTGATACCGCGCTACGCTCACTATGCGCCGGGCGTACGAGTTGCCGAAAGCCTGTGCGGCGTGCATGCCATCGAGGCCAAGAGCGGCAAATCTTTGGGGGCCATAACCTGGCCCGTCGGCAACCAGATTTTCGCTATTGATTGGATTGCCGATGAGCAAACTCTGGGCTTCCCCTTTTCGACACCCCGGGACTTTGAACGCGATAGACTCTTATTCTATTCATTTCAACACGACAACTCTATGGAGTCTTCAGAATGACTAGCGAATTTCGACTCTTGATGATCGGAGCAATGTACGAAAATGGTGGCAACACGACGCACCGGTTTCTCGACGGCCACCCGGAACTGTTCGTGTACCCCTATGAATCTCAGATTGGTACGCGCTACGTGCAGGACATGCTCAGCAGCGCATTTCCGTTGAAGTACCGCTGGCCAACCTTTCAGCTCGACGCATCGCCCTATCAGGATTACAAGGCCATCATAGACGAGGAGGGCAAGGTTCGCTCGCGAACGCCGCACGTGAGCAAGTTCCGCCATATGCCGTTTGACATGAACGACGATGAACGCTGCGAGCTCTATCAGAAGTTTGTTGCCGAATCCGGGCGCGGCACTGCCAACAATGTCGCCGCCTTCTATAAGGCTACGTTTGCGGCCTGGAAGGATTATCGGCGCTCGGGCAAGGAGAAGGTCCACGTGGGCTACAGCCCCATCATTACCGTTGATGCTGAACGTATCATTCGCGACATGCCGACAGCGCATGTGCTACACGTCGTTCGTAACCCGTGGTCGGCGTTTGCAGACACGTCCAAGCGCCCGGTTCCCATGTCGCTTGAGAATTATATGCTGGGCTGGACCTTGAACCAACATTGTGCGCTCTTGGCGCTACAGAAGTTCCCCAATCAAGTGCACATTGTCCGCGCCGAGGATGTAATGCGTGACAGCCACGCAACGCTCTCCTCTGTTCTTGCGAAGCTCGGAATCGGCCCGGCTGATTCTCTACGTGTCCCGTCGTGGAATGGCAAAGCGCTCGAGGAAGTCTACCCGTGGGGCACGATTCGCAAAGCAACCCCTGAGGCCAATCGCGCAACGGCTGACGAATTGACGGCGGCCCAGAAGGACGAAATCCGCGTTCGTACCTGGCAGTATCTCGAAACGTTCGACTACAAGAACTTCCTCTGAAGTTAGCAGACCGTGAAACGTGTTCTTGTCACCGGCGGCAAGTGGCTTCGCTGGCGCGCTCACGGCTTGTCGAGCGTGACTGTGAACCCCAGGAAATCTACAGCCCCTTGCCAGCTCATTGTAAGGTTGGCTACTGTTGCAAGTGCCAGCATTACCGGGACGCCGAGGGCGCCAACTGCGCGACAGGTCCACTCCCAGACGAAATTTGACGGGCGTGGCGCCAGTAGCGAAAACACGAAACCCATTCCCTTGTAACACACGACGGTCAATTGGTTGCCGCGGCCATAGACGCCAATGTTTACGAAGCCTGCCCGCTCAAAGAGATTTGCTATTCCCGAAGGCGTAGGTCGCCAATAGTCGTACGGCATGAAGTGCCAACGCGCCGCAAATGGCACGGTAAGAATTGCCCTCCCGCCTGACTTCATGCAACGGAACATCTCGGATGCGAAACCGTCAGGGTATGCAACATGCTCAAGCGTTTCGGTAGACAAAACGAAGTCGGCGACCCCGTCTTCCAACGGCCATTGCTCACCTGAGTAGTAGATTGTATCAGGTGCCTGCACTTGGAAATGATCCTTGGTCGTCGCGTAGTCGATGGCCATGTATTTGACATTGGGCCCAAACATGTGCCTGTACGGCTGGACGCCGCAGCCAACGTCGAGCGCCGTCCCAGTGACCTTCGGCAGCTCAATTGACAGATCATTCCAAATGGTCCCTACCTGAAGATCAAGAAACCTTAGTAGCCGGCTCTGCAGCTTTGCGACGACGCCCGCATTGGAAGCGTAGGTCGGCGGCTTCCAGTGTTCGTCGTGTGAACCCACAAGATTTTTTCGATTGGCCAATGCTCGAGTCATGGGTTCTCGCTAGTCTTGAACTAGTCCGTTGGCTCCGACGCCGACCGGACTTCTCCACCGCGAATAATGGCTCTGCGAATGAAATGCGGCCTGCGTTTTGTCTCCTCGAGTATCTTGGCCACGTACTCACCGACTGTGGCGATGCCAAGCAAGTTGATCGATCCGAAGAACAGAACCGCTAGCAGGATCGTGGTGGCCCCTTTTGGAGCCAGGGCGGGGTAGGCGAGCCGCAGCAAGAACTGAACACAACCCAGTATGACGCTCAACAGAAACAGCACGGTGCCGACGAAACTCAGCAGCGACAGGGGTGTATAGCTGAATGATAAAATCCCCTTCTTGGCCCAACCGAGGTTCTTGAGCAGACTGTTGGTTGTGCGTCCAAACATGCGCTCCGGTCGAACGTAGTCCACCCCGATTTGCTTGAAGCCCACGCAAGCCCGAATGCCGCGCAAGAAAAGGTCTCGTTCAGGAAACTGCAGTATGGCCTTGACTGCTCTTGCGTCTATCAACGAGAAATCCCCCGCGTCGTGTGGGATCGAAAGGTATGAGAACGCGTCGAATATCCGGTAAAAGAGCTTGTAGCTGACTTGCATTAGGATCGGAGCTACCCGCGCCACACGCCGCCCATAGACTATGTCGTAGCCCTCGCGCCAGCGAGCGACGAAATCACTTATTACCTCGGGTGGATCTTGAAGATCGCCGTCCAGGAGCACACAGGCGTTCTTGGTCGCAATCTCCATGCCACTACGAAATGCAGACTGGCTTCCGAAATTCCTCGAGTGGGAAATGCCGATCACGTGTTGATCGCGGGCGCTGATCGCGCGGATAGCTTCTTCGCTATCATCCGGGCTATTATCATTGACGAAGATGATTTCGTGGTCAATTCTCAACGCGTCGAATGTCTTCTTCAGTCGTTCGTACATTACTGGAATGGCCTGCCCGTCCTTGTAGCAAGCGATGATGGCCGACACGCTGCGCCTGGAGTCCAATCCGAATTGCTTCGACGAGCGTAGGTACTCTTCCTTGTCGCTGATCTGCCTGTACCAGTCCGCCGTTTGAACGAGGCCTGACGCGAAGTCGGTACGCGCTTTCCACCCGATCACAGCTGCAGTTTTCGCTTGATTGGAATACCAATCTTGGATGTCCCACTTTCTGTTTTGCATGCTCTCATATTCGGGCTCGCTGGGGATCGAAAAGACCTGCGACGCGATCCTGGCGACGTCTGCTATCGTGGTTTTTCTCCCACTCCCAATGTTGAACGAGTCACCGAAGTGAGTTTCGGGCAATTGGAGAGCGGCATCAATGTACGCTTCTACGACGTCGTCTATGAACACGAAGTCGCGAGATACGCCCCCATGCACAAGAGGCGGATATTTCCCCATCAGGCCATGTTTTACGACGGTGGGAATCAATCGCGAGGCGTCTTCGTACGGACCGTACGCTGAAAAGAGGCGCAGGTTGACACAGGGCAAGCGCTTTTTCTTTCCATAATAGCTGAGCAAGTTGGCGCAGGCTACCTTTGACACGGCGTAGTCGCTGTTTGGCTGCGGCAAGTCGTCTTCTTTTGGACCGGCGGCGCGATCACCATATTCTGAGGAGCTGCCTGAATGAACATAGCAAGCGAGCGGCAGCTTCTCGAGCCGCTGCAAAATGCGAACAGTAAGGTTGAAGTTAGTCTTGTAGATTAGTTCAGAATCGCCTTCGAACGAGTAGGCGCCGTAGGCGATGCAATTGAACACAGTCCTTGGTTTTTTCGCGTTCAACAGTGAATCCAAGTTCGCATCAACCAACAAGTCAGCCTGGCGCAAATTGGCTTCCGGAATGCCGGCGAGGCGCCAAGCCGGGTTGTGAAAGAACGTGCCCGTAACATCGCTTCGGTGTTTCAGTAAAGCGCGCAACAGGTTAGCCCCGACGAAGCCACTGGCACCAAGAACCAAGATGGGACCGTGAAGCTTAGGGACTTTCGATTCGAAGTGGCTGGACATCTCGTTCTGAAACGCTTCGACAAGGACCCCGCGAGGACCGGGTCGGCTATAGGTGGCAGCGACCCTACACGAGATCGGCTGGCCCGACAAGCGGCCGATGCTGGCTGGAGCCCTGCCAGGGTGGCGGCCAATAGAGCGGCGCGCTAGGAGTCGAAGCCTTCGAGAAGTACTCAAGTCCGCCCGAAGGGGGCGGAGATTGAAACTAGGTTAGCCGTGCGGCACCCCCCAATGGAAAATGGAATTACCCCAAAGACCAAGAATCCGGGTCAGGTCATCCGGTATCTCTTGGTTGGTGGCTGGAATACTGCTTTTGGTTACGGAGTATTTGCGGGTCTTAACTACTTGTTGACAGGCGTCATTCCATACCCGTACATGGTGGCAAACGTACTCGGAAATGTCATTGCAATCACGGTTGCCTATTTCGGATACAAGTTCTTTGTGTTCAAGACCAAAGGCAACTACCTACGTGAATACCTGCGCACCTATTTGGTATATGGCGCATCGTGTCTTGCGAGCCTGGCTATGCTGCCGGTGGCCGTCGTGCTGGTCCGTCTGGTTTGTCCGAACCGCGTACTGATTCCATACATTGCACAAGCGATTGTACTGCCGATTATCGTTGCAGCGAGTTACTTCGGTCACAAAAAGTTCTCCTTCCGTCATCGAAGTGGTGCCACGTGACTTCCCCGCGGGTGCTGGTCAGCAAACGCAACAGAGAGCTACTTCAACAACCTCGACAAACTCACCGACATCTCCCCATCAAAGAGGCGCATCACGCTGTCGAGCTCACCGCTGTCAACGCCTAGATCGCTCTTGAGCTGAGCACGCGTGCGCTGCAGGAGTTTGCGCCTTGCTTTTGCCACATGCCTGGCGGCAGTCGCCTTGTGCATTCCAAAGGCCTTTGCCAATTCGTCCGTCAACATGCGCAAGATGTAGTGACATTTGAGCAAATTGCGTTCTTCGGGTTCAAGCTCCCTTACGGCTCGCTCAAATGCCTGTCGAAAGATTCCCTTGTAGCGTTGGCGAATATTCGCCAATTCCGGGTCAGCAGCACCGGCCGTCTCCCAGAGCCCTGAGTCTGCGGATAGCGAAGGCGTTCTTATGACGTTTGGTCTTTCGCAATTCATCAGGATGCTGCGTGCTGCTACAATACGAAACCAACTTCGAAGCTCACCTTTGCCGCTATACTCCAAGATCTTTGGGTGGATGCACATCGAACGCTAGGAACAGCTTGTCCCATAAGTTTTGCCGAGCGTCATCGAAATCGTCATTGGAAATGCGTAACTTCCTTGTCACTAATCGCAGTTCGCCGTCACACATCTCAGCAAATGCTTTGAGTGCCCGGTTGTCATTCAGGCTGCACGCATAAGCCAGAAACAGATCCTCCACGACAATTCCTTGGAGCGCCGCTTCCGGAGCCTCAGCGCAATCGAGCAGTGAACCAACGTGCTCGATGAATGGCCGCAAATCAAGCGAAATAGTTGGCCAAGCAGATGTCACTCGCTCGGAGACGCGCTTCGCGAGAATCTCTTCGCCTGACAGCCGGTGTTCGGCGCTCGATTCCGAGCCCAATTCACGACTACTGCCAGCTCTCCGCTGTGAAGGTGTCTTGGTCATTCGTGTCCGAAGGCTTCCCACCTAAAAAATCCCCGCCGACAAGTTGCCGTCGGTTTCGCAAAACGTACACGAAAACGGCCGACCCGACAAGTCTGTGATTATGGAGCCACTTGAACGCTATATTTGCCGCGCGATTGCGTGTGGCCCACTGCCAAAATCAGGCACGCGGCCAGTGGCGCCAGAAACAAAGTCGGTACGCAAAGCAGGGCATAGGATCGT
The DNA here is from genome assembly GCA_963811985.1 of uncultured delta proteobacterium. GTDB lineage: Bacteria > Myxococcota_A > Polyangia > Polyangiales > Polyangiaceae > FEN-1139. The sequence goes on from CAWEUH010000050.1 coordinate 70,379, forward strand.
GCCGCACCACGGAGCCAGCGGCGCTGCCCGAGCGTTGCAAACAATGACAACACTGCGACCAGTGGCCCCACGCATCCCCAGATTAGCACGTAGGGCATCCATAACGAATGCACCGACCACGATCCAAGGGGGCCGCTGTTCATTGTCGCTGCGTCACGGAAAGCCAGCCAGAGAATTGGCACAAGGCGAATGCTCGAATAGACATGCGAGGCCAGCATGACACCCTGAGTCAGAGTCAGCATCATGGGCGCGGCCGCCAAGACCGATTGTCGTTGCCCGTTGGCATCGGACTTGACCTCGGGAGGCCATGCGCGATCGGGCGACGGATTGAGCGAACTGGCCCTCTTGCAGACACCCCAGGATACTTGCGAGTTCGAGGCAAGCGGGGCACGTGTCCAAGTGGCGGTGGAAGTCGGCGACTTGCGCCGCGCTAAGCTTCCCCGCTTGAATCTGGGCAAATACGTTCTCGTCGGGACAGGTCATCGTGTCACGTGCCGGCAATACAAATCAAAAACTCCCTGCATAGGAGAACAGGAACGCGTTTGGCGCGAGCGTCAGGTGGGCCTGTTGTGTGCTCGCAGGCGCGCTCGAATTCGCATGTGCTAGGACAGCGGTGCCCCCCATCATGGCCGCAACACCGGTGACCAAGCCAACCCACGACGTCGTTCGCACCATTTTCCATGTGGCGATCGAATTCGACGCTGACTGCGCATTGTCCCACTGTCCCACTTTTGCGTGCGCACACGTATCTGGACCCCCTGTTTGGACGGCACACAAGCTCAGCAGCGTTCTGCGGCTGTCTGAAACTTCGTGGTTGCTTATCGCAATGAACGAAACGCTCAACACGCTCAAGGTGGCTCCCGCGGCGAGGAGCAGTTTGCCCGTTCGTGGTTTCGTCCACCATACATCGTGCGAAGTTGACAAGTGCGAGCTAGGTCGAGACGGGGTCGACATCCTTGAGTTTTGGGGCACTTGGGTTTCAGATTTTTCGTTCGTAGGTGGTGGCAACGGATCCTGCTGCCGTTCGTTTGCACTCAGGGATACCACTTCGACTTGACCTTCAGCGAGCATTAGGTTTCTCGTAGTGTGCTCTTTGCCTTCAGTGATCGCTTCCAGAACGATGGAACCTGGCACGATGAAGAGGGCCGTCGCATTGGGCAGTTGGGCGCGCTCAACGCCATTGAGGAGTATCCGTGTCCCGTCGGGTCCCTCGATTTGAATCTGCGCCAGGTGTGGCGCATGCTCCGTTATGTAGCTGCGCGCTTTGGCGCTGGCGGCGGCGGCAAGGCCTAACTCCAGCGCAGCCGTGTAATTCTCGACCGCGATGTCCTGCTGTTCGAGTTTTGAGGCCGCAACGCCAATCTCATATTTTGACTCGGCCGTAGCGCGAATTGCATCGGCGATGCGCAGCTGCTTCAGGGCCTCGGCCCAGTCTTGGGGCAGGTTTGAATCGAGCGCCTTTTCCTTTGCGGCCACCGCCCGCACCATGGCGGCGCGATACTCGTCCTCAGCGAAAGTAGTGTCAGCAAACGTGAGCACCAGCAGACACACGGTAATCCAAAGCAGGCATCGCGGTAACCCCGACTGCCTCATTGACACACCTCCGCCGCACACAGCCCGTCACTACACTGTGCGGACAACACGCACGGGGCACCGCGCGGCAACAGACTGGGCACAGCCTTCGGAGCTACAGGTCTGGTCCGGCGGGTGTTGTTCGACGTGATCCTTGGGCTGGTTTGTGCCGTGGAAGGCAATGCCGCCGGATTGCCCAACGTGGCGATCGAATTGGAATCGATGGTCGAGGGCACGCTAGCGGTCAACGCAGGGGCCTCGGGCTCAGCACCGGAGTGGGCTCCGATGGCGCCCACCGCAGGAACCTCACGCAGGCTGGCACCGGCAACGATGCTAGGTCTCAAGTGAGCTGCGAGCCAATTCGTTGACCCGACCGAGCACAGGACTGCTAACCCCAAACACGCGAGAAACAAGGCAGATCCAGGCTGCGAGATGAGTCGGCCACTCTTGCCACCAATCTGGCCTCGCTCGTCCAAATCGCTTCCTGAGGGAGGATGCGAAGAATACGACGTGATAGGACCCAATTGACTGAGCTCAATCGGCTTCGACACTAGGCGACCCCAGTGCCAATTCGAGTTCTCGTTGCTGGCTTTCGACGTCAACGAATCGATTCGGCGGGGTCACGTGCGCAGGAACGCAGGAACCAAGCGTCAAACGCCTTCGGCAGCTGTGGGAAGAGGCTGGACGGTTCGGGCAATGGGTCGTGCACAATGGCCAGTATCAATTCCGCTAGGTTCCTTGCCTCTCCGAAGTAGCTCTGTCCTGTCAATGCGCGAAGGGCAATCAGCCCAAATGCCCATTGGTCGGTGGGGGGTCCCTCGAGTCCAGCACGGCGAAGTTGCTCGGGTGCCATATAGCGCGGCGTTCCAAATAATGCCCCGGTCTCGGTTGACAGCGCGCCCGTTTCTACGAGGTCGATGATGGCGCTTCCTTGGAGCTTCGCAATGCCAAAGTCGCAGAGCTTAACAGCAACTCCCCCCTCCTCGTCCTTGGCGAGAAATATGTTGGAGGGCTTGAGATCGCGATGAACTATTCCTCTTTCATGCGCCGGGCACAGACCGTGGCTCACGTGGCGCATGAGCCAGACTAGCTCGCCTGCATCAATCGTTCTGACAGATTCCAGGTAGTCAGAAAGGCTCTTCCCTTCCAGGAATTCCATCACAATGAAGGGCAACTCGTTGCCGTTGTGAACATATTCTGGCTTGACGTCAACGACGCGAACGACATTGTGGGACTGAATTGCCGCGGTTGTCCGCGCTTCATGCAAAAGGCGCCGTAGGGCCCTTCGGTCTTGACGACCAGAACCACGTATCGTCTTTAGCGCAAACAGCTGGCGCGTCTGCACGTGCCGCACGCGCCACACAACACCCATGCCGCCTTTCCCAATGCAGCATTCGACATGAAATTGCCCATCGATAGTTTGTCCGCAAAGGTCAAGGACATCGCTGAGCATGTGAGTGCGCACGCAATGTAGTGCCGATTCATTATGACAGTCAAACTCAGTGGCCCAATCAAATAGGCTTCGGCAAATCTTCTACTGCCACCATACGCCAAGCGTCCATATTGTCCGCAGGTAATCAAAACCGCATCACGATGACACAAACCGTTGCGTAGCGCCGCTTGCTTCGGAGGCCCTGGCTAGGCGCCCGGACTAATCAGTGATGTTGGTCCTGCGCGCATGAGTGTCGAGCCAAGAACAAGAGCCGTCGATTTCTTTGCGACGATAGGTTGGGCTCGGTGTCTTTAAGACAAGCCTGGCAGGACCAAACTTGGACGGCTCAGTGGAATACGAAAGGCTGGATCCGCGCCTTGTGGCTTGTCAGCAATGCAGCCTCTCTACCTGGCTAGGGAGACCAACATCAGAGGGAAAGAAGGGAAACCACAATGAAACTGGTACGCACTTGCATCGCATTATCAATGCTCATCATTCCTGGTTTGGCTTCAACCGCGAAGGCCGACCAGGCTGGTCAAATCATGGAGTACGATACTTCCGCGGCATGGTATTCCAACAAAACTTCGGGATTTACCACTGATTGGGACCTGTATGCGTTCAAAGGGGAGTGTTCGCGGTACAGTAAAAACAATGCCGAGGGTCAGTGGGTCACTGCTGGTGGGTTAGACGGACTGTCTGGCGACTATTACCACCGGATGATGATACATGGCATAGAGTGCTATCATACGTTGGAAGCTTTTGAGCCATGGATGAACGCGGATGGAAGTCCCATAACAACCAGCCCCAACTACGGTTCCAGCGTAGCTGCCAGCACTCTCACTTTCGACAACAGCCTGAATTCCTTTGGTACTCTTCCAAAAACGACTGCGTATCCACAGGGTTGGGATTGGGACCCCGGTTATCAAAAGGCCACGTGTTGGACGGACAATATTGTGTCAGGAATTTCGCAGAAAACCGATGGCAGCGGCATTGACAAGGTTCAGTGCATGAGGCGACCCGTACACTACTACCGTGACGACCAGTCGTGTACGGTTGTCACGATGGGGGTCAACTACAACGGACACAATCACGGGTCCGCTCCATTGGATCCAGTCTTAAAGGATTGGGACACCGGCTATCAAAAAGGCCTTTGCAATGGCTTCATTGCTGGAATAAGCCGCAATGTCCCGGCTTGGGACTCCAAGTATGGTGGGGGACTTCACGCCATCCTCTGTTGCGGCGGATACACTGACTCCAACACACCCTAAGATTGTAACGGACCATGCTGTTGAACTGCTTGGGACCAATATTAGCTCTGACCGGCTTCTAACGAGACACAAGCATGAAAGGCCGACGGCGAAACAACCGTCGGCCTTTCTTACGACTGCACTGCCGCCGCGAGATACGCAGAGAAGAGCCCGCGCGACAAGCCATGCATTAGAAATGTGCGCCGTCACTCAACAATCAACTGCAAGAATTGGGTTTGTGGTCGGTCAACAGAGCCGGTAAATTGTGTATTTTTTTGAGCGTTCGCTTTTTGGTTGATCTCACCGCGCGCAACGGCCCCATAATTGAAGCCGCCGAACAATGAAGAGAGGCTCTCAACGAAGCTGTGCGACGCTGGTGGTTGTGGTCTGCGTTGCGGGCGGATTGGTTGCCTGCAAAGGTGAAGTGGTTGGCCCGCCTTTGCTTTCGAGTACCAATCCAACAATCAGTAACTCGGTAGGCGCGAGCCATGCTGCCGGGGGCACTGAGTTAACCGATGGAGGCGTCAACGCCGCTGGGGGTTCAATCGCCGCAGGGGGAACGGTGTCAACCGGAGGAAGCGTCAATGCTTATACCGGTGGTGCCGTCGCGGGTGGAACCGAGTCAGCCGATGCGGGCGTCAATGCCGTTGCGGGTGCAAAGGCGGCAGGGGGGACGGTGTCAAACGGAGGAAGCGTCAATGCTTATACCGGTGGTGCCGATGCGGGCGTCAGCACCGTCGCGGGTGCACAGGCGGCAGGGGGAACGGTGTCAAACGGAGGAAGCGCCAATGCTTATACCGGTGGCGCAGATGCTGGCGGAGCCGAGTCAACCGATGCAGGCGTCAGCCCCTTTGCGGGTGCACAGGCGGCAGGGGGAACGGTGTCAACCGGAGGAAGCGTCAATGCTTATACCGGTGGTGCAGATGCTGGCGGAACCGAGTCAACCGATGCAGGTGCCTCTTCGATTGGCACGCTCCAAACTATGGAGAACGATACCTCTGCTGGATGGTATTTTAACTCAGTTCTGTACGTTCAGTACATTGATTATCTGCCAAGGACTCAGGACTGGGACATGGATAGGTTCAAAGGCGAGTGCCCGAGGACTGACTTTGTTTCGCCAAAATCCGGGCCTTACAACGGCCAAGCGTTCACCAATGGTGCCATACGCGGATTGTCCGGTGACTACTACGAGCACATGATGATTCACGGCCTCAATTGTGTGGACCAAGGCTACCCATACTTTGACGCTGCTAGCTTCGACCCTCTGCCATCGGTCGTACTCACGTTCAGCACCGCGGGTAGCGGCGGGCCGCTTCCAATAACGGTCCAATATCCCCAAGGTTGGGACTGGGACCCAAATTACGAAAAGACTACGTGCCCGCCGAACACTTTCGTTTCCGGCGTTGCCCAGAACACTGATGGCAGCGGCATTGACGCAGTACAGTGCGCCAATGTTGCCCAGCACCTCGCCCGTAACGACAACACCTGCAGTGTGGTAACCATGGGAGTGGATTACAATGGATACAATCATGGCTCCGATGGCAACGCTGACTGGGACGTTGGCTACCAAAAGGGCTCTTGTAACGGCGGCGCCATTGCCGGAATAAGCCGCAATGTCCCTGAATGGGACCCCAACGACGGAGGGGGATTGCACGCCATCCTCTGCTGTGGCGCGCTGTACACTGCAGGTGCACCTTAGCTGTATCCGGCTCTTGGTGGAACCGATCACAAGTCGTTGGCGGGTAAGACCGCAGGGTTCGCGGCCGCTCTCTCGGCATGAGGCTTCAGCGCCCGCCAAAATGTACCCGGCTGGGCTCTTGAGAATCTGACCATCGGCAGGAGCGCGATTGTGCGCACGAATCTGCCTGATGGCGTTGCATCGAACGAGGGCTTGGAGAGCCCCTGTTGATTGTGGGTGGTATTTAGCCTTGTGGTTCGCGGAGGGATTCTCCTTTGATGCGAATCGTGTGGCAGCGATGGCGCAGCCTATCGAGCAGGGCTTTGACCATCTTCTTGTTGCCGAGGAAGTCGTACCACTGGGGGTAGTCGAGGTTGGTGGTAATGATCGTGGAGCGCTTCGCGTAGCGCTCGTGCATGAGTTTGAAAAAGGCATTGGATTGCTCTGGCTTGAGATTCAGGTAGCCCATTTCGTCGATGACCAAGACATCGACTCGCATCAGCCGATTTAGGAGGCGACGGGTGGAGCGGTCCGCCAGGCTGGTGTAGATTTCGTCGAAGAGATCTTGAGCCGAGATAAAGAAGCCGCGATAGCCGTTGGCCATGGCCTTCAGAAGCAATCCAGTGGCAAGGCCAGACTTGCCGACACCGGCTTCGCCGATGAAAGTGATATTGGAGGCGCGTTGCACGAAGTCGAGTTTGGCTAGCTCGCGAATGTTGGCCGCGTTGATCGACGGTTGCTTTTTGAAAGGAAAAGTCTCAAGCGCCCAGCGCTCGGGAAGCCTCGATTGGCGGATGCGATACTCGATGCTTTGCTGCTGGCGGTAAAGGAATTCCTCGCGCAGCAGCCGGACCAGAAAGTCTGAATAGGCCGGCTGGGACTTGGTGGCGGCTTGAAGTTGTTGATCGACGATCTGACGAATGCGACTGAGCTTGATGCTGGCAAGCAATTGGTCAAGCTCGTCGTTGTTCGATGTTGTTGGAAGATCAGGTCGTCTTCTTCGTCATGGCCGGGAGCCTGTACGCTAGGGGTTGATGGGGTTTGCGTGTCGTCTTCGGAATCGAGTGACGAGGAATCGTCCGCCCACAGATCTTCTGATTCACGGAAGAAGGAGCCGGAGAGCGAGCTCAGGACCATGGCTTCGATGCGGCCGAGATCGTAAAGGCCGTGGTCCAGGGCGCGACGAATCGCGAGACATAGTTGCTCGGTTGGGTAATCGATATAGAGCTGATGCAGACGCCGCATTGCGCGAACAGCCCGACCCGGATGACGAGACTTGAGGTGCTGAGCCAACTCCGCAAATTCTGGGGCGAGAGTGAGCAATTCCTCTTCTTGGCGGCAGGGCGCATCTCGGAGGGGACGTTGATTTTGCCGCTCTCGCTTGTGCTCGGGCAGGGTTTTGCGCTGGCGAGTGCCCTCTTCTTCGCGCGCATGCTCGCAGATGAGACGATGGCCTTCGAAGATTCGGACGCGGTCGTGCGTGGCAATGACGTCAACATCGTGATCCAGCAGTTTGAGAGGGGCCGAATAGCTGTTGGTGTGCACGGTTACGAAACCCATGGCATCGACGGTGCGATGGGCGACTTCGGTTGGCTCGTGGATATGCATCGGCAATCGCCGAAGCGCGGGCTTTTCGACGGCGAAGAGGTCCCTGGGAGCCGAGTGAAGCGACCGCTTGTAGTTTTGGTTGACCTGGTCGCACCAGCGGCGCATTTGGTGATTGCAGTCGGCGACATCTGAGAAGCTTCGCCCGGCGTAGAAGTTTCGCTCGATGTAGTCGAAGTTTCTCTCGACCCGGGCAGAGCGATTGGCATCGCCCAGGGCGTGGGCGACGAATTGAAAACCGAAGTCTTCGGCAAGGGCTGCCATCTCAGGGGCTGGCACGGCGCTCGGCCCGGTGCCGTGGGCGATGATGATGCTGGAGTTATCGAGCATGCATCGGTTAGCGGCACCCTCGAAGTACCGAAGGGCTTCGACCAGAAAGACCTTGCACCAGAAGCGATTGAACTTCGGATAGGTCTGCGCGAACAGCATGCGTGAGTAACACAGCACCAGGCTGGCGCATTGGACCAATCGAGGGGCTCCCGCAATGATGGGGCGATGCGGGGAGGTATCATGCTGCATCTCTTGTCCAGGAAGAAACTCGTAACGACCGACGACTTGTTTGGGGACGGTGCCGATCTCGTGGCGCCGACAGAACGCGGTCAGTGTCGTGTAAGCCGTCTTGATTCCAGCGACAGCCAGCTCCTCATGCACACGCACCAGGTTTCCCTGGCAACTCACGTACAGCTCTCGGATGCGACCAAGCTCGGTGCTGAGTTGTTCGACGCGCTCGAGCGGTGGCACTTCGGCTGTGCCCTGTTGCAGGACTCGCAGAACTGCTCCGCGCGAGACTTTGAGGGTGCGGGCAATGGCCCGTATGCCAAGTTTCTTACTGTGCAGCGTGAGAATCGCGGCCCTTGTGTCGTAGCTCAACATGGGATTGCTCCTCGACGATTTGTGTCAATTCACGAAACGCTCGGCAGACGCGGGGCCAACCCACCAGTAGCGCCTCGATAGAGCCGGCCTGCACACGGCGCGCGGGTTGACGCAACAGATGGCTGCATCGCCTAGCGATGGCCGTGAGGGTTTCGAAGTCACGCACCAGCGTTGGCAACTCCGACTCGGCCGTTTGCTTTTCGGCAAGATGCTCATCGAGCCGCAGATACACGCGCGGCTGCGCCAGCAGCTTCTGGCGTTGTGCGGGATCGCCGGCACGCCAACCCGCGCAAAGACGCCCGATCTGACGACTGGAGAGCTGCTCGGTTTTGGCGATTTGCGCGATATCGTGTGCGACCTCCGCGTTGGCGCGCGCCAACGGAAGCAGGGTGCGCATGGCTGCATGCGGGCTAATGGCTCCCTGTCTGACCAGTTGTTGAATGGCTTCGGGCAGTGTCCTGACAAGCCCCAGACGACGCGATACCCAACTCGTGCTGCGGCACAGGCCTGCCGCAATCTGAGGCAACGGCTGTCGTTGGCTGAGATGCAACTCGTGTACGAGCCAGGCTTCTTCGATGGCGGTTGGCCGCCGACCTTGTTGCTGCCGATAACACCAGAGCAGTGCCTCGGCTTCGCTGTGCGCCAGAACCAGCGCCCACACCGTGTCTTTGCCCAGCCGCAGAAGGACACGTGCCCGAGCGAATCCGTCGATCAGGATGTTGCGATTGCCCTGCCGAACCGCGACCACCGGAAGCAACTGGCCCTGCGCCTCTATCGATGACACCAGGCGCGATTGCGACAGCGAGTCCACGATTCGAAGATCGGCGTGACTCAAATCCAACTGCCGCAATTCCAATTCAACGATGGGGTTGTCGGCAGGCGATGGGCTCACGCCGCAGAGGCTACGAAGGGGCTGCCCGGGGACCTATCGCGTCCTGCGCGGGCGCCTTCGCGTAGTTGACGAATTGCTGAGCGATTTTAGCTACTTCAGTCGATATCGCGTTTCGCCCAGACCGAAAAACTAACCTGACGAAAAACGAAGCAATTACCAACTGTTGAGGTGATATCTCGTTTCGCAACTCCTCCCACGGAATTCCCACGGGTGGCGGCCGTGGCAACTCCAATTTCACCTCCGGTTGCTTCGCCTGGGCGAGCGCCGCCCGTAGCCGCCGTGCCACCGCGTCTTCTGGGTGTCGTCAACGCCACCGACGCAGCGCTTGTTTGCGTCGCCACGACAAGCACTCAGGCTCACCGCAAACCAACTGACGCTGACCCACTCGTGGATCTGGCCAGAACGGCTCGCCACAACAAGCACAACGCTTTCGTCTCCGTCGAGGCATACGACGGCACTGCCACGCAAGGCGGGTGACTGACCAAATCAGCCTCATCTACCCCGCAATTCTCCCCTGGACTACTTCTGCCAACCCATGATCACGCCCGGACACATTTTGACGAGCACACACGGCAACATTCTCGCGAGCGCTTAAGCATGAGGTGGCGTATCAGGCGCGCAAGCGCCGCAACCCGCAAAGCACGTGCCGAACCAACAAGAGAAGAGTGCAAGCGAGCCCGGTGGACCGCCGGCACAGTCGAATTTCCCTTTCGTTCAGGCTACATCTTCTGCCATAGCTCGTCCACAAGGGCGCGTTCGCCCGTGACGGGGTAAACGTGCATGTCGGCGGGGAGCCTTTCGGCGAGGTTTAGGTGGTTTCGCACGTATGATTCGAATGGGCCTTGGGCTGCAGAAAGAAGCAGCGCCCAACGCGCGCCGGACCTTTCGAATGCGTCGCTTTCGCTCATGTTGTCGCCGCGATAGTAGGCGTCCAAGACGACCATGCGGTGCCAATGCGGGTTGGTGTGGCCGGTCCTTGCCGGGAGGAATGCAAAGTAAGGAGACACCAGGCCACCTTTCAGCGTCCGTAGCATTGCATTGAGATTCGCAGCTGCGCGGCGGTTGTTCGCGTCAGGCAAGTACGTCTGGTAGTTCATGGGACGCAGGGCGACGAACGCGACCATGGCGGCGATAGTGCCACCGCGTGTGATGTAGCCTGGAACTGCCCATCGAACATTCGCTAGATCCGATGCGAGTATCATCGTGACAGGCCCGAGCAGTACGAGCATTGGCATCAGGTTGTTGAGGTAGCCGCCGGATTTGGCGTACGGAAGCAGCGAAGTGGGGACAGCCAGAAGCAGGCTGCCTGTCCAAAGCACGCTCTTTGCACTCAGCGCCCGCTTTGCAGCAAGAAGCAAGAACACCACAGGAATGGCAAGGATGAACGGTGCGAATTGCAGAATGATGTTCACTGCCTCCTTAAGGCGCTCGGTATTGAGGGTTTGTCTGGCCAGGTTCGTTATAACCCAGAACCAGAACCCGCCGCCGGTGATCCACTGTGCGAATGCCAGCGTGAGCCCGCAGGCAACCAGGGTCACACCGCCCAAGGCTAGGCCGAATTTCGGCCGGTGAAACAGCGCAAAAAGACATGCCCAGCCAACGAAGACAGTAGAGAGCTGTTTAGTGAAGATCGCCACCGTGAATATGAGGGCCGTGGCAATGGTACTGCGTTTGGTAACGATGGGCCTGAGAACTCGTGCTGTCCCCCAAACGCACAGGGCCATCATCATGCTATCAACGCGCACCAGATCGTACCACTGTCCCGTAACCGGGTATGCGCAGGCAATGACGGATAGGCCGAACGCGCCGGCAAGGGCTGTATAGCGCTTGCCCCCCGCATGTTCGTACACCTCACGGAACAACACCCAGCCCATGAAAAGGAACAAGGCGATAGAGGCCAGCCGCCCCATCCAGAAGTCCAGTCGAATTAGACCGAGCAGCGCCAGCACAAGCGTGTGTGCGGGCGGATACGGGAAAGGGGCCCACGATGGATCACTCCGTGTGTAGAGTGGTAAGCCATGCAACAACCGGTACGCTTGATAGAGGGAGCCGCCTTCGCACCATTCAAGGTCAAATGGGAAATCTAGCCGGCGAAAGGCGACGTAGAGGACTAGTGCCAACGGGCACAGCGCCCATGCCAAAAGAGCCCAGCTTGCGACAATGCTTACTTTTTGAAACGTCTTACTGTGCCTGCTCCATCGGCTCGTCATGGTCGCGAACATGGCTCTGCCTATTGGGACGGCAGGTTTCTTTCCCAAAGTTCGTCGATCTTGATTCCGGCCCCGGTCTGCATGCGAACCCTTGCGCTATCCGGAATTCGCATGGCTAGCCGCGAGTGACTGCGGACATAGCTCGCAAGCGGCCCCGTGTCGCCCGAGTTCGTCAAGACCCAATGGGCCCCCGAGTTGTCCAATGCCGCCGCTTCGTCCATCGGCTCGTGTCGCCAGATTGAATCCCAGACGACCATCGATTGCCAATGGGGGTTGCCGTGTCCATTGTGAGCCGGCAAAAACCCCAGGTAGCTACACACGACGCCACCCTTTAGCGAAGCCACGATCGAATTTAGCTCACGCGCCGCGCGCCACATGTCTCGGGCAGGAACGTAGGCGTCCGGCGATAGCGGCCGTGCAAATACGAAGTATATAAGGCCCGCTAGAGACGCCCAACGTATCGCCGCGGGTGCAATGCCACGCTGCTGAACGATATCGGAGAACACGAATACGATGGCAGGGCCAGAAAGGACGACGAGGGGGATTAGCGCGTTGAGGTAGGCGCCGACCTTGGAGTACGCTACGACGGACACGGGAATTGCGACGAGGAAGGCGCCGACCCAATGGATTGTCCTTGGGGTTAGCCACCCTTTCTGCGCGGCTAGCAAAGCGACGAACGGAGTTACAACGAAGAACGGCGCATAGTCGTACACCGTCGAGAAACCCTCGAACATCATGTCGTGTTTCATTTCGTGCTGGCCCAAGCTTCCGATCGTCAAGTACCAGAACGCTCCGCCGGTTGCCCATTGAAGGAGCAGCAACAACAAGAGACACAGACCTCCGGTCATTATGCTGAGGCGAACACCCAGGCGTGGCTTGAGAATCAGCAGAGAGAGACAACTCCAACCAACGAAGATGGCCGCGGTTTGCTTGGCGTAGACGGCTAGTGTGAACAGCACAGCCGTCCAGAATGTATGCCGCCACTTGGCATTCCATTTCATCAAACGTGTCGCCCCGGCTGCCCACAGACCGAGCATGATAATATCGCAGCGAATCAGGTCATACCATTGACCTACCACTGGGTAAGAATTGGCGATGGTGGCTACGGCCAATGCGCCCGCGGCGATTCCAAGAGTTGTCCGCCTGAGATGAACGAAGATCTCTCGAAATATCGCCCAGCACAACAGCGAAAAGCAAGCGATTGAAACGAGTCGTCCAGTCCAGAAGTCCAAATGAAAGACCCCGACGATTGCCAGTAGCCAAGGTTGTACGGGTGGATACGGGTAGGGAGCCCAAGTCGTTACGGGTTTCACGTAAAGCGGCTGTCCGTGAAGGACGCGAAACGCTTCGTATAGCGTGCCTCCCTCCATCCATTCCAGATCCATCGGGTAGGCGAGGCGTTTGAAGAAAACCGAATAGAGAATGCTGACCTGATACAGCGCCCAAACGGCAACACTTAGCTCGATGAGCAAACGCCAAAAACTGACCTTATGCCCCAACCAATGTATCGGACCGTCCAGCTCCGAGCGCATGGCGCGGCTGATACCTGATCGTTACCGAGTGTCAAGCCGTTGGGCCAACCAAGGGTACAGTCGCCGCGGCAACAGTGCTCCTTCTGCCTTTTTTGTTTGTTGCGTCACTCTTCAATCGGGGTTCGCAGTCGCCCGGAACTGCCTGTGCGCGTCAGCGCGTCCACGGCGTAGTCGCGCAGGCGCAGTGCCAACATTGGCAGGGTCAAGACGACCGCCAGGCTCGCGCCGAGCAATACCCCAACCCAGTTCCATGGAACAAGCGCTGCACTTGCATTGGCACGGCCAAAGATGCGCCGGTCTTGCTGACCGACTAGGATTGACGATTCCTGTCTGCTAGGCTTCGTCGCATGGTAAACCTCTACGTCAATTACGACGGCGATCTGCGATGCTCGGCGGTTCACGGGCCGTTGACCAGTCAACTTGTTACCGACGCCCCGGTTGACAACCACGGCCGCGGTGAGGCGTTTTCACCTACCGATCTCGTGGCCACGGCCTTGGGCTCGTGCTTGCTCACCGTGATGGGCATCGAGGCGCGCGGTCGCAAGCTCGATCTCAAAGGGACGCGTGCTCATGTCGTCAAAGAGATGACCGTCGAGCGACCGCGGCGGATCGCGCGGCTAACGGTCACTGTCACGTTCCCCGCAGACGTGACGCGCCATGTTGACGACGCGGCGCGCCGCGACCTGGAACGCATCGCGGCGAATTGCCCAGTGCGGTTGAGTCTCTCGGACAAGGTCGAAGTCCCGATGTCGTTCGAGTGGCAATGATCCGCCCGGGATTGGGTGACTTGCCCGCGGTACGTGACGAATCGAAACTCCTATTGATGATGGGATACGAAACCGGCAGAGCAGCGCGGGTCAACCGACGACGACACCGCCAATTTGGCCGCAATTGGTAAACTGTAGCGTTGTGTCAACGCGGAAATTCGACTGCACGGTGTGGCGTTCCGCGTTGAAGATTGCAAGGTCGTAGACGGAACCCTGAGTCAAACCAAGCGAGTCGAGGCTGACCGTGCCCGTCAGCTGCGCATGGCGACCGCCCAAATCAATGACCAATTGATTGTTGATAAACACCCAAACATCGTCATCGCCGACAAATGTGAACGTCTCACCGCCTTGGTACTCAAAAGATGTGTGGAACTCCGACGTAAAGCTGAAGTTGTGGTTGGGACACCCCTGTGGCAGATACTGGGTCTGATTGCCGAAACCCGCGTTATCAAGCGGAAAGTACGACGAGTCTGGTAAACCGCCGCCGTTGTTGATCGAAGCGGAAAACGTCGAGATGCCGTTGTTGGTCGCGAGCTTGAGCGCCACGATGTAACTCATATTGACGTTCGGCGTGTCATTGTACCACTGATGGAAAGTATCCGCGCTTTGTATACCGGCAAGCGGATCGGTTGGATTGGCATAAACCGGTTTGCCGTCTGGTCCTAGGGTTGCCTGGACGATGCCCTTCACACCGCCTTGTCGCGTAGAATCCTGCGCTGTCTCGAAGTCAGGGTGCCCGCCCGGCGTGGTACCCATCATGAAGTCACGCACCACGCCGTAGAGCAGCCCCGAACAAGTTACGCTCGTGTTTGTTGGGATATTGCCGTTCGAGATATCCGGACCGAGCGCGTACGCGCCGAACGTGACATCGGTCACGTTCGTGTAATCCGACGAGGGTGGCCACGGCGTAGCCTGCAGTACAGTGCCTCCCGTGCCGGCGTCTTGAGTGGATGCAGAGCCGCCGGCGCTAGGCACCACGAACGTCTGACCTTGATTGGAGATTGAACCACCGGTATGGGCAGTCGCCACGGCACCGCCGGCATCAGCGCCTTCGACGCCAGTATCGTTGTGCCCACAGCTGAACAGCATGACGAAGAGCGCTAGAATTGGGGCGCCGCACCCGCGTCGTCCAAATGGGAGAAGGACTTGTCGCATTGCAGCCTCTGAAACAATTCTAGCGCCGCGCCAGGATTTAGGGACTGGAACCCAATCAAAAAACAAGAAACCTTACACCTTTTCATCTTTGAATTGAAAGGCAACAAGTGTGAAGAAAACGACACCATTCCGGTGTCGGCAAAGGCTGTCGGCTGTGGACCAAACACGTCAAGGTGACGTTGCGTTCATTTGCCTAAAGCGGGGCCTACCCAGACTTTGCCGCCATGCAGCGATAGCCCGACCGCCATTGGGGAGGGCTCTATGTTGGCGGTCCGGGAATGTACTTCTTGCATTCGGCGGTGCAGTGACTGCTGACAGAGCCGTTGCCATTCGGGCCGGTGCCGTCGTCGCATTCTTCGGGGCCATTGACGATACCGTCACCGCAGTACGGGCCAAGTTTGCAGGTGACCAAGCAGCCGCCGTATGCGGGGTTGTCGAGAGGCGAATTCTGAGAACCGAGGTCGCATTGCTCCGGCGGGTTCTGGGTAACACCGTCACCACAATACGGAGCCAGCGTACAGTTTGAATTGCACCCGCCGTAAGCACCCGTATTGAGGAGCGTCCCATAGTCGCACTGCTCGCCGAGTTGAGGCTGCACGACGCCATCGCCGCAGGAACCGGGAAGCTTGCAGTCCTGAGTGCAGTTCGGATCGTTCGACGACGTTGGCTCGCACTGCTCGCCCCAGTCGGTCTGAACGATCCCATCGCCGCAGCGCGGAGGCGGGGTGCAACCGACGCCACACGTGCCGTAGGTTCCATCATTGATGCCGTCGTCACACGCTTCTGGATGGCTAGCATCGCCGTTGACGATGCCGTCGCCGCAGTAGGGACCCAATTGGCACGCGTTGGTGCATAGGCCATAGCAGTCAGTCGTGGATGGGTCGCAATTGGACGACCCGTTGTCGCACTGCTCGCCGTAGTCGAGCTGGACCTTTCCGTCTCCGCAACTTGGTGGCAGCACGCACCCCGGCGCACAGGCGTCGGCGCTTGCGGCGGCGTAGCCGTCCGTGTTCGTGCCGTTGTCGCATTGTTCATGGGAGGGCTGCACGATGCCATCGCCGCAACGCGGTCCTAACGTGCAGCTGGTCGTGCATTGGTTGTAGCAGTCCGACTTCGACGGGTCGCAATTGCCGGCGTCGCCGTTATTGCACTGTTGCCCCGGAGACACGGCGGGGTTGGTGCCACCGCAGATCGGTTTGCAGACGCTATGCGCGGCATTGAAGCCACTTAGGCTAAGTTGGTACGTCGAGGCTACTGTCTGGCGCTCTGCCTGGAACACGGCAATTTCGTAGACGTTCCCGTTCTGAAGGCTACCCAGATTTGGCGTAGTCGTGATGGGAGTGGCGCCAGTCACGGTCACAGCCGATACGACGGTTGAGGGAGCCCCCGTGCTACCAAACGTCAAAACTCCCCCAACGGAGGCGTGAATGCCTCCGAGATCCACGGCCAAGTGCTTGTTGACGAACACCCACACGTCGTCGTCCCCTATGAACTTCAAGTTGTAGGCGTTGGTCGGATCGTACGCGAACCAGTAACGCACCTCAGTCGTGAAACTGAAGTTGTGCTGCTTACCGCTGGGATCCGGAGTCCAACGCGTGCCGTTGCCATAGTTGGGGGGGATTTGCGCCGTGCTGCTCGGGTCATAGGGGGTCATTGCGTCCGCTGGGAAAAACAGCGGGTTGCCGTCGTAGGACGTATTGCCTTGAACGTACTGTGCGTTCGTCAGGCCGTCTCCGTTGTTGCCAAAGCGGTTCACATAGGTGGCCGGGCTCGAGTTGGTGATCAGATACAGGTTGAGCGTGGTCGCGAGCGACGCATGGTACGTGTTGGCCGAGGCCGGTGCGGTATCATTGTACCACTGGGCAAAACTTGCGACGCTCGTAATCGCGGAAGGTTGTCCAGCGGTACCATTGTATGTGCCCGTCGTGGATACTAGGACGGGCTTCAGGCCGTTAGAGTCGAGCGTGGCCTCTACCAGCCCTTGATTGGCATAGGCGAGGCCATTCGCGAAAGCCGTTCCAGGCTCGAAATCGCCCCCGTGATTGAAATCGCGCACGACCATGGGCACGACCATGGTGTCGCCGAGTGCCGGCTGCGAGCACGTGTAGCCCGGTTCTACTTGACAGGTCGACGAGCAGCCATCGCCGCTGACGGCATTGCCATCGTCGCACTGCTCGTTGCCAAGCAGTAGACCGTCACCGCACTTTGTCGTGCACGGCCCTCCTGCAGCTGGGCAAGTGGGCTCAGCCGTGCAAAGTGGCGTACAACCATCACCGAGGTTATTGTCGTGGGGCAAAGGATCGCAGCCTTCAGTACCCTCGACAACCCCGTCGCCGCAAACGGTCTGATGACAATCCGTCGTGGTGCAAGCCCAACCAGGGTTGACTGTGCAATTCGCACTACAGGCTTGAGCAATGTTCGGAATAGTCATGCCTGGATCGCACTGCTCGGCGGGCGTGATCAAAATACCGTCGCCACAAACGGGCACACAGGGTGCGTCTGGAAACGGACATTGATAGCCTGGCTCTATCTGACATGTCGCTGAGCAACCGGGGTACGTGCTCTTGCCCTGATCGCATTGTTCGCCAGCCTCTACGATGCCGTTACCGCACACGGGCGTTTGGCAAACGCAGGCTTGCCCAGGCGTGCACGTACAGGACGAGTCCTGCGTCTTGCAGTCTGCGGAGCACCCGGGGCTGCCTTGGTACTGACCTTCATCGCACTTTTCGCCCAAGCTTGCTTGGACGATGCCATCGCCGCAGTAGGGCAGTTTGGTACAGGAGCCCGGTACACAGCGCCACCCCGTTTCAGTCTGGCACGTCGCGGAGCAGCCATTGCCTGGGTTCGGGGGATCGCAGGTTTCTCCCTGTTCTATGCGTCCATTGCCACAGACGTTGATCGGCACGCATTGCTGGCCTGGCACGCACTTGTACCCCGGGTCTTGCGTCTTGCAGTCTGCTGAGCAGCCCGGGCTGCCCTGGTACAGCCCCTGGTCACAGGCCTCGCCCGGATTGACCACGCCGTCCCCGCAGCTAAAGTTCAGGGTACATGCGCCCCCTTGAGGTGGACAGGTGTAGTTCGGTTCGATCTGGCACGTGCCGCTGCAACCGTCCCCCGCTCTTGTGTTGCCGTCATCGCATTGTTCGCCAAGGTCGGTTTGTACGATGCCATCGCCACAACCCGGCGGGGCGGTACGCTGCTGCGTGCTGGTCGCCGTAGTAGTGGTACCGGCGGTGCCGCCCGTTCCAAACTGAAAACCACCGCCCGCGCCGTTTACCGACGTCGTGGCTCCCGCGCCAGCTGTTCCGCCGACGCCCGCATCTGTGGACCCGGAAGTATCAATACCGCTGTGGCCTGCGCAACCCGCAAGAACAATGGAAATGTTCGCCAGAGCTAGACCCAGAAGACGGAAAATCAACCTGACCGGATTCATGGCACCCATGACCCTTCCAACGTACCAAGCGTTAGTTTGAGTATAGTCTGGTTTGCACAAAAGCGCCCGCGAATCGATTTCATTATCGAAATAATTCGCAACTACAGCTGCCTATATGCCTTGCGCTCCGGTTCGATGACGATCAGTCCATGAACGGCCCTTGATTTCATCAGTACGCCGCCCGTGTTTTCTTCACGAGGTTGCCGCCGAGTCAACTAACCAAAGACGATGCTAGCGACAAATTGGCACTTGGCGTCACATGGCTGACCTGTCTGCCCATTCTTCGAGGAACCAAGGTCACATTGCTCTCCTCGGTCGGTCTGCGTGATGCCGTCCCCGCAGTATTCTGGATTCTGGCAGGTGAATGAGCAACCGCTGGCTCCAAGGCTTGCGTTGCCATTCTGCGCGCCAAGGTCGCATTGCTCTTGCGGACTTTGCACGGTGTTGTCGCCACAATACGGTCCCCACGTGCACTTTGTCGTGCAGCCGTTATAGGTGGTGTCGTTGTTGGGACCAACGCAACCTGCGGGCAGATTGTTCGGATCCGTACCGCAATCGCATTCTTCGCCGGCCGTGACAACACCGTCTCCGCAGGTGGGCTGGCACGTTCAACTGCGTGGTTGAGAACCCACTCAACGTCAGCTGGAAATTCGACTCCGTGGGATGTCCATCGCGCTCGAAGATCGCAATTTCATACGTGCTTCCAGTGGTTAGGCCAAGCGCGACCGACCGTTGACGACAGTCACAAGTGGTGCTTGCGCTCGGGCAGGTCGAGTTGAACGCTACTTTGGTTACGGGATCTTTTGCATTCGCGCTTCCATCGCATGGGACTAGATCGCCGACTTTCTTGCCCGCCGGGATGACCGGGCAGTTGGTCTGGCCGGTTGGATTCGTGCACGCCATGTATATGTTGCCACCCTCCTGGATGGTCGCGTTGCCACTTCCGTCCACATTGACACTGGCCGGCAGCCGCTGGTGCACGCCACCGAGATCGATGACGAGCACACCGTTGATGAATACGAATGTGTCGTCATCTCCGAAGAACTGTAATTGGAATGGTCCAGTGTAAGCGAACAGGTAGCGAGCCTCAACGGAGAACCAGGAGTCGTGGAACCACCCCTGCGCATTGGTTATCCATGCGCCATTCGGGTTCTGACCGAACCATGTCCCCGGATCAACGCCCGGCGCGAAGCTGGGCGGGAAGACATATTGGTCCGCCTTGCAGCCATTTCCAGCCCCAAATGAGGCGGAACTGTACCAATAGGGCCAAACGTTGCAGAGCAGCGGCTCGTTGTTGCCAGTCGTCGATGTTTTGACCGTGCCCGGCCCGGAGGTGCTGCCCGTCAGCGTATAAATTGGGAAATTGTTAGCCGCGGGATCGAGTGGAAAATAGCCGCCGTAAATGCTGTGAGGTGCACTCGAGAAACGGTAGAGGTTGGTCGCGCCAGCCACAGGCCCAAGTTCGAGCGTTGCAATCTCGTGCGTGTTGTTGGTGTAACTGCTGTCGGTCCACCATTGACCGAAGCTGGTTGCACTGGCCGCTACCGGGGCTGGGCCCTTGTACAAGGGATGGCCGTCGGAACCTGAGACGTACGTGAGCCCATTGAGCGGACTGTTAGTCATGGTGTAACCCGGCACATGGCCGCCGTTCGTGTCGTGGCTCCAATCCGTGAACTGGCAATCAGTCAGAAATGCGTTCGCGCCGCCGCCGTTGCGGGTGGTGTCGTACGCCGGGTGACCCGTGGAGTCCAAGTTCGCCTGGGCCATACCCCAGGAGCGTGAGGTCGCGTCGTTCTGACGCGCGGGACCCGCCGTGTTGGGCACGCAATAGCGTTTGCTAAAGCTCATGGGACTCGATTGACCCTGCACGCCGGTGATGCTCACAGGGGTTTGTACCGTCGCACCGTAATAGAAGAAGTCGGTGTGACCACCGGACTGATTCTCGCTCTGAAAATCGCGAATTTTAGTCGGCAGCTCCAGACAATTGCCGCTGTCGATGCTGGTCTGCGTACAAGGCACGGCATCGGAGTGGGTCTGGGGAGTGCAGGTGAACCCGGACTCGGTTTGACACGTCGACGAACAGCCATCGCCGTCGGCTTGGTTGCCGTCGTCGCATTGCTCTCCTGGCTCAATGTTGCCGTTGCCGCAAGAAACCGCGCAGGCGTGTGTCACCCCGGTTCCGTTAGTTCCCCGGCAGATCGGCTCCTTCGTACAAGTCTTTGAGCAGCCGCTGCCATCCCCGTTAAAGAGACCGTTGGGGCCCGTGCACCCTGCCGGCAGATTGGTCGTGCTAGTGCCGCAATCACAGGACTCGCCAGTTTCAACGACACCGTTGCCGCAAACACCATGCGTGCAGACGCTAGGAGATCCATTGCAACTCCAGCCCGGCTCGATCTGGCAGGTGGCAGAGCACCCGTCATCCGGTTTGCCCGGCGCGTTGTTGCCGGTGTCGCATTCTTTGCTAAGCTCGACGACTCCATCTCCGCAAGTTGGCGTGCAAGGCTTTCCTGCGACGCGACATGTCCAGCCGGGCTCGAGCTGGCATGTGGACGAACAACCATCGCCGCTGACGGTGTTGCCGTCATCGCATTGCTTGTTTGACGTCAACGTGCCGTTGCCGCAGGTCCCGAGGTACTGGCAGGGCAGCCCTGCCGTCGGACAGGTCCAGTTAGCCTCAATTTGGCAAAGCGCGCTGCAGCCATCGTCAACCGCGTTGGAACCCGTCTTCTTGGCAGGGGGGACTCCGTCATCGCACTGTTCGCCGGGCCCGACGACTCCATCACCACAGGACTTACTAAAAGTGATCCCACCATCAGGACTGCCGCCAGTGCCAACCACGTATCCTTGTCCCCCGTTGGCGCCTTGCCCAGATCCAGCGGCTGCTGAGCTACCGCCCACGCCCGGAAAGCCACTCGGAGCGGTGGAACCGCAGCCAACTCCTGCAAGCACGAGCCATGCTCCGAGCACGTACGCCATGCTGAAGTTGTTCCTGACGAGATGACACTTGGGCACGCCAAGAAGCGAATTGAGAAACATGAATCATTCCTCCAACATCCAAGACTGCATTTCGTATCCCTCGATCGAGAGCACCGCTTGCTCTGCCCTGCGGAGACACACCAACGGCTGTCTAGTCCAAATCAACGCCTGTCAAATCTTACTAAGGCTGGCATCACTCGAGACAACGAGCCTAACCACCACAGAGTATAGTACTGCCTGCCCGCATTGGCGAGCCGACTTCAATGCGAAACCACCAAGGCCCAAGGGGGGTGGCGCCGAGTCATTGGATGAACAACGCGCAGGCATCTTTTGATGGAAACGATGCCAAGCGGCAAAGGGTTCGGGATGCTGGGGCCAGTACTGCCCGATCCACCGGAGCCGTTCATTCCGTATTATTGCTTTTTGGTGTCATGACGGCACGTGGCTTCAGTTCGCGATGAACGGGACGTAATGATCGCTCGATCAGAAATCGGCAATAACGCCGCTCGACGCGCGATCTGCCGCAATGATCCTCTGTCTAGCACAAGATGTCCCAGCGCACATTTGAATACATCATGCCAAGACTGCCCAAATTGGCAGCGGGGTAACTTCCGAGCGAGCTACACCCCAGACTCGGCTAACGTCCGGAGACAAAGTTCGAATCTACCCAACCGCTACGTGTGGCCAATCATCAACACCGCGTTTCGCAATTGTTGTCGGCTTCATTCATCGCGACATCGTCAAAAGTCCGCAGCAGGGTCAGTTGCCGGCCCAGAATCATTCGAATTTCCAGGGTGTCGCGCCATGAAGCGATGCGCAACTACAAGAAGCGGAGGCTGTAATATGCGTGGCATTATCGCCAACATCAAGGCCCCTCCAATCACCACTATGGCCAACGGTTTTTGCGCCTGTGCCCCGATGCCTTGTGATATGGCTGCGGGTAGAAGCCCAATCATTGCAACGAGCGTTGTCATGAGTACTGGCCTGAGTCGCTTTTCAGCAGCTTCACGCGCAGCTCTTTCGATACTGTGACCCTCCGCCTTTAGGCGTTGAAAGTAAGTCACCACCAGGATTGCATCTTGGATTGCAATGCCAAATATCGAGATAAAGCCCATTGCAGCCGAAACCGAGAAGTTCACGCCAGTCACAAGCAGCGCCAGTAGACCTCCTGTGCAGGCAACGGGGATGTTTATCATTACAATCAGCGTGTCAATCCAATTCTTGACGGCGCCAAAGGCAAGAATAATGATCAATAGCAACGTGATTGGCACAATGAGTTTGAGCCGCGCTTCTGCCTCATTGAGTTCGTTGATCTGCCCGCTCCATTCGAGATGCGCATCGTACGGCAAATGGATAAGTTTGGCGATTTTAGCTTGAGCCTCTGCAATGGTGCTGGCTAAATCACGACCCCGAACCGAGAACTTGATTGGGACATCGCGCATGCCATTTTCTCGAAAAATCCGCGTGGCGCTGTCCACGCGCTCGACCTTGGCAACTTGCCCCAGGGGAATCGTTGCACCATCTGGCGCCCCAATCATAATGCCACGAATTGCCGAGATCGATTCTCGAAACGAAGGAAGCCAGCGGATGACTAGGTCAAAGCGTTTTTCGCCTTCGTAGACTTGCGTAATGGCTTGGCCGCCGACAGCCGCGCGAACCGTTGCCTCAATATCGCCGACGTTCAGCCCATAGCGAGCACCGGCGAGCCTGTCCGGGGTAATGAGAATATTCGGCTGACCGAGCGAGGGAAGTATCCCAAGGTCAACGACGCCCTTTACAGTGGACATGACGTCAACAATCTGCTGCCCGACGCGTTCGTTCGATCTGACATCCGGGCTGAAAACCTTGACGGAGTTCTCGCCCTTGACGCCAGAGAGCGCTTCCTCGACATTATCGTTGATATACTGAGAAAAGTTGAAGAACGCGCCCGGAAACTCAGCCTGCAGATCGCGGTTGATCTCCTCAATGAGCTTTTCCTTGTTCATTCCACTCGGCCAAGTTTCGAAGGGTTCCAGAGGCGCAAAAAGCTCGATATTGTAGAAGCCCGTGACATCCGTCCCGTCATCGGGCCGCCCCAACTGAGACACCACGGTCTTGACCATCCTAAGCTTGCGGTTTTCGTCTGTGCACGCAACTTTAAGGTCCTTCGGGCAACCGCGCACGATGCGTCGCATCTTTCCCACATACTGGGACGATGTCTCAAGGGCGATCGACATTGGAAGTGTCGCGCGAATCCAAAGGTTACCTTCCTCGAGTTTTGGCAGGAACTCTCGACCTAAGAATGGAAACAGCACGACGCACAGTGAAATAGGAACCAGAGCTAGCAGTATTGATAGCCTCGGTTTGCGCAGGGCCATGTCAAATAGAGGCTCGTACAAGCGGTGCAACCCCCGCATCATGAGTGTTTCTTTTTCTTCGGTGTTTGCCGGCACCAGATGAGTCACCAGGACCGGAGTCAGAGCCAAGGCAAGCACAATGGCGCCGCCAATCGCGAAAGCGTAGGTGCGCGCCATGGGGGCGAAGATTACGCCTGCAACACCCGTCATCGTGAACAACGGCAAGAACGCAACCCCAATGATGAGCGTTGAAAAGGCCATGGGTCCGCCGACTTCCCGAGCTGCGTTCAACACCCGTTCTTTGATTTTTCCTTGGCCGTGCAATCCAAGATGCCGAAAGATGTTTTCGATCATGATGACCGTGGAATCGACAACGATCCCAAAATCAACGGCACCCAGTGATATCAGATTGGCTGATGTATGGGTGGTCGTAAGTCCAATGAAGGCCATCAGCAGCGCTAACGGTATATTGAGCGCAGTAATTAGCGCGGCTCGCATGCTGCCTAGAAACAGAAACAGAACGATCGCCACAAGCATCATGCCGATGATTAGGTTTTCGAACACCGTGTGTGTCGTGAGCTTTACAAGATCTCCACGATCGTAGTACGGCTTGATATCCATGTCGGGCGGCAATAGATGCAGTTTGCGGATTTCATCCACCTTCTGATGAATGCCGTCTAGCGTTGGCTTCGTTTCGCCGCCGTAGCGCATCAAGACGATCCCTTGCACGATATCCGGCGCATCATCACGGCCTACAAGGCCTAGGCGCGGCGCGTACCCGATGTTGGTATTGGCGACATCGCGGATACGTACCGGAACGCCCTTCTGCTCACTCAAGACGATGTTCTCGATGTCGTGCGTCGTTTGCAGCAAGCCCTGCGCTCGCACATCATAGGATTGTTCGCCCAGTTTCAAGCGTTGGCCGCCGGCATTTTGATTGGCATTCTGAATGGCAGTCTGCAATTGTGTGAGCGTGACGCCGTGACCACGCAAACGAAATGGATCAACCTCGACTTGGTATTGTTTTGTTTCGCCCCCGTAAGAGGTTACGTCAATCACGCCGGGAACTTGCTTCCACAGTTTTTCCAGCGTCCAATCTTCAGTGGCTTTAATATCTTTCAAAGAATAGCCCGGCGCTACAATCTCGTAGCGATACAATTCTCCGATGGCATTCCAGGGGGATATGCCGGCCGAAACACCATCCGGTAACGTGACGAACTGCAGTCGATTAATGACTTCTTGCCGCGCTGCCCAATAGTCAGTATCCCAGTTGAAGTAGCATTTCACGTCACTAAGACCGAACAAGGACTGCGAGCGCATGTGTTCGATTCCGCGCATTCCGGAGAGCCCAATTTCTAGCGGAATGGTCACCAATCGTTCTACATCTTCACTCGACAATCCTTGAGGCTGCGCAATCACTTCGACGAGCGGCGATACCGGGTTCGGATAGGCCTCGATGTTTAGCTGCTTGAACGCGAAAAGGCCGCCTGCGACAAGCATCAATGCTGCAAGCAGTACCAAACTTCGAAACCGTACGGCAGCTGCGACAACTTTTTGAATCATGAAAATCGCACAATCCCCAATGTCATAGAGACCAAACAATATTACATAAACACATCTCGGTCGCGACTAGGATTGGTAGGCCCGCAGCCGTGCGGCCCTTAGTTCGGCTGCTCGCTTGTTGCTTGTGAACTTTGGGCGCCTATTGCCGAGACCCTCGACCCCCAGCGTCATCTGACGCTAGCTCGAAAACTTGTTTGTTCGCCGCGGACTCCAAGCTAAGTGGAGAGTAATATGGCGTTCTTGATTACTACCCGCTCACCCGCCGTCAGCCCGTTGAGAACGGGTACAAAGTCACCCGGTTCTGACATGTCTACACGAACAGGGCGCCGCTTGAATACCTGCTGACCGTTTGGGCTCATTCCATTCTCTATCATGACCATGTCTTGCTCACCCAAGCGCACGACTGCGTCACGCCTAACCGCAAGCGTCTTCTTCCCTGAAGTCGTTATATAGGCCGTCGCAAACATTTCAGGTTTGAGCAAATGTTCCGGGTTTGGAAGCGTGCATCGTACCCGGGCAGTGCGAGTCACCGGGTCCAGCATTTCCGATATCCAGTCAAGTGTGCCTTCAAAGACCTTGTCCGGATAGGTTACTACCGTGAGGCGAATCGGAGCACCCGTTTGGACGCGAGCCAAATCGACTTCGTAGATGTCAGCCAATGCCCATATCGGGTCGAGAGTGCCTATCGTGAAAAGCTCGAGTGCTGTTCCGCCACTGTATTGACCTTGCACTTCAATACCGGGGTTGACGTTCCGCATCAATACCTCGCCGTCAATTAGCGACCTTAGAACGTATGTCTGCGACACCGTATCGACGGTCCCCGCACGGAGAAGCGCCGCCTTTTGTTTAGCGCGGTCCAACTCGGCTCTGGCTTTGCGGAAGTTGTCCTGAGCGACTTCGACTTCGGCAGCTGATGCCGCATGGGATTCAAAGAGTTCTTGCTTGCGCTTGAAATCATGATTGGCCGCAATGACGTCCGCCTCGGCCTTACCGTAGTCCGAAGAAGCCACTCCAATATCCGGCGATTGGATTGTGACAAGCGGGTCGCCTTTTTTCACAGTCTGGCCCAGTTGCGCTTCAATCTTTACGACGCGCCCGGTCACTGGGGTAAATACGTGCGTCACATGGGTGTCGTGGAATGTCAGGCGAGCACTCGCCACTAGTGCTGTGGCGACATTTTGTTCACTGACTTCTTCGACTTGAATATTTGCCTTATCCAATTGAGCCTTGGAAATCCAGATCTCTCCTGGTGGGGAATGAAAATGTCCGCGTCGGCGGACTTCGATTTGCAACTGGTGGTTGCGCCCAGCATGAATGCTGTCAATAGGCAGGCACGAACGATGGTCCTCATGGTCTGGCGATTCCCGTCAAATGTACTTTACGGCACACAAATCATCTGAACTTAGCTCTAACTCTTTGGTGTCCAAACGATCATAAAACTTCCGTGGGTCCACTTCGACATTCGGAGTCAACAAGCCATGTCCAGTAGGTTCCGCTCTCATTGAAGTTCTTTGGGTACTGGGCTCAGACGAATAAGAACCCATTGGCACAAATAGTAATAGACCGGACCACTTTCGCAATCCCTCAAGCACGCACCTTACGTACAAGTAATCTTACAGCGGGCATCGCTCCGGAGCCTGGTGACCTGGTTGCGGTCGAATGGCAGCGTGAAGCATTCATATCCAGCATTGCCTTCCGTTCCCTTGATTCTCACGCATTTCCCGATTGCGAAACCATTCACCAGTCGAACTTGACACCTTGACTTCTAAAACGGTAGCCGTCCGACCTTGAATTGTCCAATGACATTTTGTTAACGGAACGACGGATGAAATGCGTTCTCTTGTCATCGAGTAGGCTTGTGAATGCGACTCTGTGGTTAACGCAAATGACACCGCCCCGACTTACTTTGCCTCCGCACGAACATCCCAAGCGCTATTCTGATGTTCGAATCTTCATGCCTTTGACTTGACGAACGAGGCAGTGAAAGTAGCTATGCCGATTCGTGGACGCCAAGCCACAATGCGCCCGCACGCGATAGCGCGTCCGTTTGCTGACATCACTGAAGTAAATGAAGCCGAAGCGGGACTGCAAAGCATGGTCCAATAACCCGCTTGCTCTTCGGCTTTCTCAAGTACGTTGCCGCTGGAAACTGGCTTGACACGGTGATTATCTTGATAGATATTCCGGTTGCCTGTGCGGGCGGTGTCCTAGCCCTTCTCATTGCAGGCTCGCATTTCGATGTTTCAGCGGCAATGGGTTTCAATTCAATCTTCGGCATTGCCGTGCAGGGTGCATGGCTCATGGCTAGTTACTTCCAACAGCTTCATCGTGGAGGCAAGTCCAAAGGGCTGCCTCCCGCCGGCTCGCTCTCGTCGGTGCGGGGATCCGAGGTGATGACGTGAGGTTTGGCGATTTCAGAGCGCGCGCCGTAGTCGCGCGAATCCTGATAGCTGTGTCCGTTTTCGCGACGTGCGTTTTTGGAGCGCGCCGGACGCAAGCGGACAACGTGGTGCCTCCCGCCACCGAACTCCCCGAGGCTCTCTCGCTCGACGACGCGCTGCGGATCTTCCGCAAGCGCGGCCTGGATTTGTTGATGGCCGATGCGGCACGGAAAAGTGCGGAAGGCGGCGTGAAAATCGCTGGCGCTGTGCCGAATCCCACGCTCAGCACAAGCGTTGGGAACGGCTTCACTTGGTCCACCAGCAAGTTTAGCCACACGGATTGCCTGCGCAACGGAGCGCAGTGCTCGCCATGGATCTACAATATCGGGATTTCCGACTCGACTGCGATCGAAGACACGCTTTCAGGCAAGCGTGACTTGAGGTTGAAGGTGGCGCGCAATGCGTTGGCGGCGGCCAAACTGTCGCGTGCGGACGCCGAGCGCGTGATTGCGTTTCAAGTGAAGATTGCGTACCTGCAAGTGGCGCAGGCCACGCTTTCATACAAGTTCGCGAAAGAGGTTGCCGCCGCGAATGTTACCACATTGAACAAATTCAAGGACCGCTACAGACTGGGAGCGATCAATATCGGGGATCTTCAGCGTATCGAGACACAAAAGTTGGAAGCGGATCAGGGGCTCGAAGTGGCGTCACAGGCACTCCGGCAGGCTCGCGTCGCACTCGCGTTTCTGCTCGGGGTACGAGGCGAAGTGCCCGATTTCGCAGTGGACACGCGGGTGCTCGAGTTTTCAGTGTCCCCGGCGCTCCGTGAGGCCACGGCAATCGGCCTGCTTCATTTGGCATTCGACCACCGTCCCGATCTTCAGTCACTAGGCTATCAACTGGCGTCCGCCGAAGCACGCATTGCGCTCATCAAGCGCCAGAAGTTTCCAGATATCGCGCTCGGAATCAACTACGCTTGGGGCGGATACGGGGGTCTTTCAACCAACGGTCCGCTCCAAACGCCAACGATCACGTTCGGATTGTCCGCGCCAATTCCGGTCTTCTATCAGCTCCAGGGCGATCAACTTCAAGCCGAGGCGCAGTACGAAGCCAACGCTCTGCAGCATGCGAAAACGACGGCACAAGTCGTGAATGACGTCGCGACGGGGCTCGCGGGCTTCGTGGCAGCCCGAAAGCTCGTTGAGCGGATGGAGGGGCCGCGGCGCGATGACGGCGGGCTGCTGGAGAGTGCGAAGGGCGCATTCGAGGCCACGGCTGCCCAGTATGAGAAGGGTGCCGCAAGCCTCACAGACTACCTCGACGCGCTACGCACGTATATTGCCACGAAGATTGAGTACTTTGGGGATCTGACCAACTATTGGACGACAGTCTATCTACTGGAGCAAGCCGTTGCCACGGATTTGCATTGATAAGAACGTCACTGGAATCAACCATGCGCTGGCTCTCGACATTGACTGTGTTCTCACTGATGGTTCTTGCTAGCTCGCGCCCGGCCGCCGCGGATGAGGCGCTCGATGGCGGCCAGGATTCGGGTTTGACTGCAGCATCCAGTAACGGTGAGCCGAAGAGCCCGCCCCTCGCGTGCAATGGCGCCCTTTGTGATACTACGAACGGTTCCACCTGCGCGATCGCGAAGGGGTCGGTCGGAATAACTCCGTTCGATGTGACGCCTGTCGCAACCGTCATTTCCATACTTGCGTTGGGTGCTGCGCGGCGGAGCTGGAAGGCATCCAATCGACCCGGTGTTTGGCCCAAAGAGTTTTGATCATGGCGCGAATCAACCGCATTTCATACCTGCTATGGGTCGCGCTTGCATTGGCAACGACCGTGCGCAGCGCGTTCGGGGAAGCGCCAGCGCCGGTTGACGTGGTCATTCACGATGCGCCGCGGCCGCGAAGGTATGTTGCGATTGAGTGGAATCCACTGCCGCTCTTTACGATTGGGAAACTGAGCGCCAACGTCGTAGTTATACCGCTAGAGCACCACGCGCTCGTTCTGAATCCGTTCTACGCATCCACAAGCACCGCGCCAATTTTCGTCTATGATAGCTTGGGCAACCCGACGCAGCTCGGCAAGCAAACCTTTCGCGGCTTTGGCGCGGAGCTCGGGTACCGCTACTACTCTGGGCTCGGCGGCCCGCGCGGTGTCTATGTCGGGCCGTCTCTGATCCTCGCGTCGTTCACGGCGACTGCCGCCGATAACAGTAAGACACACTTCTTCGATTACGGGCTCGCGGCCGACGTAGGGTACGAAGCGCTGGTCGCTGACCAGGTCGCGCTCAGCCTCGGTGCAGGCCTGCAATACATCGCGACGAGCAAGTCAATCCCGGACCAACAATTTCCGGCAGAACTCTACGCGAACGGCGGATTGCGTCCGCGCCTGCTGCTTTCGGTCGGATGGGCCTTCTAGGGAGTCTTTGCATGCAACGCCTAGTCAAGATCGCAATGCTGACGGCCATTCTTGAATTGGCGTGCTCCGAAGAACGAGTCGCGCCACCCCCAGCGCCGCCGGTGAACTGGAATCCGCCGCGAATGTCATTGGCGCAACGCACGGGGCCGGTCAGCGCCACCGCCATGGAACACGCCGTGGAAGCTGCCTACATGAAGGCGCTGTCCGAGCCAAGCTTTGACCAGCTGGGGCGTCTATTTGACGAGGACGCGCACTTTGCGTTCACTAGTACCAGCGATGCGCACGGTCGTAGCCGCATCGTAGCGGCACACGACGCGCTTTTCGGAGCGTTCGACCAGCGCAAATTCACAACAAGTCGCGTCTGGTTCACGGATAGCTCACAGGTTCTCGAGTGGACAATGACCGGAGTGCAGGCGCGCAATTGGATGGGGATCTCAGCCGCAAACAAGCCGGTTGCCATCAAGGGGCTTTCACTCATTTGGACGAAAGACGACGGGTCTATCACTGACGTCCATATCTATTTCGACGTGGCCGTTGTTAAGGCGCAACTCGGAGTCGGCGTCGAATCCCTTCTAGGTTTGCCCTTGCCCCAATTGTCGGCAGGTGCCCGCCAAGACTGCGAGCAGACAGGAGGCCCAGAAGAGACCGCAAACGTGGCCCGGGTGCACACATTGCTTGACGCGCTCGAGAACAATATGTCGGCGTACCTCGCGGCAATGAGCGACGATGTCGAAGTGAGCACGCTCGAGCGCTCGCAGCCTGCACGCGGCAAAGAGGACGCGCGTGCCTACTACAAGGCTATGCACAAAGCGGTAGGGGAACTCGACACTTCGATCCGCAACGCATGGGGTATCGGACCGTTCGTCATTGCCGAGTATTTCATCATGGGCGAACAGCGCGGGTCCCTCGGATGGATTCCGGTTCAGCACGACACCGTTCTCAAATTGACGGTCGTCGATGTCATGGAGATGCGGGAGCGTAAGATTGCACGCGTGTGGCGGTACGACAATCCATCGGAGATTCTGATGAAATCACCAATCCAGAGTGGTTTCCCCGACAAGCCGCTGAAAAATGACCGCTAGCGGTCCCGAGGTGTCGGCGCGGGTTGGGAAGCACGATATTGGGCGACTCAAGCGTGCTTGTGGCGGCGCGATGGGGCTCGCCCTTATCGGCTCTCGAGTGCCGACAGCCTGTGGGTCGTATCGGCTCGAAATTCTCCCAGCTCCCGCAAGATTGTCTCGATGTTGACCTCATTCTTCAGGTTGACGTTGAAGTCTGTCTCGGCCCGTGCCCGTTCCTTGAGCGTCTGCCGATTCTGGCTCATCACGATCAATGGGCCCTGCAGGGTCACCACGATAGCCAGCACGAGGTTGAAGAATACGTACGGGTAGATATCGAAGGGCTTTGCCAGAACACCCGGCGCGTTGATTACCATCCACGCTGCGATCACGACGAAAAGGCCGATGATAAACGTCCAGCTGCCATTGAGAACGGCGACCTTGTCCGCTAGCCGATCGCCCCAACTCAGATTCTTCTCGACTTCCTCCACTGCGTTCTTGGCGGCGCGCTGCGACAGCAACGTGTTGGTTTCGCGCAGTCGCTCAGCCATTGTGCGCAGGATGGGCATAGCCGCTTGCGGCCGGGATTCGAGGTAGGCGGCCAACATTGAGCGCGTCAGACCCAACAGAACCGCATCGGTGGTGGCCAAAGCGCTTGCGGAACGTGGCTTGTCATCGAACAGGCCGAGCTCTCCAAAGTATTCGCCGCGCGCCAGATCCTTGAGCGAGACGCGACGGGAGGCTTCGCCCGGTAAGAATATGTTCACTTGGCCCTCCGCAACGATGTACATCTCGTCGCCGGTGTCACCCTGGTTGAAGATCAGCTGGCCAGCTCGATAAGAAGAACTCGCTAGGTGGGATGCGAGTACCCCGAGATCCTCATTTGCCAAAGCCTCAAACAGCGGAATCTCCCGAAGCAGGTCGACGTTGTCCATGGGCGCCTTGTACCATAGACGAGGCTAGAGCTCGAACATCCGTTGATTGATGCAGAACGACCCACTCCCGCATTGGCTTGGGACTCCGGCACCGCCGCAGATCTCTCCGGAAGGGCAACTGCCGCAATCGAGCAGGCCGCCGCAGCCGTCAGTGGGCTCCCGCTCGTGCAGGCTAGTTGCAGAGAGAAACGACGACCGAATTCGTTGTAGTGCCTGTGGCGTTCACCGAGACATCGACCCGATTACCACATGTGTTGTTGCGTGTGTTGACGCGGTGCCCGCCCGTGGCAGTGACGCCACCCGAAGCGGCAAATCCGCCGGTACTCGAAACACTGCCAGCAACAGCAGCCTCCGTTGGCTGCCGTGCCGCCCGTGGCAACCGTGCCGCCAATGTGGCTGGCTGTTCTCGGGTAGTCAAATTCAACAGCGAGGACGATTCTTGTTTTTGTCGTCGCTTCACTGTTGCCATCATGCTGCGGCCGCTCTCACGAAGAAGCGCAGATGACGGGGTTTTCTATGCGACTGCCGCTAGCGCTGCGTCGTAGTTTGGTTCCGTGGTCACTTCGGGTACCAATTCCACGTGCTTCACGACGTCATTTTCATCCAGAACCACAACGGCTCGCGCTAGTAGGCCTTGGAGCGGACCGTTCGCCATTTTCACACCGTACGTCTCACCAAAGTCAGAGCGGAAACTCGAGAGGGCAACGGCATTGTCGATGCCGTCTGCTTCGCAGAAGCGCTTCTGTGCAAATGGCAGATCAGCACTAACTAGAAGTGCCACGGTATTGCGAGTACTGGCTACTTTCTCATTGAAGGCGTGGGCCGTCTTCTGACAGACACCGGTATCGTAACTTGGGTTGATGGTGAGAATCTTCTTCTTGCCGGCAAAGTCCGAGAGTGACATTGTTCGACAGATCTCCAGCCACCAGCTGAAAAGCGGGTGCTTTGCTCCCAACTTTGGGTAGTTCACCGATGGTTGCAACTTCATTGCCTTTGAACTTGGTTTTGGCCATGGTCTTCTTTCTTCGAGGGGGTCATTGGCACGCAGATGGGGTGAGCGCGACCACGGCCCGTTTCATTGTCACCAAGGTCCGAATTGCCAACAGCGGCTCTGTGGCCTGGCAGACTTTTCCTTCTTGCTCTATGTATCCTTCGTGTCATCTGAGTATCTGTGCCCCCATTGCGGAGTCCGGGTCGATACGAGCCCAGACCCAGGTGGCGGCGACATACAAGAGTACATCGAAGACTGCCCAGTCTGCTGCCGCCCCAACCGCATCGCAGCCACACTCACCCCTTTGCAAGACGAATACGCAGTTGAGGTAAGTTCGGAGATTTAGAGTGGGTTGTGTGCGAGGTCGGCGAGCTCGACGTGACTATTATGGCGAGGCCAATGCCAATCCCACCATCAAGTCGTGCCGCGATCATTCGCGCGGTCCAAGAGTTGCAATGTATGCGATGTAACCCTGGAACAAGTTTGGACCTGTGAACCCCCGCCCCGCCGAGAGCAATAGGTGATGTTCGTCGCCAAAGTCGATGATACACCCGATGTTGAACCGAGTATCGCGCTCGGTTCCGGTATCGCGCGGGGTTTGATGGAAGATTTCCGCGCCAGCCGAGAACCCTTGAAAAAGCCGCCTCTGCAAGAGCCAACCGATGTACCACCAGTGTCGATCACGGCGACCCGCGTCGATCCAGATGCCCGGTCCGCCGTAGGTTGTCCATGGACCAAAGCTCTTCTGCAACCAAAGCGGTAGAAATACCTGTGCAGTTCCGTTCCCGAGCCCGGAGGCTCTTGAGCCCGTGGGGACTTCCAGAAAAGGATATATCCCTACTTGTGGAATCCATTTCTGCTCTTGGATGAAGCGGAACTTCGCCCCTAATTCAGTGTCTCCCACGCCGTAGGCTGCTCTTCCCTGATCGGGGCGTGAGTAGGCCAGTGGAACGATGATGTGGAGCTGCAGGTTCGGCACCACGCCGTAGTTCACCTCGAAATGAGGCGCCGTTCCCGCCCAACCGTCACGGTTATGGGCCGATTGTGACGCCAAGTACAGCTCCCAATGCCGGTACGGGATGGGTTCCGGATCATCGGTGTAGTATGGCGGTCCCGCGAGCGCTCGTCCCCGCCACGATATGATGACGAGAAATGCCAACGCGGTGATTTGTAATCGGTTCATCGAACTCTCCGGATAAGATGCTACCGGCAGCCTTGTGATTCTTGGTCGCCGCATTAGGAAGTTCAAGGATGGCTTCGGGCACTTGCCAGGAACAGTTCGAGGGAAACGAACATGTCATTCTTTCCGTTCTGATCGGTGAAACCGCACAAATTGACTGTTTCTCCCGAGCGAAGCCGCAATCCGACGGCCGTGCTTTTGCGAGATCTAAGCTGCACAACCTCGCGTATTTCGTCCAGTTTGATCGTGCGCACGTCCGATCCAAACAATCCGGACCGGCGAATCGAAAGCGTGTTATCCAGTAGCGACCCTTGGACGAACATTTCGAGAGACCGCCGCCTGGACCCCGAAGAACAGAAACGGCAGCGCTAGAATGAATCCTGCGAACCGCAGCGGCCACTTCACGGACAGCAATCCCAGAAACAAGAAGACACTGACAGCGATGACCGCGGCCACAGCAAGGAAGCCAATGGCGAAAGGCCAATACGGAGGCTGATAGATCAGAATCCGGTCGTGCGTCTGCTCGATGACGCGAATTGCCCAACACTGTGCCATTTCAGTCATGGTTGGTAGGATCGCGGCCGGGCGGCTTGATTACAAGAAGAACCGTTCGCAGGACGGTGAATTCTTCAAAGATTCCGCACGCTCACCGCGGTAGACCGCTTCGTTTACAATGGCATCGACCTGACGCGTGGGATCGCTATCACTCCAGAACAGCATTGGCCGGGTTGGTAAAAAGCAACCCTCAGCGGATCGGTCACCGTGGCATTGCTGCGGCCGCCGGGCTCCATGGCGACGAGCGCTTGCTGTCTTGGCAATAGGTTACCGCAGGCTCTAGGTTTGCAGCCCCAACGTGCGCCAATTGTTCGTGCATAGGGTGCTATCTGATCGACGCGAGGATCTCGCCAAGCAGATACAAACGGCTAAGTTCGCAATGACAACGTCGCCCGCGACGAGTATGATGTCACAAGGCGTGAGAGCAAAGGACAGCGACCCGTGTGCCGAAGAAATCGTGTTCGAGTACCACGAGCGAACCAAACATCACACTCATCGCTTGGCCGCCTCATCGGGCTACATGGATTGGGCAACGCAGCCCGACCCGTTTCGTCGCTATGCCGGAGCGCCGCTGGTTCAGCTTCCCTTACCCGGGACTGGACGAACGATGCCTTACTGGCAGCTGTACTTTCCCGAACGCGTGGAGCCCGCTCCTCTCTCTGTTGAATCAATCTCCCTGTTTTTCCGCTATTCCTTGTCGGTGACTGCGTGGAAGCGCTTTTGTGATAACACCTGGTCGCTTCGTGCTAACCCCTCAAGCGGAAATCTGCATCCGACGGAGGGGTATGCGCTACTACCCGGCCTCAGGGGAATTCACGACCATCCGGGCATATATCACTACGCACCAAAAGAGCACGGTCTTGAACGCCGAGCGGAGGTTGAACCGGCAGTTTGGGCAGCGTTGACAACGACGTTTTCGCATGATTCTTTTCTAGTTGGGCTAACGTCGATTCACTGGCGCGAAGCGTGGAAGTATGGGGAACGCGCCTTTCGATATTGCCAGCATGATATCGGTCATGCCCTCGGCACCCTGCGCTTTGCAGCGGCGGCGCTCGGCTGGAACCTTTCACTATTCGACCCCGCGGCTAATGTGACGGCGCTACTCGGACTCGATCGCAACGCTGACTATGGTGCTGCAGAAAGAGAAGTGCCCGAGCTACTGGCGATCGTATACCGGCCCGACTCGATTCGTGCTCCGTTGCTTCATTTGTCCGAAGCGGCCGTGTCTCGAGCGGCCGATTCTCAATGGTTTGGCAGAGCCAATGTGTTGAGTCCCGGGAATGAAGTGAATTGGCCGGTCATAGATCGAGTGTCGGCCGCCACCTCGCATCCGACCCAATTCGACGTCGAGAGTTTCGCTGAATTTCCATTAGAAGCAGACCTTTTTGCATCGCCCGTTCGTTTCGGTGACTCGAGCGCAGAAGGCGTCATTCTGGGACGCAGGAGTGCCGTCAGTATGGACGCATCCACATCAATTTCAGCGCAAGTATTCTATCGAATGCTCGCTCGAGTGATGCCCACCCGAAATAATCGCTCGGTGCCGTGGGATGCAATACCGTGGCGGCCGCGTATTCACGTCGGCCTGTTCGTGCATCGTGTAAACGACATAGACCCTGGGATGTACGCTCTCATTCGCGATTTGAGCAAGGTCGAGTCGCTTAGACAAGTCATGCGTCGTGATTTTCTGTGGCAGCGACCTCCGTCGTGCCCAAGTGGGCTTCCGCTGTATTTGCTGAAGCAAGAGGACTGCCGCGCGCTGGCTGCGGGCGTTTCATGTGGGCAAGATATTGCGGGAGATGGCGCGTTTAGCTTGAGCATGATTGCCGACTATGCGAACAGTGTGGCCACATTGGGTGCTTCGTTTTATCGAAATCTCTTTTGGGAAGCGGGATTGATGGGTCAAATGCTCTACCTAGAGGCGGAGGCCGCAGGAATTCGCGCCACCGGTATTGGCTGCTATTTCGACGATGCCGTCCACGAAGTGTTTGGCATCTCTTCCCGGGCATGGCAGAGCCTGTACCACTTTACGGTCGGCGGCCCTGTTGAAGACAAACGGCTAACGACGCTCCCAGCCTACGATACTGAATCTCGAGGAACTCATAGCCTTCGGTCATCTTGTCGGTGATGCAAGTAATCACACTGGTCCGTGCGAGAACGCTTACGTCGAATGTTCGGGAGTTGACATTCGCGACAAGTTGCGACTTCCTGTTCGAGCCTGGTCAATGGGTGAATCTCTTCTTCCCAAAATTCCGTAACCCACAAGGAGCCCCGTTGAAGCGCGCATACTCAATTGCATCTGCGCCGCGCCCGGATGGCACGTTTGACCTCGCAGTCACTCGAGTGACGGACGGGCCTGCTAGTACCAAGCTCCATTGCGCTGAATTACGGGAATCATTCAATATGTCCGGGCCGCACGGGGTATTTGTCTTATCGCCGCTCATTAGACCCGTGCTGCTTGTTGCCACAGGCACGGGTGTTGCGCCGTTTCGGTCGATGCTCCAGGCAGTCGCCATGTGTTCTCCTCAGCCGATTACCCTGCTACTGGGTTCACGTGACGAACGAGACATTCTATATCGCGAAGAATTTGAGTCGCTCGCGCAATCCACGCCTCGCTTCGTCTTTTGTCCAACGCTGTCCCAAGCGAATCCGGCCTGGAGTAAACGACGCGGCTATGTGCAAGCGCATTTGCCGAAAGTCCTGCTCGACACGGGCTCAACGAACTGTGACGTATACGTTTGCGGTCTCGCCGAGATGGTGCATGACGTTCGGCGAGTTCTGCTGGACGAATTGGGTGTCAACAAGAAAGACATTCACATCGAGCGCTATGACTGAATGTCTCTCGGTCGGGATGAATTACCACTCGGTAAGCTTCTCGATCTCGTACGGCCCCTAGAGTGGCGGCTGCGCGTTTTTGACGAGATCGAAAAAGTACGCTCCGAACCATTCCCCGGCTTGCGGCGCGCCCTTGGCGCTGTCACCAGACTCACAGTTCGCGTCGAAGCGCGGTTGGCTTGAGTCGGAAACACCGTCGGACTCGCCTGGGGGCTTTACCCAAAAGTAGGCATCGACGGAGGACTCATCAGTGAGGCCCGGGCGCTCGCCAAGGCCTGCGCCTTTGATGTTGCACCACGAGCCCCACTTCCTTCGAAGGCCACCCTTGCCGTTGCGCGACGTATCGATGACGAACTTCTTGTGCTTGATTCCGTGCCGATTCAGCGTGTCGGTGAGCCGGTGGACGTAACTTATCTCGTCAGGGCAGGGGTCGCTGGGTTCGAGCTTCTTGCCATCGCGGCCTGTCAGCGTGTTGTAGTTGGACACATTGGTCGCAAACCCGCGGATCTTGTGAAAACCCCCCGCGAGTGTAAGGACCCGCTTGAAGACGCCGACGATCCGCGACCGGTTATCGTCCCAGCCTAGCCAGCCGGCGTGGGCGGCATCAAGGTACACACTCACATTGGGCATGTACAACTTCGACACCGCATACGCGACCGAGTTCATGTACGCGTCCTTTGAAGCCGCGCATTTGGGCATGCCTAGGTTGGTCGCGAGGTTCGCCAGTGAGTCGGGCTCGAGAATGGCCACGATGGGCTGGTTGGGGTGAGCCTGAAATTGCGCAGCGATGACGTCGATGAACTCCGCCTTGTAACGCGCTTCGCCGTCTTCTTTGACGCTCAATTCGCCCGCCGACGCCCTTGCCGAGCAGTCGCGGTTGGGTAAATCATAGACGACGAAGACCGTGAGCGTCGGTTGACCCGTCCTTGTCTGCTGCTGCAGGGCGTCGTCCAGATAGCGAGTAATGGTTTGGGCCTGGGCGATTGAGTCCAGCCAAATTGCCGTTGGATAGGCTTCGACCTTGCGCATTGCGGCGGCGTCCGCAGGCGTCGCGCTGGCCGCGGCTGCCTCCACCTTTTTCAAGTAGTCCGGGTTGATGTAGTAGCGCACGTTCGCAAAGGGGTTGCCCGGTTCAGCGTCGGAGGCGCCCATGGGGCTGCGCGAGTGGCGCGGCGGGCTTCCGCAAGCAGCCACAATGGCAAGGCATGAGGACAACGCAAGCTTTCTCAGATCCATCGCGTACACGATAACCCAACGTCCGCAACGACGCCAACTCGAATTCGCGGAGATTGTGACGGCGACTGCGTTGGCTGCGTGGCGCGGATTGGGATTGTCAGTAGCCATGTGACGATGTGCCAAAAAAGTACAAGCGGCAGCTAAAACGAGACTCCCCACAGTCGTACCAAAGGCGCATAATAGGCGCATGAGTGCGTCCAATCGCGTCCAAGCGGAAATCGCGGTGGCTGGCTGCGGCGCAGTGGGGCAGTTTTATGCGGCGCAACTGATTGCGGCGGGCCACGCAGTGAGACTACTGGCGCGGCGCGATGCAGCCGTGCTTGCCGAACGAGGTCTCGTCGTTTATCAAACTCCGACGCCTCAAGTGCGAACAAGCAACGAGACGCCGATATTGAGACTGTTGCCCGACATGTTCAAGGTCGCGACAGCGCCGGAACCGCTCGTCACGAATGCACTGCTTGACTGGGTGCTCGTGGCATTGAAGACGACCGCTCTCGATCAAGCACGCGCGCTCGTTGAACCGCTCTTGAGCGCTGATACGGGCATCGTTGTTATGTGCAACGGCCTTGGCATCGAAGACACGTTTGCACAATGGGCTGGGCCTGAGCGAGTCTTCGGGCTGCTCTGCTTCATCGGCGTCAACCGCGACGACGATGGAACGATTCGGCATCGGGCATTTGGGCACGTTTCGGTGGGTCACTTTCAAGACGACCCTGTCAAGCGCGGCAGCCTGGTGGCTCTGTTGGAAAGCGCGGGCATTGCGTGCGAACACACGGAATCATTGCTGGAAGCGCGTTGGCGCAAGTTGGGTTGGAACCTGCCATTCAACGGGCTGTGCCTGCTGTACAACTGCACGACCGACGGAATCGTCGAAAACCCGGAGCGCCGGGCCTTCGCGCAAGAGCTGGCCAACGAAGCCGTTCTACTTGGCAATTTGGATTTGGCGGCCCATGGACAAGCGGTAAGAATTGAACCGGGCTGGGCTGAGCTGCAATTGTCGCGTACCGACACGATGGGAGCCTACGCGCCGAGCACATTGCTTGACGCCCGCGCGGGCCGCCCGCAAGAGCTCGAAATGATGTTCTGTGAGCCAGCGCGCCGTGCCAAGCAACTTGGCGCACCCGCGCCCGCGCTGTCACGCCTCATCCGCGAATTGGACCAACGCGGACTGCTGTGAAGCCCGGACGGAATCTGGCTAGCACCGTGGGGCGGCTTGCTCGTTCGCCGCCGACTTACGGCCCGGCGCTCGAGTGAAGCGAGTTCATTGGGTCGTGGTCACGTTTGCGGTTGAGAAGCTTACGTTTCCAGAATCCGCCCCCCACTTCCACCAAGAGTTGAGCCTCGTCCATCTTCCCGAGTGTCATGCCGGCGGCCTTCCACGCATCAAAGTGTTGGGTAATGGATATTGTCCCGCACTGGCGAGCCTTCTGCCGGACGCTCCAGTATTGCCCCCAACTCGAGACGTTGCCGCACCTGGACCCGCCGGTGCCGGTCGTGGTGCCCGCGTATAGCTTGTAGACTTCGCCGTCAATCGTGGCAGTCCCCTTTTGGCTCATGTTCCAGGGACTGAACGGGAAAGAGCTGAACGAGTCGTCAATAATGTAATATTCGACACACGAGTTGGTCGTCCACCCATACACCCCGATATACGAGTAGCCGCCGCCGCTGCCCGACTTCGTGAAGGAGAATTGTGCGGCTATGGTTCCGTACTGGTCGTAGGTCTTGCTGTCGTTCCATTGTAGGCCAATACGGCCAATGAAATCGCCGTTGTTGTTCCACGTTGCTTTGAACGCGGGCGTGCTGTACGTGGTAATGCATCCCGCGCTTCCGTTCGACCAGACCTGCCACGAGAGACCGGCCGCGGTACCCTCTTGGTATGTTGAGCAATGATCGGTGCCGCCGCTCGGCATTGTACCCGAGCAGGTGACGGCGCCGCCGGCTGCCGCG
>CAWEUH010000051.1:0-183881 GCA_963811985.1 uncultured delta proteobacterium
CAAAGCCGGGCTCGAAATTGGGTCATCTGGTGGACTCGTTGTCGATGACCACTTGCGAACCTCCGATCCGGACATTTATGCGGCCGGGGACATGCTTGAGATTCTGCAAAGAATATCGGGCCGTCGGGTGCGCGTACCGCTAGCTGGTCCGGCAGATCGCCAGGGCAGGATCGCCGCATCCAACGCTCTCGGACTCGACATGACGTATCGGGGTGCACTCGGCACTAGCGCCGTTAAGATCTTCGAAACAACGGCAGCAATGACGGTTTTGTGGAACGTGCGGCACGCGAGGCCGGCTTTGATGTCGGCATCGCGGTCATTCACAAGGGCCACCACGCTGGTTACTACCCAGGCGCCGAAGAACTCTCGCTGAAGCTTATCTACGACAAGAAAACTGCCCGACTGATCGGCGCCGGTGCTTTTGGTCCAGCAGGTGTGGACAAGCGAATCGATGTGCTCGCAACGGCGCTTGCGGGCAACTTTACGCTCCACGACCTGGCCGAACTTGACCTTGCGTACGCACCACCCTACTCGACGGCGAACGACCCAATCAACCTGGCCGCGTTCATCGGGCTCAACGATCTTTCCGGATTAGCCCGCTCGTGTCGGCGGCGGAGCTCAAGGTCGAACTCGCAAGGCCCGAGCCGCCTGTCGTTCTGGATGTTCGGACCCTGGGCGAATACGAGGAGTCGCATCTCGTCGGTTCGTTGCACCTTCCGGTAGACGACCTTCGCTTCGAGCTTGAGCGTTTGCCCAAGGACCGGCGGATCGTTGTGCACTGTCGGTCCGGTTTTCGTGCGCATCTGGCTGTCCGCATCCTCAAACAGCGCGGCTTCACCGACGTTGCCAATGTCGCGGGCGGACAGCTGAGCATGCTCGCCGAAGGTGGCTTTCATTGGGAGGCACTGCGACACGCAGCAACTGATTATTTACACTCGGAATTCTGGCCGTCATGGTCATCAGACGACTTCTTGGAGGTACCAAAGTGGCATCGAGTATCGTGAAGCAAAAGCTTGAATCTGGCGCAACAATTTTGGACGTCCGCACTCCCGATGAGTTCCGTGATGGGGCCTATCCGGGTGCGAAAAACATTCCTCTCTCCGAACTTGGACGCCGATTGGGCGAGATCCCAAAAGATAAGCCGGTGGTCCTTTACTGCGCTTCGGGCGCACGAAGTTCCTCGGCTGCGAGGGCAATGAAGCAGGCGGGTTACACGGATGTCATCAACGCTGGCGGACTCGCTGACATGCCCCACTGATCAGGCCTATTCATGACTTTATGATGAATATGACGGATCATCTCGGCTTCGGTGTCAGTCGCTATTACCTTGCCGCGGGGTAGAGCCTTTGCGATCGGAACGTGAAGTATCCCGAGCCCGCCCCGACGTCGATCAACGTCTCGCTGCCCTCGAGTCCAAGTGCCGCCACGACATCATCAGGCTTCTGCCAGACAGCACGTTCCGGCTTTTCGAGGAAGGCGATGTATTTCTCGACATCGTCAAAGGGACGCAAGTGCAACGGATCTACACCAAGCTTCTGCAGTGGGCAGTCGATCGGCGGATGCGCGGGATCGTGCGCCTGAGCATCGCTCCCGGGCGTACCACTGTTGCCGGCGGGACTGTTTGCCGCGGGCTTGCTGCTGAGCGTAGCGGCGACAGCTGTAGTACTGCTATTTGCTTTGGATCCTGAGGGTTCCGCATTCTTGTTTTGACAGCCCCCAATGAGCAGGGCAAGGGCCAACGTCGAGAACTGAAGTAGCCGCAAGTATTGGTTCGTGTTCATGTCATGGTTCCTTGGATATTGAAGCTGGCGTCACCGGGTAACCCCACATGCGGTAAGGGCGACGTGCTCCCGGTTCCCGCCGACAGCGCACAAACACGGCCGACACGGTAAGAGCAGCGGGCGCTGACAATGTGAAACCGATGCACATGAGCAGCCCGTCAATACCCCTCACCGTCCGCGGCGGCCCGGGCTTTGCCACGATGCAAACGAAACACGATGTAGAAGTAGCCAACCACCAAGGAAAAACCCAGAAACCACCACCTCGCGCTAGCTATTAAGCCCTCTCGGCTCACTGAAGCATTGTGCGCGGTAAGGCTCATGCTGAATTGATTGTCGAACGCAGC
The DNA here is from genome assembly GCA_963811985.1 of uncultured delta proteobacterium. Classification (GTDB taxonomy): domain Bacteria; phylum Myxococcota_A; class Polyangia; order Polyangiales; family Polyangiaceae; genus FEN-1139. Next base: position 2,126 of record CAWEUH010000051.1, read on the forward strand.
ATGACGGGAAATACCGAGCCCGCTGTGGCAACCAATATCCCAATGATGAAAGTGCTGCTGCCGATGAATGCCAGCAAATCTCGCCCCTTGGGTTGCGCAAAGAACACCGCGAGCATCCCAGCCAAAAAGAGTACTAGCCCGAACCATGCAAGAGGTGCCTTTGGCAGATTGACGTAGATATCTGGGTTGACCCGTGCAGTTGCGAATGTTGCAGCAACCCCAAGACCCGTGGCCGCACACCAAAGTGGCAATGCCAACTTGCGACAACGTAGGCGCACTTCACCATCGGTCTTCCAGGACAAAAATAGTGACCCATGGGCTGCAATCGTGGCCCAGACGAATAGCCCGACGAGCACGGTGTACCAGTCCAGGATCCCAACGGGGTTATGCGGCGCAAAGTGGGTGAAGAGCGGTAGATTGAATTGGCCGTGATCGTCCAACGGAACACCGCGCACAATATTGCCCAAAGCAGCTCCGAGAAAGATCGGCATCAAGGCACTGGCCGCGAAAAACACAACATCCCAGAACGTGCGCCACAGGTCGAGCTTGACGTGGCTGCGAAACTCAATCGCAATCCCGCGCAGTATGAGCGTCCAGATCACGAGAAATATCGCCAGATAGAGACCAGAGAATCCGGCCGCAAGCACCTTCGGGAACGCAACGAACATCGCGCCACCGCCGGCCAGCAGCCAGACTTCGTTGCCATCCCAATAGGGGCCAATTGCCGCAAGAACCTGGCGCCGTTCGCGATCTGTCTTGGCGACGAACGGATGCAAGATCCCTGCGCCAAAATCGAAACCGTCCATGGTTGCATAGATGGCTACCATGACGCTCGTCAACCAAAACCAAAGTGTTTGCACCGTTACCTCCTCATGCTCCTTTACGACTGCAATAGTGCGCTCTGAAATGAACCATTGCCCAACCGAATTCTACGCACCGTGCGAGCTAGCGCTCGTTGGTGCAGAAGCAGGGCCGTGTTCGATTTCGCGAAGGACTAGGAAGACATAAAGCAAACCCAGGACCAAGTACAAGCCAGCAAAGCCGAGCGACGTGAATACGGTCTGCCCTGCGTGGACCAAGTGACTATACCCGTGTTCGGTACGCTTCAATCCATAGACCAGCCAAGGCTGACGCCCCAACTCAGCCGTCATCCAGCCAGCAGTGTTGGCAATGAAAGGAAATGGAAATGCCAACATGAGCAACCAAAGGTATGGACGCCATTCGAACAGTTTCTTCTTGTACAGGAGTAACGCTGCAATGCCCATGATGGCCATGAATATCGTGCCAAGACCCACCATGATGTGGAAGCTGTAATAGAGCAGCTCGATGCTGGTTGGCCATTGATCCACCGGGAATTCATTGAGTCCTCGAACATTGCTTGAGAACGACCCATAGGCAATGAAGCTAAGAACGCCTGGTGCTTGCAGTGGATTGTCCAGTTTCTGGTGCGTTACATCGGGTTGACCGATGAAGTTGACTTCAGCGTATCGCCCACTGTTCCAGCGACCTTCCATGGCGGCAAGGGATATGGGCTGGTGTTTCGCAACCATTTTGCCCTGCTGGTCACCTGTGGGAAATGCAACCAGGATACTAGCCAGAAGCCCCGCAACGACGCCGGTAGTGACGAACACCTTGGCTTGTGCTGCGAATTGACCGCGCAGCAAATAGTACGCGCCGACAGACGTCATCACGAATGCGCCCGTCACTACGGCGCCAATCATGTTGTGAGCATATTGCGCCAAAGCCCAGGGATTGAGCAGGTAAGTGAGGAAGCTCTGTAGATGCATCACCCCGCTTGCATCGACACTATGACCGAGCGGGTGCTGCATGAAGGCATTGGTTACGATGATGAAGTACCCGCTTGCCCAAGACCCAATGAAGAGCGCCCAAGTCGCAACGAGATGGATTCTCTGTCCGAATCGCTTTTCGCCCCAGAGCAAAATCGACAGAAAGCTCGACTCCAGAAAGAAAGCAAACATGCCCTCCATGCCAAGCGATTGTCCGATGACTTCGCCCGATTGCTCACTGAACCGAGCCCAGTTCGTACCAAATTGAAACTCCATTGGGATCCCGGTCACGACCCCAACGGCAAATGAAAGCCCGAAGATTCGGATCCAGAAGCTGGCTGCGCGATTGAGAAGTTCACTGCGCTTGCGCGCCGCGATGGTCTTGAGCACAACGATTAGCAGCGCAAGCCCCATCGTTAGCTGCGGAAAGAGATAGTGGTACGCAGCCGTAAAACCGAATTGTAGTCGATGCCAGAATAGTGCGTCTGTCACAGAGGAAGAGACCTTCGTTGGGGCCGAAGTAACCGACGTGTGTTGCGAGGGGGAGCATATCGCAACATGAGGAGCGGCAAACTGCGGCTAGAGGGCCGATAGGGACATCCGGCGTCGATTGCGCTCGGCAAACTCCGAGACAAGTTCTGGATCAAGCTCGACGAACGTAGCGCGAACGGTCGCATGCTCACGAAGACACGAATCCCTCATGGTGGCCTCTCCATGAATGATCCACCCTTCGGGCTCTGCGAGCTGCCCTCACACAAACGACCGCACTTCCGAAAACATCGGCAGCGCGTCTTCGGCTCTCGCCCAACCGTCGTCCGAGAAATTACGCAACTGCGTTCGTCAGTGTTCGTGCGCTTCGTGATTTTGATTTTCGTCGGTACCGCAGCTACGCGCGGGATGACCGCAGTCGCCTGCCTCGACGAAGAAGCGGTCGTTTGCTCCGCTCAGCCACAGCTGCACGACCTTTTCGGCGTCCAGCGAGTCATCCTTTGGCTGTGCTACAGGAGTACCTTGCTCGACCAGGTGGTGCATGGCGCCGTGACCAATGCCACTGCAGAGGACTACGTCAACTCCATCAACGCTGCGAGCCAACCCGCCGCAGCATCCACCCTGCTGGCGGACAATTTGGCGGTTGACGATGGCCCCGTCGACCACTTCCCAGATAAACAAATCCGAACCCCTTCCAAAAGGGCCGAGCAAAGAAGCACCTGGCGAGCAGCAAACCGCGATCTTCATGACGAGACTCCATCTGGCCAATAGCCGACCAAACCCATAGCGTGCATATGCACATTACGCAAGCACTATTATGTTCTGCACCCACTATTTGCTTGGTTTTCGTCATGAATATCGACTATCGAGCGGCGTACAATGCCGGCCTCGTTTCCGGTCTTCAACCAAGGCCTCTCTTTTAATCAGCCCCGGCTGGCGGCCTTCCAATTTCAGAATTTATTCCTGCCGAGACGGATCTTGGTCCTTGCCGGATTCCGACGCGCTGACCTAAATAATGACGGCAAGGTGACACTGGACGAGGCATTGACACACGGCAAACGGATGTTCCAGTTTCATGACAAGAACAAAGACGGTGTCATCACCCGGGACGAGGTTGCGAGCTGGTGCGGCTGTTTCGCACAGGCGGACACCAACAACGATGGCAAAGACACGTACGCCGAGCACGAGGCCATGCTACGCGCTCGATTTGTTCTGATGGACAAGAACAAGGATGCCGTACTCAGTGGCGACGAGCTGATGCGCGGCCAGAGAGGCGGGCGTGGCCGCTGCTGGCAATGATACTACGATTGGAACCAAGTGTCTCACTCGCGCGGCAAGGAGCAGACCGACGGCGATGCGTTCTAGAACAACGGCGGGAGTTAGGGAATGAATTTGGGGCAGCCAATCGCTAACGTTAATCTTTCACTCGAGGGCTTGCGCCTGGCGAATCGATGTCGAATCGGCGCCACGCCGTTCATTGCGAGGCATTTCTCGACGTCAGCGACAAAACATCCAGGCGATGGTGAAACTGTGGCCAGTCCCGGTTTAGTCAGCTAGCCTTGCCCCTAGTGAATCGAAGCAGGCCTTGTGACTAAGAGACTCTAGCTGGCAGTACCCCAACAATGTCGCGACCCCATAAACTTCGCTGCGTAGCCCATCTTCCAAACGTCGCCTATTTCAAGCCTAGGGGTATACCGATGACCGAACTAGAAGAGGTTGTGCTGGCGCTCGACGAATTGGAAGCGCTACGGCTCGTCGATTTCGAGGCGCTATCGCAAGAGCAAGCAGGCGAACGGATGGGCATCTCACGCGGAACGATTGGTCGATTGTTGGAGAAGGGACGCAATGTCGTGGTCGATGCACTGCTACATGGCAAGGCGTTACGCATAGAGGGTGGTCCCGTAGCCGCCACCACCGGCAAACGCAGAGGGCGTTGTTGCGCAAAGGGTACTAGTTCGTAGATCAGGTTGTCGGAATGGTGACGCCCGATACCCAAGCAGATCGACAAGATCTAACACGCCAGACCAATAGCTTACGAGAGCAGCTTCAACAGTAGCGAAAAACTGAGCGTTGCCAACAATGGATTATGGCTATATGCCATGGTTAAAGAACGAGACAATCAATCGGAAGAATGAAATGGACGAAATGCCAACTGTTCTCAACGCTGAGGACATTGCCGCTGCACAGGCGACCCTCGAATTGACCAGAGCTGCAGCGCACCCCTGCTGCCTGCTCTGTGGATCTCAGAATGTGTTTGGTCTCAAACTCGACTTTCGAGTCTGTCACCCAGGTGTTGCAGCACAGTCCACTGCTTTTCGTTGCGCCGGGTCATTGCACCGGCGATGCGGCAAAACAGGCCATGCTCATGGCGTTTGGTGACCGCTACCGCCGCGTCTACGTGGGGATGCAGCTGGACATCAATGGCGATGGCCGTGTCGAGCAAGTTGAAATGTCGGCTTGAAGGTGTGGTCACTCGAGCATGTGAATAATGCGGCATGATCAGCATGGCCAATCCATTCTGATTGGACGGCCCCTGGCCGCGACCACCCCGAAACTGCCTGATCTTGGGTCGTTGCAATTTTGACAACACGCGAGGGGAGCTATCCTTGGCATCGTGTGACAATGTTCAAACCCGAATGACCAATCGACTTCACGTGATGCTCTGCGCGACTCTGCTGGCATGTGGCCAACCGGTGAGCACCTTGCCGATGACCCCGAGTCCACTTGCCGCAACACCGAGTGCAACAGCCAAAGCATCGGCAGTGGCACCCGCGCTCAAAGTCGAGAGAAAGGCCGCCAATGCATCCGCGCCTGCCGTCGTCGAGCTGACCGCAAAGTCTGTCGCGCTTCCCGGCGCAATGGGTCCGATCAGCGTCGATTACATCGCCTATGACCAGTCGCGCTCGCGTGTTTGGGTACCGGTTGGAGATACGGGCAGCGCAGACCTGTTCGATATTGCCACAAATTCATGTGCGCGCGTGGATGGATTCAAGACGGCTGAGCGCGAAGCCCATGGCAAGAAGCGCATGATGGGACCCAGTGCCGCATCAGTGGGCGACGGCGTTGTTTACATCGGCAATCGCGCCACCAGCGAAATCTGCGTCATCGACGAAAGAACTCTCCAGCGCGGTGCGTGTCTCAAATTGTCGTCTCCGACGGACGGCGTCGTGTACATCGCGGCACTCAAGGAGGTTTGGGTAACGACCCCGCGCATTCGGTCAATTACCGTACTTGATGCCTCTAGGCCCAATGCGCTCAAGCCCAAACTAGTCATCAAGGCGCCTGGACAACCAGAAGGATATGCCGTTGATGACGCCAATGGAATCTTTTTCACCAATCTGGAAGACAAGAATCAGACACTTGTCATTGACATCAAGTCTCACACGATTAATGCCAATTGGGCCGTAGATTGCGGGGAGGCAGGTCCAAGGGGCGTTGCGTTCGATAGTGCGAGGAACTTCGTGTTTGTCGCGTGCACCACGAATGTGCAGGTTCTCGACAGCGCTCACAGTGGCGCATTGCTCGGGAAGCTGGAAACCGGTGCCGGCGTTGACAACATAGATTACCACGCTTCGACGCAGCGGCTCTACGTGGCAGCGGGCAAAGCCGCAAGACTCACCGTTGCCCGTATCGACGACAAGGGGCAGCCGTCGATCGACGCCACGGGTGCGACTGCCGAAGGTGCTCGCAATGCCGTAGTCGATGCAAACGGGAACGTCTATGTCGTCGACCCCATCGGAGCTCGCCTGTTGATTTTCGCTGCGCCAGCTCTGCAATAGTCCTTTGCTGCAGCCGCGAAGCGGTCATCCGGACACTCCGGCGTCGTCAAAGGGCGCACAATGGTTACCGTCGGCATCGATTGTGCCCCAGTACTTGAGAAGCAATGCCGCTCCGGATGATGCTGTTGTAAACTCGTCCACCCGCTGGGACTGACGAGGCGGATGCTTCGTTGCAGGCCGGAGAGCCAATGTATACGACGGCAGAGTTGTTGCATGGGCGATGGCGAAGTACAAGCGGCTACGGCGTCGCAAGAGACGGGCAGGGCAGTGGTTGCTAGAACTCAGCAAACGCGACCCGGGCCTGTTTGCTCGTTGGCGCATAATCTCATTCTGGGGGGGCAGGCACGTTGCTTGTCACGTTACCCGACGCAAGATCAATCCCCAAAATGCGCACTTTGGTTGGGTCACGGCAAAGCGCAACGGGCTTTGAACCTTTGACGCCCTTTTCAACCACCTGCACGAGCTTCCTCGCTAGGCTTAGCTTGGGAACGAACGCTCCAAAGTAGTGCCGCCCAAGTTCTTCCGTTTCCGCAAACACGATGCCGTTGAATTCCTTATGACCCTTGAGCGCTGCGCGCGTGAGTGGGTAATCGTAGTCTTTCGGCGTCGTCTTGGTTGCGGCATAAAGCATGACGAAAATCTGAGCTTGAGCCTCGCATCCTTCGTCCGCCGCTCGATACGGTTGGAATTGCCGCACTGAGTGCGTCCAAGCGGAACCGCCGGGAGCGTGCCAAACCGCGGGGATCGCCCGGTTGCGCAGCACCAGATTGAAAGAGCCAGCGGACGCATCGAGCCAAATGACGTTGTTCCGGTCGGCGTATACTCGAGTAGCCTCGGGCTCTGTCGGTCGCTCCTTCATCTCAGGCAGGAATTCGACCAAGGCGCTTCGCACCGAATCAGCGTGCGGTAGCGGCACGATTTGCCAATCCGCACTTCCTGGGGGCTGCTTATACAGCTTGCCGCCACCTACTAGCCATAAGTGGCCCTCGACACGCTCGACCGACGGGAAGTCCGCTTCAGCCGGGTGTGGCACCACCGACCATACCTTTCCATCGAAATGTGCCAAATAGCCAACCGTCGGCTTGCACTCCGGCCCCGCACAATTTCGGACCTTCCCGTGGACGTAGACATCATTGCCTGCAAATGCGGAAATGCTCAAGGACTCGGAGTAGGCGCTCGCCTCCACAAGGGCGGGAAGTTCTTCGATGACACTCTTTTTTGCACCCGGCGTCCAACGCTCGACGACCCAGTTGGGTTTGTTACCAGCGCTCACGCCGAGTACGAATAGTTCACCGCTCGTGAGCGCAGCAAAAGACATCGGCTCAACCCGCGACATTGAGAAAGGGGGCCCGTCTTCCTCCCGCGGCGAAAGAGCGGGGTCCGGAAGGCGATCGGGCGGGCCGCTGATGACCGCGAAATCGTACGGCTGAAACATTCCTTTGATGAGTGCGATCGTTCGCCCCCCACGCCACGGCTGAACCCCGGCGTACCCCTCACCGGCAGAGGTTTGCGTGAGCTTGCGCCATCCCTTGCCGTTCTTCTCGTAAACCGTTGAATAGCTCGTGCGCGCCTCGGGGCGCGTAACTGAAATGAGCCCATGTTCCGGCCACTGGCCGCCCAAAACCTCCAAGTTCGACATGACCTCGGGCACGTACGTGCCAAGGTATTCCGGATGTGCCGTAATTGAATCCCCCTTTACATCCGCCAGCAAATCCTCCCCATTGTAGAGCATGAGCCCGCCCTCCGTTGGAAACAGCGACACGCCGATGGCTATGATGTGAAAAGGGCTAGGGACGGCCGCGGGCTGCGTGGTCGTCGGAGTTGTTGGCGCTGCGGCTGTCGCTATCTCAGTGGAGCCGGGCGCGGCCACGGGCAACGTTGCTGACTGAGCACTCGCGGTTTGAGCATTTCGGCCGCCGCAACTTGCGAGCAGTGTCAGGCATAACGGTAACAACAGGGGAGACATGGTGCATTTCCGAACGTTGATCATGGCTTGTCCTTCAGCGCTTGGGCGCCCGTGTGCCTTGCACCTGGGGCAAAGTGCCTTCAGGCGCAAGTACTCCCTGAGCCAATTCGATATCCGCGTCGAGCACGGCGTCGGGCTGCCCAACTTTTCCCGGGTGTTCAACCCGTTGATAGGCGATTCGCCACGCAATCGGCCATTGACTCGCGTTGGGCCCAAGCACCAATTGAACGACGCGTTGACCCTGCTCGCGAACGCCAATGCGGTCATCGCTAAGCAACAGGCGGCGCATGAACCCACCTGCCCTACGCTGGGTAACAAATCGACGCGTTAGATACGTCACGGCGCTCGCCATCGACGATTGCTCTGGCCCGATTGCTTCGGCAGAGATCTCGAGCCGCCGAAACAGATCGCCCGTGGGAAAAGCGTGGCCCACACCGACTGACGCGAGTGTAATCTCTACCGTCTGCGGCCCCACTCGACGAGCATCTACGCTTAACGCCGCTTTGAGCAACGCGGGGTCACGCGCCTGGTTGAATCGATGGTCGGCGTGGCCGTCCTTCGCGCGCCGCATGTGGCAATTGGCACACGAAAGGGCGGTGTACCCGCTCGCGTCATGCTCGCGCACCGTGCTTTGCATGAGCAGGCCCGACGCCAGCGGCTCGCCGGGAAATGCGAACTGGTGGCAATTAGCACACGCGGCTTCGCCATCGAATTGCGCCGAGCGCAGCACGGGATGGTCCGCGACGCGGCGATTCGCGGGGATTGCGAGTACTTGGCCAACGATCACATGACAGCTGACGCAGCTGACTCCAAGCTGAGTCAACCGCGTGTCTGGAGCCAAGTTGGGGTTAGCTTCGGGCGCGTGGCATCCCTTGCAAAAGGGCAATGGCTCAATGGTAAGTGCGCGCTGAAATACGACATTGGTGTAAGCCTTGGCGTGATACGAGGCGCGCCATTCTGAGGCAATGTCCGCATGACACGCTTCACAACGCGCGTTGGCGGATACCGCGTCTCCAATGATATTGGACCGAGGACGCGCCGGCCAAGGCCCAGGCATTCGAGCGTTGTGCTGTATACCACCTGAGGCCTGCGGCGACGCTGCGCCAGCCATGAACTCGTGGGACAAGATGAAATGGACAAGCGCCAGGGAACACAACCGTATGAAGTGCGACAAGCCATGGGGTAAAGCGAAACAAACATGCCTCCCAATGCAACCGCGCTTGCCATCGAACTTCATTGCAACGGCAATGCTAGCCGAAAGTCGCCTGTCGCGCCGCCGGCATTGCTGCTCACCGGCGGCAGACGCCCCCGCGAAGCCCTAAGCAGGTTTCACGAGCACGTGCTTTTTCTTCCGCTCAACAGTTTCAGCAGATCGGAGCAGCCCTGGCTTCTCTCAGTCAACCACGGTTGCAAACGAGGTTCCGGGCATCGTGAACTGCAACTTGGTGCTGCCGATGGCCAGAACCACCTGCGCTGTGCTGCTGTTGGTGTTGAACATCACCACGACGTGGGTTCCGTCGGGATTCTTGAAGGCAATCGCCGCAATGCCAGCGTTGCATTTGCCGATACCGTCGCCGCTGCAGCTGACGTCGCCGCTGGTCCCAACGCGCGTGGCGCCCGGCTTCGTGTACTGCGAGAAGTGTCGGAACGCGTAGTAGGCGGGCTTCGGACTCAGGGTCTTCGCGCTGGGATCCGCGACAATCAGCGTGTCTTGCGGCCAATTGGTTACGCTCATGCCTTTCGGATCCAGCACCATATTCCACGCGCTGTAGACGTTTACGCCGGCTTTCAGCCAGTCATGGATGTTGCCCCAGCTCTCCTCGGCGTAGGCAAAGTCGTTCGGGGCCGAGCTGCTGTTGTAGGTCTGTCCGTAGGCTGCGCCGCCCCAAGAGTAATTGCCGCACTTGTGCTCGGTCTGCCATTTGGACGCGCTCGAAGATGAAACCCCGGATGGAATGAAGGCCCCGCTCTGCATCATGTTCCACTGCAGACCGATGTCCTTGACGAAGCCCATGGACGTCGAGTCGCCCAGCACCGTCGTCACGACTGTTTGGTCCGACTCACCGGTTCCCGAGTTGGTGTCGTTCCTGGACATCGTGCCGAGGAGGACAGCCGTGTTGAGGCCAGCGGACTTGAGCGCCGGCCCCAAGTATCTGCCGACGAACGTGGCATAGTCGGCCGCCTTCCACTGACACGATGGATAGCTCTCCGGGTAGTTCGGCTCGTTCTGGGGCGCCACCGCTTCGATCGTGATGTTCTTGACGGCGTACGCTTGAATCCACTTGACGAAGTAGCTCGCGTACGCAGTGAAAGTCGTCGAGTCGTTCTTCATCGTACCGCCGTTCAGCCCCAGGGTTCCGGACGTGGTGTCCGCCCCTGTCTTCATCCATCCGGGAGGCGACCACGGGCTGCCCCAGAAATGGATGTTCGGATTGACGGCTTGGGCCGTCTGGATATACGGAATGATGTATTGCTCATCTTCGGCAATTGAGAAGTTGGCCAAACTGGTGTCGTTCGACGTGTCATCTTCAGAGTACGGCGTCACTGAGTAGTCATTCGCGCCGATCGGAATTCGCCCGTATTGGAAGTTCGCGCCGTTATTCGCGTCGAACAATAGCGTCATCGCCTTGGACTGATCACTCGCGGCGAGCTGCTTCAGATAGTACCAGCTCTTCTCATTGAAGCATCCGCCGAAGCCATTGAACGTCTGATACGACTGCGAGTCGTTCACGGTGATTGTGGCGGTTCCGCTCGTGGTTGTCGAGATCGTGCCGGTCTGCCACAGAGCAGTCGCCGTGAACGTCACGAGAAGCGGCGTGAGGGGCATGCTGCTGCTCGACCCCGCCGAGCCACCGCTCCCGCTCGAGCCGCCTTTGGCCGCCGAACCGCCGCTCATTGCCCCACCCGAGCTCGAACCCCCAGTATTGCCTACGAGGCCGCCCGTGTTGGCGCTAACGCCCGTGCTTGACTTTCCACCGCTCGACGAGGCACCGCCGCCCGCGGTGCCCGAGCCGCCGGACGTGACGCCGTTTGAACCACCGCTCGTTGCCCCACCCGAGCTTGAACCCCCACTATGGCTTGCGAGGCCGCCAGTGTTGGAGGCCCCGCCGGTGCTTGACCTTCCACCGGGCGACGAGTCACCGCCGCCCGAGGTGATCGAGCCGCCGGACGAGACACCGCTCGAACCACCGCTAGTTACCCCACCCGAGCTCGAGCCCCCACTATTGCTCGCGACGCCGCCAGTGCTGGAGCCGCTGCTGTTACTTGAGTTTCCACCGGTCAACGAGGGACCGCCGTCCGCGCTCGAATTACCGCCGGAAGGCGAGGTGCTCGTTGGGGTCGAGCTGCCGCTGCAAGCGACGACACCCAGAAAAGCAGTTAGGGAAATCGATGTAATGATTGAGTGGTTCATGAACGCAGTTTCCGGGTCGCGTTGACTGAAGCTTTGAAAAGCAACCGTGTCCGAGAATTTACCACTTGGACGGGAATGTGCTGTTCAATACGGTCATTGTGCAGCAGGTCGGCAACAGTACCTGAGGTTGCAGCGCCGCGTGGACCCACGCACACGTCCCGGGCCTGACGGATTTTTGTGCGACAAGCGCGCTTACTCCCATCTAAGGATCATGTGATGCAAGCCACGTAGGGTCGGGGCCCGTGTCAGAGCGGCCAGTCGCAATGTCTCAACAGAAGGCCACCCAAGGGTACCCAAGGAGATAAGCGCAATTTTGTCTCGTCCAAATCATCAGGATCGGTCCGTACAACGTTCGCGCAATCTTTCCCAACTGACGTGCGTCACGCGTCCGAGCAGAAAGAGAAGGCAACTATGTCAATCAACATCAAACATCTAGTAGTTGGAATGGCAGCACTAACCGTCGGGGTCGCTTGTGGCGCCGCAGGCAACAGCGAAGAGGGCACACCCGGATCCACCGAGCAGGCGACGACGTTGATACCCGATGTGCGTGTCCCGGTTGGAGGAGACGCACGTGGTTACACTGGTGATGGTGCTGGAGCCTACGGTCCCAATGGGGATTGGTCTTATGGCCAATGGAAGGGTGAATGTGCGCTAAACGAATTGCTGCAAGGCGTTTCGCGCGACACGGCCACAGGTCAACTGCACGGAATGCTGTGTGTTGGCCCCACGCCTGGCAACACGACCCCAGTAAACCAGAACAACTCACAACAATTCAGCGGAGACCAATACGGCACACTGGACGTCACGCAGCATGATGACCAACGCGACAACATTTGCTATACTCTTTATGGGATTAAAGACTGGCAGCCGGGTTTCGTCAAGGCCGAATGTGGTCGCAACGAGACCGTTTCTGGCATATCCCAAACGCCAGATGGGCATGGTGTAATCGGCAAGGCGCGTTGCGTTGGGGTCGGCGGGGCTTATCCCTCCGTTTGCAATTGGATCGATTTCGGATCCACCAATATGGGATCGACTACGTATGGCAAGTGGGACACCTACAGCACCGCCCGTATGAACACCTGTCCTGACGGCAGATGGGTGAAGGGCTTCAGCAAGAACCACGACGGGACCATCAAGACAATCCTTTGCTGCCAGTACAGCTCACTTATCTACTGACAGGACTTCCGGCTAGCACGGGGCTAAATCGGTCACTCGATATGGTCCATGCCAGTGATCCTCGATTTTTCGCCGATCCGCGAGCTGGACCATTTCGATGGACCGAATTGTGGCTTTGCTAGCCGGACTCCCTGACTGATGGATACCCCCAAGACCTGGGCGGGGACTCCAGGCGTTGCTGCCGGGCCGTTAGCGTCGACCCTAGAGGGTCATCGTTCACCGCTGCTAGGCTTGCGCCGCTGCCGCCTCGAGACTTCGGCATATTTTCTGCGCGATGTCGAATGCAGCATCGATTGCGGCCGAATCACTCTCCCAACCGTACCACGCCACGCTCACGGTATTGCCATCGAACATGATCTGATACGTGCGACGAGCGAAGCCTACTATGGCGCCGGCGACTTCCCGCGTGAAAACGGCTGCGAGCTCCGATGGTTCACCGGTGAATCGAAATCGTTCGCGCAGTTCCGGTGGTCCAAGCGGAACCCCATACGTATATCCGTACAACGCATCAATGGCTACGAACTGCTTGAAGTCCTTCGGACTGGGGGGGGCCGTGATCGCCACCAATGTGGCCTTATTGAATTTGTACAAATAGAAGAGCACTAACTCAGCAGGGCGACCCTGCCATTGCCCCATGGCACAGCCCCGGCGCTCGCCGCCGAATCGCGCCCAGGGGACCATCGATCGGTCGAGGTCATCGACGCGCAGCCAGCCGAGACGATGGATATGGCTGAGCAAGGTCTTCTCGAGCTCCGCGCGACGTTTCCGATTGTCGCGAACCACGAGAACGGTGACTAATGCAGCGATTACGATAACTGACGGAAGCCAGACACCGAAGAGCAGTGGTAGATTAGGAGCGGAGCCAGGTGGCATCGGATTGCCCCTATGGTCACATATCACCGGCAGTTTCCAAGACAATTCGTCGCTTTCGCAGCGCGGGGGTGAAACGCGGCTCACGGTGGCGCCCAACACACGTCGCGATTTTGCCCAGCTCCGTCGCAAGACATTCTGGAGTTTTCGGCGTGCAGTTGCAGCATGCTCTAAATTGCTGGGCTTTTTGTAAGCCATCGGCCTAGCGTGAAAAGGCGTAGGCGCAGGTGCATCGCCACCCAGAGGCAGAAGGCACGTAAGCTGAAGGGGTCGTGCGTCTTGCGGCGAGATGCATGGTCAAGGTCGGTCGCAATCACGACCGGGGAATAGCGGGAGCAAAGTAACCTTCGACCGAACGGTATTCCTCGGGGGGCTTTGAAGGCCTCCGTCGCCGCAGTGCGGCGCCAACTGGCAATCCGCTTCACAGCCACCGTATGAACCGTCGTTGATACCATCGTCGCACGATTCGCCGTACTGTGCTTGCACTACGCCGGCGCCACAATATGCGTCTAGAGTACAATCGGGCGTGCAGTAACCATAGCCGCCAATGTTGAGCCCATCGTCGCATTGCTCGCCGCAACTAGTGTTAGTGACTCCATCACCACAGTAAGGTTCCAATTGGCAACTTGAATTGCAGCCGCGGCATTGATTATTGACGCTGGCCCCGCCATCATCGCACTGCTCACCGGGCTGCACGATGCCGTCACCACATCTGGTCGGTAGGGCGCAACCACGCGTGCGCACAAGTGAATTTTCGGTGCGCCCAGCGGCTGGCGCGGCCAAGGATGTGCTAACCGACGATGCTGAATGCGTGCTAGCCGGTGTTGGAGACGGTATTGGTGCTGGTGCGCGTGACCGACGGACCGTACTTCGTCAACGTCTGGGAAATCGTGCGAGTATCTGTAATCGAGCGAGTGCTGGTTGGGCTGGGCGTGCCAGCATCAATACTGGTGGCCGTGCGGGTGCCGGTGCTTGTACCAGTCGCGTAGCTGCCAGCGTCGCCCCCATTTGCTCCAGCGTCGCTGGTATTGTTGGGGACGCCATAGCAGCCGATGAGAAGCGCTGAAATCGTTGCTGGATACCATCGTCGATCCATGTTCCAAACCTCCTCCCAATGAGATGAACAGAGTTGCCCTTGTATAGCATGCGGCGAGGTCTTCGGCCCCCTTGAATGTGAATGCGGGCAGATTTGGCCCAACGGCAGCAGATTCACGCGGCCCGTCCCTCGGCTGCCTGGGCCATGTCGCCGCATTCCGACACCAGCCAGTTCGCCATGACGAATGCGTCAACCTCGGCGGGTTGCCAGCAGCCGCACCATCAAAGTGGATCACGGTGCGCCTGGCGATCTCTTTGACTTCCTCGCGTGACAGCGAGTCCAACAGAAGCTTCCGTGCCGGCGCCTGCGGTACCGTGACAACGTTTTGACCGCGGTCACGGAGTGACAATCGGACGACCCTGTGCAGGCGCTGCCAAGTAGCTGGAACCGGATCAAGCCCCACCCTACACGCCTTCTGGTTTCCACCCGAACGCGACGAGGAATGCCGCGATCGTCGGAGTGCAAGTCCCGCGCATTGGTCAGAACTCCTCCGACAATTGACGATGCTCTGACTGGGACTCGCGTACGCATCCTTTCGGGTGCGATCAACATGCCAAGCCGAACCCAGCCGAATTATCGGACAACGTCGCTGCCACGGATGGCTTGGAAATGTCTACGATTCGTAGACTTCTCGCAGCCCAGTAGACACGCGAGACTTATGTGCCTTACGGTTGGACTAGTCGCGCCTTTGCGGCGCATGATGATCGTTCGTGGCTACAACGAATGTGTGGTATCTTGGTCTGCATGGCAGCGTTTCCAATGACGTCAACATCACGCAATCAATGTTTCGGCGCCCTTGCCACAATCGTTCTAGGCTTTGCCTGTACGAAGGGCGTTTCAACCCACACAGGTGAATGCGACGCTCTCGTCAAACGTTGCATGGACACATGTGGCAAGGGAGCGTCATCGTCGGAGCCGAAAACTGCCGACGCCACGAGTCAGCTTCCCAACTTGGTCCCGAACGGAGACTTCAGCCAAGGGACGGCAGGTTGGATCTTCTGGACTCATCCCGGCGCCAAAGGTGGATTCACTGTCCACGATGGCGCTGCCGAAATTCGAATTGACGATTCTGGACCCGACCCGTGGTCAATCGGGTTTCTGCATATGAACCTGAATATGGAGAATGGCACGACGTACGAAGCCTCTTTCGAAGCAAAGGCTGAGCAGGCATTCACCTTAACCACTCAGGTGCAAATGGGCAAGGAGCCCTGGACTAGTTACTCCGGACTTAGGAAGTACCCACTCAGCACAAAGGCTGAGAAATTCAACTACACGTTCACGATGCGCTTCCCAACCGATCCCCACTCGATGTTCCAGTTCATGTTTCCCGCTCGCGGTCGCGTTACCATCAGCAATGTCACTCTGAAGGATATCACACAGAAACCGCTAGGCTCCGCGCCCATCACGTTTGAGGATCGGAAGTTGGATACAGACATTGACCGCCTGACCGTGTTCGTCTTTGGCCAGCAGCAACTCACGGAGAACAACCCTCAGATTCTCGCGGTGAAAGCCGACATCAATGATCGATCCGTGCTGAAGTGGGGCACACACGGGAACCGGCCCGAAGAATACAATCTTGACGCGGTTCGCGCCAGCCACCATGCCGGTACGCTCTTCATGGGTGGAATGACGACGGTCATTCAAAGACAGGAATTCAAGGATGAGGCGCAGTTCCTCGATATGGCGACACGAGATGCCAAGGGTGAGCTGGTTCCGTGGGCTGACGCCGCCCTCGGAATAGCCCGCGACATGTATCGCGGTTCGTTGGCAAATCCGAAGTACCGCAAGTATATCACCGACCTCTGCAAGATGCAGATCGACGGAGGCGCAGACGGCATCCATTTTGACGAGCCCAACTCGCCGTATCTGGGTGGTCCGCAACGGAATTGGACAGGTAATGAAGGTTTCGAGGACTATTCGATCGCTGACTTCAATCGCTATCTCCTAGCCAAGTATCCGAAGTACAAGGCCGCCGACTGGAAAAGGGAGTTCAGGATGACGGACGATAACGTTCTCAACAAGAATGTCCCGCCGGAAGATCTGAAGAGGAACTTCAACTATCGAAAGTACTTGCAAGCGAACGGCTGGACCGGCAACGACTGGAGTGGAAGCTGCGTCCTCTCGAAATCGAATCCATTGGCCAAGGAGTGGGGCAAGGTTCTTGGCAACCGGATGTACCCCTCGGACACGTTCACCGGAACGTACATTCCAAGATACTACAAGGAAATCTTCGATGAGCTTCGGCGCTACGCCATGGACAAGCTTGGCAAGAAGCTGCTCATCACCGACAATGGCATCATGCCTTACGTAGACTTCAACAGCTTGGGCGTCTACATGCCCAATCCCGACAAGGGGGACGAAGGCGACTGGAACGGGTACGACTATTTGCCGGTTTCGAACGGTCGATTGAAGGGCAGCGTGTCGCTCATGGATACCTACAAGACCATGCACCGACGAAGCCGGCAGACTTCCGGCAACGTGCCCCTCGTGTTTTTCCTGGATTTCACCAACCAATTGATTGACCGCTACTACGCTCTGCCGTTGGAGCAGAGGAAGGACTTCTGGCAAATCTACGCTGCGGAGGCTTACGCAGCGGGCTGCTATTACGCATTTCATCTGCAGACGATCGACGCCGGTCCCACCGCGCAGGATCTAGGCATGTTGGAGTTCACCCGAGATTATGCCAAGTACTACCGCGACCATCAGGATCTGTATCACCACAGCGAATACGCGACTGGTGAAGTGGCCATCGAACGTAAGAACATTGCTTTCAACTTGATGAGCCAAGCACTGTCGAACCGGATTGTGCTGCATCTGATCAACCACAACTACAACGGAACAATCGAACCCCAAGGGGTGGTCAAGGTGTCGGTCGATACGAACAAGAAACCCTCGAAAGTCTACATGGTGTCACCCGACTTCCAGGGCACCCAGGACGTCCCTTTCGACTTCGACGGAAAGTCGATCAAGATCAAGGTTAGCTCGTTGAAGTACTACGACGCGGTTGTGATTCAGGGGTAGAGATTGAGACGGCTAGGACTAGGTTGACGTCGCTTAGGCGATACCCCGTGCTGTCCACAAAGTCAGCGCGACCGAATTCTCGCACGATCCGCGCAGCAAAGGTGGCCTTCCGACCCCGCGACCGATTTCTGTCGGTCGGCACGCCAGTTCACCCGAGCCAAGGGCTGTCCGTCCACACGAATCGGTGACGGGATTCACCCTTCCGCGAACATACCTCAATGACTGGAGATGACGCGTTGCCCACAACACAATGACTGCCGCGTCATCGAGCAAATCATCAAGTGAAGGAATCTTCTCTTGATTGTCGGTAGCAGCCTTGACACGCTCTGCGCGGGCGAGTGTCCACGGTTGGCAGTGAGCACGGAGCCATCAAAGCCAAGCACGTCCGGATAGTGATTTGACTTAGAGGAGACAGCGATGGAACTGGCACATCGAACTGTTGTTCGTGCTTGGGGTGTTGCCTTATCAGCTGCGCCTTGGCTAACCGCTTGCGGCGCGAGCAGTGATTTCGACAGTGGTTCCGCTTCGGTTGGCGGCACTTCGGGCTTGCCTACCAGTGAAACTGGCGGGCATCCAAACAGTGGGGGAACCAATGCAACGGGTGGTACTTTTGGAACCCGTGATAGTAATCCCACTGGGGGGACGTCGCAACTTGTCAGCGGCACCGTTGCCAAGGCTGGCTCAGCTGGGATCGCTGGCGCTTCTGGCACGTCGGGGGGTTCGGTCGCAGTTGGGAGTACCACCTCACCGGGAGGTACATCCGGCTCAGGTAGCTCTAGTGCGCCTGGAACAACACAGTCATCTTCATCGGGTGGTTTCCAGACGATTGGCAGCAAGTCGCGCACGAGTACCGGCGGTACATCCGCGGGCGGCGCAAGATCGACGAACACGGGTGGCGCAACGGGTATTGGTGGGGCCAAGGCGATTGGCGGAGCGGCAAGTACTGGGGGAGCCTCAGCCAAAGGCGGTTCAAGTGCGACTGGTGGAGCCGTGACCACCGGCGGCAAGCCCAACAGTGGGGGAGGCCCTGCATCGGGCGGAATCATCTCAGCTGGCGGCTTTGCTGTCACAGGCGGTGCGTCCCCAACGGGTGGAGCCGCCGCAGCAGGTGGGCTATCAACGGTTGGTGGTGCCAGAGCTGTTGGCGGCGCTACGGCAGCAACGGGCGGAGTCGCGTCAACCGGTGGAAGCCTTGCAACCGGCGGTGTATCAAGCACGGGTGGCACCGTTGCAGCGGGTGGAGCTATTGCCACCGGCGGCAGCCTCGCGAGCGGCGGTGCGTTGAGCACAGGCGGCGAACCTGCGACGGGTGGAGGCAATGCGAGCGGCGGTGCGTTGAGCACAGGCGGCGAACCTGCAACGGGTGGAAGCATTGCGACCGGCGGTGTATCAAGTACGGGTGGCACCATTGCAGCGGGTGGAACTATTGCCACCGGCGGCAGCCTCGCGAGCGGCGGTGCGTTGAGCACGGGCGGCGAACCTGCAACGGGTGGAAGCATTGCGAGCGGCGGTGTATCTAACACGGGAGGCGAACCTGCAACTGGCGGAGAGACAGCTACGGGTGGCTCGTCTGGCGATAACGGCTGCAAAATCACGGTGAGCAAGAACAGCACAAGTTCTTTCATCCCCACCGTGGGCATCGTGGAATGGTCAACCACGGCGACAAATCTAAAGAGCGCTCAGATTGTCTATACGCTCGACAATGCTACATCCAGCATCCTCAACTCGGGGGGTACGGCGCCGGTTGACCTTACCGCAACCAACTATCATACGCTACTGCTCGGTCTCAAGCCATCGAGCACGTACACGTTCCACATCGAGGCAACCCTATCTGACAATTCCGTGTGCAAAGGCTCGGATTACACACTCATGACGGGTACATTGTCGGGCGTGCCCAGCGTTACGCGAAGCTCCAGTAACCCGTCTGCTCAGGCCAAGGGATTCATTATCACCAGCACTGACGACGGCAACGGCGCAGCAAGCGCTTTCATCATAGACGCTGATGGAGAGATCGTGTGGTCGGCTACGGCTCCAGCAAGCTGCACGCGCGCCCGCATGGATTACGAAGGCGTAAACATGTGGATGATCGCAATGAACGTCATGAACAATGGCGGCGAAATGCGCTATGTATCGATGGACGGTGCCAGCACCGAAAACAACGTGAGTGGACTTTCGAGTGCGCATCATGACTTCACTGTGCTCCCGGGTGGTGTCGTCGCCGCCTTGGCCTGGGCCTCGAGCGGCATAGAAGTGGAGAGCAACTTGCTGGAACGTTCTGCAACAGGAACCATCACCACTGATTTCCGCATCGGCGCGAACCTTTATATGGGCGGCCCAAGCAGTTTAGGCGGTTCGGGTACCGATACCTACCACTGCAATTCAATCCACTATTACCCGTCGAACGATACGTTTACGATCAGCGATCGCAATCCGAGCCTTTATGTCGAGGTCACGCATGCGGGTGCACCGGTGTGGCAATTCGGCGGGAGCTGCACCAATGCCCCAGCGCCATTGTGTGAACCCGGCAGCTGGGTCAGCAATCATGGCCATCATTTGCTAGATACCGGCGACTTCCTGTTCTTTAGCAACAGTGCCATGCGGAGCAGCAATCCGTCGCACGCGTTCGAGTACATGCTCGACACATCGAGCAGCTCGATGACTGCCCGCGAGCTTGCGGACTACACGTCGAACGATTACCATAGCGATACATTGGGCGATGTCCAGCGGCTGCCCAATGGCAACACGCTCGTAACGTTTTCGAATAATGGAATCATCCAAGAGGTCGATGCTTCATGGAGCATTGTCCAGACCCTCTCGGCAAACTCGTTCGGGTATGCAGATTGGCGCGAAACCCTTTACGGCCCGCCTCCGAGGTAAACAGCGCTCCGTGGTCCGCGAAAACTACGTCGGTTGAAATCATTCGCATTTTCGGTGGCCCCATATTGGGTCCGTGAGAGGACTCCTTCTCTTAGCAATCGGTCGGTCGCTTTCGGCGCTTCTCGAGTCCGTCGCTATCCGGCGGCGCCGCACATTCCAAAGCACGGCCCCCGGATGCAGGAAGCCTACTTGCAGTTCATGGCGTTGGGCACAACGCAGATACCTGCCGTGGAACTTGCCGTGGGAGGCACGCATCTCGCCGGTGGCAGACAGACCGGACCGATTGTCGCGTCAGAGTTGCACGGCGCGCCATCGGCTGCCGTAGCCAAACAGATGCCGGTTGCGTCCGAGGAATCGGCCTTCACGCAAAGACCGCCCGCGTTGCACAAGGCTTCGCCAGTGATCGGTGCGGAACCCAAGACGCCACATGTACTACCCATTCCAACCAGTGTCATGGCTTTGCAAGTACCCACCGAGCTAGCTGCTGCGGTCGGCACGCACGTCAATCCCAATTCCTGGTCGCAATTCGGCGCGGTCTTGCGGGACCTATCGCAAGCGGCGCCGACTGTATTTGCCTGCGGTTGGCATGTGCCTGTCGTCGCGCTCGTTTCATTGTCGCCGACGCAGGCCAGTCCCGCCTGGCAGAGGTTTGCGCCTGTGAGACATGAGCCCCCGTTTGAAACCAATGCTGCACATTTACCGGTCGTGGCGCCTGCAGGAATCGCACAATCCAGGTTGCGCCCGCAATCACCGGTATACGTACAAGCGGCCCCGACCGTTGGTAGAGCAGTACAGGCGCCACAAGTTTCATTTTGATGCAAATGACAGAACGTACTGATGCATTGACCATTGGCTCCGCACGCGGCGCCTGCCTCAAGCGTACCTGGCGGCGGCGCGCAGGCTCCGCTCGGGTTGTTGTCGCGGAAGTCAGTGCAGGAATACGTTGGATATTGCGCAACGCAGTCCTCCAGATTTATGGGGCTTTGACCGGAACCCTGAGCACCGAGGGCCCCGACACAAGGCGGCGCCACCCGTACCTCGCATTCCGCTTCACTGCCGTAGATTCGATTGTTCGAAAAGCTGTTCGATGAGCAGCTGTCGCGCTTCTGGCATTGTGCGCGTGCAACATCCGCGCAGGCGGATGCGGAATCGGCGCCACCGTTGCCGGGCGTTGACGAGCTACCGCAACCGCAGGTCGCGACCAGCACGGCCCCGAGGACGAACGAAATGCTGAGATGATGCATCAAGGTACCCCTCACCTGGACTCCAACATGTCCAGGTTCGTCCAGTCGAACCCAAGGGGCATAGGCTCGTCAACATGAATCAACGGGTAAGTGCCCAATTGCAGAGGACGGGCGGAATGCGCAGCCTTGGCTTGCTCGCTCCAAGGATCTCGCCGCTATTGCAGCAGCGTGCTCGAAGCTTCAGACTGGGGCCGTCTGGAGCTCCGTTGCCGATCCTAGAGCCAATCTATACACCCGAATATCGTGTCTCAGCCAAGACCGCGCTCGAAACGGCACTGTCAAGGGTGCCGGCCTACGACACCTGGCGCCGCTACGATCGTGGCCCCTCGACTGACATCCTCGGGCGCTACGCGGCGATGCCTGTGCTGACTAAGGCTGATTTGCGCGAACATCAAGCAGCAAAATTCGTTCCTGAAGGTCAAGATCTCGCCTCGGCCCTCGCCAGGGGTGAAGTAAAGCTTGTCAAGACAAGCGGGTCAACCTCGGATGCCGTCACGAATGTTTGGCATCAGCCTTGGTGGGACGCGTCTGAAGCCGCCTCGTGGAAACTGAATGCGACCACGGCAGCGGCGCGATTGGGTGGTCACCGAGAAGCGATCCTTTCGAGTCCGCGGTGCGTGGGGTTTGCAAGTGATAACGGAACCCTGAGCATGAACCAGCGCATGCTCGGGCACTTTCTCTTTCTGACCGAAAAAGACGACCCAGTCGCATGGAGCGAGGCCTTCTGCGATCGAATGATCGACGAGCTCGGCCGGTTCGAGCCGCTGGTGCTCGAAGCCAACCCTTCGTTTCTTAGCGTGCTCTGTCGCCACGCAATCAAACATAACCGTCGAGTCTATCAGCCTACGGTCGTGACGTTGACTTATGAGAACCCGTCGCTGATTCATTTGCGACATATCCAGAGTGTCTTTCCATGCCAGGCGATCAGTTCTTACGGCTCAACCGAGAGCGGGTATGTTTTCATGCAGTGCGAAGCCGGCCAGTTTCATCAAAATGTCGCGCATTGCCACGTCGATTTTCAACCGCTTGCGCCTCGCCATGGCGGACCTGCAATCGGACGCATCCTGGTCAGCACCTTTCACAACCCTTGGCGAGCGCTGATTCGTTTTGACATGGGCGACTTAGTGAAGCTGGCGACCAGTCCATGTCCCTGCGGCCGTCGTGAGGGACTAACACTCGAGGCGATCGAGGGAAGAATCGCGAATGCAACGCTTTCGAGCACGGGCAGCCTTGTCACTCAGAGCGCGGTTGACTCGGCGATCGCGCAGGTCGCGGGGATTGAGCAGTACGAGTTAGTGCAATCCGATCAGACCACGGTTTCGGTCAGCTACGTGAGCGAGGCTCGAGAGCCGGCGGCGATCGAGTCCGAATTGTGCGCGTCGCTGCGACGATGTTACGGCGCTTCCGTGGACATCACACCCCGACGGGTTCAAGCATTGTCGCCGGTTCTGGGCGTCAAGTATCGACTGGCCAGTGCCGACTTTAAGATCGATATCGATGATTTTCTTGCAGAGAGTCTATGAGCGGATCAAAATCATTGTTTCTAATTGCCGGTGATCCCCATCGTAGACGCGCCGGAACGGACCCATTGCTGCGAACGGTGTTTGACCATTGCGGCGTCTCTTCCCCTTCGATTGCGTATATCGGCGCCGCAAGCGGCGACGATCGAGGTTTCTTTGCCATGGTGGCCGGCGCTTTCACGAATTCAGGAGCCGGGGACGTAACGCTCGCAACGACGGTTCGGCAGTTTGAGCGCCGTTCCTTCGAGAACGTCTGCGCGACGGCGGACGCGGTTTTCTTCAGCGGCGGCGATGTCGATGCAGGAATGAATGTCGTCACCCGACATCGCCTCGCGCCTTTCCTGAGCGAACTGTATCGCGGGGGCAAGTCCTTCTTCGGAATTTCGGCGGGCAGCATTATGCTAGCTCGCGCTTGGGTGCGTTTTCGAGATGGCGGCGACACCGGTGGCGAACTCTTCCCGTGCCTTGGGATTGCCAACCTATTGTGCGATGTGCATGACGAAGAGGAGAACTGGGGGGAACTCAGGGCGCTGCTACAGCTTTCGCCCAACTCGAGCATCGGCTACGGCATCCGTGCGGGTTCAGCGATTCGCGTCAAACCCGACGGCACGATCGAACCGATACGGAAGGTCGATACGTGGGTCAAGCACGGGAATCTAGTAGAACGGGGCTGAGCGCCACGTCAAGGCGCGTCAATGGCCTTTCGCATCACAAGAGCCTCTGAGCCATCGTCATAGAAACAGGGGATTGTGCTTACGGGCGCGAATCCCATCCGCGTCCAGAATGAGACGCCGGCTTCGTTGCTCTTTCTGACTTCGAGCTCGATCTTTGCGATTCCCCACTCGTTCAGGCGTTTTGCGGTATACCGAAACAGAGCTTCTCCAATATCTCTCCTCCGATAAGCAGGCGCGACGGCGACGGAGAAAACATTTCCTCTGTCGGGGAGACGACCGGTCATCATGTAGCCCGCAATCTGGCCTTCGACCTCGGCGACTATGGAGAGCTCCGCGCACTTGACATGTACGTTTCGGAAGTCCTCGATCTGGTAAGCGTCCGTCGTAAAGGATGCATTTTCAATCTTGACGAGCTGGGCCAGCTCAGAGTCCGTCAGCGACAATGGCCTGATGGTGACTTTTCCCGATCGTAATAGGTCGCGGTCTCTGCCTGCATGTTCCAGAAGCATCTGCATCAACCTCTGCTCATTGCAACCGGCGCGGGACGCTTGGCGTAGCAGTTCCCCTTGCAGCGGATCGGGAGCAACGTCAACGCTGACTAGCGTCGGCGTATCCGCCCACACGAGGTCGAAGCGCATCAGCCCCCTGGCTTCGACGAGCTGACAGGTTTCCCTGACGAGTGAACGGACCTCGTTTTCCACGGGGTGAAAAAGCGGTACTTGGTCCAAGGCGAATATTGTGACCTTGCGACCCTTGACTTGCTCGATCAGCAACACCTCTTCATGTGGGCATGCCAAGCGAAAAACATCGGACAGCGCCGCGTCGTTGGCGACAGCGGAGCCTGGCGGCCCGTTATTTCCGTAGTGCATCAGGGGATACCTCAAGTCATGCAGACGGCCGGGGTGTCCGACCTCGAGGACCCGGAAAGGCGGGAGCGGGATGCCTGCTGCAAAGAGCAGCGGGAATAACCGGGCGTACTTCGTCCCGAGTGACAGCGCCAGAACGCCTGACCCTGTGTAGCGCAGCCCGGCCATTTCGATAACAGCCGGAACCAAGTGTCCTTGTCCGGTCCCGTAGACGCTCGAAGCATTGAAGACGACGTCGGGATGTTGCTCGCGCAGCTCCGCGTAGAGCGTTGGGTTGCACGACAATTCGACCACTTGATGCCCAAGCTGCTCTAGCAAGCGCCTTATCGGTGACTGCCCATTTTCGGCTGCGCGTTTGGCGTAAACATCCCTTGGTTCAAGGAGGCAGATTTTCACTTGGACCTACGTTTCGCATTCTGAAGTATCGCATCGATCATGCTGGTATAGTTAAGGCCACCCCGCTCGCACGAGCGTACATAGCCACAATTCTCTTCGGCAATGCTGGGATTTTGATTGATCTCGAGCACGTAAGGGACGCCGTCTTTGAGGCGCATGTCTACCCTCGCATAGGAATCCAACCCGAGAGCCTTGTAACATTTGAGAGCCGTCTCAATGATAATTGTCTGTTCTGCGTCAGACAAATCGGCGGGACATCGAGGAACTGTTTTTTGGCACTGCTCGGACTCTTCGAGCCATTTCGAGCTGTAGTCCAGATATCTGCGAGCAGGAGGCAAATCGCCAAACTCGATTTCCGAAATGGGAAGCACCGTGGGTGTTTCCCCGGCCAGAATCGCAGCGTTAATTTCACGACCATCGATGTATTGCTCTACTAGTGCAGCGCTCTTGAGTTCGCCCAAAACCTGTTTGACCTGTCTTGTGAGCTGGTCTACGTCGTGGACAAGAGAGTACTCGTCGATTCCAATGCTATCCTCCGAAACAGCAGGTTTAACGAAGAGGGGAAACGCCATGTCAGGGCGCAGTGTTTCCTCTTCGCCTCGGAATACCTGATAATTCGGCGTCGCAATCTGGTGCAATGACAAGATCTTCTTGATGCGACTCTTGTCAACGCCTAACAGAATCAGCCAGGATGTCGTACGCGTATGGGGGATCCCGAGGTATTCCAGCAGGGCCGCCGCGTAAGCCTCACCGCGTGCGTCATCATGGACGCGTTCGCAAACGTCGAACGCGGCGTCAATCCCGCTTCTGCATAGTTCCTCGACGCTAGCGGGGCTATCCATATCAAAGAATCGCACCTCATGGCCGAGCATTCGCAGATGTTTGCCTGCCGCGAGCCCCGTGGATTTCATTTCGCATTCCTCCGGGCTCATGCTCTTGTGCAAGAAACTATTGTAGATGACCCCGACTTTCATCGGCGCGCACATCCTGTAGCACTCTGCCAACTTCGGGGTATAAATGTTGTGCGTGCGCCATCGGGGTGATTGGCTCATGCGGTCGGACACAGGCAAACTGGCCCGGCTGACGGGTTCACTCAGGCTATGGGCAACGAGTTGTGGGTGCCGACCCATCTGAATTCTGGCTAGATTGCGTGGAGGGTTGGCTTGGAAGCTACCGTCGCGAATTCCCATCATTTCAGCTCGCCCCCATAATGGCACGAGACGGGATCCGCCTTCTGGCTTTGAAGTTGATTTCCCGTGATCCACCCGAACAGAAGTTTCCTTGGCGCTACACGATCGTTGCGAAGTCCTCGAAGGGCATGCGAGGCGAAGGCTCGGTTTCCGCCTTGATCTGCCAATCCTGGAGTTCGGGAAAGATCTCGTGCGCTCGTCCACCCACCATGATCAAGGTGATGACCTGCGCTCCCGCGGGCAGGGCCAGGACGTCCCGAGCCGCCTGCGCATCGAACCCGGCCACTGGATGGGTGACGAGATTCCGCTCGGTCGCGGCCAGCAACAAGAGCGCGGTCGCCATGCCAGAGTCGAACTGGTAGTAATCGCGCCCATCCGGCGTCCTGCAATCCAGATCAGCTTGCGACCACACGGCAATAATCATGGACGCCTGCTTGGCCCAGAAAGCATTTCCAGGTGCCAGCACGCGGATCAGGTGTCCTAGCGCGCCCTTGCTGCGAGTGAAGACGAAGCGCCAGGGTTGCCTGTTCGAACACGACGGCGCCCGACTGGCCGCGTTGGCCAGCTCTCGAATGACTGCATCGCTCACTTCAACCGGCGCGAACGAGCGTAGCGACCTACGTTGCATTACGATATCCTCGAATTCCATGGTGTGCTCCGTGCACGAGTCTAGCCCAGGTCTTGGATGACGGCACGAACGCTGCGTTGGACCGAGCTCCAAACTGCAGAAAATGGTACGCGGAACCAAGCTAACCCCGATTGCGCGCCAAAGTGGACTGAATTGCAACGTGGCTTCGTATGCATCGCAGGCGTGTGGCACAAGTTCGGGAGTCGGAAGAATGCCTTCATGGGAGACTAGCCTATCACCTTTTGTCATGACGCCACGTGGCTATGAGCCGCGCCTGCCAACGAAAACCCTAGGCCGTTCTCGCGCGCAACGAGGGCGAGGAGTTACCATCGGGAATGTTCGTGTCCAAGTGCCGTCACAACCAACAAAGCAGTATTGAGTGCCAGACCCGGCGTGGCAACCACTGGAGCTGCGTATTCGCCGCCAGACCGCAGAAAGCGGAACGCGCGGGCGCGTCTTCATGACGCTGGCCGAAAAGAGGTTCGGCAAGGACATCACGAGGTGGTGCCTCACAGCAGCGCGTTTCGCCGACGCAGACCCAAAAGCGACAACAATGCGACGAACATTACCCCCAGTGATCCGGTTCGCGATCGAGGTACGTAGCAGCCGCAACCCAGGCTGCTGGTGGAATTGGCGCCCGTGTTGGCACCCGAGTTGTTGGTATTGTTGTTGCCCGTAGCGGCATTGCTACCCGTAGCACTCGTCGAGGTGTTTCCCACGCCACCGCCCAGTACGGGCGTCGTATTTGCGGCTCCACCCGCGCCCCCTGAGCCTTGGGCTGGAGTGCCGCATTGACCTTGAGCACAGGTCGCGCTTCCAGGGCATACCGCGTTCTGACAGGCATCGACGCAGAAGCCCCCGACGCAAACCTGACCTGCCACACAGGTTTGCGAATCACAGCCTGGGTCCACGCAGCTTCCATCGGATTTACAGACTTCACGTGCCGGGCACCCCGCGCAACCGCAAGCGGCGACGCAAGCGCCATTGGCACACACGGTACCGGCAGCGCAGGTGACGTTCCTGCAGGGGTCCACGCACATGCCCGTCTCGCACAGTTGACCGAGCGGGCATGTGACGCCGGAACACGCGTCAACGCATTGGCCGCCGCGACACACTAGGCCCGGGTCGCAGTTGACGGTGACACATGCCGGTTCAACACAGTATTTCCCCGTGCATACGAGGTTGCTGGGACACGGAAACTCCGTTTGCGAACAGGACCCGACACAATTACCATTGACGCAAACATCCCCAGGATTCGGGCAAAGGTTGTCGCCGTTGTCCACGACCCCGTCGCAGTCATTGTCCACGTTGTCGCAGCGCTCCGGACTCTGCTGGACCTGCTGACGGCAAACAATTGAAGTTCCAATCGTGCATTCCGTAAGGCCCGGCTTGCACACGCCGAGCAGGCCCGTATCGCAAGGCACTCCGCCGCCTTGGCATTGAATCCCCGAAATGCGAAATATCTTATCGTTGAAGTCGCAGTCCGACTGACCCCGCGAGGTGGACGTTGTCGTGTACCAGTCCTCGAAAGCCAGATAATAAGTGTTGGGGTATTGGGGCAGTTTTGATTTGTATGCGAGCATCATGATCCAATAACCTGGCGTCGCACAGCCGCTGCAATAGACATTCCGCTTCGGCTCAGAGTAATAAATGCGCGATGTGCCATCGGGGCCAATCGGACCGCCATTGTCCGTAAGAACGAAACCTATTAGCCCCCCTGCATAGTTGGGATTGCCGCGGATGCTCTGACTAGAGATTGGTGTACCGGCGTCGAAGTTGTAACAATTCATCGGCGACAGCAGTTGGTAGATCTTGTCGGGTATCGCGGTGGGATCGCTCGGTACGTTGTACCAGGCCACGCCGGCACTTCCTCCTGAGGCGCATGGCAAGAATTGCACTGAGAAATCGCACATTGGCGAGAACACACCGGGATCTGAACTCGCGTCGGCAATTGCATCAATGGGCTCGCCCCACATTGTGAAGAACTGCTGCAGGTCAGTTTCGTTGTTAGAAGAAGTGTGGTCGGCGGCAAGGTTCGGCACTTGAAGACCGTCGGGTTCGGTTACCGCAGCTTGTGCAATGCCCGAAGCAACGAAAGCAAGTGAGCTCACCAAACCGGTTGTGACGTGACGAAAAAACTCAAGCTTTTGCTGCGTCATCTTTACCTGCCGTGATCTGCGCAGTTTGACATTTAGGCAAACGTTTTCATTCGAAATGTCCCTCGTGAACAGATTTTGGATTTGGTGAGCCGAATTTGGCTCATGTATGCAAACGTGGGTGGCGGAATCGTAACGGCTCTGAGCCAATTGCTGGTGCAATTACGCAACTAGAACTGTAGCCACGTGTCGTCACGACACCAAACAATGCGTGGGGACTCGATTGACGGGGCCGACGAGAAATGACCCGTCCGACTATTGGATCACGGCAACCCGGTTGGTAACGATTCTTGAGCTTCTTCGCAAACAACTCGACGTCTTGACGAGCTTTGCCTCACTCGAAGGGCCCCCAGTCGTGTTGCGCGGCTCGACTCGCCAAGCCTGCTCCAATTCTGCCGTCAAGTAGCGGCTGAGTGAGCGATGGTGAAGTTGGGTGGGTGACGGCGGTGGGTGCGGGGGCGCGGCCGCCGGTTATTTCGTGACCTCAACCTCGCTGACAATTTTGTTGTCGAACCGTATCGGCCCATCGCTGCTTCCGTCCACTTCAAGCATGAATTCCCCGGGCCTAGCAGACTCAAACGCGAGTTTTCCAAAAAAGTTGGTTCCATCCATGATGATTACACGGATGAAACTACCTGCAAGATTCTCCGGAAGGTGGATGCGGGCCGGTGAATACTTGGTGACCCGATCCTTTGAGGCAAGATAGTCCCAGGCTGTCTTGGGCCCATCGAGCCGCGTGTAGAAGTAGGCGACCTCTTCCTTGCTCATGTCTCGCTTGACGCCGTTCTTGAACTCGAGGCGACCTTGCGTTGCCATTGCATTGGCGCCGATCTTGAGTTCAAGCATCTGTGCGACACCTGTGCCGGTCCGAGGATTGGGGTATGACATTGAAACGATCCGCCCATCGCTATCCGTAACAAGCGTCCACGGTCCAGCCTGTACCTGGGCCGCCCGCACACGGCCGGTGAACGCTAGAGAACCAGCCAGACCAACCATGATTGCCAACTTATTGCAGCGCATTGAACGTCTTTCTTTGTAAGTGGGACCGAACGGTTACCCCACGCCGAAGTTTACTCGTCAATCGAACCACGTGTCACATAACCCCGAACACTCATTGGCGCCAAGTGAGAACAGAACTTCCGCCTGCAACGGATTTCTGACGCGGATTCATTGGAGGCATCGGGGACGCTGCGGCGTGGGATCTTCACTGCACCGTCAAACCTAACACTACTCCCACCTTTCACGTTGCGTGGGTACGATCTGGGGCAGTAGTGCTAAGCTCCTACTTTGCCTCCTGATCCTTGTTCCTGTGTTGGTGCATGGCTTCGAATTCGTCTTTGGTCACTGCGCCATCGCCATTAGTATCGGCCTTGGACAGAAACTTCCATGCCTCGCCAGCCTCATCAGCGGTGACTTTTCCGTCCTTGTTCTTGTCTATGTCGTCGAAGTTCATGCGCGCGCGGCCGTGTCCTTCAGGGCGGGCGGCAGCCGCAGTCTGAGCGCTGGGATCACCTATTGCCTCAGGCGGTGCGTCTTTCTTGCTGCACCCAAACAGGGCGACGGTACATGAAGCGAGGCATACTAGTTGAAAACGCAGTTGGATATGATTCATAGTTCGAACCCTCATTGGATGTTGGCAGTTAACCCGACCCGCCCGGGCGCGCTGCATCCCGGCGCGGGCTGCAATTCAGGCACAAGGATACGTTTGAGTCCGGGCGTTCCCTACGCTCTACGAATGATTTTACGCAAAGCCCGGGAAAGAGGTCGTGCGGCGGAGGTGTGCTGGATCTCTGCTCCATCCGTCCAGGAGACAGGGCAATGCCTGCCATTTCGGGCGATTCGGTGGTCAAAAATGACGCAGTCAAAGACGCGGCTACTGCGTCAAAGAGCGCGTCACGTTGAGTGGCCGGTCGGGGGGCACTGCAATGAAATCACGCCGGGATTAATGCGGACGCATCAGTTGCCGGGACAGGCCTCATCGTGGAACATCCATTCCGACCTCGTGCATCGCGAAGGCGAAGCTATGTGCGCTCTCTTCGACGGCTGCCTTGACCGTGCCGGCGCCTCCGTGACCGGCGTTCTTCTGAACGCGGAGCAAGATCTCGCCTCCGGTCGAATGGGCTTGGAGCATCGCTGCGAACTTTCGCGCGTGCATTGGATCGACGCGATCGTCGGTGTCGGCCGAGAGCAGCAGGACAGAAGGGTATTTCGTGCCATCGGTCACGTGATGATACGGCGAATAAGCGAGGAGCGTCTTGAAGTCGTCGGCGTCGTCGGGCGTGCCTAACTCCTCGATCCACGTCTTGCCCGCGCCGACGAGGTGGTAGCGCAGCATGTCGAGCAGCGGAACGCCGCATAGCGCAACCTTGTACAGATCGGGTCGCTGCGTAATCGCTGCGCCCAAGAGGAGCCCTCCATTCGACCAGCCGCGGATCGCGAGCCGGTCAGGTCGCGTGTAGCCGGCGGCCACGAGGAGCTCAGCCACGGCGTGAAAGTCGTCGAAGACGTTCTGCTTGTTGCGGCGCATGCCGGCCTTGTGCCAGTTCTCACCGTATTCGCCGCCGCCTCGCAGCGTCGCGAATGCGGCCATTCCACTTCGATCGAGCCACGGCACGATTGACCCCCAATACGCGGGCGTGATCGACACGCCATAGCCCCCATATCCAAACAGGAGTAGCGGTGACGACCCGTCGAGCTTCGCGTCTTTGCGCCGGACGACGAAAGCGGGCACCTTCGTCTTGTCCTTCGACGTCGCGAAGACTTGCTCGATGACGTACGGGCTTGGATCGAACGGCACCTTCACCTCGGTGTAGAGGTCGAGCCCGCCCTTCGTGACGCTAGTCTTGAAGATCTGCGACGGCTGCGTGAACGTCGAGAACCATAGATAGGCCTCGTCGTCCTCTTCGTGCCCGCTCATGTTGGCGCTGCCGATGCCGGGGAGCTCGACGACGCGTTCGAGCTTCCCGTTCTTGTCGTGTACCTCCAGCCGGGTCTTCGCGTCGTCGAGGTAGCTGAGCACAAGCTTACCTCCGATCGTGTTGACCTCTTGCAGCGCGCGCTTCGGATCCTCCGGGACGATCTGCACCCAGTCTTGTCGCGCGGTCTTCTTCGGGTTGACGGAGAAGACGCGGCCGAGCGGCGCTCCCTCGTCGGTGCGCACGTAGAAGCGGCCGTATTGGAACCCGACGTAATAGTTCGCCTCGTGGCCGACGATGAACGGCTTCCACCCCGCATGCTTGTCATGAAGGTCGAGCGTGTAGATGTCGCGAGAGACCCACCCGTGGCGAACCACGTAATAGACGTAATGGTCGTTCGAGTCGCAGTCCGCGTGGACGAACGTTGAACGGGTCGCCCGTCTTTGGATGAATGGTGGGGTCCTTGGTCGGAATCCGTTCCGAGCTGGTGGAAGCGTATCTCCGCGTACCCCGGCCGCTCCGCCGTCGGAACGGAGTCGAACCGGAGGCGCCCATGTGTAATAAACGCCGTCGTCGTTCTTGGACCAACCGACGTTCCAGGAGTATTTCGCGCCCTCGATGCTGTCGCGCTCGAGGTGCTTTCCGGAGCCGACGTCGACGAACTCGAGCGTCGCCTCGTCCGCGGCGTTCTTCTTCACCTGATAGGCAATGGTCCGACCCTTTCGCGAAATGTACCACGCACCGAGCGCGATCGTGCCGTCGGTGGACCATGTGTTCGGGTCGATCAGGACCTTGCCCTGGCCCGATTTGCCCTCCCGCCAATAGATGACCGCCTTCTCCTGCCCGGCCTTCTGCTCCATCCAGAAGTAGCGTCGGCCGAGCCGGAATGGCGCGGTCTTCCAATCCACGTAATACAGATCCGTGAAGCGCTTTCGCAGCGGCTCGGTGAGTGGCAAGGCATCGAGACGAGCTCGGGCGAATGCGTCCTGCGCAGTTACCCATTGCTTCACTTCGGGGTTCGCGGCGTCCTCGAGCCAGCGATAAGGATCGCGCACCGTCACGCCGTGAATCTTCTCGGTCGTCGTGTCCTCGCGCGCGGTCGGATAGACGCTCCGGGTGCGCACCGGTGCAGGGGTCGGGACGTGTGCCGCAGTGGGCGTGGCAGCCGATGGAGCCGGCGGGAGCGGCGCCGGAGCCCGAGGGTGGCAAGCGCTCGCTGCGGCGAGCAGCCCAAGGAAGACGAGAAGTGGGCCGTACTTGGGGCGTTTCTCGCGCACGCCCATCACGAAGGTACGCCGCTCCGGAGCGGCCGGCACATGGGCGACCATGGGGTTGTGCACAGAGCCTCCTTCTTGTCCGTTGTGCATCGCAATCACGACAGAGTGGGTACTCGGTTTTGCCGCCGCCCGCCGCACCCGACGGCGCCGGTCACGCTCTCGCAGGATTGTCTCCGTCGAACAATGGTGAGTATATACGGGTGAAAGGGAGCCCAGAATGGCCCTTCTTGTCGATCAGATGGATATTCTTGATGAGGATGCCAATGCCACCCCGATTCCCCTCGGCCCTCTTCGTTCCCCAAGTCAGCACGGCCCGATTCTACTGCCCAGAGCTGCAGCGATCGCCCCAGCCGCTCGAGGTCGTGTGCGCCGGGTGGGAAGATTGCCGCTCCGACTACGATCTCGTCCGTCGCTCCTTCCCCTGGTTCGGAGTCGAGCTCATTGCTCGCGGCAAGGGTTGGCTCGAGATTGAAGACGGCCGCCATCCGCTGCGCACCGGCACCGTATTCTGTTATAGCCCGACGACGTCGCTGCGCATCACCGCCGATCGCGAGCATCCCTTTCTCAAGTACTTTGTCATCTTTGCCGGCACGAAACCGCGCCGCGCAGTGGCACGCGGCCCGCTACGGGTCAACCGCGTGGCGCAGGCGCTCTATCCCCGGGAGCTGCAGGAGATCCTGGAGCACGTGATCACCGAAGGCAACCGCAAGTCCGAAGCATCCATGACGATCGCGAACGATTACCTGCGCATCTTCTTCCAGAAGCTCCACGAGTTGACCGAGGAGTCGCGCTGCACCACGGTCGAGATCTCGTCGCGCGCGCTCGGGTCCTTCCTGCACGCCAAGTCGTTTCTCGAGGAGAATTTCATCCGCGTCACGCGGGCCGAGGACGCATCGCACGAGCTGGGCATGGCGCCGGAGACGCTCTGCCGGCTCTTCCACCGCTTTTCCGACGACAGCCCCTACCAACTGCTGCTCAAGCTGCGGGTGAATCTCGCGGTCGATCTGCTGCTCGGCACGGATCTCTTGGTCAAGCAGGTCGCGGAGCGGGCGGGCTTCGACGACCCCTTCCACTTCTCACGGGTCTTCAAGCGAATGCAGGGGATCTCGCCGGCCGCGTTTCAACGCATGCACAAGCGCACGGCGGCGGGGTTAGCGGCCGACGCTGGAGTCCCACGTAGCCACCGGCCGAGATGACCTTTCCGCCGAAAGCGTCCCGACAGCCCTATTGAAATCGATCAATGGTCCGGCAACCCGTTGTTCAATTATCAACCAACTGTGATTGCGCGTGCTTTGTGTGGCTGTTCCAATATGCGTAGCCGCTGAATTAGGGCCCGTGGCACATCGCACGGAGGCACGGTCTTGGACTCAAGATGGCAGAGTTCTATTTGTCCGTCACAAGGCGTGACCGAATGCGGTTCCGTTCAAACGTGGGGATGTGGTAAAGGCCAAGTGCGAGGAGGAAGAAATGAGCGACCAGAAAAAACTAACAACCAATGCAGGCGCGCCTGTCGTAGACAATCAGAATATCCTGACTGCCGGGGCGCGTGGACCTGCTCTATTGCAGGACGTTTGGTTTCTGGAGAAGCTTGCCCACTTTGACCGGGAAGTTATTCCCGAGCGGCGCATGCACGCCAAAGGTTCCGGTGCCTACGGTACGTTCACGGTGACCCACGACATTACGAAGTACACCCGGGCCAAGATCTTTTCGCAAATTGGCAAGAAGACCGAACTCTTCTGTCGATTTTCCACGGTTGCCGGTGAGCGCGGCGCGGCTGATGCCGAGCGCGACATCCGTGGCGTTGCGTTCAAGTTCTACACAGACGAGGGTAATTGGGACTTGGTGGGCAATAACACGCCCGTTTTCTTTCTGCGCGACCCCTTGAAATTCCCTGACCTCAACCACGCCGTCAAACGCGATCCGCGCACCAATCTGCGTAGCGCCCGCAATAACTGGGACTTCTGGACTTCGCTCCCCGAAGCGCTGCACCAGATCACCATCACAATGAGTGACCGCGGTATCCCTTTTTCCTACCGGCATATGCATGCATTTCGGGAGCCATACCTTTAGTCTCATCAACGCGCATAACGAACGATTCTGGGTCAAGTTCCACTTTCACACCCAGCAAGGGATCAAGAATCTAACGGATGCCGCGGCTGAAGCAATCATCGGCAAAGATCGCGAGAGCCATCAGCGCGATTTGTACGACAGCATCGAGAAGAAGGACTTCCCGCGTTGGAAGATGTTCATTCAGGTGATGCCAGAGAAGGACGCCGCAAAGTGCCCATACAACCCGTTCGATTTGACCAAGGTTTGGTACCACAAAGATTATCCGCTGATCGACGTGGGCGAGCTTGAGCTGAACCGTAACCCTGAGAACTACTTCGCTGAGGTTGAACAATCAGCGTTCAATCCAGCGAACGTTGTGCCGGGCATCGGGTTCTCTCCCGACAAGATGCTGCAAGGACGGCTCTTTTCCTATGGTGACGCGCAACGCTATCGCTTGGGCGTGAACCACCACCTCATTCCCGTGAATGCCCCACGCTGCCCGGCTCACAGCTACCACCGCGACGGAGCAATGCGCGTAGATGGCAATCATGGGGGAACATTGGGATATGAGCCTAACAACTACGGCGAATGGAACCAGCAGCCAGAGTTCGCCGAGCCACCACTCAATCTCCAGGGAGCAGCGGACCACTGGAACCATCGCGAGGACGATGATTACTACACACAACCGGGGATGTTATTCCGCTTGATGACGGCCGAGCAGAAACAAGCGCTATTCGGGAACACTGGCCGCGCCATGGGGGACGCGCCAAGAGAAATCAAGATCCGCCACATCATCAACTGCATGAAAGCGGACCCGGGCTATGGCCAAGGCGTAGCCAATGCGCTGGGCATAGCGGTGAGCGAGATCACGAAAAGCGAATAGCCCACAGAGGTTGATCAAGTAACGGATGCCATCATATGGGCGGTGGGTTGGCAGCAAGAGCGCAATCAATTCTCCATGGAAAATGGCGTAAAGTTCGTGTCAATGTCGAAGTAATCCTCTCTTTCTGCACGTTTGAGCCAGCCGACCACCAAATACGTGAACGGAGTCAGAATGACTTCAACGCCAACCTTAAATAGGTAGTTCGCTACAAGGACACGTAGGATTGTGCTTCCAGTCCAAATCCATGAGAATGCCACAGGGTAAAAGATGGCACTGTCCACGAGTTGTCCCGCCACCGTCGAGCCTATCGTGCGAGTCCACAGAAAGCGCCCACGCGAGTAAACCTTTAGCTTTGCCAATACGTACGAGTTGACAAAATCACCAGCCCAGAAGGCACCAATCGACGCGACGACCACGCGCCAAGTATTGCCAAAGACTAACTCCAATGCACCTTGTAGACGAATGTTGAACGGCTCGGTTGCGGCCGGTGGCATCTGGACAATAACGACACTCATGACAGCCGCGAAGATCAGCCCCCCAAATCCAACCCAAATTGCCCTTCGAGCGCGCGCATAGCCATACACTTCCGTCAGAACATCGCCAAAGATATAGGAAATGGGAAAGAAGATATTGCCGGTTCCGAACACGACCGCCGTACCAAGTAACGGAAGCTTCAATTGGCACGTCTTACCAGGACCGATGAGATTTGAGCAGAGCAGCACTGTCACAAATGCACCCAGCAGCAGGTCATAGTACCGATAGGAGCGACTTGCCGGAGTCCTGAGGGCACGACTTGCTGGTTTAGCAGTATCGCCGTACTCGACCGTTGCTTTCGACGTTGAATTCACAGCATACCTTGCCCTTCGACATTGATAGACTGGCCACTATCCAATACATCGGCTCAAAGCCTCTCGACATCTTGATCACTGTACGTCCGGACAGATTTTTCCAATCCGCTTGGGAGCAGGAAATCCGTAGCGCTTCTCCCACACTCGAAGTGTATCTGGCGTTATTCCCGTCATTCTCGAGATAACCCCGATTATAAGGGGAACGCTGGCAGGTGCACGACTCACGGTCTGACCTGCATAGTGCAATATATAGACATTGCAATGACTTGTTCCATACAAGACGCATATGTTTGTGCTAGTTGCCAGGCATCATGACGCTCGACGAACTTGGCCTTGCAACGCTACCTACCGAAGCGACCATCGGTGTTTCGTCGCGTTGGTCGGAGCTCGGTTCGTGAGCTTTGGTAATATTTCCACGCGGGACAAGCCGCGGTCCGCTTCACCACCAGAGGCGTGGGAACCACTGCTACGTCTGGCTCGCCTGGCAGCGAAGCCCCTGGAGCGTTTTCTTCGCATTGAGGCGGCGAGCGGTATCCTTCTGCTCCTCGCCGCCGCGGTTGCTTTGGTCTGGGTGAACTCCCCCTGGTCAGGAACCTACCTTCGCCTGTGGCATACGCCACTCGGATTTCGCGTTGGCACGTTCACCTTTGCCCGGACACTCGAATGGTTCGTCAATGACGGGCTCATGGTCATCTTCTTCTTTGTGGTGGGGATGGAGATCCGCCGCGAGCTCCACTACGGGGAGTTGTCCGAATGGCGCCGAGCCGCGCTACCGGCTGCGGCCGCGTTCGGCGGGATGCTTGCACCGGCGGCGCTGTACTTTTGCCTCGCCGGTTCCCGTGCAACTAGGTCGGGCTGGGGCGTTCCAATGGCAACCGACATAGCGTTTGCAGTCGGCATACTCACGCTGTTAGGAAAGCGTGTCCCGGCGGCTCTCCGGGTACTTCTGCTCGCGCTAGCCGTCATGGATGACTTGGGCGCGATCGTTGTCATCGCGATTTTTTACTCTTCGGGTGTTGCGATATCGGGCCTGCTCATCGCCGCGGCGGGTTTCGGCGGGATATTCGTCATGCAGCGACTCGGCGTACGCTCAAAACTACTTTACGTGGTGCCCTCAGTTGTAGCTTGGGCCGGCATCTACAAGGCTGGCATCCATCCAACCATCGCGGGCGTAATCGTAGGACTCATGACCCCCGTTCGCGCGTGGCTGGGCCCAGATGGTTTCATAAAAGGGGTTCAAGACGAACTGGAACATTTGCAGCCCAAAGCACGAAGCAACCTCTCGCCTCGTGAACTTGCGGGTACTCTCCGCAACGTGAACGTCATTCGCCGAGAAGCGCTGTCCCCCGCGGAAGGCCTGATCGAGACTCTGCATCCCTGGGTGGCATTCGCCATCATGCCCGTGTTCGCGCTGGCCAACGCAGGGGTTGCCCTATCCAGTAACGCATTCGGCGCAAATTCGCGGCGTGTCATGGCCGCCGTTGCCGTTGGTTTGATCATTGGCAAACCAATCGGAGTGCTCCTCGCAAGTTGGCTCACGCTACGCCTGCGGGTTGCGGCACTTCCACCGAGCATTGGATGGCGGCATCTCGTGGTTCTGGGTACCGTTGCCGGCGTTGGATTTACGATGGCGCTCTTCATTGCTCGACTAGCGTTCGCGGACTCAAGGTTACTCTCCGCGTCAAAACTAGGCGTGCTGGCGGCAAGCGGCGGGGCTTCAATTCTAGGAATCATCCTGGGTCGCAACCTTCTCGCTCCGGTCGGCACTTCGGGTGGTGCGCAGTCCGCAGACGAAGCGGAAAGCTCTGCGTGACTCGGGTCCCCCGTGCCGTCACACCATACTGTCAGCGGTGTCTCTATTGCCCCTCTACTTCGACCAAGCTCTGTACTGCTTCGGCAAGCGCTGCGGCCGTATAGGGGTTGGATAGCCAGAGTAGGTCTTCCCGGGCAATGTTGACATCCTGATAATCTGCTCCATGCCCAGAGGCAATAATGCCCTTCTGCCCGGGCAAGACGTGTCGAATGCGCTCGTAGATCTCGAGCCCCGTCTGGTCCTCGTTGAGCGCCATATCCATAATAATCACATCGAAGGCGACGCACGGAGGTGGCTTCGAATTGGGGACATCGTTTGACAGGCCTTGCGCACCGCACACCAAACGAAACGCCTGAGCACCACTGGCGAGCGTCGTTACATCGTAGCCCAGCCGATTCAACACTCGTTGCACCACCCTAAGTTGAATCGGGTCATCGTCCACCGCCAATATGCGGGCCCGTCCATGATGTGACAAAGCCGATTTCTCGTTGACCTTTGCCACGCCGTGAACCAAAGGGAAGTACAATGTAAACCTCGTCCCATGGCCGACTTTGCTTGATACATCCAGATAGCCCCCGTGTTCCTTGACAACACTGTGCACGATGGCAAGCCCTAAACCGCTTCCGCTCACTTCGCTGAGTTTCTTGGTCGTGAAGAATGGCTCAAAGACACGGTTAATGTGCTCAGTAGCAATTCCCGGACCCGTGTCGATGATAGAGACCGCTACGTATTCACCAGGAGACACAACTTCATAAGCCAGCAGCGACTCAGTCAAATTCAGGGCTTCCGTTACTATTGAGACCACCCCGTCGTTGCCGGCAGCTTCAATGGCATTGCGGATTAGATTACTTAGGGCTCGAACAGTGCCTCCTGCAGACTGTGCTGCAGTGATGCAGGTTCCGGCGAGACCAACATGAAGCTCGCTGTCCGAAGCAGCGCTTCATACATGGTTTCAGTACGCAAGCGCAATTCGGCCTGCTGTCGCGCGTGTGCACCGGAAATGGCCCGCTCCGCCGAGTACCACACGTCCTCGAGATCCATTGCAACGGCGGAACTCAACTGTTGTCGCAGGGCCGCCAGAGGCGGCAACAGCGTGTCACAAGGGTTTCTGTGCGGATCATGCTTTGAGAGCAATTCAGTGACAACCGCCAGTAAGGAATCTCGTTTGCCGTTCAGTTCTCGCAGCAACGCTCCCGCCATTCCTACACTGCAAAGTGCCTGTTGTTTGAGACCTTGGCACCAACGCGTGAATTCTTCGAACCCATTGAAAATGCAAGCCCCGGCGATATCAGAACGAGACCATCCACGCAATCCGTGTTCAACACTCGGTAGATCTCGTTGTGATGCTGCCAGCTCGCGTCCGTCAACGCGCGCCCCACCACGATGAGCAAGTTGAGGTCGCGAGTCCTGCAACGCGTCTCGAACCCTCGGCGCAGGTCCGACTCGTATCCGTCGGTTGTTTGATCGATGAAATCGACGAGTACGGCAATCGTCTTGCGACGGGGCCGACAACTCGTTCGACACGCATCGAGCCACTGGCATCGCACCGCTGCTGCATTTGGCATCCGGGTAGTTCGTGTCGCTCGGCATGGGTGCGACGCCAGAGCGCTAAACCTGCAGTGACCGGACTGGTCCGCGCTCTGGTGGCAACTGGCAATACGGCACGCCCTTGCGAGAGCTTGCGGGCGGGAGGCGCCGAAGGATGCGCTTGTGCGGGAATATCAGGAGATTGATATTCTCTACGCTGGCTTTCTTGGGGTTTGTTGCGGCACGTGACCGCTCGGATCCCCGGCTGGCAATTCCAGAATCACTGGAAGCCAGAGGCTACGGATTCGGTGGTGGCAAACCGCGCTAGGATCAGGAAGATTTTCGGGTCGTTCGTCGCCTCATCGATCGGAGGAACAACACACCGAAGGCCCCAACGAGGGCGAGTGACTTCGAGTGTGAGCCGCCACCCGCAACACGGCAGCCGCAGCTCCCTGTGTTGGACGTGTCGCTCGTGTTGGTAGTCGTCCCAGTCCCCGTGTCGGTTGTTGATGATGCAGCTTGCGTTGTGGCTGCGGCACCGCCTGACTGATACGCCCCTCCGACGGCAAGAACACCCCCCGTACCCAGCTGGCCTCCCGCTGCGATGCCGCCGCTGCTGCTTATGATGCCACCCGTGGCCGAGACCGCGCCGCCCGTAGCGTTTGGAGCCCCACCCGCTGACACTTTGCCACCCGTGGCGGCAATGGCGGTTGCGCCGCCGGTATTCGAAACATTCAGCGTACCCCCCGTGGCGATGGGAGCGAGCCCACCGGTGGCTTTGGATCCGCCGTTGGAATTGACACCGCCCGTCGCAACAGCGCCGCCCGCTGTATTGCTGCCGCCGTTGGCTTTGGAGCCACCCGTGGTACCCACATTGCCGCCCGTTGCCTTGG
This sequence comes from uncultured delta proteobacterium, assembly GCA_963811985.1. Classification (GTDB taxonomy): domain Bacteria; phylum Myxococcota_A; class Polyangia; order Polyangiales; family Polyangiaceae; genus FEN-1139. The sequence goes on from CAWEUH010000051.1 coordinate 43,478, forward strand.
CCCCGGCCGCTGCGGTTCCTCCCGCAGCCGGTGCGCCGCCCGTCGCTGCTGCGCCGCCTCCGCCACCCGTGCCCCCTGTGCTTGAGCCGCCACCAGTACCGGTGAATTGCCAATTGTTGAAGTTGAACGTGCTGCCCCCGAACACGAAGTACAGGTCATTGACGCCCGACGCGCCGCTGATCGTGCACGTCGTGTCAGCCCAAGTCTGCGTGCCACCCGTGGCTGAAACATTGCAAGTTCCAACCAGCGTGCCCGTCTGACTCCCAAGGCGGATCTGAATGGTTCCGCCCGCTGCGGACGCTGCCACCCTTGCGGTGAAGGACGTGGCGCCCGTGCCAAAGTCAACGTTCTTCACCTTGATGTAGTCACCGCTGCTGATAGACGTCACGTCCATTCCACCTCCCGTGTCGCTGCACACCTCGGTCGTAACGCCAGATTCCCAGGCAATGGTCTCCGCTTCGTTCTTCAGGTACGGGTTTAGGTTTGCAATAGCTTTGGGACCGGTGGTCGTCGAAGGGATCGTCGGAATTGACCCGTCGGCGTTGTAGGTGAACTCCTCGAGACACACCGAGCGGTGATAGCCGTCGCCGTTCGACGGGACCGAGCCGCCACTTTTCAGCGCGCCGTTGTGATAAAAGAAATACGAATGCCCATTGAAGTCCATGATGCCAGTGTGATTCGTGAAGCTGGCACCGGTTGCCTTCATGATGGTTCCCACGTAGGTAAAAGGCCCCCCGGGTGCGGTGGCTTTGGAGTACGAGATGTCTTCAGGAATGTCGTTCGCCGCGTAGGCGAGAATGTACGTCGAGCCGTGCTTCATGATCCACGGCCCCTCTTCGTACTGAGAGGGGAAGTCGGTGCCTACAGCGGGCCCAAAGGATTGGGTGTTGACCGTAGGGCATTGGACACTCCCCGAATACGAGATCATGTCCGAGTTCAGTTTGACATAGCCGGGAACGCTTCTTCCAAAATACAAGTACGCTTGCCCGTCATCGTCGATGAAAACCGTGGGATCGATGTCGCCCGTACCTCCCGAGCAACCGGCGGTGACGAGCGCCGAGCCTTTGGCGTCGGTGTACGGGCCGGTGGGGCTCGTCGCGACGCCGACTCCAATGTTTGTCGCACCAGATTTATTGTTGACCGGAACGTAGATATAATACTTTCCGTTTCGCGGTATGGCTTGGGGAGCCCATGCAGCGGTGGCCGCCCAGGAGAACGTGCTCCATTGTGCCACGACGCCGTGGTCAGTCCAGTTCACCATGTCGGTAGACGAGAACGTGTACCACTTGCAAAGGGTGTAGCCGGCTACTGCGGTGCAGGGAGTTCCTGCGACGTTCTCGTCGTGCGTAGTAACGACGTACATCGTCCCGTTGTTGACAAAGGGCGCGGGATCGGACGTGTAATTGGTCTGGACGATGGGATTGTCAGCAAGCGAAGCCGACGAATAGGTAGCCACCATGCAGAACAAAGACGCTGCCATGACGAACTTGCGTTGACTTAGTGTTCGAGTCGTATTCATTGAGTACTCCTAGTCGGTTCCAAGCGCGCACACCGATGCTCACTGCAGTCCCGACACTGCAGCGACGATTCGGAACTTGATCTCCGCTTCGCTCATCAAAGCGTTCGCTCGGTTTGCACTCGAGCACGGCGCTTTGTGGCTTAAGCACACTCCACTTTGCATCAAGCCAGCAGTGTCGTGAAGGCATTGATTCCGTCTCCAAATCGATTCGGCGGACAATCGGCGTCGGGCTGCGGGTCAACTATTCGATTTTTGAATGGATTTCCGCGCGATGCGTCACTGCATATTGATATGGTCTATACAAATAGGGTGTCGTCTCGTTCATGTCGTATTGTCGGCAAGTCAAACCTTTTGGGGCTTCTCCTGGCCTCATCCAGCGTGAGTATCATGTTTGGCTGTGGCGGTAGCGACAACGCTACGCCTTCGGGCTCGGGCGGTGGTGGCGTCTCAATCGGGGGTGCCAACCCAACCGGTGGGGAAGTTGGTTTGGGCGGAACCTCTGCTGTGAATCCCCTTGGAGGCGCGCCAGCGACGGGTGGCGTGCCCGCGGCAACAGGTGGCGTGCCCGCCGCAGCAACGGGCGGCGCCGCAACAGGCGGGACAACTGTGTTGTTGGCCACGGGCGGTAGGGCGACGGGTGGCGCACCCGCCGCAACCGGCGGCAGCGAGGAAAATACAGGCGGGGTAGGCGTTGGGGGTGGCAATGCGGACACGGGTGGCGCGGCTGCAGGTGGCGCTGCAACCGGTGGCGATGCGCCAGCGGGTGGCGCAGCCGCTGGAGGTGGCGGTGGCAAAGGGGCTACCGGCGGAGCTGCGGGAGGCGGCAAAGCTACTGGCGGCTCGCCAGCAGGTGGCAAAGCTGCAACCGGCGGAGTAGGCGGCGTTGTAGCAACGGGCGGCGCCGGGCAGACCACGGGCGGAAGCACCGCAACGTATGTTGGAACGAAGCCGGTGGGGACAGCCAAAACGGGCGATATCACAGTGGATCCGACGAAGCAGCATCAGGTTGTGGACGGCTTCGGGTTCGCCGACGTGTGGCAAGGCTCATCCTCGACAACCAACCAAACGCTCCTGTTCGACCCGGTAACGGGATCGGGCTGAACCTGCTGCGCATTGGCATCGAGAGCGTCTCGGGGACGAGCGTGCTCATGGGGAACGCGGGGATTGCCGATGGCAAGGCCTGCGTTAATTTTGCCGGCAAAGATTGCAAGGTGTGGGCAGCGCCCTGGTCGCCGCCGGCCGCCATGAAGAACAACAACAACGTCAACGGCGGCGGCAGCAATAACACGCTCAAGACGGGCTCCTACGACGCCTGGGCCACGTTGCTTGCGGCGTTTCCTGCGTACTACAAGCAGCAGAGCGGCGTGGATCTGTACGCCATCTCAGCGCAAAATGAGCCGGATTGGAACGCGACCTACGAAGCATGCCTCTACGACAAGACCACGATGGTGAATTTCATCGACGTGCTGGGTCCGAAACTGGCCGCGCTCAACCCGCCCGTCAAAGTGCTCGCTCCCGAGCCGGACAACTGGGGCAACCTCTGGGGCGGAGACAGCTACGGCCCCGCCATTATCGCAGATGCGAATGCCAATTCCTACGTTGGACCGCTCGCCGCGCACGACTACGGGACCACCAGCGCGGGGACGTATGCTCGTCCAGCGCCGCCCGCTAATAACACGCACCACATCTGGGAGACAGAGTGCACACCGGGTGACACGGGACCGATCACCATCGCGACGATGATTTACGCGGCTTTCTCGACTGGTGGAGTGAGCGGATGGCACTATTGGTGGACCGAGTCGCTGGTGCCGAACGCAAGCAGTCCGCCCGCACAGGTCTACGCGCTCGGGAACTTCAGCAAGTACGTGCGCCCCGGTTACTACCGCGTTGACGTCTCGGGTGCCCCAACCCCATCGGGATCTGCGCCCCTAGTGGTGGCGTTCTCGAACCTGTTGGACGGGACCGTGGCCATCGTCGTGGTCAACGGTGGCAGCGCACAGACCGTCAACTTCTTCGTCGCGGGCACAGCGTGGCCGGCGTCCGTCACCCCGTACGTCACCACCTCGAGCTCCAAGCTGGCTGCAGGGACGGCCATCACGGTGACGGATGCGCGGTTTAGCGCCTCCCTCACCGCGCAGTCCATCACGACGTTCGTCGGCAAGCCATAGAGCTTCGCCGGGCCTGCTTCGCCCGCTCTGCGGGTGGGTCAGACTGGTGCGCGTTTGCCGGCAGCAATGGTCACGACCCATAAACAGAGGACCCAGGCCAGTCCACGACCCGCCCTCGACATATCCGATTGTCTTTTTTGACATGACGGCACGTGTAGCCACGTGCCGCTGCGCCAGTATGGACGGTCATGCCTTCGATTCACGGAGGCAATCCGTGGATACCGAACACACACTGTGCGGCGACGGCGTCAGCGTTGGAAGCACACTCTGACGTTGCGCTTATGGACAGGTGGCGAAAATGTCATCACCCTGACTCGGTTTGGCCATTGCATGGGTCCGGGTCTTGGATTGGCGTACCGGGCGTGGCGGCCCCGTATCAAAATAGGCAAGCTCTGGCACAAAATGAGAGGTTCACGAAATGGCGGTTCGTTCGGGTCGAGTCCCGTTGGAAATCGCATTTCGGCGGGTTCCCCGCGTTCCGTTGTTGTTAAAACTGCTCCCAATGCACCTAATGTCGTCGCGGGTCGGTTGGCAACCTCGGGCATCGGGTGAATACGACGAAATGTAGGCGTTTTTTGGTAGAAATCGTTACCGGTGACCCGGTGGCGTCCAGGGTGCTTTGGGTAGTGCTTGCCCGCCAATGGATTTCTTTGACGGAGTCGGGCACCTAGCGTCACTGCTAGTAACGAAAAGAGATGCCTAGCTCCAACACCGCAGTTCGTATTGAGCCAACGAACGCATGCGCCGGGGTAGTCCACCAAGAACCGGCCGTTCGCGTGCCGGCCTTTTTTGAACTCTATGCGACCAACTTTAAGTTTCGCGTGGTCTGTGACGCGTTACATCGGCGTCGAACAGTCCGAAATGGACGATGTCATGCAGGGCAAGCGAGGCCGACCATGTCCGAATTGAGTCCAGAACTCAGAAAACTCGTGCTGGCAACCAAGAGTGCCAGTTATCCTAGCGCGGCTGACTCAGCGCGCGTTTTTCAGGCATTGCGCGCTCGTTTGGGCGAGGCCGCGGTCATCGGTGCCGGGACCTCGCAAGTGGCAGTCAACGGCACCTCATCGGGTCTCGCATTGGGGAAGGCTTCAGCCATGGGGCTCGCGGGTTTGGCTGTGCTGAGCGGGCTTTGGCTTCTCAAGGCACGTCACCATGGCGAGGCGCTGAACGCGACGAATTCGGTCCCAAGTGCCGCCGAAACACACTCAGCCTCAATGGCCTTTGCCACGAATGCGACTTCATCGAACGTTGCAGACCTACCCGAGCCAGCGGCAAGCGGGGTTGGAAATACTCCCAATCCCACGCCTGATCGCGCCGAATCGCGTCCTTTGGCCACGCGTCACGCTCGCGATCGATTGGCTGAGGAAGTCGCCCTGCTGTCTCGCGCCGAAAAGGCCCTGCAAGCTGGCAAGCCCGGTCTTGCGTTGGAGGCGCTAAACGAGCACGAGCGCCAGTTCGGCAGTGGGCTGCTCAAGGAGGAACGAATCGCTGCGCGTGTTCAGGCTCTGTGTGCGCTAGGGCGCACTGCGGAAGCCAACGCGCAGCTGGCTCAACTCTCGCCGAAGTCGCTTCACGGCGAGCAGTCACCGCAAGCGTGCCGCGCGCGCAGCAATCGCTAGCGCGGCACGCAGAAACAAGGCTTACGGCCCCAGTAGGTACGGACAGAGCAATCCCAACGGCTCTGACGTTGAATACTAGGGGCCATTCATTTGGAGTGGGCCGACGATTGCGAGCAGGCGCTCAACGCCTCCGGCGTCTTTGCAGCGCAAGGACGGCTCCCAGCGCGAGTGCAAATAGCCCGGCGGGAGAAGTCTTGCGTGCCACGACACACGAGCAGCTGCCTGTATCGGGGGAACCTGGGTTGCTAGTGTTGCTGACCCCGGTATCACCACCCGCTGCAGCTGAGTTTCCTCCTACGCCGTTGCCGCCGCCAACCACGGCAGCCATGCCACCAGTTGCCAAAGGAGTAACGTTGCTACCGCCCGTACTGAGTGCGACGGCACCGCCGGTGCTTCCCCCCAGTCCAAGACTGCCGCCCGTAGCGAGTTGTCCGCCAGTCGTCGGCAAGTTGCCGCCGGTGGCAACAGCGAGACGTCCGCCAGTGGGCATATTGCCGCCAACCCCTGGCGTGCCGCCTGTGGGCGCATTGCCGCCTACCCCCAGCGATCCGCCCGTGGCTGGCCTCCCGCCGGTTGCCGGATTCCCGCCACCGACACTGATGCTTCCTCCAGTCGCTGCGTGACTGCTGCCCCCAATGCTACTGGCACCGCCAGTTTTTGCACCGCCAGCAGCAGTGGTGCCGCCCGTACTACTCGGTGCGCCGCCGGTTCCAGAGGCGCCGCCCGCCGAACCGCAGATTTCTGGGTCAGTGGCACCGCTCTTGTCCAACGTCAAAAATGGAATGACGTAGGTCGAGTTTAGGTTTGCGTCTGTGCCATGCGGGCCGTTCGCCTCCAACCACGCGTCGAGGACGGTGTAGCCGCACGAATCCTGCCAGCTTTGGCGCGTCCACGAGTGGTTGTTGAATGACACCGTGGTCGTCGTGGTGGGGTTTGTGCTCAGGCCTAGGACATTGGTCCATTCCTTGATTGCCTCAGTCTGGTTGGTGGGGCTGATCGTGGTGTCCGAAGCGCCATGCCAAAGCTGGATGCGTGGGCGATATCCGGTGTATCCGGGGTACATGCCGCGAACCAAGTCTCCCCATTGCTGAGCGGTTTTCGTGTCGCCTCCACTTGCACACGTGCCGCCCCAGTTGCTGGCGGCGGACCACCCGTCGGACCAGCACCCTGCAGGCACACCCGAGAATTCGGCGCCCGCTTTGAACACGTCGGGATAAACGGCGAGCAAGGCTTCGGTCATCATCGCGCCGGACGAGGTCCCGGTCGCATACACACGATCGGCGTTCGCCGAGTACTTGGTGACCGTGTAGCTCACCATCTCGGCAATCGCCTGTGTGTCCCCGCCCCCGTTGTGCGTGAGGGATTTCGTTGACCCGACGTCCCAACAATCTGCGGAAGTGGCGGGGTTGGTCGTCTGCGGATAAATCATAATGAAGCCGTCCGTGTCGGATGCCGACACGATGCCGCCGCTCTGCGCCTCGCCGAACACTCCAGACGCGCTTCCGCCGCAGTAGTGGGCAACCACCAAAATCGACGGATTCGTCGCCACCTTGTCTGGCACGTAGATGTACATGCTGATGTACGTGGGCACATCGCCTTTGGACCACGCGCTCGTAGCCACCGACTGCAACGACGCCGCCTTTGCCGGTGCAGCCGCAAGAAGTCCAAGGGTGATCGCGAGAGCACTAGCAACCTGAATTCGATACCGAGTCATGAACGAACTCCTCCAACGAGTGGTGGCGGCAGAGTCTACATGCCGTTGTGCAGTAATTCCCGCAAACTGAGCCGCGTGATTTCGATAGGCGCCTAGCGCCACGATTCCGTCCAGAAGTCTGGGGCCCAATTCCGATCCTGCCGCCCTTATCTAGCGTGGGCATCAGGATTCGCAATTATTGTGAGCCTACTATTGGTTCGGCCTGATGTACCGAAGCCGACACTCTCAGGTCGTTACATAAATCGGGCGGCCAGAATGTTGCCGACGATGGGGTGGGCGCCAGTGGTAAGGACATGCGTGGCAACTCCATTGCGCTCAGTCCGTGATTGGAATGTCGGACTAGCGTGTGGGGGCTTGCTTCACCGCGGGCGGCGCACACTTAGCTTGTCGGGTTGACTACCCCAAGGTTCTGTCGAATTGTCGATTGAGTTCATGGGCATAGAAGTGCTGGCGGGTTGATTCATGCATACGTACTCGATGACGATTGACGGCATTGCGGTGCTGGCGACGATCGTGTTCGCGAGCATCGCGCTCTACGCCAGACGGCGATTACGCATCGCGGACAAGCTCCGTGCCGAACAGCAACAGGACAATGAACTCGACCGACGGCGGATCCAAACCGCATTTGAGCGCGGTCAACGCGAGCTGTCAAACGCAAGTGAGCGTCTTCATGAGTACGAGGCTGAACGAGGGCGCCTCGTGCGCGAACTCGAGCAGCAATGCGGCTACGCGGCGGCCGCGAGCAGACAAATCACCGACACGCAGACACATGATGCTGCGCTCAAGCAAGAACAGCGCGCACTTACCGATCGGCTCCGCAAACTCTCAGCCGTGCAAGTCGAGCTGCAAGCCCAGAAAGATAGCCACGAAGAAACCAAGAGAACATTGGCATCCACGCGCGCCCAAGCTGACCAATCGCAGCGCGAAATGGCAGAGACTCAGAGGTTGCTATCATTCGAGCGCCTTCGGCTCGCTGAGGCGGATAAGCTTCGAGCCGCAACGCAAGGCGACCTCGTCAAGGTGCGCGGCCAGGTCAGTCAACTTACGTCGCAACTTGCAGCGGCCAATAGCCGCTTGGCGGTGATTCAGCAGCTCGAGGCGGACGTTACGCGACTCGAAACGCGCAACACCGAATTGGAGGGCGAGCTTGCCAAGGTCATTCAAGTAGCCAGCACCGTGAGCGCAGTAGAATTGGACCGCGAGGAACTGCAAGTGCGCCTCGCCACGGCGGCTTATTCGGTGCGCCTCGCGCGCAAGGAAGCGGATCATTTTCGCGCTCGCGCCGAGGGTCTCGAAGGCGAGGTCACAGCCCTTCGAAATGAATGCGCTGCCGCTCGAGCCGTTGCATTGGAGCGGGAAAGCTTGGCCGCCGAGGTCAGCAAGCTCTCCGACTCCCAGGCGCAACAATCGCAGTCGGCGGCGCAAGCCGAACTTCGCAAGCTGCAAGGTGGGTTCATGGCCGCTCATGCCAAGCGAGCGGAAGGGGAACACCTTGACCGATTGGACGACGAAAACCGCAGGCAACGCGAGGAAATCGAGCGGCTACGCGTCCACGAGCAGGCCAGTGAGAAGCTCGAGCGAATGACGGTGGAGCATAAGAGCCTGCGGATCGAGTGGGAATTGTTGCGCCGTCGTGTGGAAGAACTGCAATCCGTTCAACAAGAGCTTTCCGATTTGCGCCGCCTATTTGCCGAACAGTCCAACCAGTTAGCGGAAGCCAGCGAACTGCGCGACAGGTTGGCGCAGCTCGAAGCACAGTTGTACGCTCTGGGACACACGCCGCAGACTCGAGATGATACAACATCCGATTCGGCGGGAACAAGGCTGGAGATAAGCCAGATTGAGTCGAAGTTGTCGCCCTTGCTAGCGCGCACACGGCTGCGCAGCGCCGTGCTTGCCGATACCAAGGGTCTACCGGTTTTTGCCGCGGGCGACCCGTTTCCACACGAGGGGTTGGCGGCATTTGCGGCATTGGCGGGGGACATGGCGCAGCGGGCCCAGAGCTTGTTGCCCCTTTCCAATGTACGGCTTGTGACCCTGATCGACGCCAACAACATGTCGGTCTCGTGCCGCCTGTTCTCACTGGGTCAAGATGATTTTGCAGTGGCCGCGCTGGGTCCGGAGGTCCTAAACAAGCAAGAAGCCGATCAGTTGGTCGCGGAAATGCAGGAGTCGATGGCTTCCGAGGTCCCTGCAGCCGACGATTCGAGAGAAGCGCCAAAGTAGGAAGACTTTGCACACTTGGAGATGCACAATCAGACCCCGCCGCGCGCTTCTTGGGACCGGGCCCTCGACGACAGCCGTCCCAGCAAATTACTGCGTGCAATCCGTATCGGCCGGACCTGCCTGCGAACTGCAGATGCCGGGATAGGCGGTCCCAACGAGATCGGCGTGTGCCTCGCAACGCAGCCGCCGCTGCTGCCGGTGCCGCTGCAGCCGCTGCCGGGCAGGTGCCGCTGCTGACTACCGGTGCAGCCTACGGCTGTTCACCCGCAGCTGGCTCGACATCCTCCCAAAGAGCGCCCAACTCGAGCTCGATGGCATCGAACGGTACCGCGCGAATCTTCTCATCGCCGGCGTAACTTCCGAGGTCCGTCCACCGCCCGGCGACGAGCTCGTACGTTTCGAGCGTACGTTCCAGCGGATCGGCGAGCCACAGGTATTGCACGCCCTCGCGAGCATAAACAGCTCTCTTCTCGACGCGGTCCAACCGGTGAGTCTTCGGCGCAAGAACCTCGCACACCCAGTCTGGCGCGAGCGTTACGAATGCCGAATTCGGGTATTTTGGAAGCCGCGCGCGACGCCAACCTGCAAGATCTGGCACGACTACGTCAGCACCGAGGTGCAGTTCTGGCTCATCGACGATAAGCCAGCCACCGGGGCCTCCACGGCCACGCTTGAAGGGCAGGCCCAACTCGTCACCAAGCGCACTGGCAACAACGCAATGTGCACCCGCCGGACGCGGCGACAAATGCAATGTTCCGTCGAGGATCTCTGCAATTAGGTGAGGGGGCGCTCTGAGGACGTCCTCGTACGTGGCGCGGTGTATTGCAGGTTCGATCATGTCGCCTCGCATAATGTAACGCGGACTTTGTCCGGCGTCACGACTCATCGCAACTTTACCCGTTCCCCACGGGCTTTCCCCACTCTATTTCGATCCCCCGTGCCTCAACGAACCGACGCGCCAGCGCTGCAACTTGAAGGGCATGTTCGAGAATCGAAGAGCGCAACGGTGTCTGAGTCCGGCGGTCGCCGCTACCGCTGCCGCATGCCGCCGCTGCAGATGCTGCCGCCGCAGATGCCGTAGGGGAAGGGGACGCCGTATTCCAAGCGCCGTCGTTCGTTGACAAGGAATCAATCCTTGCTAAGGTAAGGACGTGTCCAAAGTCACATCAAAACTGCAAGTAACCATCCCCAAAGCGCTGGCAGACCGTTACGCAATTGCCCCGGGCGATGAGCTTGAGTGGCATCCGGGTGCTGATTCAATTCGCGTAGTGCCCGCTAAGGCGCTCAAGAAGCCATCAAACGTTGCCGCACGGCTGCGGCTCTTTGACGCCGGCACCAAGCGGCAGCACGTTCGTCAATCCCAGAAGTCTCGTCCCAAGTCACCGGCTGGCCGCGGCTGGACGCGAGAGGACCTGTACGATCGTGGCCGCTCTCGTTGACACCAACGTTCTCGTTTATCGGTTCGACCCGAGGGACCGTCGCAAACAAGAGCTCGCGAACTCTTTGTTGCGTGACGGCGTTCGCAACAATTCCCTATTTGTGCCGCATCAGGCCATCGTCGAATTCGTCGCCGCGTGCACTCGCAACCTCCCCGGCGGACCCTTGTTGTCACCCGACGACGCCCGCCGCGAAGCAGAAGAGCTGCTGTCCATGTTCGAGATTCTCTATCCGAATGAAAGCGTAGTGCGCACGGCCCTGCGCGGCACGGCCGCCTATCAACTCTCGTGGTTCGACGCTCACTTGTGGGCCTACGCCGAGCACTACGGCATGGCGGAGCTGTACTCGGAGGATTTTCAACATGATAGAATGTACGGTTCTGTTCAGGTAGTGAACCCATTCGCATGACCGCGCGACCGCCCTGCGGACCTTTGTCGGCTCGTTTGGGGCAGCAGCCGTGGGACGCCGCTGGCGCGATTTTGTGGCACATCGGCACGTGGCTACGCGTGCCGTCACAACAAAAGAACGACACACCAAGAAGCATCTGATATAGTCCGACGCGTCATGCTGTGGAGCAGGGTGTTCGGACATAGTGTAGCTCTTTTGTGCCTTAGCATCAGCCTGCCGCTGGCATTCGCCTGTGGCGGTTCTGACAGCAGCCACGGTACACAACAGTCCGCGGGCGCGCCTGCGGTGGGGACCGGCGGTAGCAACACCGGCGGCAGCAGCGCGGGCGATGCCGCGGTTGCGGAGGTGCCCAAGGCGCAGATCGGCAATGACGTGTTCGATGAGACCCAGGTTCAAGCCTACTACCTCACGTTCACGGATGAAGAGTATGCGCGCCTGATGGACTTTTCGACGCTGTTGCTAAATTCGTATACGGTCAACGAGGACCGTTACGTGCAAGCCGCGCTCAAGTTCGGCGACACGGAGCTGCCGGCAATTGGCGTTCGCATCAAGGGCAACTACTCGGTGTGGGGTTGCATCGATTATGCAACGGGCAAGCGGATCGTGCGCGTGGACCCAGATTTTGGCAACATCGACGTGTGTCAGCGTTTCTCGCTGAAGCTCGACTTTAACCGGGTTGACGCTGCGGGGCGCGTGGACGGCCTGAAGAAGCTGAATCTACATGCGATGGCGGCGGACCCCAGTAAACTGCGTGAACGGCTCGGCTACTCGCTCTTTCGCGACATGAACGTGCTGGCGCCGCGCGCCGTGCACGCGCGGTTGTACATCAATGGCGAGTACCAAGGGCTGTTCGCCGCCGTCGAAGAGGTCAACGGCAGGTTCACGGCCAACCGTTTTCCACAATCCGGTGACGGAAATCTCTACAGGGAGCTCTGGCCATCGGCAGCCACGACGGTTGCGGATGCCCAAGAGGCACTAAGAACCAATAGTGATCCGGGCATGATGGACGTGTCGGACTTCATGGCCTTCAGTGGTGCCGTCGCTTCGTTCAACCGAATCCAGCTTTGCCACGAACATGGCGCCCTACCTCGACTTCGATTACCTGGCGCGGTACATTGTTGTCGATCGCGCGATCAACAACTTTGACGGAATCATGTCTTTCTACTTTGGCACCGGCTGGGGGCCCGCCAATCAGAACTACTTTTGGTATGATGTTGGCAACGGCAGTTTTTCACTCATTCCCTGGGATTTCGACAAGACGTTTTGGTACCCGGAGCCGAATTTCTGGTCGGATAACATGCCCAACGGCAATAACATCGTGCCAAACTGGAACGTCATTACGGACAGCTGCGACGGTTACACTTGCTACTTTGACGACGTGACCGTCCTAAACGGCGTCACTTCGTATGGAAACTACGAGGTTCGAGAGATCGACTGCGATCCGTTCCTTAGGCTGCTGCGCAGTGTCATCTACGGCCAGCAAAAGAGCATTGCCGACTCATTCATCGCAGGCCCGTTCTCTGCGCAAAGCGTGGCGGCAAAGCTTGGAGCATGGCGCGCCCAAATCGCGAGCGCTATCCAAGATGACCCGCTCGTCGATACCACGCAATGGCAAAACGCCGCCGACGACCTTCAAGCGAACGTGCCCAAGTTCCAGAACAACGTAAGCCTGATGATGAGCGGTCTGATCAACGACTAGTTCCGAGATTGCCGCTGCAGGTGCCGTGGCAGCCCGCGCCGCTCACGCGGTCTTGCGAGATGCTGCACGAGTTGCGGCAGACCCATGGCCTTCACGTTCGGCCGCACCGTGTCGAGCCCCGGGTCACGCTTGCTCAGTTGGTGGACGAAAACCGCTCTAAGGTCGCTAGGCGCTTTGTGGGAAGGTACATTGGCCAAAAAGCGTATGCCGGAAGATGCAGCGTGAAACAGGGCAGGCGAAGGAGCCGTCACACAGTCGTCACACTTGTACGGTAATGTGTTCACATTCCGATCGCGGCGCCCAACATAAGTGCAGCCGCCGCGTAATGGCGCAAACCGTGCGCGCGATAGTCACTTGACGCGCTGACGGGCCAATGCTTGTCTTTTTCTAAGGTCCACTAGAGTTCGCCCATGACACCAAGCAGGGAAGGATGGTCACTCGTCACGTGCCGTTACATCTAGTTCCAGAGGCAAACCAGGCCGAGCTCGAGAGCAGCACCGTGCTGCGGGGCGATTTGTCGGCTGTGACGGTACCCGAAGTCATCCAATTGATGTGTGCTCAGGGGCAATCATGGACCGTCACCTTGTTGGGCCAAGGGGTTGACGCGCAAGCCAGTGTTTCGGGCGGCGAACTGGTCGATGCGCGCTACGATAAGCTGTCGGGCCAAGACGCGCTGGTTGAGCTCATCGCACTGCACCAGGGGCAATTCGAGGTTCGGTCTCACAATGGGGACGTGCCGCACACAATTCACGGCCGCTGGCAGCAAGTCCTAATCGCGGCGGTGCAACGGTTGGATGAGCGAATGAACACGCAGCATTCGGAGAACACGCGGTCACACCCCGCGCCCAAGACACACGATACACGGCGTCGCAAGTCAGGGAAATTTCAGTCTGACGAACTTGCGCGCACGCGCCCTTCGTTCGCTGTAAGCAGTCCGCCTGACACCGCGAAGCATCCAAGCGTTGCGTCGCCCAGCACGACGCAGGCGCTCGAGTTGATTGATCGCGGTTTTGCCTCAATTCGAGCGGGAAACCTCAATGAGGCGCGGGTACACTGGACGCTTGCGCTCGAACTTGACCCTAGCAATCGCGCGCTGCAATTCAATCTCAAGAAACTCGGTTCGCGACGGTAGCTGCATCACCAACAGCCAGGCACCCATAGTCACACGACCGCTGACCACCAAGTCCGTCAGTTCCACCCGTTGGAATGCCGGCATCAATGCCGCCCGTCGCTGCACTGGAGCCGCCAGTGCTTCGGGATCCACCCAATTCAGTCGACCCCGCGGTAGCATTGCCGCCACTGCCGCTAGTGGTTCCGCCCGTTTGGACGTCGATTGTGTGACCACCGCCGAAACTTTGGCAACCGTAGTCGCACGTCCACCCGCCGCCAATTCCCAAGTCTACACTCGTTGGAACGCCGGCATCAATGCCGCCCGTCGCTGGACTGGAGCCGCCCGTGCTTTGGGATCCGCCCGAAGCCATCGATCCCCCGGTTGCCCTGCGCCCACCGGTGACGCCGTACGCCTGGCCACCCCCAGATCCAGAAAGCAGGATACTCCGGCCTCCCGTTGGCGCGCCGGCGTTGATGCCGCTATCGCCACCCGCGCCAGAACTTGTATTGCCTGTCGTAGTCGTGGCGCCACCGGTCTCGGCACCAGAACCGCCGGTTGTCGTCGTTGAATCATCCGTAACACCGCCACAACCAATGGCTAGCGCCGTTAGAGCCGCGGGATACCAACGTTTGTCCATAGCTTAGTTCCTGGGCTCGTCCAATGAGCGGTGACCCATGCGGGCAAGCTAAGTAAACACGATACACCCATCCAACATCGAATGCCCACCTTTACCGCAAGGCGGTGGCATCGCTCGTTTTTTTGTCGCAGCGGCACGGATAAGTCCCCAAACACCCTACCCATGCGACGAGTGGATTGACGCCCGCCTGGATTCGTCCAACGGTTGCTTCGGACTCCCGGCATGGTGCGGCGACTTACTGGAATCATTTTCCCTTTATTGAACGCCTGTGTCGTCCCAAGGCCACCGGCCCAATTGCCTGCGGAAAACGAAGGGTACGTGGCTGTTTTGAGTGGCGAGATGTCCGGCGCCATCTCACAGGTAGCTCGGCATTCCTGGATTGTTGCCAATGTGCCCGGAGAGGGTCGGCTTCGGCGTTTTGAACTCCAGCATTCGGGAAGTGACCCGTTCGACTACTTTGGTAACGGTGACGTGGCCGTGCATGCGGTCATCCACTATGAGCCGCACGAGCTGATACGCGTCGTCGAATGCCTGGAACAAGCCGAGTCGCAGTACTTCGAAGACCACCCCAACTATTTCCCGATCCCGGGTCCCAACAGCAACACAATCGTTAACTTCATGCTGCGCCGCTGCCATATTCACGCGGAGTTGCCCGCCACCGCAATCGGCCGGGACTATCGCGGTGTGGTTGGCGCGTCCACGACCTCTCTTGGCACAGGCCTGCAGCTGGAGAGCTGGGTGCTCGGCATGAAGCTGGGCGTTCAGGAAGGCGTTGAAGTTCATGTCTTCGATATGGCGCTTGGTGTGCATCTCTGGCCACCGGGCATTACCGTGCCCGCAAATCCCGGTCGCATCGGCTTCGATAACAGCAGTTGGCACGATGCGGGGCAGTATCGATTCAGGGGCTCGCGCCGGATCGATCGCGAATACGGTCTTACGAGCCTGTGGCTTTGGTCCAAGTACGCAAGGGTTACCGAGCCCACCCAGGCGCGTGGCCTCTCGGACCTGGGCACTGTGGGCTTCAACGGACGCGCCGGCTACGGCAGTCACATCGGTTACGGATTTGGCGTGGATCTTGAAGCGGGCGTCGGCGCTCCGCTCGGCTTCGCCTACGCGACAAGGCTCTATCCCTTGGGCGCCATGTGGATGCTGAACAGCAACACCTTCATCGGCAGCTTCGTTGGCATCGGTGCCGACGGCGTCGGCGGCCATATCCCGAGCGCATTCGAGTTTCCTGCGGAGCTTCGCTTCGAACTCGACACGGCCAGGCGCGCACGCTGGGGCACCTACGCGCGCGTGGCGTGGTTTCCCGCGGTGAGTGCTCGTCGCGCCGGCTCGCTGTTGTCGCCGTACGCAGACGAACTCACGCTCGGCACATTCCTGCGTCTCGGCGTGGCCCCGGCCTGCAATTGCCCGGGCCACATGGGACGTGGTTACTTCTTTGCCTTGGAACGAGGAGAAGCATTGAGAAGCCATTGGCTCGGCCTCGTCTTCGGTATCGAGGCAGACATGGGCGGGTAGGCGGTATAGCAGTCTGATCGGCGGCTGCCCTGGCTCCGGCCACTTTTCGGCGGCCAAGATGTCGCTGCCGAAGGATGCCCCATGGCTGCGCGTCTTCGTCGTGGTATGAAGGCGTGTATGCCTTCAGTAATCATCGATCAAGAACGTTGCGCCAAAGATGGGCTCTGTGTCAACGTGTGTGCGCTCGGGCTGCTCGAGTTTGGTGAACATGGCTTTCCCGCGACCCGCACGCCGGAGCGCTGCATTGCCTGCGGCCATTGCATGGCCATATGCTCTCACGATGCGCTGGAGCTTGACACCGTGGCACGGAGCCGCTTGGTTCCCATTGACCCGACGCTTTCGCCACGGCCGGAACAAGTCGAGCAATTGATGCGCGCTCGCCGCTCGGTTCGGCTGTATCGCGACACGCCGGTGCCCGCAGCGCAAGTACAACGCATCATTGCGACGGCGAACATGGCGCCTTCGGGAGTCAACCAGCATCCAATTCGCTGGACGGTCGTGACCGGCCGCGAAACGCTGCGGACGCTGTCTCAACACATCATCGATTGGATGAAGCTTGCCATCGAAAAGGAACCGCAGACCGCCGCATTTCTTAACTTGGCGTCCATTGTGGGCAACTGGCCCAAGCACGACCCGCTGCGCGGCGCGCCCCAACTGGCGGTGGCGCATGGTGCCAAGACCAACCCAATGACCGCGGGTTCTGGCTTGATCGCCATGACCTATTTCGAATTGGCCGCGCAAGCCAACGGGGTCGGCACTTGTTGGGCCGGGTACTTGATGACGGCGGCGCGCACCTACCGCCCTTTGCTTGAAGCCCTGAAGGTCCCTGATCACGACCAAGTAGTGGCAGCCATGATGTTCGGTTATTCCAAGGTCGGCTTCCGCTGCGTGCCGGCGCGTCCAGACCCGGAAGTCAACTGGGTCACGTGATGCGTCGGTCTTATTGGGTCGCGATAGGATTAGGCTTGGTGGCGGGTGGGCTGGGCGTTACGGCACGCTGGCTGTTGGGTGATTTCGGGGTGATGGACCGGCGGTCGGCGCCGCGTGTGGTCACCGAACGACCCCTGCCGTCTGCATCGGGCGAACCCGTGCTCAAGGTTTCTGATTTGCCTTTGGAGGTGCGACAGCCTCCATTGAAGGACACTCAGAACTACCTGATTGCCGGGCTCGATCGACGGCCCGACAATGGGGGCAGCGGCTTGACGGACACGTTGATCGTCGTCGCAATCGAGAAAAAGACCGGACGGGTCGGGCTCATCAGCGTACCGCGCGACACCGCGGTTGAGATCCCGAAGCATGGCCTGCACCGTATCAATGCCGCCTATGGTCTGGCGTATGCGCGGGGCGACAATGCGCTCGCTGCGCTAAAACTTGCGGTAAGTGACTTCCTGGCGCTTCCCATCGATCATGCGGTAGTCGTGGATGTTGCCGTATTCGAGCAGATGGTAGACGCGCTCGGCGGCGTTACGGTCAACGTTCCTTGCCCAATTATCGACAACTTCGTGGATGGGCGAACGCCCAACGGCCGACGCTTGCTCGATGTCGAGGCGGGTCACGTGCGAATGGACGGCGTCACTGCGGCCATGTACGTACGCTCACGCCACGGCCGCTCTGATTTCAGTCGTGCGCGCCGGCAACAAGCTGTTCTATCGGCCATTCATCGCGAGTTGCTTGGCATTGGAGGCCTGGGACGCCTTCCCGATGTGTGGAGCACGGTCGAACGCAACGTCGCGACGGACTTCAAGCGATACGAGTTGCTCGACATGGCTCGGCGTGTGCTCGGGCTCAAGTTGGAGCTCGTTCACGGCCTGGTGTTCTCGGACGAGCAACTGGTGCAGCGCTTCGATCACGGGCGAGCGATGCTCATTCCCAATCTCGACGCTGTCGATCGCGCCGTCCAGGGCCTGTTCTCCGCACCGCAACCCGGTCAGGCTGATCACGTGCTTGTCTGCCCCCCTGCTGACATTGCCCTGCAGCATAGGCATGCCGTCGCGCGTAACTTGGCCGTGGACGGCGGGCTCGATGCCGGCAACGCAGAACCGGACGGCGATGACTGGAAGAAAGGCGAATAGGCCCGTCGCCCAAGCTACTCGCTTGGCGATGCGCATGGTTCCGTGCCGTCATGCCTGATGACGAACCATCGACGATTCATGGGATGAGAATCAGTGGATGCCGCCGGTGTCAATGGTGCACCCAAAAACCAGATTGAGCTGCGAATTGGGGTTGCCCTGGATGGCAGTGCAAGTCTGACCACAGATTTCGATCGTTGTGTTCGTGGAATCCGTGAAATGCCAACCACGATCGCAGGTGCTGCTGGTATTCTGCAACACGACTTCCGTCGCCCCGCTCGCGCCATCGTGAAAAACGAGGACGATCTTGTTTGGGTCGATCACGGACCCGTCCGTGGGGGTCGGCACTGTGTACGTGCAGGACAACGTGGCCTGACTGATGGCAGAGAGCGCACTGGTAAGTGACGCGGCAAAATCAGTGGACGTTGACAGGTCAAAGTGGCAATAGCTACCGCGCTGGCTCAACGTAGTGCCATTGGGCACGCCACACACTGGCGTACAACCTGGAGGTTGTTCAGTACCCCCGGCCACAGCAAGCTGCGACAACTTGCAGAGCGGGTCGTAAGGCGCACCTTGCGGATTGTCACTGCCGGCCACGCCCACCACGAACGTCTTGACGCCTGCCGGCAGCCCCTTGGCGGCGATATCAGCGATCTGCTGATCATACTCTGACTCAGGGATATAACCGGAATTGGTGGTGGCGCAAGAGGTGGGGTTTGGCATGCTTCCCGTGGGTACACCATCGGTAATCAGCACGGTGAAGCGCGCGCTGTTCTCATAACCTGCTGGAGCGCTATAGCCGGTAAGTGACTGCAGCGCATAGGTCCAAGCGCCCCAGGTTGGCGTATAGGGAGAACTTGAACTTGGGCTGGTGCGGCTGAGCGAGTTGTCCAGCGCAGTTAGCTGCGTGGCATCCAAAGGAGCGATGGCTACTTTACTTGCGCTCGCTCCGTTAAAGCAGCTGTTGGAAGCACAGTTGTAGTAAAGGGCGCCCACGGCAGGGGTAGCCGGCAAGGTCTGCAAAGCAGCGAACACCGATGGCATGGTCTGCACCAATGCCGGCCATTTCTTGGGCGCCGTGGAATCGCCCGTGACCGATGAATCGGTAGACATCGAATTCGACGTATCGATGACGAACTCCATAATCGGCGGAATGGCCTTGGGGATGCCGGTCCACCCGTTGCAAGCTTTCTTGGGGTCCTCCAATGCCGCGGCCGTGTCAGCCGGCACTTGATAAAGACCATCTGGCGTGTCTTGGGCTTTGGGCAATGCCGCCGCTGTGCTCGTGCCCGTACCCGTTCCCACCGCACCCCCGCTGCCGCCCTGCACATTGTAGATATTGCCGCTACCGCCCTGGTTGTTTGCGTTGCCACCCTTCCCGCCAGTGGGAATGCCGGCGTCACCACCGCCTTCCGTGCCATAGTGAGAGGAGCAACCCGCAGCAAAAACGCATGCTCCGATGCCCAGCAGCCCGAACAAATTGGAAGAATGGGTCATGACTCACCACCTTAGTGAACGAACTTTGCCCAACCGTCGCGCGCGAACGCCACAAGAATCCAAAGCGACACGCAACGTATTTTGAGCGCGCTCGCGGGCGAGTCAAGCCAACTCTCTGCACGTGGGTGCCTTGACAGTGGGCGAGCCGGAGAAGGCAGTTCGGCGCTTGTGGCGCCAACTGGCTGCCCACTGAGGGTGCTGGAGCAGCTCAGGCTGCTGCCGGAAGACTGGGCAGCCGCTAGCTAGAGCCGGCTGTAAGCGCTCCTGGGGTAAGCGTGCCCGCAGTCGATCAGGGGTAGGCCCGTGACCGACCCCGAAGTGCCCGGCTGCATGGGATTTCTTGGACGGGATTCTAATTTGGCGCTAGTGGGACGCCGCAGATGAAATCCAACTATGGCACATTTGCTTAGATCCAGTTCACACTTGATGGTCCGCGGGCTAATTGCCTTATCGCTGACATTGCCTGCCTGTAGTTCGCCTAGCAATGGCTCGCTGGTAGTCGGTTGGACGATTAACTCCACCGCGGACGCTTCGCTTTGCATCAAGGAATTCGGCTGGGTCGTGGTACAGCTTGCTGATTCGTCAGGCAACCACTACTCGAGCGGCAACGGACCGTGCAGTTCATTTTCCGTTTCATTTCGGCGAGATCCCTGCGGACACTTATACCGTGACCGGGTACATGTTCAACGCGGACACCAACGCCATAATGAGCAAGGCAAGCCCCCGTACCGCTGACGTAAGTACCGAAGCAACATCCACCGTATCAATTGATTTTCCGCTAGCCGCGTCGAACTAAACCGTCCTACGACGCCGTCTTGAGCGGGTCCCTGGCCCGTTGACGGTGACTAGCTGAGGTCGCTAGCTCGACCCGCCGGTGCCCATTGGGCATTCACACGCGCAACCGGAGGCAGCCTCACAGACCAAGTTGCAGCTTGGATCACAGGACGAGATTCCAGTCGTGCCACCGTTGCCAGGGCCGCCGTCATGGCCCGCATCGGTTTGTGGTTCAGTGGTGTTGGCACAACCCACCAAGCTAATCCAAGCGATGAATCGCCAGCGCTTCATGATTGTCCTTTGCCTACCACAATCTCTACAACGTGCCCATAGCCCCGTTGCAGGTTTCCAATTGGCTTTGGCACTTGGCTACTTCATTGACGCGCAGCTGGCGTTGGGCAGCGTTGGGCTTGCCGTTATGGGTCGTGACGGCACATGGCTTTGCGTGCCGTCATGACAAAAGAAAGGCGTCACACAAGACCGTTATTACATTCGCAATTGACTTGCAAGTCGGTGCCGCTCGGCACTACCGTGCAGGTTCCTTGATTCTGAATGCAGGCGCAAGCCCCTGCGGCTCCGCAGGGTAGTTGAGTCGCACAGGCGTAGTGCGAAGGTCCGGGACCGCCTATCTGATAGATGCAGACTTCGCCACTGGCGCAACCTCCGCACGGATCACTAGTCCCGATTGCCGTGGCGCCACCAGTAGCCGGCTTGCCACCCACACTCGGCGCACCCCCCGTGCCTGGCGCACCACCCGCCAGACAAGCAATCGCCGGACAGACGCCATCGATCGGCCCACAGACGCCACAACTTGCGTCGCAGCATTTCTGCCCCGCAGGGCATACGGACGTACCGCAGGGCACACCGCTCGATGAGCCGCCCGAAGCTACTGCGCCACCGGTTGCGACCAATGCACCCCCGGTCGCTGGATGGCCACCGGTGCCAGTGCGACCACCCGTTGCCGCGTTTCCGCCGGTCATCGCAACGGTACCTCCGGTTGCGCCACCTGTGTGCGAAGTACCGCCTGTCGCTATTGAGCCGCCAACGCCAAGCTTGCCGCCGGTTGCTTTGCCGCCGCCCGTGCTGGTAACACCCCCGGTGCTGGCATTACCTCCGGTTGGCATTGCGCCGCCGACACTAGATGTGCCGCCTGTGGCCGCGACGCTGCCACCGGTTCCGGGGTTGCCCCCCTCATCTTGAGTCGTACCACCGGTGGTGGCGCTGCCACCGATTGCACCTACACCACCTGTTGCCGGTTGTCCGCCCAAGGGCAACTGGCCGCCAACGCCTGCGTCAGCCGAGCTGGAAGTGAAGTCGCCGCTGCAGGCAACTGCCAATGACGTGACGCAAATGCCGAGCAATATCGAAGATCTCATAGGAGAACGACCTCTTTTGTATCGAAGCCGGATTGGGTATCGCCACAATCCGAATCCAGCAAGCGCCTGAGAAATCCATGCAATTCCTTTAGTGGCCGGAGCGGGCGCATTCAGGTGACAAAAAGTGTGCAGTACGAGGCACGGGCGGACAGCTGGCAGTTCGGGCCACCTTGGGCTGGGCCTGGTTGTCAAACTAGTGCTTTTGGGCTTGGCTCCGACGTTCATCAATGGTGCTTTCAATATGGGGAATTGCCGCAAGATCCTTGGGGCGTCCGGCGCGCCTCTTCAATTCAACCAGCGTCTCGAGCGAAACGACTCTGATGGTGTCGGCGTCAGACAGTTTGAGTTCGACGGTCGAACTGAGAAGTTCCTCGAAGGACTTCCCTTCATCAATCGAGCCGAGGCAGTCGAGATCACCATTGATCGTCTCTAGGAGTTGGTGACCTGGGCCGAGCAAATGGGAAGTTGTGGGGCTGAGCTTTTGTGGATCATTGCGATACGTTGCCTGTAGCTCGCGCAACACGGACAATAGTCGATCAACGTTCTCAGGGGTGCGTCGATGCAGAATATCAAGGTCGAGCGTGGTCAATGGGACGCCTTGCAACACACCTGCCCCCATACCAACGACAATGAACTCAACCTCGTTGCGCGCGAGAAGTCTGAGGGTCTCAACGAACCGGACGCGTGCCATTGAGTTCCCACACCTCGATGAGTTCTTCCACTAACCCCTCTACGCGGGCAAGCCTTTCCTGTGGCGACAGCAAAAGCATCTCTCGAATCAGCGTTCGATCAACACCATTTTGGTCGTGCGTGGACTCTGGGTCGAGCGATTGGACTTGAGCTTTCTGCGTCACGACACACCAACGGTACCTCTCAACGGCCGTCAGCGCCACCCGAATTAGTTCGGTGGTAGAGTAGCAGAAACTGAGCGCCTTGCAGCGAGCAATCGAAAGCCAAGACGCGATACGGTTTTGTAGACTGGAGCGGGTCACTCCTTCTCTTCTTTGTCGGCGGGAGCCGACGGCGATTCGTCTTTGCTCTGCTCATCTTTGTCCGCTGGCGCCGACGGCGATTCAGCGCCGTTCTGCCCCTCTTCATCTGAAGGAGCTGGCGGTGGTTCGGCCTTGCTCTTCAGCTCTTGAAACGCGATCTTCGCCTTGTTGATTTTCTTCTGGGCTCCAGATGTCATGGCGGTGCTTTTGACATTGTCGTCGAAGAACTTCATGAATTTCTCGACGGCTTTAGTGAGCATCTTGGTTGCCCCTGCGTTGTCTCCGCCATTGGAGCCGACTGCCGCGTTCAACAAGTTGGAGATACTTGCCGTCGGCACTGTTCACTTCAGTCAGCGCCGACGCGAAATCGCCCTTCAATTCCTTCTGAGCGGGTTCGGCAAGTTCCACGAATGCTGCCCTCATCCAGTACACTGCGTTCTGCTCGCTGTACTGAATGTCCTTGTACTTCTGTGGCCAATCTTTGGCATGTTCCGTCGAGATCTCTTTGCATTGTGACCGCGGAGAATTGGGCACGGTCAACGGAGGCGGCGGCGGCTTGCATTCGCTTGCCGGATAGACCGCTGCACTACATCCCGTGCCAAGGATGCTTCCGAGAACGATAGCGAAGTTCTTGCGAATTCTGAACTGGCAATGCTGTGTCATAATCCGTCCCCTTGTCGTCTTGCCTGTGGTCGATAAATTCCCGCCGCAATCCCCGAATTGGCTTCTCGGAGGCGACTGCGCCGGCAGCATACGTCGCACGAGCCATATTTTACAAGCCACCTCGGACCGATGCCCAGGGTATTCTACCCACGCAACACGTCCAGGCCGTGACGCGGGCATTCTGTGCCGGACAACCCATAATGACAGCCATCCAACAGGCGGTACCTTAGGCCAAACCGACTCGGCCCCCGAGTCATGTGCCCCGAGATTGGGGACTTTCGCGGCATCGACTCGTCAGGGATAAACTTTCCCGCGGGCGGTACGATCGTACGGTAGAAGGAGATGAAACAAATCTTGTCGGGTACCGATGGCAAGCATGCCCCGCGATTGGGTAAGCCTCCCACAATCGCCGTCCTGGTGGATGGGATTATCATATCCTACCAACGTGCAATAGTGTCGGGAATCGTAGATACCGCAAGAAGTGCCGGCGCGAATCTTCTTTGCTTAGTGGGCGGTATGCTCCGTGCCGATAGGCCAGATGCCGAGCCGCACAATCGGGTCTTTGAACTAGTTCGTGCCGCCCAGATCGACGGAGTCATCGTAATCGCGCCGATAGTGATCTGCCAAGTCGGTCGTTCGAGCGCGGAGTCATACTTGAAGAAGCACTTCGGCAACCTCCCTCTTGTCAGCATCGGCGTAGCACTCGAGGGGTTTCCGAGCGTGGTCACGAGCAACCAGTCGGGCATCAGGGACATGGCCATTCACCTTGCCAAAGTCCACAATTTCCGCAAGATCGCCTTCGTTCGCGGGCCCATCAACAACGACGAAGCAGAAGAACGCTACCGGTCTTACGTCGACACTTTGCAATCGCTCGACATTCCGGTGGATGCGCGTTTGGTAACGGTCGGCGACTTTGGGCATGAAAGCGGAATGCAAGCCGTGCGCTCCTTCGCAAAGCAGCCCGGGCTCCAACTCGCGGAGATCGATGCCATCATGGCAGCGAACGATGCGATGGCAATTGGAGTCATGACTGAACTTGCCGAACGCGGCATTGCCATTCCTCGCACCGTTGCCGTCGCCGGGTTCGACGACATGGAGGAAGGTCCCTTTACGGATCCGCCATTGACGACGGTACGACAGTCCGTAGAGAAACTGGGAAAGCAGGCCACCAATGATCTCTTGAAGTGGATTCAGGTTGGCACCGTCCCCACCACGACTCAAATTGACACCGAAATCGTGATACGAAGCTCATGTGGGTGTTCGACACGCGCCGCTGGACCCAGACCGGCGATTGCGGCAAGACTTGGCTCGAACTTCGAGAGCGCCGTGCTGCTACAGCGGCAACACATCCTGGACGCACTCACTCTAGCCGCGCGCGCCAGGCTCGGGTTCGTGGGGAGCAACTGGGAGGGCCGGCTACTCATGGCCTTCGTATCTGATTCACGCGAAGAGTCTGTCGGTGCCTTCCGGCGAGTAGCGGAGGACTTGGGAACGAAAGTACTGAAGCACAATGGAGACATCCAGGTATGCCACGACCTTGTTCAGACTTTGCGAGCGCAATTGTGGGACGCTCTAAAGAGCGATATTGCGCGGCTCGAGCGGGCCGAAACGGAGTTCTATGAAACGCATCTCGCGCTGAGCGCACTAGCCCGGATTGGCGTGGAACGCGACCGCATCAAACTGGAGCGCTGGGTTCGTGATGTAAGTCACATTTGCAACGAACTAGCCGGGGCTCGCGACCTTTGTGTCATGAAGGCGGAAATCTACCGGGAGCTGCATAATCTTGGTTTGCGAAACTACTACGTCGTTCTGGAGTCGAGTGTTGGCCATGGCGACACGGCCGAACTCTTTGCAGGCTGCACAGACGGGCGAGAAGTCGTCAACCAGAATGAACAGGCCCCTTTTAGCGAATCGATATTACCTAAGGGGCTAATGCCCGTGCTCGGCAACGGCCGTCCCTTCGCGGCTTTTCCTTTGCTTTGGCAAGATCACTACTTTGGATACCTATTGCTCGAACTCGAGCTTGAGCACGCGTTCTCTTATGCATCAATTGCCGAAGCCATGGCGATTGGGTTCTGTGGTTCTCGATTCGGCACGGCGCATTCGGCGGACACGCTTCACCCGCAAATCGGTTGACTGGTGCCACTTGAACGCGCACACGGGTACCCAAGGCGGGTACTGCCTCGGCCGCGGCAACCATTCGCTTTCTCGCGGAACCCGACATTGGCCCGTTGGTCGCAGGAGATTCTTGCGGTCTTCCAAGTCTCATGATTCCCTCATCATAGGGTCCAGTCACCCCGTTGCTGCTCGATTGTGTTAGGGTCACCTGGATTATTTCGGTGAGGTATTGGTGTGGAAGGCAGGGTGTTGGCACAGCGCTATCGCCTCGTCGCCAAGTTGGGGGAAGGCGGCATGGGATCGGTGTGGCGCGCCGAGCACCTCACGTTGAACACGCAGGTGGCCATCAAGCTGATCGACCCGTCGATTGCGCAATCCAAAGACGCGCTGGCCCGTTTTCAGCGCGAGGCTCAATCCGCCGCCGAACTGCGTAGCACGCACATCGTACAGATTATCGACTACGGCGTAGACGACAACACCCCGTTCATCGCCATGGAACTGCTTCGAGGGGAGAGCGTGGCGGAACGGCTTGTGCGTTTGGGCAGACTCAGCCCCAATGACGCAATCCAAATACTGTCGCAAGTGGCGCGAGCCCTCACGCTGGCTCACGAAAAGGGCATCGTGCATCGCGACCTCAAACCCGACAATATCTTCATTGTTCGGGAGGGCGCACATGAAGCGGCGGTGCCAACCCAACCCGATCTAGCACCCAGCACGCCTGAGGTAACTCGCGGAGAATTGCCCAGCGCGGCGGCTTCTCAACCACCCGCAAGTTCTCGTTCGCCGCGCTCCCAACGGACTCCATCACTATCGTCCGCACATTCGGCAGTCGTGGCGACGGGTAAGACCGCTGCAGCGCCTGTGCCGCCGTTGCCCCAAGCCACGACCCCAAGCCAAACTCCTCGCAAATCGCTCGACATGCCACTGCAGTAAACCATGGCCCATCCCAAATCAATGCGAAGTATTTCGTCAATCCTAGTGATCCAATTGCTCTTTGCGACCTCGCGTCCCACGTTGTTGCAGGCAGCCGAGCCTGCGGCCAGCGCGACCTCGAGTGCTAGCAGCACACCGCTGTCAGAGTCCTTGAGTGGCGTCGCCAAGGAGCACTACGAGAACGCAAAGCTCCTTTTCGAAAACGGGGATCATGCCGGGGCACTGCTGAAGTTTCAGCTGGCTTACGATAATTCTCACGACCCGCGGCTGCTGTGGAACATCGCTGCCTGCGAAAAACAACAGCGACACTACGCGAGAATGACACTGCTGATCGAACAGTACCTACGCGATGGCGGTTCGCTGATCAACGAAACGGAGCGTTCGAATGCGCAAATCGTGCTCGATACACTCAAGCCATTCGTAGGCGAGCTACAGCTGCAGGTGAACGAGCCGGGCGCCACTGTCAAGATTGATGACGTAGAGGCGGGCACGACCCCGGTGCCGACATTGCGCGTCGACATGGGCACGAGGAAGCTACGCGTTTCCAAATCAGGCTTCGAGGATTGGAATGGCACGCAGAACATCGCCGGGGGCACGACGGTCTCCGTCGCCGTAGAGCTAAAGGCGATTCGCCATGTGGGAACATTGCAGGTGCTGCTCGACGGCGCCTACGAAGTGTTCGTTGATGGCAAGCGAGTGGGCGTGGGCAATTGGACGGGTGAATTGCCCAGTGGAACGCATGCGGTGGTCATCCAGGGCAAGGGGATGCTGCCCTATCACAGTGATGTGCTGATCAGCGACAAGCAGACGAACTCGGTGCGAGTGTCATTGCGGCCTGAACCCGTGTCAGCAGCGCCGCACAGCAGCAACAACACCTGGCTTTGGGTTGGCGGCGGAACCTTGCTTGCAGCCGGTCTGGCGACGGGCGCCTATTTTCTATTCCGTCCCAGTGACAAGCAAGCCGCCTCGCCCTGGGGCACGATGCAATCCTACCCGCTTCAACTGCCGTGAGCTGCCGACGAGGTGAGAGCGTGTTACAGAAACTGAAATCGATTCAAGCCTCAGCCCTGTTGGCGTGCCTCATGTTATTCAGCTGCGGGGGCAAGACGTTGCCGCCCAAGGGCGAGTTGATGCTGGCCATCACGACGGACATGCAGGTGCCGCATGACTTTGACACGGTTCACCTGACGGTCTCGACCTACGGCACGGTTCGGTACAGCAGTGACTTTCCAGTGGGGGCGGGGCAGCTAAAACTCCCAGCGACATTTGGTATCGTGGCAGGCAGTGACCCGAGCCAGCCGGTCACCATTCAAGTCTCTTCGAGCCAGAAGGGTACGGCACGCACGTTCCGCGAGATCGTGACAACTATTCCGGCCGATCGCATCGCGACTCTGTACGTACCCATCGAATGGCTATGCCTAGATCAGGTCAAGACCACGGCGAGCGGTGAGGTCTCGAGTAGCTGCAACGCGGGCGAGAGCTGCATTGCGGGCTCATGCGTGACCACGCAGGTAGATTCATCGACGTTGCCCACCTATTCGACGGAGCAAGTGTTCGGCGGGGGAGACGGCACGGGCTCAGGCAGCTGTTTTGACACGGTGCAGTGCTTTGCCAATGGGCAAGACGTCGCGGTGGACATGAGCGACTGCAGCATCGCAAAGGTAGCGGCCTCCAAGGTGGGCACAGGGGTAAGCGTAGCGCTAGTGCTGGAACCGAACACGGAGGGGATATGCGGGCCGCAAGCTTGCCTGGTGCCAATCGACGAGGATGCGAGCACAGGGTGGACGAGCAGCGGCAGCCGGATTCAATTACCGAAGGCGGTCTGTGATCGATTGGCCTCGGGCGCGGCAAAAGCGGTGGCCGTGACAACAGCGTGCGCCGCCAAGACGCCGTCATTGCCGACCTGCGGCGATTGGTCAAGTGTGAGCACGACGGCGGGCACGGTGGACGCCGGAGCGCCTCAAGGTTTTGGCAGTGGTGGCACGACAGGCATTGGTGGCGGTCCTGGTACTGGAGGAACCACGAGCCTTGGCGGCACGTCGCCCAATGGTGGCAGCGGGTATGCTGGTAATGGTTTGGGCGGCACTCTTCCGGCGAGTGGCGGCGCAACCGCGGCCAGCAACACGTCGGGCGGCGGCACATTGGGCACGGGTGGCGCCGTGTCCACCACTGGCACGTCGGGCGCGGGAGGCACATCGAGCACGGGCGGAACGCTAGGTACCGGCGGGATCGTGTCCAATGGCGGCGCGATCACGACGGGCGGCACTGCTGCGGCGGGTGGGAGGTCGTCGGTCGGTGGAGTAACTAGTGCGGGCGGAGCCCATTTGACGGGTGGTACCTTGTCGAGCGGCGGCACTACGGTCGCCGGAGGGACACTTACTACTGGTGGGAGCGCAACCGGCGGTTCAGCAACTGGTGGGACTGCAACCGGTGGAACCGCAACCGGAGGCACATCGACTGGTGCCAATGCGACCGGCGGAGGGGCAATAGGCGGCGCGCCACCGACTGGCGGTGCACCTCCCACCGGCGGCACTACGAGCGTAGGCGGAACGACTGGAAGTAGTTGTACGACGGGACCTGGTGGCTACTGCTGGAATACCTTCGCCGTTTCCGATGCCACGGTGGCGTGGGCAGGCACCCCCGGTCAAAGCGCCGTCCACGTTTCCGCGCAGGCCGCCTCCGACGGTGACGCAGGAATGCTGGCCCTGCTCAACGGCGGGTCACCGGCGGATCTGAGCCAATACGACGAACTGTGGTTTGATGCCACCGTTCCGTCGGGCCAGCGCTTCGGCGTGGCTATCGGCAGGCAAGGCACGGAGTACTGCTTTTGGGAGATCGTGGGATCTGGCAACACACGCTACGCCGTAGATCTCAAATCCGCGAAACTCTGCTGGCCGCACTCATGCGGCCTTGACCGGTCACAAATCGAATATGTGCAATTTGAGACGGCAGAATGGAACAAGAACTACACCCTAGACATTAATCTCACGGACATTGGTTTCGCCACGACTTCAACTGGCTTCTCCTCGACAACCCTCGGAAACGGGGTGAGTTCGGGACTGAATGGTTGGTGTTGGTCGCTCTTCTCCTGGAGCAACAGTTCCGCATCAGTCATCAACGCAGCGGCGAGCTGGTCTGCGCCTCTGACGCCGAGCCAGGTTGAAGTTCAGATCACGGACGGCGATACAAATGGGGGAGCGGGCTGCACCGTCCAGATACCGGATGGTCAGATAGACCTGACTCAGGCCACGTACTTGGAATTCGACGCCAACATCGTATTGGGCAGCGCGACTAGCTTCTACGTTCAACTGAACGATGTAAATCGGGCGTTTTGCACGTACACTGTCAATGCATCATCAGGCGCGCTCACCTATCACATACCACTTGAAAACACGGCCTACTGTGGCAAGGCAAATGGGTTCTCGTTTGATCGAGCCAAAGTGTACGGCGTTAACTTCTCCTCACCTTGGGAACTTACTACCAGCGCCGACTTCACGATCACCCGCCTGGTGATTCAATAGCGTCTTGCCCTGGTGCACTCCGGAATTCTGGTGCGGAAGGTTGGTACCTGAGCCGAGCCTGCAAGTCGAAGCTAGCCGCCGTTGACGAGACCGTACGAGGTCCAAAATGCGCACTTGTCGGCGCGATAGTCGGCAATCGTCTGCGGTGTCGCGTCGATCGTGAGCAGTGTGTCGTTACCGCCGCCCGGCGAGACGGAGGTCCAGACCGGGAACCCGTTGGCGTTTGGATTTCCGCTTGCGGCCAAACCAGACCAGTACGCCGCGAACAGGGCGATGATCTGCGCATCGCTGGCGCTAGGCGATGGTTTCGAGCCGAATACGAACGGCAACTCGGTGCCATGCACCGCATCGGGATCGGGAAGGTAGTCGAACAGGTAGTGATACACAGGTTCCTGCTGATGGGTCGCCAGTGCGAGCGCGTCGAACCGCGCTGGGCAAAAGAAACTCAGGTCCGTTGCGAGCGCGACAAACGCGTCGTTGGGAGTCGCGTAGTCGGTCGAGGGGTACTCATTGAGGATATCCTGCGCCGTGACGGTGGTGCCGAATGTATCCGCGAGTGACGTCGCCAATTTTGACACCGCCAACTTGTAACTAACGTCCGACGCGATCGTGTTCGCGGGGAAGTTAATCCCCATCTCGTCCTTGTTGGTGCCGAGGATCATCGGTACGTGGTTGTACTGACCAGTCGCGATTATTTTTGGCGGAATGTCCGAGAGTACGTAGCCGTCCACGACCGCGTTGTAAGGTAGTTGGCCTATGACACTAGGCGGGAGGGTGTTCAAGAAACTCGCGAGACTCGCTGCGCGCAAGCAGCTGGGAACGTCCGTGGCCGTGGCGCAGCCAACGGCCGCAACGACCGTGTCACCATAGCTCTCGGCGTCCGCGAGCGACGTGGAGCCGCATGGCCCGCTCTCGATGGCCGCCGCGGCGAACAGGCCACTGGCGAGCGGCGATGCGATCAACGTGCACACGGCCTCGCCACCCGCCGACTCGCCGAATACCATCGCCCGCTGCGGATCGCCGCCGAAAGCGGCGATGTTGTCCTGAACCCAGCGCAGCGCGGCGATCTGGTCGAGTGTGCCGTAGTTGCCAGTGGTGTGGTGCGAATCACCGGCGGCAAGCGCGGCGTTGGCAAGGTAACCAAAGGGGCCGAGCCTGTAGTTGAACGTGACCAGGACGATGTGTGAGCCCTCGACCAGCGACTGGCCGTCATAGATGAGGATTCCGCTTTTGGTCACCGACGCCCCTCCCTCTTGGTGGCCGCCGCCTGGGATGAACACCATCACGGGCAGCCCCGACGTGGCTGTGGCGTCGTCGGGCGTCCAGACGTTGAGATACAAACAATCCTCGACGCCGGTGGTACTCGTCTGTGCCTTGTCCGCCCACTGTGGGCAAAGATTCCCGAACGCAGTCGCGTCGCGCACGTCGCTCCAGCAAGCGGGAGTTGCCGGTGGGGCAAACCGCAGCGCGCCGACCGGAGGTGCCGCATAGGGGATGCCCTTGTAACTGTACGTGTTGCCCGCGACAGCGCCGCGAACCACACCGCTGGTGGTCAGAACCTCGCCGGGCGCGGTTGCCGCAGCGGGTGTGCAACTCGAGCCACCAGCGGACTGTGCCGAACTTCCGCCAGAACTGACTTCGGAACTGCCGCCAGATGCCGGCTGGATGCCGCCGTCAGGCAAGGGTGTTCCCAAGTCACTCTTGCGATTGCCGCAACCCCAAGCAAGTAGTGAAGCGGTCAACAATGTCCGAATGCGCGCGTGCACAGCCATTACTCCACTTTGCACGGACACGGCGGGCAACGCAAGAGCCAGGGCGGCAATTAAGCATACCAACCGAATACGGCACGCAACCGTCAGGGAATGGGCGATAAATGCTAGCGCTCTAAGCTATTCAGCGAGCGAACATGAGTCCCCATCTTGGGCCATGACGGCACGTGGCTATTCGTGCCGTCATGCCAAAAAAAAGAAATAGGCGTCCAGTCATTGGCTTGACTTGCCTTGCGAAGGTGAGCCGCGGCGTGCATGGGTTTGCTCGCTGTGCAGGGATCTGCATGGGCTTGTGTGCAGGGAATTGCACACGTGGGTCGGACCTCTTCGGCAAGCCGTTGAATTTCCGCTAAAATGCACGCTGGCACGGGTCGTGCTGATGGGCTCTCATCATGACCCATCGCCTCTTTGCTCGACCCCTCGCTGGTTTCGTCGCCCTTCTTGCGCTGCTTGCCAGTTCTGCCGGCGCCTTGACGCCTGCGCCGAACCGCGGACAGTCGAAGGAC
This sequence comes from uncultured delta proteobacterium, assembly GCA_963811985.1. GTDB lineage: Bacteria > Myxococcota_A > Polyangia > Polyangiales > Polyangiaceae > FEN-1139. The sequence continues at coordinate 75,755 of CAWEUH010000051.1, forward strand.
TTGAACGGCCGTACCGGACCGAACGTGGCGGGGTCGAGCGCGTGTGAGCGTGAAACCGCGGGGCATCCCGCCCGCTCAATCGAAGTCGGGATGTTGCACAGTTGCGCCGTGTTGGACAATGGCACGGTTCGATGTTGGGGGTTCAACGGCGATGGTCGTCTCGGCAATGGCACGCAAGCGAGCAGCTCGATTCCCGTTTCTGTCTCAGGCATTGTCCAAGCCAGGGCCGTCGATGCGTCGGTGTATCACTCTTGTGCGTTGTTGGCAGAGGGCAAAATTCAATGCTGGGGCGACAATAGCATGCACGAGCTCGGCAACCGCACGGCCATCGATAGTTCTGTTCCCGTCGCCGTTGACGGCGTGACCAACGCGATCGAATTCACCAAGAGCCGCAACTATTCCTGCGCACTGCTGGAAAATGGGGAATTCTCCTGCTGGGGAAGCGTACAGCATATTGGGCGTCACACGTGCTCCGTGCTCGGCGACGCAAGGGTGCAGTGCCAAGGCCGCAACGACCATGGCCAACTCGGCAACGGCACTCGCATTGACAGCACCTCTGCCGTGACCGTCAGCGGGATTGCCCACGCGAAGGATGTCAGTGTTGGCATGAACCACTCCTGCGCCCTTCTCGAAGAGGGCACGGTGAAGTGCTGGGGTCAAAATGATCACGGTCAACTCGGCAACGGCACATTCATCGACAGCGCGGTACCCGTCAGCGTTTCGGACATTGCGAATGCGACCACCCTGAGCGTCGGGGATGACGCCTCACACGCCTGCGTCAGGCTCGCTGACGGCTCGGTGCACTGCTGGGGACAGAACGACTTCGGGCAACTTGGCAACGGCACGACGGCTGACAGCCCTAACCCGGTGTCGGTTTGCGGCCTGTGAGCGACCAACGCCGACGTTCGGGATGCTCGGGACGGATATCAACAGTGCGGGCTTGCTTCGATGCGGCTCGCGTCACAGCATCGCCAGCTACCGAAGCGTCACGGGCGCATCCGTATCGACCGTTGCCCACTTTGGCAGCTTCTCCGGCGTCGGCAGAACGATGCCTCCGCGAACGGCAACCCCGATTGCCTCGTTCAGCCTTTCAGTGGCTTTTCGGCACTTTGCAGCATCCGAGGAACCATTGCACGCAAAACGCAGCCTCTCATAAGTTATCGCAACGTACTTGGACTTCAACAGGGCCGCCTGGAACGAATCCTCCAAGTAGCGCCACTCGATGGGTTGCACCGTATTCGGCATGGGAGTAGCCGAGAACAGCTCGCGCGCCACTGTTGTACACGTTCCATCCCAACGCAAAACATCAATATCCGATGAGCTAACCTGAAGCTTTCCTGAGCTTAGTGGTGAGGCGCTCCGCAGGACAATCACCTCTTCGCCAAACACCATCGGAGCCGTCGTGGAGCGGTCACCGTAAGCATTGACGGCCTCGAGCGTCACGGCCTTCAGATACAGGCGCTGCCACGGCGTGTGTTTCTCGAACATCGCGATCGCCATGCTTGGGTAGCGACCATGACACGTGGCTCGGGCAAATTCCTCCGGAGGAATGCACTGCTTGCGGTTTGCGCACGTCGTTGGCAAGACGGACACGACTGCGGGCGCCTCGGCACGTGTGGCGTCACTCCCGTCTTGCACCGGCTCGGACGTGGGAGCCTGAACGTCGGTGGCTCCCGCCGCGCTCGCGCTCTCTTCAACGCTGCGCGACGAACGCGCGCCGTCTTCGACGTTGCGTGGTGCCGTGGACTGCGTTTCGACCGCTGGCGCGGCCACTTCGGTACGCGGGCTAGCCGATGCGCAACCCACCATCAACACGATAAGTCCGAGCTTGAGCGAGATCTTGCCCACTACCGACCTTAACGGACGAAAGTCATCGTTCTTGAGTCAAGTTTTCCGGACGCAGTTGTTTGGGCCGTGGCTTGCGACTGGCGTGACGGTACCGCGAGACAGTCCGGGTGAAACGCTGAGTGGTCGGTCGCTACGGGCCTGTGCGTCGCTTTTCCCACCGCCTGGCGAGGACCCAGTGTTTAACGGCTACCCCCAGGCAGCTCAGAGTGCCGCCCAGGAAAAACCAGCTAGCTTGTAACAAGGCAATCAGTGAGAACAAGACAGCAAAGGACAGGAATTCAGCGGAGGAGTTCCGCAGCACGAATCCGCGCAGGTAGCTAACCTGCCCCGACATGCCACCTTTGCGCATGCCACGGAACTGCACCAGGTTGCGAATGTGACGCATGTGCACAGCGCATTCCATCAGCACGAAGGCGCCCAGCACCGTTGGATAGGCCGGTTCGAAACCCGGCACCCACTGCGAACTCGCCCAATTGCCGACGAGCAGCAACGAAGTCACGACCAACAGAATCACGAACCGCGGACTAACCCAACGCAGTTTGTTGACATCAGCCTGAAACACGGGGTTTAGTTCGAAACTGCCTTCGATCACAATATGCGCTTTGGCATTCGCTTGATAGAGCCGCGCGCTGGCAATCGTGCAGACGTAGTCTGAAATGTAGATGAGGGTCCACACAAGCACACCGGGGAGCCAGTGCGCAAAGACATAGTCTCTCAAAGGTTCGATGGGCATGTCGTCGATCCAAACATAGGCAACCGATTACCTACAAGGCATCAATCGGCTACCGCCTGCCAAGCAATGGGACATCGTTACCTTATTCCGGTCAAGCGAATTGGGTTCGCACGCCCGCCGCGCGCCCCCATGCGCGCCGCAAGCGCAGCCTTGTTAGCGAACCAGGCGGGCGACGCGCGCCAGGCGCGTGCGTTCGTCCGAGCTCGGCGGCGGGGAGCGCCCTTCGATCGTCCTGACGAGGTACCGTACGAGGGCGCCGTCGAGTGCTGGTTGCCATGCCGCTTCGATGGCCGCGAGGCTTCGCTCACTGGGCACTTGCTGGCTCGCCAAGTGCAACTCGAGCACGAACTCGATCCAGCTATTGCGCTGCGTCCACTCGTGTAGCAGTAGCGCATAATGCGTGGCGCTTTCGAGTATGTGTTCGGGCACCGTCAAGCCTGCCGTCGCCCCCTTCATGAGATTCTGCAGGTGGTCCGAAAGGGTGCCCACCGCCTCGAGAAGGTGTCCGGAGGCCATTAGTTGCTCGGCGAATTGCCCCATCATGTCAACCGTGTCATTGCGCTCGGTCGTGGCGGCTCTACGCCTGTACGGCGGCTGTGCAGCGGCTGTAGCCGGAAACTCCGGCGAGGGCAGCGTTGTACGCTCGGATGGCTCGGCCTTGTCTGGGGCGTGCTCGACTGGGACCGTAGCGGATCCACGCAAGCTAAACACACTGATTTCCGTGGTTCCGAGCAGCAGGCGATCGCCTTCGTGCAGAGCGTAGGTGGGCCTCGTGATCTTGCAACCGTTGATGAAAACCCCATTGGCACTGTGAAGGTCCTCCGCCACCACGGTGCCATCGGTCTGCACCAACAAGCGGGCGTGCTCGCGCGACACGAGCGGGTCCTCGAGCGTGATGCCGGCTGCCGTATCGCGTCCGATCGTCAGAGCACCTGTCTCGTGCTCCCACTCGCGTCCGGCGGCCACAACCACAATGGGCGCCCTGAGCGCATGGCAACAGGTCGATTCCTCGGTTGTGGCGGTCACGGGTTTGCGCGGTGCAGGCACCAACGGCGTGGGACGTTGCGTCCGGCTCATAGGACCTCGGTTCGGTGAATACGGATATCTACGGCACGTTGGCCGGTTTCTTTTAGACCAAACGACGAAAAAAGCGTCCGAAATTCGCCGTCACGGGACAGGCCATTCCCAATCGGCTACATCCCCCGACAAATCGTACGTCATTGCTGGCCACTGTAGCTGCTCCAGACAATATCCGCGAAGTGACCGTTGCGATTCAGGGCCTGCTTCCGGAAGAACTGGCAGCTCAGTTGGGCTGCAAGCTGAACGAAGTGAGGCGTGTTGTGGCGGCCGTGCACCGGCTCGGTAGCGAAGACCTAGGTGCTCCAAGGGTTCAGGTTTCGAAACTCACGCGCCGACAGCTCGAAGATAATGTTCATGTCGGAAAGCTGGGCATTGTAGAGACCCAGTCCTCGAAACTGGACCCATTCGTGAAGTTTGCTTTGCGCACAACGGATGGGCATCTGATCGAGACCGTCCGAATCCCACTCGAGCGACAGGGGCGGTTCAGTGTTTGCATATCCTCACAAGTGGGCTGCGCCCTAGGCTGCAGGTTCTGCAAAGCGACGCAATCGGGCTTGGTTCGCAACCTCGCGGCATGGGAGATCGTGGAACAGGTGCGCATCGCGCGGCAGAGCCTTCCTGAGCGCTCGCGTGTCAGTGGGGTCGTCTTTCAAGGCATGGGTGAACCGCTCGCCAATCTCGATGCGGTTGTCAAAGCCATTCTAGTCCTTTCGCATCCCGCTTGCCAAGGCATCGATCAAAAAGCCATGACCGTCTGCACCGCGGGGTTGCCGCAAGGCATCCGGCGTTTGAAGCAAGCCAAACTTCGCGTGCGCATTGGGCTCTCAATCGGGTCCGCACTCTCTGAACGCCGAAAGGCGCTAATGCCCATTGAAGGCCGCCAAAGCCTACGCGAATCGATTGATGCCCTGGTTGAATACACGAGCGGGACCCGGCAGTCTCCCATGCTGGCGTATACGCTGCTTTCTGGCGTCAACTGCACGCCCACCGACGCCCAGGCGCTACGCGAGCTGGCACTCGAGATAGCAGAGCGCAGTGGCTGCATGCCAAGATTGTCACTGATTGCTTACAACCCGATTGGCGCTTCGGATCCGTTCAAACGAGCCACCGCTGAAGAGGCAGAAGCCTTTCGTTTGCAGCTCATCTCAGCCGGGTTCCCCGTCGTGCGTCGTTACTCCGGAGGGGCCGATATCGACGCGGCATGCGGGCAATTGGCGGCAAGAGTGCCCCCTTCGAGGTGCGCTCCGTGACGGAGAAAGGCGGACCTACCCGCGAATGTGCCGGTCGTAGAATTCAGATGGCTTTGCGGCCGTTCGAGTGACTTATTACGCTTTGGCGTCACGGATTGGGCGGGGCCCGGCCACGGCTAAGGGCGAAGACGGAGTGGATTCAATGACTTTCTCACGTTGGGTCTGTATTGGTTCGTGCCTGGCATTGGCTCAGGCATGTGGTGCCAAAATCAATGGGTATTTGTCGATGGGCTCGGACGCAGGCGGTGCGGCCGCGGGCGGCGGTCTCTCGGGCGAGATGACCGTGGGCGGTGGCATTTCGGCCGGTGGCACTTCCGGTGCGCCGGTTAACAGCAGCGGCCGGCCATGCGACGTCTTGGAAAGGACTGGCAACCCATGTGTCGCAGCGCACAGCACGGTTCGAGTTCTCTCGAGCAATTACGGCGGACCGCTCTACCAGGTCCAGAGAGCTTCCGACAATACGACCCAGGACATTGTGGCCACCGCAGAGGGCTATGCCGACGCGGCCTCGCAAGACTCGTTCTGCCAGGGCACCAGCTGCACCGTCTCGATCGTCTACGACCAGTCCGGCAATGGGAATGACATGGCAATCTTGCCCGCGGGCTTGGGCGGCAAGAAGACAACCGCCAGCCTTCCGGTAAAGGCCGACGCTCTGCCGGTATCGATCAATGGCCATGCGGTCTACGGCCTCTTGTTCAAGCCCGGTATGGGTTATCGCACTGGCTGCAAAGGTTGCAACAACGGTACTGGGAACGGCCCTGCGAAAGGCGTTGCAACAGGCGACGATCCAGAGACCATGTACATGGTGAGCAGCGGCACGCATGACCTGATCAATGGGTGCTGCTTCGACTACGGCAATTCTGAAACGGACGCTCATGACGATGGCAACGGACATGTGGAAGCGGTCTACGTTGGTCTGGGCGTCGTTTGGGGCAGCGGTTCCGGCGCGGGACCGTGGGTCATGGCAGATCTGGAAAACGGTCTGTATGCTGGCTGGGAAAACGGCACTTGGTCCAACATTTCAACCAATCAGCCCGTCCCATACGACTACGTCACGGCTGTGCTCGTGGGCGACACGCAGGACAAGAACAACGGCAAGGGTCGCTTCGCGCTCTATGGCGGTGACGCGACAACCGGTGCCCTGCAGACCATGTACGACGGGATACGCCCGGAAAAACCCGGCTACCTCCCCATGGCAAAACAGGGGTCCATTATCCTCTCGACTGCCGGGGACAACAGCGACGCTGACGGAGGGCGCTTCTACGAGGGCGTCATGGCAAGCGGCGCTGCGACCAAGGCAACGGTTGACGCGCTGCAGGCCAATATTGTCGCTGCGGCCTATGGAAGCGCGACGATCGTCAACCCCGCCGGCGGCGCGAGTGGCACTGGCGGCGCGGGTGGCACTGGCGGCGCGGGTGGCACTGGCGGCGCGAGTAGCACTGGCGGCACGACCAGTATCGCAACGCCCTGTGCCAGTGTGACTCCCTGCACCGGCAACGTGGTCGGAACCTGGGCTGTGACGTCGTCGTGTCTGACAGTGAGTGGCCAATTAGACATATCGGGGGCTGGTACAGATTGCCCCAAGTGGCCGATCACCGGGGGTTCCCTCCAAGTGACCGCAGCGGGAACAATAACGTTTGCCTCCGACATGACGTATACGGACAACACGATTACGACGGGCACCGCGCAGATCGCAATTCCGTCCAACTGCCTGAACCTTTCAGGGACCCAAACCACCTGCGATAGAATGGGTGCAGTCATCCCCCCGTCTTATGGCTGGGACTCGACCTCCAAGTGCGTAAACGCTGCGAGCGGCGGCGGGTGCACGTGCCAGCTCGTCGCCAACCAGTCTGGCTGGCTTGGGGTGATATCTCCGGTCGCGTCGAATAACGACGAATACGCGATCTCGGGCAGCGTGATTATGCTCTACAGCGGTCATTCCACAACGACGTATTCGTACTGCGTTTCTGGAAGCACGCTAACCTTGACCCCGACGCCCACAAGCATGACCCTAGCGGGCGCAATTGTGCTCACGAAGCAGTAGTCGGGCCAGCATTGTTGCCGCGAAATGCCGGCAGTGAGGGCCCGTCGGAAGCCTTAGTCTTACCTAACCTTATAACCAGGCCCTTGAGGTGGGCGCTGCAATAAGCGGCACCACCACGAGGGCCTGGCTGTTGCATCTCCGCCAATCACTTTTGGCACGCGCCGCTCACGCGTTTCACTAGCGGCGATTGCGGGTACCGGCCGAGAAATTGAGCCTTCGCCACTTGCCCTTCTGCAATGCGCGCGGCTGCGCACAAGGCAATGACTCGGGCTGCTGCGCGCTCTTGACTGAGCGATCCATTGGCGAATGTGCGATCTTGAACGGCTAGCAATTGCAGCGCTCCGTCATTATTCCCGGCACCGAGCGCGCTCTGAACCTCTGCAAGCCCGCGGCTCTCTTCGATAAGTGACGAGGCCGCGCTTGCCGCTTGCGATTGAGACGGGGCGGGCAAAGCATGGGCGCTGACACGGGGTGACGATGCGGGTACGGCGTCGGGCTCGCGAGTGGGCTCGGACGAGGCTTGGGATTGAGCCTTAGGCGCGGGGGTCGCACGAACCGCTACCGGCTTTGAAGTCACCGTAACTGACGGCTTCGATTGGATCGCAGTGCCGATGACGGCCGTGCCCGTGCCCAGCGCCACACCGAGGCCCGCAAGACCGACGATTTGAGTCAATGTGAACAGTTTGGTTGCGCCAGGGATAGCTGCAATTAGCTCGCCCGTTGCCGCTGTGGCATGGGCCGCTACCGATGCGGTTCCCGCGCTCAGAAGCGCGGCGCGCACGGCACGCCTGTCTGCCCGTGTGGGCGCTTCTTGACGTTGCGCTTGGCGATACAGGGCATTCAAATCCGAATAGGCCTTGTTCACGGGGCCCTCCAATCTTTGGCCTCGAGCTCTTCGAACGCGGCTTGCATCTGCTGGCGCGCTGCCCGCAACCGCGAGTAGACGGTATTGACATTGCTGCCAACGGCGACTGCGACCTCTGGCACGGTCATCCCTTCCAAGTCCACCAAGATCAACGCCTCGCGTTTGTCCTCGTCCAAGCCCTCTAGCAGTCGCAGCAACGTGCGTAACGCTTCGCCGCGTACGGCTTGATGCTCGGGATCGAGCTCATCCGTATCGGCGATGTCATCGGCGTGTTCGGGGTTAGAAAGCCCCTTGCGGCGAATCAGCCGCCGATGATCAGCGGCCACGCGCCGCAGAATCGAGTACAGCCATGCCTGCAGTGAACCCCGCCCCTCGAACTCGCTCAGGCGACGGTGCACGACAAGGAAGACGTCCTGCGCCGCGTCGCGCAGCCCGGCTTCCGGCACGCCGAGCCGGCGCAGATTGCGCCACACGAACGCAAAGTGTTCCTGGTAAAGCGCAGGGAAGCTCACGGCAGCAACTTGGAGGCTACACTCATCCGGCAAATGGATCAGCTCCGCTGCTGAGAACGTCACCAATCGGACTCCTCCCAACCGGTGAAGCCATGCTTGCCGTGCCAACTTGGCGCGTCGGTGACCTGTACCTTGTTTCGTGCCATAACGTGGCCAATTTGTGCAGTGGCCGGGCGCGCTCAATTCCGTGACTAGCGCCACGAAAACCCGAACGAGCCGCGAATCGATCCCCAGGCCGGCTCGAATACCGAGCCATATCCATCGAGTCCCAAAGCTGGCCGTAGAACTGGCACTCCGATCCCCAGCCGAGCTTCGAGCCCGAAGTCGCCGTGAACCTTCGTGCGACCGACGAGCGCCGCAGTCAGCGCCGGCACGAGTGCATAGACCGTGTGTGGGTGCGCGACGTGCTCGCCCGTGCCAACCAGATCCCCAAGCTCCGCGCCAACACAGCCACCGAGTCTCAGTCGTGACAATGGCATTGCGCACCCGGCGAGCTGCCCCGAAAACCAACCAATGTTTCCGCCTTTGGTCTCGTTCTGCTGGGTCGGCGCAAAACGCGGCAACAAACCTGACGCTAAGAATTCTCCCCAAAGCTTGCGCTCGCCGTAGCGTGTAGAAGCCGTCAGCCCTAGCGACCCATCGGGCAAGAGTCCCGTTTCAGCTAGCATCAACAGCGACAGTCCCCATTGCGGCCGATCCTTTGGTTGGTCCGGCACGGAACCTGCGCGTGGCTCGCGCCAGCCTGCACCGCGCCCGCCCGCGGAAAAGGAACTAGAAGGCGGGCTGCTTGCAACGGGCGCAGGGGCCACTTCCGATACGGGCGCGCTTGTGTCCGGCGAAACATCCGCGCGCTCGAGATCTTGAAAAACGTCAACATTGAGCTTTCCCGCGGGATCGACAGCCAGTGCCACGATGACGACCAACGCCTCGGCCACCGCAACGCAACTATCGCCTTGAACCGCCCGCTCTCCGCCTTCGAGGGAAGCTCGAAGTTCCCAGCTCCCGGCCGTCTCTACCAACTTTGCCGCGACTCGCACGGGCGCTATGGGAGGGTGCTGAACGAGCCGCTCAATTGCCGTCGTGATTGTCGCGTGAGTGGGGCAGCCCGCGGGCGCTTCCAGCTGCAGATCGACAACCGGCGCGGCTCCGGCCATCGCCGAAAGCAGCAAGGTCGCCAACCCCAAGAGCCCCACGCGATGACCCGCCCGCCGCCGCGCATACGAGCAACGCACGACCAGCCCTGAGAAGGACGTTCGATCGATTCGATGCAGCCTGCGTCCACGACCTACTGGCACTACGGACCCGAAGGTAGGCCAAACGCGCCTGCGGTGCTACCGCTTTGGTCGGCGCCTGGCGGTTCGGAGGATCAACAGCCCCAGGGCCCCGAAGATCGCGAGTGACTTCGAATGCGAGGGCTCACCTGCGACACGGCAACCACAGCCGCCGGAATTGGACGTATCCCCTGTGTTGGTTGGGCTGGTGTCAGTGGTTGTCGTTGGAGCTTGCGTTGTTGCAGCGGAACCGCCTGACGAATACACACCGCCGACGGCAAGCGCGCCACCCGTGCCCAACTGGCCTCCAGCGCCGTTGGCACCGCCGATACTCACGGAACCACCGGTGACTGACACTGCGCCGCCGGTGAGGTTGTTGGCTCCACCCGTTGACACTCGGCCACCTGTGGCGTTGACAGCATTCGTACCGCCCGTGGCCGAGACACTCATTGTACCACCCGTGACGATGGCTCCGCCAGCCGACGACGCTGATCCCCCTGTGGCTTTGGCTCCGCCCGGGGAATTGCCACTACCTCCCGTGGCAACCGCGCCACCCGTTGCATTGCCGCTTCCCCCTGTCGCTTTGGCCCCACCTGCGGTCGAACTACCGCCGGTTGCTTTGGCGCCACCTGCGGTCGAGCTGCCGCCGGTTGCTTTGGCCCCACCTGCAGTCGAGCTGCCGCCCGCGCTAGATGCACCACCCGTCCCCGCGCCGCCTCCGCTGCCGCCGACACCAAAGTCGTTGTCGAAAGTCACGCCGTCGAACGGCACCACGACGACCTTGGTGCCATGATTCGTGCCGGGCAGGACCTGGGTGTCCTTGTCGACGTCGGATACGGCCCAAGTGATATGCGTCGGGTGTCCATCTTGCAGAACCACGCCGGGGCGTTCCATCTTGTACCATGCCGTGCAAGTGGTAGTTCCCTCGTAGCAAAAGATCTTCTGATAATCGCGCGGAGACCAGGCGTAGCCGTTATCCTTCCAACTGAGGCCGTCGGACGAATACAGGTGCCAGCCCACGCGATCTCCGGAACCCGAATAGACGACGTGGTAGGTGCCACCGCTGCGCCAAATGTGGGGATCCTCTTGCCAAGTGAAGGTTGGATTGGATACGCCAGGGATCGACGTGCGGTTCGGGTAGATGGTACCGGCCGCGTCTGATGATTGTGTATACGCGCACGTGGGGCTCTGCTTCACGTAATGGCCGCACAGGGTGTCTGAGATGGCGATAGTCCCGTGGCGCTCGATGATTTGGTACTTGCCGTCGTGGCGCGGAAACATGCTTATGTTGGACGCACCGATATCGCTTTGGGGTGAACAACCCGTCCATGGGCCGTCGAGAGAACTCGACTTGAAGATCTGGAAGGGAACGATCTCGCTGACGATGACCGCGTAAGTGCCGTCTGGCAGCTCGACCGCCGAGACGTTGTGTCCTTTGTGCGGTGTGGAACCGCCGGTGCTGTACACGTAGTCTTGCCGTAGGTACGGCCCAAGCACGTTGGTTTGGCTGATGGCATGATACGCGTCGGAGCTCGTCCATGCCGTCCCGAAGTTCGAGTTTGCGTCGAACGTGCTCATGAACATGTGGTACTTGCCATCTTGGGCCCCGATGATCTGGCCGTCCCAGTAGTACCACTGTGGGTGGACGCCAGCGCCCATAGCGCTCTCGATGCCGTTCGAGATGTCGCGCGGTATGACGCCGGGAGTTGTCGTTACGCCCCACGTGGCCGAGCTCAGCGGCGCGACGATGGGCGTCGGTTGGATGTAGTCCTCGAAGGGCTTGGAGCTGGCGACTCCACATACGCCGCTGTACGCAAGGAGCAGGGCAACCCCGATTCTGAGGCGCCTACGCGTGGGAACCAGCCGTTTGGTGGGTGTGAGGATACAGCACTGCATGTCCGTCATTGCTGACTGCGTGTGGAAATTGTCACGGGGGTTCTTCATTTCATTCTCCTGAAGCGCGACACGCCGACCAGCCTAATTCAAAACTAGCCAGTCAGTGTAAGCAGTGGCAGATCGGCCAAATTCCGTCTGGCAATCGACGCGAATCCGCGAAATCTTCGCGATCACGGCCGGAAGCCAGACAGCCGGGGTGGGTCGAGGCCGCCCCGCTTTGGCGGACGTTGGACTAGGGCTTGCCGACGAACGTTGTCACGCTCTGGCTGGCCAGCGAGGCCGTAAAACGCGACCCGCTGACCGTGATGGCGGTCTGAGCAGCCAGGTTATCATTTGCTGAAGTCAAGTAGGGTGTCATGGAGCAGGGGGCAGCACCGGTGATGAACAGCGACACGTTTGCGGCGCTGCTGCCGGTGTTGATCGCCACGATGGAAACCGTACCATCCGCCGGGTTCGCGTAGGCCGAAATGTAAACTCCCGACGGCACGGTTCCCGACGTGGCGACCCGCATGAAGCCGGGGCGCACATATCGCGCGTAATTGCCCATTACCCAGAGGCGCTTGGTCCACGCATTCGAACTTGTGTCATAGAGGCAGCCGCCGTTGCCACTGGAATTGTACACCCACCAGAGGTGCCAGGCGTTGAGGTTAGGCTTGGTGAGGTCATTGTGCATGGTTGTCGCCATCAGCAGGGCGCTCGCAATACCGTCGCCGCTTGAGTCGCCGCTACCAGTTCCCGTGTCAACCTCCGTCTCCCAGTATTCCTTACCTGCAGCCGCAACCGACGTTTCGACAGGCAGCGTGCCGCACCCATATTCGTGGCTCGCAAAGATGCTAACGGCGTTCCATGCGTTCGTGTCGGCCTTGATAACCGGGAAGTAGGTGTTGAATCCACAGCCGTTCATCGTCTCGGGCGCCATGACTTTCACGCTTATCGCTGCCATAGCAGGGCCGAGGACGTCGATCCATGCGGCCAATTGCGCAGCCGAGTAGGAGGTAGTACTGTTGATACCGCAGCTGTCCGGCTCATTCTCGGCGGACACGGCGTAAATCGGTACCCCCTGAGTCTTCGCGTTCTGCACCCAAGTAGAGAGGGCATTCGCCAAACCTGTTGCGTCCGAGAGCACGGGCATGCTGCCGGTGCAGCCGTTGGGGTTGGTTTGGGTGGTGGTAAAGCTTCCACCTGTGGCACCGTTTGTACCAGTTCCCCATGGTGTCATCCACACTGTGACACCGTAGCTCGCTGCCGATTTGGCAATCGTGAGCCCATCGCCGTACCGGATGCGAAGCAACGACAACCCGGCACCTTTCGTTGTGGACCACAGATAATCAGCATCCGAAGTGTTGCGATAGCTGCCTGCCCACGCCGAGGAGACGCCGAAGCCGCTAATCTTCTGTTGAGTGCTGCTCAGGTTGACAACAACGTCACTCGACGTAGACGTGCCCGCGCCGCAGCTCGACGTGAAACCGCCGCCGCCAGGGCTTCCGCCCGTTGCCGCGTTGCCGCCCGCCGGAGCGCTGCCGCCGGTGGCCTTGGCCCCGCCAACTTGCGTGCTGCCGCCATTAGCCTTGCCGCCCGTAGCTGGACTCCCACCATTGGCCTTGCCACCCGTGGCCAGGCTTCCGCCCGTTGCCGCGTTGCCGCCGTTGGCCTTGCCACCCGTCGGCGGGCTGCCGCCTCCTGGAGCATTGCCGCCCGTGGCCATTATGCCACCTGTGGCCGGGCTGCCGCCTCCCGGAGCATTGCCACCTGTAGGTTTGGCCCCGCCCGCACCCGGGGCTCCGCCTGTGGCGGGGGTGCCTCCCGTTGCCAGAACCGCCGCCGAACCGCCGGTGAGGGAGCCGCCAGTGTTTGGTACTGAGCTCATCTGGCCGCCGCTAGCGTTCGATGAACCTCCAACACCCTCGGAACCGCCGCCACCCGGCGGGGGTTCAATCGTACTGCTGCCGCTGCATCCAAAAATAACAGCACCAACGAACAGGCTTGGAAAAACTATAGATCTCATATGCGACCTCGCAGTGGCGGCACTCAGCGAGTTCCGTCTGGCAATCGTGTGCCCTCACCCGCTCGCCGCTAACTTGGCGCGACGTGCTGCAGTCGTGGTGTCAAACTTCAGTGCTTGTACCCAGTGGCAGCGATTTCGCGGCGCTAATTCGCCGCGCCCAGGATCGAGAATTAGCGCAGGTAGCCTTTGATGGCCGCGTACCAAACGGTCGCCATATACGCGTATCCCTGATCGTTGGGGTGCACGTTGTCTGAGGAAAGGTCGGATGTCGGCATCTTGCTCATGTCAACCGAGATCATGTGCTGCCCCTGCCCGGCGTGAGTCTGCACAATGCCAGGAATCTTCGAGTTGTAGCTGGTGAGGTCAGCGCTCGTGTAGCCGACAGGCGTTATTTGCGCCACGACGATGAGCGCCTTCGGTGCCACACCGACAATGGTCGTGAGCAGCGCATCGAGCCGAGTTGACGTGGTGGACGCCACGGTAGTGCTAGTTATGTCGTTGGTACCGATATGCAAAAGCACGATGTCCGGAATTGTGCTGAACGCGGGACTTGGGATGAGGCTCGTGAGGCCAGGTGTGCCGTACGTGCTCTTGTCAGGACCGACGGTATAGCCATCGTGCCCTTCATGATTCTTTGGAAATGTCACGCCCGACACGGTGTCTGGCCCGGCGCTTTGCGACCCCAAGAACGTTAGGGTTTGCCCTGCCGCAACGACAAGCTTGAAGAGCTGTGAGCGGTAACCCCCGCTGTCGCTTGACTGCAAGCCGTGGGTTATTGAATCACCGAATGGCAGGACTTTGCACGGACTTGCCGCACAGGGGACGTACGACGTACCCCCACCAACATTTGCGCCGCCCGCGGTTTGGCTGCCACCGGTCGCTGCCATCCCCCCGGTGTTTTTCGAGCCGCCACCGGACGTGGCGCCGCCAGTTGCTTTACTGCCGCCTGTGGCCGATGCACCACCCGCTGCGGTTGAGCCGCCGGTTGGAGCCGCACCACCGGTTGCCGCTTTTCCGCCAGTTTGGCCACCTCCAGCGCTCACCGACCCGCCCGTTGGAGCACTACCACCGGTTGCCTTTGCGCCACCGGTAACAACTAGCGCGCCACCTGTTGATGCAAGGCCGCCGGTGTTAGCTCTGCCACCCGTACCGTTGCTGCCGCCGGTGGGTGGGTTGGTAACGACTGATGTCCCTCCAGTTCCAAGTGACGACGTGCCCCCAGTAGCCACCGCGCCTGCCTGGGAAGTTGTTCCGTTCGGTTGAGAACCACCGGAACTAAAGCCGCCTCCTAGACCAGTGCTACCACCCACGGACACTGCGCCGCCGCTTGGACCGTTATTCGAATTGTTGTCGGTCCCGCTGCAGGCAGTGAGTGCATAGATGAGGACGGCCGCGGCGATGGAAACGCTTCGATTATGCATGGTTTACTCCGAATGGACGTTGCGCCTCTGCCCATGGTTTGGGCACGTGCCTTGGATGAACAGTTTCCGACTTAACATCAGATTGCACGGGTCGATGGTTTGGGTCTAAGGACGCGTCACTGGCCGTATTTCGCTGCTTGGACGTTTGCCAAGACAGCCGCGTCGGTCGCATCCGACGGACGGCCACTTGTCAGTGCGCCTTCGTAGAACGTTCCAAACGACGAGTTGCTGTTGTCGCCTCCGGTGCCAAGTACGACCGCCCCTCCGTTGCTCCACGTCTTGGGAGAGGCGCCATCATAGGCGGTTGTCAGACTGCCGGTCGTCGCATCAGCAGCCTTGATGGTGTACTTGCCTGAGGTGGTCTTGAGTATGCCAAAGGCGAATTGAATCTTCTCGGACGGGTTGCTGGGGTTGTTTGCAGTGGCAGCCCCGGAGCCCCCTGCCCAAACACCGCCCTCGAAGTCGCCCATGAACCAGGGGCCGCTACCGGCGCCCGTGCCCCAGTATCCGGTTCCGAAGAAGATGGGATTCATGGTGTGGCCGTTGCAGTTATCCGGCCACACATTGCCAAAGTCCCAGCAGCATGCATTACCGGCATGCGTCCCGTCTGCGACAACATAGACACCCTGGTCCGTGTTGCCGGTTGGCACGCCCGTGCAGGCGTTGTTCCGATAACCATCATGAGCGATCATGTAGAGCGCGTAGACCTTATGACCGTTGATGTTGAACGACTTCTTGGTCGCGCTTGACTCAGAATCCGGTTCCGACGCAGTTCCGGTGTAACAGCCTTTGGGCGCTACCTTGAGATCGTTTTTCTTGCCGGACTGGTCATATAGGGTCGAGACGGTGCACGTGCCACCCGAGCAGAACGTATCTTGACTTGCGGAGTCCGCCAAACCACCGGTGACCGTGCCGATGTCCTGGAACGTGCCACCCGTCATGCCAGCCGAAGCACTCCAAGACCCGCCTTTCCTGACCTGATACAGGGGCCCGCTGTACTTGCTATACATGATGCGGGTCATGCTGTACGCCGCGACACACGGTGTTGCGGGGCTGGCGGACTCATAGATGTCGCAGGGCCCGGTGGGGTTGCTGCCTCCGCCTACATTGGCACCGCCAGTGGCGGCCACACTGCCTCCGGTTGCCTTTGCTCCGCCGGTTGCGGCAATGCTGCCACCCGTCGCCTTCGCCCCACCGGTTGGCGCGTTTCCGCCGGTTGCTGGCGCGTGACCTCCCACGCCCACGCTGCCACCTGTCGGCGGCCCCTGAGTCGTGCCACCAACATTCTGGACACCTCCCGCGCCTGGGCCGCCTCCGGTAGCTGCCCCCCCAACTGACATGTCTCCCCCCGAATTTGCAGGACCTGGGTTCTCTGTCCCGCTGCACGCAAACACGCAAAGGGCGCTTACCGCGGCCCCAAGCATCGAATTGAACGTTATGCGGGCCAGCAGAGACCTACGATGTGGCTGATATTCCATGTTATGCAGTGTCCGTTTGGTTGTTCATCCGTCGTGAAATCACTGAAAGTACTGCTACCTCTACACTGGCCACAAATTCCCAGGAAAGTGGATTCGTATTTGGTGCGGTGCCTCAACGAGGATTTTGCATCGACTCACATTGCGCCGTCAACACGGCCGACCATGCGCTCAGCTGGTTGGCTATTGCGCGGGCACACACGGCGCTGCTCGGCCGGACCCTGGACACAAGGCCCGCTTGAAAGGTAAGTAGTGGCCCCACGTATTCAACGTCAGATCGGTTGGGACGATTCACGACGTACCTACGTGGGGCCACGCAAGGCTGTGCAATTCGTCCGCCGCTAGTTGCTCCTTCGCGAACTGCACGCCTGTCGCGATTGTTCCCCGTGAAGAGACTTCGGTGCGAGCCTAGCCAGCTGCGCGTCCGCTTCAGCTGTGCGCCCCAAGGCGCAAAGCGCTTGCACGCGCGCGGCAGTTCGCTCCTCGGCGAGCAACCCATCGCGGAATTTGCGCTCGTGCTCGTTTAGCACCTCCAGCGCGACTGTGGGTTTGCCACTGTGTATGGCTGCTTCAGCCCGTGAAAGAAGCGCAACCTCTTCCGCTAACTTGTCTTTGGTGTGATGGGATGCAACGGGCCGCGCCTCGGCGCGGTCCGCAGCGGGTTTGGATGCGGCCCAAGTCTCGTTCGCTTGCGGTGCAGGCGATGCGGGTGTGCCCGGCGTCGCCGCACTTGCCGCGGATGCTGATGTTGCCGCGGCACTAGGTGCCAAGATCGATTCGCTCGACGCCGCCCGGTGATTGCGTGCCGTCACAAACAAAAAGCCTCCCAACAAAGCCAACCCTGCAAGACTAATTGCCGAAACTTGCGCCAACCCTAACGACGCGGATCGGGCGGCTGCGGTGCCGGCACCAATAACGGCGGCATCGCCCAGGCGAACGCGCAGTGTTTCAAGCACGCGTGCCGAGTCAGCCTCGGTTGGCAAGCTGGCACGCTTACCTGCCAAGACGAGTTGTCTGAGTTCCGGGCTCAACTTGGACATGATTGGCCTCGTGTCAGGGTTCGGGCTTGGTAGCGTCGATAGGCATCTTCCAGCTCCTGCCGCGCCGCGCGGAGCCGTGAGTAGACCGTATTGAGCGGGACCTCGATTGCCGCGGCAATCTCAGGTGCCGTCATGTCTTCGAGTTCGGCAAGCACGAAGACCTCACGCTTGGGCGCGTCGAGTTCTTCCAACAAACTCCAGAGCAGCTTCGCTTGCTCGGATTGCTCCACCAGTTGCTGAGGGGTTAAGAACTCCGGCTCTATCGTTTCGGGTTCTACGCGCGTGGTTCCTGTCCTGATTAGCCGGGTGCGCTTGGTGCGGTGGTACGTGCTGGCGACACGCCGCACAATGCCGTAAACCCAACTGCGCAGTGATGCGGGCCGTTCGAGTGTGTGAAGCCGCTCATGGATGATGACGAAGATATCCTGGACCACGTCGTCCAGTTCACCTTCGTCGATGCCCCAGTGACGCGCCATGGACCAAACGAAGCTGAAGTAGGTCGCGTAAACGTCTGCAAAGTTCGGCACGTGGCTTGTCAGTTCGCCGTAGACCACTGCGGACCCGGCATTCGCTGGTTCGATACAGACGGCAGTGCTGGGGCTGGACACCTTGTTCAGTACAGCAGTGGCGGCAGGCGCCTCGCTCCGTCATGAAATCCACCCCTACATACCTGTCCATGTGCTCGGCGGTGTCACGTTGGGACCTTCACGGGCACGCGTCGTCGATTGTTTAACGGAAAACAACATGAAGCGACACTGCACAAGATCGGCATCTTGCTGGCCGACTGAGGGCCCAGCAGTCTCGGAGTTGATGTTACTGGCCCTGCTTTGCCATAGGGTCCTCGACCTTCTTTGGATCTTCGAGCTCGGCGGCGTCGTTGGGGTGCAGGAGTCGCGCCACCAGGCTGAAATGGTAAGTGATTTGGCGCGCTGTCCGCTACTATCGAGTCTTCCAAGTCATGCAGTTCTTGAGATCGTATGCACTAACGTTCGCACTGCTTGCAACGGCCGCCGCCTGCAGCAGTGACAAGATGCAACCCGGTAACGTCCTAGGCACAGGCGGAACTGCAGTCGCCAATAGCTTGGTCGGAGGCGCCGCGAACTTGGGAGGCGCGGCGACGGGCGGCAGTGGTCAAGGGGGTGCGGTTGTAACGGGCGGTGACGCGAGCACGGGTGGCAACGCAACGGCTACGGGTGGCAATGCAGGCACCGGCGGCAGCGCAGCGGCCACGGGTGGCAAGGCAAGCACCGGCGGCAGTACAGCGACCGGCGGAAGCGTGTCGCTCGGTGGTTCCACGGGCATCGGCGGGAAGGCAAGCACGGGTGGCTCTGCGGCAACGGGTGGCACCGCCGCCGCGGGTGGCTCCGCTGCAGGCGGTACTTCGACGGCCGGTGGTGCCGCCGTTACGGGTGGTCGCTCGACAACCGGGGGTGCCATAGCGACCGGTGGCAAATTGAGCAGCGGCGGTTCAAGTGGCTACCATCCTTGCCCGACGGACGGCACCGCCTGCAAGATCATGCCGTTTGGCGATTCGATTACAGATGGCTACAACGCCGATACGCCCGGCGGCTATCGCGTGGAGCTTTTCAGACTCGCGCACTCGGCGGGCAAGAACATCACGTTCGTGGGCTCGCTTTCAAACGGGCCGTCCACGGACGATGGCGTACCGTTCCCTCCCAAGCACGAAGGCCACAGCGGCTGGACGATTGCTCCGGAAGGCGGACGAAGTGGCATCTCCACACTCGTTTCGACGGTCATGCCAGAGTACACGCCGCACATCATCCTGCTGATGATCGGCACGAATGACGCCATCGACAACTACGACATGGCCAACGCCCCGACGCGCTTGGGCACGCTCATCGATAGCATTTACGCGCAATTGCCGAGCGTGCTCATCGTCGTGGCGCAACCGATCCCCACGCGAGGCGACGCCTCAAAGGGCGATGATACAGGAACCAGCGCGCGCGTCAAAACGTATGACGACGCAATTCCCGCTGTGGTCAATGCGCGTGCCGATGCGGGCAAGCACATCCTGATAGTGGATATGTATACGCCCTTCAACCCCAACAAAGCCACGTTGCTCGAGGACCAGTGGCACCCGAATTTGGCTGGCTACGTCGTGCTAGCGACCCAGTGGTACACCGTGTTGCAGTCGTCGCTTTGAGCGCGAGAGGCCCGGCATCAGCGCGCACTGCCGGTGGCGGTGGAGTGAGGCAGCCCCCGCAGCACTTGGAGTAGCTCTGGACTGGGGGCGTAAGGGGGGGCGCGAGAAACTTCATGGCCTGTGTCCCAGAGCACGGGGACCATCTTCCTCGACAGGGTAGAGTGCATGACCGCCGACATCCATCGAACGCGCGAAGCGGGATCCTTATTTGCGGTCGCGCCAAATTCCCCGATGAAGGCCGGGATATTATTGCGCGTACAGAATTCGCCCATCTTCTCGAAGAGCTTGTCTAACTCGTTCACTTCACTTTCGCTCCCCCAGGTGGTTGCCATTTTCCCCCAGTCCGCGTCCTCGGTCATGCCGCAGAACTGCCAGGGCGCGTAGAAGTGCACCGAAATGAAGAGACGACCTGGGACCGTATCCGTAGGTAGCTTGTATTCATTGGCGCACGTTTTAGTGATGTCGGTGGAGTAGCCCGCGACTATGAGCAGACGTTTCGCGTTATTGCCGCCCAATTGCCGCACCGTGTCGATGAAGATCTGATTCACGCGCGTCAGCGTTGCGTACGCCTTCTCGGTCGAACCCTCGTTGCTGAAATTCGTCTCTTCGTTGAGGGCCTCGAAGATGAGCTTCGCGTTTTTTCCGGAAAAGTAACTCGAGATCTGCCGCCAATACGCACGGTACTTCTTTTCTGCCTCCGGGCTAAACGTTGCATGAGTCCGCGGGAAGCGTTCCTTTACGTCTGAATCGATCCAGCCGCCGTCCCAATGAATGTTGAGCACGCAGAACATGCCGGCTTTGGTAATCCAGTCGACGACCTCGCCGACCCTGCGGAACTTGTCGGCTTGAACGCGACCGCGTGTTGCGTAAGTATTCCAGGCGACGGGCAGGCGTATCGTCTTGAACCCGAGCGCCGCAAGCCTCTGGACGTACGCTTCGGTAATCCGCGGGTTGCCCCAACCGGTTTCCCACTGCGTCGTGTTCTCCAAAGTGTTGCCGATGTTGATGCCCGGGCTCATCAGCGAGCTCGCACTCCAAGCGTCCAACTCAGTCATTGTCTCTTCGGCTGGCCCATTCAGCGTACCGCTGGCGGCTTCCGAATGAAGTGATGGGGGCGTAATGCAACCGGGCGGCTGCGCAAGCGCAACGATGCAGAAAGCTGGGACCGTGAGGGATCGAAGAAGACCTGCCGCTGACATGATGCTGACCGGACCTCCTTGCTAGCGGGTCTTGTCGCCCGAGTCTTGGTCTTTTGTTACTGCGGCACGGAAACGGTGGGACCATGCCATCGCCGGTCCTGCTCGGATCGCCGTTCGAGCGTCGTGATCATGCAACGTCAGCGAATGGCAGGCAGACTCCCGTTGTAGGCGCCGCGCAAGGAGTCTCTGCCCGTGTCCCGGCCCGGGGCGGACGCGGCTCAGACTTCCTTGCTTGGGCCGTCCGGTTCAGCCCTTCGCCCGGTATCCCCCGCAAAGCTGGATCTGGCTATTCGTTAGTACGGCCCTGAGTCGTGGGTCGCGATTCGAGAGCCACGGCGCAAGCCGCCAGCGTCCTTGAGCTCTTAGGATGTCACGTTCAAAAGCCGCTAAACGACCGCGATCGGGTTCTTGGCTGTGTGTTGCGTTGCTGCCGCTCATGGGTGGCTGTGGCGGAACGGATAATCCGAGTGGCCCCAATTCGGTTGGGTCCGAGTCGGTGGGCGGGCTCGCAGCGACGGGAGGCGCATCGAGTTCGTTCGGCAACGGCGGATCGAGTGCCGTGAGTACGGGTGGAGTAACATCCACGGCACAAACGGTTGGCGGAGCCATAGCCGGCGGCACGAGCAACACTGGAGGAACATCGGCGGATGCGACTTCGACGGGCGGTGGAAATGTCACCGGCGGCTCCACGTCCAAGGGCGGTTCCATTGCAACAGGCGGCGCAGCAACCGGTGGCAAGTCGGCGACGAGTGGCGCCGCATCGACAGGGGGTTCGCCCGCAACGGGTGGCTCGATTGGAGCGGGCGGCGCCGCAACGGGCGGCAAGGCAGCTACAGGGGGTGCAACGTCAGTAAGTGGCGCGGCTACGGGCGGCGCTGCCGTGGGCGGTGCCGCGACCGGAGGCAAAGCAGCCACCGGAGGCAAAGCCGCCACCGGTGGTGCGGCGGCGACCGGCGGCACTTCGAGCAACGTTTCAACTTCGACGGGTTCGCCCGAAACGAAGCCGAGCGGCTACGGTCAGGCAACGACGGGCTGCGGCTCGACCAACTACCAAACCGCAAGTTCAATGGCTGCTATGCAGTCCTTGATCGACGCCTATTCGGGCAGCGGCGGGCTTTGCATCAAGTACACGGGCACGTTCGACTTTTCAACGATTCCAGACCCGTGCACGCAGCACAGCCTTGCCGCACAGACTCTGGAGATCAAGAAGGTGAACGACATCACGATCATGGGCGCGGATGGATCCGCGGCGAATTTCGGCATTCACATCGCGTCCTCATCGAGCAACGTCATCGTTCGGAACATGACGTTCGGGCTGCTGCCGGGCGGCAGCGACTCGGACGCGATATCTCTCGAAGGCATGAGCGGGGGTGTACCGACGAACATCTGGATAGACCACAATGAACTCTTTAGCGCGCTGGTTGAGTGCTCCGGAGCGGGTGACTCGTCGTTTGACGGCCTGATTGACGTGAAGAAGGGCGCGGACAACGTCACGGTTTCGTATAACTACCTTCACGACCACGCCAAGGTGAGCTTGAACGGCTATAGCGACAGCGACACGGCGGTCCGCCACATCACGTTCCACCACAACATCTTTGAGCATGTCGGTTCACGAACGCCACTGCAACGTGGCGGTTACAGCCACGTGCTCAACAACTATTTCAACGATATCACCGTCTCCGGCATCAACGTGCGCATGAGTGGCTATTCGCTCGTAGAGAGCAACTATTTCGAGAATTGCGAGAACCCCGTGACGTCGCGCGACAGCTCGGAGATCGGGTACTGGGATCTGAGGAACAACAACGTAAAGAGCCCGTCGGACTTTACGACGTACAACATTTCGTGGGTGGCTAGCTCATCGACCCCAACGAAAGACGCCACCGACTGGACCACGACCGCGGAGTATCCGGTCGCGCTCGGCTACTCGTACACTGTCGATTCGCCGGCTTGCCTCAAAGCCGGACTGAAGAACGCTGCCGGTGCCGGCAAGGCTCTTGTCACGCTCAAGTGCAACTGAGATGCGGTTGCTCTCCAATTCATTCACCTTGAGCCGGTTCTCGAAAAGCTTGGCCCAAGATCAGTGAGTTTCTCGGCTTGACGTTGCTAATTCAAGGCGTCTGACACGTCGTCGCATTCGTACCAAGCAGGGGCACACAATGCCCACTGCAACAATCGCTTGGCTGATTGCAAGTGGCGCCTAGCTGGTTGCCACAGTCCGACTGTGTGCAAACGGCGTTAAGACAAGTGAGCTTACCACAGCAATCGCGTGGCCCGTTGCAGGGTGACTGCTCCTGAGCACAATTGCCGCATTGGAATGCTGGCCCCCCTGACGTTTGAACGCTTGGATTTGGCAGGCAGTATAGCGCCTGCCCCCCCGTGCATTGGTCTGAGAACTGACAAGCGCCACTTTGGGTTGGCGCGGGACCAATGCTATTCGTGACGCATCGGCTAACACCCGTGCTGGTTGCGTTGCACTCTCCAGGCGGGGCTCCAGGCCCCCCCATGTTCATCTTCGGCCCACAGCAGTCGCTATCCATTTGGCATAGCTCACCAGGGAGTCTGCAGCCGTTTGCCAGTTGACAGCGACCATGGCCATAGTCTGGATCGAACACGCAGTTGGGACCGCCTGAACAACAGTCAGAACCCGAGCACAACTCACCGGCGGGCAGGCAACCGTCGAGCGGTTGGCAGGTCAGCACGCCCGTGCCCGAATTCGCGCAGGCGCCGGTGCAACAATCTGCATTCTTCTGGCATGGCTCGCCCGAGATTAGACACGTACCTGTTGAGGATGACGAACCTCCGGTGCCGCTACTACCGGCAGTCGAGGACGATGCGCCTGCAGTGCCGATGGCACCCGCAGTTGATGACGACGAGCCTCCGGCCTCGAAGGCCACCAATGTTCGACTATCGCAGGCCGCCAATGCGCACGCAAGCGCGGCGGCCGCCCAGAACCGGCGTGGCTCTGCGCGAATGGAGCAATCTAGCGCCAAACGGGTGCACGTGTGTAGGCGCAGGCTGGAAATCGATAGCGAACTCATCTTGATGGCAATTGATTTTTCGGTGGAGAACTGAACTCGGACAGGGGCTAGATAGACTAGTGTTTCTGGGGCAAAGCGGATGGCTCACATTCATTGTGGTTGAAACGCGAGGGACGTGGACCGAAACCACAGGAGCGCCATTCACCAGGCAATCTGCACCCCTAAGTGTTCGAGGAATAGCGGCGCGGCAACCTTAGCGACCGAAGCCCCACCGCGTTCGAGTCTCACGTCCACTGCCGGCCAAGGAACTACCAGAGAAGTGCCAAGGTCTAGGCTGAGCGACGATCCGGGTGCCCATTCCAGACCCAGCCCTGCCGAATTGTAGCCGACCACCACGCGTCGCTCTATTGGGCTGGTGGTGCCCGTGAGGTGAGCGCCGTAAATACCACCCGCGACCGCACCGTACAGTGACAGTTCACGTGCAATCGGCTGGTAGCGCTGTACTACGGCACCTGCTTGAAACTGGCT
This sequence comes from uncultured delta proteobacterium, assembly GCA_963811985.1. GTDB lineage: Bacteria > Myxococcota_A > Polyangia > Polyangiales > Polyangiaceae > FEN-1139. The sequence goes on from CAWEUH010000051.1 coordinate 100,064, forward strand.
GAGGCTGGCACGGCGGACGTCGTCCGTCACTATGATGGGAGCGAACAGAAGCCCTTCAATACCCAATCTCCAGCGCCGTAGACGCCGCACAATGCTGACCCTGCCTCCAGCCGAAAGCGGATACGAATGCGGTCGCTCCGCCAAGGCCAATGCTGCTGAAGCGTAGAAGGTTCTGGGCTCTTTAGCCGCTACGGAGGGTTTCACGGGTACAACAACGGGCTCGGCACGCGATCGTGTCGCAGCATTGGGTGGGGGCGCGGTCTGTTCAGGGGGCGGCTCGGGCGGCTCACGCGCGGCAGTTGGCTCTGGTTTTCGATATCCGAGTTCCAACAAGAGGCCTTGTAAGACGTCGGTGGCTTTTACCGCGAAGATCTCTGATGGCTGTGTACTCAAGGGGTAGGCGGGCACGGGCCGCAACGTGCCGCCTCCCTTCTTTAAATCGGCGACCCACACGTACCCGTATACTGCGTCCTGCGAGAGCGAGATTGAGACTGCAATCGGGGTAGACCAACGTTCGGCACTGTCGGCAATCGTCGTTGGATTCGGAGCTGTGGTGACGCCTGCGGTCGCCACGGCAAACCCTTCCGCAATGAGTTCAGCTCGCAGACGACTTTCGAAAGCGTGATAGTCGTATCCGTCGCTCTCCGGCACAATGATCAATACGGTGGACCCCGCCTGCACTCGCGATGCGACGAGGGCCGTACAGAGCAGCAAACAGAGAGCTAGCCAACGGGTCAGAACCCGAGGATTTTTCGCGCAAATCCCGCGTAGGGTCCATCAGGAAATCGCGCAAGATAGTCCTTTGCCGCCGATTCGGCGACGGCTGCACCCTGGCTGTTCTTCAAGAGCACCATTCTACGCCCCAGGGCTTCCGCTACCCAGGTACCCGTAGGCGCCTCGGCGACATAGTGGTCATACCAGCCAATTGCCCGCGCCGGGTCTGATGTTTCACTCACACGACCCAAGAAAAAAGCAGCGTTGCCGGCCTCGTTGGTCCCGACAAATCGGTCGCGAACTGCTCGATATGCCTTGGTGGCAACTCCCAACTTCCCTGCGAACCGGGCTGCATCGGCCAGGGCAAGCAGGTCCGGCCTGCTAGCGGATGCAATCGCACCGTCTAGGCCCTGTTCTTCAGCCAATGCCATGATTCGACGGTGCTCCCCCTGAGCCGCCAGCTGGCTCCAGCTTGCGGGCGGGGCTACCGCATTGATGGCGGCCGGTCGATCGCGTTGCACGCTCGCGACGGCCAGTGGCTCCGGCGCTGAGGTGACGTTCGCGTTCAAAGAGTGCGCAGCCTCCTCTTCAGTCTGCGCAAGTCCAGCTGCAGGCAACTTCGACGCCTCTCCCGACGAAGCAGCCTCCATGCTGTTAGCGCTAAGCACAAACCGTTGCGAATTGCGAACCTCAATCGGATTGACTAGTCCTGGGCCTGATACTCGGACGGCACCCTCGTGCATGTCGAGCTCGAATGTCTGGCTTGCCACCTCGTAGCTGACTTCGAAGGACGTACCCGTGACGCTCACAACATAAGGGCCGGCATACACGCGCCAATCCGTCTTTTCCCGATGCATGATAAGAGCGCGCGCACGCCCTTCTTCCAAGATCATCGTTGCGCCGTGACGTGTCATTTGCGCAACACGGCCACGTGCCTTGGGCTCGAACACGACATGGCTACCCTCCGAGAACCGCAATTCGACGGGCTTGCCTGGCGGCGCATCAATGTAATTACCGAGCATCCCCAGCGCGGAAGAACCCTCGACGCGATAGGTCAATTCCGAGGTCGCACTCAGGCGTGGGGCAACCCAGCTGCCAATGGCGACAAGGCCTACAATGGCGCCACCCAGCACCAGACGCGCACGTGTTCGGCGCTGGGCTCGCTGCTGGAGCTTTTCAATCAAGTGAGCGCCGCTGAAGCGACCGGGGTGATCCGTCGCTGCCAACGAGGTACGGATAAAGTCCGCCGCGCGCCGAAGATCGCTTTCCGTCATGACTCCCTCGCTGGGTTGTGTAAGAAGTCGCGCAGGACCGGGTCCGCCTGCACGAGCGCGGAAAAACGAGTCTCGGCGCGTACCAGTTTTCGTTTGATGGTCGAGACCGAGCAGCTGCAAGCTGCAGCCGTTTCGGCCAGATCGCAGCCGTGCACGTAGCGCAGGACGAACGCAACGCGAGCCGTCAAATCCATACGTTCCAATGCGCGATACACATGCCGGGCGCCTTGGACTGTCACGGCGTCGTGTGGCTTGACCAAGGGCGCGTCTTTTACAGTCTCCAGCCCGACAAAGCGTCGAATCCTACGGCGGCGGATTTCGTTCTTTGCCAGGCGAATGGCAACCCCGATGACAAAACTGCGCAATGACTCGGCGTCACGCAGGGCTGAAGCGCGCTCAACCACGGTGATTAGCGTGTCTTGCGTCAGGTCCTCGATATCGTGATCACTGCCAAGCGTGTGGATCAACACGCGCCGAACCATCCCGGAATATTGATGATAGAGAGCCTGAACCGCCGTGGCTCGGCGCTCTATCAGCCCAAGAACCAGGTCCTTGTCACTGGTCGGACGGGCGGGCAACTCGAGTACACGAGCGCCCGGGCTGCCCGACAGCCCCGATAAGTGGGCGGACTCGTTCGGTAGGGTCTTCACTTGGTTGCTTGATAGTGTCGGCGTTGCGACAAAGAAGCTCGCAAAGCGATTTCGTCAAGGTAGCCCTAGTGCAGCGCTAGCCCTGCGCTCATGTGGGACACGCTTTAGAACTTCGCGAAATTCTATGCCCGCTTCTACGGGACGTTTTGCGCCCGCTAGTGAATATGCTCGACCCAGTCGCATTTCGATGTCGCCCGGATACAAATCCAAGACCGCCGAGTATTCCTCGACGGCGTCAGAATAGTGCGAAAGTCGGTAAAGAGCCCAAGCGCGACAGGAATGCGCGACGTAATTCTTCGAATCAAGCTTGAGAATCGAGTCGGCAACCGTCACCGCTTGTTCATAAAGCTCCGCCGCATTGAGCGATTTGAGTTGCCCAAGCAGCGGCTCCACAGCCATGGGCGCAAGCTTGGCTGAGGCAGCATAGTCTGCTGCAGACATCGTGTGAAGCTTGGCTTGCGTTTCCAGGTGAGCCAACCTCAGGCGCGGGAAATAGGATTCGCGAGATTCGTCCGCGGCTCTTGCCGCCGCGTCAATGGCATGCCTCAGATCCCGTGCGGCTTCCAAGCGGTAACTCTCTGCAAGTGCGTTCGGCACGGCTCGCGCTTCACTTTGATTCGACGATAACAGTAGAGACAGTGCCGTCACGGCAGCAACGACTGGAATGGCTAGATAGGCGAAGACCCGGTCGCGATTCCAGCGCCGGAGGCGCTGCGCCTCGAGCGCAGGCGTCGCAGCGGCCCGTGTGGCTTTGAGGACTGAGCGCATGCCGCAGCTCAAACTCAACAAACCCACGGCATCTTCCTCGATTTGCACTGACGCAACGACCCGGCGCCACACGCGCCCCAACCAGCGCACTTGCAGATTTGTTGTTGCCGTAAGCTCGTGCTGCGCTCGGTTTACGCAAGTCTCGCCGCTTATTGCCACACGGGTCCCGAAGATGTGACTGAGACCGATGAGTCGCCTCTGCCAACCAGAAAAGACCCACTGGACCGGGACGCTTTCGCGGACGACAACCTCGCCGCCAAAGGGTGGTACACGGGGCAGCGCCAAGGCCAACGCCGCCAAGGGAGACTTCGAACCGCCCGCGTAGGTTGTGAACGTGGGAACGCCATCGAGAACGGAGAAGTACAGTCTTTCCCCACTCACGGTGTCATAGAGCGAACGCAGCCCACACGCCGAAAGTTCGGAGCGCACTCTGCGGAGCCCCGTGCGCGCCGAGTGCAGAGTGAACTCATTGCCAACTCGGAGCATGGCCAATTCAGGAACCAGGGCCAATTGGGCTGCGGCAACGCGTTCCCCTTCGATGGGCACGCCAAAGGGAACGTACTTTGCCGGACCTTCATGAACGGTCGCGTAGTGAGATACTTCGAACGGCAGGGTCGGCGCTCCGAGGTAACCGCTTGCCTGAACCTGCAGGTGAACGTGCGGCCTTGGACTGCGACCCGATGAACCGCATTTTGCGACCACGGTTCCGGCCGTGACCGTCTGTCCGACGTGCACCAGAACAGAACCCTGTTGCAGATGGGCCAACACCGAGAAAAGCGCAGGCCCGTGCTGAATGATGACTACGTTGCCGTACGGGTAACTCAGATCTTGGCTACCGGGTAGATTGTCGGGATGCTCTGAATAAGCAAACGCGACTGTCCCAGGTAGTACTGCGCAGATTGGAGCATCGAAGCAGTAGTAATCGTACGCTTCGGTGCCCTCGCCGCGAAATGGAAAACCGTTCGCGTCCGTGATCTCGAAATCTAGGGCGTGCTGCCAGGGTTCTTGATGCGTGTGGGCACCGTTGAAGCCCTGAGTGATGGTCCAAGTGCCTTGCACAGGAAGCGCGAGGCGAACGGGACCAGGAAGCCCGAACCGCGTTCTTAGCATGCGATTGTGCGCGAGGTTGGTCTCGCCGTTGGCGCCGGGCACGGGCGGAACGAAAGGGGGACGCCCCGGCTGCCTCAAGGCAAGCGCACGAAGCATGATCAGAGTCACGATCACAAACGGCCACGCCAGCAGTGGCAAACCCCACTGCGTGAGAACTGGACCGAGCGCAAGCGTAAGCCAGGCCGTCATCAGTGCGCCGGCGCCCGCCCAGAGGGCGGCTGCGCGGCTTGGCACGAAGAACACGCAGCCGAGCGCCGCGCACGACAGAAGGCTATTGTACCTGGCGGACTGAAGCCATGCAGCCTCGACGTGCCCGGGTGAGACGCTGGCAAACAGGGTTGCGACACAGACTCCCAGAATCGCGAACCCAGCCAGAATCCGCGACGTCAGCAGCACGGCCAGAAACACCAGCAGCCCTGCTGCGGTCGTCGGACAGAAAACAACGCCGCCGAATGCGCGTAGTGTATCGGCAACTGACTGGGGCAGGTGGAACGGCAAGTCCGGGACCCAAGTAGTCGAAATGCGCGTCGTAGTGGCGTGCGCGCCAACCAGGGGCCAGAGCACAGTCATTGCCAGCACAAACGGCAATGCCAAGAGCGGCAAGCGCAGGCCGCGCTCGAAGAAGACGGACAGGTTCGCCGTCAGCAGCGCAACGAACGCTCCGAGCGCCGCTGCTTTGCACAAGAGCGCGACCGTCACAGGCTGGCCATGCCCCAGGGCGAGCCCACAGAGCAACGCATTATAACCGTAGGGACTCTGGTCAGCGAGATCGCGTCGGTAGCCGAGAGCCGTGGCGGCGCCGATGGCCGCTACGATCGCCACGACTCCGGGCGCTCCCGCTCCCAAATCGAAGCAAGAAGCTCCCAGCACTAGGATGCCTGTTGCCGCGCTTTGACCGAAAATCAGCGCCGCGTAGGACCTTAGCCCCGAGCGGCCGTTTCGGCCAACGACGTCGAGCCATTCAAATCGTTTTCGAGTCGTGTTGAGCTGCATTGCGCCGAGCGACGCCCCCGATGGTAGTTATTCACTCGGCAAGCTTGCGCGCGCGCTTGCGACGTCGCGAGCAGCCCGCCAAGCAGCCCCGGGGTTGATCCTGAGCCGTTCTGGAATGATCTCGGCCGCGACCAAGTCGTCAAGAACCTCCCTGCGTCGAATGAGCTCGACGTCACCTCGCTCACTGATGAGCACGCACGCCGGCCGTAAATGTATGAACTGCATCGATTGGGTGAATGTGTAGGCCCCAACGGGTCGAATCAGTAAGATGTCTCCCTCGCTGAGCGTCGGTAATGGAACGGTTTCGCGCACGCAGTCGATATTCATGCACAGCGGTCCGTAAACCGTCGTGTCCTCGATGAAACCATCGGAAGGGCGCGCCGGCTGAATTTCTAGGCGATACCACCAGGCCGTGAATAGCAGATTTACCCCAGCGTCAATGATGATCGAATTGCGCCCGGACGGCAACCGTTTGGTGGCCAGCACCGTGCTCAACAATGTGCCGCAATCATCGACCAGTGCACGACCCGTTTCCAAGTATACCGGTAACTTCTTCATGCGGCACTGGGAAAGCGCGCGACCGATCGCGCGAATGTATTCCTCTTGGTGCGGCACGAGCGCCCCCGAATGGTACTGGGTTGCCAACGTGTTCGTGGACGCGAACCCTCCTCCAAAGTCCAAATGAGTCGGGGTACAACCGAGCGTCGCTTCAACGTGCTCAGCGAACCCAGCGAGTTTTGTCGCGGCCCGTCCGTAGGCGGAGGGGTCCAATATGTACGTGCCGATATGTGTGTGCAAACCGCCCATTTCCAAATGCGGACTGCTCGCAATGAACTTTGCGGCCTGATCGGCGCTGCCTGATTCGAGCGAGAAGCCAAATCGGTCCCAACGCGGAACGATGCCTGCGTCAAGGGCAACCCGAATGCCCACCTTGGGCTTCGTGTGCGTCTCTTGCGCAATTCGTTCGAGCATGCGCAGTTCTTCGAAGTGGTCCGCGTGGATGATGGCCTGCTCTCGAGTCGCGCGGTGGAGTTCTTCTTCTGTTTTTGACGGCCCATTGAAGACAATCTCGTTTCCGGGCACGCCCAAACGACGCGCCATCTCGTACTCCATCCCCGAAACGACTTCAGCCAAGGACCCAGCTTTGTGAAATAGTGCGCAAATGGCGCCGAGGTAGTTGGTCTTGTACGACCAGCACAGGCGTGCCCGTGGCAGATGCATCTGTAGGGCGGACCGCGACTCACCGATTCTTCCAAGCAGCGTGGCTTCGCTGAATGCGAACAACGGCGATCCAAAGGTCTTGACCAGCCTTTCGACGTCAATGCCGTCGATCTGCGTTTTGGACGCAAGGTTCCCGCGGTGGCCGACCTTGTTCATGTGGCCCGCGGTATTGCGCACTATCATTGGGGGTTCGTAACGGGGTTTGTTGGGATTCATTGCGTCGTACCAAAGTCGGTAGCGGGCGGTATTGAGCTGCGGGAGCCGCCCGTGACCAGCGCATCCATGTCCGCGAGTGTGCCGGTAGTCTCGGCCGCGTGCCGCACATAGATGACGCCAGCCTGCCCCCGACCAAACGAACACACTCGTTCGCCCAACGCGAGCTGCAACAGACCGAGAGGAAGGTTGACGCCCGCCGCGGTGGCTAAGTAGACCCAGGCGGGAAAGCGCGGATTTACTTCGATCAGATAGACTTTTCCGCCCCGTCCCCTCAAGAGTTCAACCTCGCAACCCCCTCGCCACTTGAGTGCCTCAACCACGCGACGCGCCGAATCAAAGAGAACGGGATCATCGATGGTTACTGCGCCCCAGGCTTTGCCCATGCGTGTCAGTAGCGTCTTGCGCATTGCAACCGCGCCGCACATCCGGCCTTCGCCGTCCCCCAAACAAACGACGTCGAACTCTTCGCCTTCGACATGGCGCTGTGCCAAAAGAGGCAACCCCCATTTCCGAGCGAGGCGCTGGAATTGCGAGGCCGCCTCTCCAGGGCTGCGAATGATCTCTGCTTCACAATAGAGCCCTTTGAGTACATAGGGAAAGCCTAGCCGGTCAGCCAGAAAAGCCAGAGATTGCTCATCGAAAACAGAATGCGTCTCCGGCGTCGAAATTCCCAGACGCCGCGCCAATTCCGACAAATGGTCCTTGGCGCGACTAGTCAGATCTTCGCGCTTCGGCAAGAACATTCGAATTCCAGCGGCTGCGAGCTCTTCGTTGATTTCGTCCAACACCGGCAACTCAAGATCGAGGCAGGGCACGACGACGTCGATCGGGACCTGTTCATTGATCTCTAAAAGCCGCTTTAAGTACGTGGCCGGACCCGCGCTTGGGTAGGGAACCAGGAACGCCTCATCGAGAAGTCCCGGCGCGTAGAGCGACGAGTCTAATGCGTCATAGGCAAGGCCGACAATGCGTACTCGGCTGCCCAAGGCTTCACGCAGACTGCGAATAACACCGGGCCCCGGCTGTGGGTTTTCCCCCAGGTGAATGCCTGTAACGGCCACCGTAACGCTTAATTTCATGGGATTAGCTCGCTACGTTGTCGCTGTCCAACAGTTCGAGGTTGATGAGCGTATTCACGAAAGTTCCGATATCGGTTGCGATGTCAGAAGGGCAGTCGAATGCGGCTGCGAGTTCCTCCTCGAATTGCGACGGTTGCAGACCTTGTTTCAGGCTGCGCAAGAGCGCTAGTCCTGTGGAGTTGACGGTATAGGAGTGCCCGGTACGCGGGTCGAAAATGAAGCCAGTGTCGCTGATCGCAAGCATTGCCAAATGGCTCGTGTCCATAACTGCCCTCGCGTGAACGGCGTCCACGCTTTGCGAGTGAATTCGAGCCGGACATGCCCGGCACCGCAACAGTGTTGTCACCTATCGGACTTGGCTCAGAAATCTTTGCTGCTGCGTTTCTCGACCGCTGTGGTGATTGAGTAACGTTGACGTCACAATCCCGGCACGGCTCGGGCATTGTTCCGGCCGAGCGCATTGTGAGCAGCTGCCCGGGCAAAACTCGTCCTGGTCACCGCAGCCGTGGGGCTCCAGCAGCCTATTGAGGGTTTTTTCTTTCGCGGCACTGAACACCAGTCAGTGTCGCCCAATGCGGCGAACGTGCGGTCCCATGCTGGAGCTACCCGGTTCCACAGCCATTGCGGAGGCCGCCAAGCGTCTTGGTTTCGCATACCCCTGCGCGGCAAACGGCATTGATGATGTGCGCGCGGACTTGCCATTCTTGATCGTCAGGGCCGGCAAAGAAACGATGCCCGGTCTGAACGCATCAATCGATCACTTCGCCGCAGCAGCGCTTGCCCGCAACCTTGTGCTGACACTCGTGAACCATGCCAGCGCGCCGCCTTCGATCTCGCAGACCCCAGTGAGTTGTCGCGCGAAATGGTGCGGCGCATCGTGACGTTCATGCGGTTTCACTTGCTCGAGGTGGTTGTGTAGCAGCGGCGTGTTGCCCGCGGATACGCCGGTCGAGTTCTTCGAGCTCGGCTGGCGTGATACCGTCAGTGAGTCGCGCGATGCGGTCCAGGATATCGGTCGTGCCGAAGTACGCCTCGGCGCATTCGGCGTGAATGGTGCCGATGGGTTGCATGCGACCTTCCTCGGGTATTTGAAGGGCGAGTCGCCAACTGCCACGGTTCATGAGCTCACGACATTGTCGACAATGCGCGCTATTGCTCGGAGCTCGCTCGGCGCGCATCAGCCGTTGCAGGCGAGGGTACAAGAGACCAACGCTTACAGCTTGCCGCAGCCACTCATTGTCGCAAACTGGCTGGTTGCACGCTTCGAGCGCGGGCCCGAACTTCTCGGGCCGCATGCAAGCCGCGCACACAAGGTGGTACCAGCACCGGGTTTCGCCCTCGGCATAGGGGTTGAGCAATGACTCGCCGAAGCGCAATTGTCCGCTGGCAATGCTACGGCCGCAGCCTCGACAATTGGCGCGGCTGCTCTTGGCAGGTTCGACAACGTCGGGCACGAGCTATCCCGCCTTCCTGCGACGTGCCGGCAGCGGTGCGCGAACGTCGGGCGCCGAGTCCGTTGCGCGCGGCTTTGCCCGCGCGAGTCCCTTCTTTGAGCGACCCGTAGCTTTGTCGGCCGCGGGCGTTGCCTCGCTTAGCAGCGGTGGTTCCGCTGTACCCGACGCAACGGCCGCCAAAAACATCGCGTAGTCGGGGCCGAGCACTTCGTGTTTGAAGTAAACGTACGCGTTGGTCCAGCGCTCGGCGAGGATGCGCTCTGACCAGGCGCGCAGACTGGCCGCGTCGTAGCTTGGCGCGCGCAAGCGCAAATAGCCGAAATCCGCCGTGGCAACGAACGGCGGCGAAAAGGCCCGTTCGTCGGAATCGCCACTGCACAGGGCGACATTCTTGCTCGCGAGCAGCGCGTAGATCTTGTCATCGAACCAAGATACGTGTCGAAACTCGATGGCTGCTTGCATCGTTTCCGGCAGTTGCGAGAGGAATTCAGCGAGCAGCGGCACGTCCTTGCGCAGAAACGGCGGCAACTGAAACAGCAGCGGCCCCAATTTCTGACCAAGCGTTGAAGCGGCGGCAAGAAAGTAGCCCAGTGAATTGCCCTCGATCTTCAGGCGTTGACTGTGGGTGAGCCGACGCGGCGCCTTGAGCGCTAAGCGAAAGTCACTCGGGACACTGTGGCGCCAACGTTCAAGTAACGCCGGCTTTGGCATCTGATAGAAAGTGTTGTTGATTTCGACACTGTACAGGCGCGATGCATAGTGTCTGAGTCGATCATCCGCGGCAAGGCCCGTCGGGTAGAAGTGCCCTTGCCACTCGTCGAAACTGAATCCACTCGTTCCCGTAAGCACTCGCATCGAAACCCCGCTCGTCGCTAACCCGTTGCCGGCTTTTGCGCGCGCCGAGACGCTCGCGGCTCGGCCTTCTTGGGGGGTTTTGCCTTGGCGGCGGCTTGGTCGAGGACGGGCGGGGGGCTCGGCTGGTCGTTTGCTGGCTCGGTTTTCAGGCTCCGCTTGAGCGCTTCGAACAGATCGATGATTTGAGCGGTGGGCTGCTGGTGGCTCACGTGGATCTGCTGCCCTGCGACCTTCTGTTCAATGGCCTCGCGAAGCCGGTCGTTGTACGTGTCTCGATAGCGATCGGGCTGGAACTTATCCGTCGTGAGTTGGTCGATGAGCTTGTCGGCAAGTTCGGATTCCACGGGTGAAAATGTCGAGGTGGCGCCCGTGTCAACTTCTTCGAAAGCCCGCACCTCATTGGCGTAGTAGACGTAATGCAACACAAGGCCGCTCTTGTACGGCCTGATCAGTACTAGCTGCTCCTTGCCGCGCGTCCAAAAGCGGCCGACAGCGACCCTTTGCGTGCGAGTCATCGAATCGGACAGCAGCTTGTAGGCTTTGTCCCCGCCCTTGTCGGGGCCGAGGTAATAGGTCTTGGCGACGTACAGCAAATCAACCGACTCTAGTGGCACGAATTCGAGGATTTCGAGCGAGTTATTCTTCGGGGATTCCAGCGCGTCCAGCTCTTCCTCGGTGAACAGAACGTACTGGTCCTTGGCGTATTCATAGCCGCGCACCATGTCGCTGCGCTCGACGACTTCGCTATCGACGGGGCAAAGGTATTGCTGCTTCATGCGCCCGGAACACTTCTTGTGAAGGAGGTGAAACGAGAGGCTCTCGGACGAGGCAGCGGTGAAGAGTTTGATCGGAATCGAGACGAGACCGAAAGATATCGTGGCTGACTGGATGGCGCGTGCAGGCATGTGGGCTTAAGGAGATAGAGCCTTGTCCCCTGCACCGGAAGCTCCCCAGCCGCGCCTCGAGCAGTACTCGGCCAAGCGCAACCCGAGAACGACGAACGAGCCCGCCGCCGCTGAACTCTTGTCCAGAGTTTCACTAACGCACGAGGGCAGTTTCGTCGTGCATTTGCATCACGCGACGCGCACACATTACGACCTCCGACTCGAAATCGGTGGAGTACTGAAAAGCTTCGCAGTGCCTCGAGGCCCCAGTCTCGACCCGCGCGAACGCCGCCTCGCGATACAGACCGAGGACCACCCCATCGAATACCTGGAGTACGAGGGGGTGATTCCAAAGGGCAATTACGGCGCAGGCCCGATGATTCTGTGGGACACGGGACGCGTGCGCTACCTCGAGCGGGCCGCCGAAGACGGCCTTGTCCACGGCAAGCTCGACTTTGTCCTTTCGGGGTACAAGCTCAAAGGCAGGTTTGCTCTGGTGCTGAGCCATCAAAAGGACGCAAAGAGCGCCCAGCAGCAATGGCTCCTGCTCAAGAAGCAAGATTCTTTTGCGAGTACCGAACGCTCTGTCATCGACGAGGACACACGCAGCGTGCTTTCGGGGCTCTCCGCCGATGAACTGGGAGTCGCGGACAGTTCGGCGGAGGTCGAGTCGCTTGCCGAGCGTTATGGCGCCAAGAGACGTCCGCTCGAGGCCAAGGGAATGCAACCAATGTTGTGCGCAGAATCGCCAAGCACGTCCGCGCAAACCGAAGCCGTGTTGAGTCGGCAGGGCTGGCTTTTCGAGCTCAAGCTCGACGGCGTGCGCGTCGTTGCGGACAAGCGACAGGGTGACGTGGCGCTCTGGTCTCGACGCGGCCCAGCCGTGACCCAGAACTATCCGGAGATTGCCCGTGCCGTGCGCGCCTTGCCCGGCACGCGCCTCGTGCTGGATGGTGAAATCATTGCGTTCGGTGACTCGGGCAAGCCGAGTTTCGGCCGCCTTGCTCGGCGCATTCACGCCCGCGCCACCGACGTTTGGCAACTCTCGCGGGAGATCCCGGTCAACTACGTCGTGTTCGACCTGCTTGCCGTCGGCGATTGGGATCTGCGGGAACTGCCGCTGCGAAAGCGCAAGGAACTCCTTTCGCTCATCGTTCGGGGCAGGGGCTTCATACGCAGTCTCGATCACTTCGAGGACAGGGGACAGCCGCTGTTCGACTTCTGCCGTCGCGAACAACTCGAAGGCGTCGTCGCCAAGCGCGCAGAGTCGCCGTATCGAGTGGGCGCGCGGCGCACCGGGGACTGGGTGAAAGTCAAATGCCATCGCGATGCCGAATTCGTCGTTGTGGGGCTCACGCGTGGCGAGGGCAGCCGCGCGAACCTCGGCGCGCTCGACGTGGCAAGCTACCGCGAGGGGCAACTCGTCGTTCGAGGCAAAGTGGGCAGCGGCCTCGATCGCCACGCGATCGCGACGTTGCTTGACAGAACCCGTGGACACGAACGAAAGACCTGTGCCGCTTCGGGAAGTCTCGAGCTCGCGCCCAATGGGCGTACATTCGTGGAGCCGAACCTCGTCGTGAGTGTGCGCTTCGGCGGTTGGACCGACGAGGGACGCCTTCGTTTCCCAGTATTTCAAGGGATTCGCGACGACATCGAACCCTCCGCTTGCACAGGCGCGCCGCCGCGCGAGTTAGTGGACGAACCGAATGCACGCGCGGTGGCGCAACCGACGCCCCCTCACTCTCAGGGTGCACTCGCGTCCACGGGCCGCAACGACATCAACCAATCGATTACCGAATCAACACGCAAGGTCAAGATCAGCAATCCGCGCAAGGTGTACTTCCCTGAGGACGGCATTACCAAAGGGCAACTCATCGAGTACTACGAGCAGGTCGCGACTGTGATACTGCCGTATCTAATCGACCGCCCCGTGATTTTGGTGCGCTATCCCGATGGCATTGCGGGAAAACACTTTTACCAATGGAACGTGCCGCAAGGGATGCCATCCTGGGTGCCGACGCTCGAGCTGCCGCCTGAAAACGGCCAGGCGCAAGCGCGTCAAGGGTTTCTCATCAATGATGTCGAGACGTTGAAATACGTTGTCAATCTTGGGTGCATCCCGATCCACATGCTTGCTTCGCGCAGTCCCCAGCTTGACACGTGCGACTTCATTACTTTGGATTTGGATATTGAGGCACTGAACCTTCTCGCAGCGATTGCGATTGCCCATTCGCTGCGCGAGATCATCGAATCCGCGGGCCTCGAGGCTTTTCCGAAGACTTCGGGGCAAACCGGGCTGCATTTGCTGGTGCCGCTCGGCCCCGGCGTTCCATTCGAAGCCGCGCGGCTGCTCGTCGAGTTGCTCGGGCGGCTCGCGACATTGCGCCACGTGGACACCGCGACGATGGAACGCCGGCGCGACAAACGTGGGCCGCGTGTCTACGTGGATACGGGTCAAACGGGCCCGAGCCGTGCCATTGTCGCGCCGTATTCAGTGCGTGCCGTGCCGCGCGCCAAGGTTTCAACGCCGCTCGTCTGGGATGAAGTCTCGCCGGCGCTCGACGTCGGGCGCTTCACGATTGCGTCCGTGCCGCACAGGCTAACAACGCGCACCGACCCGATGCGCGCATTGCTTTCGGCTAGACCTGACATCGCGAAGGCCTTGACGTCGCTCGAAAGCGTTGTGAGAGGGACGAACGACATCTTGCACCTCGACGGATTCAAGCCCACTTGAGATAGCCTCTGACGAAAGCGCGAGGATAGGCCCGTTTCCACGTGCCGTACCAACATCACCCGCACCTACATGTCGGACTCGTGACGCCGGGAGCCCCCTAAGGTTTCCTCTGCCCACGCCGTAACACCTGCAAGCATCACACCTGCAAGCATCCTGTAGGGGACCAGAAGGAGTCGTCGATGATAACTCGCGCGTGCCTCCGCACTTCCTTGTCGTTCACGTTCGCCGTGACCCTGTTGGGGTGCGGAAGTAGCAAGGAGCTGCCCCCCACCATCGACCTGGCGTTCATTCCGAAAACCAGTAACAACTTGGTGTTCACGATGGGGAACAATGGCGCGCAGTACGGTGCCCGCGATCTCAGCAACTCGCGTGGACATCAAATCACGGTCGAGTACATGGCCTCTCCCGAGCTTGATCCTAGCGCCGAGCAAGCCCTCGTTCAGCAAGCCGTCGCTGAGAAGAAAAACGGTATCCTGATCTCGTGTATCGACGATTCAATTACGACTTCAATCAACGACGCCGTAAATGCCGGGATTCCGGTCATTACCTACGACTCGGACTGTCCAGATTCCAAGCGGCTGGGGTTCTACAGCATGCAGAACGACGTCACGGGCGCGAAGACCGCTGATCTACTGGCGTCGGTCATGGGAGCGGGCACGAAGACCGTCGCCATTTTGACCGGGCACGCGGGTTCCGAAAATCTGGAGCTCCGCGTGTCCGGGTTTTTGGAGAGGCTGTCCTCAACGTACCCGGATATTACTGTCGTGACGACCGTCAACTGCGGTGAGACTGCTGACGATTGCGGTGCCGCAGTCGAGAGCCAGATCATCAGTCAATATCCCGATCTCGACGGGCTGTTCGTGGTGGGCCTCTGGGGACTGCAAGCGGGCTGCTCTTGCAGCGATACCGGCATGACGTGCACTTGCGACGACACTCAAATGCCGAATTGGAAAGCAGCGGCCAAAGGCACATTGAAGACAGTAGCGTACGATAGTTTGCCGTTCGAGCTCACGTTGATGAAGCAGGGCTACGTGAGCGCTCTCATCGGGCAGAAGTACTTCGGATGGGGATACGACACCGTGTCGCTCATGGTCGATCATCTCACGACAGGGAGCCAGGTTAGCGCTTTCATCGACTCCGGATTCGACGTAGTTTGCCCGAATAACGTGGACGAAATGCAAAGCAAGTGGGACTCCGCTGACTTCCGTACGCCATTGACTGCCAACTGCAGCCCGTAGGGCGGCGTCTGGGATTGTCAGTACGCGTGCTCGGTGTACCCGGCGGCGGCCGAGTAAACATGATATTCGGCGAGAACTGAAGTCGTGTAACCCGTGTTGTACACCGTGCAGCTTTGAGCGCTCCCGTATTCGTTGAACTCGCCGATCGCCATCAACGTGTATTGTTCCTCGGTGCAGCTTGGGAAGCTCTGCTGCATGCGGGTGCGGTTCTCAGACACGGTTTGGATGCCGGCCTTGATGTTATTGTCGGGATTGAAGACGGAACCAGGCCAGTCAGAAGCTGAGGGGTCTGTCTCCATGTCGGGGTGACCATTGGGTAACATAGTGAACTTGCCTTGGTCGTACGAGCATGATGGCCCTATCGACTGCATGAGACCGCAGCATCCACATTCGTCCTGCGACCAGCCTGGGGGTTGACCGCATTCAGTGGGGGAACAGAAATTCGGGCAGCCAACGGCGGTGTAGTCGAATCGCGACTCGACGTAGATGATCGCCTTGAAAATCATCGGGTCAGGTTCGTTGAACTGGGTCGAGTACTTCAGGATTTCACAATCGTAGGCGTCCGCGTTCACGCCCGTTTGCTCAATGATGAGGCCCGTGTGCAGCGGATCGGTCGTGCAGCTCTCGTTCCCCACGGCAGCGTCCGACATGCGATTGAAGTTATCCGATCCGCTGCGTGTTGAACCACTGTTCCCTTTGCCGCAACCACATAGGCAGCAAAGTGCGCAAAAGACCGCAGAGCGGCAAACAATACGCGTGATCATCATACGACCCCTTAAACAATCTCTGTTGGCATCCAACCGGACGAACCAATGGCAACCGGTGCCCTGAGCTGCCCTCGGACCATCCGCGGGCATCCTTCAAGATACAGTCTTTTCGCTAGCTCGGCGAGTGAAATACGACCCCCAGCTGTTCCATGCGTCTCATGATGTCGCTGGCGCGAGCGGCATCGCGCGGGCCCCAGTACTTCAAGAGCTCGCCCCAGGCGCTTATGTCGCTCGGCACAATCTCGACGACGCGTTCGAAGTGTAGCCTCGATTCTTCTTCGCGCCCTGTCCGTGCCAAAATCAGACCCAGGTTATAGTGTGCCTTTGGATATTCGGGGTTGATCGAGAGTTCCGTTCTGAATTCTGCCTCGGCCTGAACCAGTTGCCCTTGGTTCATGTAGATAAGGCCCAGGTTGTTGTGCGCCACGGGCCAGCGCGCATCAATCGCGACGGCTTCTCGAAACTGCCGTTCGGCGGCATTGAGATTGCCTTCCCGATATTCCGTTGAACCCATGTTCACGTGAGCCAGCGCCAAATGCGGCGAACCCGCGACGGCGGCTTCGCAAAAGGCGCGCGGCGATTCAAATGCGCCTTCATACCGTAGGGTGAGTACGATCAACCCGAGGCCCCCGACCAGTCCACCCATGCGCCAAAGGGGCTCAGTTTGGGGCCGTCGCGTCAGCGCATGATTCACGCAGGCCAAGATTCCGAGGGCAATGCCGGCGAGCGGCAGGTACAGGCGATTGTCCAAAATCAGCTGCTCGGAAACGGCCAGGGTCGGCGCAAGCGACAGCGCGGGAACTAGCAGTGCCGCCCAAATGAATAGCCGGCGCGATGCTTCGCGCAACATGGCTACCGCGACACCCAAGAGCACGAGCGCAACTAATGCTGGCCAAATCGACGAATCACGCAAGGTTGCCAACACCTGCAGATCAACGGGCAGCAGCAGTTTGCCAAATGCCACCGGTACCATTAGAAGACTCCGACTCCAACCTCCAAATTCGCTGCTTGCGCCGATGCCCCCGAGTTCATGCGTGCGCAAAGCCAGCCAAGCTGCGCTGGAAACGAACCAGCCTGCCAAGATTGGGCCCCATTTCAGCTGCCGGTAACGCTGAGTCACGAACAGCGAGTACGTGAGCGCAATTGGAATCACCGCAACGGCGGTCTCTTTGCTCAAGAGCGCTGCGAGCAGTGACGCACAATGCACACCGAGTGCCCAGTACCTCCTGCTCGCTCCGCCGCGCTCTGGGCGAGGTGGCGACCTGGAAGCTCGGCTCAAGTGCAACGAGTTCTTCGCCTCAGTGTCGCCGGAGCCTTCGAATTCAATCCACGCGTAAAGACTAACCAACGCGAAGACGGCCATTAGCCCGTCGGACCGCCCCGGCACCCAGGCTACCGTCTGCGCCGCCGCTGGGTGCACGGCAAATAGCAGCGCCGCGATCACGGCGAGCGCTCGCCGGTTAATGAGCCGTTGCGCTATGGCAAACAGCAACCCTGCACTGATTGCGTGCAGGAGGTTGTTGGTTTCGTGAAACGTCCTCGGCGTCAACGGTGTTGCTCGCCGGGCATCCGCCATGAATGTGAGCGTGACGAGCGGGCGGTAGTATTGCTTCATGGCTCCCGACCTCGGGAACAAGGCCCGTTGGAATGCGTTGGGCAGAGCGGTTCCACTCGTCAGAAACTGCGCATCTTCGACAATCAGTTGGATGTCGTCCGTGTCAGTCCAGCCGTAGCCGAGCGAAGGCCAGTAGAGCACGTACGCGCCCACCATAATCAGAAGCGCAGCGATCAAACGCCACCGCAGCGGACTTTGCGTATCGTCGCCGGTCGATGGGTGAGCTGAATTCGGCGTCTGAGGCATTCGACGAGATCCGGGTAGGTAACCGCTATACGGCACCGCGGCGCGCTTCCAGTTCTTCGCGAATCTTGACCATGCGAGCTTGAGTCAGCGGGAAAGAATGAACGATGACGGCCGCCAAGAGCAATGCTGCCACCGGAAAACCGGCGAATATTCCGCGCATCCACAGCAGGGTAGTAGGAGACTGGGTCGTGAGTTTGGCGTCGAAGCCCGTTACCTGATCGAGTAGTGGTCCTACGACAATGGCGCTCACACTCCAGCCAAGTTTGAGGACCCAAGAGAAGGTGGAAGAGTACGCGCCTTCCCTGCGCTTGCCACTTTTCACTTCGTCGAAATCGACGACGTCGGCGCACATGGAAGGAAGAATTACCCAGAGCCCCGTTGCGGCCAGGCCATTGAAGCCGCCCGCCACGACGCTCAACCAAGGAGCCTTTGGCGTATAAAGCCACCAACTGGACCCAAACGCAATCAATCCGCCGACAAGCACAATCGTGAGCGCCTTTGGCTTGCCGAGACGGCGCGAGAGCATTGCAGCCAGGGGTATTCCGGCTATACCGCAAACCGCATACGCGACGCCTGCGTTTCCGATGACGGCACCGGCATTCGCCATGTTGCCGGAGAACACATAATACGTGGTAACGTAGAAGCCGAGCGTTCCGACCAGCCCCGTTGGTATTGCGTACACGAGGGCAACGGCAAGGAGTAAGAGGTACGGTCGGCAAGTGAACGTATCACGGAACATGGCGACGAAACCCACCTTTTCTTGGGTCTTCGCTTTCACGTAGTAACGCTCGCGCACCCACGCGAAATTGGCCAGTCCTGCGAGTATCATCACGCCGCCGCAGACTGCGGCGGCCCACATGGCACCGCGCGCGACATCGGGCTTACCCGTAGCGGGGTCATTGAAAATAGAGAGACCGGCAAACCAAAGGCCGTAACCTACGAGCATGCCGGCAAGCTTTTGGGTCACCGCCTTCCAAGACATGATGCTCGTGCGTTCGTGGTACTCCGGCGTAAGCTCCGCGCCGAGACTCTGGTACGGCATGTTGTAGGCGCTGATGAGCGGCGCATACAGAATTGCCGACACAATCATGAACGTTAGGATTGCGTGCTGGCTCCAAGCGCGTGACGCCATGAACAGGCAAGGCATCGCGAACCCGGAAAGAATGGAGCCAACCACGATGAACGGGCGCCGCCGCCCCCAACGCGACCGCGTATTGTCCGAAAGCCATCCAAACAGGGGATCTGTAAATGCATCGGTCAACCGCGCCGTGCCCATCC
The DNA here is from genome assembly GCA_963811985.1 of uncultured delta proteobacterium. GTDB lineage: Bacteria > Myxococcota_A > Polyangia > Polyangiales > Polyangiaceae > FEN-1139. The sequence goes on from CAWEUH010000051.1 coordinate 119,160, forward strand.
CCAGGCTGACTTGAGTCGGCGTCAAGCCGAGGTACACATTAAACACGGGGTTGACCATGTTGTTGTACAACCAGTGACCGAAGATGTCGGTCGTGCCGCCCAGGGCGTAGGCGAACTTGCTTTTGAACGGAACGCGGTCCTCGGCTTTCGTCATGCTGATCCGGTTGCCCAACGGCGGCTAGCCTGACGCGAGGCGGGCCGATTGGCAACGCCCAAAATGGTTCACCAGCCGCGCTCGGAACCAACCCGAGCGGTCAATGATGAATGCTCAGCTGCGTCGATGGTACGTTTCGTACGTGAAGCGCACCGTCTGGTTGCCAATGCTATCGAGCCCCTCGTGCTCTTCCGCGGTTACGAGTTCCCACTCAGCAGGATCGAAGTCGGGGAAGCGCACGTCCCCGGGGTAGTCGTGGTGGATGCGCGTCAGCTCCAATTGATCGGAAACCTTCATTGCCAACCGATAGATGGTGGCTCCGCCCGTGATGAATGCCTTGTCGAGGCCCAATGTGCGCACGTAAGCAATCGCTTCGTCGAAGTCGTGAAAGAGTGTGACGCCGGGCGGCCGATAGTTGCGATCCAGCGTAAGAACCACGTTCTCACGGCCCGACAGCGGCCGCGACGAATCGGGAAGCGATTTGAACGTCGCATCGCCCATGACGCAGGGGAACCCCATGGTCAGGCGTTTGAAACGTTTGAAGTCGTCACTGATGCGCCAGGGGATGTCGTTCTTTCCGCCAATTACGCCGTTCTGGGCGACGGCCGCGATGATGATTAGGTCAGTCATGGGGTGGACCTAGACGGCAATTTCGAAGGGGATTTTCGGATGGTGGCGGTAGCCTTGCACTCCTGAATCCGTGTGGCTCCAGCTGAAGATGTCTTCGAATTTGTCCGTAACGATCTGGCAAAGGGGATAGGGCTCGCGTTCGAGTTGCAGGCGCATGCCATCGACGTGGTTGACGTAGATGTGCGTGTCGGCAAGAAACCCCACGAGTCGCCCCTCCTTCAAGTTGGACCCCTTGGCGAGCAAGTGCAAGAGCAACCCGTAGCTGGCGATGTTGAAGGGAAGCCCGAGCGCCACGTCAACGCTGCGCTGGTTCCACAGCAGGTTGAGCCTGCCTGCAGTGACCGTCACTTGGAACCCGTAGTGACACGGGGGCAAAGCCATGCGTTGAAAGTCCACTGGGTTCCAGGCAGACACAATCATTCTGCGATCCGTGGGATCCGTCTTGAGTTTTTCGACCACGTTGCGCAATTGATCGATGCCCGCGCCGGTTGGGGGCGTATCGTACGCCACGTATTTTGCCCCAAAATGGCGCCACTGCCATCCGTAGATGGGCCCAAGCTCGCGCTCCTCAGCCATCCGGGCGAGCGTTTCGGGATCGTGCCCGTAGGGGACGATCTCAGGACTGCACCACTCGTCCCAAATATGATTGTTGCGCGAACGCAGCCACTCTTTGTCCGTGATGCCCTTGATGAAGAACTCGAGTTCGGACGCCACCAAGCGTAGGCTTACTGATTTGGTCGTCAACAGCGGAAAACCGCTCGCAAGATCGTGCTCGAAGATTGCACCGGGCAAAGTAATAGCGTTGACTCCGGTGCGGTTCGGTTGACGCTCACCGCTGTCGAGGATCCGTCGGGCTATGTCGAGGTAGGCCTTCACGTGCGGCGACGAGAGCGTCCTAGCGCTTGCCGGAGGTCATGTCCACTGCCGCCTTGGCCGCAGCTGCAACAGCACCTGTGGCGGCGGCAGCAACAGCGGCAGCACCCGCCGCTGAAATCCAGCCCTCGGGCTGCCTTCGCTCGGCCTTCGCTGTGAGTTCGCTCTGCCTTCGCTCTGCCCTTACTCAAGGCTTACTCCCTGCCGGAAATCGCCTCGGAGGACGCTCGCCGATCCCGTGCGGCGCAGCCAAGCCGCACTAAATCCTTCAGCGGTAGTACCGGGCGGCTTGACACTCGGTCGCTCCGCCCCAGATTCTAGCGCGATGGGCATACTCGATAAGGCCAAAGAGGCCACGGCAGCTGCTGCGTCGCGCGCGACCGAATTGCGCGACCAGGCCACTGAGGTGGCCTCAAGTGTCACTGGGCGAGCCGCCACGACAATTCGCGATCAGGCTACGGATCTCAGCGCGGGTCTCCGCGAGCGCGCAGCGTCGCTTTCGGCGAGCCTAGCTGACGCCACGATCGTGCCCGTCAAAGCGGCACTTGCTGATTTCAATGCCGCGCTCCCAATCCTAGCGCTTGCTGGCTATACGGTGAGCGAAGTTGCAGCTGAACTTGGAATTCCGCCTAAAATTGTTGCCAACTTTGCGAGCGCCGAAGCGGTACCGGACGAGCGAGTCGAGGAAATGCTAAACGAGCACAAGGACGCGGCGCTAGCAACCATGCTCGTGCGAGCTCTCATGGGTGCGCGTAAGCTGCAGGATTCCGTAAAGGTGGGGGGGCTTCGTCCAAAGGGGCTTGCTCTCACCATTGGAATATCGCCATCAGTCGTCGTGAAATTCGGATAAAGTATTGGCACCGTGCCGGCTCGACTCACCTGTCAATCGACCTGCCTTAGGGCTTTGCTTGGGTCGTGAGCTGGTGTGGTGCGGTTGCCTTCACACGACCACGCGTTGGCCAAACTCGGGAACGACGACGGGACAATCGAAGCGCGCCAGGACTTGGTCGGCAAAGCTTGCCGTGACGTTCGTGCCCCCGTGAACCACGGCGACATGACGCGGGCCATCGGGCATTTGAGCGAGCCAGTCGAGAAGCTCGTTGCGATCGGCGTGGCCCGAAAAGCCGTGAACCTGAGCTACCTGGATCGAGACGGGCATGAAGCGACCGAAGAGGCGAACCTCCGGCGGGCGCTCGAGAAGTTGGCGGCCGAGCGTCCCCGTTGCCTGGTAGCCAACGAACAGCAGGGTGCTCTCGGGTCGCTCGAGATGCCGTGCAAGGTGATGCTTGATGCGGCCGCCCGTGCACATGCCCGAACCGGCAATGATGATCGACGGGTGTCGGTACTCGTTGATGCGCTTCGATTCTTCGCACGAGGCGCACAAATGCAGTTCGGGCATCTTGAACGGTGAGTGCCCGCCCTGCAACGCGTCACGCGACGACGAGTCCATGGCTTCTGGATGTTGACCAAAGACTTTCAAGAGATTGACTGCCATCGGGCTGTCGAGGAAGATGGGGCAGGGACCGATACGCCCCGCATCGCGAAGCTTCTGTAGGTAAAAGAGCAGCTCTTGGGCGCGCTCGACGGCGAAACACGGAATGAGTACCGAGCCTCCGCGTTGCAACGTGGGGGTGATGACGCCTTCGAGCTGCGTGAGCACGTCGATCGTGTCATCGTGAATTCGATCCCCATACGTTGACTCGATGACGACGAGATCGGCGAACGGCGGAGGCGACGGATCGGGCACCAAAGGGCGGCCCGGTCGCCCGAGATCCCCCGAAAATAGCACGCGCTTTTTGCTCTCGTGATGCTCGAGCAGCACGATGCTTGCCCCGAGAATGTGCCCGGATGGCAATAGGGTGGCCGAAACGCCCGGCGCGATGTTTTCGGGCTTGCCGAAGTTCAGCCCGCGCAAGACTTCACACGCACGTGTGACGTCGTCTTCGTCGAAGAGTACCGCGGGCGGAAAGCGCGATTGGCGGCCTTCGGCCTGGTGACGCTTGCGTTTGTTCGCGACGTCTTCTGCCTGCAGATGGGCGGCATCATACAACACCAAAGGGACGATTCCCGCCGTAGCGCGGGAACAGAATGTAGGCCCGGCGTACCCCATACGAACCAACCGAGGCAACCAACCCGTGTGGTCGATGTGTGCATGCGTGAGCACGACGGCGTCGATCGCGGACGGCGCAACGGCGAAGGCATCCCAGTTGCGCCCGGCGTTTTGCCGCTCTTGATAGAGCCCGCAGTCCACGAGCACCCGCGCGCCCTCGAACTCGACGAGGTGCCGCGACCCTGTCACGTTGCGGGCAGCGCCGAGAAATGAAATGCTAGTCGTCATTCGAATCTTCGACGTTACAGCGTCGCGGTCGCCAGAACAAGCGGATTCGGAACACGTTACAAGCGTCGCAAAAGACCTTGTCAAGCCCATACGAATGCTACACTCTCGGGGTTTCAAGCCAAGTGACACCGGTAAGCTGCCTCGAATACAGTCAATGTGCCTGGGCATCGGTCTGCTCCGGGCGAGTTGTAAACGGCAGGTCAGCGTGAAGCGGCCGGCACTTCTAGCGTTATGGACATTGGGCTGCAGCCACCCGGCCATGGCAGGCACTGGCCTCGACAATCAGTCCGAGGCATTGAAAAACGATCGCGAGGTTCAGCCTCGGCATTCAAGCGTTTCTGCGGACCCGATCAATGGCCAAGCGTTTCCTGACCGAGTGCTCGCGTTGACGTGGGATGACGGTCCCGATGTACACACCGTTGAGCTGGCGCGGTATCTGCAGTCCGAACGAGTGTCGGCAACGTTCTTCGTCGTCAATGAGTGGCAGCCCAAGATCTCGTCCGATCCGGGCGAAGGGCGTTACACGTTCCACACGGGATACAAGCATATCCCCGTGCTTGGCGATTTGGTCGCACTCGGGCATCGCGTTGGCAATCATTCACAGAATCATGTTCTTCTTACCGAAGTGGCTCCGGCACAAGCCCTCGAACAGATTGCCTACGGGCAACGCGCAGTTGACTTATTTGCCAGCAATGAGCAGCGGTTCTTTCGCGCACCGGGCGGGGCTTGGAATATCTCAGTAGCCACCGCAGCGGACTGCGATCCCAATATCCAAGATGCGCTGCCTCCGATTCGCTGGGACGTGGATCGCAAAGACTGGATGAATTCGATCGAGTGCAATTCCGACCGTCCGAAGATCGAGTGTGAGTGGCACAACGACCGATGGCGTGTCAAGGCCGCCGTCACGGCACGTCGTTATGTCGATTCGGTTCTGTCGTTGCGGCACGGAATCGTCCTTTTGCACGATCGAGTCGGAGACGTTGGGTCGCAGTATGCCCTGGATGTGGCCCAAATCTTGGTGCCTGCGCTGAAATCCCGAGGCTTTGTGTTTGCTGCGCCCGTGCTTCGGTTCTCGCCACTTGCTGAGCGAGTCAATTGGACGAACCCGTTAGCGGCTTCAGCCCTGTTGACGTCGAGCTTGCGTCTTGCAAAAGGCAGAGAGCACGGCGCCTATCTATGCGGGGAGTCGAACGTCGGCGCCCTCTGCGTTCCCGCAAGACACGCAAGGCCAACGAATCGGATGCCCTTCAGCGACTTTGGGGGTGGATCCGTCCTCGACGGGAGCGAGCATCAGTCAACAATGACCGACCGCAATGCAAGCAGGCGTTACGGTGACATAAATGGCGACGGTGCAATCGACTATTGCGAAATCTCTTCGAACCGTATTGACTGCCGTTTGGGGTCCGGTGGGGGTCAGTTTGTCGGCCCCGCAACCTGGTCACTTGGGCCAAGCGACGGCCCTGGTGTAGTCACGCGGGCGTCACAAAACCTGGGTCGCGACGGCACAGACTTCTGGCTCGCAGATCTCGACGGAAACGGGCGGGCGGATTTATGTGGCTGGGCTGGGTCACAGCTCGTCTGTGCGCTAAGTAATGGGTCCGGTTTCTCTGCAACGACGGTGTGGTTATCGGAAGATGAGGCTATGCTCCAAGACAGCGAGCTTTCAATGAATCGTCGGCAAACGCTGGAATTTGGTGACGTTAATGGGGACGGTCGAGACGACGTGTGCTGGAGCAATTCGAACGGCGTCACCTGCGCGCTATCGACCGGGACCCGATTCGATCAGCCGACGCAATGGTCCGGTAGCGACCGACTTGGCGTGACATTGCGCGATCGATGGGTTCCCCAAGGTGTCTACGGGGCCACCCTCCGCCTCGGTGATCTAAACGGCGACGGCTATGCCGATCTGTGCGGGCGGTCGCCGTCGGGAGTTCTTTGCGCGTTGTCAACAGGTCATGAATTCCTTGCCCCCACATTGTGGCTCGACCAGGGAATGCGAGATAGTGATGGCTGGCTTGACCCGCGCGCACACCCTTCAATCGAGCTTGTCGATCTTAATGGCGATGGTCGCGCTGATCTCTGCGCAATTCTATCCGAACGAGTCCTGTGTGCGATTGCGCCCTGAATTGGAGGTTCCGTGAGATGACCGTAGCCATATTGATGCCGACGTACAATGAAGGAGGTCGTCTCGTCGCGACGCTTGAAGCGCTACGCGAGCGTGGCGCAGAATTCGGCGGTCTGGTCGTCTTGCTGGTGGATGATGGGAGCGGGCTACCCGTGGGCATTCAGCAGCTTCCCGGAGCGACACGTGACTTTCGCGTGCGGCTAGCACGGCATGCACTCAATTTGGGGCAAGGCGCCGCACTGGAGACCGCGCGCAGGATGGCGCTCGAGCATCCGGGCTGTACGGCATACGTAACCATGGACTCTGACGGACAACACAGCGTTGACGGCGCCTTGGCAATGGCGCAGGCGGTTGCATCGGGGGCAGACGTGGCATTTGGCAGTCGCTTTCTCTCCGGCTCCGTTATACCGCCGCGCAGGCGTGCACTGCTGCGGGCTGCGCGGCTGTTCGAATGGTCGCTGAGCGGGCTTCGGCTATCGGACGCCCACAACGGGCTAAGGGGGTTCAGCCGACGTGCACTTGAGCGCCTCCGCATCCGTCAGAACGGAATGGCGCACGCTACCGAAATCACGTTGTCGGCATCCAACAAGCGAGGGTGGTCGATCGTAGAAGTGCCCGTCTTGGTGAAATATAGCCAAGAGTCGTTGAACAAGGGGCAGCCAACCTCATCCGCGCTCGGAATTGTGAATGATCTGCTGCTTCAGTATTTGTTTGGAGATCGCATATGAACTTCGCGAGCATACTTCTGCTGACGTTTGTCATGGGTCTGGTCGTATTCGACACAATAATGCTCTGGACCAAGAACCGAAGAGCGTTGTTGCTCGAATGGTTGGTATTCTTCACGGGAGCATACTTCATTGCTTTCCCTGAGCAGTCAACGGTACTCGCGCATGCGTTCGGCATTGGTCGTGGCGTAGATTTTCTAATCTATCCGATCGTTATCTGGCTAACTCGGGAATCGCTTCTCAATCGACGGCGACGTATCCAGGATGCGGAGAACATTACCAGGCTCACGCGCGCATTGGCCCTCGCCGGAGTACAGGCACAGGAAATGCACTTTACTCCACTGCGCGATAGTCTCCACACTCAAGCTTCGATTCCACGGACTTGACAACATAGTCGCGTCGCGAGTGGAAGGGGGCAGCCCAAAGCAAGTTGTAAGGTTGATGGTTCACGCAGATTCGGGAGCCGCTTTCCAAACGTGCGATCTGCCGGCTATCGACTTTCTCGCGCACGAGATCCGAAAACGAACTGCCCGAAGCATAAACGTAACCGCCATGGCTAACGACCACGACGACGCCCGTTGCAACAACGGCGATTAGGCCTTGTATCCTTCTCAGGGGCTCTCGCGGGACGAGCCACAGGTTGAGTGCGGTAAGTACAATCATCCAAACCATGTAGTATCGTAGCTCATGCGACTGCGGCATCGCCGAAATCAGCACTGTGATCAGAGCAAAGCCACCGCCGAGGGTCCAGGCATTGCGCGATTTCATCCGGGTCAATAGATACGCAAACAGCGCCAACTGCCAGACCACGTAGGCACCAAAGAACCCTCCCATCCGGTAACTGGGGGAATCGCTTGGAGTCCATTGATCAAGGGTCCATCGATGGGGATCGGACAACGGCACCGAACGAAGTTCCAGTATCGAGGCCACAAAAGCGCAAGGGTCTTGGTGAACTTGCAAGCCAGTTAGGCGACGACGCATAGGGCTCTTCAGTGCCTGCGTAGTGGTGCCCAAGGATGGAAAAGTCCAGCGGATAAACGGGGTTATTTTGCCGAACTAGATTCCTAAGCGGAGTGGCGAGAACAAGGGCTAGCACGAATGCAGCCGTCCCTAGCGCGACCAGTTTTCGAGTGCGAGTCCGAAGAGTCATCGACCGATGATAGAGCGCCAATGCACGTAGGCCGAACAGGGTCAGGGCGGTGAGAACTATTGGCACAAGCAGCATCTTCGAGTTTGCAGAGAACGCCGCGGCCAGCACCGCTAGAGCGACGGCCGACAAATTGGGTGGGTCCTTGCGTACGTAGGCCTCCAACGTGAGTAGGATTAACGCCGCCAGCGCGGTGTTTGCCGGCAAATCGACGTAGCAGGAGGTCATATGCAGCTGCACGAGTGGCACTGCAAATAGTCCCAGAATACTAAGAAAGATAGGTACGCCGAATCGACAGCGAAGGAACAACGCAAATAAGGGAACGCTCGAAAATGCGACTAGGTTTGCTGACTCAGGACGCCCCGTAAGCCGCCAAAGCCACCCCTGAAGCAGCTCGCCAAGCAAAGGGAAACCCTGAAACCGTGCTGCGTTCGCCGAATCGAAGACGAACAGGCTGCTTGGCACGATGCCGGCCAGGCGCGCCGCAAATGGCAAATGGTAGTACCAAACGTCCCAGGCCTGCGACGCATCGTGCAACGCGCCAACCAATGTGGACGCCACCAAGCCGAACGCAAGCCACTTGAGCAAACGTTCAATCCAATTCCAGCCAATTCCCGACGCCATTCCGACTAGACGCACTAGTCGCGCGATTCCACTGAAGTGATGGTCCGTTGGACCCGGCCGCTGCGCGGCCAATCGCGCCACTATCCTCATTTTTTGGGCATTCGCCCAAACCCAAATTTGCTTCGCGAATTTCTAGTACCTCGATTCAACAGAATCGAGGTACTAGTGAGTTCTATCTGCCAAGAACGCAAGCCATCTGGGTAATGTCTGACAAATTCCCTCATGTTCGAGCATCAACTCAGCCCGTTTCCGTCAGCGGGCTAGGGACCCGCTGACCCACCAGATAAGCCAACCGGGCCTTGATGGCTGCTACGGTGTCCAACAATCTTGAACAGCGTTTCGGCGAGCTAGGTAGTTGAAGAAATGCGCGGGCTTTGCCAGTCTTTGGGATAACACCGCAGGATATGAGGAGCCAATTCAGGGCGCACACGCGCTATCAATTTGGCCCGCCGACTGATTACTGTCCTGCAGAAACATAAGGGGTTGCTCTCATGGCGCGGGCAAAGCACCTTGATTTGCCCTACAATGCCGCGGGCGCGCCGCGCGGGCGGCCATCCTTCGACATTTGAAGAACGTGAGAATGAGGAGAAACTATGCTTTTTTGGGGTGAATCGTCGTCGTCAATTCGGTCTTGGGTTACGTTGGCACTGGTGTGCGCTTTTGCGTCGTGCAAGCGCGAGCCTGCTCCCAATCAAGTCCCCAGCACGCCTGCACCTGTCGCACCGGCTGCAACAGGCGGCGCACCGCCGGCCGTTGCCTCACCGTCAACGGGCGGCACCCCGGTTTCGACCCCAAGCACGGCCGTTGCGCCCGTCAACAAGAACGCGCTCTCTCTGCAGAACATCAGCGCGTTCACGGCCAAGTCAGGCCAATTCGTCACCGTCCCGTACGTCGAAAAACTCTACGATGAGCAAAATCAATTCGACAAGGCGAAACACTCGTTCAAAGCAGCCAAGGCCAACTCTTTCCAGTTCTGCGCGTCTCTCGCCTCTCTCAGTAAGGATTTTGACATCAACCTGTTTGTCAACGGCGTTCGCAATAGCGTTTTAGCGCGAGCCAAGCGCGGCAGCGCGCAGGGTTGCCGCACCCTCAAGCTGAAGGCGAACGACATGGCAGACGTGCGCGTCGAGCAAACGTTGGGCGAGCCACTGTCATTCCAACCCAATGACAGCTGGGACTGGATGAACATCCAAGCTATCAGCGGTAGCGTCTCGCTAGACAGCATCGACCCCTTCGTGGCCGAACCCAACAAGTTCACCAAGGTTCAGTACGCTTCCAAAACGGTTGACGCCGACAAGCAGTTCGACGTGAAGACAAATCGCTTCACGGCTGCGGAAGCGGGAGACTACCGGGTCTGTTCCGCCTTGGCGTCGCCGTCACCTGACTTCGAACTCGACCTCTTCGTCAATGGACAGCGTACGAACGCGTTCTGCTCCTCGCGTCAGGGCTTCTGTGATGGCTGCCGTACCGTACGTCTATCAAAGGGGCAGTACGTCAACATCTGGGCGTACTCGCCTGGCGGTGGCCCGATCGAATTCAAGCCGAAGAAATTCTACGACTGGATGACCGTCAACAAGATTTCGGCGAGCATCACACCCCTCGACGTGTACTTCGACAATTTGACGAGTTTCCCCGCGGCGCAGAACGTGCCAACGAAAGTCCGTTACGGCAGAAAGGTCTACGACAATCGAAATCAGTTCAACGCGCAGAACAATCGCTTCACGGCGGCTGAACCGCGCGACTATCGAGTCTGCGCGTCGTTGGCGGATTTCGCACAGGACTACGACCTTGTGATTGCCATCAACGGCGTTCGAGAGAAGGGCCTTGCCATGAGCGCAAACGGGTTTGCTCGAGGGTGTCGGACCGTGCGGCTCAAGAACGCGGGCGATTTCCTGGAACTGCTCGTTGTGCAATCGGCCGTTGCCTCCGTTCCTTTCAACGAGAACAGTTACTGGAATTGGCTGACGATCGAACCGGTGGACGTCATCAAGTAAGCGCTAGCTTCCACGCCACTCTAACCATCGCGACCGTTCGAGGGTCACCTTGCCCTGGTCATGACGTCACGCGCACCATCGAAGCTAACCACTACCTCGCTCGGTTCGACGTGTGCCGTCCAAGTGAGGGTGCGTTTACCCGCGTGGGTCGCAGCACAACAACAGGCCAAGGCTCAATAACCCAATTCGTCGAGCCAGATGGCTTGTTGCACCGGCGCTACGCATCGCTCTAGTTAGGCCTTGATCGAGTTCATCAACCGTAGCACCGACGCCGCCTGGGAAGCCCTCGACGGCCGCAGCACGCAATTCCGTGCCGTCATGCCAATAGTTCGGCAGAATAAAAGCGGTCAAGGCCCCACGCCGTGCGCGCCGAGGGGCCGGTCCCGACGAAAACACCGAGGGCGTCGGTTGAATAGTACTGGCCAAACTGCGGTAGATGTGGCTATCTCGCGGTCGGGAATCGATTGTCTCCTGTGGTGTTCACATCCGCAAGGGACCAGACGGGGATATCATGAAAAAAACCGCACCCTTTGTAACCACCACAATAGGTTCATTGCTCGTCTTGTGCGTTGCTTGTGGCAGCGACGACAACGGGCCCGCCAACACGAACAACGCTGCGACCGGCGGAACGACTACCGTCGGGAGCTCGGTCACCGGCGGCAAGACCAACGGAGGCACCAGTGCGGCAGCCACGGGCGGCAAGGCCACTGGCGGCACGAGTACGGTAGCCACGGGTGGCGCGGCGACCGGTGGCACCAGTGCGGTTGGCAACAACACGGGCGGAATGGCAACGGGCGGCAGCAGCGCAGTGGCTGCAACGGGCGGCGCCCCCACCGCCACTGGCGGAGCGACTAGCAACGGCGGCAGCAAGGCTACCGGCGGCGCGAGTACAGCAGCCACGGGTGGTGCGGGCGGCAAGGCCACGGGTGGAACCGGCGCCGGAGGCAAGGCCACGGGCGGCACTAGTTCGGGCGGAAAAGCGACCGGCGGCAGCAGCACGGCCCCCACGGGCGGAACGACTAGCAACGGTGGCAGCAAGGCCACGGGTGGCGCGAGTACAGCAGCCACGGGTGGCGTCGGAGGCAAGGCTACGGGTGGCAGCAGCACGGTCAACCCCACGGGCGGAACGACTAACAACGGGGGCACTAGCGCAGTCGGAACGGCGACCGGCGGCAGCACCGTTGTCACCGCCACGGGCGGAGCGACAAGCAACGGTGGCACCAGTGCCGTCGGATCGGTCACCGGCGGCAGCAGCACGGTTACCCCCACGGGCGGGACGACTTCCATCGGCAGCACCGCAACGGGCGGAAGCACCAGCAGCGGTGGGGCAACGTCAACCTGCACCAACTTGACAACCGCCTGCGGTGGTGACGTGGTTGGAACTTGGAAAGTGACGTCGTCGTGTCTGACCGTGAGTGGCGCGTTGGACATATCGTCGGCGGGTACAGATTGCACGACCTGGCCCATTACGGGGGGTTCGCTTACCGTGACCGCAGCGGGAACCATAACGTTTGCCGCCGACCTGACGTACACGGACAACACGACCACGACGGGCAACGTGCAGCTCACGGTGCCGGCCGACTGCAAGAACCTGTCAGGGACCAGCGCCACCTGCGCGGGGCTAGGCGCAGTCATCCCCTTGAACGTGGGCTTCGACTCGACCTCGTCTTGCGTAGACGCTACGAGCGGCGGCGGGTGCACGTGCCAGGCTAACGCTAATCAGTCCGGCTGGTTAGGGGTGGTATCCGGGGCTGCGTTAACAGGTAACGGCGACCAATACACGGCTTCGAGCAACGTGCTCACGCTCACCACGAGCAACTCGCATACCCTTACAGCCACGTATTCGTACTGCGTCTCAGGAAATACGCTGACCTTGACCCCGACGCCCACGAGCATGACCCTAGCGGGCACGATCGTGCTTACGAAGCAGTAGGTCACAACCCCGGCCTTTCCAAGTCGCTAAGATCCAGGCGAAATCCTGGCGCCTGCGATGTGTTGATTTTCTTGGCGAGACGGCACGGCAAAGTCGCTGCACGCTGACCACAATTGTCGTCGTCACTACGAGTTGCGACCTGCCTCTGCTGGTCGTTGTCGAGTCTGAAACAGCGTGTTGGATGCTAGCATGCTCAACCGAGTCAATCGCATTACAGGGTCGTTGGTTCGGTTGGTTGAGGGCAAGCGGTACTAGGCGCGAAGCATCAAAACCAGCTTCAATGGGGCCGCCGATTTCACTCGGCGGAATGTGGAAATGGAGTCTTCGGTGCCAGGCTGGGCCGAAGGCGCGTGACTCTGTTTAGGCCCTGACTTTGCGACCTGACGACACTGCGCTGCCGCTCCGGCAGCCAGGCGAGACGGGTACCGGTGCCCAGGCTCTCGCCCGTCAGGCAAGAGTGACAAGGATTGACGGGAACATTGCCGCGGTCGTCCTCTTGGTGTATACGATGTGTATGCGCACCAACATCGTACTCGACGACGCTCTGGTCCGTGAGGCGGCTGAGCTCACGGGCATTCGAACAAAGAAAGACTTGGTCAATGAAGCGCTGCGGCTCCTGGTGTCCATGCGCAAGCGTCGCAGTTTGCTCGAGCTGCGCGGCAAAATTCAATTCGCACCGGGCTACGATTACCGCAAGCTCCGTTAGCACGGTAGGGCCCCGTGATCATCGTTGACACATCGGTTCTCGTTCAGTTGTTTCGCAATGGTTCGACCAAAGCAGTTCGAGCGTTCGAGCAGCTCAAACAGCAAGGCGACCCTTTCGCCATCCCGGCAATCTGTTGTCAGGAATTGCTGCAGGGCGCTCGCGACGCGCGCGAGTGGCGACTGCTGCACAACTATCTCACGACACAAATATGGGTGAGCGCTCTGGATGAGCGTGAAACCCATGTGGCGGCAGCCAAAATCTACTTTGACTGCCGACGCAAGGGCTACACAGTGCGAAGCACGATCGACTGTCTAATTGCGCAGTTGGTCATCGAGCAAAATGGCGAACTATTGCACGACGACCGAGATTTCGAGACCATTGCCAAGGTACGGAGGTTGAGGTTCGTCTTGACGTAAGCAGCCGCAACTGGACCAGGTTCTGCGGCAGCAACCGCAACCACGCCCCTGCTTCCGTGTCGAGAGTAGCCCCGCTAAGCGGCGTCAATGCCAACTTCGCCATCTGCAACGCCGCCAATTGCAGGGGGGTCGGCTGCAGCGCAGGCAGCGGCTTGCTCTCGCATCTCGAATTCCCCCGACAGGAGAATTCGAGGTTATCCGAATCAAGTCGCCGCTGTGAAGGCAGTCCACACCGAAAATCGACCGACCAACGCAACATGCCTATGCGCGGCTGAGATTTGTCTGAATGCCTGTGCAGGTGCAGGGGCGGCGCGGGACGTTAGGGTCGCCCGTCGTTGGCGTTGTCCAGCGTCACGAGGAATCGATCCAACTGTTCAAGGTCGGCTTGCAGCAGTGGTTCAAGCGCCAACATGTCTGTCTTTAGCGCCTCGAGCCGCCGAGCGTCGAGCGTCACTGCATACGCATGTCGAAAGAAATGCCGGAACGCTAGAAGTGTTCTCAATATTCGCAAGGTCTCGTCACAGAGCACTCTTGGCCTCACACCATCGAGTTCGAGAGCCATGCTTTCCAACAGCTCCACATGCCAATCGGGCCCCGCGGGTAGCGCGCCTTCGACGTACCTTGACAGGCGCACCAGCGATGACTCGACGGCGCCGTAGCCGTGGTGCAGCGCCACAGCAGCCTGAGCAGCCGTGGCGGGCGCAGCATCTGCGAGATTGATTCCCCTCAGTTCGTTTGCACGAGCAGAGAACGAGGCATAGTCACTCCTAATCTCGGCCCTCAACCTCTGTAGTGCAGCATTCATAAGATACGACCTTCCCGTTCTATGCGGTTCCGCAGGCTTTCATCTGCCTCTTCCACTCGAACCAGGTCAACGGGGCCCCTGAACAACTCCATCAGAGCTGCCAGCGCTCGAAAATAGGAAGCCGGTGCAAGCCCTGCCACGGCCAGGTCAACGTCACTGGTCTCGGTAGCCGTGTCGTTTGCCAGTGAACCAAAGAGCCACACTCTTCGCGCGCCAAACTCGTCAGCCAACATCCGCCGTGCCTCTGGCAGTCGCTCCCGCAAACGTCCGGCACGAATCTCCGAACGCAGACGCAATGCGCGTTGCATGGTCTCCAGGTGCAACAACGTCTCTTCTGGCGTGACCGACATGGTTGCAAGCGTAGCCGAAATACGTTTCCCAAGCCAGAGCCGCTCTATCACGTCCTCGCTCGCGGGCTCGCTCAAGACGCATTTTGGCGCCGGTCTCCGCGCGGGTTACCGCGCTCCGCCCCGCCGGGAAAGCGCTTTGTCGTTCACTGCTCACAGCAAGAGGCGATCACGGCCCCACTCTCGTTCGCGACACGCTCCGGAGCAGCCCTTTTACTTGCCCAACCTCCTCTTGCGTAGACGCTGCGAGCGGCGGTGGGTGCACTTGCCAGGTCCACCCCAACCAAACTGGCTGGCTCGGGGAGATATCCTCGGTTGCGGCGACGCGGGCTTGCGTCGCTTGATGCCCGGGATCCATTTTTGTTGGCGTGACGGCAATGCAAAGTCGCTGCGCGACTGCGATCAGCGTGCAGGGTGCAGGGTGCAGGGTCAAAGTTTGGTGGGTTGGGGGGTGCGTTAGGAGGGTGGAGTGGAACGTGGTGAGTAACAGGAACACGTCACGCCCAACCCACCACTCATCGCTTTCAACACAATCCCCAACCCTCATTACGCCGACGCTGCACGCTGACCGCTGCACCCTGACCTCAATTCACGGCTCATAGTCGAGTCACGATCCGCCTCTCCTCGGCACTTTTGATTCTGCCAGCGTGCTCGGGCGCGTCAAGGACTGCGCGGCTCTGCCGCTTGCCGCGCTTTGCGCGGGCTTCGCCTCCTTGACCCGCCCTGCGCGCGCTGGCGTTCGGGTGCTGTTTTTTTTCAAGGAGGCACTCGATGCTCAACATCTATCCTGTCGTTATTGAATTCATTACGGCACTGCGGCCGCTGCTTGCTCAAATCGAGCGGCGTGACCGTGACCTGGGGCGGCAACTGCGTCGGGCTTCTTCCAGCGTGGCGTTGAATCTCGGTGAAGGCATGTACTCGCGCGGGGAGTTGAGGACCGCTCGGTATCACACGGCCCTCGGCTCCATGCGCGAGAGCTTTTCGTGCTTGGAAGTGGCTCATGCGTTTGGGTATGTCAGCGCGTTGGATGCTAGCAT
Organism: uncultured delta proteobacterium; assembly: GCA_963811985.1. GTDB lineage: Bacteria > Myxococcota_A > Polyangia > Polyangiales > Polyangiaceae > FEN-1139. The sequence goes on from CAWEUH010000051.1 coordinate 135,014, forward strand.
GCTCAACCGAGTCAATTGCATTACAGGCTCGTTGGTTCGGTTGGTTGAGGGCAAGCGGTAGGGGTCCAGGTATGCAATGCGCCGGTTGACGTCCCAGATTCCCAGGGACAGTTTCAACTCACGCCCGCGCGCGGCGGGCGACCGCGGACTTCGCCGCTGGGGGTTACGGGGTGGGTTTCAACTCACGCCCGCGCGCGGCGGGCGACAATGTCGTCAATGTAGCATTTGGGCACGATTCGTTTCAACTCACGCCCGCGCGCGGCGGGCGACAACAAGCGGTGGCATCGGTGGAGATGTCGTGCTGTTTCAACTCACGCCCGCGCGCGGCGGGCGACTATCTTGACGGGAAGTTTACGTGCCGGAGTGACGTTTCAACTCACGCCCGCGCGCGGCGGGCGACACATCGCGCGCCGTGAGCCATGCCAATGGATTTGTTTCAACTCACGCCCGCGCGCGGCGGGCGACGCTCAAAAGCATGCAACGTTCGACAAGCTCAAGTCTCAACTCACGCCCGCGCGCGGCGGGCGACCTGCTGGTTTTACGGAGGAACTTACGGACGAAGTTTCAACTCACGCCCGCGCGCGGCGGGCGACCACTTTACCAAGAGCCTCAAGTTCTTCCTTACGGTTTCAACTCACGCCCGCGCGCGGCGGGCGACACGGGTTTGCTTGCTGCTGCCGTTAGTTGTCCGGTTTCAACTCACGCCCGCGCGCGGCGGGCGACTTTGCCGCGAACGAATTATTAGAGACGGACAAGTTTCAACTCACGCCCGCGCGCGGCGGGCGACGTTTTTCAGCTGCACACCATCAAGCCCCAAAATCGTTTCAACTCACGCCCGCGCGCGGCGGGCGACCGGCTCCAGCGAAGTTTCGAAGGGCCCGGACAGTTTCAACTCACGCCCGCGCGCGGCGGGCGACCAAGGGATGCCAGCGACATGCCGGGCAAATCGGTTTCAACTCACGCCCGCGCGCGGCGGGCGACCCGGCGGAGTACAGCTAGCCGGTACGGTATTCGTTTCAACTCACGCCCGCGCGCGGCGGGCGACACCCGAGAGTGACGACGAATCGTCAGGAATTGAGGTTTCAACTCACGCCCGCGCGCGGCGGGCGACTTTTGGAGGCGTGAATGACGCAGTGGTATACAAGGTTTCAACTCACGCCCGCGCGCGGCGGGCGACAGTCCCTCGAGATCCAACTCGGAACCGTGTGGGTTTCAACTCACGCCCGCGCGCGGCGGGCGACTCGCAATAGACACGCCCGACGATGCCGCCTCGAGGTTTCAACTCACGCCCGCGCGCGGCGGGCGACCACATCGCTGAGACGGTGATTCCAAGGCTTGCTGTTTCAACTCACGCCCGCGCGCGGCGGGCGACTATGACACTAATCGACCAGTTGACCGATGAACAGTTTCAACTCACGCCCGCGCGCGGCGGGCGACCTTAGGCCTCTTGTTGAGGCCACCCCATTGTTTGTTTCAACTCACGCCCGCGCGCGGCGGGCGACATGACCTATGCTCACTATGAGGCCTGTTGTCGTGTTTCAACTCACGCCCGCGCGCGGCGGGCGACGTGATGGATTTCATTGTCGGCCACCCCCGGTTGTTTCAACTCACGCCCGCGCGCGGCGGGCGACCACCGAACTTGGTCGCCAATGCCAATGCATAACGTTTCAACTCACGCCCGCGCGCGGCGGGCGACCAAGTCGCACATGCGCCTCGCGCCGAGAACTGGTTTCAACTCACGCCCGCGCGCGGCGGGCGACGAGAAGATGTCACGAAGCGCGCGCGGGCCTCTGTTTCAACTCACGCCCGCGCGCGGCGGGCGACTTCGACGCTGCAACGACGGGCAACCTGTTCATGTTTCAACTCACGCCCGCGCGCGGCGGGCGACGGACCAGAGATTTCGGGGAAAGAGGCTGTTGAGTTTCAACTCACGCCCGCGCGCGGCGGGCGACCGGGAACGTCAGGCAATTTCGGAGGCGAACGTGTTTCAACTCACGCCCGCGCGCGGCGGGCGACGGGTCTTAGGGCCAAAGAGTCTTTGCAGACCTTGTTTCAACTCACGCCCGCGCGCGGCGGGCGACGGTCCGGTAGTCCTGGATAGTCGCGGCAGATCTGTTTCAACTCACGCCCGCGCGCGGCGGGCGACTTGGGCTGGGCGTCAATCTGCGCGCTCGTGGTGGTTTCAACTCACGCCCGCGCGCGGCGGGCGACCCGGTTGGCGACATCACACGCAATGACGCACTGTTTCAACTCACGCCCGCGCGCGGCGGGCGACTTGGGCTGGGCGTCAATCTGCGCGCTCGTGGTGGTTTCAACTCACGCCCGCGCGCGGCGGGCGACCCGGTAATTGCAATCAAGTCGGTACTTGTAAAGTTTCAACTCACGCCCGCGCGCGGCGGGCGACTAAGTACCAACGTGGCGCCAGCTGGTACCGTGGTTTCAACTCACGCCCGCGCGCGGCGGGCGACAATCGCGACTTTACCCGCTAAAGTCCAGTTGATGTTTCAACTCACGCCCGCGCGCGGCGGGCGACCAGCCGAGCCCACGGTCGTGGCCGCGCACTTCACGTTTCAACTCACGCCCGCGCGCGGCGGGCGACCCGGATTTTGACGCCGCGGGGGACTGCTAGGGAGTTTCAACTCACGCCCGCGCGCGGCGGGCGACTAGCGTCGATGCAAGACGAGGCATTCGTTGTTGTGTTTCAACTCACGCCCGCGCGCGGCGGGCGACTAAAAATGGAAACGGACTGGATAATCGAAGAGGTTTCAACTCACGCCCGCGCGCGGCGGGCGACCGGGGTTGCGCTTGATCTGTGATAAGGACTTGGTGTTTCAACTCACGCCCGCGCGCGGCGGGCGACGACGAGAGTCGGAGCCAAGGTGTCGAACGATTGCGTTTCAACTCACGCCCGCGCGCGGCGGGCGACCGTCGGGGGCGATCGCGTCAAAATCCCCGGAAGTTTCAACTCACGCCCGCGCGCGGCGGGCGACAACCTTCGCACCCAATTGCGGGTGATTCAAGAGTTTCAACTCACGCCCGCGCGCGGCGGGCGACGAGCGGTCGGACCACGCGTGAAGGCCCAAGATGTTTCAACTCACGCCCGCGCGCGGCGGGCGACTGGCGGCAGCGGAAAGGAACGGGATTCTTGAATGTTTCAACTCACGCCCGCGCGCGGCGGGCGACCCCGCGGCTCATGTTGGACGGCTGGATATTCATGTTTCAACTCACGCCCGCGCGCGGCGGGCGACGAGCTAGGCAAGCGCGCCGGAAGCCGATTTTGGTTTCAACTCACGCCCGCGCGCGGCGGGCGACAACGAGGATTGCCACATGTGCCCGCGGTTCGCATGTTTCAACTCACGCCCGCGCGCGGCGGGCGACACCAACATTCCAAGGCACGTCGATGATTCGACCGGTTTCAACTCACGCCCGCGCGCGGCGGGCGACCTGCCGCCGATTAATACACTAGCCGAATCTATTGTTTCAACTCACGCCCGCGCGCGGCGGGCGACGAGCGTGCGACACGAATGAAAGTGGCGGGATCGGGTTTCAACTCACGCCCGCGCGCGGCGGGCGACATCAACCCCCTTTCGGAAGCTGATCGATGCCCACGTTTCAACTCACGCCCGCGCGCGGCGGGCGACCCGTCCATAGAAGAAGGGGTCGATAGTTGTGATCGTTTCAACTCACGCCCGCGCGCGGCGGGCGACAGGGTACGAAGACGGCGAAGGCCTAGGAAAAGGTTTCAACTCACGCCCGCGCGCGGCGGGCGACCGCCAAGGTCAACATTTGTAGCTAGTTGCCGTATCGTTTCAACTCACGCCCGCGCGCGGCGGGCGACCACGGAGCCCATTACACGCGGCATTCAATTGGGTTTCAACTCACGCCCGCGCGCGGCGGGCGACTAAGTGCTGAGCGAACGAAGAATGCCGATTTTGTTTCAACTCACGCCCGCGCGCGGCGGGCGACTTTACTTTTTGGGACGAGGTTTAGTGCATTCGTGTTTCAACTCACGCCCGCGCGCGGCGGGCGACACTAAAACGAACTGGCAGAACCAAGCTGTTGCGGTTTCAACTCACGCCCGCGCGCGGCGGGCGACAGGATGAGCTTTTGCGGCCCACGTGGCCCAGTGTTTCAACTCACGCCCGCGCGCGGCGGGCGACAGGGTCACCGCGGAGTTAGATTGAGCCCAGAAGTTTCAACTCACGCCCGCGCGCGGCGGGCGACAAGCGTTGCTCGCAGTGCTTTGCCAACAAAATTGTTTCAACTCACGCCCGCGCGCGGCGGGCGACGCGACTTCCCGACTCGCATCGGTCGAGACGAGCAGTTTCAACTCACGCCCGCGCGCGGCGGGCGACTTCCAATCGAAGTCGCTGCAGCGTCGAACAGATAGTTTCAACTCACGCCCGCGCGCGGCGGGCGACTCCGATTCTTGAAGCTGCAACCGGTGACATCGTGTTTCAACTCACGCCCGCGCGCGGCGGGCGACAACGCAGCTGCGGCGAATGACACTAGCCGCAGTGTTTCAACTCACGCCCGCGCGCGGCGGGCGACTTTGTCGCGCTTCTGCGGCGCTTCAATCATACTTGTTTCAACTCACGCCCGCGCGCGGCGGGCGACTGCGAGTCTGCGCGATGCATCCAGAGCTGACTAGTTTCAACTCACGCCCGCGCGCGGCGGGCGACTTGCCGGAGTAATCTCGATCCACTGTCCATTGATGTTTCAACTCACGCCCGCGCGCGGCGGGCGACCCCAAGATGCTGCACGCTGTTATCGGAGGCATGTTTCAACTCACGCCCGCGCGCGGCGGGCGACGTTGAATCTGCGAGCTTGCCCGGATATCCCTTCAAGTTTCAACTCACGCCCGCGCGCGGCGGGCGACTGCCGACGAAGCGGCACCAGTCGAAGACGAAGTGTTTCAACTCACGCCCGCGCGCGGCGGGCGACCAACGCTGACCGTCTTCACCGTCCGCTTCGATTGTTTCAACTCACGCCCGCGCGCGGCGGGCGACGCGGCTGCAGGAATCCAGGCGCCCAAACCATTGTTTCAACTCACGCCCGCGCGCGGCGGGCGACTTTGCGGCCTTCGTCGTGCTGTTGCACTGTGGGTTTCAACTCACGCCCGCGCGCGGCGGGCGACCGTTGCTGACCTCTTGTTCGGTCATCCCAATTTGGTTTCAACTCACGCCCGCGCGCGGCGGGCGACTGTAGCGGTCGAAGTTGCAACTCCTCGACAATGTTTCAACTCACGCCCGCGCGCGGCGGGCGACTTGGTGCTAGCTCCATCGACACATGTTCAATTGTTTCAACTCACGCCCGCGCGCGGCGGGCGACCGTCCAAGCTCGAGCGGCTTATGGAGCGCGGCATGTTTCAACTCACGCCCGCGCGCGGCGGGCGACGCCGCGACTCGCTGGCATTGATTCGAGCAAGTCGTTTCAACTCACGCCCGCGCGCGGCGGGCGACACCCCCATTGTAGAAAGTGCTCTCAAGAGCATGTTTCAACTCACGCCCGCGCGCGGCGGGCGACTTTTGCATGCAAGAAAGTAGGACAACAACATGGGTTTCAACTCACGCCCGCGCGCGGCGGGCGACCGCAAAACTGTCTGAGCTCTTCAGCGAAGCGAAGTTTCAACTCACGCCCGCGCGCGGCGGGCGACGTCAATAGCCAGCAACGCGCGTTGAGCAGTCAGTTTCAACTCACGCCCGCGCGCGGCGGGCGACGCTTGTTCTTCTCCGGACCGACTGCGTAAATCTGTTTCAACTCACGCCCGCGCGCGGCGGGCGACCTGCGAATCATCTCACCGAACCGCTCAAGACTGGGTTTCAACTCACGCCCGCGCGCGGCGGGCGACCGCAACGATTCGAAGGGTGGTCGCGAAATGATGTTTCAACTCACGCCCGCGCGCGGCGGGCGACAGGCGCGCCGGCATCTTGGCGATGCTCGCAGAGTTTCAACTCACGCCCGCGCGCGGCGGGCGACGTCCGACACTGGCAACAATCCCGTGGGCTCTTGTTTCAACTCACGCCCGCGCGCGGCGGGCGACGTCTGAATCGTACGATCCGGTAAACAGGTTGGGGTTTCAACTCACGCCCGCGCGCGGCGGGCGACTCCAGTGGAAGATCAGCAGACGAAGTGCCAAAAGGTTTCAACTCACGCCCGCGCGCGGCGGGCGACACACGTTCGTCCGTCACCAGGTCATGCATTGGCGTTTCAACTCACGCCCGCGCGCGGCGGGCGACGGCCTCGTACGTGTACCACCCGAAGTCATAGACGTTTCAACTCACGCCCGCGCGCGGCGGGCGACCAGCATGGTCCGTATGTCCCACAAGCAGTACAGCAGTTTCAACTCACGCCCGCGCGCGGCGGGCGACATCCGATTCGATGACCCTTCGCTCGGCACTCGGTTTCAACTCACGCCCGCGCGCGGCGGGCGACTAGGACGCCTTTCCACGCGTCGTGCTCGGTGAGTTTCAACTCACGCCCGCGCGCGGCGGGCGACCAGACGAAACCCAAACCGCAGTCGGGCTATGCGTTTCAACTCACGCCCGCGCGCGGCGGGCGACTGTGCCACGTGTTGGTTGACCACCTGTAGTAGAGTTTCAACTCACGCCCGCGCGCGGCGGGCGACCGCGTCGATTCCAAGTCTCCGTCGAGTTCGGCGTTTCAACTCACGCCCGCGCGCGGCGGGCGACACCCTACCTCAATAAAGCGGCCGCCGATGCGATGTTTCAACTCACGCCCGCGCGCGGCGGGCGACGCAATGTGATAAATCCTAGGTCGTCGGGACCGGGTTTCAACTCACGCCCGCGCGCGGCGGGCGACGGGTGTGATCGTTCTTCCAAAATGCCAACTTCATGTTTCAACTCACGCCCGCGCGCGGCGGGCGACCATCACTGGATCATCCGTGGAACATCCAGTGGTTTCAACTCACGCCCGCGCGCGGCGGGCGACCGACGTCCGAAACCGCCGCGGATTGACTTTGGGTTTCAACTCACGCCCGCGCGCGGCGGGCGACAACCGAAATCGCGCGATGGTCAGCAACCCATTTGTGGTTTCAACTCACGCCCGCGCGCGGCGGGCGACGTCAACGTCCTACCGAGTGGTTCTTTGACAGAGTTTCAACTCACGCCCGCGCGCGGCGGGCGACGACTCGTTTGGCGGGCTTGCTCCGATCAGCTTGTTTCAACTCACGCCCGCGCGCGGCGGGCGACATCTATGTGTTCGGACATGATACCAATTACCTGTTTCAACTCACGCCCGCGCGCGGCGGGCGACAATCGAGTTCTGTCAACCGCGACCTGCAATTTGATGTTTCAACTCACGCCCGCGCGCGGCGGGCGACCTGCTGCTGGGTCGCCGTGATTGCGTCCGTCGCGTTTCAACTCACGCCCGCGCGCGGCGGGCGACCTGCCCGACATTCCGACAATGCGCGAGCGGATGTTTCAACTCACGCCCGCGCGCGGCGGGCGACCGCACCAATTCTGGCAATTGGCGCCCGCGAATTGTTTCAACTCACGCCCGCGCGCGGCGGGCGACCCAGCGCCCCACCGTCAGCACATTGTAGGTGTGTTTCAACTCACGCCCGCGCGCGGCGGGCGACATGGATTCGCCAAATGACCTATCGGTATGTCTTGTTTCAACTCACGCCCGCGCGCGGCGGGCGACATCCACAATTGGGGCAGAGGTGGGCAACGGATAGTTTCAACTCACGCCCGCGCGCGGCGGGCGACGAATGATGCAATCTGTGGCCAGCTCGGCATTTCTGTTTCAACTCACGCCCGCGCGCGGCGGGCGACCTCGTCAGTCGCGCGAGTACTCGGCGCGAGCCACGACGCGCAAGACGTAGGTTTCAACTCACGCCCGCGCGCGGCGGGCGACCCGCAGTGGCAACGCGCGCAATCGACCCGACGGCGCGAACGCAGTGTTTCAACTCACGCCCGCGCGCGGCGGGCGACAGCTCCATCGACGTCTGACTGCACACACGCGCGACTTACTTGGACAATGACTACGTTTCAACTCACGCCCGCGCGCGGCGGGCGACCCCGAATTTCTCGCGTACGAGTCGTACCAACTGTTTCAACTCACGCCCGCGCGCGGCGGGCGACCGCACCGCTTCGACACTCACACCGCGGTGACTCGTTTCAACTCACGCCCGCGCGCGGCGGGCGACAAGCTTGCGAACGAAGAGCTGACGCAAGCGGCGTTTCAACTCACGCCCGCGCGCGGCGGGCGACCCACAGTCTCGCGAATTTGATAGCCGCTTCACGTTTCAACTCACGCCCGCGCGCGGCGGGCGACAATACGCTGAGTCGATATTCCGCCGTTGGTTGGTTTCAACTCACGCCCGCGCGCGGCGGGCGACCCCAACGCGTCGGCGATCAGCGCAATGGAGTACAGTTTCAACTCACGCCCGCGCGCGGCGGGCGACCAGGGGGTTGACGAAAACGACCACCCGTTGCTCGTTTCAACTCACGCCCGCGCGCGGCGGGCGACCGGGGTGTCGTCCATTTCCTCGGGGAAATTCAAGTTTCAACTCACGCCCGCGCGCGGCGGGCGACCTCTTGAATGGTATTTTTGGGAATGCCCCCAATTGTTTCAACTCACGCCCGCGCGCGGCGGGCGACCGCCGGCACAATGCATCTGCGACGGCTTCAGGAGTTTCAACTCACGCCCGCGCGCGGCGGGCGACACCTGCAATCTCAGCACGAACCGGGACAGTAACGGTTTCAACTCACGCCCGCGCGCGGCGGGCGACTCGGCGAGTTTGGAGGCCTGATCTACTTCCTCCTGTTTCAACTCACGCCCGCGCGCGGCGGGCGACCGTTGTGCCATCGTCGCTGCATCCCAGCGCGAAGTTTCAACTCACGCCCGCGCGCGGCGGGCGACCCTTGGAAGGCACCGGGGAACACCTAATTTGGAGTTTCAACTCACGCCCGCGCGCGGCGGGCGACTGGCGACGACGGACGAATGTCAACGGCCACGTCGAAGTTTCAACTCACGCCCGCGCGCGGCGGGCGACCCTTGGTAAACGCCGACACCCCGGCAGGATTCGTTTCAACTCACGCCCGCGCGCGGCGGGCGACTCTCGGAGTGTATTTGAGCGAAGGTCTTAGGGGGTTTCAACTCACGCCCGCGCGCGGCGGGCGACCGCGTCGATTCCAAGTCTCCGTCGAGTTCGGCGTTTCAACTCACGCCCGCGCGCGGCGGGCGACCGCGGGCCGTGGACAATTGTGGTTGGCTCAAGGTTTCAACTCACGCCCGCGCGCGGCGGGCGACAACCACTGCTTGGGGAAATCTGGCGTTGCATTTTTGTTTCAACTCACGCCCGCGCGCGGCGGGCGACTCCTAAAAGCAACTGAGACAGGGTGGACGAATAGTTTCAACTCACGCCCGCGCGCGGCGGGCGACCTTTCCGTTCCAATGCTTCAATGCGGGTGCATGTTTCAACTCACGCCCGCGCGCGGCGGGCGACAGCGGGAGACCATGGGGGCATGATTTCCCGCGATTACGCTAAGGTTTGCGCTAAAGCACTTCCGGGCCGTTGGTCGGCGTTGCGGCCGGGAGAGGTAATTGTCAAAGAGCGGTTGGATTCCTGCAGAAAAGTTGCTGTTCGCTAACTGCCCTGGGAATCCAGCGGAGCTTGAGGTTAGCGAAGTCGGCTAAATCAGCAGAAGCGCGTCTGCATCGGGCCCCTTCTGAACACCGTGGTGTTCGATTCGGCTCTTCCAATTTGAACCTAGGAAGTAAAATCGAAGGCTGTCGTCGGCCGGTTCAATCAGCGAGAGAAGCCGCACCTTGAGGCGTTCCCACTGCGCTGGGTCAACGTCACATTCGAAGACGGAATTTTGCACTCGGTTTCCGAAGTCTTTGCAGGCCTTTGCAACGCTGTGCAGTCGCCTTTTGCCGGCCTGGCTGGCTGTGCTGACGTCGTAGCTTACGAGTACCAACATCGCTACCTCCACAACATCGCGGGATAGAAATCTAAGTCACCTCGAATGTGCCGTGCCAGCAGACGCGCCTGCGCCAAAAAGGCGACTCCGATTTCCATGTCTTCTTCGAGAAACGGGTGTTGCACGGTTTCGCGTTTGCGCTTTTGATACGCAGCCAAAAACAGTTTGCGAGTGTCCGGCTTCATTTCCACTTCGCCTGACGCCTGGACGGTGAAATCGTCTGGTGCAACTTGCTTCAGATTGACCAAAGAAAGCACAAGACGGTCCGCAAATGGCGCACGAAATTCCTCTGCCATGTCGAGCGCCAAGCTCGGGCGGCCAGGTCTTTCGACATGAAGAAATCCCACGTAAGGATCGAGCCCCACGCTTTCCAACGCGGAACGCATATCGAGTGCCAATATCGAATAGGCAAACGACATGAGGGCGTTCACCCTATCGAGCGGCGGACGGCGGTTGCGGCCTTCGAATTTGAGCTCGGGATCGGGCACACGAATTAGGCAATTGAGGACTGAAAAATACGTTTCCGCGGAATCGCCCTCGATGCCTCGAAGTGATTCATGACATTCAGCGCTTTCGATGCGACGTTGAACGGCTGCCATCTTTTCAATTGCCGACTCGACGTCGGCTGCACCCTCGGCGTCGGTGTGATTTCGTAGAAATCGCAGAAGCACGTTTCTTTGGTTGCTGACCTTGGCGGCAATGCAACACCTGGCGATGTCTAGCGACCGCAGTTTGTCGTCCGCGTCACGATACTGCCGACGGCGCAGCGACACGTTACCGTGCATGGGGCCCACCATTCGAGCCAAGAAACGCCCATTTCCGTTTAGGTACGTAACCGTGACTCCCTCACTGGCGCAATGCTCGGTAAGTGGCGCCGATACCGTGACGCCAAAACCAAAACAGACAATCTCGCCAATGGCATGCATGGGAAATTGCGCAATCTTCTTGTGATCATGATGAATGACGATTGATTCGCCGTCCTTGTGAACGAATGCACCTTCTTGAGTCACGTAGAGCGTATTTTGGATGTGCTTCATCCAAAGAGCTCCTTTCGGTAGGCTTGCGCCTTGGTTCCATTTTGCGACCGCGGTTGGCAGACTTCGATGAGCGAACAGGCGCGACAATGGCGTTTATACACCGGCGCGGGCAGCAATTGCTCGACAATGATTCGCCGCAACCGAGTGGCCATGGCCTCCGTTTTGGCCCTGAGCGAAGCATCGAATTGTACTTGCTCTCGCCGCCGGATATCACCGTAAAACACGGAACCTGATTGAATGGGGGAACCTGTCATTTCCTCCAGGCACAATGCTTGGGCGCAGACTTGAATCCGATCCGCGTCGTGCTTCTTGGGTTTACCGCGCTTGAATTCTACTGGGTGCAGCTCCCACTGACCCTTTAGCCGCAGGAATTGGGCGTTGTCTGGCTCGTCTGCGGTCTTGACTACCTCGACCACGTCCAATTGCCCATAAATGCCCAGCCGCAGATTGCGCACGTGCACCCCAGAGAATTGACGCAGTCCGCGCCGGTACTCCCGGTAGCCCTCGTCCACTCGCTCATGCAGCGTGCGGCCCTCAGCCGTCAGGCGATTCTCCTCCCACTCACGCTCAACATGGATCAATGCACATTGGCGCTCACAGAACGCCAAGTGCTGCAATGCCGAAAGAGGGATTAGATCTTCGTCACGCATTGAAGGCAATTTCCCGCTGAGTCAGACTGACGTTAACCTTTCTTTGTCGATAGGCGCTTCGGCGCCCGCTCTGGCAAATAGTTGTGCGAACTCACGACCTTTCGCCCTGTTCGCCCTTCCAATTCTTTTCGTGCCCGACCGGCAACGCTACCGCCCTCGCGCGCAGCCTTTTTGCTTTGACCGAACCCTTGAGCATCCTTGACTCGCGTAATCTCGGTTGTTGCGGCTTCGCCGAGCATGCTGAAGATCAGCTCCAGGTCGTTCATGTGATCGCGAAGATTCTCGCGCTTGAGGCCCTTGACCTCTTTATATTCGGAAGGAGTAATCCCGAATGCCGCCTTCGAAATCTCCGCCGTCAGAATTGCGTAATCGCGATCTTCCTCGACGCCGCGATTCTTCCATTCCTCCGTGAGCTCCTCGCGAATCGCGATCGCGCGCATGCGTTTCTCAACCCAATCATCCGGGTAACCCTTGGCCTTATAGAGTGCGCGCGTGCGCTGGGTGGCCAGCTCAGGGTCCTCAATCTCCTGCACCCGCTCGTAACCCACTTTGGCCAGCCATCGCTTGAAGGGTTCGGCTTTGGGGGAGGGAATACCCTGAATAATGCGGAAAATACCTTCGGTATTCGCGCAACCCAACTTCTGCGGACCGCCGGCCGTCTCGATCGAAAGGGGGGTGACAAATTGTCCCCACCCTTTCTCGAGATGCTCGTCACGCAGCCGCATCTTCCGGACGTAGTCCTTTGGGTCGGGTGTGTCTGTTAGGGCGGCAACTACGTCATTGACGACGAACCACCACTCGTCGTTGTGCAGCGTCTTGCGGATCTGCTTACCACGGAAGAGGGCGATTTGGGTGTTGGGACTCACCGCTACACCTTGCGCAGAATGGTTACGCCTTCCGGCATGTCCGCCTCATTCACCGTCACTTCGTAATCCGCGAAGCTTCGAGCAGGGCCGTCTGATTTGTTTTTGCGCTGCACTTGGACACGCTCGAACAGCGCATGCGCGGGTGCGTTGCCCAAAGCATCCTTATGTTCAAAGACAATAAGCCCACGCGTCGCCATAAGCCCGCGCGCGGCTGAACGATCATGCTCGAACATATTAATGACAGCATCCCAAAACAGCTTGAGGTCGTCTTCGTTGAAACCGGTTTGATTCGCCAGATGTGCCGAAACGAACCCGTGGGCGCGATACAAGCCGTAAGGTATTGTAAACTTGCGACCCATCGTACGATTGTCGCCACCCTGCTTCTCTGCCTCCGCCTCCGTGGCAACAGCCATGCGCGTAATGCTATGCTCGAGAGCGACCACAGGTTCAATCGAACGAGCAAACGTCAGCTGGATTGGGCCGCGGACTTGGCCGCAATTGGGCGCTGATTTCAATGACATCACTGCACCAAATGTTCTAATGTCATAGAATCGGTTGCACATCCAATCCCGCCCACGTTCAACTTCGTCAGCGTTGGGCTTCCTCGCCTTTACGCCTTTCAGAGCACCGTCCAAGAATCGTTTGAGTTCTTTGCCGGGATTCGCATCCTTTATTCCTTGTTTCGCAGCTTTCATATCGGTATCCGCTGCAACGATAAGGTGCAAGATATCGTCGTCATCGTCAGTAGATAGTCCCTCCGGCAGATCGATTTCCTCGATCGCCGCTTTCAGCTCCGTCGGAACAGCAATTCGTGTTTCTTCCCCCAATGCGATTCCTAAACTGCTGAACGCCTCGACATGTGCGCGTCCAAGAACGGCCTTTTCCTTGACATAAATATCGAATTTATCCTGCCCGGCCTTTGTCAGCTGTACAAAGTTTCTCATCTTCCGCTTGAGACAAACATCAGTCACTAAGCCCTTCCCTGTCTCAGCATCAATACGGGGTAAATTGCCCGCGTCTGGATCGCCGTTCGGATTCCCGTCCTGAACATCAAACAGAAGCACGAAATCGTAGCGTTTAGTAACTGGAGTGGTCATGATAGCGGTCCTCGAGAAATATCGGAGTCTTTGGGAGTGGGTTTGGTAAAGAATGATTGTCGTTGGTGGTAGTAGCCAATTGCGAAACCGCACTGCTCCTCAAGAGAGAGGTGCGGCCTTATTTGAGCAGGAAGTGCCTGCATAACTTCGCGCATCTTTGAATCTAACGAGATTTCAACGCCCTTCTTGTTCTTTGCTAGCTTTGCCAAGTGATGCCTACTAACGTTCAGTAGGATAGGAAGTGTCGCGACCGGTGAGCTTGAAAAGGACCCCCAAAAGCGGTCCCGAATTCCAGCGTTTGGTTCCTTAAAGTCATGAGCCGCAAGCTGAATTTGCTCTAGAACGGCGAACAGTCGCCCCAACAGATATCCTTGTCCTGTGCAATTGGGATCGAGTGACACTTGTATTACCTCCTCGGTTGAGTTCGTTTGAAATCGACGTTTTCGATTGAGATACGCTTTCAACAGCGCAACCTGCGGGCGCTTGACTTCGTGCGATGCACGAATGCGCCTAATAGCCTCAAGCATGAGTGTTTCGGGATAGGGGCGACCAATCAATATGGCCCGCATCGTATCTCCGGCGAGGTTTGGAGGGATATTCTCCGCATCCTCCCTTGTTGCGACTGACTTGAGCAGGACAGATAGGGCGTAACTTCCCCTTGTTTCTCTATGGTCCTGCTGAGCATCGCGCCTGTTCTTCGGTTCATCAATTAGGAGATCCTGGAAGTGTTGTCGAATAACGTTCGAGAATTCGGCAATCGTTCCCGTGTGCCAAAATCGAATTGAAATTCTGGCGGTATTCGGCGCCAATCCGAGCACGTAAAAGTGCGTGGTCCCATCAGGAACGGATGCGCCCGTGTACGGTGAGTTGAGCAGAGTTTGCATTGCCAGAACGCCACGATCGGGATCGTCCTTCTTTTCGCTCCAATACGAGAAGAAGTCATCCTCCAGCCAATTACTCTTCTCCGACCAAAAGACCGTCGTGCTATCACCGATGGTGAACTTGTTCTCGTTAACGCTATCCGAGCGAAGGAGATAATTTAGGGCCTTTGCGAATCCGTCGGCTGCCACATAACCGACGGGACTGTTGTAGCCTTTCTGCTTCAGGTACGAGGCAAATGCCGGCGTCGCGCCTCCGTTGCGGCCATTCTTCACCTCATTGTTCACCGCAATTAGCAGGGCGCCTGATGAATTCGCTCCCCTTACACCTTTGATTGGTGGCAGCAGTTTCTTCACTAACGATTTGTCACCGGTAATGAGGCAATATCCTGGCTGCGCGTCATCAGGATCTTGCGAAGGCTGGTATTCACGCACTTGTTGGAGTTCAGTAAGCACACCCACGCCATCAATTTTGAATCCGATGAGTGAGTTAGGCTCAGTTATCTGGGACCAAAGCTCGTCACCACGCAGCAGTTTCAAAGGCAAGTCATCCAAGAACGTAAGAAGAATCTGAACGGGCTCCAATTCGGCGATTATACGTGTGGAACGAATCTTATCTCGAAACGCCGCAGCTTGAAGCTTCAAACGACCCGGCTTCGATTTGTCCTTTGTAGGTACACCAAAGACGTACTCAGCATTCTCCCACAGAAGATTCGACTTGATTCCGTTGCCCTTTGACACCCCAATAGACGGTACCAAGAGCGGTTTCGCCAGTAGCTTACCTTTCTTCATTTCGCGGGTATCTTCAAACCCAAGAAATTTAGCCTTCTCACTCAACACACAGATGAAATGAATTGGCTTCCACTCAAATCCCAACGGTGCTATTCCACTTTCGGGGTCGGCGGCTTTTCGTTGGTAATATTGGAACAGCGATTGCAATATCACTTTCGCACCTCGTCACTTTCCCAGCGAGGAACGTCGATTACCCCGTTGTTCATCTGCGGTCGGAAGAATGCGGGCTTGGGATTCGTTTCGTCGGTGAAATCCAAGTCATACAGCATGAAACCCAAATCTCGCGTCTCGCAAATGGGTGACGGCTCGTCCGACAGGTTCTCAACCAATCGAAATGCGCAGCTGAACTCCCGGCATCCGAGATAGGGTTGGTTGAAACATTGACCTTTGCGTGCGCGGCGTTCGAATATCGCATTGTACTTGCCGGGGTTTTCGTCCTTGCCGGTTTTGATTGTCTCAGCACAATGCTCAACAAGGTCCCGTTCTTCGGGCGGCACCAAGCAGTCAGGAGTGGCACTGAGAACAATAGGCCGATTCCGTGGGTGGATGAACTCCAAGTCCGCGTGAAGTCGATAGGCGACGTCACGCAGAAAGAGACCCGCGCGCTGCTGCCGGACATCTTCAATGAAAATGCCGTCTGAGCGGTCGCTGGCTACCGCGCCAACTTCATTCCTCCGTACCGACGTCCACTGAATCGGCTTGAGTACTTCAATCTTCCGTACATGCCATCGGATCGCCGGTTTCCAGAAGATGGCCGTGAATATGGCGCGCGCAGCTGACGGGGTGATGACGTCGTAACTTACGCGCTCCACCTTCATTTCAGGCCGTGTGAAGCACGCGTAGTCCCCCCGCACATCCAACGTAAATGTCTTGTCAAAGTACTCCATATTGGTACCCTCTAGATTCAGTGAACGAATTCCGTTCCGTCATAGTCCGGCCCTTCGAGACGAAGCCCGAACAGGGGATCGTAAAGCTTGGGAACGCACTGCGCCCAAAGGTCCATTGGGCCTTCCGGGCCGTTTACTTCGGCAATTGCCCCTTGCTGCTTAAGGCTTAGAAAGACTCGGTTTGGAACGTTCACCGTACAACGCTGCAATCGTCGCATGCGTTGTCGGCTGGGACCTAGCCGACGCAATTCTTCGAGAATTGCCATGCTTGAATATCGGTCCCCCTCGTACCAAATGATGATGCCGCGACTGCCCTCGTCGTCGATCAACCGGTACCATTTAGCTGCTGAGGCGAATTGAAATTGGCAGGAACCCGCATTCGTCAGAAGGAAGTGCTCAAAGTCCTTTCGACCGTGGTCATTCACGCTACCAAAAAAGCATTCAAAGTACTTAGTGAAGGCTTCCGGTGCCAGATCGCGGCAGGCAACCTCCATTGTACGCAGCAGCTCCGCGCAAACTTGTTCACCCTTAAGCAGCAACCCTCTGGGTGATGGTTTTGGCGGATTGAACACGATCACTTGCCCCAACTGGCCCGTTGCGTTGAGCTTGCCTTCGCGATTACATCGCCCGGCCGCTTGCGCAATACTATCTAACCCTGCCATGGCACGATAGACAATTGGAAAGTCGATGTCAACGCCTGCTTCGACGAGCTGCGTACTTATCACTCGCACGGGGAAACCAGCAGTAAGTTCCCGTCTGATGTGTTGAATTACCTGTGATCGATGTTCGCCGCACATCAGCGCAGATAAGTGGATCGGCTCCCGAGTGCACTTACCTTGAACCAGCTCAAAGAGTCCACGACAATCTGCCCGTCGATTGACAACACACAGAACCTTCTCCACGCTGGCAATGTCATTCGCAAGGTCTGCCCACTCGACTTTGTCTACGCCGCGCAATCGAACCTCGACACGCTTGAGTTGTTGCGAAAGCTTAGCCGGATCGGCGACGATCTCCCGCGCGCCTGCTAGCCCTACAAATGTGGCCTGCCCCGAGCCAATTCTACCGGTAAGCGCAGGCTGCGTGGCAGTGCAGAGGACCACGGAACAGCCAAAGTGATCCACCAGGCCCTTGAGCACCGAAAGCGTTGGCATGAGCAGCTCTGGCGGCAGCATTTGCGCTTCATCCAGAATGATCACGGAGTTTGCAATGTTATGGAGCTTTCGGCACGCACTTGTGCGATTCGCGAACAAGGATTCGAAGAGCTGAACGTTGGTCGTCACGACGATTGGCGCATCCCAGTTCTCGGTAGCCAATCGGCTCTTGTGCGTTTCGCGGTCTGGATCGAGATTGCTGTGATGCTCGAGAATGGCGCCTTCCCCAAAGACTTTCCGAAGCACATCGCACGTCTGCTCGATGATGCTGGTATAGGGAATGGCGACTATGATTCTCCGCTTTTCGTGTTTCAACGCGTGCTTTAGGGCAAACGCGATCGACGATAGCGTCTTTCCACCACCCGTCGGGACCGTGAGCGTAAAGAATCCAGGCGAGTGGTCCGCTGAATTCAGACAATCCTGCAACACGCTGCGACGGACGTGGTTTACCGGAGAATCCCACGCGCCGCTCTTTCGCAGTGCTAGATCTCTCTCTGCCATATAGTTATTCAGACGCTCGCTTAGCTCTCGTAATCCGAGCTGACTGCCCCGCTGCTCGGCCTTGTCGGGGCTCATGAACTGCTCTGTGTCGAGGAAGTCCGCGTCAACCAAGCATGAGAAAAGCATGCGGATCCAAAGATGGGCCTGCTCCGGAACTCTTGGTGGAAAGGATGTGGGTAGTGGGGCACTCAATAATGGCACTGGCGGTTTTCCAGCTTTCGCGTCGCCGAGATGTTGGGTCTCACCAAGCCGATCGCACAGACCTCGACCCTTGACCTCGCCCTTGTACCAATCGGGAAGGCCGGCGTGATGGCCCGCAATGAGATAGGCAAGGATACGGCCTTTGCCTTTGTCTCGCTCGCACGCGTGAATAGCGCCAGCTGCCGAATGATCGACTTTGCCTGGTACGTTCTCGAGATGAGCATCCGCATCATAACCGCTGGCGCCTCCAATGTAGGCTTGAAAGTCTTTCTTGAATTTTCCGAGGTCGTGCCACAGGCCTGCAACTTCGGCCCAATCAGCCGCGTCGAAAGCAGATGCAAAATCAGCGGCCCGTCCCGCTACGCCAACCAAGTGCTCATGCAGATCGTGAGTGAGCCATTCGCCGTTCTCGTCTTGACGCACGTGGGCGATCGTCAGACTGCTTGCATTCTCCTTGGCTTGCTTAGTCATTCTCATTTCCTTCCGACACCCGCCGTCACCCCAATCTCCAACTCCCTGGCAAGCGCAGCCCGTTGCTGCCGTATTAACGCCTGCATGATCCGCATTGCCGTCTCGGTGCCGCTGCGCCATCCCATGTTGATTCCGTTCGCTCCCGCGCTGTCATTCGCCGCAGTGTCAATTTCGCTAACTGTGAGAGTTAGGATCTGCCGCTAGATGCAAAATAGCGATCGACGCATGCTAACCGATTCTCGCGCGAGGCGATCGAGATGTGTGACTACGATCGTGCCCACCGAATTCGCTTGTTTGCAATTGGGACGTCCGGTTGGCGCTGTTGAGCGGACATCGTAGTCTCCCCGATGGCGTCCAGGGCAAGCCCTGGGTCAGACGGCACGGTAAAGTCGCTGCACGACTGCGATCAGGGTGCAGGGTGCAGGGTGCAGGGTGCAGCGTCAGCGCGTCGTGTGGGGCGTGGTGAGGCTGGCGCGGGGAGGCCTGCGCGGTGTGTTACTCACCACGTTCCACGCCACCCTCACAACGCACCCCCCAACCCACGCCACTTTGACCCTGCACCCTGCCCACTGACCCCGAGGCACGGATTCATGCTCAACAGCCGGGCATGCTGACGAGCGGCCAGCCCGAGAAGATGCCGGGGCACAGCTGGCTTTTGTGGCTGGTCTTTTTGACTTGCGGATTAGAATTTCGCGGCTATGCTGGCTGCGGCTCACCGAACGTTCGACCGCATTTCACGATGACGCTCTCTCGATTCTGGGATCGCGACTCTCGCTGCAAACGGCTACAACGCGTTCCGCAGCCCGCCGTCCGATCTTAACGGCTCATAGGATGGCTAGGTTTTTGACGAGCCGCAATTTCGAATCGAGAAAAAATCATGGGTAATCGTCTCTATGTGGGCAATCTTTCGTTCAACGCCGATGCGGACACCATTCGCAATGCGTTTGCTGAATTCGGTGAGGTCACCGACGTACACTTGGTGTCGGACCGCATAACGGGCCAATCTCGCGGCTTTGGTTTCGTGACCATGGGCACAGATGACGCAGCCGCCAAAGCGATCGCGCAAATGAACGGAGCAATGCTCGACGGCCGCGCTCTCAAAGTCAATGAAGCGCAAGAGCGGCAGAGCGGCGGGGGCGGCGGACGCGGCGGGTTTGGCGGTGGCGGCGGCGGTGGTGGCCGCGGCGGTGGTGGCCGTGGTGGCGGCGGCCGTGGTGGCAGTCGCTGGTAAGCAAGGTCGCAATCAGGCTGCGTGAAGGCTCTCGCGGTGGCGCGAGTCAGAAGTACTTTCGGGTGGCGCGGGTAAAGCCGCGCCGTCCCAATTGATCGATTCGCCGCGCAATCGAAGTGAGTTCACGGGCGAAGCTGCTTGCGGATCTTCCTGCAGAACGTCTGCGTGCACCTACTGTGGCTATCCTCGTATTCCACAATCTCGCGGATCAGCCTTGACTTGACGTCTTCCGGTAAAGTCGAGCTAGTGACCTCGTTCGAGAGCTGAATGCCATCGGAAGTCGTTGGGACATTCGACTTCGCGGATGCTCCTGCCTTTGCCGCCTGGGCGTAGTGAGACGGCTTCGTCTTCGTCACATCACGAAACACCGTTTCCGAATTCGCACGTCGCCCCGTGCCATTGCACGCGGGGCAGCTCGTCGAGCTCCCGCCGAATGCGTTACTCACGCGGCCGTCGCCTCCACAAATACGGCAGGGCTCGATTTCCATGGGTGCTCTATGAACCCCGATCCCACGATTGAAAAGCCATTTCTTTGTCTGCGAGCTGGATTGCGCATGCAACGACTTGGTTCCGGCCCTGCGCACGGCCCACTGACGCTGCGCGCCGACCACAAGTTGCGCGGCCGTTACAGTCGTATGACGTTCACCATGCGTGACTCGAGCTCACCGCGCAATTTCGCGTAAATGAGTGGATTGTGCGCCGAGAGTATCTGCAGTGCTGCTTGGATGGCGTTCCCTGGTTCGAGTACGGTCATGACGGGGACTTTGCTGGGTGCGCGCAGCGATGACCAGACATCATCTGGGAAGTCTTTGGCGCTCGCGGGCACGGTAATCACGGGTGCCGTGGACGTGGCGGACAACGTTGGGCCGGCGCCATTGCTCCGGCCAATGTAGGTCACAATCACCGTGTCTGGAACTTCTTGGAGCAACTGCTGCAGTTGAAGTGCGGCGGCGATTGGCTCCCTGTGTGCAGAGCAGGTAACGACCGTCATCAGAGGCTCGAGCTCACCCAACGCTTGCGCAAATGCCGTGAGATCATCCTTTTCCGAGCCACGCCACACGATGATTCGTTGCGTTGGGATGCGAAAGCGCCCCGTGATTTCCGCGACGCGCCGGTAGCTCGCGATCACGTCGTCCAGGGCACCCCCATCACGGTACATTTGCTTGTCAATGTAACGGTCATTTTCGACGACTCGCCATGAATCGTTGTCGATCACGTCCGCGAGCCGCAAATGGCCCCGCGGGTCAAAACCGAATTCGACTTTGAGGTCGACCAGTTTCTGACCCTCTAGCTGCCAGCATTTCTCCAACACGTGAAATGCATGACGCGCCATGCGGCTCATTTCAGCAAAGCACTGCGATTCGTTAGGGTGGTCGAAAACCTCCGCCGTGTCGAGCTTCAAGAACGGTTCGGCGCGGGGTGTCGCCGGATGCAATAGGTTGATGTGCTCAGCCCCTTGCTGGTAATGCATGAAGGGATCGTCGCAGATAAGTTCGTGTTGCTTCCAGCGCCGCCCCTTCGTTTTTAGGTAGAATTCCACAACAAGCTGCGCAAATAGCTGGCCCCGGCTCACGTGCGGGTTGCGCTTGAGGTACGAACCATGCGCTTCACGTCTGACAACGACTTCATAGGGCAGCATGCGGCAAGCAGGCGCCTTGAAAGATACTGCATCGACTTGCTCGATGAAGCCAACTGGGATGTCACACGCCACAAGGACCCGAAAAACGTTACACGTGGTCTGATTGGCGAGATGACCCTTGTCGGCCAACACATCGTGCTTGGCTCCGTCACCCGCCGTGATATCATCCTTCGATATCACGATGACTAGATCGTCTCTTCCAGCACCCTGGTAGATCCACTTGGTCTTGCCTTCAGCAAGCAGGCGTCCCAATGCATGCTGAGTCTTGATTGGGGGTTCGTGATCGGTCATGCCTCTTAACCCATCGTTCAAGTTGTCTTCTTCGCACAGCGCGCCACCGCTACCATCGCAGGGATGCCCGGGAAGCAGGCCAAGTAGCGTGCCCGGCGCGATTGGTCAAAGGTGGACGGCGCACCACAGCGAAGGCGCGGGTTGGGCGACCCCCTGGATATTTGGCCGGTGTGTGTGATTTTTGCTATCGTCGTTGAACGTGTGCATGACGTTGCATGGCCGGTTTCGAGGTGCTTATGTCACGTTACTCTTGATCTTTCTGGGGTCATGCCGGCACGGAACCGGCACAAGCGCCCCGAGCCCAAGCGCCCCGAGCCCAAGCGCCCCGGATGCGGCGCTAAGCACGGGCGGCGCCGTGGGTAAACCACTCAAAGAAAAGGCCGCCAACACGACCGTACTTAGCGCCGACGGGAACTTGCAAATCACTGGATTGACGGATCGTGTGCGTCACTTGCACGGGGGGCCGCCTGCATGGCTTTCTGAGGCGAGGTTCGAGGTCGAGAATCATTCGAGCGTTTCCCGCACCGTATCGGTCGCGCGCGCCGACTTCATCAGGCGCCACCCTTGCGCGGACGCAGGCTTGGAGCGCAGAACCGAGTTGAAGCCTTCCGGCGTCGTCATCGAGCGTCAGGGCAATTTCGTAGCGGCCCCGCCGCGCATCATCATCGGCGCGGGAAAAACCGTCCTGCTTAACGTCGCGTTTCCTGCAGTCGAGGCGTACCAATTCTACTGTGACTACTTCTCGTTCGCGGTGACGTTCCTGCTCGACGGCAAGGAGCCACTCACCGCAGAAGCGACGACGTCCGTCACTCGAGTCACCCCGCTGAAGCGCTAACCGCGGCACTTGGCTTACACGTGCCGTCACGTCCAAAAAGAACGACGCCGCCAAAGCAACGTTGTCGAGCAGGGGCGCGCCGGCCGAACGGTTGCTCGCCTGAAGAACCTGACGCGCAGAGCCGCGGGCTGGCGATTGTTCGACGGAATTCATGCCCTAATGCCACTTCTATTGCGCGAATTGACTCGTGTCGCCCTTTGTGACGATGGGGACATCTAGTCGGTCCAGCGCAAACGTCGGAGGCACCCTTCACCATGACTCGATTTCGAACCCATCTCGCGAGTATCTCAGCCATCACGTTTGGGATGCTTGTGGCTGATCCGGCACACGCTGCGTCCCTAGTACAAGTTAACAACTGGAACGGAGGCGTGAGCCTGCCCTCGGACGTGACCATGTGGATCTACGTTCCGAACGCCGTGGCCACGAACCCTCCGATTCTGACGCTTATTCACTATTGCGGGGGAACTGCTTCCACCGTTTTTGGTCAGGCACAAGGGGGCGGTGTCGTGCCCGCCGCCGACAAGTACGGCTTCATCATCGTCGCGCCTAGCAGCGGTAGGTGTTGGGACGTCGAGTCGAACAAGGCATTCACGCGCGACGGCGGCGGCGATAGTCATGCAATTGCTCAGATGGTCAGGTACACGGTCACGCAGTACAAGGCGAACGCGGACCGCGTGTATTCCACGGGCGATTCCTCTGGCGCCATGATGACGGAGCTGCTGCTCGCGCTCTACCCCGACATCTTCAAAGGGGGCTCGGCGTTCGCGGGCATACCGGCTGGTTGCCGCGGCACGAACGAGACGGGCACCACGTACAGTGGCCAATGCGCGGGCGGCAGCGTTACGCATACCCCAGCGGAATGGGGAACTATCGTTCAAAATATGGACCCCGGGTACACGGGGCACCGCCCGCGCGTGCAGCTTTTCCACGGCTCCGCCGACACGACTCTCAACTACACGAACTTCACCGAAGCCATCAAAGAATGGTCCGATGTTCTCGGTCTGAGTACGACCCCGACGACTACGGTCACAGGACTGACGCTCGGAACGCACCAAGCCACGCGGCAGGAATGGACGAATTCTTGCGGATTTTTGGTGCTCGATGCGTTTGAATCCATTGGCGGCGATCACGGCCCGTCCGATTGCCTGTTTGACTCTACGTACGTCATTCCATTCTTAGGTCTCGACAAGACCGGTGCCGTTGATCCAGAAATTGCGCAGTGTGGCGCGGGGGGTGCCTCTGGAACCGGTGGAGCCCCGAGCACGAGCACAGGGGGTGCGACAAGCGCCGGAGGTGCCAAGAGTACGGGCGGCGCAAGCGCGGCCGGCACTGGCGGAAAAAGCAGCGGCGCTACCGGGGGCAACGGCGGCGTGAAGGCAACCGGCGGCATGCCGGCTACCGGTGGTGCAACGCAAGGCAACGCGGGTGCACCGGTCACGGGTGGACGATCAGGCGCTGGCGGTTCTGCCAGCGGCGGCATCTATGCTTCACCGACGGGCGGCAGCCCCGGCGCGGGCGGCGTCCTTGCAACCGGCGGCAATGTGCCCACCGGTGGACGTCTCGCCACGGGCGGCAGTTTAGGCGCAGGTACCGGCGGCGTTGTCGCGCTCAGCACCGGCGGCAGTACCAGCATCGCGCCCCAACCAACCGGTGGCTCGATCGCCAACGGAGGGAGCTCAGCTGCCGTGGGTGGCGACACAGGGGTAACCAACACCGCTCCCGGTAACTCGGGTAATACCGGCAGCTGCTCGTGCGCCGTTGTTGGTAGCAAGAAATCGCCAACCAGTCTGCTCGCGCTCGCACTCGGAGCGGTGCTCGTCCATCTGAGGCGCCGCAAGCACTAAGCCTGCGCGATGAAATACGCGGCCGCGGCGTAGCGGATCGCTTACTTCCCGTAATTCGCCGCAACGATACTGGCCTGCAGGGCTTGTACGGTCTCGAGCGTCGCTGCGCCGGGCGCCATGGCGCCTTCGTAGAAGCGTCCTCCATCTGCGTCGCTGTTGTCCCCTCCGGTGGACAGGATGATCGAGCCCTGTTTCGCCATGGGGAGGTAGCCGGGTTTCGTCGGGCGTATTCCGTCCCACATGGTTTGCAGCGTACCCTGCGTCGCATCGCCGCCATAGATGGCAAAACGGCCCCTGCCGCAGTTCCTCTGTGCGGTATCGCCGACGACCACGCCCGTGACGAAGTCGTATGTGACGGGCTGATTCGTCGAGATATTCGACCAAGTACCGTTTTCCCAACCTGCGAATACCCCGTTTTCGAGATCGGCCATGACCCACGGGCCCCCGTTGGAACCTGTGCCCCAAACCACGCCCAAGCCCAGGTAAACGGCTTCCATGGTGCCGTTGCCGTCGTCATGAGAGTCCGATTCGGCGTTGCCGTAGTCGAAGCAGCAGCCATTGACGAGGTCATGCGTGCCGCAGCTCACCATGTACATGGTCTGTGGATCGTCGCCTGTTGCAACGCCTTTTGCGGGGACGTTCCCAGTATTGTTGTTGCAACCTTTGCAGCCAGTGCGATAACCCATGCCGGGTTTGAACAAGAGGCCGTAGGCCGAATGACCATTGATTGTTACCGGCAGAGCAGTGGCCTTTGCCGGAAGGCTGGCGGTCGTCTTCTTGCCGCCGAGACCGGCGGCCAAGGTTTCCAGGTCATTCCCATTACCGGACTGGTCGTATATCTTCGAGACAGTGCATTGAGTGCCTTGGCAGAAACTATCTTGCGAGGGCTTGTCGGCGAAACCATCAATAGCGCCAATGTCCTGGGTTTGGTTGTCTGATGCGCGTTGGACCTGATAAAGGTTTGACGTGTATCCGGTCCGGATAACCCGAACCGTGCTATGCGCCGCCACACAAGCCTGGCAGGCTTTTGCCAAGACGTCACAAGGCAAGTTGGTGGTAATCGAGGAGTCTGGCGTGCAGGGTTGAGCGGGGCCAGGGCCGGGAGTAGCGCACGCGACTTCCCCGTTGGTTGGCCAGGGGTAGGACCCACAAGAAAGCACGACTGCCCCAAGTAACACTGGGAGAGACACCAGGACGACAGGTACGACGGAGCGAATCTTCTTCATTACGACATCTCCAGTTGCATGGGTCGCTCGATATGGACGGGGGGAGCTGGTGGTTGAGGGTCAACTGACGTTCTGGTATGAACCGCCAGGCGCCGGGATATCGTAAAGAATTCGAAAGCGCAAGTCCCACGCTACCATCTTGCTTCTTCTTTCCCGCATCCTTTGCGCGACATCTGTTGCCTGATTGGAGGCTGAGGTGCGAAAAACGATCTGTATTTCTCTAGCTTGGGCGTTGACTATCAGCGTGGCGAGCTGCAGTGGCACCGAAACACCCACTGGATCGGACGGAACGTTGGCATCGGAATGACGAGTCGGTGCCCCAGGTGATTGACCGGATAGCAATAGGGTGCGTTGCTAGCATAACACTCGGTTTCTGCGAGAATTTATCGGCGCAGGCGCCCCTGTCCGGCCAAACACGGGGAAAAAATCGATGCCGGACTTTCGGTTGGATGGTTGATTCGTTGACGGATGGGAGCTTAATGTGTCACTGCTAATAGCCATGGTGTATTCGAACCGATCATTGTCCTATTCTCGTAGAATTTTCCGCAAGACAGACTTTTGGGCGCTTCTCGTTGCCTCATCCAGCGTGGGCATCACGCTTGGTTGTAGCGGCACAACCGTCACAAATAATGCCCCGCCGGAATCGGGAGGCGGTGGGGTCTCAGTCGGGGGTAACAACTCAACGGGTGGAGTAGCAGTCGTAACGGGCGGAAGCCCTTCGGTAAACCCAACGGGCGGCTCACCAGGAGCCGGTGGCGGTGCCCCAACCGGTGGCGCACCACCCAACGCAACAGGCGGCATCGGCCCGGCGCCAACGGGCGGCGCGGTTGCAACGGGTGGCAAACCGGCCAACACGGGCGGAGTAGGCGCGGGCGGTGGCAATCCGCAGGCTACGGGCGGCACACCAAATACGGCAACAGGCGGCATCGGCCCGACGGAGACGGGCGGCGCAGCAGCGGGTGGTAGCACCGGCAAAGGCACAGGCGGCGCAGCAGCAGGTGGCCCCGCGGCAACAGGCGGCAAGGCAACGGGTACTGGCGGCGCGGCAGCGGGTGCTGCTGCAACGGGTGGCAAAGCGGCAACTGGCGGCAGTTCTGCGGCGGCGGCCACCGGTGGCGCCCCGGCAGGCGGAGGCGGCAGCGTCAGTGGGCCCTGCGACATCTATGAGGCTGCCTCAACACCGTGTGCTGCGGCATATAGCGTGACTCGGCGCCTTTATAGCAAGTACACTGGGCCCCTCTATTCGGTGAGAAAAGGGGGTTCGGCTGGCACGGGTGGCACGGTCACGGAAATTGGGACGACCTCGGATGGCTTCGCTGACGGGGCCGCTCACGACACGGCCTGCGGCACCTCTGGATGCACCTTCGCGGTCCTGCATGACCAGTCCGGCAAGGGCAATGATCTCAAGGTAGCGCCTGGGGGCTGCTACAGCGGAACCGCGGGGCAGCAGGATTATGAATCCAACGCGCTCAAGAAATCGATAACCATTAGCGGTCACAAGGTTTACGAGCTGTATATGGGGAGCCAAGAGGGCTATCGGAACGACAGTCCCACGGGTGCGCCATCTGGCAGCGCGTCGCAGGGTGTCTACGAACTGGCAGACGGCACGCACTTCGGTACCGCGTGCTGCTTTGACTTCGGCATTGCGTCGAAGAACAATTGCTACGGCGCTACTGGCTCGATGAATGCAATCTATTTTGGAACGGGCTATTGGGGCAAAGGCACGGGCAACGGTCCCTGGTTCATGGGTGACTTCGAGGCTGGCGTTTGGGCGACAGGCTCGGGAGCCTCGACTGCAGTGAACAGCAGTCTCCCGTCGAGCACCGAGCCCTATGCCTTCGGCATACTCAAGACCACCTCGAACACCTATGATATCAGCGTGGGTAACGGGGCATCCGGCGGCGGCACTCTGACAGTCGCTTATAACGGCGCCGCGCCCGCCACGTTTGCAACGCCTGGCGGCATTATCCTGGGCATCGGCGGCGACAACAGCAATTCGTCGCAGGGGACGTTCTACGAAGGCGCCGTCACGACAGGCCGTCCTTCGGATACGACCGACGCAGCTATCTTGGCAAACGTCCAGGCTGCCAAGTACGGGCAGTGACAAGTCTGTAATCTGTTCGCGCTACGGGCCGGCTGCGTTTCGCACCGGCCCGTTCGCGTCCAGACTCCAATCTTCTTGAGCAGATAGAATTCTGGCTGGGGCTATGCAGAGGCTTCCTGTGACCAATCCAGCTGCGGCATCAATCTCAAGTTAGAGCCAAAACACCGGCTCGGACACACCTATACAATCAGCGTCGGCAAGCGGGCAATCCGGCAGTTTGGCAACCGCTTTCGGCTGATATTTCAATGGAAATGGTTACTCGATGCCACTGCTAAGATACCAGGCGTGGTCGCCTGCCTTGGCGGGCCGCGATCTTGGGTGAAAAGCGCTTTTTCCCGAATTCAAATGTAAGAGAGAGAAGGACCACTATGAAGCACCAGGCGAGCACTTTCCTATCGGCTGTTGGGTTGGCTGCAATCACGTTTGGGTGTAGTGGCACAACCGTTACGAATAACTCCCCACCGGAGTCAGGTGGCGGAGGGGAGTCCGTCGGGGGTGGCAACTCAACCGGCGGAGTAGTAGTCGCAACCGGCGGAACCTCTGTTGTGAACCCAATGGGAGGCGCGCCCGCAACGGGTGGCGCCGCGCCGGCTACGGGCGGTGTTCCTCAAGGGGCGGGCGGCGCACCGCCGGCAACCGGTGGGGTTGGCCCGGCCACAGGTGGTGTCAATCCAGGGGCGGGCGGCGGTCCGCCAGCAACCGGTGGCAGAGCGCCCAGTGTGGGCGGTGCAGGCGTTGGGGGTGGCAATCCGCCGGCAACGGGTGGCGCGGCCGCAGGTGGGCAAGCAACCGGCGGATCCGTAGCTGGCGGCGCGAAGGCAACCGGTGGCAGCATTGCTGCCGCAACCGGCGGATCCGTGGCTGGCGGCGCGAAGGCAACCGGAGGCAGTGTGGCCATGGCCACGGGCGGTACGCCCGCAGCCGGGGGCAGCACTGGTTGCGCTGGTTGCGGCGTCAGCGGGCCCTGCGACATCTATGAGTCCGCCAGCCCCGCAACACCGTGTGTCGCGGCGTACAGCATGACCCGCATCATGTATAGCAAGTACAGCGGGCCCCTGTATCAGGTCAGGAAAGGCGGGTCTTGGAGTGCTTCGGCTGGCATGACGGGTGGCACGTTCCAGGACATCGGCACGGTCACCGGTGGTTTGGCGGACTCCGCAAGTCAAGATACGTTCTGCTCGGGTGGCACGTGCACCGTCTCGACCCTATATGACCAGTCCGGCAAGAAAAACGATCTCAAGGTAGCGCCCAAAGGCTGTTACACCGGAACTGCGTCGGAACCGGATTCTGAGTCAAGCGCGACCAAGAAGTCGTTCAACATCAACGGTCATAAGGTCTACGCGCTCTACATGATCGCTCATGATGGTTATCGGAACAACGCCTGCACGGGCGTGCCAACCGGCAACACGGACCAGGGTGTCTATGTTGTCGCAGACGGGACGCATGCCGGTAATGCATGCTGCTGGGACTTTGGCAATGTGTGGCCGGATAACTGCAACGGCCACACCATGAATCCCATCTTCTTCGGAACCGGATACTGGGGCACGGGCGCCGGTAGTGGCCCCTGGTTCATGGGCGACTTCGAGGGCGGTGTTTGGGCAGGGGGCTCCGGGGCTGCCACTGCAAACAACCCCAGCAACCCGTCCGAGAAGATTCAATTCGCCTTTGGCATACTCAAGACCACCTCAGGCAAGTACACCATCAAGGCTGCTGATGCGACGACCGGCAGTCTGACAACCGCCTATGATGGCGCCTCTCCCAAGACGTGGAGCAACGGAGGGGCGGTCGTACTTGGCACTGGAGGCGACAACAGCAACTCGTCGTTTGGAACGTTCTACGAAGGCGCACTGACAAGTGGCCGTCCTTCGGATGCGACCGATGCGGCTATCTTGGCAAACGTCCAAGCAGCGAAATACGGGCAGTGACGCGTCTGTGACGCCTGTTCGCGATACGGGCCGGCTGCGTTCCGCAGCGGCCCGTTCGTGTACAGCCCCCAGTTTGCGACCTACTACTTCGTGAGCACGATCGTGCCCGAGATGGTCATGGTCGTGGGCGTTGGGGTCAAGGTCAGTGTGCTTCCGGCAACGCAGTACGAATAGGTTGCGTAGGTATGTCCGCTGTCGAGCGTGAGCACGTTGTCCGCGGTCGTGTATGAGTCGTTATTCGTCGCAGCCGAGGATATTACCCCAAGCCAGCCTAACTGGCCGGCGACGGCGAGCTGGCACGTGCACCCGCCGCCGCTTGCAGCGTTTGCGCAACTGGAGGTCGAGTCCCAGCCTTCGGATGGGGGGATGACTGTACCTAGCTTGAGGCAGGTGGTGTCGGTCCCTGACAGGTTCAGGCAAGTGGACGGAATCGCGATCTGCGCGGTGCCCTTCGTGGTCGTGTTGTCCGTATACGTCATGTCCGTGCCGCCAGTAAACGTTATCGTTCCCCCTGCGGTCACTGTGAGCGAACCCCCTGTGATTGGCCAAGTCGGGCAATCTGTACCAGCTCCCGATATGTCTAAATTGCCACTCACGGTCAGACACGACGACGTCACGCTCCAGGTTCCGGTCAAGTCGCCGCCGCAGGGTGACGACAAACTGGTGCAGGGTGGGGTCCCACCGGTACCCGCAGGTTGGCCGCCATTTGACGTGGAACCACCCGTTGTGGACGACGAAGCGCCCGTTGACGACGAGGCGCCCACTGAGCCAGCGTCCGTAGCAACCGCGCCCCCGGTTCCCGAGCTGCTGTAGTCGGCACAGCCAGAGGTCCCCATGGTCGAGGGGAGCACGATAGCGCTTGCCAGTCCTATGAGTCCGATAAGTCCGTTTCGCATGATTCCTCCAGCGTTTCGTCGATTTCGGTGCCTTCTTACCACGGAAGGCGCAAAGCTTATCACGGAATCGTCCACGGACGAACCGCCAACGGCTGCACTTTTCCCGATCCAAAAACGGCAGGCCTTTTGGCCTAGGGGCAGTCTCTAGTAAAACGCCGCCGAGTTTCGTTCCTGAATAATGGCACAGGAAGATCAGAAGATCGGAAGAGTTGATATTTTGAGACGAAATCCTTCCGTCCTTCCGGACTTCTTGTGCAATCCAAACAAGAGGACTTCGGAACGTGAAGGAACGCTCAGCTACCAGAAGCAGATGTAGAAGGCGACCACGACGCCGATGACCACGAGGGAGTGGAAGACATCCCAGCCGTTCCAACTTTCGCGGGTCGCGGCTTTCTCCTTGGCTGTAGCGCCGTAGTACGTGTAGCGGACCGTCTCTGCAGCGGGAGGCTTGGTCAGCATACTGATGACGAACATCAGCAGTACCGTCACAATCAAGAGGAATTCGGCAAATACAGCCAGTGGTAGTCCTGCAGCGTATAGAGCACTCCCCACTTCGCCTTCAGCGCGGCCAACTTGTCGGCGTGCTCGGCGGCGGTAATTGTGTTGGCCTTCAAGAGCGCGTCTAGGTCATTGACGGGGCGCGCAATGAGCAGATCGAGCGCCAAGCGGAAAAAGCCGCCCACCGCACCCACCAGGAATGCCCAGAAGGCCGCGGTTGCATTGGCGCGTTTCCAGAATATGCCCAACACGAAGAGCACGGCGATCGCGGGCGACATGTAACCCTGCACGCTCTGCAGGTATTCGTAGAGGTTTCGGCCGAGGCTCTTCATCACCAAAACCCACAGAATCCCAACGACGACGATGACTGCGGTGGCGATGCGGCCGACCGCAACCTGGGTCCGCCCCGAAGCTTCTGGACGCCACTTCTGGTAAAAATCCATGGTGACCAACGTGGCTGACGCGTTGTACTTGGAAGCCAGCGAAGCCATCAGGGCCGTTAGCATGCCGCAGGCCACGATCCCGCGAATGCCATGCGGAAGGATGTTAGCCACGAGGCTAGTATAGGCTGCGTCTCCGCTGGTCTGGAGTTGTCCGACCTTGGTGAGCGCAAAGGCGATCATGCCCGGTACCAGGAAAATGAACACCGGCGTGAGCTTAAGGTAGGCCGCGAGAATACTGCCGCGGCGACTTTCCTTCTCGTTCTTCCCCGCTAAGACACGCTGAACGATGTATTGGTCGGTACACCAATACCAGAAGCCGATAATCGCAGAACCCGGCAGCACGGCAAGCCACGGCCAATGCTTGTCGCTGTTGGGCCGGACCAGGTGGACGTTGTCGCCCACCGCGGTGATCATGTTGTGCCACCCGTTGACCAGGCTGCCCTGACCCAACTTGTTCAGGCCGATGAAGAGGATGCAGATCGACCCGAAAAGGAGCACCGGCGTCTGAAGCACCGCCGTGTACATAATCACGCGCAGCCCACCTAGCGCCGTGTAGATGCCTGTGCCAATCGCAAGACCTAGCGCGATGATCCAAAACATGTCCACGCTTTGGCCAAAGATCTCGATGGTGTCGCGTCCAAGCAGAACCTTGAACACCACGTCGGCTGCGTAAAGGGTCGCTGCGATTCTCGTCAACACCATGGCGGCGATCGTGAGTAGGCTCAAGATGGTGCGCGAACCAGGAGAGAAGCGCCTCTCCAGGTATTCCGGCATGGTAAAGACCTTGATGCGGTCGTAGATGGGCACGAAAACCCAGCCAAGGATCAAGATGATCCAACCCTGGATTTCCCAGTGGGCCATGGCCATGCCCGTGGCGAAACCCGCGCCCGCCAACCCCACGAGGTGCTCGGAACCGATGTTGGATGAGTAGATCGAGGTGCCGATCTGAAGCCACCCTGCCTCGCGACCCGACAAGAAATAGTCGGTTCCGGATTGGACCTTCTTTCGCATGGACGCCCATACGACGGTAACCATGCCGACCAGGAAGAGTACGATCACGACCCAGTCCAGATTGTTGAAGACCGAGCCCGTGTTCGCGGCGGCGAGAAGGGTTGGTGTCATGAGGTACTCCTAAAGGGTGGTGGGGGAGGCGGCGGCCACGCTAGCACACGCTTGGCCGCATTGGATGCATTTTTGCCCTTGGAAATGCCATTGAAATCTCGCAGTCGGTTGGGCTACCTCGTTGAGGTAGCCCGCCTCGACGAACCTACGATCGGTTCCGAGTCTTGCCTTTTTTGCAGTGACGGCACGGGTAAGGCTGGTGCCCGGTTATTGCAGCGCTTTTACCGCCTCACGCTCGATAGCGAGCCCCTTCTTGTGGCGGGCGAAGAACTCGGCGAAGCCCTTGACGTCCCGCGGGTCGGGTTGGACGGGCTTGCCGATGCTCTTGGCGATCAGCGTGTCGAGGTAGTCAGGTAACGACTGCTTCGCGTCGGTGCGAAGCATGTAAGCGGCGAGCACGGCCATGCCCCAGGCGCCGCCCTCGCCGGCCGTGGCCGGGATGCTAACCGGGACATTGAGCGCGGCGGCCATCATGCGCTGGCCTGTGTCGCCGCCCTTGAAGAAGCCGCCATGGCCGCGGATCTCCTCGATGACCACCCCCTCTTGCTCGGTGAGGATGTTCATGCCGGTTCGCATGGCGCAAAGCGATGCGTACAGCATCGATCGCATGAAGTTCTCGAGCGTGAATTTGCCGTCCTGGTTGCGCGCAAATAGCGGGCGGCCCTCGGTGAAGCCGGTCATGTGCTCGCCGGAGACGTAATTGATGGAGAGCAGCCCGCCCGCGTCGGGATCCCCCTGTAAAGCGAGCGGGACGAGCTTGCCGTAGAGATCCTCGAGCCGCGCTTGCGCGCCCAGGGCCTTTGCGACTTGGCCGAACAGCGCAACCCAGGCGTCGAGATCAGAGGACCCATTGTTCGAGTGCGCCATGGCAACGGGCTTGCCGTCGGGCGTGGCCACGATGTCGATTTCCTCATGAACCCGCGACAGGCTCTTCTCCAGCACGATCATCGCGAAACACGAGGTACCCGCTGACACGTTCCCCGAGCGCGGGCGCACCGCATTGGTGGCGACCATGCCCGTGCCCGCGTCGCCTTCCGCAGGACACAGCGGGATGCCGGCGGCAAGCTTGCCGGTTGGGTCAAGTAGCTTCGCGCCCTCGGCGGTGAGTTTGCCCGCGGGCTGCCCAGCTGGCACAACGTCGCCGAGGATGTCCCGAAGCTTGTAGCCTAACTTACGCGGCGCGATCAGTGCATCGAACTTTGCTATCCGCGCGGCATCCCAGTCGCACGTTTTCGGGTCGATCGGAAACACGCCGGATGCTTCACCCACGCCCAGCTTGCGCTCGCCCGTAAGCTTCCAGTGAACGTAGCCCGCAAGTGTAGTAAGGTGGGCGATCTGCGGGACGTGCGCCTGGCCGTCGAGGATCGACTGGTAGAGGTGCGCGATGGTCCAACGTTGCGGCACGGCAAAATCGAGCAGCGGGGTTAGCTCCGCGCAGGCTTTGCCCGTGATGTTGTTGCGCCAAGTGCGGAATGGCACCAGCAGCTTGCCATCGCGGCCGAGCGCGACGTACCCGTGCATCATCCCACTGAAGCCCATGGCCGCGACCGTCTTCAACTCAAGCCCGAACTTGGTGCGCACGTCCTCGACCAGCGACGCGTAGCATGCAGCGACGCCTTTCCAAACATCCTCCATGTCATACGTCCAGACACCATCTTTGAGCTGGTTCTCCCAGGTGTGCGAACCCGACGCGAGCGGCGTCGGTGTCCGGCGCGATGAGGGACGCTTTGATACGAGTGGAGCCGAACTCAATGCCGAGAACAGCGCTGCCCGATCGGATTAATTCCACTGCGTTTCCCTGATTCTGATTCACTGATTCCTCCTGCGCACGGTCCCGCGCCTAACACTACTGCCCCACATCGTACCCACGCAACGCCCCGCGATCTCGCCCCGGCGGCTTGCCTCGGCTGTGCGCTAAAGTTCCCATTGTCGCCCTTCACTTCTGTCCGTAGTATGCGTTCTTGCCGTGTTTGCGCTCGAAGTGCTTGTGGATCAGGCGATCTGGCAGTCGAGCTGCCGCCGGATCGAGCGCGTCGCGTGACGAACGCCATTCGCGCCAGCTCTTCAAGCACGGCGGCGTTGTAGATGGCCTTCTCGGGCGTCTCACCCCAGGTAAATGGACCGTGGCCGGCCACAAGCACCATGGGAGTGTGAAGTGGATTGCGGCCCTTGAAGCACTCAAGGATTTGGTTTCCGGTCTCGACCTCGTAGTCCCGCTCCACAGCCTCATCGGACATGACGGCAGTGCAAGGCACATCCTCGGGCAAATGATCGGCGTGCGTGGTCCCGTAGATCGGGATGGACGTGCGCGTCTGTGCCCATCCCGTTGCGTAGGTAGAATGCGTGTGGACGATGCCGCCGATGCCCTTCCACGCCCGATAGAGAACGAGGTGGGTCGGGGTATCCGAGGAGGGCCGAAGCTTGCCTTCCACGATCTTGCCCGACAGGTCGACCACCACCAGATCGTTGACCGTGAGCTTGTCGTACTCTACTCCACTCGGCTTGATGGCGATGACGCCGCGCGCTGCGTCTAGCGCCGACACGTTCCCGAACGTGTATATGGCCAGCCCGCGCTTCGGGATCTCCAGGTTTGCGGCCCAGGCCCGTTGCTTCAGCTCCTGGTACGGCGACGGCATTGCGCTATCGCCCGAGCTTGAACGCCACGTCGTTCCAGCTAAGCTCGTTGCGCAGTGTGTGCAGGTCCAGATCAGCGCCCAGGCGGACCACCTCAAGGCCTGCCATCCCGGCAAAGTCCTCCCACTCGCCAGCGGTGACCGCCTGGCAGAAAGCCGCGTGGTGTGCACCGCCCGCCTCGATCCAGCCCTGGCAACCGCGCTTGAAGTCCGGGCGCGGGATCCAAACGGCGCGCGCCGTTGGAAGCTTGGGCATGGGCTGATCAGGCTTCACAACGTCGAGCTCGGCCACGATCATCCGCATGCGCCCGCCCATGTCCACGAGCGTTGCATTTACCGCCGCGCCGGGTTTGGCGTCGAACACCAAACGAGCAGGATCCGCCTTGCCACCAATACCGAGTGGGTGGACCTCGAGCGAAGGCTTGCCGTCCGCGATTGAGGGGCAGACCTCGAGCATGTGCGCGCCGAGCACCCGTTCCTTGCCCTTGACCAGGTGGTACGTGTAGTCCTCCATGAATGAGACGCCGCCGGGACGACCTGCGGTCATCACCTTGCCCAGGCGCACCAGGGCGGCGGTCTTCCAGTCGCCCTCTGCGCCAAAGCCGTAACCTTGTGCCATGAGTCGCTGGCAGGCAAAGCCGGGAAGCTGCTTTAGCCCGTGCAAGTCCTCGAAGGTTGTCGTGAAGGCGCCGAACCCGCCTGACTCGAGGAAGGCACGCATGGCGATCTCCTGGCGGGCTGCGTCGCGCACGCTCTCATGCTTCTCGCCGCCCTTCTTGAGTGGCGCAGCCAGCGCGTAGGTTGCCTCGTACTCCTTGACGAGCTTGTCCACATCGGCGTCCGAGACCTGGGCGACGCAAGCGACCAGATCGCCCACCGCGTAGCCGTTGATCGACCATCCAAGCTTGATTTGCGCTTCGACCCGATCACCGCCGGTAACGGCCACCTCGCGCATATTCATGCCGCCGAACCGGGCGATCTTGAGCTTGCGCGACTCGGCCATTGCCAGGGCCACGCGCGCCCAGCCCGCCAGTTCCTCGACCACCTCAGCGTCTTGCCAGTGGCCGACCACGATCTTGCGGTTCATGCGGAGCCGCGCGCCGATGAACCCGAACTCGCGGTCGCCGTGGGCGGACTGGTTCAGGTTCATGAAGTCCATGTCGATTTCGCCCCACGGCAGCTCGCGATTGAACTGCGTGTGCAGGTGGGCGAGCGGCTTTTGGAGGCGGGTCAGGCCCGCAATCCACATCTTGGCGGGCGAGAACGTGTGCATCCAGGTGATGACGCCCACGCACTCCGGCGCGGCGCTAGCTGCTACGCATACGTCGAGAATGGCGTCGGGACCGGTCAGGACGGGCTTCCACACGACCTTGGCTGGGAATTTGCCAGAACGATCCAGCGACTCTGCGACCTGCTGCGAATTCCGGGCTACCTTCTTGAGCGTCTCCTCGCCGTAGAGGTGCTGGCTACCGGTGAGGAACCAGATTTCCTGCGTCTTGTGCTCGGCCACGTTCGTCATCCCATTCTCGCGCGGTTTTGGGTTAGGCCCGTGCGCACCCTGGGAGGCGGCGTGGCCTCCCACCCATTCTTCCGATGTTTGCTCGCTTCGAGAGCTGCGCTGATGTACCGTAGTTTGAGTTTCTAGCGCAAGAGGCAGTGTGAACGTTCACATGAACCGTGTCAAGCGTGATAAGGTGATCGCCCATCGCAGCGCGCCGGGTCCGGTTCCTGAACGGCCACGCCGTTCGTAAATCTTAGAAATCTAGCGCGAATCTAGCGCCTGGTCTGGCGAGTGACGCTGCGAACAAAGAACCACCAGGGAAAATGCCGAGTTCTGTCGGAACGATCAGCCGAAAGCGCGTGGTGAAGCGCCGCCCCGCAGTGATGGCGGACGTCGCCAAACTGGCCGGGGTCTCGCACCAGACGGTTTCGCGCGTGCTGCACGACAGCCCCCATGTGAGCGGCGAGACGCGCGAACGGGTGTTGGCGGCGATCCGTCAGCTCGACTACCGCCCCAATACGATGGCGCGAGCCCTGGTGACTGGACGCTCCAAGACTCTGGGCGTGGTCAGCTTCGACACCAGGCTATACGGGCCCGCTTCCACGTTGCTCGGCATCGAGCAGGCTGCGCACGACGCTGGATACGCGGTGAGCGTCTCCAGCCTCCGCTCGCTCAACCGCGGCACGGTGCTGGCTGCCATTCAGCAGCTGCGGGACCAGGGCGTGGATGGTGTGGCGGTCATCGCACCCCTCAAGATGGGCGTGGACGCGTTGCGCCATGTCAGGTCGGATTTTGCCGTTGTGGCCGTGGAAGCTGGACCGAACGCATCGATTCCCGTGGCCACCGTCAACCAGATTGCGGGTGCCGCGGCCGCGACGCGGCATTTGTTGAACCTTGGGCACCGAACCGTGTGGCACTTGGCAGGACCGACCGATTGGAAAGAGGCGGAGGAGCGCATCGAGGGCTGGAGATCCGTGCTCACCGCGGCCGGTGCCCCAATCCCCGAGATCCTCCGCGGTGACTGGACGCCGCGCTCCGGGTACGAACTCGGGCAGAACCTGCTGCAGATCCCGGAGCTGACCGCAGTGTTCGTAGCCAACGACCAGATGGCGCTGGGGCTTCTGCGCAGGCTGCATGAGGCCGGCAGGGAAGTCCCCCGCGACTTGAGCGTGGTGGGTTTTGACGACGTGCCCGAGGCGGCCTACTTCACTCCTCCGCTCACCACCGTTCGTCAGGACTTCGCTGAGCTCGGCCGGCGCTGCCTGCATATCTTGCTCGCTCGGATCGAGGGCGAGGTCGGTCCGACACGTGTCGTAGTCGCGCCCGAGCTGGTGGTGCGCGCCTCGACCGGCGCGGCGCCGAGAAAGTGAGGGCCGAAGCTCGGAAGAGCTACAGATGGAACGGGCGAAGTTATGAGTTCACGCCGAATCACCCCAAACCCTTCCGCTCTTCTGTCCGTCCTGTGCAATCCAAATGAGAGAACGGCTTGGGAGAAACCCGGGCCACCCCCAGTTACACCAAACAATGTGAACGCTCACAAGGACGCTGCACAGGTCACCGACGCAGCCATGGACTTAGCGGTGGACTCAATGCCCACCTGCAACGTATGCACAGGGGCAGAGCCAGTCTGCGACTAACCGATGGAGAAGCGCGAACAACTAGCCCAATCCAAACCCGCCTCTCGGCGGACCGCGATAATCTTGGCGTTGCTGCTGGTGGCGCTGACCGCGGCTGTCTATTGGCAAGCGGCCGGGTTCGGGCTGCTGAATTACGACGACAACGAATACGTTTCCGAGAACCTTCACGTTACCGCCGGGCTGAGCGGGGAGGGCGTACTCTGGGCGTTTACGGCACGCCATGCCGCCTACTGGGCCCCGCTCACGTGGATCTCTTTGATGCTGGACAGCCAACTCGGCCACGGCAGCCCGGGCGCGTATCACGTGACGAACGTCATTCTGCACGGCCTGAGCGTTCTGCTGCTTTACCTCACGCTCGCGGTTGCCACGAAGGCCTGGTGGCGAAGTGCGTTTGTGGCGGCGCTCTTCGCGATTCACCCGCTGCACGTGGAGTCAGTGGCGTGGGTCACCGAGCGCAAAGACGTGCTCAGCACCGTGTTTTGGATGCTGACTATGTTGATCTACGTGCGATGCGCCGGGCGTTTGACGCGACGGACGCAAGCCCTGCTGGCAACGGTCTTTGCCATGGGTCTTCTTGCCAAGGCCATGCTGGTCTCGCTTCCACTGGTTCTTCTCATGATGGACTACTGGCCGCTGCGAAGGCTGGATCGGGTAAAGAGAGCGAGTCTTGGCCTGGTTTGGGAAAAGGGATTGCTCATTACCCTGGCGGCGGCTTCGTGCACGGTGACGTACTGGGCGCAGCTTACCGGTGGAGCCACGCGCCCGATCGAAGCCTATCCGGTTGGCGTTCGTCTGGCTAACGCGGCGGTAGCGTACGTACGCTATCTCGGCAAGGCAATCTGGCCGGCGAACCTTGCGCCGTTCTATCCGCATCCCGGCGCGTCGCTGCCGCTGTGGCAGGTGATCGGATCGGTTGCCGCGCTCGTGGCAGTCACGCTGGCTGTGATCCGGTTCAGGCAGCGAGCGCCCTACTTGTTAGTGGGTTGGCTGTGGTACGTCGTGACGCTGCTTCCCGTGATTGGGATCGTTCAAGTCGGCGACCAAGCCCTGGCGGATCGGTATAGTTATGTTCCACTCATCGGCATATTCATTGCGATTGCCTGGGGTGTTCCCGCGCTTGCCGGCAGAGGCGAACGAGGTGAGCCCGCGGCTCGACCGCGGGCACAAGCGCTTGGGGTGGTCGGCGTGGCACTGGTGGTCGTGCTCGCGTTCGCGGCGCATAAGCAGGTCGGCTACTGGCGCAGCAGCAAGACTCTCTTTGCTCACGCGGTTCGGGTGACTCCGCGCAATTATCTTGCCTACAATAACCTCGGTGCCGCGCTGCTCGATGATGCAGTTCGCGACAGCCGGAACCTCGACCGCGGCCTGCTCGACGAGGCCATGCGCGACCTGCAAACGTCGTTGGAGATCAAGCCCAACTACGCCGAAGCCCTCTACAACCTCGGCACGGTTTTCGGCCGATTGAAGCGAACCGATGAGGCCATGGCCTTGTTTCAGAAAGCGCTCAGTTTCCGCCCGGACTCGCCGAAAGTGCTTAACAATGTCGGTGTGATCCTGCTGCATCAGCGCCAATTTGCGCGGGCAGAATTCGAGTTCCGCGCCGCGGTCAAGGCGGATCCGGATCGAAGCGAGTCCTGGCAGAATCTCAGCTTAGCTCTTTACCAGCAGGGCCGGTTTGACGAAGCGGTCGAGCCAGGCATGAGGGCGCTACAAATCCGCGCCGAGGATGTCGCGGCCCACGACTACCTCGGCAATGCTTTCATGCAGCTTGGCAGGTGGCAGGAGGCGGCTGAGCAATATGAGGCTGTCCTCAAACTCAACCCCGGCAGAGTGGGCGAACGCATGAACCTGACCCTAGTCTACCAGCGACTGGGACGCCTGGACGAAGCGATCGAGCAGGCCCGAACCGTTCTGCAATCCCAGCCCGACGACCCCGCCGTTCGCGCCTATTGCGAGAAGCTCATCGCGTCGCGCGGTGGTGTCGGGTTTTGACGAAGCCGCGGCGGAGCCCACACTGGACGAAGCGGCCCAGGCATTGCCCAGGCGCTTTTCGCCGCGCCGGGCTGGCGGCTGGTCGCTCCTTACCTTCTGTGCTAACTTAGCAACGTGATATCCAATTGGATTAGTTCAGATGCCGCAATACTGGGCGGCAAACCATGTATTAGCGGCACTCGCATCAGCGTCCAATTGGTACTTGAACTCCTAGCATCCGGAGCTTCCACAGAATCGATCAGCCGCTTGTATCCTCATGTCCCGGCCGAAGGTATTGCGGCAGCAATTCAGTATGCAGCGCAGTCACTCAAGAACGAAATCGTTTGGGACGTAAAACTGTCGGCGTAATTGGCAGTGAAACCCCTCGACTTCCCACTGTTGACCGACGAAAACATCCATCCTGGAGTTGTTCGCGCACTGGTTGCATCGGGCAAGGACGTAACAACGGTACAGCAGGAAGGCCTCCTTGGAGCTACCGACGTCGATATCCTCCGTCGAGCCTTCGACACCGGTCGAATCGTGGTAACTCACGATAGCGATTTTGGAATGCTAGCCCTCCACGCAGGCCAAGCGTGCCTTGGAATCGTCTTCTTGAGGCCGGGGCACGTCCAGGCTGAGTACGTGCTGAAATCAATCGACGCAATCGAGAACAGCGATGTCAATGTGGAGTCAGGTTTCATATTGGTTGCAGAACGCAGCAGTGACTCGGTCCGAATTCGTTTGCGAACAATTGACTAGCCCAGGCTCTCCTGGCTACCCCAAACCAAATCTTTCCTGTATGCACTGAGTGGGCATGCCGGCGCGCGGCGCATGGTTTGTCCGCTGTGTTCCGTTCAGCGGACCCATCGGCCATTGCCAGTGCCGGCACCGGCGTGGGCCGGAGACGCGAATTTGGTGAACAACTCTGGATTTCAGCGGCCTTAATTGAGGTGCAGGCATTGCGCGTAGGCATTGACCGCCCCCCAGTAGGACGTGCTGTAGGCCCCCGCGCTCCAGTTACTCGCATCCATCGGTGCGTTGGAGAATGTACGCATCAATGAGTCCGACCCCCCCAAAGACGAGACTTCAAACCCACCACCAACAGCCAGCTCTCCCGTGTAGCAGCTCGCCGAGACGGTCGCCCAGCTGTTCGGCTCGATCATCACCCCTGAAGTTCTTGGAGTGACATATCCAGGCAGGTTTCGCGCACAGTTGATATATGCGGTGTACGTCTTGTTCCCGCTTTGAGGATTCACCTCTTGTGTGAACCACTGCGTTGTACCCGGGTGAGTGTCCTTGGGGAAGAGTTGGTTAGGATCGGGATAGTTCGAGTCGAAGCCGCCACCGGTCGGGACGCCCCCAGAGGGGCAAATGAGCAGAACGCCGCCGGATCCGGGGGCTGTGCCGACCTGAGAGTAGACGTAGCTGTTGAGGCCGCTGACGCCACTCGCGCAAACAGCATAGCCTTGCACGGCGATCAGGGCACTGGGGTGGAAGTTCTTTGCCATGACCCTCCAGCTGTTGTTGACCGGCCTGCTTACCCAGACGAATAGGTACGGGGCATTACCCGTACTTGTGTCCCAGCCTCCTGAAAGGAGGACGGTACCTATGGGGCAAGCGGCTTGTATCCACATGGTGCCTTGGGGATCTATCACTTCGTAGTCGTACGCGTAGGTAAGACTGAGTGAAGCCTCCGCTTGAGTG
This sequence comes from uncultured delta proteobacterium, assembly GCA_963811985.1. Lineage (GTDB taxonomy): Bacteria > Myxococcota_A > Polyangia > Polyangiales > Polyangiaceae > FEN-1139. Next base: position 176,995 of record CAWEUH010000051.1, read on the forward strand.
GCCGCTGTGAACAAGGTCACTGCTGACAACGCTCCTACGAACATTCGAGTCATAAGTGTTCCTTTCAGGAATTGTGGAGAAACGATTGCTAAACCAACAAACGAACGCGACTGCGTGATGCACCCGTTTCCCTCGTTGGCATACAGGTGGTCCAGCCTCCACCGGACCACTGCGGCTATGGTACGACGTTCCAAGGGCAGAGAAGGCCCGTGCTCTTGCTTACGCGAACGGCTGCGTACGAATATCTGGCTCACACAATAGTGGTGGAAGTGACTTCGACCGTCCGCAACATCGCTCAAGAGGTTTTACTCGGGGCCCGTGAGGGGCTTGCGCAGCGCTCGGTGGCCAATTGCGACCACATGCATGTCGTGCCAAAGCATTTGCTTGGGGAACGAATAGGCGCGCTGTCTGCGTCTCGCGTCTGGGAAGTCAAACGCGCTCTCGGATACGCCCTCGATTGGGCCGAACTCAAAGTGCAGCAAGCATCGACCCGCTGAGAATGCGCCAGCATACGCACCGAGTCGTGCGAACGCTCAGCGCAACCTCATTCGGTCGTGAACCGATGGATCATCACGTGTTTGTACGTCTGACCCGGCTTGAGGATGACCTCGTTCTTCCAGGCTGGGACATTGATTGAATTGGGGAACTTCTGCGTTTCCATGCAGAAGGCTTCGTATTGCTTGTAGACGTGGCCTTTGCCGGTGAGGGTCCCGTCGAGGAAGAGACCGGCGTAGAACATGACGCCTGGCTGGTCACCTTCGATCGTCATGACGCGACCGGATTTGGGGTCCTTGATCTTGGCCGCCGGACGAAGCGCATGCGGGTCGCCGTTGACGACCCAATTGTGATCGTAGCCAGGGGGATTGCCCTTGATGACCACGGCCTTCAAGTCTTTGCCGATCGATTTTGGCGTCGTGAAGTCGAAGGGGGTGCCCTTGACGGGCTTGACCACACCGTTGGCCACTACCGGATCGCCAGGCGTGTACTTGTCGGCGTAGAGCGTGAGCTCATGGTCGGCAATGGTTCCTGAATCATACCCTCCGAGGTTCCAGTAGCTGTGATGCGCCATGCTCACGATCGTGGTCTTGTCGGTCGTGGCCTCCATGTCGATCTTGAACTCATTGTCATTCGTGAGCGCATAGGTCACGGTCGCGGTGACGTTGCCGGGGTAGCCCTCTTCACCGTCTTTGGATAGATACGAGAACTTGATGGTCGGCCCTTGCGGCGTGTCGTTCGTCGAAACCACGTCCCAGACGACTTTGTCCCAACCCTTTTTCCCGCCGTGCAAGGCATTGGGCGGATCATTGGCGGCAAGCTGGTACGTCTTGCCTTCGAGCTGAAAGCGTCCATTCTTGATGCGGTTCGCGACGCGGCCGATGGTGGCGCCGAAATACGGCGTCTTTTTGACATACGCCTCGAGGTTCTCGTATCCGCCCACGATGTCGGCTAACTTGCCGGTTCGGTCGGGCACGCGAAGCTCAGTGACAATGGTGCCGTAGTTGGTCACCTTCATTACCAAGCCCTTGGCGTTTGTCAGCACGTACAGGTTGACTTCTTTGCCGTCAACCGTGCCAAAGGCGCTCTTAGTGATCGATGCAGGCTTGGGCGCTTCGGTCGTTACCGCCCGAGCTGGCGCCGGACCCGGCGCGGGTTGCGCGGGCGGCATGACGCTCGCCACTGCTGAGCCCGCGGGCAGTTGTGCAGAAGTTAACGTTTGCGGTCCACCGCAACCAGCCAGCGAAGTGGCGAGCGCGATCATGGCTGGACGTGCGAAGAAATGGAACTGGAGTCTCATTGGTCTGTCCCTTGGTTGGCAAAAAGGGTGGCCGAAATCAATCGGCGATGATTTGAAGCCTTGCCTGGCTGAGAGTGTTGACGCCTAGACCCGGCGTGCTGGACCCATGCCGCGAATCTGGTTTCAGAACGAGACAGTGGCTTGGACCTTGACGACGTCCATGTCGGGCTTCTGTTTCGAATACACGCCGCCTTGGATAGTGTCGTTTCCTGCCACCAATACCTCGCCCCATGGCCACGTCCCGTTCAGGACCATGTTGTCGCCGTAGCGATACCGAGAGTACTGTAGGTAGATGCTTTCGCTCGAGAGGAAGTGCGAAGAGAATATCAATCGCCCCGTGATGGAGGAGAACACGTATCCGCCGTGGTCCAAGTCCAAGTTGACCTGGTCGAAGCGGGCCATGAGTCCGAGCCACTCCGTTGTTTGAAGTGTCAAGTCCGCACCGTACTTGAATTGTTTAATATGATTTTCCGTGACCTTTGACCCAGCTGGTAAATCGAGATTAACGTCCGCCATTAGCCCAAAGACGTTCAGGGTCAGATCGGGCATCACACTTCCGCGTGGCTTGTCCTGGATACCAGACAGCGAGTTCTCATATAGAAAGCCGAGATTGAGCATCGAGCCGGTGCCGGTGCTGTCGGGAATGCTGTTGTTGTACCCCATGTAGTTCGAGGCGAGGCCCATGCCGCCCAGCGAATGCATGACTTCAACGCCGCCCTGAGCGAGCGCCCAGCCATTTCGTACCTTGATATAGGATGGAGATAACCACAAACGACCCGCGTGGGGTGCGCTCACGCCTACCTCGCCACCGACGGTCATTAGGTACGCCTTTCCGGCGTCTGAATACGCCTTACCTGGGGTGACCTGCTGAGTCAGGTTGGGGTCGCGGGTCCACTGGGTGTTGAAATGAAGTCCGAGGTTCAGGTACTTCTGGATAGTGAGTTGGGCGTTACCGTACTCGAGCAAATCCAAGCCCGTCGTGGACGCGTACAACGGGTTGCCGACACCGTAGTTGTAGGAGCCATCCCGGTTGGTACCAAAACCATGTGTGAGAGTTAGTGTGGTGTCGGCGTTGAAGGGGATCGTCAACTTCAGTTGTTCGCCGAGTTGGCGCATTTGCCCGAGCGTGTACGTGTCGTACTTTTCGAAATAACCAAACTTTGGCCACCAGGACCCAACAGAGAGTGCAATGTTCGGCTTGATGCTGCCGGTCTGTATGTCGCTATCGAGCGTGAGATAGGCCACACCCGGTGCCCATGATGCATCGGGGTTCCGGTAGCCGGCCGCCTGAAGCCAATACCCCATCCACCCGACTACGGCTTCAGCATGCTTCTTCTTTGCGTGGACGAAGAGCTCTGCCCAGTCTTGTTCTTGCACCCGCGTGTAGGCGAAGCTCCAGTAGCTTGAGTCAACAGTTCGATTTGGCCCGTAAGACACCTGCATGCGCGTAGGCCCTGTTGGATTGTCCGGACCCGGGCGCGGACTAAAGCCCATGGTCATGGGCGCTCTGAAATAGCCGGTGACGAACGTCTGCCAGCCTCCAGATTGATCGGCAGGTTTCGCCTCTTCCGCTGCTTTCACCTCAGCGGCAGTTGGCGGAGGGGCTGCTGCAGGGCTCGCTTGCGCTGCTGGTTGCTGCTTTGGCTTGGGCTTGTCCGTCGACTCTTCGGGCTTGGGCGCGGACTCTTCAGACGCGGCTGACGCAGTGCCCGCCTGGGCCGACGGTTTGCCACTGGGCTCGTCAGTAGATTCTTGAGCCGCGGCTGGAATTGCGACGACCCACACCCCCATCACGAAGAACGCCTGCAATTTTCGCAGCATAGCTGTCCCTTCCTCTGGCGCGACAAACTTGGACGACCGCTTGTACCAAAACCGGCTCAGGGTAGCAAGACTCCACGAGTGCCGCTGGAGTATGCTGGATTTGGGGGCTCCTTCTCGGGTCTCCCCCTATCGCTCAAGTTGACCGCCTACCTTGATTAGCGGCTGATTTTGTGCGAATTCGTCACGCTCCGCAGTCCCAAACTCCGGGTAAGGTTCAGGTGCGGCGCCCAAGTTTAGCTGGTTGACCAGTCGGGCAATCACTGACCATGCCCGATGCTCCCAAGGAATCTTTTCCACACCAAGCTCAAGCCGTCGTGACGCGACGTGCTGTGCCGTCATGACAAGGAAGCTGCAGGTGACGCGCGTGTGGACCCGGTGGTTACACCGACCAGGCTAGCGGCACATCATCCGGTTGTGCTCGGGGCTTGTCGATTTCGGCGAGGCGCAGGAACACGTGCACGTTGGGCACGACGCGGATTTCGACGTTTTTCCAGGGCTGTTTCTGGTCCTTCTTGCGGATGGCAAGGGCTGCGCGCTCCAACCCGACGCTTGCGAGTTCGGCGAACGGCAAGAGATTCTGCCCGCCGAACCTGCCAGCGACCGTGATCCCGACGCCCTTCTGGATGGACAACCGCTTGCCAAATGCAACCGGGGCACCGCTGTTGTACGCCCGCGCAGCCGCAGGAAAAAAGCGTTCAGTCAGCCTTTGAATCAGGGAGTTTGCGGCGGTTTGGTAACCCTTGAGATCATCGCCGATCGTGATCTTCTTACCATCCGTTTGAAATAGGACGATCCGTTGCCGAACGTTCCAGCTTGTCTTCTTCACTACCGAATGAGCGATGAGCCCACCGACGATCCCACCGAGGCCGCCCGCAGCACCAGCCATCGCTACCGCCCCCATGTCCATGATGTTGAGCTGATAGTTCTGGAGTTGATCCCAAGCAAGTCGCCGCTTGCCAAAGCGGCCGCTTCTCTCGACGCCGCCCGCATAGATTCGCACGCGAATCCCCGTTTGTTGATAGAACACGAACACAATCGGCAAGAGCGTGGTCGCGATCGCGATCGCGGTAAGCACCCCGTCTTCTTGTGCCGCACCAACCAAAACGAAGAGTCCCCCAACGACGAGGAAGAGAAAGGTCAATGCAAGCCGCACTCGAAGACCCGCTCGCAGCTCCGTTATGAGAGGCCCGAATTCGGGGTCGCTGATTGTTGCAGATGCCTCTTGGGGGGCTGGATTGGGTAGGGCGACCGGGGGCGACGCGGGTGGCATGGGCCGAGTTTATTGGGCCGTTACGCTAGCTACTGGGAAATCAATACTTCCACTGCTACCGCCTGTCTCCACAAGTAGAGAGGCCTCGAGCAAGGACCCCAGTGGCATGCTTGCGGCCGCCCACCCCTTGAAGTGATCGCTTATCGTCATCGTCCCGCAGGTGCGACGCGTCTGCCGGACGCTCCAGAACTGGTTCCAACTCGTGACGTTGCCGCATCGATTGCCGCCCGTTCCGGTGGTGCTGTTCTGGTAGAACTTGTAGGTATCGCCGTCAATAGTGGCTGTTCCCTTCTGGGTCGAATTGTATGGATTGAACGGGAACGTGCCGAAGGAGTCATCGAGGATGTAAAATTCAACACATGGGTTATTCGACCACCCATAGATTCCGATATATGAAAAGCCGCCGCCGCTTCCCGTCTTCGTTTCGGAGAACTGCGCGACAATCGAAGTGTATTGGTCGTATGTCTTGCTCAAACTGACGCCGGTACGCGCCAGAAAGTCATTGTTGTTGTTCCAACTCGCGCTAAACGCAGCAGTACTAAAGGTAGTGATGCACGCGCTACTGCTTACACTATTCGACCAAAGCGACCAGCTCTGCCCGGCCGCCGTGCCTTGAGTATTTGACCCGCAGTGGGCCGTGCCACCAGTTGGCATGGCAGCTGAACAATCGGGGCCGCCGCCCGCTGCGGCACCGGCAGTAGCTGAATTGCCGCCGGTAGCTGCCTTGCCACCCGCTGCGCTACTGCCGCCGGTGGCTGCCTTGCCACCCGCTGCGCTACTGCCGCCGGTCGCTGCTTTGCTGCCGCCAGTGGCTGGCTGCATGCCACCGGTGCCGGTTGGCGGCCCGCCGCCGGTCGCTGCTTTGCTGCCGCCAGTGGCTGACTGCATGCCACCGGTGCCGGTTGACGGCCCACCGCCGGTGTCTGGCAACATCCCACCCGTGCCTGTTAGCGGCGAGCCGCCGGTGGCCGCCTTGTTACCACCAGTGGCGGGCGTTCCGCCCGCGGCCTTGCCGCCTGTGGGTGCGGCTCCTCCGGTAGCTGTCGTGCCGCCGAGCCCGGGTGTACCCCCCGTGGGCGAGATGGAACCGCCGGTGCTGTAGCTGATCATCCCTCCGGTAGCGGGCGCCCCGCCAACCTCCGATGTTGTGCCGCCCGACGCATTGTCGGTACCGCCGACTCCGCCAGGAGCAGATAACGTATCCGTGCCGCTGCAACCCAAAACAACGATGCCGACGGTAAGAACGACTAGTTGGTGTGATGATGTACGCACGGACAAACCTCCTGTCGGAACTGCAGATGCAAGATACACTTCTCGACGATGCCTTCGAATTCCCGCAAGGCGAGCGCTTGATCATTTAATAGCGCTTGTGGCTACAGATGGCTCGCTGTTACGTCCGCAGGCCTAGACATCATACAGGAAAAACGGAAATAGCCTGTGATAGTGAAACGAGTGTAACTTTACAGAAGAACTCGAAGTCCACGTCCCAACGACGAAGAGATAGTTTGCCAGATAGGTCGTAAAGACTCAAGCCTTATGTCGATTTGCAAGATCCCGTTCGAACGGGTCCAGTATCAAGTGGCCTAGGGCGTCGTTAGCGTGGTTGTCGAAATTGCGTACAAAGAGAGTAATGAGACGTGTGTGCGTGGCAAGGTCTGGGATTGTCTGTGCATTGCTCTTGACAGCCGCTACGGGCTGCATTGGCTCAGCATCAAGCTTTGCTGATCTTGGCGGTGACACTTCCACGGGTGGCTCAGCGGGCACTAACGCTTCCGGCGGCGCCACGACTGCCTGTGGTACCCGGACGCTCCTCGAAGGATATCCGCAGTGGGTACCGACAAATTGGCCGGCAAGCAGCAGTTTCTTCAATCTCTACACGAGCCAAGGTCGGGTCTTTGCCCGGACCTGGGACAGTGTCAAGGGTGGCCAAATGTTCGTGACCGACAACGGTGCAGACTGGGCTCAGATCGGTTCCGCGGACCGCGCCATGGACATCACATC
>CAWEUH010000052.1:0-132502 GCA_963811985.1 uncultured delta proteobacterium
TGCGGCTGCGTACGGCGTGCAGAGCGGCAACCTGCGGCAATACGTCATGTGGCTCGCCGTAGGCACGGTTGCACTGTTCCTCTTGATCAGCTTTTACTGGAACTGGGCCTTGGCCGGAACGTAACCCGAAAGAACGTGACATGATGAACGAACTTACTCGAATGCCCTCTCCGACCCCACCGTGTTGATGAGCCCTTATTATCTTCCTGCCGACGGGCGGCAGCTCTTCGTGCTCCTGTCTCTTCCCAAATAAGGGGCAGGAAGAAACCATGGAGATATTCTCCTTGATCACGACGATCATCGTCTTCGCGATGACGGTCTGGATCGCATTCTCCGGGACCGGAGGCAATCCAGTCGTTTTTCGCTCAGCACAGACCAGATGCAATACGAGGTTTCGCGCCCTGGATTTCTCCTTGCTCCTTTGACATCTACTACCACATCCGCCTCGACGGCATGCCAGCCTGCCGCTGGTCGTGCTCACCTCGTTTCTCAGCATGCTGGCCATGTGGGCCAGCTGGCCGATCCAAAAGCACGTCCGCGCCTATTGCATCCTCTTCCTGCTCTTGGAAACGGGCATGCTGGGCGTCTTCATGTCGCTGGACTTCTTCCTCTTTTACGTCTTCTGGGAAGTGATGCTCCTGCCGATGTACTTTCTCATCGGCGTCTGGGGCGGGCCGCGGCGGGAATACGCGGCGATCAAGTTCTTCCTCTTCACGCTCGTGGGTTCCGGTTTTCCACCTTTATTGCATGGAAGTGTAAGTGATTAGCGGCAGTTCGGCCCTTAGATTTGGCTTGCCTAATAATTCGTGATGTTGCCTTTTAAGTCCCCGTGCTGAGGTAATAAAAAGGCAAAGCCGTGCGCGGCTGTTCTGTTGGTTGGATAGCGTGATGGTCTGGTCGGGTGCGCCGGTGGTAAAGTGGAACAGTAACGTGTCTGCGAGGCCATCCGTATTGGCGGTTTGCCCGCTTCGAATGTCGCTTGCCGTCAACCAATACCCGCCGCTGCCGCCCGTGAGAATATCACCCATGTTGTCGTAGTACAGGTCGATCGGTTCGATGGTCGTTGCGTTCGGCGCAAATGCGATTCGACCGGATTGGCTGCCGGTTGCCGCGTCATTCTTACACACCATGACGAACTTGCTCCCGTCCCAGACGATGCGTTCGTAGCCGCTGTGACTGCAGCCCCAGTCGAAGGAATTGTGGCCGGTCAGCATGGTGCCCCCCGGGCTCAGGACGCGCATCTCATCGCCCTGATGGATATTCACGCATCCGCTCTGGGTGACACTGATGGCCGCACCGTAGTACGCCGCGTAGTTGGTACCGTCGGTAACAATGCGCCCCTCGTGCATGTACCACCAAATGAAAATGACACTAGAAGCATCCGTGGGGCTGTTCAGGTACGGCGGGTGTGCGGCGCTGCCCTGCGTCAATTGGGTTGCCCAAGTCTCGGCAGTACCGTCGAACCGAACCATGTACATCTCGTAGCAGGGTATGGCCGGGCTCGGCGGCGTGCCGCACAAGTTAGTGGGTGCGCCGCAGTTCAACGTGCCGCCGCCCTTCGCGTCGCGCGTCAACAGCACCACGCCGCCGTTGTTATCGGCGTAGATGTCGTCGAAGTCATGCGCAGGCAATGACACGGTCGGCACGCTCGTGTTCACCGTGTCGTCCGCATTCAGCGTTGTGATGTGAATGTTGCCGTCGTTTCCTAGCCACGCATAACGTGTCCCGCCCGACGGGATCGGCGAGAGTGCCAACGGAATCAGGCCGCCGTCGGTTTCATTGTTCTGATACGTCGCTCCCACATCGAATTCAGTGATACGCACAATTGGCGAAGCGCAGGTACCGGGGGAGCCTGTGGCGCCGCCCGTGGCTGCTGCGCCGCCCGTGATCGCGCCGCCTCCAGCGGCTTTGGACCCGCCTGTCGCAGCAGCCCCACCCGTGGATGCCTTGGAACCTCCGGTGGCCGAAACGCCGCCGGTGGCTGATCTGGAACCGCCGGTGCTGATGGCGCCACCCATTGACTGCGCACCGCCCGTGGGTACGGCGCCTCCGGACTCGCTGGCTCCCCCCGTCGCCTCGTAACCGCCGGCCGCTTGGGAACCCCCTGTGCCCGAGGATCCATTTGAACTAGTGCTTCCGCTACAGCCTACGAGCAAAGAAACGGTTACCAATGTCAACAACGGCAGAATTCTTCGGTTCATCTAGAGCCTCCAAAGTCACCAAAACCACGCAGTTTGTGGCATCAAGCGAGGGCCGGCAAACCCAACGTTGGTTGAGCGACTCTACGCGGCCGATCTGGTTCATCCGAAGCGCAGGGGCCCGACCCTGCTCGCGGCAATTTGTGAAGGCTTTCCAAGATTTGCAAGTTCTTCGCCGCAGGGCCAGGGTTGCGGCCAGCGCGTAGGGGCCCCATGAAACCGCCCGCGAAAATGCACGTTACCATGGTAAAAAAGCTGCTTGAAGGGGGACGCGCCTGCGACAAATGCGTTCACGCGGAACAGCTACTCAAGAGTCGGGGGCTTTGGGCGAATATTCACCAGGTCGTGTGGGCAATCGACGGGGATCCGCAGTCACCCGGAATGGTCATTGCGGCACGAAAGGGCGTCGAAGCCGCTCCCTTCTTCATCGTGCGCGACGACTCGGGGTCAGAACGGGTCTACGAAAGCGTGCTCAGGTTTGTCAAGGACTGCTTGACACAGGTGGCCCATCAGACGAATCAGCGATCCTCGCAGCCACTTTCTGCGAGCGAGTTCAGTGAAATCGGCGCCAGGCTCGCAGGGCTTTCCCCGCCAAAATCATCGAGTGGGCACTCGAACGCTTTGAAACTGATTGTGCGATCTCATTTAGCGGGGCACACGACGTAATGCTCATTGACCTGGCCAAGAAATCGGGCCGACCCTTTTCGGTGTTCTGCCTCGACACGGGGCGATTGCATCCGGAGACGTACGAATTCATAGAACGCGTGCGCGATCACTACCGAATCGCAATCGAAGTCCTTTGCCCGGAGCCAGCCCTGGTTCAGGATCTGGTGCGCCGAAAGGGCCTTTTCAGCTTCTACACGGATGGGCACGAGGAATGCTGCGCGGTTCGCAAGGTCGAGCCGCTCAACCGTGCGCTTTCCAAATATCGAGCCTGGGTGACGGGTCAACGGCGCGACCAAGCCTTGACGCGCCATGACCTCGCTCTTGTCGAGTTGGACGAAGCTCACCAGGGGCTCTCGGGCCCCCTGCTAAAACTAAACCCGCTGGCTGCGTTGAGCCTCAGCGACGTTTGGAGCTATCTGAAAGAACAGGGTGTCCCGCACAATGCGCTGCACGAGCGGGGTTTTGTTTCGATTGGCTGTGCGCCTTGCACGCGCGCCGTTCGGCCTGGGGAACATGAACGCGCCGGTCGTTGGTGGTGGGAAGACGCCACCCAGCGCGAATGTGGCTTGCACGCGACAGTAAGCCAAAGTTGAACCGGGCTAGCCTTGCGCAAACCCGCCTGCTCGAGGGATAGTTCCGTCGTGAAACGCACTGTCGCAGAACTAACGCAACAACTGCTTGACTCCTACTGCCGTGTCGGCGGCATCAATCACGTCGATGGCAAGAATCTGCCTTCGAAAGCAGTGGTTGCACAGATGACTCAGAACATTCTAAGGCTCTTGTTTCCCGGGTTCTTCGGCGAGCGCGTCATGCACTCCGATGAGCTTGAACTCGAAACGACGGCGCTGCTGGCTTCCGTGCAGAGTGTGCTCGAACGCGAAGTCCGCAAGAGTCTGGAGTACCTGCCGCCGGACGGCGCGCGCGAATGCGATCTCTCGCCGCTCGCGACTGAAATCGCGACCGATGTCTTGGGAAAGCTGCCTCACATCCGCGAACTATTGCGCACGGACACGGAGGCGGCCTATTCCGGTGACCCGGCGGCGCTCAGCCGGGAAGAGATCATCGTTTCGTATCCGTTCATAGAAGCCTTGGCCGTGCAGCGCTTCGCCCACGAACTGTACTTGCGTGGAGTCGCCTTGATTCCGCGGCTCATGACGGAGTGGGCCCATGCCCGAACCGGCCTTGACATTCACCCCGGCGCCCAGATTGGCTCGCATTTCTTTGTCGATCACTGCACGGGAACGGTGATTGGCGAAACTTCAACCATTGGCGATCATGTAAAGATGTACCAAGGCGTGGGCCTGGTTGCTCGATCATTGGCGGGCGGTCAACAGCTTCGCGGCACCAAACGCCATCCCACCATCGGCGACCGCGTTACAATCTACGCCAACGCAACCATCGTGGGCGGCGATACAGTCATTGGATCGGGAAGCACCATCGGCGCCAGCGTTTTTCTCATGCAAAGCGTTCCAGCCAATTCGCTGGTCGTGTATGAGCCAAGTGGCATGCGGATCATTTCGAAAGCGATGCCCGAGGGTGTGGTGGATTATCAGATTTCAGTGGGATTTTGTTCTCCCACCCTAAATCCCGCCCGCTGGGCGGGACTTCAACCCCCCAAATCCCCCCATCCTTGGCTGAGCATTGGTCTCTTCTCAGAAAACCCGCCCGCCAAGCTCGTTCGATGGCGAGGCTTTCCCGAGCACCGGAGCGGAACATACGAGGGTATTTGAGCACCGGAGCGCAGGGAAAACGCAGCCAACGGGCGAGATCGGCGGGCGTCCCAGCAAGATGCGATGAATGGTCAGCATCCTTGGGGGGATATCTAGTCGCAATACTTCGCGTTGCATATTTGAGCTCGATCAAGCAGAGCAGGCACTGCAGGCCCGCACTTTTCGACCCGCCTCCGGCAGTCTTCTGAGGCGTGGTTGCCTTCAAGAGCACGCAGACGCATCGAAGCATGACCGCGTTGCGTCCGAAATCCGTGCCTGCGCGCTAATCGTGCTCTGGCTCAGGAGTGTCGCGGTCGGATTCGGCTGCCATCGTTGCACGGACGCCACGTGTTAGCGCCGCTACGGCCTTTGCACGCTGCTCTGTGCTGGCTTTTGCTACATTGCGGACCAAGCGCCTCAGCTGTTGACGATCGGCTGCTGGGTACTGACTGACGAACTCATTCAATGCCGGCTCGCGCTCGTCGATGAGGCGGTTGCACCATGGTTCGGTTGCTCGCGACGTGCGCGACGGCTTTTCGAGCGCCTCAAGTTGCCGCTGCACCGCGGCCGCGTCGCCGTCACGCAATTCGCGTCGCACGAGGCGCAAGGCGCGATCTTTTGCGGCGGGGCTATCGATACGGCGCGCCTCTAACACGATGTCGCGCAGCGGCTCCGGCAGTTTCAGACGCTTGAATTGCTTTTCCGAGCAGTCACACAGCGCACGCGCCAACGTCACGAACGCGGATTCTGCGTCCTTGCGCTCCTTTCGGAGATCACTGCGCGACGTGAGATCTCTATCGTCGCAAGCTCGCTTTTGTTGATCCGCTAAGTAGGCCGAAAGACTGCGCACGGAGCCATGCTAGCACGGTCGGGTTAAGGTGCCTTTTCCGTGCCGCGCAAAACAAAAAGCAGCAATGGACTGGTTGTTGGCAAACCAGGGGCCATTCGCGCGCCTCATTCATGAGGCCGATGGTTCGCTAGAATCAGTCCGTTCGATGGGCCTTCAAGGTTTCAATTGGGCTTCTCCTACTGCCATTTCGCCCAGTTGCACAAACGTCCGCTTGTGTTAGATTCATGCACCTCGTTGCGAAGGATTCGGCTACCGCACTCGGAAGTTACCGAATTTTCGGGTGGTTGGGCGCAACGAGGGAACAGTCAGTCGTAATTGCGGTGCAGCCATGAGCGATCAGTCGGCCCACGATACATCGCCAGCTCTTGAGGTTTCAGGTAACCGCGGTCAAGTCATTCGCCAGCGGTATTACCTGGAACGTATGATCGCGAGCGGCGGCATGGGAAGTGTGTGGTTGGCTCGTGATCGCCGCGTCGGCGACTATGTGGCAGTGAAGTTGTTGTCACGCCAATTGCTTCACAGCAGCGAGGCTCGCGGGCGTTTCGTGCGTGAAGGGGTTGCTGCCAGTCAATTGCGTTCGCGGTTCGTCGTGCGCGTGTACGATGCCGGCGAAACCAACGACGACGTGCCGTTCATCGTGATGGAACTACTTTCGGGTGAGACGTTGGAGGAACGCATTTTGCGCGAGCAGCGGCTGCCGCTCGAAGACACCGTTCGCATCGGCGTGCAGATCGCGCGGGCGCTCACGCACGCACACCGCCGTGGCATCGTGCACCGCGATCTGAAGCCGGCCAATGTATTTTTGCATTGCGCCCCGCCGTTTGCCAGCGACCTGGCCATTGCCAAGGTGCTCGATTTCGGCATTGCCAAGTTCGAGGACGCGGGCAGCTCGTCGCATGTGTCTCGCGATGGCGTGGTCATGGGGACGCCGCAATACATGAGCCCGGAGCAGGTGAGGGGGCTCGTGAACGTGGACCACCGCGCGGATCTATACGCGCTAGGGATGGTCGTGTTTACGATGCTCACGGGCAAGTCGGCTTTTGAAGCCGAAGGGCTTGGCGATTGGGCACTGAAGATCTGCACGCACCCCTTGCCCAACATCAGCCATTTTGCACCGGGCATCCCCGCCATGGTCGACGCGTGGTTTCACCGCGCTTGCGCGCGCGAGCCCGCGCTGCGCTTTCAGCAGGCGCAAGACTTCGCGATGTCGCTGCACTGGGCCGCTGGGTTCGAAGGGCCCCTCGATCAACATCTGCAGGGTGGGGGCTGTTGCATCAACAGCGAGCGGCCCGAGCCGCCATCGTTCGAGTTCGACCGCCACAGCGAATTGCCGACGCTGCGCTTCATTCCACGATTCGATGATTGACGTTCGATGACAGGGGCCCGCGTGTGGCGGGCGGCCCGCATTGCGCTACGCTGCCGGCCATGTTTGGTAATTGGCTCAATCGCGCGGTGGCAGTCCGTGAACTGGCGGGTGCGGAGCAATTGGAATACACGGTTCGATCGGAACTGCCGGGTGCCGACGAAGAAACGGTGCTTGTCGTCACGGCTATCGTGGGGCTGCTCGGGGCCGTCGCCTACGCGGACAGCGACTACTCACCGGAAGAGCAGCAGCGGGTCTACGACGAGCTCTCCAGAATCCACGGCATGACGCCGACGGGCGCCGAAACGATTTGCGCCGCGCTCAAACGCCACATACTCGAAATTGCGACCGTTCAGTCGCCTCGCTACTCACGAATTCTGCGTGAGCTTGGCGATCCAGAATTGCGACTTCAAGTGTTGGAGATGTTGGTAGCGCTCGCAGCCGCCGACCAAACGATCACCAGCGCAGAAACCAACGTCATGCGCCAGATCACAACCGCTCTCGGCCTGACGCAGCGCGACTACAACGCCGCGCAAGCGAAATTTAGGGATAGGCTGGCGGTATTGCAGGGCTCCAGCTAGGGGGTGTCCCGGTTGCAGTCATCCGAGTTCATCGGACAAGCCCGTATCGATTGATAGGGACAGCCCCTAGCGCATTTTCTTTTTGTTGTTCCGGCACGTGCAAGGTACACTGCCCCGCGTGAGTGAAGGTAAACTCGCCATTGTCACCGGCGCCACCGGCGCGATCGGCGGCGCCATTGCCCGCGGTCTTGCCAATGCCGGCCTATCCGTTCTGCTGTTAGTTCGTGACGAGCGCAAGGGGCAACGCGTGGTCGATTCCGTCAAGAAGGCGACCGGCAACGCCCAGGTCAGCTGCGCGCGCGTGGACCTGTCGCTAAGAGAAAGTATCCGGCGCTTCGCGGATGGTTTCGACGCACCGCTCGGCGTTCTGGTCAACGATGCCGCTATCGCCCCGCGTTCGCGGCAAGTGACGTCCGAGGGTCACGAGTTGCAATTTGCAACGAACGTTCTAGCGTACTATTGGTTGACGCTTGCGCTTGAACCCAATCTTGCCAAGGGCACACCGGCCCGGGTTGTCAATGTCGCTAGCTACTGGGCGGGCGACTTGGACATCGACGACCTCGAATTCAGCCGGCGGCGCTATGACAACAACCTTGCGTATCGCCAATCGAAACAAGCCAACCGCATGCTGACCGTGGCACTCGCGGATCAACTCAAGGCCCATGGCATCACGGTCAACTCCTGCCACCCGGGCGACGTCAATTCGACGCTCAGCAATTCGCTCGGGTTCGGTGGATCGGAGTCGCCGGAGACCGGGGCACGCACGCCCGTGTGGCTTGCGACATCGGCATCCGTGTCCGGCGTCACCGGCAAGTACTTCGCCAGCTGCCGCGAGGAGACGTGCCAATTCGCGAAAGACCGCAAGATGATTGATAGGCTTGCGGCTGTCTGCCAAAGCTTCTAATAGATCTTCTCATCGACGATTTGCACTCGAATCATGTGCCGCACTGGGGCGCCGATGTCCGAGGGATCGCCGCCAAGCGACAAGGCGTTCAAGACAAGCCCGGGTACCGGGACTTTTACCCTTTGCGTGTCGTCTCCAACCCCGATTTCAAATTCCAACAACTTGGGAGTCGGATCCAGAATTGAAACCTTGGAGGAGCGTTTGCCTTGGCCTTTCTTGACTGGAACACCGAGCAGGTTCACCTCCGTGCCCGGATCGGCCCCACTTGGAAGCGTGCTGCGCGCGATGAGCTTCAACTTCAAATCGACGCCGCGCGTATTCTTCGCAATCGACAGCTTGCGGCCGTTGAGCATCTGCTGCACGCGCTGCTCCAACTTGTTCCACTGGGGGCTTGCGTGA
Organism: uncultured delta proteobacterium; assembly: GCA_963811985.1. GTDB lineage: Bacteria > Myxococcota_A > Polyangia > Polyangiales > Polyangiaceae > FEN-1139. The sequence continues at coordinate 8,671 of CAWEUH010000052.1, forward strand.
TCGGACTGCAACAATTCGAACCCGAGCAGCGCGCCACTGCCGTCGAAATTCGCTGAGAACAGCGCCGTCGAGTTGGTGGGAATTGCCAGATCGCGCGCTGCTGATTCCAGCGCCAAGACGAGTGGTGCCGGCACGCCAAGCCCAAGCTCGCGGTCGTAGTCCACGTGGCCCTGTTGCATCGATTGACGCAACCGATCATTGGCGGCGCTCGCGTCATTCTTCGGCTCTTCCTGACGCGACAGCGCAAATGCCAGCGCGTGATCGCCGTCTAAGCCTAGCTGATGTGGCGTCAGATGGCCTAGCGATCCGCCGCTGCCCGCCCCATTCGCGCCGCTTTCCGACGCCGCAGCGCCAAGGTCCGCTGCCACTTCCGGCACTTCGGCAACTTGCCCAACAACGCCTTGGCCTGTGCCCGCCGTCGTAACAACTCGCTCTGCGCTGCGCGCAGACGATTCGTCAAGGCGTAGCGCGCCAGAGCCCGAACTCGGCGAGGAAGGCTGCTCTGGGTGCGACGTCAAGGCCACTTCAATTTCTTTTGGGATAGGCGGCACGGGCAAGGCATGGCGCACCGGGGCACGCCCGCGGTAGACAGCCGTGCCCATCAACGCCAACGCGTGTAGCAAACACGCCGCGACGAGGGCTCGGCGGAAGTCCCTGTCTGAAATCATGGCCGCACCGGTGATTGTATAGCACGGCTGCGCCATCACGGTTACCTGCCTTTGATTTCTGCCAAGCGTAGGCAGTTTTCGTTGACGCCGGGCCTACCGTGAAACGCTACACTCGACGCCGTGCACCCACCTCGGCACAGCGACGCCTGCGAACAATTGGCGCAGGAGCCGCTCAGCGAGTCAGCGCGATACGCACGGTTGTAAGCGAAACAACGATCATCGCGCCAAATGCGGCTCAGGGATTGCTCGCGGACGTTCCCTTCGACATACTCATCGCTCAGCGCAAGACAACCCTTTACATTGCCTTGGCTTGTGACGCCCATGTGTTGAATTCCGGCAAAGCATCCTAGCCAGCAGCGCGCCAGGCCGCCCGGCGTTGAACGCAAGCGCGTGTCGTCGCTGGTCCACCACCCAATGGCGTCAGAGAGATGCGGCGCGAGCTTTGGCCTTAGCGCAAGCTGCCGCAGAATCGAGAGCAGCTTGGGCATGTCGCATGGCTTCAGGACCAGGGGGCTGGACGCAGCTCGCCCCATCGGGAACGTCGTCTGCAATTGCCAGCCGATGGCACCGGCTTCGAGCAACACGTCACCCATCGACTCGAGCTCCAGCAGGGATGCCCGATTGACTTGCGTATTGACTCCTACGGGCACCCTGACCATTTTGAGCGCTTTGATCGCCGCAAGCGCGCGGCGATATGATCCCTTCACGCCGCGTTGCATGTCGTGCGTCGTTTCGAGCCCGTCAATGCTGACCGTGACCGAGTGGATGCCCGCGGCTTTGAGCTGTGCCGCCAGCTCTGAATCGAGGCCCATGCCCGAAGTAACGATTTCAACGAGCATGCGCCGGGCCGTGGCCTGCCGTATCAGCGTAAGTAGCTCCGGCCGGCACAACGGTTCGCCGCCTAGAAATGTCATGCGCTTACAACCGAGCTCACTGAATTCGTCAACGAGTGACAGGAGTTCCGGGCCGGTGAGTTCATTGTCCGCGGCGCGACCGCAATTGGACCCGCACGTGACGCAGCGACACGGACAAGCCGTTGTCAATTCGACTTCTGCGAATGTCAAGTTCGGCATCAGCAGGAACTTGAGGGCTTGCGCAGTAATGTCCTGGTTCGTGTTACTGACGCCCGACTGATCCATCGAATTGTCCCGACTCCGGCTGTGGAAGAATGCAGTCCCCCGCGGCGTGGTGCGCGCGCCCTGAGTCAGTTTGGCATCGCGTGGCGGCGGGCGGACCGAGCCAGCCACCTACGGCATTCGAAATGGCCGACACGATCTGCCGTGGAATCCCATGGCTGCCCTCGAATGGCACGAACGAAGTGTTCCAACCCGCTCTGGAGAACTCTTCGTACAGTTGGCGCGCCGCGGCAAATGGCAAAATTGGATCCAATCTGCCATGACTAATGAAGACCGGCACAGCGGCGCGCCCGTGAAGGCGCGCACGCAACATCGCAACGTCGAACAGCGTGCCGCTCAAGCACAGAAGGCCCGCCCATTGCCTGTCATCATGCAACACTGAATCGAGGCTCAGCAGCGCGCCCTGTGAGAAGCCGCCGAGCGCAATTCGCTCAGGGCGTAGCCCCAGGTTTGCCTGAAGCGCGTCAAGAAACGAAGAGAACTGGGCCCGTACCCCTTCGCAGCCACAGAACGCAACGCGTGAGGCCAGTTGCACTTGACCGGTAAATAGGGCGATTTGCAGTTGCGTCGCGTCCGCCGGCCACCAGCCGCGTTTCGCAATGCCAGCGTTGGCCTGATCCACGATCAACGGACCCTCTGGAAAGACCAATGCAATATGCGGCGGCAAGTTGAGTTCATCCCCCAAATAGACCAAATCATCTCCGGCGACGCCGTGGCCGTGCAACAAGACCAAAGCCGAACTGGGCCTGCACGAAGGGACGTCGCGAGCCAACAGCACGCGCGTTGTCAGATCGGCTAACTTCAATTGAATCATGGCTTATCGGGACAAGCGACACAGTCGCGACGCTCTCAATCCATGCGGACACCCATGTACACCGTGCACGGAGTTAGCCAGCATTGGTAGCTTGCCGGCAAGTCTGAACAAGAGTTCGCGAGCCTGACGAGCATGCTGGCAGCCTGATCGCAGGAGGTACAATTGAGAACCATTTCGATGCCCTGCTGCCAGGTGCTATTGAGCGTCGCGATGCACGCAAGTACCGCGTCGCGCATCGAGCTCGTTTGAATGCACTGCGTGGCAATGCTCTGTACATCCGCCATTGTAAGACCAGCACTCACGCAGGGCGTGGTGCCGCTATTGGCCGCGTAAGTCGAGCCCCCTTGAGGACCGGTGTTGATGATGAACGACGTGCCACCAAAGCCCGTTTCGCCGCCCGCATTGCCGGCGCCTCCGGTCGCGCCACCTGAACCGCCCGAACTGGACTCAACCTGAGACGAGTCGTCCGCTCGCGCGCCGCAACTCACGGTGGCCGCCCCTGCGAGTAGTAGCAATACTACCAGGCAGCGTTGCGAAAGCTTCTGGGCAAACGCCGCAAAACCAGGGACCTGCGCGGGTTGCACGTCGATGCATTGCCGTATCTCGCCGAGCAGTGTCTCGCGGGTTACGAGCGCCAGCGCCTCGTTGTCGTTGGCGCCGTTCGGCAGCAATGTCTCCAGGTCGATTTTCAGAACCCGCAGCCACTCGTGCAAGGATTGCCAAAAAGCGTCGTTCGACTGTTGCGAACGCAGTAGCTCGTGTAGCTCGTCGAGGACTTCTTGCGCCGAGGCCCAAGGCACAATCGGCATGCCGTGTTCGAACAAAAACGTGCGCACGCCCAACAATGACGGTGGCACGCAGCCAGGCGCAGCGACTGCGGCAGTCAACGACTCGGAACACTCTAGTGTGGGGGTCACTCCAACACCTCCAAAGCAAGCGGGCGGCTACCAAACAACCTCCAGCATTATCGCCGCAATGTCCGGGCGTTGCAACCGGGATGTTTTGCCTGTCGTATCAAACACTTGCAAGATTTGCAGGCAGCTAGACCGAAGCCGCTTGGCTGTGTCATCGAATTCCCTTCTGTTTCCGTGCCGATGTGACAAGAGGCCCGGTTCCAAGCACGCGGCTCGGTTGCAGAGACCCATAAACGCGCGCACCGCAGTCTTTCTGAGACAACTTCTAGGGTTCACTCAATCAAGAGCGAGAGCGAATCGCAACGCGTCGTCCAGCTTTCGAAGCTTTGCCGCTTTCGCACTGATCAAGCTTGGCTCGAGAACCCCTCCAGGCTGGTCCCGAAGCCGAGCGGGGCGAACTCGCCCGCGTTGGTTGTCGGGATGTGACAGACGGTTCCGTGCCGCAGCGCCATCAAGACAATACTCGGTGCCTGGGTCACGACTGACAGCAACCTACACGTAAGATGACCACTCGTGGCGTCTCACAGCGGGCGGCGTGAGCAGTTGCCCACGCAAGTGTTGCGTCGGCGCGCAGGCACCTTAAAAATTCGCGTGCAAGAGCGCTCCAATCTTGTATACCGCCCGTCGGGTTGGTTAGACAAACGGCCACGGAGCAGGACAGATCAAGCTAATGAGCCTTGCGTCACGGCACCCTCGGCCCAAACCCAACAAGTGGATCGTAACCCTGTCAGTGACGTTCGGCACGCTAATGGGGACGATCGACTCATCGATTGTCAACGTGGCTTTGCCGCACATCCGCGGCTCGGTCGGCGCCACGCTCGATGAGATCACTTGGATCACGACCGGGTTCGTCATTGCCACCGTGCTCGTCATGCCGCTTACGGGCTTTCTTTCGCGCCAGTTCGGCCAAAAACGCGTTTACCTTACCGCGCTTGTCGTGTTCATCGTCGGCTCGGCGTTGTGCGGCACGGCGGGTTCGTTGCGGGCACTGGTGCTGTACCGCGTGCTTCAGGGGTTGGGAGCCGGTGCGTTACAACCGACGGAACAGGCTATCTTGCGCCAGACGTTCCCGCCAAAAGAACAGGGCATGGCCATGGCACTCTTTGGAATGGCGGTCGTGCTGGGGCCGGCAATTGGACCGACCCTGGGCGGTTACATCGTTGACCAGTACAATTGGCCGTGGATCTTCTACATCAATCTACCCGTAGGCGCACTCGGGTTTCTGATGGTCACGACGTTCGTCATCGAAGATCCAGAGATCCGAATGGCAAACCTCGCGATCGCCGCACGGCAACGTAAGCAGCTCGACTGGGTGGGCATCGTGCTCATGTGCGTCGGGCTTACGGCCGTGCAGTATTTCCTCGAGGAAGGTGCCCGCAATGATTGGTTCGAGTCAACTCTGATCTGCTGGAGCCTGGCCGTGGGCGTCGTGTCGCTCGCGGCGTTCGTTGTGCGCGAGCTCACCGCGCCAGCGCCGGCGGTGGATTTGCGCCTGTTCAAAGACAAGGCCTTTCTTTCGGCTTCTGTGATTGGTGCCGTCCAATTCGCAATGTTGCTTGGCAACATGTTCCTGTTGCCGGTCTTCATGCAGGAGCTGCTCGGCTACACCGCCATGCAAAGCGGCGTCACGATGCTGCCCCGCGCCGCCTTGATGATGGTGATGAATCCAATCGTCGGCAAACTCTACAACAAGGTGCCGCCGCGGGTCATGGTGGCCAACGGCATCCTGTGGGTGTCGGCTGGCTCGTTCGCGATGAGCTTCTTCACTCTCCAAACGGGGGTCGCCGCGATCATCCTGGCAATCATGTTGCAGGGCGCTGGCTTTTCGTGCCTGTTCATCCCGCTGACCACGGTGGCCCTTGCACGAATTCCCAAACACAGGTTGCCGGATGCTACGGGTCTTCAGTCGCTGCTGCGACAACTCGGCGCGTCCAGCGGGCTTGCCATCTTTGCAACGCTGCTGCTTCGCTTCGGCACCCAAGCGCGCGCGAGCCTGGGCGCACACGTTACCGAAGTGCGTCCCGAAGTAATGGCGCGTCTCAATCAGATTTCGAGCGGGATGGTCGCGCGCGGGATGGATATTGCCACCGCCCAGGTGGCATCACTGCGGGCCCTCAACGGGATGGTTTACGGGCAGAGCATGATGCTCGCGTTTCGCAAGGACTTTTTTCTAGGCGCGCTGGGTTTCCTTTGCGTTCTGCCGCTGCTTTACTTCCTCAAGGTGTCGCGCCACACGACCAGCTCGCCCGTGCACGTGGAGTAACCAATGCAAAGTTCCCATTCGATGTCAAAGACTAACGGCGAGCCCGCTGCTGCGTCGCCTGACGGCCCCTCGAACGAGGCACCCGCTGCGGCAGGCCGACGCGGTTTCAAGCCCTTCTTGATCCTCGGCGCGGTCGTGGCTCTTGGCGCGCTCGCAGCCGTAGGCTACTTCATCGCAACGGCGGGTCAGGAGGCGACCGACGATGCGCAAGTTGAAGCGGACGTCGTACCCGTATCCGCGCGCGTGGCGGGACAAGTCCAAAGGCGCCTGGTGGATGATAACCAACCCGTAAAGAAGGGCGATCTCATTATCTTGATTGATGATGCTGACTTTACGGCACGCGCACGCCAGGCAGAGGGCGAACTCGCCGTGGCTCGGGCTCAGGCGGACGCGGCGGACGCGCAAGTCCAAGTCATTGAAGCCTCGGCCAAGGGAGGGTTGTACAGTGCCAAGGCTCAATTCTCCGGTTCGTCGATGGGGGTTGCGAATGCCGCGGCCCAGCTCGCCGTGGCGCGCGCCGGCCTCGAGCGTGCGCGGGCGGAAGCGCGCAAGAGCGAACTCGATCTGGCGCGCACGCAGCAACTCGTCGCGCAAAATGCGCAGCCCAAAGAGCAGCTCGACAACGCGCAGGTTGCCTACGACTCTGCGCACGCGGCGCTGGCCCAGGCCCAGGCCCAGGTGCTAGCTGCTGGCGAGATGAAGCACCTGGCCGCGTCGCGCGTGCAGGAGGCCAAAGGCCGGCTCGACCAATCAACGCCGATTGAGGCTCAGATCGCAACCGCGCACGCGAATGCCGACTTGGCGCACGCTCGGGTCAAAGTCTCCGAAGCGGCGTTGGACCTCGCGCGCCTCCAGCTTTCATACACTAAAGTGGTTGCCGTCGAGGACGGTGTCGTGTCCAAGGTTTCCGTGCAGCCGGGTCAGACAATCCAGATTGGTCAGCCCATTGCCGAGCTGGTCCCAGCACGCACGTACGTCATCGCCAATTTCAAAGAGACTCAAGTGGGACGCATGCGCAAAGGTCAGCGCGCGTTGGTGCGCATTGACGCATTTCCCGGTAAGGTTCTCGAGGCCCAGGTCGAGAGCCTGTCCGGCGGGACGGGCGCCCGTTTTTCCGTGCTGCCCGCTGACAACGCCTCGGGCAACTTCGTCAAAGTCGTGCAGCGGGTGCCCGTGCGACTTAGCTGGGCCAAAGCGCCCGATTTGCCGCTGCAGGCAGGGCTTTCGACCGACGTCACCGTGTACGTGCGCTAGTACCCCGAATCTCTTGAGATGAGGGGTACTAGAAACTCGCGAAGCGATTTTGGGTTTGGGCGAATGCCCAAGGTAATGAGGATACTAGCGCGATTGGCCAAGTTGCATTGCCTGAGAATTGCGCTTTGCCGCTACCACACGAGGCACGCTCGGTGGTTGTCGTGGCTGAGTCGCGCTAGCCGTTGCACATAAGGCAGATCGGACTGCAGCTGGCGTAGATTTCTACGACGTTTCCGCTAACCGTTGCGGTAGCACATGTCTGTGGGCAGTGGCAGGCACGCCCCTGACTTGCCAGTGCTCAGTGGCAGCATGACAGCGGAGTGATTGCCCCGACGCAGTGAGGCATGACCGGCACGTCGGCCCCTGCTACCACGGGAATCCAACGCTAATGCTCAACGGGTCGAACAGCGCAATTCCCAAGAACCCACGGTTGCGACAATCTCGCTTCCAGGTTTCGTGGTCGCTTCTTGGAGATGGCCGTCGCTTTGGCGAACTATGACGCAATCGTAAGAAGTTCCCTCGTGAGGTTGACTTCGCGGCGCCGGCGGCCACTCCATGTTCTGTGGGAAGCCGGGCATATCGGAGTTCGTCCGCCCCTTCACGGGTATGTTCCAGAATAGCATCGGGAACGAAATAGCCAGTACACCCCCATGCTGGGCTTGGGCGTACGCGCCAAAATGCGAGTACACGTCGGAACGCATGATCGCTCCCCTCGTGTCGAATGGCAGCTGAAGCAAGTGGGGACGCGGCGGGACCGCCGCCAATATAGGATCGAACTCCCTAGCTTCGCGGTCGAAAAGCCAAAGGTGCTGCCACGTATTGGCGAGTGTGGCTGCTGCAAGCACGCTAGGCAGAATCCTTGCAAGTACGCGCCCCTTCAAATAATCATAGTCGGAAATGGTCAACGGCAGCAGCATTGCCGAAATGATGGCGTGGCGGAAGTTTATGAACTTGGCGGTTGGAGTCGCCATTGGCAGCAGAAAATACGCAGCAAGGTTGATGACTATTAGGACATAACTTGTGCGACCGTGAACCCCGAGCCGTTTCCAACGGCGCCAGGTCACTGGAATACTACGCCAAGTTAGCGTCACTGTAACGACTCCCAATCCAACGAGAATGAAGTCTTCTGATTGGTCCTGATAGCCACCTAGGATCGATTGGCCCACCTCTTTCAGCCGATAGCTAAACGGCGCCCATTGCACGCCCCCGTAGCCCGGAGCTTTGGCGGTAAAGAGGCCCCAACAGCCCAGTCCAACCACTGCCGGGATGATCCAAGACACGCGCGACAATAACTGGCGGCGCTCCCCGACAATTAGCCATACAGAGACGTAGGTCAATAGTAAGACCAAACCATAAACGTGCGTTAAGGCCGAAAGCACACAAAGACCCGCAACGCGCCACCCTTTTGATCTGGACCATGGACCCACAAGCTCGGAAAGCGCAATGAAAGCCATCCCCAAACCGAGATTGAAGTGAATGAAACCCCAGAAAAAGCCGCGATTATAGAGTAACGGCAACGCCAAGAGCGTCAGAATCAACGGCTTCTTGAGCGCACGCAGCGTCAGTAGTATGCCGAATGGGTAAGAGAGTGTCGCAACGAAAACAATGATATGAAGGGCCCATCGAACCGGCAGCAGAAAGGAGAGCCCTACTGCCAGGAAATAGGGAAAAACGTACAGCGTACGGTCCAACGCCCAGTCGTAGTACCGTTCGAAGCCGTACGCGGGATCATGCATATGCCGCATGATCGATACAATCGCCTCGTGTTGCGGTAGATCGGTCATCGGTAAATATTTGAAGGTGAGGCACGGCAACGAGGCAACCAGACATACGATGAGCAGCGCGCCCAGCATCCAACGAGGTTCGTCAGTTGTGGCCCTTTCAAGCCGGTAGCGGGGTTGAGCCGGGGAGTCCACCGTCAACCAGGCTACCACGTTCCGCAAGCGGCAATCCCGGCGTCCATCACTGGGTCCGCAACCCGGCGGATTTCACGGGCTTGGAGAAGGGCTAATTGCCCTTGCTAGATCCTCCTTTGAATAGGCGGGATCCCGATAGTCGGGACGCAAATAAGACCTGGGGCTGCTGCCCCTTGGTACGAGAACAACGCTCACGAAATCTTGATAGACGGGTTTCCAATCCGGAATGTGCGACAGGTCCTCCCGCGTGTAGTTGAACTTCGGCAGCACCACCACGTCCGTGTGAAAGCGTGTCAAGACTTCCCACCAAAGGTCGTGCCTTTCGGAAAAACGCATTGCGGTCTCGAAAACATCGTTCGGATAAACCTCCTCGTATCGTCCATCGACCATTACCTTGCATTGGGGATACAACTTCCACAGGACGTAGCTGCCCCAGTTGAACGCGGTGGCGAGGTTTCCCGTGATTCCGTTTTGCTTGATAAACTCCATTGAACCGACGGGATATCGTTCGTAGCTCGTTATGATCCGGTGTGACAACTTGGGGATGATCCAAATAAAGACAACTGCCGGCAGAACATAGCCAAAGCCCCAGGCGGCACCGGTCTGAATCTTTGCGGAACTGCCGGGGAATGCCCTTTTGACCATTTTGCGAAGCGGATCCAACAGTCCATTGAACTGATCGTACAAGAGTGCGGAGACAGCCAGTAAGAAGAACACAGTGTGGCGTTGGTGCCGCGCACTCAAAAAGAACAACACCGTTACGAGTATGATCTTCGTCCAGTCGGCTTTCTTCTTTTGCGCGATAGCTTGGCAAGCTGCGGCAAACGTCAACCCTACAAACAGCATATAGCCCGTAAGGATATGCACATGGAGTCCGCCGATGTTCTGCATCGGGCCGCTCAGACTGATCGGTTGCCATTCCGGTATCAAGGGCCGCGGCATGAACGACGCCGCGACGATATTGCTCCAGAGTGCAAACCCGTAGGGATTGATGAGCGTTACGGGTAGGATCGATAACAATATCCAAAGGTACGGCAGGGTCTTCTTTCGGTTGAGTAATTCGCCAATGGCATAGAGCAATACGAGGCCGATTCCGGCAACAAAACCGCCATGCAGGTTGGCCCAAAACAGCATTGTGTACGGGAACATCCACAGTGTTTTTTGCCTATTATGCCTGATACATTCCAGCTCGTATATCCAAATAATGAAGAACAAGTACGTAAACATCTGGCTGCGGATGAGGCTGGCGATTCCGGGGAAGAGCGCATACCCCAAGAACGCGCAATAAAAGACGCTTACGGTTTCCTTGCGTTGGCGCACTTTGACGGTCTTGAGAACCCTCACGAAGATCAGATAGATGAGCAGTGCTTTCAGAATGAAGATCCCATATTCTCCCAGGTATTTTGCAAAATAGTAAAAGACGACACCCGATCCCCATTCATGGTCGACCCACAGATTCTTCGTGGGCAGGTACGAGAAGATGTCATGGCGCAGTACGTGTCCGGTTTGAAAGAAGATGGAGCCAACAGCCAGCCTTGCCCACAGGTCGGTATCCGGTGAATTGGTAAAGAAGGCCAATATGTAGACTGTGATTACCAGTGCACCATAATGAATTGCATTCTTCACGTTGCCATCCCCTGGGGTTGACCCACTGAACTTCGAGATGTCCGATATCGGGTCAGACGTCAACTTGGCCCTGCGCCCAGGCTGCAGTAGCCCTTCACTGGATCACGACCGAACTCTTGTACATTCCCATGCCGCATTGAAACGTCAACGTGCGTGCCTGGTCGGTTGGAACTTGGATGGCAACCTCCGTGTTCAGCGGCAAGTCTTTGGTCAGGTTGAGTTCGGGAAACGCGACCTGCGTGGCGCATGTCTTGTCCGTGATGCGCTTGAACTCTAACGTGAGCGCCTGGCCCTTGCGCGCCGCCACGTTGCTTGGGGAAAATCCATCTTGTCCCACCGTCACGGCGACCTTGCCGGACTCTGGCGCCTGGGTAACATTCGCGGTTGGCTCGGGTGACGCGTTACTTTTGCAACCGGCGATTTGTATCGCCAATGCCGCGCCGAGTGTGAGTGCAAACTCTATCATGTGTCGTGTCATTGCTGGAACTCTTCCGCTTTAGCGCTTGCGACGGCTTGGCGCGCGGCCCGTTTGCCGACCCCAGGAAACCCGCGCGATGCCGAAGAAGAACCCAATTATTCTCGCGATTTGCAAAAACGCCACCCAACTGGCTAAGCAACAGCTCTAGGCGCCGACTGCCTTTTCCGTGACGGGGCCCGACCGAGCACACGGCATCGGGACAACGCGAATCAAAATCAAGGCGCGTTCGCTGGGGGCTATGGCCCCGGACCGCCTTGGCTCACGGAAGTCACGCTCGGCCGCCATGCCGCCTATGTCATTTGATTCGACAATGGACTACGAATCCGCTTGAAACGACGACCTCACTGATGGACTCCGCCGCGCGCCAAGCGCTCACGCAATTGATGATCCGGCTGGCTGACGGTGATCGATCGGTTTTCGACGAGGTGTACGCGCAGTTGTGGCCCGTGCTTAGCGCGTTTTGCAAAAGAACACTCAGCTTGGCAGATGCCGAGGACGCCGCGCAGCAAGCATTGCTGAAGGTGTTCGACCGGGCAGCGACTTTCGACCGTTCGCGCGATGCTTTGACTTGGGCGCTTAGCATTGCCGTCTGGGAGGTGCGCTCGATTCGCAAGCGTCACGCGCGTTCGAAGACATCGACGCTCGAAGCCCAGCCGTTGCCGTCCGTTGCGGATGATCCCGAAGGCTTGACTGCGGAGCGGCAAATCGTCGAAGCGGCTCGCCAAGTGCTGGGGCAGCTCTCCGACTTGGATCAACAGACGTTGCTCGCCACGTTCAACGAAGAGTCACCCAGCGCACTCGCTGGCGCGACGTTCCGCAAACGTCGCGAGCGCGCATTGACGCGACTGAAGGACGCCTGGAGAAGAATCTATGTTAGCTGAACAAACGCTCTTACGCGGCAGAGCCAAACGCGCCTATGAATGGGGGCGTTTGCGACACGCATTGGCCGCGTCGATTCCAACGTTGCTCGTGGGCGGTATGGTCGCGGCTTTGGTCAAGGAAGTGTCGTGGCCATTGGTGTTGGGCCTGGCGTTGTATGGTGCGTCAGTCGTTCTGCTTTGGTTCGGTCGTAGTCCGGGGCGCAGTGTGCTGCCCGGCGTCGTCTATGGATTACTACCGCTCACGGGGGGTGTCATCTCAAGGCTTCACGGGCATGCGTGCATGGGTCTTAGTTGCTACTCGACGTGCATGCTGTACTGCGTGGGAGGCGGAGTGCTGGCGGGGGTTCTCGTCGGGCGTTTGGCCTCCAAGTCCGACACGCCCGCTGCGGTTTTCATGTCGGCGGCGGCTACAGCCTTGCTGACCGGTGCCATTGGAAGCTCCTGCGTGGGCGTACACGGTATTGTTGGCATGGCAGCGGGTGTGGGACTGGGGGCGCTGCCGCTAGCGCTGCGGCGCAGGACATAGGTCACCGGCCACCCATACGCCTCGCAAATTTAGCGCAAAATGCCCTTGTGTGAGGATACGGGTCGAGCCGGCCCCAAACTACTGCCCAATTGCCTGCGGCCTATGCGACAATTTCACGGTTCTTGTGCATTTCAGCCGTCCTTGCCATCCCCCTCAGTGGTATGGGGCTGCCGTTCAACTCCGTGTTCAGTAGAGAACCGACAAGATGTTCAGCCTGTTTTCGACTCACAAGGATCGCTTCTTTTATGACAGTTTCGAGAAACACGCGACCTGTGTCGTGCGGGCCGCGGAGATCTTGTTGGACGCCTTGCGCACACCGGAGCGTGCCATTGAGCTAACCAAGCAAGTAAGGAACATCGAGGCTGAAGGCGACGCCATTACGCATGACGCGATTGCTCGCCTCCACAAGATTTGGATAACCCCGATTGACCGCGCCGACATTCACGCTCTCATCAGTACGCTCGACGACGTTCTGGACCTAACCGAAGCGGCAGCAGATCGCCTGGCGCTCTATGAAATCAAGTCCGCGCCCGATTTCGCAGTGGGCCTTGCCACGGTACTGTTGCACGCCACCAGGGCCGTGGAAAAGGCAGTGCGCTTGCTGCCGCGGGTCAAACAACCAACCGAGATGTTGAAGCTCTGTGTGGAAATCAATCGTCTCGAAAACGATGCAGACGCAGACTACCGGCGGGGGCTGGCAACCCTCTTCAAGGGTGAGTTCGACGCAATGGCCGTCTTCAAGTGGAGGGACATCATCGATAATCTGGAAGCGGCCACCGATCGGTGCGAGGATGTGGCCAACATCCTGGAAGGAATCGCACTCGAGTATTCGTAATAATAGCCGCCTATGCGACGTAGTTTCATTCAGATCCCTGAAATTGTCCGTATCGAGGTGGGGGCGATTGACCAAGTGGGTGCGGAACTCGCGCGGGCCGGGCATTCCCCAGTCGTGCTAATGCACAGTACGGCGCTCTTGCCCGAAGCGATGCATCGCGTGGAGCAGAGCCTTGGTCGATTCGAGATTCCGCTCTCCTCTCGCGTGGAAGTGACCGACGCCAGCGTAGAGGTCGCCTTGAACATATTTGACACCCTGCCGGCTGCGGGTCGTGCCATCGTGGGGGTCGGCGGCGGCAAGGCCCTGGACACGGCCAAGTACGTCGCGCTTCTGGCAAATCTGCCGTACTACGCCGTTCCCACTTCACTTTCCAATGACGGGTTCTGCGCGCCGCAGTCAAGCCTTACGCTGGGCGGGCGCAGGCGCGCACTGCCCGCGCACATTCCCTACGCGGTAATCGTCGATACTGAGATCTGCCGTCAGGCGCCGCTTGAGCTATGGTGCTCTGGGGTTGGCGATCTGGCTGCCAAGCTCACCGCGGTAACCGATTGGCGGCTCGCACTGGCCGCGCGCGGCACGCCGATGAATGACTTTGCGGCGTTGCTTTCGGACGCAACGGTATTCCAATTCTTGGGCCGCCCTACTCGCGACACGGAAGGGACGAGCCTGCTTGCCACCGCGCTCATGCTCAATGGAATTGCCATGGAGATGGCGGGTTCATCACGGCCAGCCAGCGGCAGCGAGCACCTGGTTTCACATGCCCTCGACAAGATCACTCGGACGCCGCACCTGCATGGGCTGCAAGTGGGGGTCGCGACGTATATCTCGCTTCACCTTCAAAAGGGGGACGTTGAACGGCTGCGAGCGCTCTTTACGAGCACGGGCTTCTGGGGTGTGGTGGCGCGCGTGCCGTTCTCGCGGAGCGAATGGTTGGAGGCAACGCGGCGCGCGCCAACGGTCAAGGACGACTTTTACACGGTCCTGTCAAGTCGGGATTGCCTGGGCGAAGTGGAACACCTGCTATCGCACGACGAATATCTTCGGCACTGCGTTGTGTGAGCCCCGCGCGCTCGATTTGGCGAGTGACGCAACAGCCATAGAGAAAAATCACACAGTAAGAATAAGTACCCTCCGCGAATGTCCAGTGAAAAACGCATCATTCTTTCACGGGGGCGCGAAAATGGGGTATGACCCGACGGCTATGACCCATCGCAAATGTGTAAAGGTGCTACGCAAAAATTCATTGCAGCTGAGTCACATGGCTCTTGCATTGGTGGTCACCGCGTGCGGCGCATCAGTCAAGTCGGGCGCGGGCGTCGGCGCTGTTGGTCGCGGCCTTGCTCTGCACGCGTCCGCAGCGCCTCAAGGGGCGCAAACTTGCCTGTGGCAAGATTCACTGGGCCCGCAACCCGTGGGTCTAGAGAAATCAATGGGCGACAGCTGCAGCAAAGCGCTCAAGCGCGATGCCTTGTGGCGGCGCGCCATCCTCGTCATGTCGCTTTACGGCGAGCGCATCGAATCGGTTGCGCAGGGCGGTGACGTTGAAACGTCCGGCAAGCTCGAGGCCGCGATGACGGGCATCGGAGCCGCTGACTGGTCTGACGCCGATGATCAAGCGGCTCGTGATGCCGTGACGACACTCGTCAATCAAATGAGCGCCGCCAGCGATTCTCACACGGATTTGAGCAAAATCGTTCAAGATGCAGCGCCACCGGTTAAGTCGCTGTGCGACGGCCTAGCAAGCTACCTGGATACGCAAGCGCAGAACCTTGATACGATTCGCAAGGACGTTGACAAGAAGCGCATGTCACGCGCGATTCGCCGCTGCGGCATGCTAGAGAAGCAAACGGTCTGCGTTGCCGACTCGGTCGTCAACAGGATGGTGTATGCCGACGTGTTCGGCCAAGTGGTGGCGCTCGAGAACAGCACGTTGGAGGCGCGCGACAGCGCAGCGCGTTTCTGTGCCGCACATGAGAAGCTCGCGGCGGCGGCTGCCAACGGGCAACTATCGAAGAAGCAGACCTACTCGGACATCGTTGAAGCGGTCAAAGCCGTGCCTCGGCCGCAACCGCTGTGGAATGCGTCGGATAGCGCTAAGCCCGCCGCAACGCCGCCAGCCGCTACAAAGCCCGCGGAAGCGCCTAAGAAATAGGCACGGCGGTCAATTCGTCGCGCCGCTTGGTAGCCCGAGCAGGCGTGCGGCGTTTAGGCCCAAAATCAAGCGTTCGCGCACTTCGCCTAGTTCGAGGCGCCGAAGGGTTGCTATGGCGTTGCCTTGGTCATCCCAAGGTGAGTCGGACCCAAACAGCACGTATTCGGCAGGGTGCGCCAGGATTAGCTCTTTTGCGCGCTCGGGCCCCGAGAAATCAATGCTGTACGCCGTGTCGAAGTAGATGGGCCGCCCAATGAGGCACGTTGAGACTTCGTCCCAATCCTCCCACGCGCCGAGGTGGGTTGCGACGAAGCGCAAGCGCGCAAACCGATCGAGCAGGCGAGCAATTCTGGCCGGATCGCAGCGCCGCGTGCGCGCGTAAGCCATGTCGAACCCCGTGTGGCAAAGCACAATGAGCCCCAGATCTTCGAGCGCCGAGTACAGCGGAAATAGGCGGGTGTCGTCGAGGTCGAAGTCTTGATAGTAAGGGTGCAGCTTGATGCCGCGGATCCCGCAGGCGTGAATCTCGTGCACGTGGGCAACGGCCTCGCTATCCGACGGGTGCACTGAGGCAAATGGGATGATTCTGTCGGAAGCAATCGAGCAGGACCAATCCAGGATTGCCTGGAACTGCCCGGGCTTGGTGGCAATTGACGCTACGACCGCAACCTCCACTTGGGTCCGATCCATTGACTGCAATAGCGACTGCAACCTGCCGTCGAGATAGGCGGGTACGTCGGCAGCCTTGGCCAGAGATGGCACAGCCCGCCGTGCCAGCGCATCGGGAAACGCGTGAGTGTGAAAGTCGATTACCGACATGGGCGCGGCGAGCATGCTCGGGGAAACGGACGAAATCAAGATTCGGCGCGCGAGTCGAAGTGGCGTTTCCGTGCCGCTGTGCCAAGAAAAAGCCTAGAGTTTGCAGTGAAATTCGCAGCCTTACCAACCGTTGGGGTCACTAAACCACGGCCAGCGTGCTCAGGGCCCCTTGGCAGAGGCGAACCTGGGCCATAGGTTCGCTGGGCGTGGATGGAAGGTTGACAATGAAGATCTCAGACATTGAAGCGGTTCTCGGAAGTTCAGCAAGAGACCTATTGAACTACCAGTGTAAGGGTATTGACAAGAGCTTGTTGCACAGGCCCGGCGGTGATTTCGTTGACAGAATCTTTCTCAATAGTGACCGTTCGGTTCGTGTGCTAAACCAGCTTGAAAGGTTGTTTCAGTCGGGGCGTCTCAAGGGCACCGGTTACGTGTCGATACTGCCCGTCGATCAGGGCATCGAGCATTCGGCCGGCGCTTCTTTTGCAAAGAACCCAATCTACTTTGACGCCGAAAACATCGTGAAGTTGGCTGTCGAAGGGGGCTGCAATGCCGTGGCGTTGACGCTGGGTGTTCTTGGCATTGTGTCGCGCAGATGGGCACCGAAGATTCCGTTCATCGTCAAGTTGAATCACAATGAGCTATTGACGTATCCCAACAAGGCCAGCGAGTTCTACTTTGGCGCCGTCGAACAAGCATTCGACATGGGAGCCGCGGGCGTCGGTGCGACGATTTACTTTGGTGGCGAATCGAGCCAGCGGGAGATCGAAGAAACGACGCGGGCATTCCAGCGTGCGCACGAACTTGGCATGTTTGCCGTGCTTTGGTGCTATCTGCGCAACAAGGCGTTCAAAACCAAGGACAAGGACTATCACGTGTCGGCCGACCTCACCGGGCAGGCAAACCACCTGGGCGTAACGATTGAGGCGGACATCATCAAGCAGAAGTTGCCCGAGAATAATGGCGGGTTTCTGTATCTGAACCAGGAATCGAGCTACGGCAAGTTCGACAAACGAATGTACAGCGACCTGATTCCTGATCATCCGATTGAATACACGCGCTACCAAGTTGCCAATTGCTACATGGGGCGTGCTGGTTTGATCAATTCAGGTGGCCCCTCCGGCGACAACGATTTTGCCGAGGCAGTCAAGACAGCGGTCATCAACAAGCGCGCTGGTGGCATGGGCCTGATTTCGGGGCGCAAGGCATTTCAACGCCCAATGGCCGAAGGCGCCAAACTATTGAACACGATCCAAGACGTTTACCTGTGCCCTGACGTGACGCTGGCGTAAGGGCTAGCCAACTGCCTCGAATGTGAGCGGCTCGCACTACAGCGTTCGATGGAACCGCCAAGCCGCCAAGAGCGCCAAGTTTCGCCACGGGGATTTTGAATGGGAACGGACGGGGGACACAGAAATCAAGAACCCTTGGCGCTCCTTGGCGAACTTGGCGGCTTGGCGGTTTTCGACAAATGCATCAGGTCAGCTGGACCTCGCACGACTGCGACGACGCACCCAGCCTGCTGAGATAGGCTCTAGGGAGTGGTCGGACTGGGCGAGCGCCGCGTGATGGGGTGGTGTCGGTTGTCCGAGGCGAAGCAACTCCCCCGCGCGGGCCGCCCGATTGCGCGCTAGTCTCCGTAGCGATTGGGATGATCGCGCAACCAGCGCCAGGCGCTTTCGATGGTCTTTGCGATGTCGGTGCGGGTGGCGCGCCAGCCGAGTTCGTCGAAGATCTTCGAAGGATTTGCGTACAGCTCGGGTGGGTCGCCCGCACGGCGCGGCCCCATGACGACTTCGAATGGGCGGTCGATGACCTGGCGGGCTGCGTCGAGTATCTCTTTCACGCTGAAGCCCTGGCCGATACCAAGGTTGTAGATGCGCGCGTCACCGGGTTTTAGCGCCTGCATGACCGTCACGTGGGCTTCCACCAAGTCTTCCACGTGAACATAGTCGCGAATGCATGTCCCATCGGCGGTTGGGTAGTCGTCACCGAATACTACGACTTTGTCGCGCTGCCCGAGTGCTGCCTGGATAATCACGGGGATAAGATGTGTTTCCGGTTCGTGGTGCTCGCCGAGGCCGCCATCGGCCGCGGCGCCCGCGACGTTGAAGTACCGCAAAAGCGCGCAAGCAAACCCGGGCAGCGCCGCGCGTAGATCCAAGATCATACGCTCGGAGAACAATTTTGAGGCGCCATAGGGGTTGATGGGTTGCTGCGGCGCATCCTCGGATATCGGCATGACAGCGGGCATGCCATGAATCGCGCAGCTTGAGCTAAACACGAGTTTTCGGCAATCACTTCGGGAAATTGCCGAAAGCAGACTCAACGTACCGCCCACGTTGTTCTCGAAGTATAAAAGCGGCTTGTTTACGGATTCCCCGATCGCTATGAACGCGGCGAAATGCATGACGCAATCAATGCGGTGCCGCTGCAGCACCTCGAGTACCGCGGCCGTGTCCCGAACGTCTAATTCGAAGAAAGGAATTTTGGGAAGCAGCGCAGCTTTGTGGCCGCGGCTCAAGTTGTCGAGCGTGATGACCTGATGGCCACCGTGCAGCAACGCACGGACTGCGTGGGAACCAATGTAGCCTGCAGCGCCGGTGACGAGTACGTTCATTGTTGGCCTCCGCTATCGTAGCTGACCATTCGTCACATTTCAAGAAAGCCCGCGTGCCTGCAGCACTTCCCGCAGTACTGGCTCAACCGTGGCTGCCAGCGCGCGGTTTGCGTAGCCAGCCCACGCGACGTCCAGATTGATGTCCAATTGATAGTCCATTGGGTCGCCTGCGGGACTGCGAATCACGACGCCCAACTCCTCGGCGATCAGCGCCGTGCAGATGTCATACGGGTGGCAGCATAGGCCTAGCGGCAACCCGCGGCTTTGGAGCAACGAACCCAGCAACGGCCGCAGATCGGCGATGAATCGGTCGTGACCCGCCATCAACTCGTAGAGTTGCCCGCCCGTCGAGAGGTACTGGTCCTCGAAGCAATGCGCTTTTCCATGAGGCGCAGGCCCCAACAAGCGGTGAACGAGGTCGTCGTCAATCGCCGCTAGCACGTCGCGCGCCCCCGGAAAGAACCGGCTGATCATCGCATAGCCTTGCGAGATGCTCGTGGCGCGCGACGGGCGCAACGTGAGCGGCGCGCATTGCCCCGAAATCAAGTTTACCCGCTCTGCAGCGGCGCCCGTACCGCGCACGGCCCATAACTCGTCGCTCAGATACTGCTTTACAAGAGGGATCTCCGTCTGCACGCTCAGTTCGATGTCGCTCAGCCGAGTGGCGTCTCCGCGGTTCGGCGCAACCCCCGTCAAGATCCACGCGGGGCGCTTCTGAAACATCAAGCCGCGCGTGCCATCAATGGGGTCCATGATGACTCGATAGCGACAACGGTCCTCGGATCGACCCATAGGCAAACAGACTTTTCCGCCCGCTATGCCTTCAGCCAAAAGCACAATGCCGTCGTGAACGGCCGCGATCTTGCCTAGATCTGCCAGCAACCGTTCCTCGCCGATCTTGTCGATGACGAACAGTGTGTCGCCCTCGCCATCGTCCGCGACTTCGGAAAGCACCTCGCTGCTCTGCTCGGCGCACGCCCGCATGACGACGGAGCGCAACGTGCGGTGAAACTCTCTGACCGGCGACAGCAGCGGATGGGAGGGGTTCATGCGGTGAGCCATTGTACAGGCGCGGTCCACCTAGGCCAATGAACACCCCAACAGACCGGTGGTAATCCTACGGTGCGCTACGGAGTTCTGGTTGGCGGCAGCAGCGCCATTGGTGGACTGACCGGCGGAGCCTCGGGCCGCATCGACGGCGGAGCACCCAACGGAACCGGAGGCTTCGTCCCAGTGCCTATTTATGGGGCAATCAGGTAGTAGGACCGCGCCAACTCGCTGCCAGCGCTCAGTAGTTTCCACGGGGTACGTCGGTTGCCGGCGGTTCATGCTACACTCGCTTATCACTTAACTACCAAGGAAGTGCACTGGTGAGCAATTCGAACCCTCCGACCCCTGAGGCTCAGAAACTCGCTCCGGTTCCGGCTGAGCCTGCTGTTGAGGCGATCAACTCGGAACAGCGCGAAGCCATATGGGAGCAGCACATCAAGAATCGGTCGCTGCTCTTCAAGGACCACGTGCTTGATTACTTGTTCCTAGAGGTGACTCGCGCGTGCAATCTTGCTTGCGCCTATTGCGGCAGTTCCTGCGGGCTAAAGCCTCAACGCCAAGAGCTCTCGATTGACGAGTGGCTCGACGTGGTTCGTCAAGTGGCCCAGGACTTCAAACCAAGCGACGTCATGGTGGCCGTTACCGGCGGCGAGCCGCTCACCAAACCCGGCGTTTTCGAGCTGTTCGGCGAACTGCACCGGCTCGGTTTTCGCTATGGGATGGTCAGTAACGGCTGCCTGCTGGACGCTGACGTCGCGCGGCAGATCGTTGAAGTCGGTATGGATTCACTGTCGCTCAGCATGGATGCGCCGCCGCCCTTGAATGACCGGCTGCGCGGTGAGGGGACTTCGCTTGCCGTGTTTCGCGCGGTAGAAGCGCTGCATCAGGCAGGTTACAAGGGGACGCTGGAAATCATATCGACTATAACTACACCGGCGGTCCCGTACCTTGACCAAATGCGCGCCTTGGTGTCTTCGATGCGCGTGCCCAATTGGCGTGTCGCGCCGGTCATGCCCGTCGGGCGCGCGGCGCGCCGACCAGACCTTGTCCCAGGCCCGTCCGAGATACGGCAAATCTTGGAGTTTGTGCTCGCGGCGCGCAAAGACGACTTCATTCCGACACCCGAGATGTCAGAGGAAGGGTACCTGGGCAACCGCTTCGAAGGCAACGTGAGGCCCTACCTGTGCCAATGCCGCGCCGGCATTACCGTTGCGGGGATCCTGTGTGACGGCCGCATCGGCGCTTGCCCGGAACTCGGCGACGCTTACGTTCAAGGCCATATCAAGACCGACCGGTTCAGCGACGTGTGGCGCGATCGCTACCAGCTGTTTCGTGATCGCGGCTGGATGAAGCAGGGCCCCTGCACGGATTGCGACCACTTCCGCCGCTGCGAAGGCGGCGCCATGCACCTGTACGACAACCCGGAAACATCGACGCTACGGTGCCTGTATTTACTGGCAAAAGAGGGTGGTGGGTAGCTTCAGAAGCTCACCACGTTTTGTTCACAAAATCTTGGAAGATGTCAGCAAGTTGCCGTGCGCGGGGTCGGGGCCCAGCGCGCCCACGCGATGAAGCAAATCCAGGCGTGGCAAATATCATTGCCTATCGAATTTGGAACTGTCTTGTTGGTAGGTCAGGCACTCTCCGTGTGCGTGCCCGAAATACCATTTGATCTGCCACGTACCCGCTGCGGATCTGAGCTGATCCGGGATTTCCTTGATTGTGTTGGCGTTTGGGGCCCCTTCCCCAAACGCGGCGTTCCGGCAAACTTGACTCAAGATCGATGAGTCTTTCGCCCCAATATCGACTAATACGCCAACAACTCAAGCGAGGTGGCTTGGCTGCCGTCGCTAATCAGCGTGCCCCCGATCAGCGCAGCAAACCCGTTTGGCAGAGTGTACACAGTTGCAGCCTGGCGCGGTTCGCGTAGCGCTATGGGAACGAGGCCGGTATCCGTGATCTTGCGCACCACCATGGTTCCGTCATCTTGCTCACCAATGACGAGGCGGGTGCCATTGAAGCTAAAGCCATAGGCATTGGTAATGGGCACGTCCATATCAAACGACGGCAACGGCTCTGGCCCCGCGCCACAATCGGTACCCGCATCAGTGTTCGAATTGGTGTTCGAATTAGTGCACGCGATGTCGTATACGACAGTCGGTGCCGGGGACCCGTCAGCCGGCAGCTTGCCGCCCATACGCCAGACTCGTGTTCCGTCGCTTTCGGGGACGAGGGCTGCGCCAATTACCGGATCGGCAGGGTACGGCAAACTGACGAAGGCCGTACCGCTTTCAGGGAAGTATTCCGCTCCCGGTCCGTCGCTGCTGCCGCCCACGATGAGCAAGCCCTGCTTGTACACGTACGTCGCCGCGGCGTATTGGCGCGGCACTTGCAGCATTAACGTTCCCAGTATGCCGTTGCTGGCCAATTCCAACACGTATTGCGAAGCGCTGTCTGGGCGCGTCGGCCCGACTACGAACGACGCCCCGGTTTCCGCTTCGTACGTGCGCCCGCCTGAAACATACTGCCAACTTGACAGGTCCGCCGGAGCGGGCACGCTGGCGGTCGTCTCGTTCGTAATATCGACCTCCATCGCCCAATTGGGCCCTATGGCTAGGCTAAATTGTCCTGCATAGTTGGCGATTGAATCGATCTGGCAGGGCAAATTGGGGCAGCTGAGCGTCGCCAAAAAGTCTGGAGCGTCTGCCTGATTCCAACCGACAAGATCGTAGCCCTCGCTCACGATCTGGCCGTTCGAACTTGCGCCCGCGAGCCAGAGCCATTGACTCCAAAATATCCCGACGGGCGGATGATTACCTTGCGCGGTCTTCAGCGCGCCCGGCGGGCGGCAAAATGCATCCGTCCGCCCTATGAACAACGGCACGTCATGCCCCGCCATGGTTGCTCCGTCGATCATGTTCGATGTCGCCTGCACGCGGCGTTGGCCTTGAGCATCTTCGCCTTCTTCCATGTAGAAGCTTGCCCCAGTAATTCCTACTTCTATCGATGTAATTGGCTTGTCACTGCTAGCAATGACGGTAGTCGCCCCGCTGCTATCCATTGATGACGTTTGAAACGTGACAGGGGCCGGATCCATTGTGAACGTGTCAGTTTCCTGTCCCGTCGTCAGTATGTAGTGCCCGGCGGGAATCGCATCCGCCGAGCATGCGGGCAAGAGCAACACAACATAGGGCAGGCGCAATCCGCGATGTTTCATAGGCTGCACGAGAAGCTGGGTTTGGCAATCGCCCGAGCGCTCCTACCTCGGATGCCGAGCACGCTACTACTATCGCAAATTTCCGTTGCCGCGACGCAAATGAACCGAATTTAACCCGCGCCACGACCAACCAGCCTATTTCGACGGCCTTTTCCAAGTGGCAGCGCGGGATGCCGAGCGGTCCAACCCGCTGCTCTTTCTGGCACAGCGGCACGTAGGCGCCAGGTTCGCTAACTTGACGCTTGCGCCGACCAATCGCACGATACGCCTGCCTCTCTTGGCACGGAAGGTGACGTCCAGATCCAGAGCCGGGGCGAGAATTACCCACTCCAGCTATCCGGAACCAGCACGTACCCTACGCCTCGTACGGTTTTGAGCAAGCGAGGGTGACGCGGATCGTCTCCCAGTTTGCTTCGAAGCCGGGACACCTGCACGTCGATCGAGCGATCGAAGGCATCTTCCGCAGACCCTTTGGCGAGTTCGAGCAACTGTTCGCGCGTCAGGACCTTCCCGCTATTGCGCGCGAAAGCCCAAAGCAGCGCGAACTCGTAGGCGGTCAACTCGAGCCTCGAACCGCCGATTTCCGCGCACATGCTTTCGAGTGAGAGGCATAGCCTTCCAACCTGCAGGGTACGGTGTCCGCGAATATGGTCCCGGTGCGCACAACGTACGGTTGCTCGCATCCTGGCCAGAAGCTCCTTCGGATCACAAGGAACCGTAATGCATTCGTCAGCGCCGGCTTCCAACCAACGGATACGCTCCAAGGCATCGTCATCGCTCGTCAGCGCGACCATGCATAGGTTCGGGATTGCGCGAAGCGACGTGAACCTTGTGCCAACCTCGGGCCCCAGCAGTTCTACGTCGAACAGGGCGACATCGAATACCTTAAAGCGCGCCGTTTCAATTGCAGCATGCGGGTCCGCATGGGTTGCGACGTAGATGCAGCAAGGCTCGAGTGCGCGCACTGCGTTCCGCGCGGGCGACAGTTCGTTTGCAACGACGAGCGCGCGGATGAATTCGCAGTCGAGGAGCATGCGTGCCGCGTTACCTTTCAGGCTTGAGTCCCGGTCCTGCCCCTGCCGCCGGGGGACCTGACGGCCTGCACGACAGCCGAGTGTCGCTCGCGCCAGCGAGGGGGCTGGCACAGGTGCCCTTCATTTCGGGGTCCCCGTGCTTCATCGCGCGCGCATCCCCCGACTGCTTGCCGCTACACGCTTCGAGCGACTCGGAAGGTGGCCCGCCAATGCGCGTCATTGTGCAGAATCTGAGGATGCAGGTACCGGAGAAGGGATTGGGGCCCTTCCAGGGGGTCCCAGGGGAGCTTCGAACGGCCCTCGCGGGCCTTCACCGGGAGGGGGTGGGAGCATGCCGGGTCGTGGCGGCAGCGGCCCATTGCGGCGTTCTGCGAGGATGCGATCGAATCGAACACGCTGTTCAGGTGTCAGTATTTCACGAATTTCGCGATCGACTTGATCGGTAATCTCCCTTACCTTTGGAAAGGTCTCGCCAAGAAGCCCCTCAATCTTTGGCCGGTACCGCTCGAGAACGGCGTGGGCTTTGCCCCTTTGCGCCTCGGTCAAATCGAGGCCTTCCCAGGGCATGGGGCCCATCGGATGCATCGCCAACCCGGGCGGACCTCGCTTGACGAAGGCGTGCACCAAGGCGCCGCCCGTGACCGTACCGGCGGCGAACGTGGCAAGAAGTAGGAGCGCCGTTACGAGGCGGATTGTCCTAGGCGTTGGTTCACTCGTTGACATTGGGCTCTCCAAGGACTTGCAAGACGTTGGAAGGTGCGGGGTGCTCTTCATTGCCCGCCCATTCGGCGAGAACGTACACTTTCCGGAATTCGCTAGTCGCAGTTCCGGAGCTCTCGTGACGGGTCAAAAGTGCCTTGGCCCCGACAATCAGAGTAACGGTTGCCGCGGCGGCCAACACCGGTCGAGACCAAGCCCACAGCTGATAACCGATGGTGAGCCGCTGCCTATAGCGGGCAACCGCACGATCCGCAATCGAATCAACAAGCTGGTCCCAGTGTTCGGTGTTTCGGCAAGGGTCGAGACTCGACAAATCCAGTTTTGAGTCATGCATGTTCCACCTCCAAGATCTTGCCGTCGAGTTGCTCTCGCAATTCGCGGCGCGCCAAGAACAGGTGTTGACGCGACATCAGCTCCGATATTTGAAGGGCGCCGGCAATCTCCGCGTGAGTCCAGCCTTCGAGGTCGTGCAGCAAAACGACTTCCTGGCGAATCGAAGTGAGCTTGCTCAATGCTAGAAGCAGCTGCGAACGATAAGTGGACGAATCGGGCGGAGGTAGCTCGCCGCAAGGTTCTTCCGAAGTTGCCTCGGCGGGCACATCTCGCAGCCGGCGCGAGGCTAGGGCGTTTCGCGCCTGATTGCGAACAATCTGCAAGAGCCAACCCGCAAATCGATCAGGTTCACGACACGAGTCCAAGCGCTCGAAGGCTAACAGCAATGCATCCTGAGCAATGTCTTCGGCATCCGAAGGCCGCCCGAGGATCGATAGCGCTACCGAATAGGCGGCACGTAGATAGGTCCGGGTCAGCGTGGCGAACGAATCCCGATCGCCCCTCTGGGCTCGAATCACCAATGACGCAGTATCGCTGCCGATCAATTCGACTACCTTGCTCCGAAATCGGACAACCGATGGCTGCGAAGTGTTACTAACAAAATGTTCTACGGAGTTGGTCGGGCAATCGGCGGCAGCCGTCCGCGTCGCAATGTGTAAGGATTCTGCTGGCTTGCCGTGCCCGAGGGCAAGCAGGGAGTCCGGATTCGCGTTCACGGATCCACCCGACATTCGTTGCGATGGCCACTTGACCCCGGGGGATCATTGTCCCGGTGGCGGCGGCATGTGCGCGGGCACACAGACCAGAGCTGCCGCATTGTCCGGGAACTTGCGGCACGTGCCATCGAGCGTTTGATCTCGAAACTTTACGGTGCAGGCGTCGCCCTCGGAATGACCCTCACACGCGCTAAAGGCTTCTGCTGGAGGAGCCGGAGGTCGGTTCGTGTCCAAGGTGTTCGCACCTGCCGAACTGGCTTCGAGCGCGGCCGGACGAGCGGCGTAGTCAATCGGTACGTCTGCCGCACAGGTGGACTGGACCCAACTAGTTAGAACTATGCCGCAAACAAGGGGTCGGAAAACTCGCATTGGCAATCTCCTTCTTTGAAGTGGCGTTTGCACAAAAGACATCGAGAACCCCCAAACCGTTAGCTCAACGAGTGAACTGATTACGCCGGTGTCTCCCCCCATGCGCCTTGTGCTTGCCTTGTGCCGCTGCCCCTTCTCTCCCCCTTCTCTGCTCCCATAGCGACGCATGTCCCTTATGACACTCGCGCACTAACGAAAGTGGCGGTTCGACTGTGTATTGACTCCGTGAAGTGCGTAAGACTATTTTGTGGCCATTGCGTGAAGGTTCTCGCCCGGGAGTACTTCGTCCCGTTGGTGTTCGCGGCATACGGATGCGGGAGTACTGATGAAGGCAAGCTGTTCGATGTTACAGCCACCCTGGCGGACTCCACTTGCGGGAGCGGAGCCGTAAATGCAAAAGACGATTGGACTTTCCAGGTGCGTTTGAAAAAGGACAGCAGCGCCTTGACATGGTATGATGTTAACAGCGGTACAACGACCGAGGGCACCATCAGTGACGGCAAATTCTCCGTGTCTGCCGCCAATAACTACGTGGTTACCGCCGGGTCCGACTCCAGCACCGGTTGCACCGTTCGGAGGCATGACACCTACTCGGGCGATGCGACCCTCGACAAGTCGAGCAATTTGACCAAGCTCGAGGGGGATATCGAGTTCAAGTACTCGCAGGCAACCGGTTACAATTGCGATTCGCTGATCGGGACAACCGACGGTTTCGATGACCTGCCTTGCGAGGTTGACTACACGTTCGTTGCAAATCCGGGCTAGCGAGCATTTGCGGAGGTTTCAGGTGACCCCACCGTGCTCGAAGACGAGGAACTGGACGACGGGTGCGTGAGGTCGTATATCAACTTTTCCGCGGCTGAAACAACGCCATCCTTATTCGTATCGGCCGGGTCGGTGCTCGAGGAACTCGAACTGGTACCGTCGCTGTCCTCGGAGCTTGAGCCAGACTTGCTTGCTGCGGCGCCGCCCATACCGCCGGGTGCTCCGCCCATAGCTGGCGGTGGCGCGCCACCGGGTGGCCCACCCATTGCACCAGGACCACCCGAGCCACCCTGTGCGTTGCCGTTGCCTTGTGCAGCGCGAGCGTGGGTCTCGGCTTCTGCCAACATCGACGACAGTTCGTCCACGCTGAGCGACTGGTCCCCATTCTTATCCGCAGCTGCAAATAGCTTGTCCGCGGAAGGAGGTGCGGGTGCGTTCGCCCCGGACAACGTCGTCGCATTGGCCCGCTGCGTTGCGGAGCTTTGCGTGCTCAGCTTTTCCCCGAAGGCAACGAATTCCTCCTTGGAGACCGAACCGTTCTGGTCGGTATCCATGTCATTCAACATCTTCTGGGCCAACTCGCTACGCGAAGGCGTTTGATTTCCTAGTGTTAGCGCGGAGAGCGCCGAAGTTCCGATGCCCGATATCGCCATGGCTCCACCTTTGAATCGTGTTCCGAACTTTCACGAGCCGGAACGGTAGAATCAGGGGATCCAAGACCCATCTAAACAATCGGTAACAACTGGCTTGGCGATTGACTCCGAGAAGTCCACATTGGGCTCATGGCAAACGCGACGGTCACTCGCACACGTGCGCTGCCGTGGTTGGGCGTTCTCGAGGCTAGGTTGGTTGGTCCCTCCGAGTTTCTGTGGGTTTGGCATCTGACGAACAGGGAGGGACCACGGACTTTGGACACGTGAGCGGCATGAAGCGTTAGGAGGTCATCCTCGACTATCGGCAAATCGCCGAAGAAGAGGCCAGCCGGCATGCGACGGCCGATTGGCGGCAAGGACGGCGCCCATGTTCCCGGATTGTCAAAGAACTCATCGCGCCTGATTGTCGCATGATTTCCAGAAGAAAGGTAGGCTTGAAGGGGCGCCGAGACCTGCGGCAGTCTGGACTCGATGCTTGCGGCACCGCCCCGGTGCAGTGGCCTCAGCAATCGTCGAACAGATCTTGTCTGCACCCCGAAGACCGGCGCCGGTACCGTTTTCGCCATAGCGCAGGTCGCCTCCAAAACCTTTCGTGCTTCCGTTGAATGTCTGTGCCAACGCGAATAATCGCACCTGACAGGTGATAGAGAAGCTAGAACTGGAAGTGCTAGTGCCGCTAAATCCGGGCTAGCGAGCATTTGCAGACGTTTTAGGTGACCCCTGCGTGCTCGACGACGGGTGCGTGAGTTCGTGTATCAATTTCCCCGTGGCTGAAACAACGCCATCCTTGTTCGTGTTGACAGGGTCGGTACTCGAGGAACTCGAGCCAGACTTGCTTGCTGCGGCACCGCCCATGCCGCCGGGTGCTCCGCCCGCCACCCACTCGCTGAACTTACTTCTTCGGCGCGGGGCGTGCGGCGGATTTATCGTTGTCGCCACTTGGCGCAAAACCTTTGGGATGCGGCGGTGCGCAAGCCAGGCGCGAGTCTTGTGCACCAGCGGGGCCCTGAATGCACGTGCCTTTCATCTCCCAAACGTCTCTCTTGGCGACACAGGCGTCACCCGATTTCCTGCCGTTGCAGGCTTCAAGGGCTTCGGGGGGCGGTCTGTCGTGAGCATCGCCGGGCTGTGCTCCGGGGCCACCCCACGCAGGACCGCCAGGACCACCAGGACCACCGAAAGCACCAACGCCACCAAGACCACCGGGGCCCACTCCCGGCTGACCCTGTTCAGGATGTGCCATTGGGAAACCTTGCGGGCCACCCGGACCTTGCATCCCATCGTGACAGTTGCAGTGGTAATACGGGGGCGGCGGCGGCGGAGGTGGCGGATACTGCTGCGGCGCGGACGCGCAGGGGGGAGGATTGGTAGCGCAAGCCGCAGCCAGCAGCAAAACGCAGGAACCTAGACCGATACGCAACACAGTCGTCATCGACATCGCAAAAAACTCTCCATCGGCCCGAGTAAATCAGGGCCACGTTTGAGAACCTCTTACCTCGAGTTTTCGAGGTCAGTCAGAAGACAACCCGGCGCGCCCAAATGTTACGAAGTACCCGATTTCGGTGAAATCGCCGACCGAGCGTCGATGCAATTCTTCCCGCCTCGACCAATCTGGCGGCGCCAATAGTTGAGCCCCTCAGGTTCGGGTTGGGGCCCGAGGGGCTCATGGCAAGCGCGACGGTCACTCGCACACGTGCGCTGCCGTGGTTGGACGTTTTCGAGGCTAGGTTGGTTGGTCCCTCCGAGTTTCTGTGGTCCGAGTTTCTGTGGGCTTGGCATCTAGCGAACAAGGAGGGACCACGGACTTTGGACACGTGAGCGGCATGAAGCGTTAGGAGGCTATCCTCGACTATCGGCAAACCACCGAAGAAGAGGCCAGCCGGCATGCGACGGCCAATTGGCGGCAAGGACGGCGCTCATGTTCCCCCAGACCGGGGTCTCGACTGGAGTTCGTCGAGCAGCGCGGTCAGCTCGTTCAAACTCAGGGAACCGTCACCGTTGGCATCGGCACTCGAGAACAGCGAGTCTAGCGTCGTTGCGCTGCTGCTCGTCGAACCGCTGCTCGATGAGGAAACGGAACTCGTGCCGCTCGTCGTGCTGTTAGTCGGTAGTGGCGGCGGCGGACCTTGAGTACCGGCCATACGAGCGTCCCCCTGCGCGAGCATTGATGAAAGCTCGTCCAAACTCAATGAACCGTCGCCGTTCGTATCGACCTGACTGAACAGATCGGCTGACGAGCTTGCTGTCTGAGTGCTGGATGTGTCGTTCGTGCGTCCAGTGCCGCCTACGGAACCCACGTTCGTCCCATCGGGCGGGGGGGGTGGCGGCGGACCCATCGGCCCCTGCGCATTCATGAGCTCCCCGAACGCGGTGAATTCCGATTGAGACACCTTGCCATCTTGGTCCGTGTCCATTTGCTTCAAAAGCTGTGATGCTCTGTCTGTGTTCGAAGTCGATTGAGTATCAAGGGAGTAATTCGAGTAGGAACTTCCAATTGAGATCGCCATGATCTTGCCTCGCGGTGTTACTGCTCCGGACGACGCGTCGGGCAGGCTACCCACTGCGTGTGCAACGCAAGTGCCATCGCACCGTCGTGAACCGAGCGTCATGTTCCCGAAACAATGCGCAATGCAGCGCCGCGTGTTTTGCACGGGGTACACAACTTGGGTGCCGTTGCAGCTCATTTTGCGAGCGTTGCGTTCTTCGCTGTCGATACACAGTAGTTCACGATTGTCGGCTGGACGACAGTCTCCGACGCGCGCAGCGCCATATTCCTGGCTGTCCTCGAGCGCTCACACTCGCTGGGCGTCTTGCCTATTGTTGCCTGACGCACCGTGCCCGCTTCCGTGCCGTCATGTCCCCAACAAGCGAGTGACGCGCGAAGTCTCGGCAACGGGTCATCGGGGCCTGTTCGTTTACAAGGCGCTATGGACTCGTGACATTTTGAGGAATCCGGTCATAGTACGTGCGGTTAAATTAAAACATGCCGGGCATCGATCAGATCCTCTCGATTGTTTCTCAACAAGGCGCCGACGAGTTGCGCCTTGCCGCGGATGAAGAGCCACAGGTTTTTGCCGCCGGCGTGCGCAAACGCTTCGTCATGTCGGCGACGCCCGAACCCGTGTTGCGACAGCTGCTGGGCGAACTCTTGTCTCCCGAAAGAGATCGGCAACTGCAGTCGAAGGGACGAGTCGAATTCGCCCATGACGCAACAGGCATCGGTAGCTTCTACGTCGTGTTGGCGCTGCGGCAGGATCGGAGCATCGAGGTTACTTTCGCGACGTCCGCAAGGATGAGATCGGCCGACGACGCGCCGCCAGCGCCCGACGTCCAAACGAGCGAGAGTCAGCAGTCAATGTCGGATCGGACGGCGACTGGAGCGGTTCAGGCCGACCCTCGAGGAGACTGTGAACCAACTGCCGACCCGGCGCATTGCGCGCAACGCCGTGAAATCCGAGCGGCGGCTGCCTTGAACGATCTGGTCGTGCGCGCCGTCAATGCCCGCGCCAGCGATATCCACGTAGCCGACGGTGAGCCCGCTTACCTGCGTGTCGACGGCCAGCTCAAACGGACCAGCGACTCCCCCGCGCTTCGCGTCGAATCTCTATTTGTGATCGGCGATACGCTGCGGCAGCGCATCTACGACGGCATTGCACTCGAGTTCAGCCTCGACTGGCAATCGCAGCAGCGATTGAGGATGAGTCTGTATCGCGCCAGCACCGGGCTCGCGGCGGCGATTCGGCTGCTTCCGACGCAGGCGCCAACGCTGAAATCCCTCAACCTGCCCGTGTCGTTGGAGGCCCTAGCGCAGGTGACTCAGGGGTTGGTGCTGGTGTGCGGCGCCACAGGCTCCGGAAAGTCCTCAACGCTGGCGGCGCTGGCCCGCCACGCGCTGGAGAGTCGTTCGATTGGACTCATCACGCTGGAGGATCCGATCGAGTTTCAGCTGTCGTCGAGCTCTCGATCGATAGCTCGACAACGTCAAGTCGGTCGAGATGTCGCCGATTTCGCGGGCGGACTTCGCGAGGCGTTGCGCGGGGATCCCGATGTCATCCTGGTCGGCGAACTACGCGATGCCGAGACGATTCGGCTGGCGCTGACGGCGGCCGAGACCGGGCACCTCGTGCTGGCGTCGCTGCACAGCGGCTCGGCCGCCTCCTGCGTCGAAAGGATCATCGACGCTTATCCTAACGATACTCGCTCGCAGATTCGCGTGCAACTCGCCGACGGTCTCAGGGCCGTGGTCGTTCAGAAATTGTTGCCCGGCGCGCGTGGCCAGGGGCGCGTGCCGGTGCTCGAGGTCATGCGCGTCACGCACGCGGTGGCCAACGTGATTCGCGAGGGCAAGACGGCGCAGTTAAGTTCGCTGATTCAGGCGGGTGCGCGCGACGGCATGCTCAGCTTGGAACGATGTTTGGCCGAGTGCGTGAAGGCAGCAACGCTCAGCGCCAACGCCGCCAAAGACGCAGCCAACGACCTGGACTCTCTGATGATGTACCTGGCGAAGTAACTCCGTCGCCGCGTAGGTAAATCCCGTCGGCGCGTAAGCTGGCCGTCAAACTTCTGTCGTAATCAGAAGCTCGCGATTGCGATCCCATCGCCCGGCAGCCGGGGAATTGGTCGAGAATGCGTGTTGCGAGAAAGGCCAGTGCGGCGTATTAGACATCCCATGTTTCGATGGTTCACAATCGCGATGACGATAACTTGGGCATGTGCTCCGACACATGCAAAGCAGCTGCCCGACGGCAGTTACGCAATCGAGTGCAATACTCAAAAGGTGTGTCTGGATCGTGCAGATAGGCAATGCGGACCCACTGGCTATACCATCGTTGGTGGAGAGCATAGTCTCAAGGTCTTTGGAGTCCCAGGCAATGAAAAGCAGGTGGGCAAAGACGAGCTGCTCATCCGATGCAAGGGGTTGCCTCTGTCGGGGCCAGCGGTATCAGGCTCGAGTGGCCCAGACCTTGGACCACCTGACGGTGAAACAACACTGCAGAAAACTCCGGCGAAGACATCTGCATGTCGGCCGGGTGAGACGCAAAAGTGTTTTGGAGCGGGTGCTTGCGTGGGTGGGCAATCCTGCCTCGTTGATGGGTCAGGATTTGGTCCATGCGATTGCGGGTTCTCGAGTAACGCCCATAGCGCAAAGACCCTTGATGGCGATGATGCCGCCATCAAGTGAGCTCGTCATGGCATTGTGTCGGTGCTAGCACCGCAGCCAGGGAAAAATTGCAGAGCAAACCCGGTCGGCACAACCCAGACGTGCGAAGAAGCCTCTCGCGCGCTCATGCCCCGGACCTCTGGCGAGGGGACAATGGCTTTTGCTGATTCACTCAAAGCAACTCTTCGTTGACGATTCGAACTGCGAGCATTCGAGCAGACTTGTTCGAGAGATCGGCCAAGTCGAAGGTGCCATTCATCGTGAGTCCATCGGGAGCCATTGATGGACTTGCAAAACCGCCGGGTGCTGAGTCGATCTCTTTGCCGCTTGGCCGTTGCACTTTGGCCGAGACGCTGAACGTAATTCGCAGGCCTGCGGCACCGCTCGGAACGCGAACTCGCTTGCTGCGGGCTTCTTGCCCGAAGGTTCGAAGAACCGCACTCCAATCATCATCCTCGCCACGAACCAACTTAACGCCGGTCACCTCTCCCGAAGCGTTGACGGTCACTCGAATCATTGCTTGCCCTCGAGTAGGCCCTGAGTGACGCACCGCCGAATCGAGCGCACCCGAAAGTACGTTACCACGTGCGTGGCCGTGGCGAAGATCCTCCGTCAGGATGGCGGCAGTGAGCCTGCGTGTAAGCTCAGGCCCCGCGTCGATCCTTCGAGCGCGCTTCTGCGGGAGGCCCACCGGATTGGCGGCCCTTTGAGCATCGAGCATGCGCAGAAGATCTCCATTGAGGCCCAAGTTGATCTTCTGTTCCGTTGCCAGAGCGGAAGGCCTATTCAGTCCGTCTGAGACCGTAGCCCCGGATCCACTGGATTCACTCGGTAGGCTCGGGTCCACTCGTGTTGGTGGATCTGTTTGCTCGACTCTTGGAACGGGAGCTGTTGCTGCCCGCGCAACTGGGCTGGATCGGTTCCATAAGTTCGACGGAACAACGGGATCGAGCGCGGTCGCCGTGTTGCGAAGAGCGTCATTCGTTGCCGCGGCACCGAATTCCAATTCGACGTGCAATTCGGGACAAGGGTTGGCGGGCCGCATTTTGCGCGGTTGGCAACGCCTCATCCGAAGTTGCACGAAAATCGCAAAGTGAACACACGCAGCAACGAGTAGCGCCCTTGAGAATGGCGACAGTCCCATCAGCCACAGCCCCTGAATGCCTGGCCGAAGAAGGGTTGGGTTTGAAGTGTCGAACCATGGAACTCGTGGCGTAAGGGTCAGACAGTTGCTTGCACGCTTTCGTTATTCGACAAACTCGACGAGCTGCACAGTACGCCGATTTCACTCGCCGAAGGCGCAATGTGTATTTTTGTTTTGACGGCGCGCGGCACAACCTGGCGAGTATTTCTCGAGTCGGCCTGCCGTTTGCTCGGCGTTTGCGTTGCGTGTCGTCATCGCAAAGTTAAAGCGTTGGAGCTCAAAAGGACGCGCGTCGTTTGGATTACTGCGGCAGCGGTTGCGTTTGATCCAGTAGCAGGTCGCCGCGCACGTCGGGCGATTGAGCGCGCCTGCTGCGTTCGTAATGAACACCTGGGCGCGGCGCCGAGCAGTGTGGCCAACGCTTGTGGCGCTAGTTTAAGGTGTCTAGTGCCTCAGGCCCGTTTGCGCGAGGCAATCGTTTCGGCAAAGCGAACTGATTCGGCGTCCAGCGCGCCGGTGGCGATACGGCTCCACTTGTAGGGGGTCGCTGGATTATTGCGTACAGCAGAATGTCGAGCCATTCTTGTGGATTGCCGACACTCAGGGTCCGTGAAGCCCTAGTCTCACGCTCACCGTAGCCGTGTTGCTTCCACCTTCACTGCATGGGTCAAGTACCCTGG
The DNA here is from genome assembly GCA_963811985.1 of uncultured delta proteobacterium. Lineage (GTDB taxonomy): Bacteria > Myxococcota_A > Polyangia > Polyangiales > Polyangiaceae > FEN-1139. Next base: position 43,415 of record CAWEUH010000052.1, read on the forward strand.
AGAAGATAGATGACAACTTTCAGACCGCTTTGGTCAATTCTGGCTCAACTCTGTCTTATGTGGCTCTGGACGGCTTGCGGCAACAATGGTGGGAGTGGCAACGAATCGAGTATGGGGGGTGGCACGTCCACTTCAGGCGGAGGTGGTAGCCAATCGGACAGAACCTCGACAGGCGGGGCGCTCGCCGATACCGTGACCTGTACCTTTGATGCACATTCGACTCTCAGTACCGCCATTCCAACGGTTGCTATTGTCGAATGGTCCACGTCTCTAGCAGATCCTTCGAGCGCTCACATTTTCTATTCGTTGAACGGCGCTGCGTCGAACGTCCTCAATAATGGCGGTACCGCCCCCGTCGATCTGAGCCAAGCGAACAATCGCACGCTGTTGTTGGGACTGAAGGGTTCCAGCACGTACACTTTTCGCATCCAGGCCCAATCGTCCACAGGTGACGTTTGCACGAGCCCTGACTACACGATAACCACCGGAGCCGTTGCCAGTTCAGTGCCCGCGCTCACCCAGAGCATCAAGAACTTTGCTGCCCTATCGAAGGGCTTCATTGTCACGAGCAGTGGGACGGGCGGTGGGATGGGAGGCGGGGCGATGGGCGGCGGTGCAGGCGCTTCAGTCGCGTACATCTTCGATGCCGATGGAAGTGTCGTTTGGTGGGCAGCAGCTCCGGCGAGCTGTAGTCGCGCTCGTATGGATTACGAGGGTGCCAATATGTGGATGCTGGCGCTGAACGTGCAGAACAGCGGCGGCGAGATGCGGTATGTGTCGATGGATGGCCTCACCGGTGCAAACAACGTCAGTGGACTGTCCAGCGGCCACCACGACTTTGCCGTGTTGCCAGGCGGCGCTGTCGCGATCATGTCTTGGAGCTCGTCGGGCAGCGATGTCCAAAGCGACCTGATCGAGCGCTATGCCGACGGTACCTCAGCAACGCTCCTCCGTATTGGCCCGAGCCTGTACTTGGGCGGGCAGAGTGTGATCGGTGCGAGCACGGCCTCATACCATAGTAACTCGATAAGTTACCATGTGGCGGACGACACCTACACCATCGGGGATCGGAATCCCAACTTGTACGTCAAGGTGACGCATGGAGGCCAACCCTTGTGGCAAATTGGCGGAAGTTGCAGTGGCGCGCCCGCGCCCAAATGCGCAGGGGGTAGCTGGAAAGTCAACCATGGCCATGACATAGCCGCAAACGGCAACTTTCTGCTGTTCAACAACACGCAGACCGGCGCCTCGCACGCAATCGAACTCAAGCTGGCGGAAAGCAGCAGCTCGCTGTCCACTTCAATTGTCGAGGACTACGTGTCCTCGGACAACGCAGGCAGCAACACTCTGGGTGACGTGCAACGACTGCCGAACGGCAATACTCTCGTTACTTTCTCAACATGCGGCGTCATCCAAGAACTCGACGCTTCGTGGAACGTCGTGCGAACGTTCACTGCCGGATCGTTCGGGTACGCTGACTGGCGCGAGACGCTGTACGGCCCGCCAACTCGACTCTAAATTTAGAACATCGTGAAGCGACGGGTTTGGACGAATGCCCAAGGTACTAGCTCGACGAGACCGAAAAACCGTTGGTGACGAAGCTTTGCACGCCGCTGTCCGAAACGATCTCGAATCCGAACTGCACTTGATCGAGTGCCCAACTGCTATCAAAGTATCCTTCGTTGGCGATAATCCATCAATACCTCAGCGCAGACCGGGATCTCACTTGTGGCGTCCGGCTGAGCGGGCTCCTCCGGTGCAATATCGATTCAAGTTGGTACACCGACCATGACGCAGTCCACTGCGGATTCATTAGGCAATCCGAACACTTGCAGTCACTTTTAGCGACGAATTGTGGCACGAAGGTTTCAGTTCCGGCCAGCGACAACCTCCACCTTCACATGGGCTCAACTGGGCGTCACGACTCCCGAAGCGATCACCAGTATTTCATTTTGTTTCGCCGATCCATGCAACTACGCAACCACCCCACGGTAGCAACGCCGTTCGCGGTCAACATCACAATCGACGACCTGAAGTTCACGAATTGCATTTGCTGCGGCGCAAGGCGGGCGCGCGGGCGCGCAGGGACTCGGCGTTGCGCGGACCGTTCGGCATTCCGCCTCGCCGTGCGGAAAAGACCGTCAAGTTGACGGGCTAGTCGCGGTGCGGGATAGGTTCGGTTCATTTGCGTCGCGGACACCGAAATTTGTGATAGTAGTAGCGCACTCGGGCGATTGCCAACCCCAACTTCACGTACACATTATGAAACAAAGTGGATTGCGCCTGCACTACGTAGTGTTACTCTTGCCCGCCTGCTCGGCGGATGCGATTCCCGCCGGACACTACAAGTTGACGACAGGGCAGGAGACCGACACGTTCACGATGGATCCGGCACCTGTCACGTTCCAAACGTCATCAATGGATAGCAGCGGGACGACCACTGTCATTGCTACCAGTGACAAGCCGATTGAATCAATCGAAGTGGGAATTACCGGGGCAAATTTCTACATGGAAAACGGCGTTGACGCTCAAGGCGTGCGTCGCGCGCAGGCTACATCGAACATGATCGACGGGCCAACCATGGCGGGGCATGACGTGCCGTTGTTCATCGGGCGCACGGATACATTTTGCCGCCCGCCAGGCGCGTTGCAGACCGCGCAAGGTAATCATCCGCCCGTCGGGGTATTTTGGAGTCAATGGCTCTGGCTGGCGGGCGCAAGTTCGAACAACCAGATCATTAGCGAGGGGTACGATCTTGTTGGTTGGAATCAGGCGGACGCTCCAAGCTTTTTGGCGACGCTCAGTTGCCCGAGTCTACCCTGCCAAATCGAATCAATCGCCAACTATGCGGGTCAATTTAGCCTAGCCGTAGGGCCCAATTGGGCGATGGCCATTGATGTTTCGAACGAAACGACCACCAGCGTGGACGCTCCGGCGGATCTATCGAGTTGGTCGTACATTTCAGGTGGACGCACGTACGAAGCAGAAACCGGGGCCTCATTCGTCGTAGGGCCAACGCGCTCAGGCAGCGCTTCACAACTCGTCTTGGAATTGACCAGCGACGGCTCGTTGGACACATTCAGGCTGGCCACACCGCGCCAAGGCGCCGCAGCGACCTATGTGTACAAGCAGGGCTTGCTCGTCGTCGGCGGCAGCAGCGACGGACCAGGAGCGGAATACTTGGCCGAGAACGGTACGGCCTTCGTCAGTTTGCCTTACCCTGCCGATCCGGTGATCGGCGCTGCCCTGGTCCCCGAAAGCGACGGAACACGAGTCTGGCGCATAGGTGGCAGGTTGCCCGCTGATGGTTCTGCGGCACCAACCGTTGTGTATGACATCGTATGCCCCAATTCGAACACCGATGCTGGCACTGACTGCAGCGCGGGGCCAGAGCCGCTGCCGTCCTTTGACATGGATGTACCCATTACCAATGCCTATGGCTTCAGCTTCAACGGCAGCCGCCTTGTCATCGGTGAGCAAGATGACGGAACCATGGTAGTGCGCAAGATTACCGACAGCGGCCTGGTCCCCATAGCGCTACGCGAACCGCGCCAGGCGGCAAGCGTAATAACTTTGCCGAACGGGTTTGCGGCGCTCGTCGGGGGCACGCTGATCAGTGACGGCAGCCAAGCCAAGTCACTCGAGTTGTTGGCGTACTAGCGACCTTAGCAGGGTGGTAGTGTCGAGGATTGGCGCGGTTGCGATACGTAACGCGGAGTAGCTGTTTCCGGCGGATTTCCGCCTGATGCCGGTGCCTCAACCGTCACTCCGTTTCCAGTCCCCTGCAATGGCTCCCGGGGCCATCGTTCCAGAAGGGAAGGCATTGTCCGCTATCTCTCCGGATCGGGTGATCGAAAATGACGCAGTCAATGACGCGGAGGCTACTGTGTAAAAGAGCGCGTCAAATTTGAATAGCCGGCTGGGGTATTTGCGGCCAAGTCACGTTGATATTCCGCCGGACGTACCAGATAGCCAGGACACCCGTTTCTCTCAGCAAGACTCAAACGCGGGTGACCCTTGCCATCCGGCTTTCGCGCCAGACGGGGGATCTTGCCCAAGATTCCGCGAGCTTTCCGAAGCAAGAACCCTAACACACATCCCCTTTAACCTGTCGTGGTCAGCAATGATCAAGGAGCCAACAACGCCAGTGACAAACGTGATTCGCGCCCGTGAAAAGCGAACCTATCAGGTCTAGTTCGCGAGGGTTCAAAGCCGAATATGACCGCCGAGTCGAGTATGCCGAAGGCTCGTTTGGGCGAATGGTCGGGACCCGCAACTCTGCGTCGGGCCTTGAAATGACGCTCAAAGAAATTGGCGACAAGTATGGCCTATCGCGGGAGCGAATTCGCCAAATCCAGGAGCAGGCTATTTGCATGATCCGCAAGCAGGTTCGTGATGTCTGCTGGTGAGGTCGGTCGCGGGTGAATCGGAACCATCGACGTGTTTGGCGTCTGGTGCCAATATTCGAGCCCGATACGGTCGAGGATTGGCGCGGTGTTGATAGCTAATGGGGACACACCGTAGGAATCATCCTCCGACCTTTCGCGCTCTGGAACGGTCCGGGCATGGGTTCCTGAATGTCGCAAAACAATTCGAAATATCTTGGCCCTTTGCCCAGTTAGAAACTAAGTTTTTGGAGCACATGGGTGAATCTGCCGCTGCTTGACTTCGACCTCGAACGGCAACTAACGACGAGGAAGTTCAAGGAATGCTGAGACCATCCTCTCGAGCTTCGACCTATTTTGTCCACGTCGCAAAGCTACTCGTCGCCATCACGCGGATTGCCATTGGTTCTGGCACAGAATACTGGAGGGGGCTCGACCTGCAGGGCGGAGCATGCGTGTCACCCAGACATTCTAGTAACACAATGTTGGGCTCGATTGTCACTTCGACGGATCGCCCAAGTCAACCGCGTCATGACCGACCTAGAGGGTGGTCCACCAAATTTCGAGTCTGTAGCCCCAATTGGTACCAAATGAGAAGATACTTACTGGACATCCACGTCACAATTTGCGAGGTCACCCGGATTACCCGCAGCAGGTCCGCGAGGTCAAAGTCGTCCAGTTGCAAGAGCGGATGAAAAACGGGCGAGCCGTTGTCGGTGGCGAGCATCCGAGTTGCGAAGCGCACGATCCAACGACATATGAGCACAGCCAAACCACCCAAGCTCCCTCGCGGTCAGAATTGGCACACTTTTCTTGAGGAATCATTCTGTCTGGGCCCGTGAATTCTTGCAGACCCACGATATCCTGTTCCGACCAATCTTCACATTCTTTGTGATCGATATCAATTCAAAGCGTGTTGTGCACGTTGGTGTCACTTGCTCTCCCACTGCAGAGTGGACGGCCCAACAGCTGCGGAACATTAGGCCGTTCGGTGAAGGACCTTAAGTCATCATTCGCGATGGCGACAACAAGTTTGGGGCTGAATTCGACCGCGTGGCAAAAGGCGCAGGGATGGAAGTATTGCGCACGGCAATTCATGCACCCCCCGCATGAATTCGATTTGCGAAAGATTCATCGGCAGTACCACGATTATCGAGTGGCCGCGTGATGTGATGGCTCGACGAAGGAGACAGGGCACCTGCCTGGCCACGGCGGTAGCCGATTCAGGCCAACGACAATCCAGGGCGCCAAAGCGTTAGCGTCGATCGTGAAGCCTGATCATTTTCTTTTGTCCATCTCCCACGTTCAACCAAGCCTCACTAGCGGGAACAGGCTGCTTCGATAGCGCGCACAATAAGCTCGGAGCAGATGATTTCGTATTCGCCTATTCGCTCATCTACTCGTTTACGGATCGTACCAATTCGAATCCCGTAATCAACTCCGTGTCGTTCGGGGGGGCAGCGGTTAACCTGCGGGTTGGCGCTAGCATCGGCCACTGTTCGCAAACGGACATCGAGCGCTGTCCCTCTGCAGCATTGGACATCGTGGTCCCTGACGAAAGCCAAGAGGTCGATCCAGGCAACCTAGACGCCAACAACAACCCTCTAAGAGAGGAGATATGGGTAGATTATTATGTTACCGGTGGCAAGCTGAAGCACGATACGCTCATCCTATTCGAGCCGCACAACGGGCGTGTCTCCGACACCTCCGACGGCTTTTACGCCCCCGAGAACCCTGGCGCCTACCTGCTTTGGGCCGTCGTGCACGACAATCGGGGAGGCGTCAACTGGATGCAGATCCCCCTTAGCGTGAACTGAGATTGATTACACTTGGCGTTTGAGGCACGCGTGACGAGCAAGCAGAGCTGAGGGTTCAATATCCGGATGAATTCAACTCCCGTTTCGAATGCACTGTCCAGGTGACCGATGAACTCAACACCAGATCCGAATGTTGTAGCTGTCCTAGGGCTTGACAAGAACAAGTCTAGCCGCCGCTTGGGCAAGTGGGCACTCGTGATATTGTCCGTCGCTCTTGTCGGGTTTGCGGCGAGTAGTTTCATGCGTAAGCGAGTCGCCGAGGCTACGACTCGATTCCGAACAGAGCGGGTGGCGCGCCAAGACTTGCGCGTGACCGTATCCGCTACCGGAACGCTTCAAACGCTCAAGTCCGTGGAAGTGGGAGCGGAGGTCACGGGACGAATCCTTCGGATATTGGTTGACTACAACGACAAGGTCAAGCAGGGGCAGCTGCTGGCCGAGATTGACCCCGAACAGTTACGGGCCGCGCAAGAACAGGCGCGGGCACAAGTACTTTCGTCCGAGAGCAGTATCAAAACGGCCGAAGCTACTTTGGTCGAGTCAACACTCGCTTACAAGAGAGCGCAAGAACAATCGAAGTCTGGCCTTGTTTCGTCGAAGGACCTCGAATCGGCAGCGGCCACAGCGGCCCGAGCCGAAGCCGCGCTTGCGTCTGCCAAGGCTAGCGCGGTCTTGTCTCGGGCCAATCTCAAAGCAGCGTCATCGAAGCTCGAGAAGACCAAAATCGTCGCTCCCATTGACGGCATGGTCTTGTCTCGAGCGGTGCAGCCCGGGCAAACCCTTACAGCGGGATTCACCACCCCTGTCTTGTTCACGCTGGCAGAGGACCTCAGCAAATTGGTCTTGCACGTCAATGTTGACGAAGCGGATGTCGGACGTGTTCGCGAAGGTTTCGAGGCGACATTCACAGTTGATGCCTACCCGCAACGAATATTCGCATCGCGCGTGCTCTCGTTCCGAAACGAACCCAAGACATCCCAGAATGTCGTTACGTACGAGGCCTTGCTCTCGGTCGACAATGCGGACGGGGCCCTGCGACCGGGCATGACGGCTACAGCGACGATTACGAGCGAAGTGCACAAAAATGCGCTCGCGGTGCCCAACGCCGCACTTCGCTTCACCCCGCCCGTCGAAGCCAAATTCGGGCCTCCCGCACCGCAGACTCGAACCGAAGAGAAGCAAGTTTACGTGTTGAACGCCGGTCGTGCAACGCCAGTCGTCGTGAAGCCGGGTGCTAGCGACGGCCGTATGACAGAACTACTCAGCGAAACACTAAAGGCGGCAGACGAGGTCATCGTCGATGTTATCGACAATCCCTGAACCGATACAGCAGCCCCCGCTCATCGAGCTCGTCAACGTCGTCAAGAGCTATGGCCAGGGTGACGCCGAAGTGCGCGCTCTCGGGGGCGTCAGTCTGCGGATCAACGAAGGGGAGTTCGTGGCAGTCGTCGGCGCCAGTGGCTCCGGCAAGTCAACGTGCATGAACGTCATCGGCTGCCTCGACCGGCCAACCTCGGGGTCTTTTCGTTTTTGCGGCGTCGAGGTCACGTCACTCGACAACAATGCGCTCGCACTGTTGCGACGACACTACCTGGGATTCGTTTTTCAAGGGTTCAACTTGCTCGCACGCACCTCAGCGCTCGAAAACGTGGAGCTTCCACTCGTGTATCGCCGCGTGCCCGCCAACGAGCGCAGACGTCGCGCCATAGCCGCACTCGCACAAGTGGGCTTAGCGGATCGCGTTCACCACTTGCCAAACGAACTGTCGGGGGGACAGCAGCAACGCGTTGCTATCGCGCGCGCCATCGTTTCGGAGCCCTCGCTTCTGCTTGCAGACGAACCAACGGGCAACCTCGACTCGTCACGCAAGGCAGAAATCGTGCGCTTGCTCGGCGAGTTTAGTCGAACACGCGGAATCACGGTCGTCATCGTCACGCACGAGTCGGACGTGGCCCGGTGGGCGCGGCGAATCATTCAGTTCCAGGATGGGCTCGTCTTCCGCGACGAGTTTAACACACCGGTGGAGTCGTGACGTGTGGGTAGCAACGTTGCTCATGGCTTTGCGCGCTCTAAGTCGGAATGTCCTGCGTTCAGCTTTGACGACACTCGGAATCGTCATTGGCGTAGCGTCCGTCATTGCGATGGTAACGCTCGGGCAATCGGCAACGGCAAGTGTGCGCAATAGCATCGCGAGCCTCGGCACCAACATGCTCATCGTGACACCAGGGTCCGATCGCCGCGGCCCCGTGAGTTCGAGCGCCAGCAACTTCAAGATGGATGACTTACGTGCACTTCGCCAGGAACTCGGGGATGTTTCGACACTAGCACCCACTGCCAACAAGAGCGTGTTGTTCGTATACAGCAACAATAACTACAGTACGAGCGTGCAAGGATCGACCAACGATTTCTTCCGCGTCAGAAACTATCGGGTCCTCAAAGGAAGGGACTTTTCGGATACGGAGCTCTCCGGCGGCACGCCCGTCTGTGTGATTGGTGAAACGGTGAGGCGCAAAGTGTTCGGTTCGCAGGATCCGCTCGGTGCTAGCGCGCGCGCCGGTAAGGTCGCCTGCACCGTCATTGGGCTGCTCGAATCCAAAGGTCAGTCGTCATTCGGCATGGACCAGGACGATCTCGTCGTGATGCCACTTGCAGCCGTGCAGCGGCGGCTCATTGGTAACAACGAGATCAACGCGATCTACTTGGCGGTCTCGCGGGAATCCGCGCTCAATCGAATCAAGCTTCAAGCTCAGGCGCTATTGAGAGAAAGGCGACACATTCAACCCGGACAAAATGACGACTTCTCTGTTCAGGATACCCGAGAGATCGCCAAGACACTCGGAAACGTCACCGGCGTGTTAACCGCGCTTCTCGGGGCCGTGGCTGGGGTGAGTCTGCTCGTCGGCGGGATAGGTATCATGAACATCATGCTCGTGTCGGTTACCGAACGGACACGAGAAATTGGGACCAGGCTCGCGATTGGTGCACTCGCGAACGAGGTATTGCTCCAATTCTTGGTCGAATCGGTGCTCCTGTGCGTACTCGGAGGGACCATTGGTATTGGTCTTGGACTGTTGGGTTCCTGGGCGGCTGCGCGCGCTCTTTCCATGCCTTTTGCTATCGACTACACGATTGTGCTCATTGCCTTCGTGTTCTCGGGAGTCATCGGCATCTTGTTCGGCTTCGTTCCCGCCCGCAGGGCGGCGAGTCTGAATCCAATTGAGGCCCTACGTCATGAGTAAAGCTCGATTACGCTTCACTTGGCCCATTTTGCTCGTCCTTCTCGTGCGATTGAACGTCGCGCTTGGCGCCGAGCCGACGCAGCCCAACGTCTTGACAGAAAGAGCCATCGTCGAGTCCGCACTTGCTCACAACCCGTCGCTGGCGGCTTCGATCGGCGACTTGCGTCGGGCGCAGCTGCTTGAGCAGGCGGAAGAGCACCGGTATTCGTTCGTCCTTGGGCTCGATGCATCGGCCACGAGCACGCGCGCGCCGAGCCTGGGCCCGACCGGGATAACGACGCCGGAATCGAAAAACTACACGGGGGGGGTGGATCTGAGCCGCCACACGGCACTAGGAACGGATCTCAAGCTGCGTCTCGAAGGGTGGCGACAAACGAACCAATCCGCGTTTCTCGACCCCACCACGACGCCCCCCTCGCTACTGACCTATACCTTGGGTCCCGCTTATGGTACTTCCGTCAAGTTCAGTCTGACCCAACCCTTGCTTCGTGGAGCTGGGCGTGATGTATACTATGCCGAACTCGATGCAGCGCGATCCAGTCGCGCCTCGGCACGAAGTGCCCGTGATCAGGCAGCAAGCCAGCTCTTGCTGGATGTCTTAACGGCCTACTGGGAATTGAATTACGCTAGCCGGTCCGTCGAGATTCAGCTGCGCAGCCTTGAACTCGCGAAGGCTCAGCGCGATGAGACTGCATTGCGCGCAAACACGGGTAGCGTGGCTCCGGTTGACGTTCTCAGCTTCGAGACCAGCATTGCTACCATCGAAGAGGATCTCGCGAGCGCCCGCGCGGAGGAACAGAAACAACTGGCCGAACTCATGCGGCTGATTGGGGATCCCGATCTGACCCTAAGTAGCACGCCTGGCACCTCGGGTCCGATGACGGAACCCGCCGCGCCCGCCTCGGACCTCAAAGAACGAACGTTGGCAGTCTCGTTCGAACTGGCGCAGCAGCGCGCTGCTGTCGATCTTGCCACCGTGCAGGCCCGTACTGCCGATGAGGCTTATCGCCCAAAGTTGGACCTCGACGCGTACGTCCAAGCACAGGGGCTCGGAAACAGGTCGCTCGGACCCATGTATGACCAATTGGGCGGGCTCGGAGCGGTCAGTGCACACGTGGGGCTAACCTACCAAGCAGCACTCGACGGCACGCAGCGCAACCGTGAGCGCGAGCGGGCTCTGATGGCGATTCAAACGGCCAAGCAGCGCCTAACGGCCCTCGAACAGCGCTTGTCCGCCGACGTTGACAAAGCACTCACGAGCGAAGCATCGAGCAAAAAGCGTGTCACGCTCGCCGAGGCGACGCTCGTCGTCGCCAAGCGACAGTACGACGCTGAAGTTCAACGGTTCCGCACGGGTAGCGCCACGGCTTTGCAAGTAAGGGAGGCAGAGAATTCCGTGCGTACCGCCGAGCTACGCGCGAGCCGCGCCCGGGTAGACTGGATTGAAGCGTCGCTAAAGCTCGAACACCTTTCTGGAAAGTTGCTCGAACGCAGGACACGGGCTGATACCGGTGTGGATTCGAACTCTTTACCGCTTGGTCGTTGAACTTTGGCCCAAATGCTGAACGTAATATTTAACCGTGCCGCACCGTCCGCAACGCGAATGCGCTTTCCTCTCGCTCCTTGTCCGAAAGTACGCAAGTCCCGCCCAGTGGGCGGGACAGACGGGACTTAAGGTGCGAGAAAGACTTGCGCCGCGTCCGTTCAATTCGTCGTGAACTTCAGGTCGTCGATTGTGATATTGACCGCGAACGGCGTTGCTACCGCGGGGGTGGTTGAGTAATTGTATGGATCGGCAAATGAAAATGAAATGCCGGTGATCGCGTTGGGAGTCGTCACACCTAGTTGAGCCCAGGTAAAGCTGACGGGTGTCGCGGTTGCCGTGACCGGAACTGAAACGTTCGTACCGCAAGTTGCCACCGAACAGGTACCGCAATTGTTCGGATTACCTGCGGAATCCGTGGTGGGCTTCGTCGTGCTTGGCGTGCCAACTTGCATCGATATGGCGCCGCTGGTGCCCGCATTGCCGGACACCGTCAATGAAATCCCAGTATACGCCGAGGCATCAATGGCGCAGGAACCAACATACGTTGGCGACGCTGTTGTGCCGCCGTTTATGCAATTCCACCACAGGCCCATGCCCGAGTACGTTCCAACCGTTCCCTGGACGGCCCAATTGCCACCGGTCAGTGTCTGCGTGATGGGGTAGCTGCTCGCCGTGTTGCATGCCGTGGCGTCCGCAGTCGGGTAAACGTACGTGCCGCCATAGATGTTCTGGCTCCAAGTGCCGAATATCGCGGGTGCGGTTGCCGTGCCGGCGATTGAGAAGTCGGAAATCAACGCTGCCGGCGGGGTTGTACCCGTGCATTTCGTAACGACGGGTGGATTGCAGTCGGTCGTCCCTGAGCCGCCCGTCGTTGTTGTTGCGGCGCCGCCTGATGTTGTTGCGGCGCCGCCCGTGTCGCCGCCGCCGCCCCCCGCCGAGTTATCGGCACCGCCGGTGTTCTCGTCGCCGGAGCCGCCGGTGTTCTCGTCGCCGGAGCCGCCGGTGGCCATGCCACCTGTCGCTGCCACGTAACCGCCCGTCGCGTTGACGTGGCCACCCGTGCCTGGGGTTCCGCCGTTGGAGGCCACTGCTCCGCCTGTGCCTGGTGAGCCGCCGTCGGTTCCTGGCGTGCCTCCCGTAGCGACGTTCGAGGGCGCATTGTTGTTCGTGGTTGACGAGCTGCATCCCATTGCAAATGCAGCGACGAGCAGAGATTCAAATCCAATTCCTACTATTGATGAAGCGCGTCGAGGTGTCATGGCACATACTCCATTTCCGTAGACCATCTAACTTGTTCCCGCATGCTTACGAAAAGCTTTTCATATCAGTCGCACCCCCGAACACAAGCACAAATTCGACGTGGCTGCGACGAAGCCACCTTTTGGCTGGAATCGATACGGAATTGGTCGCGCTGCCCCGCAGGGACCCCACCCTGCCCGCTACTCACGCAGGTGATTCAACAGAAGTTGCGGATACTTTTCGCTGCGTGACTAAAGAAATGCTGGGGGCTTACCGTACAGCCGTAGCCGCCCCATACGCGTGACTCCAATTGATTATTCTGCCAATTCACCATGATGCAATGTCGGCTCGGCGCTGGCCCTGGGCGACCACCAGCCTCATTGCGATAAATCTCACGTTATTCTTGTTCTTCACAATCATCGATCGGCGTACCGAACAACTCATCGCCGAGCGCGGTGTTGTCGCGTTAGCCTACTATCAGCGATTTCCCTACCTCGAGTTGAAACCGCCGCTTTCCGATCTGGTTGGCTCCCGTACGCCCTCTGTCGCTCACGGCTCTCGCGCCGCTCTGGGTGCCTCTTCGAACGCGGCTCGGGGCCTCGCAGACGAAAGTCGTCTCGTTATGACGGCGCGACAGGCAGAACTCGATTCGAGAGTTAGTGCCTTCGGGCAAGCACTGGATCGCGTCAATGCGCGAAGCTTTGCGTACATCCCACAAGACAACAATGGGTGGGGTCTTGTTAGCTACCAGTTCATGCACAGCGGATGGTTGCATCTGCTTGGCAACCTGTGGTTGCTGTGGTTGACCGGCTGCGCCATTGAAGATATTTGGGGGCGTCGGCTCTTCTCCGTTTTCTATGTTGGGGCTGGTGTCGCAGCGGCACTTGTACACAAGTTGGAGGTGGGGCATAGCGCCGTCCCCCTGTTGGGAGCCAGCGGTGCCATCGCAGGCGTAATGGGCGCGTTCTTCTATCGGTTCGCTCGCACGAAGGTGCGCCTCTTCGTATTGTGGCTGCGCATCCATGTGTGGCACGTGCCGGCCTATCTAATCTTGGGCCTTTGGCTAGTGACCGAAATCTACAGCGGCTTTGATTCGGTCAAAAACGGCGCAAACATCGCGCATTTTGCCCACCTTGGCGGGTTCGTCTATGGGTTCTCTGTGGCGTGGCTCATGCGCGCGACCGGACTCGAGCAGCGCATTGACCATACGCTTGATAGCCTGCGCGCAAAGCGCCAGGATGCTCGAATACTGCAAGCCGAGAAGCTGATTGCGGCCCATTTCGTGCCCGATGCCATCTTGCTGCTCAAGCGATTTTGCGAAGAGAACCCAGAAAGCATCGATGCCCAATTGGTACTCGCGCGCGCCGCGAGAATCAGTGAAGACGAAACGCTCGAGCAACACACCAAGGCCCGATTGGTAGAGCTCTATCTCAAGAACGACATGCCCGAGACAGCCCTCGCCGTCTACGAGGAGCTTGCAACTTCCGAGCTGCACGAGATCGTGCATCCAAGTCTGCGGATGCGTATCGCGCGACATTTCGCGAGAACCGGGCGCCTGCACCGCGCAAGTCTCGAGTACGAACAAATCGTAGCGGACCCCAAGGCGCGATCGCTATTGCCTTCGGCGCTGCTCGGTCAAGCGGAAATTGCCTTCAAGATGGGCCGTCACGCGGACGCTGTCACCCTATTTCAACGCGCTGAACGAGCCATCTTGCACCAACCCGAACTTGAGGGGCTCGTTCGTCTTGGTTTGGATCGAGCGCGCCGCGCCGTGGCGATAGCCCCGCCGGTAGCAGGGCGAGAAATCGCTTGAATTCCCACCGGACCGTGGGAAATCGAAGTGCGATGAATCGCCATAGCCACCCCGATGCGCTTGCGCTCGTCCCTCTTGGTCGGGGGGCTGAGGGTCCCGCGGGTGGGGAACTGCACTATGAATTGCATCGCCGGTTCGATCGAATGGCGCGGCTGATCGGTGAGCCCGCACTAGAACGCTTGTTTCAATCCCACGTAATGGTCATTGGGCTTGGGGGTGTCGGGTCCTTTGCCGCGGAGGCACTCGTGCGGTCGGGCGTGGGGCGCGTCACTTTGGTAGACTTCGACAGGGTCTGCGTCACCAACGCCAATCGCCAATTGCAGGCGATCAAGGGCAACATAGGTCGCCACAAGGCAGAAACGCTCGCAGAACGGATGAGGCTGATCAATCCGCAAGCCGCCATTGAGCCCGTCATCAAATTCTACGAGGACGCAACCTCGGAAGAACTGCTGTCGCTTGGGCCTTCCTTCATCATTGATGCCATCGACAATCTCACCGCCAAGTGTCATCTGCTCAATGTGTGCCAAAGGCGTTCAATTCGGCTCATATCGGCGCTTGGCGCGGCCGGCCGCATTGACCCAAGCCTCGTGGCCGTTGCGGACCTGGCCAAGGTGAAGTTCGATCCAATGGGCCGCGTCATCCGCAAGATACTCCGGCAGAACTATGATTTCCCAAGGTCAGGACCCTTTGGCATCCCAGCCGTGTATTCGACGGAGCCAGCGGCGGAACCAGAACCCGTCACGTACGACAGGGGTCAAGGGTTCCGGTGTTTATGCCCCGGCGGCGGCAATGAGTTTCACTCTTGTGAAAAGCGGCGCGTCATCTACGGTACGAGTAGTTTCGTGACCGGTACGTTTGGTCTATTCTGCGCTAGCCACGCGGTGCGGCACTTGATCGCCCCTCCCTAGTGCCTTCAGTTCTTGGTCAATGAGACATTGTCGAAGCAGATCTGACCCGGATAGTAGAAATACGACAACGCCGACGGATCGGCTATTGTGAATGCAACGCCTACCGTTCCCGCAACACTAGAAGCCGCAAACGTATGGGAGTAATCGCTCATGTTCGTTCCGATCGAATCGAGAGACGAAAATGCTGCCGTCCATGGGCTAACGGTTAGCCCGACCTTTGCAACGACCACCAAGCTGGCGCCGCCTGCCGAGTAGGCAAATGTGTACGAGCTGCCCGATTCGAGCGTCACGCCTGACTCCGTGCTGGTGGGCCACCCAAGTGTCAGTGCAGCATAGATGTTAGTGTTGTTCTGGATGCAGAAACTACCTCCCGCCGTGCTTGTCGAATAGTCCGCGGTGGACGTGCCGCTGTAGGTTACGTTCCAGTGATTGCTGCCATCGCAAAAGTCACCGTTGGTAACGAGGTTGTTCGGGTTGGAGTTGCATAAATTGGTGCTGCTGGTTCCAGCTTGATTCGCCTGACCCGCAACGTTGGAGTTCCCTCCTTGCGAGTTGGATTCGGTGGAACCGCCCGTGGCACCTACGGGTTCGCTGCCGGACCCCCCTCCGAGCCCCTCAGTGCCGCCGCCGGGGACTGACGAAGCAAAACCGCCGGAGCTAGAGCCGCCGGAGCTAGAGCCGCCACCCACATCAGCCGCGAGTTAACGCGCCGAGTTGCCGCCGCAGCCCGCTGCCAATACTGCTGAACTGCAGGCCATTACTAGCACGGCGCAAGACTCCAATGCGTGTCTCATTCTGGCGACTATAGCCCAATTCGAACGGCGATGATTTGGATTTGGGGACGGGACTGCGATTGAGTTAGCCAGAAGGTTGGTCGGGTCAGCCGGATGCCTGTTACAAGCGCGCTAATCCGCCCCCTTCAAGTTCGCCACCGGGTACAGTCGATTCACGACCTTTGCGATACCTTCCGCCTCAAGGACCCGCAGCACCTCGTCCAGGTTCTTGTAGACGTGCGCGCATTCGTCCAGCGGCGTGTGTTCCATGTTACCGACGATACCGCGAATCATGACGCCTGCGAAGTTACGCTCGATTGTGCGCATTGCGTCGTCGATGCGCGTTTGCTCGTCTTTCAATGTGCGCTTGGCGGCGCCCCGCGCCATCAACCGGCCTGAGCCGTGATTGATCGAGCAGCCCGACCGCTGCGCGCCGGGCTCTGCGAATAGAATCGCCGCTCCTTCGACCATCGAACCCGGCACTAGGCACGGGTGACCTGTCCTTTGCCATGCCGTACCGACAAGATCAGGATGCCCCGCGGGCAAGGCGCGTGTGGCCCCTTTGCGATGCACGAACCCTTTTTGCGTCGTGCCATTCGGCAGAACCAGCGTTTCGCGCTGCACGAGATTATGTGAGATTTCATAGTAGACCTGGCCTTCGCGGGAAAAGACCGCGTCGAGCGCTTCCTTGATTGCCTGCACGATGATGTGCCGATTGGCAATGGCGTAGTTGGCGGCGCTGTTGTGGTAGGCCCAGTAGGCGCGCCCGAGCGGTTCGTCGGCGTAGAGCCAAGAGTCCTCGCGGCGGTTCGTAGGCAACCCGCGAAGTTCTGCCCCTTGATAAAAGAAGTGATTGGCTGTTTGCCAGCCGTAACCGCGTGACCCACAGTGAACCATCACCCAGACATCCCCGGTCTTGCAGTCGACTTGCATTTCGATAAAGTGATTGCCACCGCCGACCGAACCCAATTGCGCCAACGATTTGCCGTAGGCGCGCTCAATAGCGTACAGATCGATGTCGTCGGGCAAAGGAATGTACTGGCGTTCGCAGAGATCGGCCGGTACTCCCACGGCTTTGGCGCCAAAACGCAGGATCTCATCGACTTGGCTTTGTGTGGTTTGCCTCATGCGAGAGGGCTTGTGCGAACCAATGCCCGTCGCGACGCGCGACTCCACCTCCGACACCCAGCGCGCACGGCGGCCCCAATCCGCGACGTCACTGGCTGTTAGCCCCGGGACGCGCAACAGCAAGACGCCGCACGAGATGTCGTAACCGGAACCGGCCTGTATGAGCGTATCGTCGGTCACGATGACGCAACCGACAGGAACGCCGAAACCGCTGTGCGCATCGGGCATCAGGTACGCGCCGATGACGCCCTCGTAGGATGCCGCCGCTGCCAACTGTCGCCACATCGATTCCTCGGACGCCTCGAAGAGCGCCTTGGAAAAAAACGCTTGAGCTTCGACTTTCATCGAGCCCACGCGAGGCAACACGTATTGGTTGGCGCTTACCTTCTGACAGCTGTACTTCAGCGACATGGCCGCTCGACCCTGGGCGGAAACTATACGGCTCTGACCAGACCGGTCCACCTGAATCGTTCGCTTGACACGCGCCGATCAAACGATGACTATTCGTGCCTTGCCCGGGTCAACGTCGAAAGCATGGGACGAATTGTTTCGCGTGCTGCCGTTGCGCGAACGGCTGCTCGACTCCGATGTTGCCACCCTCACCGCAGACGACATCAAGTCGCGCACGGGGCGCGAGCCGCGGCTCATGACCAAATTCGATTCCCGCGAATCGAGGCCCCGGGCGTTGCACGATGTAACAATTCTGCCATCGAGCAATGGCGCCTACGCCTTGCTAAGGGGCGACGGCTACTGCGACCTCAGGCCAGCCGATAGCGTGCGCGTTTGGAGTCGGCACCAAGCCCGAAGCGACATTCTGACCTTGCCTTGGGCGACGGGCCCTGCGTCGGAATCACAAGCGCTCGACATGGCCTTTGCGT
This sequence comes from uncultured delta proteobacterium, assembly GCA_963811985.1. Lineage (GTDB taxonomy): Bacteria > Myxococcota_A > Polyangia > Polyangiales > Polyangiaceae > FEN-1139. The sequence goes on from CAWEUH010000052.1 coordinate 61,141, forward strand.
CAGGCATCCTGGATGATTTCCTCCTGGATCGCGACGCCCGCTTGACGATCCGCGGACGGCTGCGTTGCCCGGCATTTCGCTACGCGTTTCAGTGCGCGTCACGCACCGTTGAGCTTGTCGCCAATGGGGTTCAAATTGAAGTCGATTCAGGCTTCGAAGGACAAGCCGTCTATTTGCTCGAAGCCAAGCTTGGCAACCGCACTAACTTTCACGTGCGGCAGCTCTATTTTCCGCTACGGATGTGGAGCGCGCTGGTCGCGAACAAGCCTGTGATTGCGGCCTACCTAGGCTGGAGCAACCGCCGTATTACGTTGCGGAGCTTTCGTTTCGATCCGATTGACCTGTACCAGTCGATCCAACCCGTGGCGTCCGTTGATTATCTGCTGGACGAGCCCGATCGCGTGGCATCGTTGACGGACCTGCTCGAGTCAACCCCACCCGACTCGGGCGCGCCCCAAGTGCCGTTTCCGCAGGCCGACGACATGCGTCGCGTGATCGACATCGTGGACGCGATTGGTTGCGGGGTTTCGGGGCGCGCCGCGCTCGCTTCGCGCTACGGTTTCGATGGCCGCCAAGCGGATTACTACGCCAACGCAGCGGCGTTCCTTGGCTTGCTCGAACGTGAGCAGGGCACGTTTGGGCTGTCGCGGCTTGGGCGTCAATTCGTCGCAGCACCGCTCAATCGGCGCCATGAGATATTGCTGCGGCAAATCGTGGCGCGGCCCGTGCTGCGCCAGGTCGCCGAATACATCGCCGAAAGCAGCACACTACCGGCTTTGGATGCGATAACGGAGATCGTTGCAACTCGAACGGGCCTTTCGCGCGGCACACCGCTGCGTCGTGCGAAAACGGTTCTTTCGTGGTTCAAGTGGGTCAGGCAAGTCGTCGAACCGGACGCGCTGTCCGTGCGAGGCAACGTCGAATCCAACGGCCAGTACCGGCTATTTTGAGCCTACCGACCCTCAGCCACCCATCAAGCTGCGGTACGCTTGTTGGTCGTGGTACATCCGGAAAAACACGCGATGCTTGTTGTCGTGATACTCGCGGACACGCCCGTTGCCGGCGGGGACATGTGAAGCCACGCGGCTCATGCCAGCCATTGCCTCCGGAAGTGTTGCGTACTCTTTGGCGGCCGTGGCGCCCAACATCGCCGCGCCGAGCAGGACCGCCTCTTCGGTTTCCGGCAGCAAGATGTCACAGCCTGTTGCATCTGCGTGCTCGCGCAAAAAGACCGGGTTCTTCGCGTCGCTGCCAGTGACGGCTAACATCCCTATCGAATAGCCGTGCGCGTTGAGCGTCTCGATAATGTGGCGAGTACCGTGCGCTATCGCCTGGATTGTTGCCAGGTACAAGAGTGCAAGTTGGTCTACGGAATCCGTTAACTTCAGCCCGCTTACCATGCCGCGCAACGTTGGATCAGCACGCGGCGAACGGTTGCCGAGGTGGTAGGGCAAGACGTGAATATCTCGCGTGAGCTCCGACGGAAAATCCGTCTTGGCGGCTAGGTCATTGAGGCGGTCGTTGAGCAACGCATACACGGTTTGACCCAACGCTTCGGCTTCTGAGCGAAGGTCCGAGCCGTGCGCGTGCGAGTCGATGACATAGTCGATGAGAGCGCCCGTCGCCGATTGGCCTGCTTCATTGAGCCAAAGCCCCGGGAGCATTGCGCTGTAGTACGGGCCCCAAATGCCCGGTACGAAACGCGGCTCCCGTGAGACGGCCATGTGGCAGCTTGATGCATCGCTGATGAGCGCGATTCGGTCGTCGAACGAATCAGGGGAACGGAACCGACCGACGTCGGACATGCCAAGTAGACCCAAGGCCCCCGCGTGCGCGTCGATGATCGAGACGCCCACCGGAATGGCGGCGACTAGCCCAAGCTCGGTGGCGGCGTCTTTGGCAAGCTCGCCGAGTTTTCCACCGAGCGGGCGCACGTCCTGCCCGATGCGACGCGCATTGTCGTCCAACAGTTCCAAGAGGTCCGCATTTTCGAAAAAGTGACTAGACCAGGCGCCGCGGCCTTCATTCTCGTGCCCGAGATACGTCCACTTGCAGACCAAACTGCAATGCGACCGCACGTCCACGCCCGTCGCGCGGTAGGCGAGGTAGTCCGGCAAATCGAAGAAACGCCCGACCTTTTGCCAGGTCATCGGCAGGTGTCGCTTGAGCCACAGCAGCTTGGGCATTTGCATCTCAATCGAGATGCGGCCGCCGACGTAGCGCAGAACGTCGTCACCCCTGGAATTGACGATTTCCGTTTCAATCGCCGCGCGGTGGTCCATCCAGACAATGATGTTTTGGTTCTTGTTCCCACTTGGACTAACTGTTAGGGGTCGATCGTCAGCGTCGAGCGCCACTAGCGAACAAGTGGCGTCAAAACCAATCCCAGCAACGGCGTCCGCTTTGAGTGACGCAGCGCGCAACGCGCCCTTGATCACCACTCCAACGGCGTGCCAGATGCTTTCCGATGACTGCTCTACGAAATCCTCATCGGGTTGGTATACTTCGATCGGCTCGCTTGCGCGTCCGAGCAGGTGCCCCTTTTCGTCGAACAGTGCCGCCCGGGCGCTTTCGGTTCCCACATCTACACCCAGAAAGGCTCTCATCGGGTAACCATCTTATCCAGCTCGCTGACAGTCAGGAAGCCGTGAGACGGATAGGCGGGTTTTGCTCGCCGATTCGCGCGGTCGCCGTAACGGAGTCGATGTAGGTATTCACCCACGCGAGCCTCGAGACGCATGGTCTGCCGAAAACTAGTTCATCTTTCATCGGGCTGCAAATCGGGATATCGTCCTGCAATGACTCATCGGCGCTGCACCCTTCGTCACATTTCCACGGCACCCAGCTCGGCAAATCGGTCACAATTGATCTTTGCCTTTGGCATCATGGGCGCGGTAGGCTGTGTGGAGCCCAACCAGCCGCCGCCCGCGCCGCAACCGATCATCGTGCCCCCTGTCACCTATGAACCGGCCGCAACGCCTCAAGCGTTGCCAGCTGCCCCAGCCAGTGTGGCGCCTGCACCAGCCCCTGTGCTAACGTCAGGCCCTCTGTATGCCGACGAATTGAGGTTCCTCAAAGATCATGGGCCCGTCATTGAACTCGAGTCACCGGAGCATGGCATCGTTGTGCTTTCCGCCAAATACCAGGGCAGGGTCATGACCAGCGCCGTTTCGCGCGATGCCATGAGTATTGGCTATGTCAATGAGAAATTTATCGCCGAAGGCAAGGCGGGGACGCCGTTCGACAACTACGGCGGCGAGGATCGTTTTTGGCTTGGGCCGGAGGGTGGGCAATACGGGTTGTACTTTGCCAAGGGCAAGTCCTTCGAAATAGCCAATTGGCAAACCCCCCACTCGATGCAAGAAGGCGATTGGTCCGTCACAGAGCAGTCTGCATCGTCCGTTGTCTTCACGCGTACGATCAACGTTGCCAACTACACCGGGACCTCTTTTGAGGTCGACGTCAAGCGCACGGTTCGCGTCTTGACCAACCAAGAAGTCCTGTCCCGCATGCCCGGGGTTACAACGCTGGGGCCGGTGAGGTGGGTTGGTTTCGAGACTGTCAACCAGATCACGAACAAGGGAAAGAAGGCGTGGACTAAGCAAGATGGGCTGCTAAGCGTCTGGATCTTGGCGCAGTACAATCCTGCGAATGACACGGCGGTCGTTGCCCCGTTTGCAACAGACGCCAAGGGCGACATCGTGAACGACCGCTATTTCGGCGTGGTACCTTCTGAAAGGCTCCACGTGTACGCTGATCGGGGTTTCCTCGTGTTCCGTTGCGACGGAAAACTCCGTAGCAAGATTGGCCTTGGGCCATCCCGCGCCAAGCCGTGGATTGGCAGCTACAGTGAGTCCACCGGGCTACTCACGCTTGTACACTACGACAAGCCCGAGGGCGCTAAAGACTACGTCAACAGCATGTGGGAAAAGCAAAAGGCACCCTTCGCGGGTGACGTCGTGAACAGTTACAACGACGGGCCCCTGCAACCAGGTGCAGAATCGCTTGGCGGCTTTTACGAACTCGAATCAAGCTCACCTGCTGCGGCGCTGGCTCCGGGCAAGTCATTGACCCACGTGCATCGCACGCTGCACTTCGTCGGCAAGCGCGCGGATCTTGATCCCTTGGCAAAGGCCGCTCTTGGCGTTTCACTTGATCAAGTCGTCGAAGCGAGTCGCTAGGCCTCAGGTAAGGCTGCAACGTGCTACCCGTCGCTGCGCGCCGCAATGTACGGCCGTGCCACCACGTATCGATACGCACCGGTAGAATCGGCAAAAAACGTAAGTGGCCATTGTGCGCCATCCACCGTAGCGATGAAGTTATCGATCGTCGTTGGCTTCAATTGCGGAGTGTAGGGCGTCTGGGCCGCGTCTAGGCTCGGGATCTGAACGTTGAGGTTGCCATTATTGACCGTAAAGTTCACGGTGCCTAGCGTCAATTCGTTGTAGGTTCCGGCGTATGCGGCAAAGCGCGTGGGCTGCGGTGCAACATCCGGCACGGCCGTCATCGGTGGGTGGTTAGTGAGCGTATTGAATGCCGTCACGAAGCTCTGCGGGAAGAACGCGTCATTGGCGTTGGCTAGCGCAATGAAGCAAAAGTCGAGGCTTGGCACACAATAGTAAATGCTGGAAAATCCAGGTATCCCGCCATCGTGAGCCAGAAGTTTGAGCGGCTCTAGGCCGTTGCCAGGCATGAAGCCCGAATCAACGATAATTCCAAAACCATAGGACACGATGTCGCCGAATCCGCGTGTCAACGCCTGCGCCGACGTCATTTGATTGCGAAGCTCGTCGGATAGCACGTCGGTTTGCCCGTGTATCAAGAAGTTCGTGAATTCCGCCATGTCCAGCACTGACGACCAGGCGTAGCCTGCTGGACTCGCCCACGGGTTATCGTAGGTGTCAGGCTCAATCACTTCGGGTTCGTTGCCGTCGGGGTTGCAGCCGGACGCCCCGCTTGTGGTGCAGTTCTCGCCGACCGCGTAGTCGCCATCGGCCAAAACGTCCGAAGCCGAGAAGTAGGTTCGGCTCATGCCGAGCGGCGCAAACACCTGATCATGCATCAGCGTTCGGTAGGTCACACCCGTCGCCTTTTCGGCGACGAGACCTGCCAACATGTAGTTGGGGTTTGCATAGGCCCATACTGCGCCCGGCGGCGCCCCGAGGTAGTCGATGTCGGCGAAGCGTCCAGTGAGGTACGATTCAAGAGCCGCATCCGTTTGTTCGTCGGCGGGTGCGTTTGCCTGGAAGCCAAGATCCGCCAGTCCACTCGTTTGATTGAGTAGATGCCGCACGTTGAGGTTGGAAACGGCATCCTGTGAACGGTTCAGTTGAAAATTAGGGACATACGTTGTGACTGGCGCATCCAGATCCACGAGGCCCGACTGCACGGCTTGCAACACGGCCACGCTCGTCAAGCCCTTGGTGCAGGAACCAATGCGAAATAGCGTCGTCGGTTCGATTGGGTCAGCGTGCTGAAGGTCTTTTTTGCCAAATCCCTGGGCAAACGTCACCTCTCCCTTTTCGACAATCGCTACGGCCACGCCGGGTACGTTCAAGCTGGCGCGTTCGGCTTCTATGGCGTTGATGAGAGGCGCAAACCGCGATTGTGGGCCGGCATTGTCGGTGCCACTGCAAGCTGAGACAAGCAGAGCGAAGGTAACGACGCCCGACAACGCACAGCTAAGTGATTGCTTTGTGTTACGCATACGCCATAAGAACACGCACCGAGCGCGCTGCGTCCAAATTTTGTTTGGACGGTACTTGCCAGCCCCTGGGACCAGGTTGACTCGAGGACCCAATTGTTCGCTAGGCTGACCCGTGGTTGTGGCGCGCAAGTCTCATGAAGCTCCGGTTCCGTGCCGTCAAGACAATATTGGCCGTTTAGCCTGTGCACAGACCAGGGCGCCAGCCCGTGTATTTTAGCGGAAACGGCCCGGATCCAGTGGCACACGCAGCGAAGCGCGTTTGACGCACAAAATTCGCTTCAACGCGCGACCGCTCCGAGTTGTTCTACGGTTAGCATGGCGCCGATTCGCCTGGTTCAAGTGACGTCCTCGCACGCCCTGCCACTGAGTGGCCGAGACGATGACGCGCTTATGACGTTGGCTCAAGCGGGCTCGCGTGAAGCCTTTGCCGTGCTTGTGGAGCGCCACGCGCAGCGGATCGTCCAAGTCTGCGGGCGATTCACGGACGATGTCGAGCATGCGCGCGAGCTGGCTCAATGTACTTGGGTGATGGTTTGGGAGCGACGCGCTAGCTACCGACGGGGAAGCGATTTCTTGCTTTGGGTGGTTACGGTCGCGCGTAACCGCTGTCGCAACGAGGTACGTTGACAGAGCGTCGTTCAGCGCCACGCGCACGCTGCAGCGCTCGGGTTCGAATCCTCGGCGGAACAAATCGACGCAGTACTTGCCGAGGAGCGCCGACGTCGCGTGCACCATGCGCTGAGCCAACTGTCCGGTGACATGCGCGAAGCACTGCTGCTGCGCTACGCGGAGGGCCTGCGCTATGACGAAATGGCCGCGGTGCTCGGCGCCCACGAGTCTACATTGCGCTCGCGCGTCCACCACGGCCTGAAGCTTCTCAAACGTCACCTAGAGAAAACCCCATGACAACACGGCAGTGCCCAGCGGAGGCTGAACTCGTGCGCTTCATCGACGCGGATCTGTCCCTTGAGCGCGCCGAGCGCGTCGACCATCACCTTTGTCAATGCCAGACATGCAGTCGGCTGGTGCAGCAGCTGCGTTCGCTGGTGGAAGATCTGGCGGCGCCGCTGGCTGTCGAACTCGACGTTGCGGCGCACGTAGCGGGCGTGATGAGCCGTCTGGATCAAACAACGGCCCTGCCACGGCGCGCCCGGACCGTGTCCCGATTTGCTGCATTCGCCTCAATGGCTGCGTCGGTGGCACTGCTAGCGTACGCGGTCGGGCGGCACCAGGCCCAGTCACCTTGGCAAGCGCGGGGTGGCCCAAGCGCTGAGTCACTTTCGCGTGACGTCGGAGTGCAGGTGTACATGCGCTCGACGTCATTGCAGCCCTTGCGCCCGGGCGATGTGATGGCGCCTGGCACCGCCTTGACGGCTGGACTTAGAAACTTGGGTCACGCTGAGGCGCATGTATTGCTCTTTGCCGTGGATGCGAAGAGTATCGTGCATTGGATCACGCCAGAGTACTCGCAGGCGCAAGACGACCCGGAGGCTACGATATTGAAAACGACTCTCAGCGAGAGTCTACTGCCAACCTCGGTCGTTTTCGACGACATGGCGCCGGGGCCACTTCGAATCGTTACTGTCGTGAGCCCCGTTGCGCTTCGCGTGCGGCAAGTGGAAAGGCTATCTGAACTGGAGCTTTCTCACGGCAGTCTGGTCCAGCACTTCAATGGGGCTGAGGTTCGCGAAATCGCTGTGCGGGTCGAAGCAGCTCCCAATCGGGGTACGCCATGAAAGCCTTCTTTCTTCGGAGTTGGCAGCTTTTCATCATGGCTCTGTTCTGGATCGGGCCATCGCATGCCGAACCTGCCAGAGCGCCTGTAACGTATGCGGTCGTTATCGGTAACAATCGGAGCCTTGGCGCACGCAGGCCGGATTTGCACTACGCCGACGACGATGCAGCTCGATACTTCGAGATTATGCAGACATTGGCACCCGGACGTGCTTGGTTGCTGACCGAATTCGACCGCGATACTGGGCTGCTGTATCCTCAAACGCGGCCCCACGCCGTGGCGCCGACTCGCGCACAGCTGCTGCGTGTTGGGGCTGAGATTGCTCAAAAGGTGCGGGCTTCTGCGAGCAGTGGCCAAGAGACACAAGTTTACTTCGTTTTTGCCGGGCACGGCGACGTGGATCAGGGCACGGGGTTCATCGAACTTGGAGATGCGCGCTTCACCGCCAGCGATCTGGAAACCTGGTTGCGGCAGATCCCCTTTACACGCGCGCACGTGATTCTGGATTCGTGCAATTCTTTCTTCATGCTAGGTGTTCGAAAGCCGGGCGGACGCCACTTTGCCATGCCGGAAGATGACGCTAGGGCGTTGGCCTCGCGCATGCCCAATGTGGGCGTGTTTCTTTCCACCAGTGCTGAGGGCGAGGCCTTCGAATGGTCTGAGATCCAGTCCGGGATCATCAGTCACGTGGTGCGCTCGGGGCTGCTTGGGGCGGCTGATGTCAACGGAGACGGCACGGTTAGCTACCTTGAGCTTGCCGGATTTGTCGAGACCGCAACGGCCGACGTGCGCAACGCGAACATGCGACCTCACATCTACGCACGCGGCCCGTTTTCGCGTGACGACGCGCCCATCGTCGAGCTGCGCAAACGCGCCGACGCGCGGCGCTTTCAACTGAGTGATGCGACCCCCGTGCGGATTCGTTTGCGCGACCAGCAAGGCCTGCCAATACTCGAAGCCGCTTGCTCGGGGGTTCCCTGCTGCTTGGCGGAGGCGCCGTGCTCGCCGGCGTCGGTGCTTCTTTTTATCAGTTTCAACGTCGGCTTCCCGATACGACGGCGAGTGACGCCCGCGGCGCGGGCGGACTGTTTCTAGGCATTGGAGCCGCATACGCCTTGGGCGGTGTCTACATGCTCACCATGTCTACCAGCGGTGAGAATGCAGCGGCTGAATTTCGCAAGGTCATTGAATCGGGGGGTGACACGGCACGCGCATTTGCGCTGGCCGACACGCAACTGCGGGCGCTGGTTGCGCGCGAGCAACGCCTGCGCTGGGTACGCGGCATCCTCGGAGGCACGTTGGCGGTCATTTCGGGTGGTGCCATCATTGGGGAGGAAGCCACGCACGCAAGCGCCCAAGATCGACTCAGCGCACGCGCCCTGGGCGGCACGGGCGTTGTTTTTGGCGGGGCGCTGTTGGCCCACGCCCTTCTCATCGAATCTCCTGCGGAGCGTCTCACCAAAATCTGGCGCGACGACCCGAGCCTCGTGCATTTTCAGCCGACGGTCGCTGCCTCGTCCAAGGGTGTGCTCATGGGCGTCACCGGGACTTTCTGACGCGGCTTGGTCGTGCTAGCACGCGTCCAAGATCTCTACGGCCAAGGCGGAGGGCAGACGTCTCGCGGCACGATGACGCTTTCGACGATGGCCCACCTAGAATGGTAGCACGACTCGGGGGATCGTTTGGGTAGGTCGTAACAGAAATTATGGGCCAGTGTTGGTTCCGCAATCGCGTTGCAGCATGTAGTAAGGGCTTCGCAATTCAGCGGGGCCGAGGCACGCCACAAGAGCGCCTCCAAATCCCGAAGGTGCTTCGCGTCAACGATGGGTGCTAGCCTCTCGAGTTTACCCAGGGGGCCGAACCAATCGTCGCCGTGGGACGCGAGACCTGCGCGGTGCCGCGCGTGGCGCAGCCGCAGGACGCAGTGACTAGGAGCGCGCCGCAGCGCCGCAACCAGTTAGGTACAAACCGAAGGCGACCGCGCATTCCGATCCAAAGGTGAGCGCTTTTCTTCTTGTGTCAATGCTCGGTGATCCGACGGGTCAGATTCCCGGACGTCAGCGACAGGCGGGGTTCAGCGTGCCCCGGAAAACCTACTTGAGGCGGCCTTCGAGTGAGATCGCGGCGCAGGCCATCATCGACGATTCTCGCAACAGCCGCAGAGCGGAGGCTCGATCGCTCGAGGCTGGAACGTTTTCCAATATCGCTCGGGCAAACTGCTTCGCCGATTCATGAATCAGCTCATATTGTTTGAGCTTCTCGGCAGTGGCACTGTGATGGGTAAACACGTAGTCGGGGTCGAAATCAGCGGCAATCATGATTGAACCGTTAGCATACGACCTGTTTCATGTATGAGTCTTATGCCGAGCACAACCAACTCCGGGTTGTGCACCAGCCGGCCCACCTCGAAGCGGGCGGGTGCGAGTTGGGGGACCACGGCCAGTGAGTTGGCGCCCGCTCGTATGGCGTACGAGTATTTTTTTGCGACAGTCGCGTGGACGCCCATCTATAGGTTGTAAGCAAATCATGTCTTGGCGCGGCCGCAGACGGGCCGCTGGGGCCTGCGCCTGTACCGACGAATGAGTCAGCGGAACTCTGTCGCACACGATACCCACACAATTTGCACGTTACTGCCGCGCGCCCACCGATCCATTGCTGGAACAGAGTTTGTGCCAACGATCAAGAAAAGGAGTTTAGAAATGTCTAAATCAATCAGCCAAGCCTGTGTGCTACTCGGATTCACGGGACTCGTGGCCTGTAGCGCCGAGGGACCGGGCAATTCGGACGAAATCACCGCAAGCCGTTCGGACCCGATCATCAATGGGACGACAGTGACAAACGACACCCTAGGCACCCCAAAGATTGACACGCCGGTTGGCTACTGTTCGTCGACGCTGCTGGGTGACCGTTGGATTCTTACGGCTCACCACTGCGTGACCAAAGAGGCCGTCAGAAGCGGTGGCACAGCAGTGGATCCGGCTTCGATCAAAGCGACGATGCTGAACGGTGCAACAGCGAAGGGAACTCAAGTGTTGCTGCATCCGTCCGTCAACGTGGCCTTGGTGCAACTGGACCAAACGTTCACTAACCCAAGCACCGGTCTGCCGTTCGGGAATCCCCTCTTCCTCGGAAGCGCCACCAGCTTGGTCAACGGTGGGGTTTACTGTCAAGGCTGGGGCGCAAGTTCATCTGACGGAAGCGGCGGGGGGGTGTTGCGCTCGGCGACTCTGACAGTGTCGAGCGCGAACAGCAGCTCGTTTTCGACGAAGCCCAATAACTTCAGTCAGATTCAGTATGCAGGCGATTCCGGCTCCCCATGCTTCGTTACAATCGACGGCGTCCCCAGAGTCGTTGGCGTTGACAGCACGCGCAATACCAACGGCAATCAGGTTACGCAGACGAATCAGGTTTCGATCGATGCCTTCCGCGATTGGGCCGAAGGACTCATGGGCAACGCTGCCACCGTGTTCGCCGCCGCGAATTTCGCTGGTAAGGCCCAAGCGATGTTTCCCTCTCCTGCGGGGGGCTTCTACGACTACTTTCGCCTTCTGGTCGGCAATGACGTGATAAGTTCGTTGACGGTACCGACGGGGTGGCAGGTGCTGTTGTACAACGCGTCTGGCTTCAAACAGTTCATGCAGACCTTCACACAGACGACCACGTACGTGGGCGACAGCGTCAACGATCGGACGTCTAGCGTGGTGGTAGAGGGAGGCGTCGTCGTATTCCAAGATTCGAATCTACAATCACCGCTGACTAACTTCACCGGGGCCGATAGCCTCACGATGCCGCGAGGTTGCGACAATGCGGTGCGCTCGATGTCCGTGCCGGCAGGTTGGCGCGTTCAGCTCTTCGATAACACGGACCACACCGGCGCGAGCCAGACCTTCGAGGAAGGCGCATACCGGAACCTCGACGCCACCGCTTCGGCCATCAGTATCGAGCAGCCAGCTGAAGTTTACGTCAACGCAAACTTCAACGGTGCGGTCGGGAGGCTGCTACCCGGATGTTACGGGTGGAACGCGCTCGGCGTCCCCAACGACTCGATCAGCTCGATCTTCGTTCCAATCAACATGTCTGTCACGGTCTACACCGACGGACAATACACGGGAACGTCGGCCACCTTCACGGACAGCCAACTAACGCTCTCCAGCACGTTGAACGACAAGATTTCGAGCATCTGCGTATCGCGCACCTGATTGGACGCGAACTCAATTCTCGAGCACCGAGGCGGAGGCCTCACGAACATCCCTGCTGCCGCCCGCCACGAATCGCGTGGCGGGCGGCACCCGTTAACGGGCCGGGCTAAACGCATCCGCCTCTGTGCATCCACTTTGTTGGCGTGACGGCACGGAATCGGCCGTTGACACGGGGCAGCGCACAGCGCGTTTCGCGGTTTTCTGCGGCATTTGGCATCGTCGCTTTACGTTCCGGCGCACTTTGCCATAAAAGGGCTCTGTGGACACGCGACGCAAATTCCTTATGGCGCTGGCCCTGTTGGCGCTCGCTGCATGCCAGCACGGGCCGAAACCTGGTCAGGCGAAGTCGATTCGAATCGCCGTTGTCCCCAAGGGCAACACCCACGAGTTTTGGAAGAGTATTCACGCAGGTGCGGTCAAGGCTGCGCGGGAGCTGGGCGTCGAAGTCATCTGGAAAGGGCCGTTGAAAGAGGATGACCTCAAGAGTCAAATCGACTTAGTGCAGCGCTTCACTGCGGAGCGCGTGTCGGGGATCGTGCTGGCCCCGCTTGACAGCAAGGGGCTGCGCGGCGTCGTCCACGACGCAACGCAGAACTCGATTCCCGTTGTCGTCATCGATTCGGCGCTCGACTCCAATGACGCGGTCAGCTTTGTCGCGACGGACAACCGCGCCGCGGGCAGGCTTGCCGGTAGTCGGATGGCCGCGCTACTCGGCAATGCCGGCAACGTAGCTGTGCTTCGCTACCAAGAGGGTTCGGCTAGCACTCACGAACGCGAGGAAGGCTTCTTGGAATCAATCCGAAGCCACTCGGGCATCAAGCTAGTGAGCGACAATCGCTATGCCGGCCCGACTACGGAAACTGCTTACGCCGGGTCGGAGAGCGTGCTTTTGGCGCAGGGCGCGGCACGGGGCTCGGTTCAGGGGGTCTTCACGCCGAATGAGTCGAGCACGTTTGGCATGTTGCTTGCGCTCGAGAAATCGGGGCTTGCCGGCAAGATCAAGTTCGTGGGTTTCGACGCATCAGAGAAGCTCGTGGCCGCGCTCAGAGCCGACAAGATTCAAGGGCTCGTGATTCAGAATCCCTTCCAGATGGGCTATCTCGGGGTAACCTCGCTGGTGCAGAAGCTTCGCGGTGGCGGCGTCCAAGCGTCGGTCAACACGGGGTCAACCTTCGTTCAAAAGGACAATATGGACGAGCCGAATGTGAAAGCGCTGATCCTGCCGGATCTGTCTCCCTGGCTTGGAGGAGCCTAGTGCCGCTACCGCGATCTTCGCAATTGGGCTTGGCTCTGGGTGCCCGGGCACGACGAACATGCTGACCGTTCGCGGCCTGTCCAAGAACTTTGGCGGCACTCAGGCGCTCGACAGTGTTGACCTCGACACGCATCCTGGGGAAATCTTGGCGGTCATCGGCGAGAACGGCGCGGGCAAGAGCACGCTGATGAAGCTGCTCGCTGGCGCCCTGCAGCCTGACTCAGGCGAAATGGTGCTCGCCAATCAGCCCCACCACCCCCAGAACCCCGCTGCCGCGCGCCGGGCTGGTGTCGCACTGGTCCCGCAGGAAGCCGAGCTTGCGTCGCATTTGACAGTGGCGGAAAATATCATGCTTTTGCGCGAACCTACGCGTTTCGGCTTCATCGATTGGCCCGCGCTGCGCAAGGGTGCCGAGCAAGCCCTTCAGCAAGTGGCGGCCCACGACCGCCCCATCGATTGTGCGCGCCGCGCCGGCGAGCTTTCGCCCAGCGAGCGGCAGCTCGTGACGATTGCGCGGGCCCTGGCGCAGCCAGCCCTGCGGGTGCTCATCTTTGATGAACCAACGAGCAGCCTGACAGCGGCGGATGTCACGCAATTGTTCGCCGTGATCGAGCGGCTCAAGCAACGCGGCATTGCCGTGCTGTACGTCTCGCACTTCCTCGAGGAGATTCTCACGGTTGCCGACCGCTATTGCGTACTGCGCGACGGCAAAATAGTTGGGCATGGTTCCATTGCGGAAACAAGCGCCAGTGAACTCGTGACGCTGATGGCAGGCACGTCCGTGAACGACAGAGCGCGGCGCGCTCGGGGATACGCGGGCCCGACGGTGCTCGATGTGAGAGGCCTTTGTGGCCAGCACTTGCCCAACGGGGCCAGCCTCGAGCTATGCGCAGGCGAAGTGTTGGGCATTGCAGGCCTGGTTGGGGCAGGCCGTTCGGAGTTGGTTCGCGCGGTTTTCGGCCTTGATAAGGTCAAGAGCGGCGCGATTCGCGTCAAGACAGTCGAAGGCAGGTTCTCCCCCGGTCAGCGCTTGCGGCAGGGCTTAGGGTTGCTCAGCGAAGATCGGCGAGGGGAGGGGCTTTCGCACGCCCGTAGCGTGGCGGAGAACATCACGATGTCGCACCTGCCGGGGCGGGGTCCGTTTGTCACCCAAAGCCAACAGCAGGCAAGTGCTTTGCCGTTCGTTGAGTCACTGTCAATTCGGTGTCGCAGTCTGAACCAGCCAGTTTCCGAGCTGTCCGGGGGTAACCAACAGAAGGTAGCACTCGCGCGGCTGTTGCACCACGACGTGGATATTCTCCTTCTCGATGAGCCCACCCGCGGTATTGATGTCCGTAGCCGGTTGGATGTCCACCGTGTCATCGATGAGCTCGTCAAACGGGGCAAAGCCATCTTGCTCATCTCGAGTTATCTACCCGAATTGCTTTCGTTGAGCGATAGGATTGCCGTCATGTGCCGCGGTCGCCTGGGTGTGCCAAAGCCGGTAGAAGAATGGAACGAACATTCGCTGCTAATGGAAGCCACGGGTGTTGAATGACCACGACTTTCACCGAAGGAAAGCCTTTCACCGAATGAACGCCCCTGCTGCACGAACACGGACCTTACTACGGCTAGCCCGAAGTCCAGCGTTTGGTCCGTTCGTGGCCCTGCTGGCAATCTACGGTCTTTTTGCCATTCTGTCGCCGACCACCTTTGTTGGCTGGATCAATCTCACGACGATGATTCGGCAGACGGTCGTCGTTGGCATTGTGGCGGTCGGCATGACACTGATCATGGTTCAAGGGGGCATTGACCTCTCGGTTGGGTCACTGGTGGCCCTGACCACCGTTGTCATCGCACGCTCGATTCAGAGCGGACAAGGTGCGGTTTCGGCGGCGCTGTGCGGTGTCGGCGTTGCCGCCATCGCCGGCCTGCTCAACGGGGCCTTGGTTGTAAGCCTGCGGATCACTCCCTTTATCGTGACGCTCGGCACGATGAGTCTTGCGCGCGGCCTCGCCAAAGGCATCGCCCACGAGCAGAAGATCGACGCGCGAACTACCGGGCTAAGTGACCTGATGGTGCTCGGACGCGAGCACGCTTGGCAGCTCTTTCCTACGGGCGTTTGGATTGCTCTCGTGGTCGCTGTGGCAGCGGCCGTGCTGCTAAGCTTCACGCGGTTTGGACGGCATATCGTCGCGTGCGGTTCGAATGTCGCTAACGCCAGGCTCTGTGGCATTGACGTCGCGCGCGTGACCATTCTCGTTTATTTGATTGCGGGTCTGTTCTCTGGCTTGGCGGGGGTCCTGGAGTTTTCCACGCTGACCGTCGGCGATCCCACTGATTCGGTCGGGCTCGAGCTCGAGGTGATTGCGGCCGTGGTGATTGGGGGCGGCTCTCTTTCAGGCGGGCAGGGTTCAATCGTCGGCAGCCTGCTCGGCGCGTTGCTACTCACGTTCATCGGTACCGGGTGCACGCACGTTGGCGTTCCCAATTGGATTCAAGAAATACTGACGGGCATCATCATCATCGTGGCCATGGGGCTGGAACGTCTGCGCCATGCCCGCTAGAACCTGCGGCTGCAATGCCTTAGTCTGTCGCCCCTGATTTTCTGCGCTACTGTTCACGAGCCATGGGTCGCAACCGCCGCAATGTGCGAATCGATGACGATGCGGATTGGATCTTCAACCGCATGGCAGACGTGTACGACGCGCGGCCGCCGTATCCTGCCGCGCTAGTGGACACCATCGCCGAGTCGGCGAGCCACTCGGGTTCGCGTTTGATCGACATAGGCGCCGGTATCGGGCACCTGGCGCTACCGCTGGCGCAACGCGGGCTCGATGTCGTTGCCGTCGAACCCGCTCGAGCCATGCTCGCTCGCCTTCAGAGCGAGGCGGCCCGTCAAGGCCTCAAGCTGCGCGCGCTGCATGCTGCAGCTGAAGCGCTGCCGTTGGAAGAACCGTTGTTCGACTGCGCGCTCATCGCCGATGCGCTACATTTTCTCGACGCCGAACTTGCCGCGGCACAGTTGCGTCGCGTGCTTACGCCGCATGCGACGCTGATCCTGGTCACGTGCAGCTTTACACCGACCCAGTTCATGTGCGAGGTGCAGAGACTTGTCGGACAATCCGCCGATCGCCGACAGCGCGACGTGACGCAGGCAATTCGGCACTTAGCGTCGCTGGCGGAGGTTCAACTGACGCAAGAAGCAACCTTTTGCGACGAAACTCCCGTCAACGCCGCGACGCTGGAGCGCATTCTGGGGTCTGTATCCTTCGTCGGTCCCGCAATGCAAGGGCCGCGCTTTGCGAATCTGCGCGACCGCGTCCGCGCAATCCCATACCCTGCTGTTTGGGCCAGAACGTTTCGCTTGCGCTCCGGCCGAGGCACTTGCCGTTCTCGGCGGCTGTCCTAATGCTATTTTGGTTCCCGGCTTACAGTGAAGGCGAAAAGCCCATGATTCGCGCCACGCCCGATTCACCTAGGATGTTTGACAGCGACCTAGTCAACTTGTTTTCTAGGACGCACCCTGCCGCGGTTTTGGCCCTATACGTGCCGGGTTCATTGGTACCGTTCGCCTATGGTCTGCTGCGCTGCCACACCGGGGTAGTCCAGGCTGTTGGTCTTTTCGTTGCGGGGTTCGTTACTTGGACGTTGACAGAGTACTGGCTGCACCGGCTCGCATTTCACTTCGAAGTGCGGTCGCCCATCGGTGAACGCTTTTATTTTCTGATTCACGGGGTCCATCACAAGTGGCCGCGGGACAAGTACCGGCTGGTCATGCCCCCGGCCGTGAGCTTGACTTTGTACGTGCTGTTCGGCGCGCTATTCTTGTTCGTGTTCGGCATGCGCTTCGCATGGCCGTTTTTTGCTGGGTTCGTCGCGGGGTACCTTCTTTACGACATGAGTCACTACGCCATTCACCATTTCCGCCCTCGTACCCGCTACGGTCGTCGCCTTAAGCGGCACCATATGCTGCACCACTTTATGGATTCAAACCGCCGTTACGGCGTCTCGACGTGGGTGTGGGACTCGGTGTTCGGCACACTCGACTAGCACTACTGCCGCACTTTTCGTCGCGACGCCCGCCAATCTTGGTTTCACTCCCGTGCGTTTTCGAATAGCGGCCAGGGCGGCAATCAACGCCAGAAGTGCGGGCCACATCGGGCTGCTGCGCGGCACTCCAATGGCGCAGCTTGGGTGTCCGACTGGCTTCGGTGCGGGGGTAGGCGTCGGCAGCGCCGCTGCAACACCTAACTCGGGGGACGATGCATGGACAAATTTGGCTATTTGACCCTTGTCTCTACTATTGTGGGGTAGATCCTCGGCCAGCCACACCTTGCGCCAGACGCTATCCAATGATTTCCAGCGTCTGCCCCAGCGCCACCGCATGGGCTTTGGACATTGCATACCGTGGTCCCACGCGAACAAGCTCACGAACCGAGTCTGATAGCGATTCTCTTGGCCCGGTCGCACCCCGTTGAAGAGCAGCCCCTGCGGACCTGTGGGGATACCAATGCCGCCCTCAATGGGCTCTGTCGTTGCCTGAAGTTCGACGTCGCTTTGCAGCGTGTTTCGATCGTACCGCAGGTGCAGGCGACTCAAGACGTACCGTTGACGCGCGATCAACGCGCGGCGCCGTGCCAGCTCCCAGCGGTCCTTCTGGTGCTGGCGGATTGCCCGCGCGCGCTCTAACGTCAACTTGCCTTGGAGCTGCAGTTCGAATTCCTGTTTCTCCGGGTCCGACTCCGGACCAGGATCGGGGTTGCGAGCCGCAGGCGAAACGAACTCGGACTCCATGACATCCCCGCCAAGCGACATCAACTCATAGAGCGTGAGCGGTGCATTGGGACAAGGCTCGCCGCAACCGTACGTGGGCCAGACGAACTCCGTGACCGCGGCGCCAGGCGTAAGCTTTGTGTCGAATACTGCATTGTAAAGTCCCGCCAAGTGCTCCGCGGCGGCTGCGTTGAACCTCGAGATTCGTCGGCAAGAACAGGTTAGCGCGGTTCTTTGCTTGGACCCGTGCGTTTGGGTGCAAGACATAAACGAAAAGATCCTGCACGGACGCTGAGTTCTGTAGGCCCAGGGTGGCCTCGATCTCGTTGAAGGGCGCTCGCGACCAATAGCGAATGCCCCCGAGCTGCAGTCCACCGTTGCCCAACAGTTCAGCGCGTTGGACGTTCACTTCCGCCACCAGAAGCCTAGGCTGCTTCTGAAGGCCGCGGCAAAGCGCGTCGAGCACGTTGGGTGACGCGTCGTAGCCGTGTTTCGACAACCACGCTTTGACCGCCTGCGGCTTGCGCAGCGGCAGCACATGAAAGTAAAACTCGCTTTCGTTTCCTTTGAACACGGGCTTGGTCGCTATGCCTATTTCATTGGGCACCGTCCAATTGCGCTCTGGCGGCGGCATGAACGACGGTGCGAGAAACCCGGAATCCGCGACTTGATACCTGACGTCCCAATCCTGCTCCAGTTCCCCCTCTTCACACGGATCCATTTCGTAAAACGCGTGATAGCGTGGGGCCGACAACTGTTCGAGTCGTGCCATAAACTCGCGCTTGACCGCCTGAACACGATCAGGCGTCACGTCGGCGGGCACGGGCATGAGCAGCGCAAAAGGATCCAATGGCCCGTCGTAATCGATCATGACCGTCACCACGGACACATTTCCCTTGAGCATCACCGCCTCGTGCGCCGTGTGCACGACGAGCGCCCCATTGCCCTTGCCCACCAGCACACCGGGAAAGCCCCAAGCGTTGCCACATAACAAAAGCCCAGCGGCCAGGGCGCGGCGTCCTCTCGTCATTCTGGATGGTTCGACGCGGGTCAACAGACGGCGAATATACCGGCACGGCCCGCGTCAATACAATCTAATGGGACTTCCTCCCAGCCGGGTGAGGCCATGTTCACCATGCCAACCCGAATCGTCGGTAACCTGTGCCTTGGCGCTACGCACGCTACCTGTTCACTACGCCCTTCGGGCGTTCCTCGCTGCGCGAGGACCGTCTACCTCCCTGAAAAAGTACAGCGTGCTGTACTTTTTCACTCCGGTTCGTCCGTCGCGACGTTTTGATTGTGTTGGTTGTTTGGGCCCCGGCCCAAACAACGGCTTCGGGAAAACTTGACTCGAGTGCGGGTCCCTGGCCCGCTGACTGCGACTAGCTGGGTTGATGCTTGAATACGAGGACACCTCGTGGCTACAGCCTCAGCGAAGCGTGACCGCCAATCATGAACCACTCGTGAAGCGATTTATTGTCGATGCTACCGGACTGGCTGCCTGCACCCGGCATCGAGGCGGAGCCCGTTGTGTATTCGTCGATCGAGAAGCTGGCAAATGGCCCAATCCGCAACGTGGACCAAACATTGAAGTCCACGCACGCCTGCAGGTTCGCGAACTCGGGGCCCTTGAGCGTCATGCTCGCCGTATAGCCGAGCAGATCCGCGTTCATCTTGAGGATCTCGTAACCAATCCCTAGCCCCACCCAGGGGTCCACGGTGCCGCGCGCGTTCGGATGATATTGGCCTTGAACGCCCAGGCGAATATCCGAACCCGAGCCAACCCAGTTGGCGCCGCCGCCTGCAATCGCGTACTGGGCATAGGCTCCAAGCATCACGTTGGGCGTTACCATGTAGCCCACTTCCAACCAAAGCGGGATCAACGCGGAGGTCAAATCGCCAAGCTTGGAACCCGATGCCGTGTTGCCCATTGGGAATGCGACGCCGAGCGTCCGCAGCCCGAGCACGAACTTCTTATTGTCGTCGGTACTCTCTGCGGCAGGTGCTGATGTGGCGTCTGCCGTCACCGCGGGAGCGGTAGCTGCGGGCGCCATTACCGGGGGTGCAGCCGTCGCTGGTGCGGCTAAAGTGGGCGCCTGTGTCGCAGGCTCCGCGGGCGCCGCTTCAATCGAAGGATCTTGCTGAGCCAGTGCCGTGCCGGACAAGAGTAACAGCATAGCTAATGATGCGAAGACATGACTTCTCATAACACACTCCTATTGATGTTTTCTTTATGTTTGTTGGTTCGTCACTTGGACAAAGCTGTGCCCTTGAGCTCATAGCGAGCCACACGGGTAGGCTAGGCGAAGTTTACGGTGTCAATTGCCGGCGTCGGCCTTGCTAAAGACGAACACGCGCTCGTGGCTACTGACCGTAAAGGAGGTGGGGAAGGTTGCTGGATGCGCCGGACTAAGCAGGGGACGTGCCAGGTGAATGGCGAAAGTCCCGCTAAGACACAGTGACCGTAATGCTGGGCGATTCCGGGGCATTTTGAGGGGAGAGCTGGGCACCGGCGCGCATTGAGCCGGCAGAGCCGTTTCACTTCAGCTGTCCGGACACTGGCAGCATCCGGACACCGGACGTTCTAGCGTAGCGCGCATGCAGCCGCAGCCAAGTGCCGCGGCGCCCCAAAAAGGCTCGAAGCACCGCAAGCATGGCCTCGCCGGTTGGGAAAAACTCCTGTTGAAACTGTAAGCGTGTCGGACGCGAAGCCCCCGAGTCTACGGCATGGGGTGGTTCTTCAAGACGTCCCAAGCCAAACTCGCATCTCCGATGACTTGATTCCCTCCCTGAGTCGTGCAGAGCGTGACTTGCGTGCCATCTTTGCATGGCGAATACGTCGAGCAACCGTTGGAATCTTCGGTAGAGGGCGACCCCGTACACTGGTCGATGCTAGCCCACTTCTGGAAGGTGCCGACGGCACCCAACAGGTTCTCCGTCATGTTGGGTTGACCTGGTGGGCTACTGATGCCGCCCGCGTACGGAACGACGGTGTCGGCGGTGCCTCGGAACGAAATCTCCGCGACGGGGCGAGAAGGCTCACAGGTTATCTCAGAATCCGCGAACAGATCCATGCTGCTCACGGCAATCGACGCGAATACCTCGGCTTGCTTACAGGCCAGGTAATAGGGCATGACGCCGCCCCCGGAGCTACCGACTGCATAGACGCGTTGGGGATCAATGCAGGCCTCGATCGAGAGCTGTCTGACGATGGCGCGCGCGAAGCCGTAGTCGTCGATGGTCGTCGAACTTGTGCAGCAAGGCCCGATGTTCCAGGAGGTCTCGAGCCCTACCGGCCAAACGACGATGAAACCCTGTTGATCGGAAAGCGCTGCGTATCCGGAGTTCGCTTGTTCCCACCCTGGCCCCAGACCCATTGGATGAAAATCAAGAACCAACGGGACCGGTGTGTTTCCCGTGTAGCTCGCTGGCACATGCACGACGTAAGCGCGCGTCGTGTCGCCCACGATAACTTCTTGGTCTTGGGTGCCAGCGGCCATGACGGCCGCGGGACAGATGACATCGCCCTTTCGGCAGTATCCCGTCTCGCACTTGTATCCGCTCCCCAGAGCAGCGCAATCGGCCGCGTTGATGCATGTCGTATCGCAGGTAGCGCCTTGACGACAGCTACCGTCGGTTCCGGAGTCCGGACGCTCGAGCACTGAGACACACTGCGCCGTCGCTGCCAACGTCGAGCATTCGTTCGTTCCGGTGCAGGCCTTGGTACAGACCCCGCAAAGGCACGTAAGCCCATCCCCGCACGTGACCTCACAGTGCTCTAGGAAATTGGTTTCGCTACCGGTTTGCGGGTCCTTGTTGTCGAGCTTACAGGACGGGTTAAAGAGCAGCACAAAAAGCACGGCAAGGGCTGCCCGCGCGGCACGTGAAAAGAAATAGCGGCTCAAGCTATTCATTGTCTTCGCTGTCCTGCGAAATCATGCACTGGCCTACGTAGAGGACCACTTGCTTGTGCTCATCCGGAACTCCTTGTGCCTCATTGAATGCCTCGACTCGCTGCCGCAGGTCCACGAGTATCGATCGCAGTTTCGCCAAGCTTGCACAGACTTCTTCCTCCAACGGGTGCCCGGTCCAAATGTCGAGGGTATAGGTACTGCCTCCAATGGTGTCAGCGGCATTGGAAGTTACGCGGTCCTCACGCAGGCGGCAACAAATGGTCTTTACCATGGCCTGGAAGTGGTCAAAAATCGCGGCCTCCCAGCCCACCGGCGCGCCCACAGGGACAAGCAGCGACCCGGTCCGGTACACGGCTCCGTTTTCTTCGGCAACCAACTCCACCCGCCGCGTGTCTACCAGTCGGGCAAGCGTCTGGTCAAGCTCAGAAGCCTCGAGGCGAGTGAGGTTCACCAGGCTTTCCTTCGAAACCGGACCCTCGCGATAGATGATTGCCCATATCAGCTCGTCGAGTCCGTCGCGCGTGCGAAGCTGGCGCAATGCCTGAAGCTCGTCGTCCGATGCGGCGCGATACGCAGTGCCTGGTCCGTGGCCGGAACTGAAGATGAGTCCACTTTCACACAGATCCCTCAAGACACCTCTAACCTGAGCGCCATCGTCATTGGCGAACCGTAGCTGGACGCTGGCGCGCGTGGCGATCTTCTGCGTGCAGAGGTAGTCGAGAACTGCCTCCCACAGTGAACGGCCATGGTCAGTGCAGCTCTCGGTCAGCCGTTGGATCTTGCGTTGATACGTGCGAAGGCCAAGGCCGAACATATCGGCGCTGACTTTGCGACTAACGCCCTGTCGATTCAGTTCCGCGACAAGATCCAAGAACACCTGGCTGGCGACCTGTGCCAGCGGCGCGCGGGCACCTCCCGACGTTGCGAGCTGCGCAATCAGAATCGTCGTTTGACGAACGATCGACTGGATCAGAAGTTCAATCGTCATAGGTGATTCGCCATGAGTAAACGTTACTACGCGTAGAAATTGAAGAGGCCACGCACCATTAAGAGAAAATTGAGACAAGACCGCAATTAGGGCCATTGCGATTATGACGCAGCACGGTACAAGTAAGGGGCGACATATTTGTCGCTACCGGTACGGCAGCCAGAGTGCCAGCGTCGTGGCAGTTGAGGAGCTACCATGCCGAAAAACGGTGCGAATAAGGCGTGTCTGTTGGGAGCCAGCCTTGTCCTGGTGGCAATTTCAGGTTGTTCGGGCACTTCTAGCAGCAACTCGAATATGGGAGGCGCGTCGAACGGCGGTTCACCGGGTGGCGGCGCGTCTACCGGCGGTCTGGCCACAGCAGGGGGCCCGACACAAGATGGCGGGGCAGTATCAACGGGTGGCGTAGCGAATACCGGTGGGCTGTTCGCGACCGGTGGAGGTAACAACACAGGTGGCTTGGTCGGTATGGGCGGTGCCAACGCGACCGGTGGAGCTCCACCGGCTGGTGGCGTTGTTGCCACCGGCGGTTCCCCAAGCGGCGGCGCGCGGGCTACGGGCGGTCTGGCCGCTACTGGCGGCGCCAAAGCAACGGGTGGAACGCCATACGCTGGCGGGGCGCTCTCGACGGGGGGTTCAAAGGCGGCGGGAGGCTTGGCGGCGACGGGCGGTTCGAAGGCGGCGGGAGGCTTGGCGGCGACGGGCGGTTCAAAGGCCGGTGGTGGCACATCGGCGACGGGAGGAAGCGCCAATGCGGGCGGTGCTTCGGGATCTCCGGGTTGTGGCATGACAACCTACCCGGCGCCGTGCAGCACGTCCGGTTCGCCTTGCTCGATCGATGTCACTACCAACGGGACGGTCACAACACGCCAGTACTATGTGAAACTTCCTTCGAACTACGACGCTTCGCATGCCTACCCAGTAGTCTTTGAGTTTCACATGATGGGTGGATCTGCTGAGCTGATCTTTAGCGACAATTTCTACAATGTCAGGCCGAATTTCGCTAACGCGATCTACGTGATTCCGCAGGGGCTCCCTGATTCCAGCGGCACCAGGGGTTGGCCCAACACCAACAACCAAGACATCAACTTCACGACGGCCATGGTAAGCACGGTAGAATCCAACTACTGTGTTGACCAGAGCCGCATCTTTTCCATGGGGTTCAGTTACGGCGGCATGATGTCAGTCACCATTGGGTGCCTGCTGCCCAATGTCTTCCGCGCCATTGGCGTAGAGTCGGGCTTTTCCATCGTGTACAATTGCAAACCGTCGCACGAGATCGCAGTTTGGCAGACCCAAGGCGATCAGGATACAACGGTGACGCCCACGAACGCGGAGGCTGCCCGTGACACCTTCGCCAACCTCAATCACTGCAGTTCAACCACGCAGGCGGTCAACCCCTCCCCGTGCGTGGCTTACGACAATTGCGATACGGGCTACCCGGTAACGTGGTGCTTGATATCAGGTGAAGGGCACGCAATGTGGAACCCGGCCGGACCCGCGATTGCCACCTTCTTCCAACAGTTCTGAAGGAGCCCGAGCGCCCTGAAGAAGCTTTGCCAGCAGTGGTGAATACTTGGGGCCATGCTTCAATTGTGCCCGATGCGGCAGTTGGACTCGTACGACGCTGCGCCACAGCCTGCCACGGAAAGTGTGGCTTGATGACCGGCGCGTTGCCAATGCATTGTACCCATGAATCCGAAGGGATGACGGATTTGTCGCTAGCCGATCTGCGTTCGGAAAACCACCGTTGAGCCCGGAGGATCGCAATGCGCAATCGACTACCCCGGGCCATTGGAACAAGCCTGACAATCGTCACTTGCTGGGGCTGTTCCGGCACTACAAATGAAGGCAGCCCAAACGCTGGCGGTGACACATCCGTTGGCGGAGCGGCCACGGGCGGCGTGTCAAATGTCAACAACCCAGGGACCGGGGGCGTGGCGGCCACCGGTGGTGCACCCGCGACGGGCGGGGTAGCGCCAACTGGAGGCGCAGCTCCGACCGGTGGCGCAATGAGCACCGGCGGAAGAATGGCTACCGGTGGCTCAATTGGGCTGGGAGGCGCTCCGGCAACAGGGGGCAAGCTCAGCACCGGCGGCTCACCTGCTGGTACGGGCGGGGCAAAGGCTACGGGCGGCTCGGTCACCGTTGGCAACACGGGTGGCGCACCTGCAGCAACGGGCGGGTCAGTCGCCGCAGGCGGGCCAAACGCCACAGGCGGACGGCAAGCGACGGGCGGCTCGACGGCAGCCAATGGCGGAGCGAAGGCGACGGGCGGCGCCAATGCCGGGACCGGAGGAGCAACCAGTTCAGCCGGCGGCCAGTTCAACTGACGTGCCCGTTGACCATATTGAAGTCGGGTGACTCGACTCAGACGGTGCAAGTGGGCTCCTTGAGCCGTACCTATATTCTGCACGTTCCCACGGCATACAAAGGCACTACGGCGGTGCCGCTCATCGTGGATTTCCATCCCATCGGGGGCTCGGACTCGGGTGAAGAAACCAGTTCGCCGTTCAAGGCGGTCACCGATCCCGAGGGCGTAGTCACGGCTTATCCGCAGGGAGAAAGCAGCCCGAACATGGGCGCGGCGTGGGATGTGGGGCCCTGCTGTGACACGGCCGACGACGTGTCCTTTGCCAAGGCCCTCGTCACCCAGGTCGAGACGAAAGCCTGCATCGACACCAAGCGCGTTTATGCGGTCGGCTTCTCGATGGGTGGCGGCATGTCTCACTACATCGCCTGCAAAGCGGCGGATGTGTTTGCCGCGGTCTCACCCGCGTCCTTCGACCTTCTCACAGGGTCCGCGCCCGCCGGAAACGCGGACGATTGCAAGCCGTCACGTCCCATCCCGGAGCTCTCGTTCCGAGGCACAGGTGACACCATCGCCATCTACGGGGGTGGATATTCTTCGCTGGTCACGGGCATGCCCATCACGTTCCTCGGTGCGCAGGCCTGCTGGAAGAAGTGGGCGTCGATCGACGGGTGCACGGACACGCCGGCTTATCCTACGGTGAACGGCTCCACATGGGAGTGCTCCTATTACAAGCAATGCCAGGCCAATGTCCAAGTGGGCATTTGCATAAACAATGGCGGGCATGAGTACGGCGACGGGACGATCGGCTGGACGTTCCTCAAGCAATTCACGCTTCCGTAACGCCTTGTCCGTCTAACGAGGCTGTGATCGCAACGCCGCGTTCACTCATGTAGAGCCTATTTGCCATTGCGCGAACCACAGGCTTGCCGCGCGCTGTCACCTTGAAGAGATTTTGGCGAGAGCTGGGCGAGCTGCGCGTCAGCCTCGGCGGTCCTCCCGAGCGCACACAGGGCTTGCCCCCGCGCTGCAATGCGTTCCTCCGCCAAGATTCCGTTCTTGAACTTGCGTTCGTGTTCATTCAACAACTTCAAGGCGTTTTCAGGCCTGCCGCCGTGCAACTCCGTTGCGGCACGCGACAGAATTGCAACCTCTTCGGACAGACTATCCCGAGCGCGACGCGAGCCGCTTGCACGAGACTCGGTTCGATCCGGATTGCCGCCATTTGGGGCCGACGCCACTTCCTGTGGCGCGACCAAGGCAGAGGCGCTGGTACTTGAGGCCGCGGCAGGCTCGGCTGATAGGGCCGCTGCGGCACTTGGAACCGTTTGCGATTCACTCGGGACAGCCGGACGCTTGCGTGACGAAAAAAACAAAAGACCCCCTAATAGCGCCAACCCGGCCATACTGATGGCGGCCACTTTTCCGAGCGCAACCCCCGACGAACCGCTGGCTGTTGCGGGCTGACTAGGCGCATTCGAAAGCACAGCGGCGTCGCCCAAGCGCGCGCGCAACGCTTGCAAAACGCGCGCGGTGTCAGCGTGGGAGGGATGAGCTGCGCTCTTGGTCGCGCGCACAAGTTCCTTCAATTGAGGACTCAAGTCGGACATTAGCGACCTCGGGTGCGGGCGTTGTGTCTCACAAGAGCCTCCTCGATCTCTTGCCGAGCAGCGCGGAGCCGCGAGTAGACGGTGTTGAGTGGGACATCGATCGCCATGGAAATTTCAGGGGCTGTCATTTCGTCTAGTTCAGCAAGCACGAACACCTCGCGCTTCGGCGGCTCCAAACTATCCAGTAATTCCCAGAGCAGCTTGACATGATCAGATTGTTCGGCGAGTTCTTGCGGTGAGGGTTGCAGCGGGTAGTCAATGTCGGGCGGTGGGCTCAACGTTGCCGCGCCTTGGGCGCGCTTGGATCGGTGATAGTTGCTCGCTGTGCGCTTGATGATTCCGTAGATCCAACTACGCAGTGAACTGGGTTGCTCGAGCGTATGAATTCGAGAGTGTACGACGACGAAGATTTCCTGTACCACGTCGTCGAGCTCCGCCTCGCTAACACCTAGCCGACGCGTGCAGGCCCACACAAAATCGAAGTAGCGTGTGTAAATCTGAGCAAAGCTTGGAACGCTGCCTGTCGAACTCGACACAACCGGCCCCGACTCTGCGTCCAAAGCCGCAACGCAAGCTGCAGAGTCAACTAGAAACATATTACAAAACAGCAGTGGCGGTTCACTCGTTGAACGATCAAAGAAGACGCCTATGCCACGGTTGCCTGAGCTAGGGCGCCGGTCTCATGAATTGTTCGGATTGCGGCTGAAATCGCGCACAACCAGCCGGTCACCCGAAGTGCACTGCACAACGAGCTGCCTGGGGGCTTGCAGGCCGGGTACTCTTTCCAATGGCATGACGGCACGTGGCTACGTTTCGCGGTGAGTTCGCGAAGCGTCACCCAAACGAATGCGCCGCGCTTCGAAGATGCGCGCCCATGACTCCGTCAAAAAATCCACTCGCAGGCAAGGGACGCGCTCAGAGTAACGAGAGGTACCCTGTACGGCTCTGCGAGTTCTGGGCCGGGTATCGACGCTAGTTCGCTCGCACGAGTCACCTGGAACTCCGTGCGATTCGTCGTGATTCGACCCGTACCCGTAGCCACCAGCGACACAAAACGACCCAGATGAAGGAAGCCAGAAATTCCGCCACCCACTGAGATAAAGCGGGCAGTTTGGTCCTGTGAACGCAGCTGCTCACCCGAAGCGCTTGCCGACACCGCGTCCCCCGTAAGCACGGCGCAAGGCGCGACTTCGATTGCGTTCGAACGCCACCCATAACAGACCATGGCCTCGAGCGACTTACGGCGGTACTCCGTCCGATACGGCTGCAACCCCGACGACGTCTGGTCTTGCATGGGGTACATCGCTCCGGCCAAGATGGCTCGCCATGTGTAGTAAGACATGCCAACACCCATTCCGATGCCGTAGCCAAGTCGAGGGAGCGTGTTGAAATCAAGGCTCGCATCTGGAATACGCAGCAGAACGTGCCAGGGTCTTGGTGGCTTAGGGGGGGGCTGCACTACGGGAGGTGGCAATTGCTTCTTGGGCGGCGGGCGTTCGGCCTCACCCGGCGGCTTCGCAGGTCGATCGGGCTGGCCATTGAGCTCGCTGTCGGACAACTCACGCCCCAGCGTTCTTTCCTTTTGCACGAGCAGCCCTAGAACTACCGCAGCCGCTTTGCCGAGGCTGTTACAGTCGTCGGACTCGATTACACGCGTCCCGCGCGTTGCACTTCTTTCAATGAATAACGTGAGCCGGTAACGTTCACCCAAGGGTTCGATGGCGCCGTGCACTCGCAAGGGGTTCATGCGCTCGCCGCTCGACGTACCCACCAATGCGCGAACCTGCTGCTCCACCTCGAGCTGCTGCGGGCAATTCTCCGGAGCTTCCCAGGCTAGCTCGACGGGCGAATCAGTTTGCGCAAGGCTCGTGTTGACGCGCAATACTAGCGCGCCCAGGCACGCATAACGTGTCACCAGCCCCGCGAAACGCAACGTCACGGCGTATCCCCGACCGATACATCATCTACGTACAGTGTCTCTTGCGCCGAACTCAGGTCGGTGGCAAGGTTGCCGACATACCAGTCACCGAACGTTCAACGGCGTTTTCAGGTCCGTAATACCTGAATAGCTCGCAATGCTGGCGCCATCCTGGGACACGGACACCTCGCCCGTATCGTCGGAGGCCAGCTTCAAGTACATTACGATGTGGAACCAGCGGCCTATCGGGATGGCAGGCGCTTTGCTCGTGTCCGGTGAGGTGCCATTAAAATTAAACACAGCCAGGCGAAGACCGCCGCTATCGTTGTTGGTGAGTGAAATATCCCAGAGGGGCTTCAAGTCAGTACCCGGTGTGGAGGTGCCTTGGAAATGGAACAAGTTCCAAAGGCCGGTGTTCGTGTTGACCGCTGGAATGTAGTACCAAGCTCCGTAGTAGGCTTGCACCGGCCAATCGCCGTATCGGTGGCAGCGAGAGTTCGTGCCCGGATCGGACCCGTCCGCAGCCATCACGGTAAACGCTGCGGCATAGCGCCCTGTACGGACCGGTGACTCGACAATCTTGTACGAGGCGGAACTCCCTGTCGTGTAGCAGGACCCGTTGCCCTCGAAGTAGCCGCAGAACCCGTCTTCGAAACTGGTGGACCACGGAAACTCGAACCGGTCACCTGCATCGGTTGAGCTAGCATCAGCATGTTCCCCTGAGTTCAGCGATTGTTGGCAGGTCCAAGTACCTATGACCAACTTCGAACTGCAGCCGCTCGTCAAGCTCGCGAGCACTGCTACGTAAACAGCGCAAGCGGGTTTCAGGACCTTCTTCCAAAGCCACACACCCGTAATTTCAGGCTATTGTTCCGCTTTGTCACCCCAAAATGAGTTTCGGCCTGGATTTGTAGGGATCTAGAGGGACTTCCGGCTGCCGCTAGTGCCAGGTTTGCCACAATCGCCGGGGCTGAGCGGGCAACTGCCAGCCACGCAGGCGTTGTGGATCGCGAAATTCATGTGGCGCACCGGCGTCTCAGTTTGTGTCTTCTTCGGATGGCTGACGGTGTCTGCGATGCATTGAGCTGGCGCGACCGTGCCGTGTGCTTCGCGTGAACAAGGCAACCCTTAACGATTCAAGCGTTTGATAGCGAGCTTTCACGGGCGACTAGAATGGCACGCTCAGCTCGTCGCCTAGCCGCAGCTCCGGTTGCGTAACCGTCTATCGAATTCTTCTCGCCGCAGCGACTTGCCTTGTACTCGATTGTCTGCCTCAGCGCTTTTTTGACTCATGGCAAGACGTCAATTCTGTCATCTATTCGTTTGCGCAGGCCGGCTGCAACAACTCGCATTATCACAACACGACAAATAACCCGTGAGAGCGAAGTGTGCCTGAGTTGAATGCCAACGCCGAACCATGGTGATATTCTTTCTCGGCACGACGTGGAACAAGCTACGTCAATCTGCCCATCATCGCCGGCTGCGTGCGAGGAGGCTCAGTTATGAGAACAGCGAACCCCTGGACTTGTTGGATGTCGGCGGCCATCGCGGCCGTCGCGCTTTGGGGTTGCAGCGGCACATCGAATAGCAACGGGGCCGCTGGCGGGTCAACCGCTGCAGCTGGCAACAGCGGCGGGGCACCGTCGGGCGGCACCAGTGCGAACGTGCCCAACGCTGGCGCCAACAGTGGGGGCAACGGGGGCACTACGACGGTGAGCACAAGCGGGGCGTGCACGATGGGCACGTGGCCCACGGCGGATCCGTCCAAGACCGGGCCGTTTGCAATCACGACCGAGAATAACGTGGGTCCACAAGCAGGCGTGGGTGTCGATGGGGGGACTCCGCCGCAATTCACGTTGTTCCGTCCCAAGGACATGGCGCAAGGAGGCCTGTGCCATCCCGTAATCACCTGGGGTAACGGGACCGGCGCGACCCCGAACATGTACTCGGGGCTGCTCAACGCGCTCGCCTCTCATGGTTTCGTCATCATCGCATCGAACAGCTTGAATGTGGCACAAGGCAGTCCCGCGCCCATGGTCGTCGGCGTGACGTGGGTGCTCGATCAGAATGCGGACCCGACGAGCGCCCTGTATCAACGCATCGATACACTGCATATCGGGGCTACGGGTCATTCACAGGGCGCCTTTGCAACCGCGACGGCAGGGGCCGACAGCCATATCGTGACCATTGCGCCAATCTGTGGCGCCATGGCACAAAGCCTCCACGGACCGGCGATATTGCTTTGCGGCGGCAACGACACGCTCGTCCCCTGCAGCGGTATGGTTCAGACAGCCTACAATGGCATCACGAATCAACCCGTAATGTTGGCCGACTACCTTACTGCCGACCACGGCAACTGGCTCACTTTCGGCTCGGCAGCTCTCAGCCCGATCGAAGTCGCTGTCGTCGCGTGGATGCGCGTACAATTGATGGGCGATGCGACACTGCGCTCAAGGTTCTACGGCGCTGATTGCACACTCTGCCAAGATCCAGCCTGGCAGATCCAGAAGAAGATGATGGACCAGTGAGAACGCGGAACCCAACATTGTTAGCTACCCGTGAGGAGTCACACATGAGAATAGCGAACCTATTGGCGGGAACTACGCTAGCGGCAATCGCAGCGCTCTGGGGCTGTAGCGGCAGCTCCGGTAGCAGTGCAACTGATGGCGGATCAACGGCGCTGTCTAGCAACAGCGGCGGGACACCCTCGGGCGGCACGAGCACGGGCGCACCGGACACCAGCGTCAATACTGGCGGCAGCGTCGCGGCCGCAGGCGGACGCACTGCATCGGGTGGCGCCCCCATCACCGGTGGAAGCCTTGCATCGGGCGGGGCGCCTCTAACCGGTGGGAGTCCAGCAGCGGGCGGCTCGACAGCAACGGGTGGCAGCAATGCTGCAACCGGCGGCGCGGCAACGGGTGGAAAAGCATCCGCCACGGGCGGCTCAATTTCCGCGACAGGTGGCAAGGCGAATGGCGGCGCCACATCCGCAACGGGTGGAAAGGCGTCGGGTGTTGGCGGCGCCCTAACCGGAGGTACGACGTCTTCATCGGGCCAGGGTGGCACTACGACGGTGAACACAAGTGGGGCCTGCACGATCGGCACGTGGCCCACGGCGGATCCGTCCAAGACGGGTCCGTTTGCCATTACGACCGAAAACAACGTGGGGCCACAAGCGGGCGTGGGCGTCGATGGGGGCACGCCTCCGCAATTCACGTTGTTCCGTCCCAAAGACATGACACAAGGAGGCCTGTGCCATCCCGTCATCACTTGGGGCAACGGCACTGGCGCTACACCGAACATGTACTCGGGGCTGCTCAACACGGTCGCTTCTCACGGCTTCGTCGTGATCGCTTCGAACAGCACCAACGTGGCGCAAGGCTCTCCTGCGCCCATGCTCGCCGGTGTAACGTGGGTCATCGACCAGAACTCGGACCCGACCAGTGCTCTGTATCAAAGCATCGATACAACGCATATCGGCGCTATGGGCCACTCGCAGGGCGCTATGGCAACCACAACGGCAGGAGCCGACAGCCGCATCACGGCCATTGCCCCAATCTGTGGCGCCATGACGCAAACCCTCCACGGACCCGCAATACTGCTCTGCGGTGGCAACGACACGATCGTCCCCTGCAGCGGTATGGTTCAGACGGCCTACAATGGGATCAAAAATCAACCCGTGATGCTGGCCGACTATCTCACCGGCGATCACGGCAACTGGATGACTTTTGGCACGGCTGCTCTCAGCCCAGTCGAGACCGCAGCTTTAGCCTGGATGCGTGTACACTTGATGGGTGATACTAGCCTGCGCTCAAGGTTCTACGGCGCCGATTGCACACTGTGCCAAGATCCAGCCTGGCAAATCCAGCAGAAGATGATGGACCAGTGAGAGCGCGGAACCCAAAGCCCGCCTTCGCCGCTATCACCAATCAACCCTCAATGCTAGCCGACCCGCCAAGCCTAGGACATGCACGCCCGCGAAGGGGCATGGCCAAAATCGTTGACGTCATCGATGTCCGTCGCTGAATCCGACTTGGCCCTCTACCACCACGAACCGCACATGGAAGGCATCGAGTACCGAATTTGGGCCGCCTACGGCACCGCGACACTCATTACCGTCGGCACGTACGAAGGGGTACCCATCGTTGGTTGTTTAAGCGAGCGCAGCTCTATGAACCCGATACGGTCACAGGCACCGTGCTGCCGCTAATGCCGGCGACTCCCAATTGGCCATAGACGTTTGAGCCCCAACATTGAATAGACCCACTTTGCAGCAACGCACAGCTGTGGAACTGGCCAGCGCCAAGGCTGATCGCGCTGCCAATGTTCGACACGGCAACGAAGGCTGTTATGCTGGAAGTGGTCGTTCCGTTACCCAACTGCCCATCAAGGTTGGTGCCAATGCACCTTATGCTGCCGTCGGATTGCAGCAGGCAGTCATGATCGCCAATTGTGGCCGGAGTCCCTGTGGCTGACACGCCGGTAAGTGTAAACGGCGTTGTCGAGTTCGATGAGCCGAAGGTACCCCACATTTTCATCGTATTGTCGGTCAACACGGCAATCGAGTGGCTTTGCCCGGCAGCGATAGAACTTGCATTCGAAAGGCCGCTGACGGGTTGCGCAATGAGGCTGTTATTCGTGTTCATATACGATATACCAAGCTGCCCCTGGTTATTGTATCCCCAGCACTTTGCCGTGCCGTCTTGCAGAACGACACAAGAGTGCCCATAGCCGTTGGCAAGGGCGATGGCGCTTGTCACATTGGGCACGTTGACTGGGACCGGACTGTTGACACTGCTGTTGTTGCCCAGTTCGCCGTGCGTTGCGTAACCCCAGCATTGGACTGTGCCGTCGGTTAGCAAAGCGCAAGTGTGAAACTCGCCCGTACTGACGGCGCGAGCGGTGCTGACATTGGCGACGGTTACCGGGACTGCGCTGCTGGTCGTGGTTCCGTCGCCCAGTTGCCCGTAGACGTTCTGCCCCCAGCAGCGCACTTGACCGTCATCGAGCACGGCGCAACTTTGGTTGGCGCCGCACGCAACGGAAACTGCGTGACTCAGGTTGGCAACCTGCACCGGGGTGAAGCTAACGCCCGTCGTGTTGTTGCCAAGCTGACCGTAACCGTTGAGACCCCAGCAGCGAACCGTACCGTCAGTCGTAACCGCACAGTTGTGGTACTGGCCGCTTGACAATGACTTGGCTGCATACGACACGCCCGATGCTCCACCCGTGCCACCCGCGCCGCCTGTACCACCCGCGCCACCCGTGCCCCCGCCACTTGCAGGCGCCTTGCAGAGCTCAATGACTTGATCAGCCGTGGACCCGGCTGGCTTCGGGTCACTGCCACCGGCAACGTCATAGACGGTGAGATATCGATCATACAGGAACGACTCGCGCGCGTAGTAGCGAGTAAAATACTCGGTGGCTCTATGGGGACGCGTCGGGTCCGAAACGTCGAGCGCGAACACGCCGCCCCACGCATTGCTCAGGTATACGTGCGACTGATCTGCGTGCAATTGACGGGTTAGTGGTTCGGTAACGGGCCCGTACTGCGATTTCATGAACAGGTAGCTGCCCGTCGTCGTGCCCACAACCGTTGGTTGCATCGGTTGTGAAACATCCACGACAAAGAAAGAATAGTCGTAAATTGGCGCCGTGTTCGAATCACAATCCAGCACGACGTAAATGTAGTTGCCTTGGGCGGTGGCCCAGTAATTGTTGGTTTCGTATGTATCCTTGTACGTGACCGGCGTGCCAGCAAGGGGCGACGCGGGGTTCGTCATGTCGTACGGTGTCATGCTCTTATAGGTTACGAGGAACAACGTATTGCCTCTCACAAAGTAACCAGGTGAATTGCTGAAGCCGAATGTCCCGGCCAACGGCGCTCCGGCGTAACTAACGGTCGGCACGGCGGGGTTGCTTACGTCGAATATGCACAAGTCGCTTCCGCAAGCCGCATAGACTCGATTGT
Organism: uncultured delta proteobacterium; assembly: GCA_963811985.1. Classification (GTDB taxonomy): domain Bacteria; phylum Myxococcota_A; class Polyangia; order Polyangiales; family Polyangiaceae; genus FEN-1139. The sequence continues at coordinate 95,501 of CAWEUH010000052.1, forward strand.
TCACAAGAAAGGCGGGCCCAATGTTGCTTGAATAGTAGCTGGTGCGACCCGCGACACTGCTAAGGCTCACCGGCGCCCAAGGGCATGAAACGTCGTAAGTTGTAAGTTGGTTGGTCGAGCTTGTGGACGAAAGCACGTAGGCGTACCTGCCATTCACTTTGACGTCGCTTGCATAGTTCGTCACGGCCACAGTGCTAAGCGTCACGGGGTTGACTGGATCCCGAATGTCCTCGACGACAACTCCACCGTCATTGCGCGCCAAATAAGCAAATGCCCCCTGTGTTGCGCTCCCGCTGAGAGTGCCGTGCGGGTTTGCATGAGTGACAAGATCCGGAACCTGCGTCATATCAAAGGCCATCAATTGCGAGCGCGTCGCATAAACGTTGGAGCCATTCGGCGCCACGCCCGTGATGCCATCCGCCACGCCCCAGACTTTCGAAAGCTTCGGCTGCGCGGGGTTGGATACGTCAATCGAACCTAACCCGACGCCCATGCTGAATGTGACATTGTTACCCTGGAGCTTGAGGTCACCGATGTTCTCGAACCCGCCGAGCGATCCCACCATCGCCAGTGTACTGGGCGCCGTGAACTGGAAAGTCATGAACGTCTTCCAGAGCACGTCGGCGTTCCCTCCGTCGAGGCTCACCGTATGAATGTACGTGCCGTCGAATGCTAGACCGTACGGTCCATAACTTCCGACAGCCGCCGACGCAGCGAGTTTTGGCGATGACGGTGTGGTGATATCAATGACCTGTATCTGTGTGCCCACGCCCACGGCTGCGTAGTTCCCGCGACACTTTACGTACTGCGCGATGCTCGACTCGGCATAAAACCCAATCTGCTGCGGGGTTTGCGGTTGACTCACGTCAACTAGATACAGGCCATCGCTAGCAGCAACGCAAGCCAAGTTGCCGTTTACAGACAAGGCACGCGGCGCAGACGAAAGCAGCATGAAGCCAACGGGGATTGGCAATAATGGGTTTGTCACATCGTCAATGAAGAGGGCGGTTGTACTTAGGTAATAGAGCTGATTGCCCTGGACATCTTGATCCACCAGCGAATTATTTCGCAACGCCGGCACTATGTTGCCAGCCGTGATCGTGCCAGGGTCGGAACTATCCGCCGTGCCAAACCCCTGATCCGTAGCCGTGTAGTCGGGCCGCGACTCATTCCACGACGCAATGACCCCCGACCCAGCCGTGGAGACGTGCGTGAACGTGGCGCCTTGGTCGGCGAACACGGCTCCGAGTAGTGGCTCAGCAAGCGTGCTGCACGTGTCACACGCGCCGTTGGTGCAACCAAGACTGCACTGCTTGCTGATCAGCCTGCGGCAACCGCGCAAATCAGTGACGCAACTGTCGAGCACCTTGCCGTTGCAGCTGATATTGAACGCCGGGCACTCGTGCTCGCAAGCGCAGCTGGTGCTGTCATAGCAGCCATTTTTGCAGGCGACAGGCGCGCTCCACGCCAAGCACCCGCTGCCGTCGGCGACGCAGGTCTGCAATTGCCCGCCCGTGCATTGAGTGGCGCCAGGTGAAGTACAGCCGTTCGCACAACCGCCGCAACTCAAACCATCCTCACACGTGCCTTGACTGCATGAGACAGCACTGCTCCAAACGAGGCAGCCCTTGCCGTCAGCAACGCAGGTTCGCAGCTGACCGTTGGTGCAAGTTGTAGCGCTGGCCGATGTGCAGGCGCTCGTGCACCCAGCACATGTCTTGGCATCAAGGCAAAAGCCACCAGGGCAGTTGACTGGGGTACCCCAGTCGATGCACCCGCTGCTCTGCAGCGCGCATGTCTGCATCTGTGTCCCAATGCAACGCTGCATGCCCGCAGTGCAAGTATTCGTGCAAGGCCCACTCGTGCCGCCCGTTGCGTTTCCGCCGTTCGACAGACCCCCCGCCCCTGTTGTGCCCCCGCTCGCGCAAGGGTCACCACCCGAGTAACCACCGACTGTGCCACCGTTGCACACAACCGTTGAAGCCTGGCCACTGCATCCCCACAAGGCGCTCAAAGCCACACCCACTACAAAACGACAAAACGCACAGCATGAGTTCATCGTGTTTTCCCAGCTAGTTCATGATGGAGCGAAGACAGTTGGCCAAATGATAATCCAAAGCCACGTTCTTAGGTACTCGAATCTGCACGTTAACGCACAAGTGGTCCAACCTAGAGCGAACTGTGCGCGCACAAGCCCCGCACGTGCGCGCACACAATTCAACAACGGCGTATGCCCGACAGGAAACCGCACAAGCCCCGCACGTGCGCGCACACGGTACTCAAGTCATCCTAGGGCATTCACGACCGCATTATTGGCGGGTGCCATGTATGGACTTGTCTTGACGGCACGAGAACATGAATCAGCCACCGAAGAGGTTGGACACGAACATGGGCGTTGCGTGTTCCACAGTCGAGCCGTCACTCAGTTGCCCACATGACCTGAAGGGCGCCTTCGGCCGGTGCGAAGGTGCGAGAAATCCCCAAAAGCAAGCCGTGCGCAACACCTGGGGATTATGGCTTTTCCGAGTCGGTCGTTGTGGTAAACTGCTAGGTTCTGACTGGGACTAGGCCTGATTGCGGCCTGTGCCGCAACGCCGATAGGAGGACCCATGCGAAGCGCACGAACAACTTTTGCACTCGGTCTTTGGTCGATTTGCACCGTGGTTCAGTGTGGGGGCAACGCGTTCAGTTCGTCATCCAGTAACGCCTCGAACACGGGTGGGCAAAGCTCCACGGTGAGTACGGCTTCGGGCGGTGTGTCGGGCGATGATCTTGGGGGCGCGAGCGCAACCGGCGGAGACAATTCGGACACCGGTGGTGCCACAGCGGGCACCGGGACCGCCCCAGTCGCTTGTGAGGCTCTCACGCCCGATGCGGCCGACGTCTATGTCGATCAACGATTTTTGGGTTCTACACCCACTGGCACGAAGGATTGCCCATTTTTGACGATCCTCGACAGTGTCAACGCGCCGAAGACGGCCGGGATCACACGCACGATACACGTCGCGGGGGACAGTCCAGCGCTCGCTTATCAGGAGACAACGCGTGTGATTGTTAGCGCGGGTGTCGTGCTCTTGGGCGCTGGCCCCGACCGAGTCACGGTTACGGCCACAGGTTCTTGCGCGAGCCTGACCTGTGCGGTTCACGTGCAGGCGGACGCTATCCTCGATGGGATTACGGTGACGTGTCCTCAAGGCAACGGTATCGTTACGGGAGCGATGTTGGCTAACTCGGCGCACGCGGCCATCGTGCGCAATGTGACGGCCTCGGATTCAGCTGCGCACGGCATCGTGGCTTTGGGCGATGTCGAGCTGGGGCCGGGCCTTCAGGCGAATCACAACGGGCTGCCGAACAATGGTCATGGCGTCTCTGCCGAGGGTGCGGGGCTCGTGCACGTTCGCGCGGGGCTACAAAAGAACCAGTTCAACAATAATGGCTATCACGGGATCAATGTCGCCGCGGGCGCGCAGTTGCAGTTCGAGGGCGGCGAGGCGAGCAACAACGGCAATAACGGCATTCGCCTGGACCAAAAGAGCGCCCAGCCGCCGCTAGTACACGTGATTCAGTCCGTGACCGCCTCGAACAACCCGAACAACGGCGTTGCAGTGTACGGTGGTAGCCTCAATCTGCGGTCGAGCACTCTGCTGGCCAACACGAACAGTGGGTTGTCCTTCGCGTACGCAGGGGGGAATTCGCTCGACATTGGCACATCGGCGGACCCGGGCGGCAATGTTTTCGGCGGGCAAACCGCCGCGAACAGAAATGGGAAAGCGGGAGTCTATCTCTGTGGTCCGAGCAGCTCCGTGACGCCGGCCGCGCTCGTGCAGCCGGCTGAAGGCAATCAGTGGTCAATGTGCGCGCCTTCCCAAGCTTCCCTCGCAACGTGCGGCACGTTACCAAGCGTCTACACCGATCTCGTCATTGCACCGCCGAGTTCTGTTGCGGTATCCGTGGTCGCTTGTAGCCCTGGCCCGTAACGCGGTGCACAACGTTATTGTATCGCCGCGGTGGACTTGGTGTGAGAGCTCTGTGACGTCACGGCAATTGACTAGCCTGGCTCACCCTAGAGACACGCGCAACAAGCCGCCGGATTGGTACTGCCATCATGATCGCAGTAGCCGTCCTGGCCAAAGCCCGCTTGCTGACATGCTGAGTCACAGGTGGAACCATTCAAGCAACCCGAACAATCGAGGGGCGCATCGCACTCGCAGCAGTTCCCGACATCGGCACTGGTTGGATTCACACACTTGCCGCCCGGCGATCCCCACGCCCTCTGGCACGCCACGGTGCAGTCAGCGTATTGACCAAGACATCCACCGCACGGCCTGCACTCAGCGCTGCTCGCATCGCCGTTGGGCACGCAACTCACGACTCCGTTTACACAAGTCGTGACTCCTGTGGCGCAGGGGCCCGCGAGTCCTGTGACGCACGACTCCCCGCAGCCCGTGCCACCCGCTCCCCCCGTCGCGCTGCTGGTTCCAGCCGTTGTCGAACGACCGCCACTGGCCGTGGCACCGCCGGTGCGTGCACCCCCTGTAGCTAGAGTCCCGCCAGTGCTTGTCATGGCCCCACTGGTGGTTGTCGAACCCCCGCCGCTAGCCATAGTACCGCCGGCATCCGCACCACCCGTAGTTAGAGTTCCGCCAGTGCTTGTCATGGCCCGACTGGTGGTTGTCGAACTCCCGCCGCTGGCCGTAACACCACCCGTACCTGCACCACCCGTAACCAGGGTTCCGCCAGTGCTTGTTGTGGCCCCGCTGTTGGCTCCTCCGGTTGTCGAACTCCCGCCGCTAGGCGTCACACCGCCGGCACCCGAGCCACCACCGTTGGCCAATCGCCGGTCATTGTTGCCGCCCGAGCAGGCACCAATGGCTGCGACTGCAGCAACCAACACGAGCCGAACGGGTATGCTTAGGTTTTGTAATGTTTTCATGCGGTCTGGTCTGGGGATTGAAAGGAGAGTCAGCTGACGATATCACGCTACCAAGCAGGACGCATGCCGACGCACAGCGCCGGCTAAATGCGACAGAACCAGCGTTTTGATGGGGATGCGACGTGCGCACCCAGGCCGATGCACGTGCGCGCACCGCTTCCCCTGACTTGAGCTGTGACGCCAGACGAGAGGATTGGGATTGGAACGAAACTAGAGTAGGCGTTGGTGCGTATTGCTTGTGGCTGGTGGGCGAGGGTTTTGGCGCAGGCAAAGGCAACGGTCGGCTTCGGTTTGAGACGTGCGCGGCCTGAACTGCCGCGATTGCGAACTACTGCTTCTGGAGCGCGATCTGTGCCGCTCGCCGCATTGCTACTGGGTGAACAGTGTGAGATCCGCCGTGTCTCCCATTTTCTGATAGCCCGCTGGACCCGGGTGCAGCCAATCTTCCTGCGACCACGCCGCGTAGGTCGCCTGCAACTTGGTAGGATCGGAGGGATCCCTGAGCGCAGCATCGAAGTCGATAGTGCCGTCGAACACGCCGCTCCTAATATACGTGTTGACCTGCTGACGCACGCTCTCATGCGCCGTTGTGTAGTAACTGTTTCCATTGAATGGGAGAATGGTGCCCCCATAGATGAGCAGCCCCTTGGCATGTGCCCGACTGATCAAGTCGTCGTAGGCACTCTTCAACGATGAATACGCCGCGCCTCCGCCAATGTCGTTGACGCCGTCGAGAACAATCGCATACTTGACGCCGCTTTGTCCAAGCACGTCCCGGTTGAAACGAGCTTGAGCCGCCGTGCCGCTGGTCCCAACCAGGTTCGTTGCGCCGATCCCCTGATTCATCATCGAAACATTCGCGGTCGCCGCATTGGCCTGCAGGCGTGCGGCCAGAACGTCCGTCCACCGATTGTTCTGGTTCGTATCCGTGCCCCTACCATCGGTGATGAAATCGCCTATTGCGACGATGCCTCTAGCCGAAGCATCCGCCATGACGTCGATGCCCGAGATGTAAAACCAGTGATCGGTCGTTGTCGCGGATGTCATGCTGGCCGCGCTGACGTTGCTGCTGCCGGTTTGTATGTAGGAAGTGGTCCTGGAGCCCGAATGGCCAGAGACGTTACTCGGAACGCTCCCGAGGGCAGTGGTAATGGTGATGTTGCCGAGAGCGGGGACGGTAAAATCAATCGGATCGGACCAGACCTCTTTGCCCTGGGCGATGGTCACGGATGCCGTTGCAGAGAAAGCAAGGGCCTTGTCGGTCGTGGTATCGATAGTGCTATCCACAGAGGGGGTGGCTTTGCACAGCGCGATGTGAGCCGAATTGATGGTCACCGAACCGTTGCCGGCTAGGTTGGAGAAGAGCACGCGAATCTGGCTGCCGCCGAGCGAGACGTGTGTGACCTGACGAAGCACGGCGTTCGCAAGCGACACTGGAGGCGGATTACTCGAATCATAGTAGGGCGAAGCGGTCCAGGTGCCCACCCAATGCTGCGCCCCGGTGCTGCCAGCGGTACCCGTTGCGCCGCCTGTCGCAAGCGCGCCACCCGTGTTCTTCGCACCGCCCGCGCTCGTCACGCCACCGTTGCTGCTTGCGCCGCCAGTGGCCGCTTTCGAACCGCCTTGGGCTTGTGTGCCACCTGTGGCCACTATCGAACCGCCGGTACTCGATACGCCGCCGGTAGCCGCTGCCCCGCCTTGAGCTTGTGTGCCACCCGTAGCCGCTTTCGAGCCGCCGGTGCCCTGTGCGCCGCCCGTAGCCGCTGCACCAGCCTGGGTCTGCGTGCCACCCGTCGCTGCTTTCGAACCGCCGGTGCCCTGCGCGCCGCCGCTGGTGGTTGCGCCACCTTGGCCTGGTGCGCCACCCGTAGCGAAAATTCCCACGCCGGTGCCACCGGTACCTGCACCGCCCGCAGCGGATCTGCCTCCAGTTGTCACTTGGCCACCCGTCAACGGGGCGCTGCCGCCCAACGAGACGCTGCCGCCCGTTTCGGAAGGTGCGACGCCGCCAACTGAAGGACCTCCGCTACCGCCGGTGACGGGGGTCAACGACCCACTGCACGCGACCGCAAATGCCGTCAAGCCAAGAGCCAACCGGTAAATACCTGCCTGCTGTTTCATGAGGGTCTCGCTACATTCCCTGGTGACGAACTGCCGCGAGCCCACTTAGAGCCGACACTCGCAGCTCTGAGCAGTGTCGTGGGCGTCCCACATCCATTTCCTTCGGGCAGACTTAAATTTGGCTCGCCAGTTCGGCTCCGCGATTTGCTTGAGCCATCGGCCAAAACCAGGCGCCTTTAGCACCCTTTCGACATCAACTTCCACGCCGGCGTCGCTCCCTTTTTGATCACGGGCGGCTCAACCGACAAGATGTAGTCCGCGCGACGGTTTACTGGCTCGTCAACCTCATCGGCGGTCAGCTTTTTCAGTGCCGTCTCGCCAAAGCCTTCATAGGCGATCGGAATGCACAAGCCCTGCTTTTGGAACCAGCCGGCAATGGCCTCCGCGCGGGCGCGGGACAGGGTCATGTTGTGTTCGTCGCTACCCCGAGTGTCCGTGTGCCCCGCGACGAACAAAGTAATGGTCCCAAGACCCTTGCCTTCGACTTTGTGAAGGACTTCCTTGATCTTGTCCAGACTGTCTTTGAGCGAGGGAACCTCTGAATCCTTTATGACAGCCTTGTTGGTGTCAAATCTTACTTCTTTGTGCTCAATCTTGACGGACCACGGAATCAGCCAGACCGCTTGGTAGGCGTTGTTCTTGGCCGTGACGCGAACTTCGATCTTCTCGATTTTGATCCCGAGGTATTGGGTTCCAACGCAGCTCCTGTTCGGGCCCCGTGTAGCTGAACGTTTTGTCGATGACCGGCCCATCTTTGCGCGTTATCTGCATAGTGAGCGTACAAATCGGGCCGTCCATCTTTGCCTGCAGGCGCCCCTCGTCCAGGCTAACCGTCTGTCGATCGACCGAAATGGTCAGCGCGGCGTTGCTTTGACGGCAGTCGCCTTGCCGCTTGTCCTCTTTTGGCTCACTCGTCGTATCGTCGCTGCCGCTCCCCTCGCTGGGTTCAACAGCGTCGCTCTTCGAGTTTGAACTGAGCCGCACTGCCTGAGGCTGCGCCACGCCGCCGTGAACCGCGGCAAGACACGCAATGGAAATGAGCGTAGGTACGACGTATTTCATCAAGACGATAATGTATCAGATTCTGAGCTCGGCGCCTGGGGCACGCAACCGATGCACTGAAGCGACTGGACTTCGCCGTGCCGTCACGACAATAAGTCAGTCAGCTCAACGAGGTTGCACTGGTGAATGTAAGTCGCTCGACTTGAATCTTGGCGCGGGCAAGACCAAGTCGCGACAGGCACCGACAGATCACGAGCGCCCAGGGGTGAGAGGAAGGTCGCCGTGGCTTCTTCGGCCGGGACTCTAGGCCAAGCGTGAGGGCTACGCGGCCGAGTCCATTTGTAACATTACGCAACGGAAATCAGCGGCTGAAGTCACTGCATTTCTGTGCGGTGTCTTTTCTCGGCGGCCCGGCCGAGGGAACGGTTGCGCGCCAATGCGGGCGCTTCACGGGTCCCAGGACGGCCAGACTCGGGAAAAATTGCGAAAGGAATCAAGATGACAACTAGGCTCCAGTGCGCGAACGTTATTGCGAAGTGTCGCTGGCTTCTTGTTTCGGCAAGTGTCAGTGGTCTCATTGGGTGCAGCGGCACAGACGACCAGACGTCGCCCTCCGGAAACGGCGGGGCAGACACGGTTGGCGGCGCAACCGGGGCAGGTGGCACGAGCAGTAGCTCGGTGGTCAACGGCACTGGAGGTGCACAGCCAACAGGTGGAACGATTGCGACGGGTGGCGTAGTTGCCACGGGCGGCGCTGCGAACGCAACGGGCGGTAAAGCAGCCACGGGCGGCGCTGCGAACGCAACGGGCGGCAAAGCCGCAACCGGCGGTGCTGCGAACGCAACGGGCGGTGATGCCCCAACCGGTGGCGCGGTGAATGCAACGGGCGGCAAAGCAGCCACCGGGGGCGTGAACGCGGGTGGCGCCAACGCAACGGGTGGCACAACAACCGCGGGTGGCGCCAACGTTACGGGCGGCAAAGCAGCCACCGGGGGCGTGAATGCAGGTGGAGCCAACGCAACGGGCGGCAGCGCAGCCATGGGCGGCGTGAACGCGGGTGGCGCCAACGCAACGGGTGGCACAACAACAGCGGGTGGAGCGAGCAGCAATCGTTCACCGGGCTGCGGCACGACCATCAATCGACCCAATAATAAGACTCAACAAACCATGACCATCAGCGGGACGACTCGCTACTACTTGCTTGACGTTCCAACCGCCGCCGACAATTCCACGCCGCTCATGCTGATCTTCGCTCTGCACGGCTACGACATGAACAACGTCTCCATCGTGGGCTTGTACAATTTCACTTCGCGATCAAACGGCAAAGCCATCACCGTGTATCCACAGGGCGAGGGTCCAGCACCGGGCGACACCTCCCACTGGGGTGACGGGGTCCTCAAATCGACCTGGACAGCCAACGACGCGAACTACACGTTTATGCAGAGCTTGATGACCGATCTCGAAAGCCGGTTCTGCATCGATCCGAATCGGGTGTACTTCACCGGTTTCAGCATGGGTGGCATGTTCACCAACTCCATTGCTTGCGACCATAGCAGCTGGTTCCGCGGCTACGCGCCCGTCGAAGGAATGGGGCCGGGTTCCTGCTCGGACCAGAACGCCAAACCCGCCATCATGATCCATCAGGGGACCGCCGACACAACGGTCACGCCTACCGCGGGGGGTGAGGCAACTCGCGATTTTTGGATCGCTCAAAACGGATGCAACCAAACGACCACCTCGAGCTTCACTGGGTGCACAAGCTACAGCGGCTGCGCCCAGCCGGTCGTCTACTGCGTGGGCAATTGGAACCACACGATCAGTTCGACTGCCACGGCCAACATCTGGAGCTTCTTCAGCGGGCTGCAGTGAGGCGACGAAAATCACCGGTCCGGGGTCACTGGACGTTCCAAAAGTTTACGCCGTAACTCGACAATCGTTCTGCCATACGGTGGCTTTGCAAGTTCGCTTTCGTATTGGGGCCATTACGGCACGTGGCTGCGGTTTGCGATGAGTGGCACGCTCTAACGGGTTCGGCCACGCGATCGGCGTCGGCTCGCTTGCCTCGGCATGGTGGCTTGGTCACCACGATGCCATAGTGCGCCGATGACCTCGTGGCACGACAAGGCAGAAGTGCTCCGTAGCCGCGCGTTGCCGTTGTTCGTCATCATCAGCGCCACTTTGGTCGTGCTCTCGCCATTCCTTTCACGACAGCTTCTTGGCACCCACGATCTCGACATTCATCAAGAGCGACTGGTCGAATTCTACGAGAACGTGCGCCGCGGGATCGTGTTTCCGATCTGGTCAGAAAACGCTGCCGGCGGCATTGGCCGTCCGGTGTTCGTCTTTGTTGCGCCGCTGCCCTATTACTTGGGTTCGATCTTTCTTGCTCTGGGTCTCGACAGCGTGCTGGCGACCCACTTGACCATGGTGTTGGCCGCCATGGTTACGGTCACCGCTATGTACTTGTGGGCTGGGCTCGTCCAGGGCCGTTGGTTTGGAGTCTTGGCAGCGCTGGTTCTTCTCACCTCCGACTATTTCGTGTTCGATAGCCTAGAGCGCGGTGCCCTGGCGGAGTGCGTGGCTTGGGGTCCGTTGATCCTGGTGCTCTATTTCTGTGAGCGCTACCGGCGCCAACCCGCGGATCGGCACATCGTTTGCGCGAGCCTCTGCTTTGCCGCTATGGTTCTGGCCCACAATCTTACGATCATCATGGCGGGCCCGGTCATCATCTTGTATCTGGGTTGGGTTTTTTGGCATCTGCCCAAACCTCGCTGGGACGACGCGTGGCGCTTGAGTCTTATCCCGGTGGGCGGCCTGTTGATCTCGGGGTTCTTCTGGTTTCCAGCCGTATACTACAGGAGCACCATTCACATCGAGCGCCCCGTCACCGGGTTCGGGGAATATACCAGGCACATTGTGCCTTGGAGTCGCCTGCTTCACGTGCACTGGTTCTTCTCACCGGGGGACGAGCTTAATGTCGTCGGGCCACTGTTCTTGGTCGGCGCCATCGTCGTGTTGATCGATAAGGGAGGTCGAAGCTACGCCAAGGCTTGGCTTCGTCTCTGCCTGGGGTTGGCGATCATAACCCTCATGATGACTTTGCCGATGTCTATCCCTCTCTGGCGCCTGGTGCGTTGGCTAACTTTTCTACAGTTCCCTTGGCGGTGGATGATGTTGGGGACCCTGTTCGGTTCGGCTCTGAGTGCGTTTGCGCTTCGGCAATTACCGGAGACTAGCAAAGCAGCAGGCGGCCTGGTTATGGCGGGCGTACTTGCGACTGGGCTCGGGTTCGCCTACTCATTCGGCCACGCCCGATCCAAGGAAACGCATGCGCAGAAGACAGCTGCCGATATCCGGGCGCAAGCCAAACTGTTGGACCGTGACGATGCTTTTCAACCGATATGGAGCCCAGAGGTGCGCGGGCCGGTCACCGAAGAGCGCCTAGTGACTGTGAAGCAAGGGCAGGGCAGCTATGAGTCAACCATCGATCACAATTATCGCGAGGTCATCTTCAACAATAGCAGTCCCACACGCGTGCTGATCTCAACTGCCTTCTACCCGACATGGCAGCTGAGCCTTCGGGGCGCTGCCGTCGAATTCGCTGGATCGCCGAACGCCGGGATGATCGAGCTGGCTCTACCCCAGGGGAGCGGCCGATTGGTGCTCGAGCAGAAGGCCACCGGGGTCATGATCATGGCTCGGGTGACTTCGGCTCTCACAATCCTGGCGCTTCTCTTCACTTCATGGGGGCGGTTCGGCAACGTGCGCGGTATTTTGTTCTCCCACCTTAAATCCCGCCTGCCGGGCGGGTTTGCGTCCGGACAAACTTGATTCAAGATCGATGAGTTATTCGCCCTAAAGTCGCTGACGGGAGATGCCAATGAGATTCATTCAGCACGCAAATCTGGCCAGCACCTTGTTGATCTTCCTGGGAACTGTGCCGGCGTTTGCCGCTACCTATTACGTGGCTCCGACGGGCAGCGATAGCGGCGACGGTTCGCAAACCACCCCGTTTGCTACTCTAACGAAGGCCAATAGCGCCGCGGCCGCGGGGGACACAATCTACGTGCGCGGCGGCACCTACTACATCACGAGCCAACTCGTCCTCTCGAAAAGTGGCACGTCCGACAGCAACCGCACAAACATCTGGGCCTATCCGGGCGAAACGCCCGTGCTCGACGCGTCTAGATACGTGACCAGCAACACCGCGGCGGACGTTCCCGTGGTGCTGGTAACCGGAAATTGGATGCACCTCAAGGGCCTCGAGATCGGCAATGCCAAAGTGGGGGCTAGCGGTGACCATTCGTATTCGCTTCTGCGCACGAAAAGCGCCAGCAACAACACCTTCGAGCTTCTGAACCTGCATCACGGCTTCGGTCCTGGCCTGTTCATCGACACCGGCTCCGGCGGGAACTTGATCCTCAACTGCGATTCCCACGACAACTACGACGTCAACGGCAGCCAAGGCGACGGCCAAAACGGTGACGGCTTCGGCGTTCACTACCAGACGACCGGGCCTAGCACCCTTATCCGCGGGTGCCGGGCGTGGATGGATTCCGACGACGGCTACGACTTCATTTATCAGGAAGTGCCGGTCACCATCGAGAACAGCTATGCCTTCAACAACGGCTACGGCAGTAGCGGCAATGGTAACGGCTTCAAGATGGGAAGCAGCGGAACGGGCATCCGTCACATCGTTCAGAACAACGTTGCCTGGGGCAACAAAGCATCGGGGTTTTACGCGAACCACTCGTCGGGCGGCAACACCTGGTACAACAACACGTCCTACAACAACGGCACCCAGTACAACATGCTAGCCGCCACCTTCGAGTCCGATGGAAGAACGATCGCGACCGATGGTATTACGCTGACGGGTAGCAAGGTGCACATCATGCGTAATAATATCGGCTTTCCCAACAAGAACGCCAACATGAATGGCGTTGACAGCGCATACAACACCTGGGATCTGAACATCACCCAGGCCGCCAACGATTTCATCAGCACCTCGGAAACCGGCTGCACCGGACCGCGGGAAGCGGATGGCAGCGTGCCAGCAGCCTGCACGAACTTGCATTTGCAGGCTGGCAGCCCGCTCATCGACGAGGGCACGGATGTCGGTTTGCCGTATAACGGCAAGGCACCCGATCTGGGCTGCTTCGAGTACGGCGGAGCGGGAACCGGCGGTTCGCCGAGCATGGGCGGCGCTCCAGCCACCGGGGGTAGCAAAGCCACGGGCGGCGCTGCAGCCACCGGCGGCACTGCCGCCTCGACGAGTAGCAGCAAAGCCACGGGCGGTCTCACCAGTGCCGGCGGTACTGCTGCCTCGACGGGTGGCAGCAAAGCCACGGGCGGTCTCTCCAACGTTGGCGGCAATGCCATGGGCGGTGTCGCAGCCACTGGTGGCCTCACCAACGCCGGAGGCTATGCCCCGACAACCGGCGGCAGCAAAGCCACGGGTGGCCTTGCCAATGTCGGAGGCAATGCAACAGGGGGTGTCGCGGCCACGGGTGGCCTCGCCAACGCCGCTGGAACGGCAAATGTCGGAGGGGGTGTCCCAACCGGCGGGGCCGCCAATATCGGTGGTTCGGCTCTACTCGCAGGTGGCGCTGCAATCGCGGGTGGTCTTGGAAATATCGTTGGCGGCGGCAGCTCCGCGGACACTTCAACCAATGCAAGCGTCGGCGGTGGTGAAACATCGTCAGACGCCGGCAGCTGCGGCTGTCGAATACCGTCGGGTGGCAACTCGAGTACCGGCCTTGCCGGCCGCGCAGCGCTGATTGCGTTAGCATTCACGGGTCTGCTGCGTCGCCGTCGGTAGCAACGAAAATCTCTCGGGTCGCCATGCCGGTCAACAAATTATGGATCGAGCACACTGAACGCGCTGCTTGGGAGTCAGTGCAGGCGTTACGCAAAAAGCTTGCGGATGCGGAAGCTGAAATTCAACGCATGGTACCGCCTGCCGCGGGTTGGCAAGAACTATTCGGTGCGATCGACGCCGCGCAGCAGCAACACGGGCTCGTTGGCGCGACTTACGCCGAGTCGATCCAAGGGTTGCTCAAGCGCATGGCAGAAGCCGAGACTCGTTCAGCCGCGATGGCCGAGGAACTCGCAAGTCTGAGAAACCGCGGCCGACCGTCGGCTATACCGAGTGAAAGCGCGTACGATACGCCAGCATACCGCTGGCAGAGTGATGCAAACGACGACGAATCCGAACGCGAGACAGATCACTTCGCAGAGGCAGTGGAGCACCGTTATCGCAGGATGCGTCGTGATCCCGCTTTGGCGGACATCGATGGAGTGCTGCGGGCGATCGACGCCCGGTTGGATACCTTGGGCGATCCGGACGATCCCGCGGCGCTCGACGCGGTGGTGGAGCTCGGAGCCCTGGCGGCTTGTCTTGCAACGGTCATGCGACGCCATGGCAGCTCGGAACCGGGCTGACAACCGCCCCAAACCTATCTACGGCAGCGCCATCGCCGTCACGGCATGTGCAACGAGACTGGCCCATTTCTGGAACGTGCCAACCGCTCCCAAGAAGTCGATTGCCATCCCAGTCACAAGTGCCGAATGCCCCCCGGCATAGGGCACAACCGTGTCATTCTTGCCACGCCATTCGATCACGGTCAGGGGGCGCGAAGGCTTGCAGTCACCCAACCCATTTGATAGTCGTTGGTACCGTTTGCATTTGACTTCTCCGCCCGGCAAGGTTGGTGACGATGCCTCGGATCAGGTAGCGACAAATCTGTCACCCGGGGTGAAGATCTCCACGCCGTGCTGGCAACAGAATATTGCCGTAATTGCGCAATACTCGCTCTCGCCGCTCGTTCTTCACCGGCCGACTAGCGAATGGGTATCTTGTGTGCTTTCCTTGTCGTAAGCTCCAGGATGAACGAACGGATTCTGATCGACGCCATTGTGCGCCAGACGGTCATTCTCATCGCACAACTGTCCACGGCCAACGGGGTCCGCTCGCCCTTGTCGCATGTCGCGGACGAGGTGTTTCTCGGCCTCGTGGAACAACTCGAGAACCAGGGGGTCGGGAAGAAAGTCATCGCCGACATGTTCGGGCTCGCGCTTCGCTCATACCAACAGAAAGTGCAGAGGCTGAGCGAGTCGGCAACCGAGCGCGGGCTGACGCTATGGGGCGCGATTCACTCCTTCCTGTCGAACGTACCGTCGGCTTCGCGGGCCGAAATCATCGAGCATTTCAGCCACGACGACCCGCAGAATGTTCGCAGCATTCTCAACGATCTCGTAGAAAGCGGGCTCGTATCCCGTAGCGGCCGCGGCAGCGAGACTCGCTATCGGGTTGCTACCCGGGAAGAGCTCGAAGAACTCGGTAGTTCTGCGACCTCTGACGCGGCCGAAACCAATGCGGCCCTCGTTTGGCTTCACATCTATTACAGAAGCCCCATGCGAAAAGAGGAACTCCCAAGACTAGTCCCACTGGCACCATCCGCCATTGACGAGGCTTTGAATCGACTTGTCGGTGACGGTCGGATCCGTCTGGAGAGCCATTCGGACGGGACTTACTGCGTCACCGAGCAATGCTTGATTCCAGTTGGGCAGGTGGCTGGGTGGGAAGCGGCGGTGATTGATCACCATCGCGCGGTGCTTGCGGCACTCGCCGCCAAGGTCCAGGCGGGAACCCACGTGTCAAACTCCCGCGACGAAATTGGCGGAACCACACTCTCTTTCGATCTCTGGCCGGGTCACCCACATGAAACCGAAGTGCGGCGGCTGCTCGCTGACGTGCGAAGCCAGATCATTCCACTTTGGGAAAAGGTAGAGGAGCACAACAAGGAAAACCCGGCCGACCCCAGCTGCAAGGTAACGTTCTATTGCGGTCAACATCTTGCTTACGGGGACGGCGACGCCTGATGCCGACTAGCCTGAGAACGTTCTTGGACTTAGCCGTTACCATGCTCTGCATGGCGCTCTCGGGTTGTCTGCCCAACGACGAGCCACAAACGGGCAGTCAAACGAACTGGCTTCGCACATGTGTCACGAGCGCCGAATGTGGTTCCGACGTGTGCCAATGCGGCGTTTGCACCCATACCTGCAGCACCGATTCGAGTTGCGGTGATTTGCCTGGGTCCTCGTGCGTAGCCCCCAATGATCCCGCTGCCGTTGCCTTGTGCGATGGAAGCGTGCCTGCTGGGGGTTCATTTTGTGTGACGCGCTGCAGCGTCGGCCAGGGCTGTTCGGGACAACAGGCGTGTGTGGCTGGGATCTGCACCGTATCGTCAACCGCGAACGCTCATGTATCCATCGACCTCCAAACGCGATTTCAGTCGCTGGCGGGCTTGGGGGCAACGCTCGCCTATGAGGAATCCAACGTTACTCAGTATGCGAACACGGCGGACCTTTATACGGCCATGTTTGCCGATCTGGGTCTCGATACATTGCGCTTGCGCAATCGATACGACACAAGTGACGACAACCTTGCTTCGGCAGCCACGATCGTCAACGCGGCGAGCGCGAGCCTTGGGCATCGGCCGATGGTGGTGCTCGCTTCGTGGAGCCCGCCGGCATCGCTCAAAGCCAACGGGTCAACCACCTGCAACGGCGAGCAGGACACGTGCACGATGGCGCGCCTATCCAGCGGGGGTTTCGATTATGCAGCCTACGCAAGCTACTGGCACGACTCGCTGAGCGCCTATGCGGCCGCTGGCGTCGCTCCCGATTACATCGCGATCCAAAACAACCCGGATTATGTCCCGCCCGCGACCAATCCTGGCGAAGGCTGTCGATTCTTGCCCACACAAGGAACATTCTCGGTGTCCGTGGATGGTGAGAATCGCACTTTGGAGTTTCCCGGTTTTGATCGGGCAACCAGCGCTGTTTTGAGCCGGCTCCAAGAGCTGCCGGTGATTCCCAAGATCATCGCACCCGAGGCTGAGCCCCTACTCGTCGGAAGTTATATCCGCTATCTCGACCCCTCGAGCTTTAATGCGATTGGGCACCATCTCTACGGAAGCAGTCCGAGCTCGCCCGACCTGTCTGAGTTGCAACAGCTCAAGCAAATCGGACTGTCAACGGGGCGCCCCGTGTTTCAAACGGAAATGGGCGCCGATGGGCTTGGAACGGCAGTGCTCCTGCATCACACGCTGGTGACCGAAGGGGCAACTGTTTATCTGCATAACGCCCTAGTGTCGCCAACCGAAGGGCTCGACGCGCTCATCGTTGTCAGCGATTCGACGTTCGCGCTGCAACCCACCTATCACGCGATACGGCATTATGCCCGGTTTACCAACCCGGGGTGGGTGCGCGCCGGAGCTGTATCGGACCAATCGAACCTGTTGGCGTCCACTTGGGTCTCACCGAGCGGCGCCGTGACTGTGGTCATCGTCAATACGGGGACTGACTCGTTCGATGTCGAGCTTGGGCTTGCGCTGAACGCCACGGTCCCGTCTCAGGTCACGCGAACCGTCTTCGATGGCGTGGAGCGGTCCGCAGATCTCGGCAGCCTGCCGAGCGAGCGCATTGTGCGGCTTCCCGGGCACTCGATCGTCACGGTTGCATTCGATCACGAGTGATGCGCGAGCCGTGCCCGCGCCACCCTCGACCGGGGACGGCCGAATTTTTCGCCTGGCGGCCGCGGCTTTGGCTCGTCTGCGGCGTGTGCCCGTGGCCAGATTTCCTTGCAGCGGTGCGTCCTGAAAAGGAGTATGCTCGGGCCGTTTCATGCCTAGGCGCAAACTTTGGTGTCTTTGTGCCCTCGCATCGGCAATCGCGTGCGGCGGGCGATCGGATCTCTATAGCGAGAGCCTCAACGCCGACGTCGGCGCAGGCACGGCTATTGGAGGCGCTAAGGCCACTGGTGGCTTGCTTGCAACGGGTGGAACTGTGTCCACGTGGGTCCCCAACAATACCGGCGGAAAGGCTGCAACCGGCGGAGTTTCACCCATTGGCGGTGCGCCAGCAACGGGCGGTGCGAGCCACACCGGCGGCCATGCAAGCACGGGAGGCACCCTAGCTACCGGTGGTAGCAATCCATCGGGCAGCGGTGGCTGTTGTGCCGCGGTCCAGATGTGCAATTTCGGTGATCTCCAAATCAGCGGGCCCGACGCATGTCCGGTTGGCGGTACCTGTTACAAACAACACCAACCCTGCTCGTGTGCTCCAGACGTCTGGTGTGTGGTCGGCGCGGGAGGTTCAGGCGGTGCCGGCGGAATGTCAACCTTCGGCGGCTTCACTTCCGTGGGTGGTGCCCCAGCAACGGGCGGTTCGACGAGCGCCGGTGGAACTTTTGCCACTGGGGGTTCGCTGAACCTCGGTGGCACCACAGGCACCATACCGGACGGGGGCGTGACATTGCCAATCAAGGTAATCAGCGCCAGCTACGGTCTGTCATGCTCCGACGCTGGCACTGCTCAAGGCAACGTGACCGCGCTGGTTGCAGCACAGTGCGATGGCCTCGAGTCAACCTGCGATATCTTGGCCGACAACAGCGTGTTTGGTGACCCCTTCTTTGGTTGCGCGAAAGACTTCGAAGTGATCTGGGCCTGCGGCACCGATCCAGCGCAATACGGGATCCATCACGACGCCGTCGCGGGCGAGGACTACGTAGTGTCGATTGCTTGCGGTCCGCCATGACGATGCCGAGCCACACACGGTTGTCCAAGTTGCTTACTAGTGTGCTGGTCGTCGCGGCCTACGCGTGTCAGCGACAACCGCCCCAGGTCGCATCACCGCTCGTGCAGTTCCCATCGGCTATCGCTTCCCAAGCTAGCGTAGGCGGCAAGCATCCGCAAACCGTCCAGCCCGAGAGCAGCCAGGCAGAGCATGATGACGGTCCAAATTTGCATCAGGGAGTACCTTTCAGGCTCGTCGCCTCGACTGATGGTACGCTGCAACTGGAGGCGTTGGGGAGCACGGCCCTGCTCTCAAAGGGGAGCTCGAAACGCCAGCTCTACCTCATCCGCGATGCAAAGGTCCAAGGGGTCGATGGGCTTAGCGAGTTCAGCGGCAATGAGATCATGTCTCGTCTTGTCGCAGGGGGCAGCTGGCCAGACAACGTCTGGTTGGCAATTTCCCAGTCCTCGGACGCGGGCCCCAATTGGTCGTGGATCTATCGGTGGAAGCCTGCGCCGCAGCGGTACCCAGATGCAGAGGCTGGAACTTGGGAACTGTTGCGGGAGTTCCACGAGAGTATCGGACACGTGATTCCTTGGCGCGGCGGGGCCATTCTGATCTCTGGCAACGCGAATCTAGCATACCCCTATCACGACGCGACCTGGGTGACACCGTACAAAGACACGCCGCTGGGCCCTGGGTCCTGTGCGGCGCTTCTGCCGTGGTACGAGCGATATAGCACCGTCTTGGGTTTCGGCTACGGCTGCGGAACAAATCCCGATGAGGTCAAGTCACTGCAGCGGTACCAATTGGACGCGCGCGGGAAATTCAAGACTCAGAGCATTGCTCTGCCAGACCCGCTGCGTGCAGACAGTAGCACTCTTACCACTAGTGACTGGAGCTTGTTCATCGAAGGCGATCAGCCACTGATGCTCAACTCGCGGATGGATGGTGGCAGATCACTTCTGCTCCGTTTCGACGGACGGCACTGGTCTAATGCGGGTGAAGTGCCTGAATCTTTCGTTGCGGTCGCGAGCAGCGACCACGGACTTTGGGGGGTTTCGTCTGGACAACTGCTGCGCTGGCGAAGTTCCGGGTGGGAGAAGGTCGCCTATCTTCCAAACTCGAAATCCGCAGGTGCCGATCCGTGCTTTCCGAATTACAATGCCATAAGCGCGCAACTTTGGGTCCGCAGTGAGACCGACCTCTGGCTAGCGGTTTCTGACCACGACTGCGGTCAACTTTGGAGCACCACCGGTGGCGAGAGTAGAGTTTCCTTTCCCTCGTCTGCCGACGAATCCAAACTTAGCGACAAGCTACGCGAGTGGGACGACAGTTGTCCATACATTGTTGTAGACGCGCTCGTGCTGGAGGGAGAACCAATCTGGGGCGACCCGTGGAACATCACGATAGCGCGGGGGCGTGCAATCATTCGAGACGCTCTGCGCCATCACCCTGAGTTTCGTCAGCTCCCGTTCTTTCGCTACCGGAGTTTTGGACATGAATGCATCGCAGCGCGCGTTCCCGATCAAAGAACTGGTCAGGCCCTGCGCGAGGCCATCGGGTCCAAGCAGTACGACCAAGACGAAGGCAGACTACACTGTGGCCCGCGTCCAGGGAGCCAGCCGCTGCAGGTGTATCCTTATGAAAGGTAATCGCGGCAATGGAGCAAGATTTTTTGGCGTTTGAACTCGCGAGATGGCCAAGCTGTCGCCTGGCGAAGGACGCTAAGGTCAGGCTCAATCACGCGCGGTGGTCGAGAATGCTCGTTGGGCTGCTGCTCGTTGCTGCTTGCGCGTGTCAGCGACAATCCTCCCAGGTTGCGTCACCGCGCGCTACGGCGGTCTACACGGTGCGGCATGGCTCGGGCAAGGTCGCGCAGGCTGACGTCGGTAGGGGCACGGCAAAATGGAAACAGGTGGCAGCGGGGGACTACCATTCGCTTGGACTCACAACTGAGGGCAAACTCTACGCTTGGGGCCAAAACGGCGGCGGCCAGCTTGGCGATGGCTCTACCACCGGCCACGCGTCCCCGGTGCTCATCGGCTCGGGCTTCGCCTCGGTCGCCGCTGGAATGGCCCACTCGCTTGGCATCAAGACTAACGGCGAACTGTACGCTTGGGGCGGCAACAGCGAGGGCAACCTCGGCGATGGCTCTACCATCGGCCACACGTCCCCGGCGCTCATCGGCTCGGGCTTTGCCTCTATCGCCGCTGGTGAGTTCCACTCGCTTGCCATCAAGACCGACGGCGAGCTCTACGCTTGGGGCAACAATGCCGAGGGGCAGCTCGGCGATGGCTCTACCATCGGCCACACGTCTCCGGTGCTCATCGGCTCGGGCTTTGCCTCTATCGCCGCTGGAAAGTCCCACTCGCTTGCCATCAAAGCCAACGGCGAGCTCTACGCTTGGGGCGGTAACGAATTCGGGCAACGCGGCGACGGGTTGACCATCAATGGCGCGATCCCGGTGTTGATCGGCTCGGGCTTTGCTTCTGTCGCTGCGGGCGGACACAGTTCACTGGCTGTCAAGACCAACGGCGACCTTTTTGTTTGGGGCGATGATGGTCCCAGCACCAACCGCAAGTTCCCGGTGCTGATCGGCTCAGGCTTTGCCTCAGTCGCCGCAGGGGCAATCGATTGGCTAGCCATCAAGACCAACGGCGAGCTTTTTGCTTGGGGAGACGACCAACACGGCCAACTCGGCAACGGCGATGGCGACAGCGGCTATCAGCCATCGCCGTTGCGCATCGGCTCGGGCTTTGCGTCAATTGCCGCAGGCGGGTCGCAGTCGTTTGCCATCAAGACCGACGGCGAGCTCTTCGCTTGGGGATACGACGGCGAGGGAGAGCTCGGCGACGACAGCGAAACAACTAGCCGTGCTTCCCCCAAGCTCATCGGCTCGGTTTTTGCGTCTGCTGCAGCAGGCCAGTACCATTCGGTTGGCATCAAGTCGGACGGCGAGCTCTTCGCTTGGGGCGACTACGGCATAGGCCAACTCAGCGACAGCCGAGAGAAAACCAGCCATACTCCGGTGCTCATCGACACAGGCGTCGCGTCAGCTGCCGCGGGCTGGTTTCACTCGCTTGCCATCAAGACCAGCGGTGAACTGTACGCTTGGGGCGACAACGAATACGGCCAGCTTGGTGATGGCACCGAGGCCAGTCGTGCGTCCCCGGTACACATCGGCTCTGGCTTTGCATCCGTCGCTGCAGGCAAGAGCCACTCGCTTGCCGTCAAGACCAACGGCGAACTCTACGCGTGGGGTAACAATAAATATGGTCAACTCGGCGACAGCTCCAGCAGTTACCGCGCGTCCCCCTCACCCATCGGTTCGGGCTTTGCCTGCGTCGCTGCGGGGTATTTTCACTCGCTTGGCATCAAGACCAACGGCGAGCTTTACGCCTGGGGCGAAAACAGCAATGGCCAACTCGGCGACGGCTCAACTACCAATCGCACGTCCCCGGTACTCATCGGCTCAGGCTTTGCCTCTGTTGCTGCGGGCGGGCATAGCTCATTTGCCATCAAGAGCAGCGGCGAGCTCTACGCGTGGGGCCGCAATGAATACGGCGAGCTCGGCGATGGCACCGAGATCAGTCATGCGTTCCCCGTGCGCATTGGCACTGGCTTTGCCTTGGTTGCCGCAGGCACGCAGCATGCGCTCGGCGTCAAGAGCAACGGCGAACTGTACGCGTGGGGCCGTAACGAACATGGCCAGCTCGGCGATGGCACCGAGACCAGCCGTGCGTCCCCGGTACGCATTGGCTCTGGCTTTGCCTTGGTTGCCGCGGGTTACGATCACTCACTGGCTATCAAACGCAACGGCGAACTGTACGCGTGGGGATACAACGTCGATGCCCAACTTGGCGACGACTCGGCTACCGAGCGCACAAGCCCGGTTCGTATTGCGTTGCCGCAGTGAAGGCCAGCGAGGCTATGGACTGCGCGCCAATCGGGGGCCAGGTCCGCAGTCCGGTCCTAGGTGTGAGGCGTGTGACGACCGGCATTTACCCTGTTTTGCAAGGGTGAATCCATAGTGCATCTAGGGTGCGTCTAAGGTGCGTCCGAGGTTGCTCTAAGGTTCGTCTATCGGGCGGTCGCCGTGAAGTGTGGGCGCAGGTCTGACGCGCCTGGACATCGGTTCCGACACAGCTGCACGACGGTTCTGGTGTAGCCTGCGAGAATGAGGTGTTGGTCTGAGTCTGCGTTGGGGTTGTGCTTGCTCGGTTGCGCGGCGACCCGCGCATCGCCACCCCCTGCTGCGTTGCGAAGTGTGCCCATCGCTGCAGCAAAGCGTGAATCTCCGGAGGCCGCCAAGGCTCCGCAGGACAAGCAGCAGAAGGCTAAAGATGACCAGCCTGAGAAGCGCCCGCGCCTGTCGCTGCCGCCAGCGCAGGCGTCTTTGTCGTCGGTGAAAGCCACCATTGTGCCGTTTTCGTCCAAGCGGGATCAACCATCCTACATCGCGGCAATTCTTGGAGGTAAAGACCGAGTGTGGCTTCTTGAAACGGGGGAGAATGCATGCCCAGGGGCAGGCTCGTCGCTTTACGAGAGTGACGGTAGACACATTCGATTGGTGTCGCGATCCATTTGCGCAAATTTGGGATGTTTTTCACCGACCTTTGACGCGCTCAGGCTTAGGGGCAACACGCTCGAGCTGCTCGGGACAAGCGGCGGCGGATGTGGAGTACAGTCAGCGTGGGCCTCGCGCGATGCCGGCGGCCCTTGGCGCTGCGATGGCGAGCCCGGGGCGCGTGATGAGATCCAGCGATTCTGGTCGTCGGGAGCACTTTATACCGTCAAGCAATTCGGAGGAGGGGTCGAGATCGACCTGGATCATGCTGCGTCAAAGGAGGCAATAACGTACCTGAGCGGTAAACTATCCCCCCGACAGTTGCCGATTGCGGTCGCAAAGGGTGCGGTTCACGCATTGGCCCTCGCCAGGGGCGAGGGTGACGATGTTATGCATCTCGTCGAATGGACGGGAATGCGTTGGCGCGAACGTGCAGACATTCTTCCAGTCGGGATATCTGCCGAAGATATTGATGCTGTGACCGTCGATGACGAGGGGACCTACTACGCGACCAGCCATTACGCTCTCCTCATTTTCGACGGGAAGCGCTTCGTTGCTCGCTCGATCCCTCCGGGGTTTTCGTCGGAACTCCTCGTGGCCTCGAAAGGCTATGGTCTTTGGGCACTGGGCGGTGGTCGCGCCTGGCATTACGAGCCGCCCGCTTGGACCTATGTCGAACTGCCCATGGCGCACGTGAGTAACGAATGGCTTGCGCCGAGCGGCACACTCTGGATAGCGGGCTCCCATCTCGCAACGGCGGACCAACCCGAATCGAACGGTGCCACGAATGCCGTAGTCGTGACGCTTCCCCTGTCGAGAGTGAAGCAGGGATGGTCACCGTGAGATTTGCCCGTCGTGCTGGCTGCACCCGACATAAGTGCCTCTCGTACGCTACTCGTGCTTGCGCGGTTGCCGTCTGCATCGAAGGCAGTGCAGTCGCGACACCGGGCTATTGTCCTGCCGCCACTCCCTTTTACGCTGAGCCACGGATGGCACTTTGGAACAGTTGTTACGATCCCGAAAGCACCCACGACGAATATGAGCAAGATGCGAGCAATTGGTCGCCCGATGAGCGCACACCGCTCGGCCGCGTTGCTTCATTCGAACGAATCCTTTCCGTTGCCACCATCGACGTGGATGTATCGGGCGATCGAGTAGCGGCTGCCGAGCGCGGAGGAGCGGTGTGGGTGCTCACGGATCGCGCCAAGACGCGCCTTGCTGCGCCAAGGCTCGTTGAAGCAGGGACCTCGCCAATTGAAATCTTCGTTAATAGCTTTACACCGAGATTCGATGCGAAGGATGGGTCACTGGTGCTGTTCGGTTTTGGCAGCACCGTGTTCTGCGGTATCGGTTCCGAGGAAGGCGAGATGTGGAAATGGCGCTGGCGCGAGCGCTGGGTTCCAGAACTTCATTCCTATGAGCCTTCCAAGACAGATCGCATGTCTCGAGAACCCAAAGCGCCTGTCCCTGAATTGGCAGACTTGTGGAGCGAATCGGACACCAAGCGCCAGGATGGAACGGGGCGATTCTGGCGCGCAGGTCCGGTTGGCTCGTATGTTTACGATCACGCAAAGTGGTGGCAAGTGGCCGATGCGCCCTCGAGCGTTCATTCGATGGCGGCTCAAGGCAAGGATCGCGTATGGATCTCGAGTGCTTATGGTCTGTATCGTGGGTTGCTGCTGCCGACCATAACGCCCGTCGACCTACCCCGGCGCGCGCCAATTCTCGAAACAGGGCCGCATCCGTCGCCGATGGTGGGCATGCCGCTTGCCGAAACAGAGCTCGCCAACCTAACGGTGCAGCGAGTGTCACTGAAGGTTCAGGGAGCAGCGCCATTGACCTCTGCGAGCTGGGTGATGGCAAGCCCCGACCAGACCCTGCACTTCGTTGATCGAAAGCGCATCGTGGTCCTAGACAAGGGGATCGCAACCAGCTACTCGCAAGCCGCGTCGGCTGCACAACCGCTCGCCTTCGCCAAGGGCGACAGCTGGCTATTGTCGAAGAGTGACATCGTCAGGGTTCACCTGTCGAAAGTGAGCGCGACGCGCCCCGTGGCATTTAGCCCGAACGCACTTGCAATGACCGATGATGCAGGGTGGCTCGCGACCTGTCGCGAGGCCGATGCGAACCCAACCGCAATGAAATGGAACGGAACGAACTGGAGTGACGTCCCTGAGTTCCCTCGAGCTTGCTACAACTCGGTAGCCCTCGCCGGTCGCGACAGTGCGTGGATGGTGGGTGGACTACGAACCACTAAATCGTGGCCCACTGGAGCAGGTATTTTGGTCCACGCCACCGGTAACTCGCTGCAAGCCTATCGCGTCCCGGAAGGCGCTCTGTTGAGTGTAGCTGCACTGAGCCCCGACGAAATCTACGCGGGCGGCTACGACGGTTTACTCGTTCATCGCCGCGGTTCGGCGCAGACAGCTTTGCGCGTGCACGGCGATCCATGGATCTTGGCCCTGGCGACCAAGGGTGATATAGTGGCCATCGTAGGAGAAGGACTGGTCGGCGTTTTGAAAGGTGGGCAATTGTTTAGAGTGCCGGCACGACTTCTTCCCGCTGGAACCTGGCAGAGCGCGGCGTTTGACTCAACCGGGTCACTGTGGGTTGTTGGAGATCCCGGGATACTCCAAATATCGCTCCGACTACGGTAGCTTCAGCGGGCTTCTGTGTGCCCCGGCCGTGGCCACCCGACTGCACCTTTACACTGCTGCTGCGACCTCAGTCCTTGGCATCCGCAGCCCAGTCAAACCCCGGGGGTGACACACAGCGAGGTGCCGCGGTGAATTCGTCCTATGCCGCAGCGATTTTGCTTCATTGGCGCCTAGAGTCTGTGAAATAAGAGAGTCGTCTGTGAGCGCCAGACTTGGAGAACCATAAGATGAAACCATTAAAATGGGCGGGTTATGCTGCAGCCGGGCTATTGCTGGTGCTGTTCGTCATCTTGTTCGCCGTGAGGGTGGGTACTATGGAGGCGCCCTTGGAAGCTTACGACAAGGGGAAGGGTTTTCAGCAATGCGCAGCGCTGGCTTCGCAATTGCAAGGCATCTCCGCTAGGTGGGTGGTGGTTGCATTTGCCGTTGGCCTCCTCGCGCTCGCGGCAAGTGGGCTGGGAGGTTACCTGAGCAAAGAAAGCTTCTTCGTGGATTGGCTCAAGCCACTGCCCGTTGTGCTGGCTCTCTCCGGTACGATTCTCGCGTGGTTTGGCACCAACATCGTTTCCAGGGCTGACAAGGCAAGCCACGCTGCGGCCATTTGCACCCGGGCGCTAGCGCTCGCGAACGACAAGGTCAAAACCGACGCCGATGCCTACCAGCAATGCGTTCAGGCCAAGGCGGATTGGCTTGCTTCGCGGGCCCAGAATCTGCTGCCGTCCACTTCTGCGGACGCGACACCTAACGGATCATCGCCCGCGCAGTAGCACCCGCAGCGCCGTAGTTTGGGCCGGGGCCCGAGAGGGAGCGCCCTCAAATTCCCGGGAACTCCGCGACGTTCCAGTTGTCTCGATTGGAGTTGGCCGATCCCTACCTCACGAGCATTTCGCGCCGCAGTTTGCTGCTGCTTTCGGGGCTGTCAATATTGGGGTTGGCTTTGCCAATTGGCTGCGAAACGCCACCTCGGCGTTCTGCGAACACGGCGCCGAGTGCGGCGGCTTCAGTGGGGCCAACAGGCTTGGACGTGCCGAGCCGACAAGAAAGTCATGAAAAGGAATCAAAGCGGTGCGATTTGTCCGCCACGCCAGTTCCGATTGGCACAACAGTTGGTTTCGATGACAAGGATGCGGCATTCGTGGCCGACCGCGACCAGTTCGAGCCGAAGCGGCGCGCGCAGCCTGGCGACTGGTTGGCGCGGTTCCATGAGACCGGGCTTACATTTGGCGAATATGTAGCACAGCGACCGACGGGGCCGCGCGGTGAGCGGCGAGTGATCGTGCTGCAACCGCTGGGCGCGTTCACAAAATCTGAAATGCGCGAGCTTGCACGGCTTGCGGAGTATACCGAGGCGTTTTTCTACCAACCAGTGCGCATTGCAGCGTCCGCGGCGCTGCCCCGCAAGGGTCAGCGCAATCGCGAGGGTTGGGTTCAACATCACACTGGAACTTTGTTAGAGATGCTGGCGGATTCACTCCTGCCCGAGGACGCCATTTGCACGCTCGGTGTGACGCTGGCCGATCTCTACCCCCAGGCGTCATGGAATTACGTTTTCGGAGAGGCGACATTCGATAAGCGTGTGGGCGTTTACTCCTTGGCTCGCTACCAGGCCAAATTCTGGGGTCGGCGCGACACGCCGGGCACGCGGCGCCTGGCACTGTTGCGCAGTTTCAAGGTACTGGCGCACGAAGCGGGCCACATGTTTTCGCTCGCGCATTGTCGGCGCTTCGAGTGCATCATGAACGGGTCGAATTCGCTCGATGAGATGGACCGCGCGCCCATCGAGCTTTGCCCCGTGTGCCTGAAGATGCTGCAATACAACCTGCGCTTCGACGTGCGCTCGCGCTATCGGCGGCTTGCCGCGATCTACGAGCGGGCCAACCTCGTCGCCGAGCACGACTGGGTCGCCGCACGCTTGGCGCGCATCGGTTGCGAAACAGCTTGACCTGGCTTTCCTATTTGCGAGTTATCAAGGTTGTACGGCCTCAGTGTTTCCTGGAACCATCACTGCGACAGCTCGAGTTCTCTCGACAACGTGTGCGGCGGTTAGAATCAAGCCATCGGCAGAAATCACGACTCCGCTGCCGTGGCCCCCGAACACTGCAGCCACGCGGATAGCAGAGACGCTTGCATGGTTACATGCCTTTCAACGACTGGCAGTCGTCAATTGCCCATTCAAAAGCCGCTCACGGGCACGGGTACGGGGCTATTCGAATTACTGTTGTTTCCCAGCTGCGCAGATTGGTTCAAACCCCAGCAATACGCCCGACCGCTGACCAACGCGCAAGTGTGATAATCCCCCGCCGCAATGGCCGTGACACCCGCCGTCAGGCCTGAGACTTGCGTTGGGGTTGGGCTGTTGTTCGTCGATCCGTTTCCAAGTTGGCCATAGTTGTTGTAGCCCCAGCACTGCACGCCGCCATTGACCACGGCGCACGTATGGTTGTAGCCGCCGGCAATGACCGTAACTCCTGCGGTTAGGCCGAAGACCTGCGCCGGCACCAAGTTGTTCACGGTGCTTGTGCCAAGCTGGCCGTAGAGGTCCAAACCCCAGCAAAAAGCGGCACCGTTGACTAGAGCGCAACTATGGTTGCTCCCAGTGGCAACGGATTGGACACCCGTGCCCAGCACTTGAATCCCTACGGGTGTGTGACTATCAGTGGTCGTGTTATTGCCTAGTTGGCCGTAGGCATTGTACCCCCAACAATATGCACTGCCTCCGTAGACTGCGCAGGTATGATCAGCGCCAGTGGCTATGGCGGTAACTCCCGAGGTGAGGCCTTGGACTGGCACGGGTACTGAACTATTGCCGGTGGTGTTGTTCCCGAGCTGACCATACGAGTTGAGGCCCCAGCAATAGGCGCCGCCGTCCTGAATAGCGCACGTGTGATCAGCCCCGGCGGTGACTGCTTCCACTCCTGAGATTAGACCCTGAACCTGAACAGCAGCACCAGAACTGCCGGCGGCAAAGGGATTGCCAAGTTCACCATACCCGTTGTATCCCCAGCATTGGATCCCGCTGTTCAGCAGCGCGCATGCGTGCATGCCCCCGGCAGCGACCGCGGTCACTCCTGAGCTGAGGCCTTGAACTTGGATTGGAACCCAGCTGCTGCTTGCGCCATTGCCAAGTTCGCCGTTGCTCCCATAACCCCAGCAATACGCCCCGCCATTGACGACTGCGCAACTTTGGTCACTGCCGGCGGCAATGCCCGCAACACAGTTTCCAACAGGCACATCCGACCAATCCGAGATTGTTTGCGTCGGCTGACACGTCTTACAAATGTGATCGGGGCTCGTCGTGCCGCTCGGGTAGAAAGTCGAGTTTATCCAGCAGCCCGACGAACAAGTCACGTTGTGACATACGAGTCCTGTACCGCAATTGGCGCCGTCGATTAGATTCGACCAAGTCGTTTTCGATACGATGGGTTGGCAGGTCTGGCATGCATTGTCCGGATTTGGCTCATCCTTGTCGTAGTTGGTGCCGCCGATCGTGCATCCCGTTGCTGACATTGTCGCGCCTCCCGTTGCCAGCGCGCCGCCCGTGCTCGAAAGACCACCGGTTGCAGCTGCGCCGCCAGTTGCGACAGCGCCACCCGTGGCAATTGTTCCAAGGCCGCCTGTTGCCAGCGCACCGCCGGTATCCGCAGCACCGCCCGTGCTTGCAAGGCCACCCGTTGCCAGCACGGTAGCGGTTGTTCCACCCGTGTTCGCGTGGCCGCCCGCTACCAGCGCGCCACCGGTTGAATTCGCGCCACCCGTCGCGGGCGCGCCGCCCGTGGGGCTGTTGCTGGCGCCACCGGTTAAGCTGCCTATGCCGCCGGTTTGCCCTGCGCCGCCCGTGCTCGATCGTCCGCCGACAGTCGCAGCTCCGGCTGCATTCGAAATTCCGCCGGTCGCAGCGCCACCGTTCGAAGCCCCGCCAGTGCTCGACGTCGTACCGCCCGTGCCACTCGAGCTGGTCGCGCCAGCAGCATTCGATGCGCCCGCAGAAGCCGAGTTACCGCCTGTGCTCGATGTGCCGCCTAATGTCGTTGCGGCACTTGTAGCCGAGTTGCCCCCAGTACTCGCTTTGCCACCCGTGCCCGGCGAGCCACCGCTCTTCGTGTTGCTAGCCGTGGTTCCGCCAGTTGCCGAAGAGCCAGCACTGCTCGGCGTGCCGCCCGCGCCCTTGTCGTCGGGCAGGCCACTCGAGCAGGCGATGTTGAATGCTCCCACTAAGGCGATTCGAAGCACTGATTGTGGTGTCATGGGGTGGTTCCTTTTTGCTTGGACAAGTGAATTGGCTCGATTCGAACGTCATGGTCACGTCGGGCTCCTACTGTGCGTTGACGGTTACCGACGCGACTTCGATGTCGAATGCTTGCCCGCAGCAAGCCTGGAATTGAATGTCGTGGATGCTCTTCAAATTCATTGCCGTGGGGCCGTAGCAGCCGGTGGGGGTCGCCGGGTCGATGGTGTACGTGCTGGTTCCGGTCCCGGTCATGTTCCACCAGCAGCCGCTCGGACCGGGTTGCGTCGAATTGTCCGCAAGCGCTGCGGCGAACGCTTGTCCCGTGGCTACCGTAGCCGCGACCGTTATCGTCTTACCGCCACTGAGATCTACCTGACCGAATTCCCTCTGCATGCCGGCACCGCTCACCCCATTATCGTTGGGGCCGGTTAGGTGCGACTTGGCAGAACTCGCAGTGAGGGGAGCGTCCCATTGAGCAGTCGCGCCGGTGCCCCACGTGCTCACGAACCAGCACGCACCGGCGGGACCCGTGCCCGACTGTGCCAAGGAAATCGTGCCGGCTCCGGCATTTTTGGTCAAGAACTCAACGCGGCTCACGGCTATGTCCGCCGTTACCGCAGTCTGGTTGGCATAGGTGGCCTGAAACGACACACTGGTCGCTTGAAGATCGTAGCTGCACTCGGTAGGCCCACACCAATCGGGGTTGTTCAGGTCAATCGAGTAAGTCGCCGTGTCCTGTCCGACTAGGTACCATGAGCAGCCGTGCCACACGTCATTGACGGTGCACCCGACACCGACCGTAAATGACGTTCCCGTCGCAATAGTCCCGTCGAATTCGAGCGTATCGTAGCTACTTAAGTTGTACGTGGTCTTCTCTTTGCTCATGAAGCAGTCAAACCCAGCTGACGTGTAAGGCGCTTCTTCAATGTGCGCGCCCGCCGTGTTGCCCGATGGCCCAGTGGTCCAGGTCACGGTCGACCCTGCAAAGGCGAATGTCTCAAACGAACAAGTCACCGGACCTTTCGGCAGCGTGGCACCGGAAGCCTTGCCATTCTGCGCGCTGCTGCAACCGCAGAGTGCAAAGCATAGGACGAACGAGAAGCCCATATTTCGATTCATCATTCTCACTTGGCCTTTCAATAGGCTTGCCCTGACAAAAGTACGTATCGTATCGCGCCGAGCACGGCCGCGAAATCGCAGGGAAATCGCGTCAATTCGCCTCCTGAATCACGACATCGTCGACGTACCAGCCGTCGCCGCCGGGAGATCCGCCTCCGCTAACGAGACGAAATCGGAGTTTCAGCTTTCCCCCTTGTATGCCGAAAGACTCAGTTGCAATAGCGTCCAGGTACTCGTGTTATTGCGGCCGCCACACAATGACGACAGCGTTGACCACGTCACTCCACCGTCTTGGGATACTTCGGTGTATGCAAGGTCTACCGCGCATACGTACGATGCGTCCAAGGACAGCTTGTACCAGAAACTCAAGATCGGGTTCGCAATCGTAGTAGCGGTCAAGTCCAAAGAGGTTGTCAGCGTCATTGCGACATTGGCACCCGCCGCGTACTTTCCGTCGGGACTATCTGTAGCCGAGTGCGTCGGGCTTCGCGATTGACTCGTCGTCGTATTCCAATCCTGCCCACTCACCGTCCACTTGGACAAGCCACTCTCGAAGTCGTCGCAGAAGTACAGGGTGCCCGTGACCGCAGCGCAGCCCGTCAGTATTGTCGTGCCGCCGCCGCCAAGACCTAGCGTACCACCGGTTGCCAGCGCGCCGCCCGTTGCTATCGATCCGCCAACAGCAGATGCGCCACCGATGTTTACGGCACCGCCGGTGCTCGATGCGCGGCCGGTACTCAGAGTTCCGCCCGTTGCGATGGCTCCTCCGGTGGCCGACGTTCCACCGGCTGCCGTGGCACCGCCCACACTCGGTGCGCCGCCGGTGCTCGCCGAACCACCTATTGGCTTCGCTCCACCCGTGCCCGCCGTTGCGCCTGCGTTCGAATTGGTTCCACCCGAATTGCCCGTGACACCGCCAACGCTGGCGCCCGCCGTCCCCGCGGAGTTTCCCCCAGTGTTCGACACGCCTCCGACACTCGACGCACCCCCGGTAGTGCTCGCGGCGGTTGAACCCGCAGTGCCACCGCCGCCCACGCTTGACGACTCGCCGCCATTGCCATGGCCACCCACGTTCGAGTTGCCGCCGGTGCCCAAGACGCCACCATCCGGTGCAACGAGGTTGTTGTTCGAGTCCACTTGATTCGGCTCGGCGCAGGTCAGATTGGTGCTGCACTTTTGGCCCGCTGTGCAATCCGAATCTTGCGCACAAACGCCGCGGCATTGGCCGTCAGCGGCACAGACGAGCGGCGCCGCGCAATCGCTATCGTGACTGCACTGTAGTTCGACGGGCAGTTGGCAGACAGCGCCACCGCTCTTGTCCTTTACGCAGCTTTCGTTGTTTGGGCAGTCTTTGCTTGTTGCGCAAGCTTCGTGGCAGCGGCTAAATGTGCACACGAGGCTGCCTGAGCAGTCGCTGTTGAGCACGCAACCATCGCCGAGCGATTTCTTGGCGGGGCCACTCGAGCAGGCAATGCCGAGCACGCCCGCAATGGCAAGGAGAGTCAGGTTGGGTTTGGTTTTGATCATGGTTTCATTCTTTCAAAGTTGCTTAGTGGTTAAGGCCACTTTGCAGGTGTTTGCAACGTCATTACGGAGTTTCTGAAATGCCCCGTGCCATAGGTACCAACCGTTCGGTTATGCTCGAGCCAGCTCGCGTCAAAGAGCGGCGGCACCCGAGCTCGCGGAATTCGCCGTTTGTGGATGGCCCGCCGTCTGCAACCGTTCCACCCGTGCTGATGACCCCACCATCTGCAACCGTTCCACCCGTGCCTAGGACGCCGCCGTCTGCAACCGTTCCACCCGTGCTTGAGCCCCCGCCGGTTGCGCTGGATACGCCGGTCATTTGCATGCCTCCAGTGCCTGGCACTCCGCCGGTCATTCGCATTCCGCCACTGCCTGGCATACCACCGCTCGTTTGCATGCCTCCACTGCCAGGCATTCCGCCAGTTGCGACTCTTCCACCCGTCGCAGAGGCCCCGCCCGTGCTCGGCGCGCCGCCCGTCCCTTGATACGTGAATGTAACGCCGGTAAGGCAATCGGCAAAAACCCGTTCAATCAAATACAGATTTTGTACCCAGTTGCGTTCTTCGGCAGCCTTCTCAATGCCGCGATGAGCATAGCCGAGGCGCACGGACGCGCCAGTAATGATCTCTCCATCCACGAAAATTTAAAGAGACCAGGCTCCTTTAGAGCTGGATGTTGCGGCCCGATGGGAACTGTAAAGTTTTTTGCAGAAAGTTTGGTTCCATAGAGATTATGCCTTTTCAGTTTGAACAGTAAGCGTGCTTGGATTGAAATCTTTGCGTAAAGGATAAACGCCATCCGGTCAATCGTCCGGCAAATAAAGATGGTCGGTCTCATGTAGGCCGGTAATTTCGATGCCGAAGATCTCGCGGAGTTCGCGTTCAAAGACTTCAGCGCTTGCCACGATCTCGCACAGGCTTGGCAGGGAAGCATTTTGACGCGGAACGCGGACTCTAAGTACTATCACCGCGTCCCCGGACAAAAGTAATAGAGCACTTCGAGCTCATTCGCCTGAACACCAAGATCAAGCCCGACAATGGCAGAGAGATAGCCGAGTCGTTTGACACGTAGCCCCACGGCGATCGGGAGTAATTCATTCAAGACGTTGACCTTTACGTCGAGCTGATTGGGCTTGGGACGTGAAACCTCGGTTGCCCAATCCCAAGATTTAACAATCTGTTCAGCTAAGGATAAGATCTCTTCTGTTTTCATGAGAGAGCCGCCTTTTCGGCTATTGATTCGTGGGCGGCTCTTTGGTGGGGCTTGGAGCTCAAGCTATCGAGAAGTTTGACTACGCCGTCGATAATTGCCTCGGGCCGCGGCGGACAGCCGGGGATGTACGCGTTGACGGGAATGACTTGGTCGATCCCGTCCATCACGTTGTAACAACCCTGAAACACGCCACCGGAAAGTGCACACGAGCCAACTGCAACCACGAACTTCGGATTGGGCATCTGCTCATAGATGCGGATTAGCCGTTCGCGTGCCTGCCGGGTGACCGCACCGGTACAGATCAGCACATCCGCATGCGCGGGCTGGCTTCCAGTTTGACTCCCATACGTTCAAAATCGTAGCGGGGCGTTAGGGTGGCGAAGATTTCAATATCACAGCCATTGCAGGAACCGCTATTGAAATGCAGTATCCAGGGCGAATTGACTCGTGCCCATGTTTTCAGACCCGTTTTCTATTTGCTGCCATAAATTATTCTCATTCATATTTGCAACCTCTCAACCTAGAATCAAAGCCAGCAATGCTAGCATTAAACCCAATAGATAAATACGCATTACGGGCGAGGAGATCCCCGTAGCCAATACCAACACGCCGAGGTGAAGCACCGCGAAAAATAACGCTACCACGAAAAATGGCCGGTAACCTGGTGCCGCCAGCATTGTCGGGGGTAACTCGCCGCTTGAATAAGTGCTGGATTTGACTTGGCTATACTTGGATGGCCCAGCCAGTCTTCTTCCAAGCAAACTGATAAAGGCAAGACGAAGAAAATCAGAAAAGCAATCAGAGGAGTAAAAAGAATTTGCATAGTTATTTGACCTCAACCGCCTAAATTCGCCATCAATACTCGCGCAGCCGGAAGTGTCAGCCAGCTCATCAAATTGGGCCATACACCTATCATGACGACTCCCAATCCGAGGACGAGGAGCGGGACAAACATAATGCGCGGCATACGCACCCCGCTCTTGACTTTTTCCGAAGGCTCAAGCCTATACATGACGTTGATGAGCGGCACGTAGTAAGCAAACGACAAAACACTATTCAAAGCGGCGAAGATGACCAACACTTCCAGCCACACATTGTGCGTCTCGAAGCCTGCCACGAAGATCTGCCATTTGGACATAAAGCCGGCCAGCGGTGGCAAGCCGCCTAAACCGAGCACTGCCAAGCTCAATGTGAGAGCCGCAGCCGGGTATCGGCGTGCCGCGCCGGCCATGTCTTCAATCAACAAGGGAGCATGGTCGCCACTTGCGATATGCAGGGCATACAACATAACACCAGCCGCAAGAAAAGCCAGACCCTTCATCAAGCCATGGTTGAGCAGATGAAACAAACTGCCTTGTGCTCCATCCAGCTGGCCGCTGTAAAAAGCGATCCCTAAACCCAAAAGCATATAGCCGATTTGGGCGACGCTCGAGTAAGCCAGAAGTCGCTTTACCTGTTTCTGTTGCAAAGCCATCAGGTTGCCGACTAGCATGTTCAATGCTCCAATGCCAATCAATATCAAATACCAGGATGAACTTACGGCAACCAGAGCGCTCAGTGCGCGGAACATTGCGACCAAACCAGCTTCTATTACTACACCTGAAAGCATGGCGCTGATTCCGCTTGGGGCTTGGGAATGAGCGTCTGGCAGCCAGGTGTGCAGAGGCACAAGAGCCGTCTTGACGCCGAAACCAATCACGAATAAAGCTCCGGCCGCGGCCAGCCAAGGAGAAGGTCCCGCGACTGTGCGGATGTAAGCAAGATTAAGGGAACCCGTTGCTGCAAATACGAGCGCAATCCCAGTAACCACCAGAACCGACCCAGCTGCATTCTGCACCAGAATTTAACCCGGCTTCCAACGCTGCAGGCTGATCGCGTAAAAAGCTACCAGGAGGTAGGAAGTTACTGCCATGGCTTCGAACCAGATCCAAAGATTGAATAGATCGGTCGCACAGCCTAATCCAATGATCATGCTGATCATTAGTAGCAACATGGCGTAGAATTTTTCCTGGCCGGTTTCTTTCGAGAGATAGGGACCCGAATATAGTGCCACCGCAGTTCCCAATCCCAACGCAACTGCACTGATAAGCAATCCCAAGCCATCCATCTTGAGGGTGATTGAACCGAGGGTGTATTCGAGATTTGCACCACGAGTTAGTTAAGTCGCTGTAAAGTAAAAAGGTATCCAGCTAGCTAATAGTGCCAGCACTGCGGTCAAATAAGGGAGAAACCAGAGTTTAGCCTGCCACGCAATTCGACCAATTAGATAGGTCAGTACAGCAGATAAGCCTGGTAGAAGAATTAACCAAAGGAAAACAGGCAAATTCATTTCATGCGCCTCGCAGTACAACTAGTAAGATCACTACTAAACCGGATACAATTCCAACGACATTCCAATTCAGTTGACCAGTTTGGGCAATCTGCACAAACGCTGCAGTTCGCTTCACGCCTTGGACTATTTGCCGGTTCAAAGCGTCGAAGCCAAATCCCGCCTCAAGCATTGGCTTGAACGCCTCGGCCAAAGCTGTAAACCTTGTGCGAACTAACCAAGTAGCGCAACCCAATGCAATCACACCGAGAGCGATCCAAGTTGTCGGCGCCAAGCAAATCTGCTTGACCATGGTCAAGGTCGATACTGCCTCGAGATGATGGAAGGGCAGGGTGCTTGCCAGCAATTGACTGAAGCCTCCCGCCAGCAACCACGTGGTCAATGTACCGAATGCCAATATAATCAGTGAAACCCGCATAGCAGGCAGACCGTCATGCGTTGGCTGAGGCCCGCCACGTGACTCTCCCCAAAAAATCAGATAGAGCAAGCGAACAGTATATAGGGCGGTCACACCTGCACTGAACAACATAATCAGATAAAAGACCAACGGGCCTGCGTCCAATCCGCTCTCAAGAATTAATTCTTTACTAAAGAAACCATTGGCAATGGGTAACCCCATCAGACCCAGCGCACCAATTACGAACATGGCCCGTAGGAAAGGCATTCGTTTACCCAGCCCGCCCATTTGTCGCAGGCGCGGTCTCTAGGGCAGTAATCAAGGCCCCGGCT
>CAWEUH010000053.1:0-81603 GCA_963811985.1 uncultured delta proteobacterium
ATCCGTTGAACATTTTGACGGAGTCTTCTGTGTGTCCGTCACACGTATCTCCCTTTGCGTGTAGTGTCTGAAAGCTCGCCAACAAGGGTAGTCGAAGCCTGAAGCCCGTGCCGTCAGAATGCCGGTGCACTAGCGTTGGGGCTAGGCCTGCGCGGGCCGTCAAGAGTGAGCCATTGGCGCAAGGATTCAAAATAGCTGCACCACCGAGCTCCGCTTCGACGTCGCGGAGAAAGTGCAGACTGATGTAACCGCCCGCCATGGTAAAGTAACCCCCATTTTGCCCGAATAGCGTCAGGCCGGTTAGCGGCAGGTTCAGACGAATCGTAATGTCCATACTTGGGGCACCAGTTTGGGCAGCTGAGGCCCACCTCGACACGCCCTGCGCTGCCAGTAGGCAAAGCAGGCCAACGTAGGTCTTGGTTTGTTGCATGTTCGTCAAGGCCGGCAGTTGATCTCTGAGCAATCATTGTGCCGGCCACGCTGAGCTCCAGTCGCAACGCAAAAGGGGCCGAATCCTGACATAGGTGTTGCCCGTGTTCACACCGTGTGAGGACCGTTCACGGCGAAGGCGGCAGCGGCAGCAGCGGCTGCGGCTGCGGCTTTGAGCGTGAGTTGGTGGTCTTTCAATGTCTGACTAGACGAACGATCTGCCCCGAACAACTTGTCACGCTGGAGCGAAGAACGAGCTGCTCTCCTGTACGTTCGATGATTTCCTCGATCATCGTAGAACCGCCGAGGATTGAATCTGACGACTCCTTCACGCTCAGGACTAGGCTATTCCCTTCAATGGCCCAAAGTCCGGAGGACACGATAGGCTGGCCCGTGCCTCCATCGAGACACAAACCAGGCGTCATCTTCATTGTGAAAGTGTTGTCACATCGGCGGGCCTTTAGCGCCCAAGCAGCGCGTCCAGCGTGACAGCGAGCATGATGACGACCGCGTAACGATTGATATCCATGAACGCGGCCCACAGCCTCGCACTGCGTTCGCTGGTGCGCAGCATGAACGCGAAGCGCCACAGCAGCCAAACACCAATCAAGCCGACGACGACCGCGCTCACCAAGCCTGTTATGGCCTGAAACACAACAAGCAACGCGGACGCGGCGACGCTGGCCGAAGTCCATGTGAAAATGAGCCGAAATATCTGCCGCGTCGAGAAATGACGCGATAGCGTCGGCAGCCCGGCGCGTTCGTAGTCGTCTTGATGGCGCAGACTCAGCAACCAGAAGTGAGGCACTTGCCAAACGAAGAATAGAAAGCACAGCGACAGCACAGCGGGGCTCGAAAGACTGCCGCCTGCGGCGGTCCAACCGATTGCCGGCGGCAAGGCGCCGATCACAGACCCTGGCACCACGGCAAATGCCGTCATGCGCTTGAGCGGTGTGTAAATGCCGTTGTACCAAGCCATCGCCAACAGGCCAAGCAGTGCCGGCACTTCATCATGCGTGGCGAACAGCACAGCAAAGCCCAGCGAGGCGAGCAACATCGCAACACCGAGCGCCGTGCGCGGCGACACAAGCCCGTCGGGGATTGGGCGGTGCCGTGTACGCGTCATTTTGGCGTCAATCTCACACTCCTGTACCTCGTTGAGCGCGGAGGCCGCCATTGCCATCATCAACGTCCCAGTGACGGCACCGAGCAACTCGACGTTGACGCTGCGGCTATATGCGACAAAGCCAGTGGCCGCGGTCAAAGTTGACACGACGGAAATGCGAAACTTGGTCAGCTCGAGCCAGGGACTAATGGGATTCCCTCCCAACCGGCGAAGCCGTACTGACTCTGGCTTTGCCAATTCAACCTGAGAAGTTGACCACCCAGGAGTTGCCAGCGAAGAGTCTCGCGCGGTAGGGGCGCTAATGCGAGATTCAACGGCAAGCGGAGCTGTTGTCGCGGTCACGGCAGCGCTTCCCTACCTGAGTTCCTTGATGTAGGCGACCACACGATCCAATTCGTCGTTGCCGATGTCAATCAAAGGCATCTGCGCCGGATAGCCGCGAACGACTTCGCGCGACGGCTCGCGGATCGCCAGGCGCAACTTCTCGTCATCCATCGTCACCCAGGAGGCCACGCCATCGGAAGTCACGACCTCTTCCTTCCTGCCGTAAAGTCCGCGGAACGTGGGCCCGACCA
The DNA here is from genome assembly GCA_963811985.1 of uncultured delta proteobacterium. Taxonomy (GTDB): domain Bacteria; phylum Myxococcota_A; class Polyangia; order Polyangiales; family Polyangiaceae; genus FEN-1139. Next base: position 2,131 of record CAWEUH010000053.1, read on the forward strand.
TGGGCTTGCCGTCGATTGAGTGGCAGCCAAGGCAGCCCCGCGGGCGCATGAGCGCAAGCGCTGGATGTTCCCGCGCGGCGGGCGCGACCGCCGTTGCCGCCGCGATGACCGGCGCCGGAGCGTCGTCTGGCCCAAAATACCAAGCTTTGAATTCCTTTTCGTGAATTACTGCCACATGGCTCAGCATGTCGCTGTGGTTGACCCCGCAGATGACCGTGCATTGAATGTCGAACACGCCAAGCCGAATCGGCTCAAACCAAGCCGTGTTCGTGCGCCCGGGCACTGCATCGACCTTGAGCCGAAATGCCGGAATGTAAAAGCCGTGCACTACGTCAAGGCTGTTGACCTCGAGTTTCATCGGACGGTCGAGGACCGCGTAGAGTTTGTCCGTTTGCTTGCCGTTCGGATATTGGAACGACCACTGCCACTGCCGCCCCGTAACCTTGACCACCATTGCGTCGCGCGGCGCGCGGCGTGAATAGTCGTAGCGAGTCCAGCCGAAGTAGAAGATACCGAGGAACAGAATCAGCGGCACCACCGTCCAGGTAATTTCAAGCAGCGTATGCCCTTCGATTTGCTCGGCCTTGGGGTGACGCTTCTTGCTATAGCGAATCACGAAGGTAATCATCAGCCCCGTGATGAAGACGAGAAAAGCCAACGAGATCTCGAAGATGACGACGAACATCTGGTCGGCTTTGGGCGCGAACGTGGAGGCTTGCGGTAGAACGTTCATGTCGGTTCCTCACGCGAAAGCGACATCGGAGAAGAGCAGCGCCAGAAAGATCAGCAGTGTGATGATGGCCACGATAATCACGCCCTTGAGCAGCGGATCTTCGTAGCGCAGGTGCATGAAGAAATAGAAGACGAGACCGGCTTTCAGTGGTGTAATCGTCAGAAGGCCCCACACCGCTGCGCGCAGGCCGAAGTGACTCAACAACACAAGACAACCGGTCAGGACGACGAGGGCAACCCAAACCAGTACGACGGTGCGGTAGCTTGGGTGGGTTGTCGCGTGTTCGGGAGTGTGTATCGATTGTTCGCTCATGCAATCCTCTAGGCCGCCAGATAGAAAAGCGGGAGCAGGAAGATCCAAACGACGTCGACAAGGTGCCAGTACAGCCCGCCGTTTTCCAACGTGACGTTCTTGTCTTGCGTAATCTTGCCGGAGGCAATCATGCGAGCCATCACGGCGAGCACGGATATGCCAACGAGCACGTGCAACCCGTGCAGCCCGGTCATTGTGAAGTACAACCCGAAGAACACCTGCTCACCGTGCGGCAGCGTGAGCAAGTGCGCCGAACCTGGGTAAAGCCCGTGGTGGAATTTGGCGCTCCACTCGAATGCCTTGATCACGAGAAACGTAGCGCCAAGCCCGACAGTGCCAAAGAGATAGAACCTCGACAACGCGCGCTTGCCTTCCTGAATTGCCATAATGCTCAGCACCACGGTCAGGCTACTCGTTAGAAGGACGATTGTGTTCGTGACGCCAAGCACGGCGTTGAGTTCGCCGCCACCGTGGTGAAAATCCGCCGGGTATTTGTGGCGCATGTACGAATACGCAATGAACAGCGCGCCGAAGAGATTGATCTCCGTGACTAGAAATAGCCACATGCCGAGCTTGGCGCCGAAGTCATCGCGATGTACAGCGTGGGTTTCGGTGCTCATTGAGCCGCCTCTTGGGGGAAGTAGTAAGGTTCATGCTCGACGTGAGGGATCTCGTCGAAGTTCTCGACCGGCGGTGGGCTTGATACGGTCCACTCGAGCGTTACCGCGTGCCAGGGGTTGGGGCCGGCTTTCTTGCCCCGCAGCGCGGCGTGCAGCAGCGTCCCGAAGAACAGCAGCAGCCCCGAAATAAGAACCCAACTGCCGACCGTCGCGATGACGTGCCCTTCGTGATATTGCGGCAGGTGTGCGTAGTAGCGACGCGGCATGCCCTGCATGCCCAATATCAACATGGTGAAGTACAGCATGTTGAAGCCGATGAACATCGGGAACCACGCGACGTAGATGGCCTTGTTGGAGTACATTCGCCCGAACATTTTCGGGAACCAGTAGAGCAGCGCCGCAAAGAACGCGAAGCCCGTGCCGCCGAACATTACGTAGTGAAAATGTCCCACGATGAAGTACGTGTCGTGCAAGGTGCACGTCGAGCGCCAAAGCCCCCTGCCACACGCCCGTCATGCCGCCGATTGAAAACAGGAATATGAATGTGAGTGCGAACAGCAGCGGTGGCTGGAAGTTGATGGAGCCCTTGTACAGCGTCGCAATCCAATTGAACACCTTGATGGCGCTCGGGACAGCAACCACCATGGTGAGCAAAGAGAATATCATATTGCCGAATTCACTCATGCCGCTCGTGAACATATGGTGCGCCCAGACCAAGCTCCCGAACCCGGCAATCGCAATGCTCGAAAACGCGATGGCTTTGTAGCCAAAGATCGTGCGCTGGGCGAACGTCGGCAAGATTTCCGTGATAGCGCCCATGGCGGGCAGAATCATGATGTAAACCGCCGGGTGCGAGTAGATCCAGAACATGTGTTGGTAGAGCAACGGATCGCCGCCCTTGGCTGGGTCGAAGATGCCGATACCGACCACACGCTCCAGGATGACGAGCAACAATGTCACTGCCAGCACCGGCGTTGCCAGGATTTGCATCCATGATGTGGCATAGACGGCCCAGGGAAACAGGGGCATGCGTGAAGAACGTCATGCCCGGCGCGCGCAGCCGGTGGATCGTCGTCAATGAAGTTGATGCCGGTGAGCATCGACGAAAAACCGAGGACGAACGCCGCGAACACACCCAGCGAAACGTTGGTACCGGTCTTGATGCTAAAGGGCGCGTAAAAGCTCCAACCCGTATCCGGCGGGCCATTGCCGGTGAACAGTGCCGTCACGGCAATCAGCGCACCGGCGATGAAAAAGTACCACGACGCAAGGTTGAGGCGCGGAAACGCAACGTCCTTTGCCCCGATGAATGAGCGGCAGGATAAAATTGCCGAACACCGCGTTTAGCCCGGGAATCACGAACAAGAAGATCATGACGACGCCGTGGAACGTAAACAGGGCGTTGTACGTTTGGGCCGTGATCAGCTTGTGAAACGGCGTCAGTTGCACCAAGCGCATGACGAAACCGGCGCTGACGCCCGAGAAGAAGAACACAAGCATGCTGACGAGGTACAGAATCGCTATACGTTTGTGATCCGTCGACAGCAGCCACCCGAGCAGGCCGTCGTGTTTGCCCTGGTACTGGAGGTAGTTGGGTTCCGCCGTAGACTGCTGGGTGCTCATGCGTCCCTCTTGGCTCTCGACTTCGATCGTTTGCCTTGCACGATCAACCCAACCGCGAACGCGATGGCCGTGCCAAGCACAATGGTTCCCGCAAGCCGGGTAACATTCAGAACCACTCTTCGCCCGGAGGGGTCGTAGCTGTAGCAGAACCTCAACCACTTGTTGATGGTGGGTTGGACCTCACCGCGGGCAGCCTCTTGCACCGCCATTTCCCAATCCGCCGGTACGTACGTGATTCCGTACATGTACCGCGTCACCTGCCCCTTCGGGCTCAGGAACATCAATGCACCAGGGTGGACGAAGTCGTCTCCGACTCGCTTGAACTTGAACCCGACGGCGTCGGCGATCTTTTTGGTGGTCGCCGCGTCACCGGTCAAGAATCGCCAATCCGCAGGCGCAATCGGCCGCTGGATCTCCTGCAGGTAGTTGGTTCGTTTGCGCACGGCAATCTCGGGCGTGTCCCGCTCGTCGAAACTTACGGTGATGACCCTAAATTGCTGGCCAACAACGGCATTGGTGCGATTGATCGTGTCGGCCACGCCGTTGAGCTGCGGCGAGCAAATGCCGGCGCATCGGAAGTAATTGAGCGTAAGAATTGTCGGGCGGTCGACGAGCGAACGCAACGTGACGCGGTGCCCGTCTTCGTCGTTGAGTGCGCTGTCGAGCGGCACGAATTGCCCAAGTTTCTCGTCGATACCGACCTCTTGGGCGTTCAAGGCAGGCGGCGCGCCGCTCGGCGCCGGCGCTTTTGCCCACGCCCCGGAGCTTGTGCCTAGGACTGCGAGGACGGCAAGGGTAGCCAAGTGGCCGAGCGCGCGCGGGCGTGCCGTTCCAAGAGAGCAAGTTTGCAGGGGTTGGGCTTGGGTTGACATGGGTCCTCAATGCGGCAGCAGACAGAGTCGTAGTTGATTCCAGCGTGACATGGAAAAGCTATCCACTTTGACGGCAAACCCATTGTAGGGCATGCCCATGCCAATATCCCTTGCGAAGGCTGTGTTCAGGGCGTTGTCTGCGCCCAATTGAGACACGGTCTGCGCAGCCCGTGCCCCGTCAACGACGGTGCCTTCGAACAAGGGGGCTTCGACGCACTGGTTCACCGCGTTGGGCCGCCGATATTCTCGCACGAGCAGAGCGATCGCTTGGCGAACTGGAATGCGATTGGGGATCACTTCCCCTACGCTGGCAAAAAGGTTCTCAAGCGCGGCGCGCGCCCTGGGATCGCTTGGACGGTGGTCGAACGCGCCAAGGCTCGTCACATAGTGAATTAGCGCCATGCGATCCTTTTTGCTCAGATAGCTGAACGAGGTCATGCCGCTGCCCTTGATGCCCTCTTCGAGTGTCTTGTAGATGTCTTCGATGCGGGTGCCGTTCTTCCACCCGACATTGGCCGTGAAATTCCGGGGCGGCGGGTTGAGACCCTTGCCGCCCGGTCCATCACCGACCCCCGTGACCCCGTGGCACGTGGCGCAGGTCCGCGTGAAGATGGCTTTGCCCCTTTCCAACAGTTCCGGAGTGGCCGTCATGACAGCCTTCGGGTCAATGGGGGGGATCACCTGTTTCTTGGAGGGTAAGTAATCCGTTTGGTCGAGCCAGCCGCTTTCGCCTTGCACAGCCAAGACCGTAGTTTCGTCGGATGTGTGCGCCTGGTAGCGCAGCCCCGGCACGATGAGGAATGCGAACAATATCGCAATGCAGATCAAGCCGACGACAGCCAGCAGTGCCGACATGAGCCGCTTGAATTCGGCGGGAGAGACGTACTGCTCAATCACAGGTGAAACTCCAGACCTTCACGCAAAAACGGGTCGCCAATCGGCATGTCCTCGCCGAAACTAAGGGCCTTTCTGACCCACAGGCAAGCGCCCCCGAGGAACAGGAGTAGAAAACTGAGTTCGGGCCAGGAAAACACGGGACCGCGGCCCAGACACGGGAAAATCAGCCAGTAGACATCCAGCATGTGCGCCCCCAGCATGAGCAAAGCGACCTTGACCAAGCGCTTGGGGTTACTCTTGGCGTCACGCGATGAAAGCGCGAAAAACGGAATGATGAAGTGGACAATCGCCAGCGTCACCGTAACGGCATGCCAGCCCCCCTGCAGGCGAACGTGATACCAGATTACCTCATCCGGTAGGTTCGCGTACCACATCAGCATGTACTGCGCGAACGCTATATACGACCAGAAGACGGTGAATGCGAACGTGAACGTGCCGAGGCTATAGAGGTGATCGCGACGCACGTCGCTAAGCCGGTCGTGGCTTTTCAGATACAATATGGCCAAGATGGTCGAAGCCAACGCCGACAAGAAACTGCCAGCGAACAAGTACACGCCGAAAATGTCGCTGTACCACTCGGGGACCATCCCAGCGATCCAATCAAAGGCCACAATGGTCACGCTGAAGGCGAACAGCACCATAAACACGGGCGAAAAGCGCTTGGCGCGCGCACTGAATTGCGGGTCTTTGCTCTTGTCCTGACGCAGCGATCCACGCACGAGAATCGCCAAGGCAATCAAGCTTGCGCACAGAACAATGACGGTGCGAATCGAAAAGAACGGCCAGCTCAACCAGAATGCTTTGCCGGCCAAGACCTTGTTGTGCAGTGCCTCGGACCGGGACCCGGGAAACAACACAGGCACCGCGCCAAGCCCAATGAGCGCTACCGGCGTCACGGGCAGAAGAAGCGTCGCTAGCCGTTCGGGGACACGACGAATCGGGATACTCCAGCGCGCCGAGACGAGGTGTTGAAGCGCCACGATGAACAGGCATCCAATGGAGATGGTGAACAGCAGGACGAACCAGTACACCCAGTTGATCCAAAACCTTTCGTGCCCTGCCTTGACGAACGCAAGCAACGTCCCAAGCCCGCCGAGCAGCGTTGCCGCGATGAGTAGATTGGCTGATTTCGAATTGGGTTCAGTCATTCTCGTTCGACAATCATTGAATGGTAACGTCCTGGTCCTTGGCGTTTTGTGCCCGCTGCAGCGCGCGCAGGTAGTGAACAACGGCCCAGCGTTGGTCAACGCTCAGATCGGCGGCGTGGCTAGGCATTGCGTTCTTCCCGTTGACAATGACCCAATAGATTTTGCCGTCCGGGTAATCTTGAAATTGTTGCGACTGCAGATTGGCGGGTTTCGCACCGTAAGCCGCGGTCAGGCTGCCTACGCCCGTCGCCAGTGGCCCGTGGCACACCGCGCAGCGTTCCGTGAACTTTGCTTTGCCAAGCGCCAAGACTTCTTTGGAGCGCGGCAGTGGGTTGACCAAAGTGGCCGCGTCGTCCTGCGAGTTGACGCCGAGCGGCAAGTAGCCGCGCGCAACCGTTCCCGCCGCAGGTTGTTGCATGCCGTGGCCATCTTTGAAGAAGCGGCTCGCCTGCTGCGGCAACAATCTTGGCTGGTCCAACATGTGTGACATGGGCGGCAGCACCGGGAAGAGTTTGATGACCCAGTACATCAAGAAGCCAGCCACCAGGCAGGAGACGGCGATGCCACCCAACGCCCTGAGCACGAAGGCACTCGTGAACATGGGTTCGCGCGCGATCGCCGGCAGGACTTCTATCGACACGGCGCCGGCTGCGTCGAGCGCTGCTTCGGCCGCCGAAGCATCGAAACTGTCGCCGGATTCGGATTCGACGGCGAGCGCGAACTTGTCGCGCGTGATCCCTGCGATCGCCTTGGACGCGAGGATACGGTGGCCGAAAAACGGCAACTTATTCAGAAGGAATAGCATGCCCAGCCCGGCCGTGAACGTCGCGAAGAGCACGGTAATTTCGAACATGATGGGCACGAAGGCCTCCCACGACCGGGGGGCTTTGCCTCCGGTGATGATTGGATAATCAATGCCTGAAATCCAATACTCGAATCCCAACGCGGTGAGAGCGCCAAGAATTCCCATCACCATGACCATCGCACCGACCGGTGATTTGCGAAGCCCTAGCGCGTCATCGATGCCGTGAATTGGGTAGGGAGTGTACGCCTCGAGCTTGCCGAGTTTTTTGGCTTTCACGTCGTGGATGGCGGCCATTAGCGCGTCCGCATTATCGAAAAGGCCGACTACGATGGGGCTCGACTCACTCATGATGACCCCCTCGCTTCGGTTGGGCCCCAGGCAACATCCCTTTGACTTCGGTGGTCGCGATCACGGGTAGGACCCGTGCAAACAGCAGCACCAGTGTGAAGAATAGACCGAATGACCCTAACAATATCGAGACATCAACCAGGGTAGGCCGATAGATCCGCCAGGAGGAAGGCAGGTAGTCTTGGTGCAAGCTTATCACGATGATGACAAAACGCTCGAACCACATGCCAACCGTCACGGCAATTGACACGAAGATCATCCAGAAGTAGCTGCGACGGCACTTCTTGAACCACAGCAGTTGTGGAATCAATATGTTGCAGCTAATCGTCAACCAGCCCGCCCACCCATACGTGCCGGATATTATGTTCTTGAACGCGTGGATGATGAACTCATTTTGACTGTACCAGGCGGTCCACCCCTCCATGAAGTACGAGTAGCCCATCAGGCAGCTCATGGCGAGAATCACCTTGTTCATGACGTCAAGGTGGTAGTCCGTTATCAGGTTCCTTAGCTGCATTGTTTCGCGCACGACGACAAGGACGATGACGACCATTGCAAAGCCGGCAAAGATAGCGCCTGCGACGAAGTACGGCGGGAAGATCGTCATGTGCCAGGCCGGCACTATTGAAGTCGCAAAGTCGAAAGAGACGACGCTATGCACGCTCAAGACGAGGCCCGTCGCCAGTCCCGCCAGCAGCAGGTACGCCTTTTCGTAATGCCGCCAATGCGAGGCCGCGCCGTGCCAGCCCATGGCGAGTAGCGCGTAGATCGTCTTGCGCCAAGAGGGCTTCGCGCGGTCACGCATCGACGCGATGTCTGGCACGAGTCCGAGGTACCAAAACATGAGTGACACACTAAAGTAGGTACCGACGGCGAATACGTCCCACAGCAGTGGCGAGCGGAAGTTGGGCCACAGTGCACGCTGATTGGGGTACGGGAACAGAAAGAAGTCCAACCAAGGACGCCCGGTGTGCAGCGCCGGAAAAATCCCGGCGCAGATCACCGCGAAAATCGTCATTGCTTCCGCGAACCGGGCAATCGCGTTGCGCCAGCGCATGCGGAACATGAATAAGATGGCGCTGATGAGCGTGCCGGCGTGACCGATGCCAACCCAGAACACGAAATTGATGATGTCGAAGGCCCAGAACACCGGGCTCGTGTTGCCCCACACTCCAATGCCCATGTAGATCGTGTAGCAAAACAGGCTGGCCCCGATGAGCAGGGCAGTCGTCGTAATGGCCAGCGCGACAAACCAGGCTTTCGGGGGCTTCCGAGCTGGAAAGGCCAGTACCTGGTCGTCAAGACCGCCAATCGTGACATTGCCTTCGACGAGCGGTGCCGGACGCAGACTCTCAGGCAATACTCCCAGAAGCGCGGAGTCACTCATGCGCGCCTCCTTCGATGGCCGGATTCTTGAGATCCGCCAGATAAGTAACCGCCGGACGCGTCCCGACCTCTTCCAGCACCTTGTAACCGCGCTTGCTAACGGCAAGTTTCGCGACGCGGCTCTGTGGGTCCTTCAGATCCCCGAACACGATCGCGTTGCTCGGGCACGCAGCCGAGCACGCCGGCACTATTTCGCCGTCCTTCAAGCTTCTATGCTCTGCCTCGGCCCGTATCTTGCCGTCCTCGATGCGCTGCACGCAGAACGTGCATTTCTCCATCACGCCGCGAGGCCGCACGGTCACTTCGGGGTTGTACACGAGATCGGCAGGCTCAGTCTTTTCGGATGTGTAGTCGAAGAAGTTGTAGCGGCGCACTTTGTAAGGGCAGTTGTTGGCGCAGTAGCGAGTGCCCACGCAGCGGTTGTACACCATCTGATTCAAGCCTTCGGGGCTGTGGTTCGTCGCGTTAACCGGGCAGACGTTCTCGCAGGGCGCGCTGTCGCAATGCTGGCAGAGCATGGGTTGGTGCACGACCTTGGGGTTGGCTTCGCTGCCTTCGTAATAGCTATCGACACGAATCCAATGCATTTCGCGGCCGCGCTCGACTTGCTCGGGGCCGACTGTCGCAATGTTGTTCTCCGATTGGCAGGCAATCACGCAAGCAGAGCACCCGACGCAGGCAGCCAAATCGACCACCATTCCCCATTTGTGCTCGGGGAATTGTTGATCCGGGTAGAGTGTCGTCAATTCGACTCTCTTTCGAGGGCGGGCGGCTTCTTGCGCAAACTGCGCGAGCGTAAAGGATCGTACAAGGTCGCGACCCTGCATCCGGTGGTGGCCCTGTGTCATTGGCAGGCGAACCTTGCCGGTTGCTTTGGTAACCTTCGCAGACGCCCTTACGTGTGACGATGCGGCATCAAGACCTACGAATGGGAAGCCATTGACACCCACACCGCGAGCCACGCTGCCCTGGGTACGCCCGTAGCCAAGCGCGAGTGCCAACACCCCCTTGGCTTGGCCCGGCTGCGCGAAAACTGGCACTGTGACGCGCACTTTGTCAACTTCCAAATCGACGAGATCCCCATTTTTGAACCCGAGTTCGCCCGCATCGGCCACCGACACGAGCAGCGGGTTGCCCCAGGTGTTCTTCGTGATTGGATCGGGCAGTTCCTGCAGCCAGCCGTTGTTGGCGTGACGGCCATCGTACACCTGTGTGCCCGGACGAAGGACTAGCTCGAAACCAGCCTCCGAAGGCGAGGCGCGTCGGGCCACGTCGTTGACGGCGGCTTGCGTGGCAAGCAGCATTGCATTCGACGGGATCTCGCGCCGAACAATGCCATCGTGCAGCGCCGCGGCAAAGAACCGGTCGAACGGCAGCGGGCTGTCCGTTGGCTGCACCTCGCGCTGCCAGCGCGCGCGCAAATAGGCATGATAGTCTGCCGGAAGCGAGACGCCGAGCGCGCGCGCGGCCGACAGAATGATGTCTTCGCCCTGCCGCGTGTCGTAAAGTGGCATCACCGCCGGTTGCTGCAGCGACAGCAACTCATTGTCGCCAAAATCGCCCCAAGACTCGAGCCAATGATGCGCGGCGAGCAGCCATTGGCACTTGGTTGCGCTTTCATCTTCGGTTGTGCCAATGCATACGCGAAGCGGAACCTTCGCAAACGCGGCCGACCATTGTTGGGCATTGGGTAGAGAATAAGCTGGGTTTACGTTCCACAAAATCGCAACCGCGTGGTGACCCGATTCGATCGCCCGTATGACGGACTGAGTTTCAGCAAGGCTTGTGCAGGCTTCGCCCGGCCGATACTCGACCACCGTCAACCCGAGCATTGTATTGAGCAGGTGAACTGCCGTCTGTGCGTCCGCAGGCATGCCGTCGCCGCAGAGCACGGCCGCGGTTTGTTTGGCCTTTGCGAGATCGTCGGTGAGTTTTTCCCAAGCCTTGGACGAGATGCCCGCGCCTTCTAGCAAGTTGCCGGCAGGCGCCGCAAGCGTCACCCCGGGCGGGAGTGCAATCGCATGCCGTGCATTCAAGTCATGCGCCAAGGCGAATGCCAAGGCCGCAAGTTTCGAAGGCCGCACGGGGAAGCGCTGGTCGGCGTTGGCGCCGGTCAGGCTCAGCGTGCCCTCGAACACCCATAACCGGTTCATGGCCGTCATAGGCTGCTCGGGGCGCCGCGGCGCCGTGAAATCGGCAATGGCTTGCGGGTCGTCGCCGCCCAGGAAATCAGCGCCAAATGACACGACAACCGACGCGGCTGTAAGGCGCGGACGCACCTGTACCGGTACACCGAATGCCGTGCGCGCGCTCGCCGCAAAACTGTCAGAAACGCCGGGCTCGTGGATGACCACTTCGAGTGTCGGCAGCGCTGCCTTGAGATGGGCGAGCAGCGCCTTGCGCGTCGGGCTATCCGACGCACCCGTGACAAGCAGCACGCCTTTTGACTCACGTTTGGCCGTAGCAAGCGCCGCGTTCAACGCCTTTTCGGCATCGGCCCATGATGACGCCCGGCCCTGAAACAGAGGCTGACGGACCCGATCGGGATCATACAGCGAGGCAATGTCGGCAACAGTGCGCAGGCTTGTCTTGCCTTTGAACCGGGGATGCTCGTCATTGCCGGTGATGTGAATCGGGCGCCCTTCGCGGGTCTTGACCAAGACCGGATACGAACGCGGGCCCTCGGCAAATGTGCTTGCGTAGTAATTGGCAACGCCGGGGATGATTTCCTTCGGTCGCTTAGTGTAAGGTACGATCGTGCGTTCGTGGGTCGTGCACGCCGCTGTTGCGACGGCGGCAGTGGCGCCGAGCAACCCAAGGAAACCTCGCCGCGATACAATCGACGAGCCGAGCTTGTCATCGAGAGCTTCTGTCGTGAACTCGTCGTGCGCGGCCTTCTGAGCCAACGACGTTTCATCGCGTTCGTCCAGCGAGCGCCAAACCTTGGGGCTTTTCTCGTTAGCCACGACGCATCACCGAACCTTTGGGGGCTGCAATTCGGGGCCGAACCGAAGCGGATACGCCTTGGGCACGCTGGCTGGAGGGCTTGCCGCTTGGTTCGTCGCGGCGACCGAGTGCCACCGAGCCGGACCCGAGCGCCAACGGCATGGCAAACAACGTTGCAAGCTCGCGAATCATCTGTCGTCGGGGCGAATGCTTCATGAGAACCTGGGGGCTACCTGTGGCACGCTGCGCAATTCTCGGGGCCGCGCTGGATTGCGGAGCCCTTGGGCAAAGCCTCATGCGGGTCGCGGTGGCACGCGAGGCAATTGCTCATGCGCAACGACATCTGTCGGGAAACGACTTTCATGGTCTGCACTTCTCCGTGACAGTTTTGGCAAGCGATACCCGCGGCTACGTGCGGCCTGTGGTCGAAATAAACGTGGTCCGGCAAGAAGTGAATTCGCTTCCAGAGCAGCGGCTGCCCGGAATCGTAGATTGCCGTTAGTTTCTTGATATCTGGGCTGTCGGTCTTTGTGACCTTGTGGCAACCCATGCAAGTCTCAACACTCGGGACCCCTGCAATACGCGAACGAGTCGCACCCGAGTGGCAATAGCCGCAAGGGACCTTGAGTGTGCCAGCGTGCAGTGCGTGCGAAAACGCGATCGGCTGCTCGGGAGCGTAGCCAATTGCATAGCGGTCAGGCTGCGTGAACCAACCAACGCCGATAACAGTCCCCAATACGGCAGCCGCTCCTGGAGGAAGAACAAACCGGAATAGCCGGTCGAAGGGGTGCATTCATGAACTCCGCTTTGGAAATCCGCCCGTCCTCACTTGCCGGTCATGAATTCGGCTCGCAAGGGTTTCCTTTGATTCGTTTTGACGCGCCCTATCCTTGGGGCGCCCGATGACAATTGGGAAGGTCTTATGACACGAAGCTCTACCGTGCAAACCATTGGTCCACATGACTGCCCACACCATTAGTAGTGCAATTCGCTGTATTTACAAGAGGTTATCGATATGGGGCTCCGGGGCCTGTGGGCAACGGCTCGCGGACTACTCGGATTGAACCACCAAAGTTTCAACGAGTACGTACGCCCCGGCCAGGCCGAGCGGCGAACTCCAAGCGCAAAATCTTACTAGTCTCGCACTCTTCAGACGACACAAGTCGGGGCAGACCCCCGGCGCACCACGACGCGACTCTGCTCGATCGAGCTCAAATAGGCAGCGCGAAGTATCTCGGCTAGATACCCGCCCTTGAGGGCGGGGTAGGAGTGGGTGATCCGATGATCGAGCTCAAATAGGTGACGCAAAGAAATCACGCCTAGATACCCCCCAAGGTTGGGGGGTTGGGGGGTTTGAAGTCCCGCCCAGCGGGCGGGATTTTGGGGTGGGAGAAAAGCTATTTGGTCGCTCGGTTCAGGTACCTCCACTGAGGGTTGCGGCCCTTTTTCAGTGAAGGGGGTTCCACGGCAAGAATGTAGTCGACGCGGCGATTGCGCGGCTCGTCCACTTCGTCTTTCGTCTCGACCAGCAGCGCCGTCTCGCCGAAGCCCTCGAACGCGACGGCGATCGTGAGGCCATTTTTCACGAACCAGGCGGCGATTGCCTGAGCGCGACGCCGCGACAAATCCATATTGTATGACGCCGTGCCCACCGTGTCCGTGTGGCCAGCGATGAACAATTGAATGTGCCCCAGCTGCTTATACCGCTGAATCGTTGCACGGATGCGCTCGAGACTGTCCTTTAACTTGGGCACTTCGGAAGGCTGAATATCCGCCTTGTCCGTGTCGAAGTGGAGTTCTTCGTGTGGGATTTTCACGGACCAAGGCACAATGGCCACGCCCACCCAATTGTCATCCGTGTCGTGACCGAACAGTTCGATGCGAGCAACCGAGCCGCTACCGGACTGCGACCAGCGCAGCACGATAGGCTCTCCAGGAGCCTGTTTGGGGTTGAAGGTTTCCTGGGCTAATACCTCGTTGTTCTCACCCAGCACCTTGAGCTCGATGCGTGAAACAGGCCGATTCATAACGACTTGCAGTTGGTGTCGCTCAAGATCCACCCGGCTGCGATCCACCTGCATTTGCAGCTTGCCGCCGAATCGATCACCCGAGCCTGGCTCGGCCGCCTCAGCCGTTTGAATCACACCCAATCGACCTGAGCCCGACGCGAAAATCGCCAACGAGCCCCACGACACCGCAACCCACCAACGTCGGACAGCCCTGCACAACATAGCAAATCCTTCCACGCGGCCGAGATAGCCACGAACCATCCAACCGCCTGATGACACGTCGAATCGACCGGACACCACCACCAAGATACTACGGCCCCGTCGGCCAGGCTCTTCCGAAAGGCGGCGAGTGCCCCGACGTACCCGCAAAGTGCGGGAAATTTCCGACTTTTTTGGATTTTTGTATTGGCGGCACGTGCCAGGGCGGGCTCGCCTAACACGACTGTCCTACTTTTCACGTTGCCCGCCCCGCAAGCTCGACCCGCCGGAGCGGTCGAGGCGAGCATCGAAGCGCAGCCGCGACAAGCCGCCGGGGCGAGATCGCGGGGCGTTGCGTGGGTTCGGTCTGGGGCAGCAGTAGTGCTAGGCGCAAGTGCCGTTCGTGCACGTGGGCGTCGCCGCGGTGCAGTCTGCGTTGGTCGCACATTGCACGCACGTGCCCGTTTGCGCGTTGCAGCGCGGGAGCGCTGCGGTGGTGCAGTCAGTATTGGCCTGGCACTGCACGCATTGCGGCTCACCGGCGGCACCAACGCCTCGGGCTCGGCAAATAGGAGCGGTGCTTGGGCAGTCCGTGTTGGCAGCGCATGCGACACACACGTTGGTTCTGGTTTGGCAGACGGGTGTCGTCGGCGTGGCAGCGCAGTCCGTATTCGCCGTGCAGCCCACGCAAGTGTGACTGGTCGTGTTGCAGAGGTGCAGGTTATTGGCATTCGTCGCGCAATCCGCATTCGCGGCGCATTCGCCGCAAATACCTGTCTGCGTGTCGCACACGGGACGAGCGGGCGTTGTGCAATCCGAATTGGCGTGGCAGAAGGGGTGACACAGGTGATCGGTGGCGCAGGCCCCATCGCGACAATCCGTGTCGACGAGGCACTGTACGCAGGTGCCGGTCTGCACGTCACACGCAGGCGTCGCAACACCGCAATTGTCCCGCGACAGGCACTCGGCGCATTGCATGCGAACCGGGTCGCAGAACGTGCGCGTGCCGGTGCAGACCGTGGCGGCCGTATCCGCAGTACACCCGACACAGGCGTGCGTCGTTGTGTCGCACGTGGGCGCGTTGTTGCCGCCGCCGGGGCCTCCAAATCCCGCGCAGTCATTGTTCGTGGTGCATGAAGCTGCGCAAGTGTGCGTAGCCGGTTCGCAGACCTCGCCCGCATTGCAGTCTGACGTCTGAGCGCACTCTCCACATTGGCCTAGATCGGCTATGCAAACGGGCGCGTTGTTGGGGCAGTCAGTGGTGCTAGTGGCGGTCTGACATTGGACGCAGCCCAACGTGGGGCTGCAGCCGTATTTGCAGCCGGCTCCGGCGAAGCTGCATGTTGTGGAACTACTTCCCGGCACGTTGCCATTAGAGGAACTGTTTCCACAGGCCACCGCTGCGGTGACCGCCATGCACGACAGGGCAGCGAGGTACGTCAAAACGCCTGGCTTTCGAGACTGATTCACTGGGGCCTCCTCGGGACAGATTCTCACAGTCCATTCAGTGTCAATTCTAAGCGGAATTGGCTCATTCTATCGCAATTTGATCAGAATTGGTCCCATTAATCGCTGAAATCAATCGGCGTTCCCGCCAGCGGCGCACCAATTCTCAGCCAGCACGCCATTCAGACCGCCCGGGGCCCCATTCGGCTGGTTACCGTCAGCGGGCCAGGGACCTGCTGACTATAGACGGGGGTTAGACTAAGACTTCTTTGCCAGCTTGTGAAAGTCTAGGAGTGGCCGAAAGCGGCCAACTGGGCTGGCAACAGCGGTGTCGGAAGCTGCGAGGAGTCACGGCGAATAATGAGCAAATCTTCAAAATGGGCGGTGGCAATGCTAGTGGGCGGCGTAGTGTGTGGGTGTTCACCCAAGGCTGCGGTCCTGGCTCCGACGGCCCCGAAAGTCGTTGCCAACAAGACCGTTGCCGTCGTGCAAAACGACGATCCCAAGGACGAGAACCAGTTCGTCCAGCATGCAGGTCAAACCCGTCTCACGAAACTTGCCCCCGGCGCGGCTAGCGTCGTGGCGCGGCTTGTTACGCGCAAGGCTACGTATGTTCTGCTCAAGGCGCATCACGAAGCCACTCTAGACGCCGCGCGACTTGAAAGCGTGACGGATGCGACAGGCCGCGAGCTCGTCGCTGCGGCATCGGGAGCGGCTGCGTTCACGCAATCGATGTCGGCACCTGACTATGAATTGATCCTGCGCATCCCCGCTTCGTCCGCGCTTCAGGATTTTCGTACTATCACGTGGAAAGCACGCCGGGTGATGCAGTCCGCGGCCAATGAGGTCGCTGGCGGCTTTGAACAGACATTGACGGTTCCCGCTATCGAGCAGGCGCCCGTGAATGCCGACCTCGAAACTCGATTTGGTGAGGCCATGGCTGCATGGTTCGACGAACATGGCCAGGGCAGTCCGTTCATGTCGTTTGCTGCGGCGCGTTTGATGCGGCAACTCGTCAAGGGTGTGCCGGAACAGAACCCTCGGCGATGGCGTTGGCAAGGCAATCGGACCGAACTGCGGGACTTGATGGATTTCTATACGGGCCGTTCGACCGTTCGCGATTCTCTGCAAATCGAGCGAGGCCTGCAATTGCCGGCCAAGGCGGCGCCGCACACGCTCAATCCGGCGTCACTTCGCATCGCGCCGCCGAGGGACCGCGACTACGAGCAGCTGGTCGCCGCAGATTCGCCCCAGGGCACGCCGGTCATATCCCCGCTTTCGTCAGTTGTCCCGGCTGACTCTTTGGTGGTCGAATTCTCGTCGCTCAAAGACGTCATCCAATTGCCGCGCCTTTTGGATCAGAAGCTGGGTCAAGTTCTGCGCATTGCCGAAGGGATGGGCGGGCCGAATCATCTCATCGAACACTATCGAAAGCAGCTGGCGATTGAACTGGACGGGTTTGCCGAAACCGTCGGTCAATTTGCCGTCAAGAGCGTCTGCGTCGCGCTGAGCGACCCTTACCTGCGTGAAGGGACCGACATAACCTTGGTATTTCGAGCCGAGAACCCGTCGCTGCTGGCCGGCGTGCTTGCCAACCATTTGGCCCGAGCCAAGACGCGTCATCCCAATCTCGTGAGCACGCAGGAGACCCTTCTCGGCGAGACCGTAGGTGTCAACCTTACTCCCGATGCTGCCGTGAGCCGGTTCGAATACGCCTACGGCGAATACCGCATCCTGTCCAATTCAAGGGGCGCCATCGGGCGGATGATCCAGGTCAAACAAGGCAAGCTCGCCCGGCTCTCGCAAGACAAGGGCTACCTGGGCGCTCGTTCGCTGTCGCCGTTCAATGCGGAGCGCGAGCGCGCCTTCGTCTTCTTTGGCGATGCATTCGTCGCCAGTGTCGTCGGGCCACGTTCGCGCATTCTAGAGGCGCGGCGTATGCGCGCGCAGGCGGAGCTAGAAGCCGTCGATCACGGCGCGCTGTTGGCGGGGTGGTTGGAAGGTAAGGCGCCCACTACGGTTGCTGAGCTCATCAATTCGGGTTGGGTCAACAAGGCGGACCTGGTTCACTCTGACGGGTCCAAGATCGATTGGTCGCCTAATGCGGGCGCCCACAGCCGCTGGGGCTACGCAAAAACATTAGTCCCTATCGTCGATCTGCCGTTCGACAAGATCGGAACCGATGAGGCGACTGCCTACCAAGCCTTCCGCTCTCGTTACGATAGCGACATGAACGGAATCCTTGACCCGACGTCGTTGCGCTTCGAGAAAACGGGGGCGGATGAACACGCAATTCACTCCGAGCTTCGCGTCTTTCCCATCATGGCGCGTGGGCAATTTCAATCCAAGTTTCGCGACGTCACGCGGCTGACCGGCGTCGGTCGCGTCGAACCGGGAGCCATCACGCGTGGGCTCAGCGCGACGCTCGGAGTAGGGAAAGACTCGTGGCTACGCGACATGACCGACGACACGATTCATGACTTTCTCGGCACTCGCGAGCTAAGCATCAGCTTCGTCGGCGATTGGGTGCGCGCAGGGCTGGACGAAGGAACGGCGATTTGGGACTTCGCCTCCCATGAGCACTCGGTCATGGGCATTGAACAGGATACTGATCACGAGTATCAGCGTCTCGATTACGACAAGCTTGTACCACGGCTGCCTGTCTGGGTTGCAATCGACATAAAGAGTCGGCTGCTGTTGGCCGCGGCGATCACCGCGCTACGCAGCAAGATTGAAAAATCCGCTCACGATTCGGTGAAGTGGCAAAATGACACCTCATACCGCGAAATTCCCGTAACCAAGGTGCGCGTCACGGAAAGCGATGCGCACGACGCAGCCTACGTGAACGTCTACTACGCGGTTGCGAAGGATGTTTTCTTGATCAGCTTGCGCCGCGACGTTCTCAATGCGCGGATCGACGAGGTGTTGGAAGGCCGTACCCCGAAAGGCGCCCGCTTGCCGCAAAGCCCGTCCCAGCTGGTTATGGACTTTGCCCCGCTCTTGGGCGGCTGGCAGCGAAGTGCGGCCTATGCAAGCCTTGATACCTTGGCAATGCAAGCGCATGAACGCGCCTGCGTTGGCCTTGAGACGCTAATGCGCGGCTTGCCCAAATGGCCAGACGATCCCCTGCTTCGGCGCGAACTGGCGTTGCGTTTGATTGGATTCGAACCGGAGTCACCACAGGGGGGGGCACTCAACCGCCGCAACGGTGTGTGCGAGCACCCGGTCTACGGCAGCCCGGTTGAACCCCGTGCCCCTGACGCCAAGGATCCCAATGTGCCGTTGCATGGTCTCTTGTCGAGCATCGGCTCGCTCCGCTTTGCTTTGGGGCTGGTTCCGCGAGGCAACGCAATGGAACTCTGGGGTCGCTTCGAATTGGATAAGGGCAATCGACCTTGAAAGATCCCCGGACGGTTCCCGAAGGAAGATTTTCCCGGTTTGCACGCCTGGCAGCCCTGGGCGCTCAGACCGGCGTGAGTCTGCTTGCGTCCAAGGACGGTAGCGTCGCCGCCGCCAAAGCGGCCGAAGTGCTCGGCTCGCTGCGGGGCCTTGCAGCCAAGGTTGGTCAGATGGCAAGTTACATCGATGGCGCCGTTCCCGAGGCTTATCGCGGTGCCTACGAAGACGCGCTGCGGACGCTGCGGGCGGCGACGCGCAGCTCCCCGCCCGAGGCGATTCGAGCGGTCGTGGAGCAGGAGTTCGAAGCCCCCATCGAAAAGCTGTTTCTCGAATGGCAAGATTCGCCTTTCGCGAGCGCGTCGATTGGTCAAGTGCATCGCGCGCGCCTGCATGATGGGCGCCAAGTGGCGGTAAAGGTGCAGCACCCGGGCATCGAGCACGCCGTCGAAAGCGATTTGCGCAACGCGGGCGTGCTCGAGGCAATGCTGGGCAGCATGCTGCCTCGCGCCGTCGATACCAAGCGAGTATTCAGCGACGTCAGGACACGCTTTCGCGAAGAGCTGGATTATGTGAGGGAAGCCGAGAACCAACGCTTGTTCTCACGCATGCACGCTGGGGATGGGCAGATCTTGATTCCGGGGGTCCTCAGCCACCGCTCGAGCCGTCGAGTGCTCACGACCGAATTGGTCACAGGAGCAACGCTCGAACAAGCAGCTGAGTTGCCGGAACCCCAGCGTGAGGCCTACGCGTCGATCCTGTGGCGTTTTGAGTTCAAAGGGCTACTCTGCCACGGCAAATTCAACGCAGACCCTCACCCCGGTAACTTCCTGTTCCAGGCCAACAATCGAATTGCGTTCTTGGATTTTGGTTGTGTTCAGCCGCTGTCCGAACCGCTGCACACGGCTGCCAAGCGGCTGCATGCGGCCGCCACACGCAAAGACGAGGCAGGTTTTGCCGAAGCCTCGATGCGAATGCTCGAAACGAGAGGCGGTAGCTACGAGCGTGCCGTTGTTGCCTTTGTCAGGCGCTGCTTTAGGCCGGTTTTCGAATCGCCCTTCCGAATCACGCATGACTACGTGAAAGAGGTCGTGCACAGCATTCGTTCGCTGAAAGGGGAGTTGTTTGCCAAGGACGGAAGCTTCGTGATGCCGCCGAGCGGCTTTGCATTCATGAATCGGCTTCAATTCGGGTTCTATTCCGTGCTCGCCCGGCTCGACGCAACCGTGGACTATGCGGCCATCGAACAAGCGATTTTGGCTGACGCGGACCCATCGTTCAGGGCGTGACGCGCCCGCTCGCGCACGAAGCGCCCCGCGCTTAGTGAGTCCCTGAAGGTTCCGTGCCGCCGCGACAGCATTAATAAACGGGACTCTGTCCCAGCCTCTGAAGCCAAGTTTGCCGTGCCAACCTGGCACGTCGGTGATCAAGCCAAGTTTGCCGTGCCGACCCGGTGCGTCGGTAACCTGTACCTTTGCGCTAACGTCGCTAAATAATGCGGGGCGCCGAGAGTCTCCCTTGCTGTCTCTCGGCGCCCCTGGGTTGGGGCTTATGCTGGTATTTATGGTTTGCCCTCGAATGATGTGACAGCACGGGCCGCCGGTGAAGCCTGCGCTCCAACGGACAGTTGGGAATGAAACCTCACACAGGAGAACCTCGCCACAAACGGGGCCGTTGGAGTTCGGAACTTCTACCGCATCCTACATTCCCTCGATGGGAGCGTCGGATCACAACCAGCGACGGAAAGTCGAACCCAAGCTGCGCAAAGTTAATTTGAATTCCTGCAGGAGTATAAGTTTGAACGCGCGGCGCAGGCCAATCTGGTTTGGGGACGCTCGTGTGCTCTGCAAACGGTTCTGCCGCATGCAGGTCGTTGGACGAATCTGCAATCCAAATGACCCTGCTTACCCATTGATGGACCCGTGAATGTTCGCGTACAGTCGCTGGCCGTCCTGGCTGACAGGACTGTCGGCCCGTCGAGCCCTGCTTCGGCAAGGCCGAGCGCTTTGCGAACAAAGTCGATGGCAAGGTCCGACACGCGAGTCGAAAGGGCCGTTCGCCAGCATCTGGCGATGGTGTGGCGTGTGCTTCGACGAGCCGGGCTCAGGCCGGTTGACGCAGACGACGCAACCCAGGACGTTTTCTGGGTATTCGCGCAGCGCGTGCAGGACGTCCCCGAGGTTGCCGAGCGATCGTTTCTCGTAGCAACGGCGCTGCGCGCGGCTTCGGAACGCCGTCAATCGAAATGGTACCGCTCGGTTGCCGAACCGCTGCAAACCGAGCAGCTGCCCCTTCAATCACCCACCCCCGAGCATTCCCTAGAGCTGCGCCGACGCCTGCAGCTACTTGACGAAGTGCTCGAACAAATCGACGCCAAGGAACGCGAAGTCTTCATCCTGTCCGCGCTCGAAGAAATGTCCAAGTCCGAAATCGCGTCGGCTTTGAACATACCGGAGGGTACCGTAGCGTCCCGGCTACAACGCGCCAAGGCATCGTTTGAAGCGGCCGCACGCCGCTTGCATCAACTCCACGGCAGGCTCCTATGAACGACCGAGATTTCCCTGAAGGCTCCAGTGGGCTCGGTGCTGGCGCAACTCCGGACCCGAACTCAGCTGAGCTATCGAGCGTCAACGAACTCGTTGAAGCCGGGCGAATGGAAAGACCCGACGCGGCGCTCTCGGATCGCGTGCTTCAGGGCGTTGCCTATCGAAATGCCTTGGCATCAGAGACCGCCTCGGCAGCGTACCCAATTCCCGCGCGCCGCCGATCGCTTTTGGCAATGGGCGCGTTAGCCGCGGCAGCTGCTTGCACGCTGTTTTGGCTGCATCGTTCAGCGGCCCCTCCCAAGACTGGCATTTTGCCGGAACGGACCACAGCGCCAAGTGCCGCGGCGGCTCCAACGGGGGCATCCCAACCTGCCGTTGATCCGTGCGTGGAGCGCCGAGTGGCGGATGGTCACCAACCACTCATCGACGATTTCGAAGATGGGGACGACGAAGTGCTGCGGGTCGAAGGGCGTTCCGGATTGTGGCGCTGGGTTCGCGACACGGACGCCGCGGGAACGGCGCCGGCTCTCTTGCCGATACCGCGCCCTAATGCGTCCGCGGGCAACCGAATGGCCATACACGTAAAGGGCGGACGGCTACTGGACTGGGGCGC
Organism: uncultured delta proteobacterium; assembly: GCA_963811985.1. Taxonomy (GTDB): domain Bacteria; phylum Myxococcota_A; class Polyangia; order Polyangiales; family Polyangiaceae; genus FEN-1139. The sequence goes on from CAWEUH010000053.1 coordinate 24,029, forward strand.
CGTAGTCGAATTCAATTTCGTGCCCCCCTGCTACGATGCATCGGCCTATCGGGGGATCTCGTTTCAGGCAAAGGGGCCCGGGCGGATATTCGTGGCTCCCAGAGAGGTTGGCGTGATACCGGTCGCTAGCGGCGGCACCTGCGTCCAAGATTGCCACAACGCGCACGTTCAAAAGATAGAACTTGGCAACCAATGGAAGACGTACGAGGTTCGTTGGACTGACGTCGCGCAAAGAGGCTACAACAAGCCTGCGCTGGATCCGAGTCGCCTCAATAGTCTGGCATTTCAAATCCATCCCGAGGACACGCCGTACGATATTTGGTTCGATGAGGTGCGGTTCGTCTCGCGCTAGCCACGTTCAGATCGCCGCCTTTGGGGACGGGGCACAATCAAGAAAATCCCGGGTGGGCGTTGGGGGGAGGATGTCCCACTCATCAATAGACGCGGTAGTGGCCACCCAACACCATCAATGCCAGCAAATCCAACAAACCAGCGTAGTAACCGCCCTGACCCTGAGGAATTGGATTGGTCCAGACGGTATTGATGAACTGATTTCGATTGCTGTTCGTAGAAATCAATGCGGTCATCCCATTGGCCGCTTCGATGGCAAAGTCATTCTGTGTCTGATCGATGACGGTGCCGTCTAGCGTGTAGGCCCTGCCGTAAGTGTTGGGGCCGCCGGTGCTGGCGTTGACGAAGAACTTGATGAGCGCATCCGCTTCAGTCACATCCCAAGCGTCCTTGCCATTCCAAATCTGGTCAAGTACCATATTCAATTGGGTCCGGTACCCTTCAGGGGCGTACATATCCCAGCCGCTACAGGGTTGCCCCGAGAAATACGCACGGACCGGCATAAGGCCCGTATCCGAATTGGCAACGCTATGCCAGTAATTGCGCGCACTGCTCGCGGCCGCTGACCAATACGGGTCCCCTGTTGCCTGCGCCCAAAGCTCGTAATACGCGGGCATCTCGGCTGAAGGCCTCGTGAAATTGGATGAGGCCGTGTCGGGCGTATTGAAGACCAAATGCGTCGTATCATCGAAGGTATTGGTCACGTTGCCAACGATGCCACCGTTGTCCCGCTCCTTGTACCGCATTGTATCAAGCAGCATCCACACGTCAGACTCGTAGTTGATGGAACCCGCGTCCGCGGTTGAACCATCGGGCGTCCATCGATCGTGGGCGAAGATAAGCGCCATCACGAACTGCTCGAGCCCGAAGGGATCTAGGCAACGGGTCGGGTTGTTCGAGCTATCGAACGGCGACGTATCGCAATACGACTTGAAATAGCCTTGATCAGGGCCCGAGGTTTCCATCAATTCCGACTTTGAATACCGCCACAGTTGATCGAATTCCGTTTGCTTGTCTAGCTCTACCGCTATGATCATTGCATAGCCCATCCCCTCGGTCCTTATCTCGTTGCTGTGGTGCGAGTCTTGGATGTTCGCTTCGTTTCCACCGACTTGAAAGAAGATCGCTTGCGAGTTCGGGTCACCGTGGAATAGCTGGTTGAAGGTCTGATCGATTTTCGAACTGATCGCGTTGTCGCTTTGATTCAGAACGTCACGAAATGCGTTTGGATAGGAACTTGGACCCGTCAACGGGTGCAAGACACGCGGAACGGCCCCAGCCACGTCGTCATGGCCGAGAGAGTCCACTGTGGTTCGACAGCCAACGACGAATATCAACGACAGCAGGGCGAAGCAAGCGCGTGATCGCCAGCGCGAGACCGGCACGGTAGCGCGGTAACACAAGAACCTGTCATCGACTCGTCGCATACTCCGGCATTGCCTCCGGCCGCTTACTCAAGTGCGGGCCATAGAACGACCTGCCACCCGTGCGCTTGCTACAGCAGAGCCCGCACTCGCGACGCGAGCACGCTGTTTGGATGTCTAGACAAGAACACCTGTGCTCGCTTCTTGGCCAAGTCCGTCTGGCCACTCTTCATCAGCGCGTCAATCCGCAAAACCTCAGCTTCCAGCTGCAACCGACCCTTGGGAAACGTCTTATTGTAGGTATCCAGATGCGACAGAGCCCCGGCCGCATCCCCACGCGACAATAGCGCCCGCACGCCGTCGAGCGCATTGAGTTCCTCCGAAAGTGCCGCGCTGGATGGCTCGCCCTTGGGCTCGACTTTGGGTGCCGCTGCGGATTTCACGCCGACATCGTCGGAGGCGGCCGTTACTTGCTCGGGCGCTAGCGTTGCAGCGGGTTCACCGGGACTTCGCGCAACTTCTAGCGCATTGTCGGCAGGCGTCACGGCAACGGCGCTTATTTGAGCCGGTTGTGAAGTACGGTGATGCCAAACGTAGTACCCGATGGGAAGCGCCGTTGCGGCACCCAACGCGGTCACCGCCAAAATGAGCTTGGGCCAGCCCAATTTCGCAGCGAAAGAAGTGGCTGAAAGACCGACTGCACCCGCCGAAAGCGCCGCAGATCCTGCGAGGCCCAACGCTGCGAACGTCTTTGCACGGGACGCCGCGGAACACCGATACGCGGCGCCAGCGTTGAGCAGCGCGCGTTCGACATCGCTGATGCTATCTTCGAGTAGGCGTCGTGGCTCCATCATTCTTTACCTCGACTTAACTGGGCTCTCTAGCGCAATCACACGTTCCCTGAATTCGAATCGCGCCCGACGCAACCGCGAGGCGACCGTTCCTCTTGGGATCTCTAGTACGTCCGCTATCTCGGACATGTTCAGTTCCTCGAATTCGTGAAGCACAAAAACGGTACGTAAGTCAGAATCCATCTGGTCGAGCACCCGGTCAAGCATGCGCCTTGCTTGTCGTTGATCAGCAAGCTGTTCGGGTGTCGCGAAAGACTCAACAAGGTCTGGCGGCTCTTCAGACTGGACCTCACGTCGGCGCGCAACCGTCCTTCTCGCATGGGCCGCAACCCGCAAAGCAATCTGCAACAGAAAGCTCTTTTCTGAACCCGGGCGAATGTCGTCGAGACGTTTGCAAACCGTGATGAACGTGCGCTGCAGGTCATCATCCACTTCGGATTCTGGAGTGCCTGCATTTCGCAGGACGCGGGCTACGAAGTCGAGGTACTTCTCGACCAAGCCCCGCAGTCGCTCGTTCTTCTGGCCTGAGCTCACTACGTGGAGCAACGTAGCGGCCTCGACTGAACTCGGCAACAGACGGATAGTAGCCGGCCCCGGTTGTGTTTGCGCATGGCTCGCACTTGATAGGGGCAGAATCATATCCCGTGGGTACAATTCCCGGCTCGCGCCCGAATGATCACAGTTGGCCAACCCAGGCCAAGTGCCCCATCCCCAACCGCGCCAACCCAAAGAGTTCATGTCAGAATCTGTAGGCAAAGCCCAGGACCCCCTGAAATGCCAGCCAAGGTGACTCGGCAAACGGTTCTGCAGGTTCATTGACCGTAAATTCCCGCCGAATCAGGGGCACGTCGGCGCCAATCCTCATCTCAAGGCGCAGGCCCCCCGCAAGCCTCATGGAGGAGGTGCCCCTGAGCCCGGCTGACCACCAACTTCGGTCAACCGTAATCGCATGTGAGACGTCCAAGCCGCTTGCGCGCAGCCATCCGCTGGTCATCGCCGCGCAAAGGGCTACGTCAAGGTCGGAGGTGACATCGACTCGCATGGGGCACAGGGCCAACTCGAGGCCCGTCAGGCTGAAAGCGCCGCGCTCCGTGCTGCGAAGGAAATCGCTTTGTACGTGCAGCAATGTCGCACCAAAGACCCAGCTGCCAAAGCCCGAACCGGGCGTGAGGAATCGAGCACCCAGAGCGGGGCCCATGCTAAAGCCCGGTGATATGATACTCGCCGCCATCATGTCGGCCGAAATCTCCCAGTGAGAAGCTCGAACCGGCTCGGCCATTCGCGCTGGGGGCGCTGTCGGAGCTGGCGGGGGCACGGCGACCCAGGTTGCAGCCGAATCGTCCGCCGCCGGCTTGGGGTTTTTGCCAGTCAGCAACGCGCTCGGGTCCAGGGCAAGTGTAACCGTGAGCGCCAACGCTTCAACAACCTCGTCACACGTAGAACCGTCAACGGTGCGGGTTTCCTTCTCGCCCTCCTGGTCGCTGAGTCGGAGCTCCCCTCTTATTTTTGTCGTTGCGGCACGGTAAAGGCGAATGCGGATTTGCACCGCGGTCTCCCCCTCAACAGCCCAGCGGACTCGGTCCGTGCGTGCGTGCACCCCTTCGTAGAATGCGTCCGCAGTGGAACAGCCGCTGGGCGCGTCGAATTCAATCCGGATTGCCGTCGGCTCAGCCGCCGGCGTGGCAGAAAGCTGCCCAGCGGCGACAAGAAGGGAGAACCAGAAAACGCCAACGGCCACGGCTCACAAGGTGACACGAGTTTAGCCCAAAATGCCAGCGCTGATACGCCTTGCCTCCGTGGCTCTCGAATCCAGAACGTCCGCCTGCAAAGCCCGGTCGCGGCCGCTGTCAAGCTAACCGGCACGCATGCGGCGGACCTTTGCCGTTCTTCGGGCTTTACATCTTTTCCGGTGCCTCGATACCTAGCAGGTAGAGGCCCCGACCCAGGACGCGCGCGGTCAATTCGCAGAGCACTAGGCGCGAATCGCGGATGCCCGGGTCATTTGCCTTGAGCACCGGACAATGCTCGTAGAAGCTACTAAACGTCGTGGCAAGATCATAGAGATAGCCGCAGATTTTGTGCGGGTCCAGCGTCTCAATGACGTCTTTTACGATGCTTGGAAATGTCAGCAGCACCAGAGCCAACGTCTTCTCTTCGGGTTCGGCAATGCCAAAGGCGGCCCCCTCTTGAACCGCCGTGTTGCCCCTGCGGAAAATCGAACGAATTCGGGCGTGTGCGTACTGTAGGTACGGCGCGGTATTGCCGTCGAAGGCCAGCATGCGGTCCCAGTCGAACACGTAGTCCTTGCCGCGATCACTGGACAAGTCCGCATACTTGACGGCACCGATGCCAACCGCGCGCGCGATGGAAGCCTGAACGTCGGCAGGCAATTCGGGGTTCTTCTCAGCCACGATCGATTGGGCGCGGACCACGGCTTCGTTCAACAAATCGATGAGTCGAACCGTCTCCCCGACACGCGTGCGAAACATCTTCTTGTCGGCACCCAAGATCGAGCCGAAGGCCACATGCTCGGCGCGCGCGGGCGGGACAAGCCAACCTGCAAGGGCCGCCGAGGCGAACACCATGGATAGATGTTGCGCTTGCGTCGCGCCCACCACGTAGAGAATTCGCGTCGCTTTCAGCGTCTGGGTGCGGTGGCGCACGGCGACTAGATCGGTCGTCCCATAGCCGTAGCCGCCGTCTTGCTTGCGAATTATCAAGGGGATCGGCTTTTCATCTCTGCCCGAAAACCCAGGCGGGAACACGCAAATGGCGCCGTCGCTTTCGACCGCCAGTCGGCGCTGCAGAAGTTCGTCCACAACCGACTTGAGCCAAGGATTGTACAGGCTCTCTGCGGCAATGTGCTCGTCCTTTAACGTGACGCCCAAGAGTTGGTAGATTGCATTGAAGTAGCGCATCGAGGCGGCGACGAGTTTTCGCCAAAGCGCGAGCGTTTCCGGGTCCGCGTTTTGCAGCGCCACGACCCGCAGCCGCGCCCGGTCGGCAAACGCGGGATCGCTGTCGAATTTGCGTCGCGCCGCTTGATAGAAAGCATTCAGATCTTCAATGGACGGATCGCTAGCTTCGACGTCGAGCAGATGTTCAATCAACATGCCGAACGGAGTGCCCCAGTCGCCGAGATGGTTCTGGCGAATGACGTGATGCCCGGCCGCCTCGAACACGCGGCTTAGCGCGTCGCCGATGATGGTCGAGCGCAGGTGGCCGACGTGCATCTCTTTTGCAACGTTCGGAGACGAGAAGTCAATCACGACCGTTTCGGGCGTATGAGTGGGTGTAAGACCCAAATCAGCAAAGATTTCGCCCAACGCGCGCGAAAGAAATCCTGAATCTAGCCAAAGGTTGATGAAGCCCGGCCCCGACACTTCCGCGCGCTCGACGACGCCTGCGCGCGGCAGATGCTCGAGTATTTGAGCGGCAACGTCGCGTGGCGCACGCTTTAGGGTTTTGGCAAGCGACAGCGCGACGTTCGCCTGATAGTCCGCCAACCTGGAGCTTCGAAGCATGGGGTCAACGTCCGCAAACGGCTCGCCGAATGCCTGCCCGAGCGCCGTACGAAATAGGGGATTTAGCGTAATTATAGGGTCGGTCATCAGAGACCCGAAGGCTGTCGGCTCACGGAGGTTCCGTCAAGTTCGAATTCGCGAACGCTGCAAGCGGGCTTCGGACCAAGCCAGCCCGGCGAGCGCGTCAACGGGATCGGGCGGACATGCGTGAGTGACGATGCGAATCGGGGTCGAGTTGCTGCACAGCACGCAAACGGCCATCCGATGTTGCGGGGAAGGCGAACAGGCTGCAAGCCATGTATCTTGGTCGAATTGCGCGTTGTCGGTATGGACCTCGAAGGAGCTATCGTCGAAAATTTTTATTTGGCTTGCGTCGATGGGAGTGCTCAAGCCTGAACCGTGCGCCTTGGCGAGCGCTTCCTTCAACGTCCAGATTCGGAAGAACCGGTCGAGACGCACGTCCTTGGCCACTTGATTGAGATCTTTTGACTCGGAGTCACTGAAGAACCGTTGCGCGATGGACAACGGCTCGATTCGGTCTGCGACACGTTCGACGTCGAGACCCATGGGATATTTCTCACACACGCCACAGGCGACACAATCGGCCGTGTGGGAAATATTGAAGCTAACGCCGTGTACCGATTGCGGAGCCGCGATCGACAACTTACCCTGGGAGGCCGCAGAGAACTCGAAGCGTTCGGGTGGGCAGTGCAGCAACTCCGCCAGGGCCAGCCGAGCCAGGCCTCGCCCAACGATGAATTCGCGGCAGCGGCGTTCACTCAAGAACCTAGCGAACTGAGCTTCTTCATCGCGGGTGAACCAGGCCTTGTAGCGCTGCAGATCCGCTGGTTCAACAACATCCAACTGGGTAAACCAGATGTGAACCTGCGCGGATCTGTCCTCGCCCAATTGTGCCATGAGTCTAACTGACCTACCCTGACACGGAACGTGTGGCAAGACGCTGCTTGCGACGCGACGATTTGTGCTAAGACGCTTGCACTACGCCCGACCATGGGCACATAGGACCCGAACCATGTCATGGCTGCACGACAAGACCACCGAATTATTACCCCGCGTTCAACAGGCCAAACAGCTCAAGGTTTTCCCCTATTTCAGGCCGATGCAAAACGTGGGACCGCGTGTCAGAATCGGTGACAAGAGTTGCCTCAATTACGCTTCGAACGACTACTTGGGTTTGTCACAGAGCCGCGCGCTCATAGACCGCGCTATCGAAGGCATCAAGCAGTTTGGTACGGGGCTAGGCAGTGCACGCCCTCAAGCCACGAGCATCCGGCATGAGGTTCTTGAACGGCGCTTGGCTCGTTGGCTCGGTTACCCAGACTGCGCCGTGTTCACGACGGGTTACCAGGCCATCGTTGGCACGCTGCAGACATTCTTGGACGATGACACGACCGTGGTGCTGGACAAGTTGAGCCATGCCTCGATCATGGATGGTGCGCTGCTCGCTCAAGGGCAACATCCGGATCTCGAGATGCGCTTCTTCAAACACAACGACGTTGCGCATCTCGACAAGACATTGGCGGGCGCCGCGCATGCAAAGCGGCTCGTAGTCGTCGAAGGGCTCTACAGCGTGGACGGCGATCTCGCGCCCTTGGCCGACATCCTTGCGGTTTGCCGGAAGTACGGTGCCGTCATCATGCTCGACGACGCGCACGGCCTGGGGGCGCTCGGCCCAACTGGACGCGGCGTAATGGAAATGAACAATCTTACCCGCGAGATTGACCTGTTGATCGGCACGTTCTCCAAGTCGTTCGGCACGGTCGGCGGGTTCGTCTGCGCGGACGCGGCGCTCATCGAGTACCTCAAGCTCAGCGCCCGCTCGTTCGTCTTTTCCGCATCGCTGCCGCTGGCGCAGGTTGAAGCGGCGTTGGCCGCCCTCGACATCATCGAGCTGGACCACTCGCTGGTGCACAAGCTGCAGGACAACGGCACGTTCTTCCGCGAAGCCCTGCTGAGCCTGGGGTTCGACATCGGCCAGAGTTCGACGCACATAACGCCCATCTTCTTGAACGACGAAGAACTGACGATGAAGTTCGGAGCGTACCTTTACCACGGCGCCAGCATCCAGATGATGCCCTTTGTCGCGCCCGGCGTGCCCAAAGGCAAGGAACGCCTGCGCTGCAACGTCACCGCGGCGCACACCGAAGCGGACATGGGGTACACGCTGGAAGCGCTCACGGAAATCGGCAAAATGCTCGGCGTTCTACCGGGCGGCACCCAGACGGGCTCGAGCTTTGCACAACGCACGTATTGGTTCCTGACTCATGAATTGCGCGGCACGAGAAACGCGGGGTTGCCCTTCTTGAAGAATGAGATGGTTGAGCTCGGTAAGAAGGCAGTCGAGAAGGTTACGGGCAAGAAGAGCAATCCGGGTTGATTGATCTGGGCCGGGGCTACGGCGGCGGTACCAGCAACAGCGGCCGGGGCAGCAACGGCGGCGGCTGCAGATGCTGCGGCCGGCGCTGCGGGCAGTTCTTCTTGTTTCTGTCAATTCGCGTAACTTTGACTATGCTGGTTGGCATGGCAGCCGAGCAAGAACTGGTGCCGTGCAGCAATTGCGGCAGTCTGTTGACGTCGATTGACGTGTCACAGCCCACAGCCGTTTGCACCAGCTGCGGGGCGGTCGTGCAGATTCCGGAGGCGGTACGCCAGCGACTGCTCAAGTACCAGCAGCAAGTTGCCGAAGAATTGCTACAGCGCGAGTCGGCGCTAAGGGGAGAGCGCGCGATCGAGCGTCAAACGTCGGACTTGCGCCGGGGTTTCACGGTGCGCGGCATCGTTCTGTTCTTCGTCGGTATATGGGCGTCCTGCTTGCTGCTCTATCTTGTGCCGAAAGCGTTCGGTGTAGACGACCAACTCGCCGGCACTTTCGCGTACGTGGGCGCCATCGCTTACGTCCCGTTGGTGTTCGGCCTCAAATTCATCTTTGGTACATCCAAAGCAAAAAAGGTGCCCTTGGAGTCGGCTCCCAAGGCGTCCGCAATGTGTCAGGCTTGCGGGGCTCCTATCGCGTTCGAACCGGGTGCGGTGTCAACCCTCTGCGCGTTCTGCGGCAGCGCGAATGCCGCACCACAAAGTGCATCTCAAGAAGTAATCCACTGGGCCGAGAGGCAAGCCAACTCCGCCCAAGCCGTGCGCGACAACACGTCACGCGCTTACGACGAATTACTCGAATCGCGCACGCAGGAATACAAGCACGCCGCCAGTGTGGCGTCGTGGATCATGCCGCTGATGTGGCCAATGTTCTTTGTCGTCATGGGCGTCATGCTCGCAACCATGGGCGACCCGAAGGAACAAAGGTCGGCGCTAGTCATCGCCGGCCTGGGATTGGCGGCAATCGTCGGCATTCTTGTTTTCAAACTGATCAGGCTTAGCCGCTAGTCGAAGTTTCCTGTCGCAGCTGCTGCTTCTGCGGCCGGGGTGGCCGTTGAACAATTCGCAGCACACTGTTGTGTGGCAGGGGTGAGAGAATGGACACGTCCAAATCGCCTGCAGACCCACGAGTTTGGAGTGGAATCTCGGCCGTTTTTCGCGCGAAGCTGTTGCAGGACTCGAGCCCGCTTGACACCCACCGGCCGCTGGCGCAGTTTGCGGCCTAATGGCCCCACTATGGCGAGACGGTGGCCAGAGGGAAAGCGGCGGGATGTGACACAGAGTGGCCCACAGATATTCGGCGGTGTGAGGGAAGGCGATTTGCTTGCTGGCAAGTACCGCATTGAGAAGATTCTCGGTGCGGGAGGCATGGGCATTGTTGTAGCCGCTCAGCACGTGCAGCTTGATGAGAAGGTGGCCATCAAGTTTCTGTTGCCCGAGGCTTTGTCGAATGCAGAAGCCGTGGCTCGGTTCGCACGGGAGGCCCGCGCCGCGGTCAAAATCAAGAGCGAACACGTAGCGCGCGTTATCGACGTTGGCACTTTGGACACGGGCGCGGCCTACATGGTCATGGAGTATCTGGAGGGCGGTGACCTCTCGGCTTGGCTCAAGCAGCGAGGACCGTTGCCAATAGAGCAGGCAGTGGAATTCATATTGCAGGCCTGCGAAGCCATTGCTGATGCGCATGGTCTTGGGATTGTGCATCGGGATTTGAAGCCGTCCAATCTGTTCTGCATTCGCCGCTCTGACGGGGTGCTCTCCATCAAGGTGCTTGATTTTGGGATTTCCAAGGTCGCAACGATGGGTCCAACCGGCCCTGAAATGAGCATGACGAAAACGACTGTGATTATGGGCTCGCCACTCTACATGTCACCCGAGCAGATGCAGTCGTCGCGCAACGTGGATGCGCGCACGGATATCTGGTCCGTTGGCGTCATTCTCTATGAATTGCTAACCGGCAAAGTACCGTTCGAAGGCGACACCCTATCGGAAGTCTGCGTCAAAGCGGCCATGCAACCCCCGCCGCCCATCAGAGACCGACGGCCTGATGTTCCATTGGCTCTGGAAGTCGTCATTCTAAAGTGCTTGGAGAAGAGCCGGGAAAACCGCTATCGAAATGTGGCAGAGCTGGCGTTGGGGCTGGCACCCTTTGGACCGAAGCGCTCGCGAGCGTCCGTGGAACGAATCTCGGGCATCATTCAGGCCGCGGGTCTTTCGATGAGCGCGTTGGCACTGCCGCCGTCGTCGCGGGCCGAGCCAGACAGTGGTCCGCAAGATGGAACGCAGGCAGCCTGGGGACAGACCAAATCAGGTAACAAGTGGGGAAGGAGCGGCGCAACCGTTGTTGTCGCTTTGTTTGCCGTTGCAGTCGTTGGGGCATTGATTTGGTTTCTGGGAGGTCGCGGCCGTGGCAGCAGGGCCACAGCAGCAGCGCCAGGTCCGTCAAGCACTGAATCCGCGTTGCCCACTCCAGCGGTATCCTCCGCAGCTCCGCACGCTGCATCACGGCCCGTCGTTAGTCAGTCAGCGTCGGCCAAAGCCGAGCCTTCGCCGATTGAATTGCCGAAACCCAGTGTCCCCAGTGACGGCAAGACATCAGCAAAATCTTCGAAGTCGCATGGTCCCGCCGGGAATGCTGGACTTGCGCCAGCTACGCACCCATCAACTACCAAGAAGCGGGGCGACGAATCGCCGCCAGAACCTGCGACGCAGGCCAGCCCCTCGTCAACGTTGGGAGGACGCATCTGAGATGAAATGGATATCGAGCTGTTCTTGTCGCGCTCACCGCTTGCGCCATTGTGTACTTCATCCAATGATTGCCGTTTGCCTAATCCCAAGCGTGGCCGCAGCCCAAGACAGTCAAGCGGCTGACCGCGCCAATGCGGTGGAATTCTTCGACAAGGCCGCGGCCCTTGAGCAAGCTGGCAACTATGCTGAAGCCTGCCCGAAGTACGCGGAGAGCTATCGATTGGACCCAAAGCTCGGCGCGTTGCTGCATTTGGCGGATTGCTATGAGCACAATGGACAGCTTGCGAGCGCCTATGCGGCGTTTCGTGAAGCCTCTGAAGTTGCCGCTAAGATGGGAGATAATCGCCTAGCCGTGGCCAACGAACGCAGCCATGCACTTGAAGGCAAGGTGCCGCATCTGCTCGTGAAGGTGGAATCGAAGGACGCGGGGCTAGAACTTAGCAAAGACGGCAAGGTGCTCAGTGCTGCCCAATGGGGCACGCCGCTCGCCCTCGACCCGGGGAAATACACCATTTTAGCCAGAGCACCTGCAAAGCAGCCTTGGAAGACTGTTATTGAAGTGCTGGCCAATGGACAATTGGTGACGGTCACGGTGCCGCCGCTCGCGAGCGAACCCACGACGGCAGTGATGCCGAGCGCGCCGACGAACATTGCGCCATCCTCGACAATGCAGCTCGGAAACAACCCAAGTGAACCAGGGCACGACCAGCAGGGCCCCGCAATCAGTCAGAAGACAGCCGGCTTCATCGTTGGCGGAGTAGGCGTAGCCGGGCTCGCATTGGGCACGGTGTTTGGGCTCAAAGTGAATTCCGACAATAGCAAGTCCGACGGCATTTGCCCCACCGGGCAACCCTGCACCACGCAGGACCGTGCCAGCTACGACTCCGCCGTGTCCGATGCCCGCAGCGCTCGCACGATGTCGCTGGTCAGTTTTGGTGTTGGTGGCGCTGCGTTAGCCACGGGTGCCATCCTGGTGTTCACGGCTCCGAAATCGAATCACGCCACGGTCAGTCTTGCTCCAATAATCGACGTGGGTCGTGCCGGCGCAACACTACAAGGTGCCTGGTGAATCATGCGACACGTGAGCCTTCGCTTCGGGAATTGGACGCTACTGGCGGCGGGGAGTCTCGCTGCCTGCTCGGTGCATGAGCACGCTATTACTGCAGAATCAAGTGAAGCCGGAAACGGCGGAACGGCTGCAAGCGTCGGCGGCTCGTCGAGCGTTGGTGGAACTAGTGCAAGGGCAGGCAGCTCGTCAACGAGCGGCAACACCCTGGCGGGTGGGACCCAGTCCATGGGCGGCGCAGGCGCTACCGGTGGAAACGAAGCTAGCGGCGGAGCGGTTACCCCTAGCGGTACGGGCGGAACATCTGCGACCCCAACTACCGGCGGCACGAACGCAACGGGAGGCACCGTCGCTACCGGAGGCGTCGTTGCCACGGGTGGGGCGACTGGTTCAGGTGGCACATCCAGCCTCGGGGGGACCTCGGCGACATCAACTTGTGGATTCAAACAGCCCTGCAGCGTCCTCGACTACACCTGCAATGACGGAACGTGCATTACGCCGTTGCAGCGTTGCGATAGGACGAGCAATTGCACATACGGTGAAGACGAAATCGGCTGTACGCTTGCACCGCTTTCCTGTTATCGGTGCCTACAGGGCAATTGCAACGCACAATTCACCGCTTGCCTCAGCGACAGCACATGCGTGAAAGAGTTCATTGCAATGCAGCTCTGCACGAACGCCCGGCAGCAAGGCAATTGGCCTGGCCAGACGAGCCCGGAACCCTATACCAGCAACGCGCAAGTCGCAGTGTGTGCATCCCAAGTTGCATCACAAGGCATTCCACTCCACACAGCCGCTCTGGATGTCGTGAATTGCTCAGTCAACTGCGATTCAAAATGTTTCAATTCCGCGGTGGAAGACCCGGAACTGGCCAATCCGCAAGGCTGGTTCGGAGGTGACTCGACGAGCCAAGCCGATGATCCCATGGGTTTTCAGGGGAGTTGGTACGCGTTTGCGGACGGGTATTCATGTCCGGATGTCGTGGCCAATCCCAATCTCAATCCCTGCTGCGGGGGCAAATGTTGCCTAAAAGGGACTACGTTCAAGGACCCGCAGAGTTTGAAATGGGGGTGCGGGATCGGGTTCAAGTTCAACGCAACAGCGTCGGCGACGGACACTCCAAGACAATATGCGGGGCCCGCCGAGGGACTCATGGTTGACGTGACCGGGAATCTCGGGGGTCTTGCGCTCCGATTCCAATTTGCGCAAATCGGTCCAACAACGCTAAAGTCGCCGCCCGTAGTCGAAATAACCTCCACCGGGACGTATGCGATCGATTTCCTAAGTGCCGCATATTTGAGTTGGTGCACGTCCTCGTCATGCACCGGAATACCCGGCGATCCGGTCTTAGCGAAGCCATATGGTGTAGACTTCGAAATCGTGGGAGGGAACGCGGCCGCGCCGTACGACTTCTGCATCGACAGCGTTCGCCCCTATGCCTCCCAAGGCGCCTGGACCTGTGATCAATCTCACTATGGGACCAACGACGGCTGCGACTGCGGGTGCGGTATTCCCGATCCTGACTGCACGGGGGCCGGGTGCACCCAGGGTTCGTGTCGCGATTCCAGCTGTAGCCACTGCTACAATTCCCTTGGGAATATGGTTGCGTGCACCAGCTCGGGTGCAAGTGGCTCAACTGGCGTAGGTGGTTCCGGCGCCGGAGGATCGGGCGCTGGCGGCGCGTAATGCAGGGCTCCCAAAGCCGCCGGAAATCTCGACAAGACATTGGCGGGCGCGGCGGCGGCTGCATCTGCGGCTGGGGCTGTAACAGCAACGGTGGCGGCGGCAGCGGCAGCAGCGACTGTGGCGGCCTCGGGGTGTGAGTTAGCCACCACGCCTGTGCGTGGAGATGGCGAGAAGCTTCTTCACATCAAGCTGATCTTTGTCGCGCGCAGATGCGGTCTTGTTTTGAATTAAGGCGTCGAAGCCTAGATAATTAACAGCATGCTCGTCGAGGTGTCCCGGTACCTTAAGCGCTCGCGAGAATGTTACCTGGTGTGCTCGCCAAAATGTGACCACTCGAAAAGTCCGCTCGCGAAGACTTGCCCACTCTGAAGATCGAATTGAAAATTGATCGATCAGACGTGCTTGACAAGGTACGCGGATGGAGCGAAGAACGGTTTGTCGGATGCCCGACACGGCGAAACGTTGAGCGCGTTGGCGCGCGCCAACGGTGTCAATTGAGAGCAGACAAACTCGCCATCAGCGTTCGTTAGAAAGCGATTGAAGAAGATCGCCGGTTCATGTCGTACCAGATTGCGAGCATGTGACTTGTCGGCGGCTCCGGCAGTAGTTTGGCTATGGTTCAGCTCGCTTCTCTGCACCATAGAACGCGCCTCAAGCTGATGTCTGGCCGTCGTGAGGCGACTCGCGGCTGCGCCGCGCAGGTGGCCTGAAGCCGCGTTGGTGGAGTGTCACTCGCGACACAGCGTTTGTGTGCAACGTCACGCCATTGCAGGAGGTGTTCTGAATAAGCTCTAGTCCACTCATTTCAAGGCCACGCCGTGCCGCTGCTGCATGTCGCGGCATGAAGCGATAAATCCTCTGTGCGCAGGCTCCGTGATGTCCTCGCGTTTGCGTGAGCGTCCGAAGACTCGTTGTCATGGCGACTGGCTGAAGTGATGCAGAGGCGTGCTTGGTGTTCCGTCGTGCTATGCGTCTTCACGCGAAAGGGCGCTCCACCTAACCTGAGTTGCTTCTGCTTATCACCACGAACGCCGACCGGCTAAGCGTGCTCCATATAGCTCACGACTCTATCAAGCGGAACTTCGAGAGGATTGATCACGAGCACGCGCTGCTGCGGAATGGATACAACAATGGGTTTCGCCACCTTCGCAGCGGAGCGCGAATTGTCTATGCGTCTTCGGTGAGATGGTCGAACATGACTCTGCAATGGGTCATCCCTCGAAACGCAAAGCGGAGCTCGAAGAGAACCATCTACGGATCACACGAAGGAGACTGTCGAGCTAGTACCTGCGACCCGGTATGGACCACCGAATGCCAGCTCGCTACAACGTCATCGCGCAGCTTCGTGCGCACAATCGTGCCCCCGCCGATGGTAAGATTCTCAAGAGCCCAACCGGGTACATTTTGGCGGGCGCTGAAGGGTACTCGTGTTTGCCAAGCTTCGTCGAAATCAACGCCAGATATTGACGTAAGTAGGTCGATTCGATTCGGTGGGCGCCCCAGTTGTACGACCTGGCCCTGGGTCGTGAAGTCTTCGGGGCGAAGTGCGAGCTGCCCAAACCCAAATTGGTTCAGAACGCTCAGGATGCGTACGCCGTTCTCTTGTGTGGGGCGCACGAAGAAGTCGATGTCACCTGTCAACCGCGGGTGCCCGTGAAACGCAACCGCGTGGCCACCGACGACAAGGTACTCAACCCCGCTCGAGTTCAGTAACGCGACAAATTCGCTCAAATCGTTCTGCAGCTTCGCCAAAGGAGCTCCGATAGCGTTCAACGAGAGCGAGAAGGATATCGACTCGCTCGGAGGGGGCCAGCGCGGCGTAATACTCCTCGTCGGCGAGGTCAGCTTCCGCAAAACTGGTGAAGACTTGGGCCACTCTCTCCATTGGTCCATGACTATACCACAACAAGACTGGCTGAGCTGCGAACCAGTGAGGAAGGTGCGGGAAGGCGCTTCCTAACCAACTCGGCGGACACCCAAACTGCCGCGAAGGAGCGAGGTCTGCCTCAAAGCAGGTCAATATCGCCCGTCCCCAGCGGGCAGCATCTGCGACTGGCGGCAGCCTCCGCAGCAGCGGCGGCCTCGGCTGCAGCCTCCGCAGCGGCCTCCAGCGGCGGCACGAGTTCGATGGTCCCGCAGAAACGGCAGGCGTCGCTGCTCAAGCATGCCGCTGCCGCCGCTTCCTAGAGCTTCACTTTTTGCCTGCCGGCGGCCTCAGGGTGCGAGTTAGGCTGCTCGCTATTCCGGTTCAACGCGACCAAGCACTTCGTCGGTGGCCAGTTCCAGCTCGGCAGTCTCACTTTCAGCGAGCGCCCGAATTCGACTCGATAACGCTGATTTTGGGATCGCGCGGAGCTGAAACGCCAGTGCGACAGAGTCAGTCGGTGGCCCCTCGGCAGTCGCCGAAATCATCGCTGTTCCGGCAAGGCGAGCGCGATCCAGATTTGTGGTGAGAGGAATGACCAAGACAGATTGCAACACGCGATTTAGCGAATCGCTCTGCCAAATTATGACAGGCCGCCGCCCGGTTTGCTCTTGCGGTCGGTAGGCGCCGAGTTCTGCCCACCAATCTCGCCACGTTTCACTTGTTGTCCTCACGGTCAAGCATTTCACCGAATTCATCTAATCCGGTACTCGCCAACTCAGTGTCTTCTGCTTCTGCCGAGCCAAGGCGGGTGAGATCCCACCGCGAGGGTTCTGAACGACGGACGACAATGAGGGCGACGCGCTCACCCTGTCTCAAATTCAATGGCTTTGCAGGCCGAAGCAAACCATTTTCGTAGAGCGCTTCAACTGGCCGCATGTAGTAACCATAGCATTTTGCGATCGCGTATGCAGTAGCCATTCAACCATACTCGAAGCCGAGCCTTTTCGACGTCTGTTGGGTTCGAATTGCTAGTCTTCCGGCAAACGTCCACGCGTGCGGAAGACCTCCAGGGTTCGCAGCCATAGCAGTCCGCGGCGGGCAGCAACCGCGGCGGCAGCAGCGGCAGCGGCGGCAGCAGCGGCGGCAGCAGCGGCAGCGGCGGCGGCAGCAGCAGCGGCAGCAGCAGCAGCGGCGGCGGCAGCAGCGGCGGCAGCACCTGCAGCAGCGGCGCATCCGCAGCGGCGGCGGCCTCGGCTGCAGCCTCCGCAGCGGCCTCCAGCGGCGGCACCGGTACGCTCGTATCGAGCCCATGGTGGCGCCCACAACGACAGGCGTCGCTGCTCAAGCATGCCGCTGCGGCCGCTTCCTAGAGCTTCACTTCTTTGCCGGCGGCCTCAGGGTGCGAGTTGCCCAGGCCCGTCACGCACTTCGCTTCAGTTCACGCACTGCGATGAGGTCACGGTCACCGACAGCTCTTACATCTTTTACGGTCAGCGTGAGCAGGGCTTGGGTTCGCCCTGAAGCAAGGACAAACTCAACTTCCAAACCGTCGGGTTCGTGAACATCGACTACGGCGCCTAGATCGCCGCGGCGCAAACCGTGCTCGGGTAGGTCACGATCCAAGACGACTGTATCGAGAAGCTTGTACATGTTGCCTATCCCGGGAACGCGGTGACGAAGTGCGCAAAATCGCGACCTTCAGGTACCATCCAGACCGTAACAATTGTGGTCTGACGACCCGAAGGCGCAGTTATCGTACCATGGATGTCGTACTTCTGCCCATATGGGCTGGTTTGGCCGGGATACGCTTCAGCGGAGCGCGCCAAGGCGAGAAGCGCCTCCCGCAAATCCTCCCAATTGGCAACAGTAAATCCGAGCGCGGCAAAGAACGATGACTTGAAACGCCCGACTGGATGCGACGGCGACAGCAGGTAGTCACGAACTTTGGCATCTGCCACTGCTGCACGGTCGGCGTTTGGCAAGCGCACAGAGACATTCTTACGTCAAAGAGGACCGAGGTGCAACTGAATGGCACCCCATAGACCGGGGCACTGAATCACGCCGAACGCTGCGTGCTGTCCCTGACAGTGATCCAGTCTGCAACTGAAGTTCCAGTCAGCTCAACTCTATCTTTTGCCGCAACGCCGCAGTCCATCGCTGAGTGCAGCCCCGCACGACGGAGTTGCTTTCGCAGCCATAGCAGTCCGCGGCGGGCAGCAACCGCGGCGGCCACTGTGGCGGCAGCGGCGGGCGGCAGCATCCGCAGCGGCAGCAGCGGCCACAGCTGCGGCGCCTGCATCCGCGACGGCAGGGCTGAACGTCATTTCGCTGCGTGGCGTGTGCCTGCCTGGTGGCGCACGTTGCGCGCCAACATCCTTCCAGTTTGCGTGAGTCATGGCTTGATGTTGTCACGCAACCTGCGCCGGTCTTGGCATGCACACGCCACTTCGCTCCGAAATTCTCGAACAAGCACTCTCCGTCGTATCGCTCGCATGTCCGCTGGTGGCAGCGATACAACGCAAAGATCGAGATCTCTGCGTCGCAGGTCCGCCGCGCGCTAAGTTCTGTGGGTCTCAACACAGCAGAGGCCTTTGGGACGGCCGCGGGTAACTGCCGTCTGCGCTTTGAAACCGCGCGCGGTTCGCTGTACGAAGCACAGGCGGGCATCCGCATTGCCGTCGCTTGGGGGTACTTCACGCAAAAGGAAGCAGAACCGGTGCTTCGCGCGATTGATGCGCTTGGGGGGAGGATTTTTGGGCTGGCGCGGAGATAGGACGCTGACTATCTGCGGCGGCAGCAGCAGCCGCAGCAGCGGGCAGCCTCTGCAGCGGCGGCAGATGCCGGAGCTGTCGCAGTGGCCGTGGCTGCTGCTGCTGCACCGCCTGTAGCAACAACGCCCGGTCGAACCCTCGACGAATTCGGATCCGCGCCTTACCTACCTCCAGCGTGGGGCCTTCATCTCTGGCGCTGTGACTCAAGCTAAAGGTACCCTTTGCCACAGCTGGCACGAACCGAAAATCCGGCGGTTCTTTGCTATACTTCTGCTCCCAATACTTGAATTGATTGACCGGGTACCCGTGCTGGTCACAGAAGTCCGGCACCGTCAGCCCGCTCTACTCCTGCTCCCGAACTATCTGTCGCCACTTCTTTCTTTGGCTGAATTACCGCGTTTCATGGGCTGGCTCTTGCCAGAATTCGTGCCGCCGCATCAATAACGCGTATTCACGCTGCGGTTACTCAAGCGCAAGTTACGACAAGCGAAGCTCCGCCCAAGTTTCAGCCAGATCGCACGGACCAGAGCCATTGATTCGGTACCGGACTTAGGGATTTGGTGACCGATTCAATCCCGGGCCAGGTTCTTCGGAATGAGTCATTGAACAGCATCGCGGTTCTTGGCCAACTTGATTCCGCTCCCCCGTCGTTCGCTTGTCTGAGTATTTGGCTAACTATCGCCAATACGTACGCGCATTGACTGCCGCTTCGGATAGATCACCACATTCAGGGCTCTGTCCTCGAAAACCACTTCTTCATCCTCGCAGCAAATACGCAAGTCGAGCGCGAAGACCTTGAGCCCCGTTAGCTCGCGTACTTGGTCGGCAATGCAATCAGCGTTCGCCGCAACCCAGTCGTAATAGTCGCGCACGACTCTCAGAAATTCCGCAGCTTCGTCAATTGCGCGAATTGAGGTTCCAGCTGTCGTAACTCCCCCACCCGGTGGCCCAAGAACCTTGCCGTCAATGTTGGTGCAAATCGACAGTCCGCGCTTGCGCGCATCCGCCCGCTCTTGTGGAGTCGGGGGCGGCTCAGTTCCACTTCGAAGTCCCCTACGACAGTCAGCAAGAATCGCCGGCCAGTTCGAACAAACAAGCTGCAGAAAGTCTGATTCGTTGAACGCATCGTGGTCACGCACGTCCAGGAAATACAAACGTATTGGACGCACGATCAAGAACAGAAGCTCCTTTGTTCTGGTGACTTGGCCATCGTTGGCACCTTCTGGCGGTCCTAGGTGGAGGTGTTGAACGCCGAGGTCGTTCAACAAAGCGTCGCTGAATTTGGCCTTCTTGTACCTTGTTGTAAGGCGTCGATTGAGGTCCAAACCAATTTGCGACTCCTTCTCGATAGTCCTTAGCACGTTGACGATTGTCGGTTCCAGGGTACGCATCCGAAGTTCACGGGACCACTCAACCGCCCGGGGAGCTGGCGGTATTGATCGATGTCGGATACGAAATACGGCAATGACGAGGTCGCTGATGTGCTGTCTATCACAACTGGGCACACTGAATCCCGCTGTTTCCAACGTACTAACGATGTTGACGCGAAGTCGATCGAGTACCAATGCAAGGGGAGTTACATAAACCATGGACCCGACCAATGTTGACTTTCGACCCGTCTCTTGCAATGAAGTTGAGTACCTGAAGAACTTTGCAATCTCTTTCGGGATTTGAATGCAAACAAGCGCGACTCAAAACCCAATCACCGTGACCGGCACCAGTCTTTCTTTCGTGTCGCCGCACCCCAGATCACCTGCCATGTTGTCGCCCCAACATTGAATTGACCCGCCCCCTAACAACGCGCATGCGTGGTTACTTCCTGCAGAAATGGCAATGGCGTTTGTGATGTCCTTGACCCCGACCGGGAATAGACTATTCCTGGTTGTGCCATCGCCGAGATCCCCGATGATGTTGTCGCCCCAGCACTGAATCGCGCCGCCGTTCAGCAACGCGCAGGTGTAGTTGCCGCCCACCGCGACGGCCATTGCATTCGTGATCCCGCTTGCAGCGACGGGAACGAGGCTGTTCCCATTCGTGCCATTACCGAGCTGGCCGCCGAAGTTCCAACCCCAACAGTGAACCGCGCCACCCGTCGAAATGGCGCAAGTATGCCTACTTCCATTTGCTAGACCAATCGCGATTGCATCCGTGATGCCCTTCACGGCGGTGGGTACGACACGATCAGACCTGGTGCCGTTCCCCAGGGCGCCGTCGTTGCCACTGCCCCAGCACCGGACGGTTCCTCCCGTCAGCAGCGCGCACGCGTGGAAATTTCCGCATGCAACTGCGGTCGCATTGGTAATGCCCCTTACTGCGACTGGCACCGTGCTGTCTAACTTAGTACCGCTGCCGAGATTTCCAAATAGATTGTTTCCCCAACAGCGAACGGAGCCGCCGTTCAAAAGGACGCATGAGGAGCTATCGCCTGCCGAAATTTCAATCGCATCGGTGATGCCCTTCACCGGCACGGGAACCGGACTGTCGATAGTGGTGCCGTTGCCTAATTGGCCCTCCGAGTTATCGCCCCAGCACTGAACCGAACCACTGTTACCAATCGCGCAAGTGTGCTTGCCGCCAGCAGCAACAGCGATAGCGCCAGTGATAGCAGGGACAGGCACAGAACTGTTTGTCTTTGTGCCGTTGCCGAGCTGGCCAAAGAAGTTGTAGCCCCAGCACTGAACTGAGCCAGTGCTCAGCACCGCACATGTGTGATTGGGTCCTCCGGCAGCAATGGCCTTCGCAACAAACCGCGCCCCAGGCGAAATTCCTTCGCCGGTGGCCCCGGCCTCGTTGACTCCTCCGTCTTGGGTAGTACTCGGCCGCGCCGAGCCTGCGCTATGTTGACATGACAACAAGAAGAACAGCAGCACACCGAGGGACATTTCGCAGAGAGCACTTCGAAGGTTCACATACTTCATGGCAAATCCCAGCGTTTGCTACGCTATCGCCAAGAGATTCTTCCGGTCAACGCTAATGCAGACGGACCAAGTCAAGAGATGACATCAATTCTCATTGCCCATTTTCTTCAGCACGAGTCGAACGCGCGACCTGTGGGCCCGTTGGCTTCGCCCACTCCCGCCCGCCGTCTACCTTCACTCTCCCTTCGCCCTAGATTCGCTTTGTGTTCGCCCAAGATCCGCTCTTCGTTCGCTGTAGCTTCGCTCTTCATTCGCTGTAGCGTCGCGCTGGGCTCGCTCGAGGCTACCCGCTTCGACGGTGGGGGTATCTGGTGGCCTTGGCGCTGGGTCCGGGTTCAGCAGGCGGGCGTTTTGCTGGCGATGTGCGGGCATTCCGTGCCGATGTGACAAAAGAGATGGGGGGGTTTTCTTTGGCAACCGGCTGCGCAAGAGGCCCGATGTCACGGGTAATCGATTTAAGCAGCGGTAGCTGGGGATGGTCCTTGCTTGCGGCGGTCTTGGGTTGATCAACGATAATACCAACGAGTGGCTGTACACGACGAAGTGCGCCGCTGGTTCGTCGTCGCTTCGGCAGCAGAATCCGCTTCCGCAGCAGAATCCGCTTCGAATCCGAGTCGGCATCAGAATCCGAATCCGACTCAGCAACAGCATCCGCAGCAGAATCCGAATCCCCCCCCTGTCAGGATAGTAGTCGCCTGCCGCTCATTGACGATGTGATCATGAACCGCGCGCCGTTAGGGGCAACTGATGGAGCTCCCCGCGTTCTAGCATCTCGCTGTGCAGAGCATTTCCACTCAGTTCGAGTCCGTTTGCCCAGGCTAACGCTCCGAGCTCGATAAAGAAGGAGCGAAAATAGTCTGGATCGGTCAAGGGCCGCGTAAGGACCGTATCGTATTTGACAACGGGCGAAAGGTCATGTTCACCCGAGCTTCCGTCTGAAAACTGAAGTTCAACGACCATTGCCTCGACGTGTCGTACATGCGTAATCTTAATCATAGTCAGCTCCCGGAATCCTATTCAACGGCAGGAACTTTTGCGCTAGTTCCCAGTTGTGCAGCAGGTCCTGCTGATGCGTCAAACACCATTCCCTGACGAGCCAGCGGACTTTCGTTGGCAGGTGCCCGTCGATCGCATCACCGCTTAGGATCGCAACAAAGGCCTCGTGTCCCTGGTACTCGACGTGGATGTGCGGAGGCGGATGGTCGTTATGGTACATGCGAATGTAGATGCCGAAGAAGTACGAAATGACCGGCATGGTGCTGACTTCATGAAGTATATCCAAATCCCCCCGGGGGCGCACGATGTCGAACTGAAACGGTGATTTCCGCTGTCACCGCCGCGCCAACCCAACAATCCGCCCGCCAAGGAGGCTCATTGCGCCGAGCGCTGCGGTGACGGCGGCATCTGCCTACCTAACCAACCCATAAACCCTGCCACCGAGGCGGTCCATGCAAGCTAGCAAGTCGTCCGCCGCGGCTTGTGCAATGTAACCCCAAGCCACAGCTAACCGAATGCCCGCCTGCGCTTCGTAAAGTGAGCCGAGCGCCGTTTCGAACCTCAACCGTGAATTGCCCGCAACCGCGCCTCGGCCTTCCGCCGCGTTGAGCGCGATACTACTGACAGCGCGGCGCACCTGTGATGCAAGATCGCGATCTTTGCGTGAATCGCCTCAACGAGCGGCCGCGCTAGCGATGCGACTTGAAGGGCATGTCCAAGAATTGATGTGTCGTTCGGATTGTGCATGCCCCCCTTGGCGCAGGTTTGATGCCAACGCACAGTCGGCATTCGACGTACCGACCGGCGTTGGCAGGAAACGTGCGCCGCCGGGCAGGCACAATCCGAACGACACTCGAGTCGAACCGAACTGCGAGCGTCACGTCGGCAGCAGAATCTGCTTCAGCAGCAGAATCTGAATCGGCATCAGCAGCAGAATCAGAATCCGACTCAGCAGCAGAATCCGCTTCGGCAGCTGCCTCGGCTCCCGTATCCGCGCCTACAATCCCAATTCTTCCCGCTGCGCGTAAAGCCGCATCAAATTATCGG
Source organism: uncultured delta proteobacterium (assembly GCA_963811985.1). Lineage (GTDB taxonomy): Bacteria > Myxococcota_A > Polyangia > Polyangiales > Polyangiaceae > FEN-1139. The sequence goes on from CAWEUH010000053.1 coordinate 47,612, forward strand.
AAAACAGCTGGCCCTTATCGACGGTAATCACCTGGCCCTTCACACCGTCCATCAGCCCGCTACAAAGTGCCAACACAACATCGGCCACATCTTGCTCTTTGAGCCACTCAAAACCGGGCGGCGCGACGCGCTCCAGAAAATCGAACAGCTCATCGCCGAACATGTCGCGCGTCGATTGCGTGGGCACGGCTGCCGCCCTGACGACATTGATGCGAATGTCTTCGTCGCGCAGCCGGTAATTGGCGTACTTTACCAGCGTCTCGAGCACGGCCTTGGACGCGGCCACGAATTCATAGCCAGGGTTGTACGAATCTGGCCCCGGCGACGACGTGGCCACGACGTAGCGCGGGTATTTGCCGAACTCGGCTTTCATGCGCTGCAGGTACTCGAACGTTGGCCACGCCGAATAGTGAATGCTCTTGGCGAGCGCGCGCTCGGTCATCTCGTCGAAACTGGGCACGACGACCGAACCTGCCACGTTACTGATGAATACCTCGATAGCTCCGTGGCGGTCGTGGATCTGTTTGAGCAAAGCGACCGTGTCGTCAGTCTCCGCCGCATCCGCTTGCACCAACAGAGGCTGCACAGCGCCAAGATCGGTGAATTGCTTGCAGACCTCGTCTTCGTCCGCCGTGCCCCAACGATACGTCAGCACGCAGCTGGCACCGTGTCGCGCAAAGCCAAGGGCAATGGCAAGGCCAATGCCCTTGGTCCCGCCCGTTACCAAGACAGTCTGATTGCGAAAGTCACGAATCATCGAGAGCTCCGTCCAAACGAATGCTTTAACTTTCTTGTCGTGACGGCCCGCCTAAGGTTGGGTCGCACCTTGGCCGGATTCGCGTTCCTGCACCGACTTATGGAACAAATCGATGAGCCCGTCGATGTTCGTCAACTTGTTCAACTCGGCCCGCGGCACCTTTACCTTCAGCTCGCGCATCGACCGCGAAACGACTTCGACAAGGTCCAAGCTGTTGGCGCCGTAGTCTTTCATCGACTTGCTCGTGTCGATCGAAGCGACATCGAGGTCGTCAACGGCGTCGGCCAGGTGCTTCTTGATTACGTTCCAGATATCCTCGCGGTTCATTGTGTGTTCTCCTTTGATAGTTTGATTCGATCGCGCTCACCGTATAAGCGCATTACGTTGTCATAGAAAGGCGCGCCGTGGTTGACGGCAATTACCTGCCCGGTCACGGCGTCCATCAGTCCGCTGCAAAGAGCCAAAATCGTGTTGGCGACTTCATCCACCGTCACGAACAGCGACTTATCGAAGCGTTCGATGAACGGCACGCACTCTTCCCCCATCGTTGCGGTCAGTGATTCGGTTCGCACGAACGCCGCGCGCACCACATTGACGCGAACCTGCTCGTTGACGAGCCTGAATGCAAGGTAACGACACAGCGTCTCCAGCACGGCCTTGGACGAGGCAACGAAGTCATAGTTGGTTGTGTACTTGTCGGGCCCCTGCGACGAAAGGCCAATCACATAGCGCGGGTACTCTCCGAACACCACCTTGATCTGCTGCAAGTAGTCGATCATGGGCCAGACGCTGTACTCGATGCTGCGCAACAGTGACCGCTTTTGATAGTCGCCCATGGTCTTGACGACCTGTGCAAAGGCCACGTTCGAGATGAGCACCTCGACCCGTTCGTGCGTCTTCTTGAGTTCGGTGAGCAGCGCTAGCGTATCTTCGCTGGACCCGGCGTCCGCTTCCATGATCGTGGGCGCAGACGCGCCGCGCCCTGCGAACTGTTGGCGGATCTCATCCTCATCCGCACTGCCCCACTTGTGAGTCAGCGTTACGTTTGCCCCCTGTTGCCCAAACGCAAGCCCGGTGGCAAGCCCAATCCCCTTGGTACCGCCCGTGATGAGCACGGCTTTGCCATGAAAGTCATTCAACATATTCGCCCTCGATGCGTTCGCGTATCTCGTCTTGCGTGAAGGTGATGCTATGCATCATGGCTTCGAGCGTCCGGGTTTCTTCGAACGCCTGGCGCCGCCTAATCGACAGGGTCCGCTTGAGCAGTTCCAACGAACAGCGGGGCTTTTCGGCAATTCGCTCAGCCACGTCCATTGCCTTAGCGCAAACCTCGGCCCGCGGCAGGATGTAATTGACGCCCGAGGCGCCGACGAACTCGGCGCCTTTGCGAAATTCGCCGGTATAGAGCAGTTCTTGCGCAATGGCGGGCGAAAGAACATGTTCAAGTAGCCGCGTCATGCCCATGCCCGGCGTAAAGCCCATGTTCATGAAGCTGGCGCCGTAGCGGCTTTCCTTCGCCATCAGCACGATATCCGCGCACAGCCCCAGCGCCAGGCCGCCACCGGTGGCATGGCCTTCCATCGCGGCAACCGTTGGCACCGGAATGTCCAACATGGCTTTGGACAGAGCGATATCCGTCGGGACGAGCTCACCTGCGGCGAGCCGCTGAAGCAGCTCGCGTGGCGCACCCGCGGCAAATACCTCCGGCAACCCGCGCACGACGACTGCCTTTACCGTGCGGTCACGACAAACAAAATCCAAAACCTCTTCTAGCTCGGCCACGAAGGCCTCGCAAAATGCATTCTTGCCTTCGCTGTCGGCCATTACGACTTGCCAGAGACCATCGTTGCGTGTGCGCAATGACACGCGTCGCCGTGCGTCAACCAATGCGGCGCTGGTCATGAAGCCTCCCAGGGAAACACGCCTTCGGCGTTGTATCTTCGGACAGCTTCGATGGTGAGCGGATCGCCCAGCGCGGCCAGCGTTGTCTGTTGCCCGAGCTCCAGCGCAGCCGCGCAATCCAACGCGGGCACCGTGGCGGTCAATTGCTTGATTGAACCTATGCCGCGGCGCTGGGCGCGCCGCAATAGTTTCGCCCAGCGTTTGAGTTCGGCCTCTAGCTCGCCCTTCGGCACCAGAACATCGACGAGCCCGGCCGCTTTGGCTTCTGCGGCACTACGGGCAATGCCGCACATCGCCCACAGGCGCGCCGTGTGAACCGGGACCCGCTCCAACAAGAATGGCAGCACCATCGCGGGCGCCAAGCCAAACAGGACTTCGGGAAGCCCGAAACTGGCCGTCTCTGACGCGATCACGAGGTCGCAGGCAGCCACGAGCCCAACGCCTCCGCCAAGCGTGGCCCCTTCGACGAGCGCAATCGCAGGCTTATCGTTGAACCGCAGCGCCCTGAGGCACCGGCAATATTCAGCGACGGGGCGTTCGTGCGTTGGGCAAGCCTGTGAACCGACGAGTTCACCGAGATTGAGCCCCTTGCAGAATACTTCCTCGGTTCCCTGAAGCACAACGGCGCCGACCGAGGCATCAAGCATGGCTGATTCGATGGCAGCGGCCAATGCGTCGACCGACGCCCCATCGAGTGCCGGCGGCACCGCGATGATCCGTTCATTCAACGCGGCCATGTCAGCCTCCGGCATGTGATGGGGCGTGGGTTTCGGCGAGACATGATATTCAATCCCCATTGAGCCACCGCGCATCAACTCCAGTCGTACTCGCGGTAGTAGTCGGCAATGCCGCGTAGCACCAGCCGCTTTGCCCCGCGATAGAACCGGTCGTACCAATCGCCCAAGATGTCCCAGGTCGGCGTGAAATGTGAGACGCCCACGTGAGCGTCACGTTCCCGTTCCACGGTCTCGTACTCGGCCACGGATAGCGCACGCCGCGCATCCAGTTGCGCCTGAAGCTCGACCGCAGCGGCAATCGCGCGCGCCTCGGGTTTGACGATGGCGCTGTAGAATTGGGCGCACGAGCCTGAGCCATAGGCGAAGATGCCGAGCCGATCACCGGCTTTGACCTCAGGGTCCGAATCTAATAAGCCAATCAACCCGATGAACGTGCTGGCGCCGTAGGTCGCGCCCATGCGCTTATTGTAGCGCACGGCAGGGAGCGTCTTTGTGGCGTAGTGTTGCCAAGTTTCACTGTTCTTGAGATTCGAAGAGAGTTTCAGCAATGCTCGGTGCGCGCGGTACGTCATGCCGGCAAATGGCGTGTGGTACAAGACTCTTTGAAAGTACTTGTCGAAGTCGATGGGCTCACCGACAGACTCCACGTAACGCGTGTAGGCGCCCTCGACAGCCATCAGGTAGGCAAACAGGCTGGTTTCGCTATTGCCGGTTTCGAGGCGCATATTGGGACGAATCACGTCCGATACTTCGTGCGCGAACACACCGCAGCGCCCAAGTTCGTACTCGATGACCTTCGGTTCGTGCGAAAGCAGCACGGCCGCGGCGCCGGCGCCGCACACGGGCTCCCAGGTCTCGCCGATCGTCATCGTGGTTTGATCCGTGCTCACGATGAGCGCCTTACGTCCGTTGGAGTACGACGACGTCAACCACGCCTTGGCCAACTCGAGCGCGCCGGTGGCTGCATAGCAGGCGTGCTTGACCTCCAAGTTAAGGCAATCGGAAGGCAGGTCCAAGGAAATGATGCACCCAGGAACTTACGGGCTTCTCCTGGTCAACGCTGCTTTCGGTGCCCACCAACAATAACCCGATTGAACGGCGATCCTCGGGCGTGAGCATTGGCTGCGCTGCGTTCACGCCGAGCGTCACCGCGTCTTCCCACGGCGGATTGACGGCGCGTTGTTCGACCATTAGGTCGTGCAACGTCCGCTCGGCATCCATGCCCCGCGCCCGGCACAGATCGCCGATGTCCAGCGAACAACTCGCCGGATAAACTCGCAGTTTCTCAATGCCCACACGCGGCGTCATTGCTTTCCCTTACGTTGCGTGCTCAAGGCCGCCGGTGAGCGTCAACTCCTGCCCATTGATGAAATTGGCGGCGTCCGACGCCAAGTAGACGCATATTTGGGATATTTCGCGCACGTCGCCGAACCGCTGACACGGACAATACTTCAACCAGAAATCGCGATTGGCCTGGCTGAGCCCTTCGCGAACCATGTCCGTATCGAACAGGCCGAGCATCAAGACGTTGCTGCGAACACCCTTTGGACCGTATTCCTTGGCCAGGCCTCGCGACAACCCCAAGAGTCCCGCCTTGGCCGCACAGTAGCTGATCTGGCCGCTGATACCGTACGTGGCAATCGACGAGACGTGAATGAAACTCCCTTTTCTGTTGGCCAGGAAATGCGGCAGCACCGCGCGCACCATGAAGAACGAGCCGGTAAGGTTCGTGTCGATCACGTCCTTCCAGTCTTCGTCGGACATGGACATTGCAAGACCTGGCCGATTGATGCCCGCGTTGTTGATCAAGACATCGATCGTGTCGAATGCGTCGGCAATTTCCTCGACCACTGCGTCAACGCGCGATGAGTCGCGGACGTCGAGTTGGTAGGCTTCGACCTTGCGCTGGGGAGCCGCTTTCTTCGCTTCTTCGACAACGGCGGCGGCCGAGTCCGGCTGAGTGGCGTACGTGAATGCTACGTCGTGTCCTGAACGCGCTGCGTCTAGGACGATAGCCTTGCCGATGCCACGCGAACCGCCCGTCACTACGAAGGCCATCAGCTGTGCCCCTCCCATCGCTTGAACAGGCTGACCGCGTTGATGCCGCCGAAGCCGAAGGAGTTCTTCATGAAGATGCGCACGTCTTTTTCGACGGGGCGCGCCAAGCACACGTCAAGATCGATCTCCGGGTCGAGGTTGTCGACGTTAATCGAGGGGTGCAATTTGCCACAGTTCATTTGCAAAATGGCGGCAACCGACTCGACCGTCGCCGCGGCCCAGCATGTGTGACCGAGCATGCTCTTGGTGGCGTTGATCTTCAACTTGGTTGCATGCTTGCCGAACACGGCCTTGATTGAGCGCAATTCCGTTAGATCACCGAGCGGTGTGCTGGTCGCATGGGCGCTGACGTAGTCGATGTCTTCGGGCGCAACACCGGTGCGCTTGAGGAGTCGGGTCATGACACGGGTCTGGCCCTCGGCCGATGGCTGCGGCAAGTGGTTGGCATCCGCATTCGCTTCACTGCCCAGCACCTCAGCGTGGATCCGAGCGCCGCGCCGCATAGCGGACTCCAAAGACTCGACGACCAGGACCGCGCCACCATGCGCCGGTACGAAGCCTTCTCGACGCGTGTCGAAAGGCCGGCTTGCGGCGTAGGGCGCGTCATTGAAGCTCTGGTAGCTGATGGCACCGAGAATCGCCATCGCGTGTAAATCCATGGGCGCCATATCCAGGGCGGAGCCCACGATGAACACCATATCGAGGTCGTGTACGCTGATTTCGTCGATGGCACAACGCAGCGCGACGTTGCCGCTCGCGCATGCGGCGCCCACCGTGTAGATGGCCCCGCGTGCCTGAGCCAGTTCTGAACAGATGGCGGCGTGATCCGTGTCCAAGTTATGCAACGCCAACATCCCATCAATGAAATCCGGCTCTTGGTCGAACTGGGTACGGTTGATGAAGTTGTAGTTGCTATTGATGTTGTGCCCGGCAACGATAACGCCAATCCTGGTAGGGTCGATCACGTTGGCAGCGAGGCCCGCGTTCTGCCACGCAAGCGCTGTCAAGAGCAGGCTAAGCTGCGTCGAGAAGGGCGCTCGCGGAACAAGCCTTCTTAGGCGCTTGTACATATCCGGCTCAATCTGCGGCTCAATCGCCTTGAGTTTAGCTTTGACGTCGTAGTCAGAGAGATCCGCGCCGACCTTGCTGTACACACTGCTGTTGTCGAAGAACCGCCAACGCTTGATTGCCGAGCGTCCGGCTAGCAGCGCTTCGAGAAAACCGGGTAGCGTGTCTCCCAACGGGGTATTGATGCTCATTCCGGATATTACGATTCGCTTACTCGACAAAGTAGACCTCCTGGATCGCCCACGACACAACGCGTCCTTGCTTCACCATTTGCCCGGTGCAGGTTGCGGTCATTCCATCTTCATCCAGCAGTGCGGCGTAGGTCTCGATGACGTCGCCTGGCAAGACGGCGTCGATGTACTGCGCGTGATGCACGCGCAATGCGCGCACTGCAACAGGATGTGCTTTTTCGCCAATGGTTGTGGTATTATGCGTAACGAAGTGCGCTAGGCACAACCCCAGTTGACCCATGGCTTCGATTTGAAATGCGCCTGGGTAGACCGGGTCGCCCGGGAAGTGGCCGGCAAACACCGGGTCATCCGGTCGCGGTATGAAACGCCCCTTGATGCGCCGGTTTGATAGGTCGACCACGTCAATGGCGTCCACGAACAGCAGTGGAGCGCGATGCGGCAAGATGCGTTCGATCAAGTCCCGCCCGTAGCTAACGGGCCTGGCCGACGGCGCATCCATGCTCATGGGACGCTTGCGAAGCTCTTTGGCCAGAGCGCTGATGTCCAGACTCAAACCCTGGCCTCCCGCACGACATTGCGCACCCCGGCGCGAATGCTTCCGATATTCGCGGTAAGGTCATCCGACACGTCGGTCTTGAATTTCGGGTTCGCATGCCAGCGCTTCTGCAACATGTTGTAAAGCACGCCGCGCGGCCCCACCTCGACGAATACCGAGTCAGGATGCCGACTCACGATATTGTCGATTGCCTGACGCCACCTCACCGGGCTATAAACGTGTTGAGCCAATAGCTCGATAATCCGCGCTGGCTGCGGGTTCTCGACGACATCACCGACAACATTGGACACATAGGGACGCTTGGGTGCGTGGAACCTGGCTGCCTTCAAGTGCGGCATCAATGCCTGTGATACGCATTTGAAAACGTCCGTGTGCATTGGAATCTGCTTTTCGATGACCACTGGACTGATGGAGAGCTCGTCCTCGGCAAGGCGCATGGCTTCTTGCACTGCCGCCGCTTCACCCGCGACGACAATCTGGGAAGGCGTGTTGTAGTTGGCGATTTGCACGCAGCCCAATTGGCCAGCGCGCTGTAGCAGATCCTCCACTTCATCGGCTTCAATAGGGAACAGGGCCGCCATCATGCCGCGCGGGCCTTCGTCGTAAACACGGCCACGCGCGTCAACCAAGACCAAGGCATCGGCAAAATCGATGGCGCCGATGTGAACCAGGTGATTGTACTCGCCCAGGCTGAGCCCGAGGCTCATCGAGGCATCGACGCCGTTGTCTTCGAGCGCCTTCAGGTACAGGTGGGATGTCAAGAACACGCCCACTTGCACGTCTTGGTTGCGATCGAAAGCCGAATCCCCAACCTGGTACACGTCAAGCAGATTGCGGCCGAGAACCGCCGAGGCTTGTTCTACGATGCGTCGAGCTGGGGCAAATGCTTCGACAACGCGCTGTAGCATCTCAGGGTAGCGCGAACTCTGACCAGGAAACATGAAAACACGGTTCACTCTGTCATCCTCCACAGTGTCGTGCGCGAGCACCCGTCCAGGCGCTGAACTTCCCGCAGTGCCCGCAGGCACGCATCGAGTTCAAAGGCCACACGGGGCGAGGTTGACATCGTGAATTGCATGGGTTGCCGCTGGCTTGGTCAGCCCGACACCTGACCACGAACAAGCGCGCCGAGACGCTACGGACAGACGTGACACTAGTCAAGCAAACAGAGAACGAATTGATTGCGAATTGGCTAGAAATTCAGCTGGTTGAACCGCTTTCTTAGTTTCGTCGGACGTCGGGCTGGGAATTGCAACGCAGGCTTAGATGGTTGAACCAAATCATTTTCGCCGACTATTTCAGCCAAATAGTGCCGCGGCAGCGAACGAACTTACGCATCGCGTTGCAACTGGTGGAACCAAACAATGCAACTTCAGGCAGTAACCTGGCCGGCTCCGAATGGCAAACGCTGGAGGCAAGCACCGCGTCTGTAATCGCCACTCGCGGCAAGCTGCTAACTTTCATTTGACTAGAAGCATCTGATTCGCCCCGATTTGAAACTCGTAATCGACCGTCACCAGTCGCGCCTCGCCGACGTGGCCATAGTGGGCAATCACCGCTTGCAGGTGCGACGAGACCTTTGCATTGACGTCCACGACAGGAAAATGCGCACCTCGGAGGCGACGCGCAGCATCTCGCCGATGCACCGAATATGAAAGTCGCTATTGAGTTGATCCGAATACAAGAACAGGAAATGGGACGACAGGGCCAGGTCAAGACTTCTGTCAGCTAGCGGTAGCGTGGGCAATTCTGCTGCAATGTACCGGCCCTGCGCCAACCCGGTTTCGTAGTCACCCAAGAACTCGCGCATGGCCCGGTGGCGCGTCTCGCGCAGGGCGTCAATGTCGCGGATTGCGTGCCAGTGAAACAGATGCCGATTCTGATACGTTTGCTCCAAAATGACGTCCGTCACCTGCGTAATGCGGGTTTCGATTTGCGTTCGAGTGAGCGTGTAGATCGGGTCAACTGAGACACAATGCAGCCCACGTCGGTGCATTGATGCATTAAAAGCTGCCGGACCATCGCCGCACCCCAAGATGCGCCTGCGCAAGTCGGTGTCACTCAGCCCAAACATCCGGACGTACTCATCGAATGAGCGACCCCAGGGCAAAACCTCTTCGTATTTAATTGGCATGTCGATTCGATTCCAGCCGCGCCTACGGTCGTCGAGCCTTGAGGTCGGCGCAAGCGCGCTTGTTGCCGTCATCGCAAGCCTGCTGGAACAATTGTTGCGCTCTCGCGGCGTCTTTCGCAACGCCTTTGCCCATCGCATAGGCTTCACCCAGGCTTGAGCAGCCACGCGCACTCCCGGATTCGCAGGCTTTCTGATACCACTGAACGGCTCGCTTGAGGTCTTTGGCCATTCCTTCGCCGCGGGCTGTCATTAGGCCAAGTCCTTCGCAGCCCTTCCCGCTACCCGCATCACAGGCGCGCTGATACAGTTCAATCGCGCGCTTGGTGTCTCGAGGAACCACTTTTCCCTTGGCGTAGAGTGCCGCCAGCTCGGCGCATCCGCGGTCGCTTCCCTTGGTACAAGCTTCTTCGAACAACTCTTTGGCGTGCTTCTTGTCTTTCTTGACACCCTTGCCGCTCGAGAACAATTCTCCCAGGCTCGCACAACCGCGAGCAATTCCCCTGTCACATGCCCTCTTGTAAAGCTCGAAACTTTGATGCGAATCCTTGGCAACCCCGAGACCCTTCTCGTAGGCACTCGCAAGTTCCTCGCACCCTCGCATGCTCCCATTATCGCACGCGCGCTGGTACAGCTCGAATGCACGCTGCGCGTCCTTGTCTGTCCCATTGCCCCGCTCGTAGGCTTTGCCCAAAGCAACACAGCCTGATTCATTCGCTTCGGTGCATGCGCGCTGGTAGAGTTCGAATGCACGCCGTGCGTCTTTGGCGACCCCCTCACCTTTCTCGTAAAGTGCGGCAAAATGGGAACACCCCCGCGCGTTGCCAGCGTCACATGCCCTCTGGAGCAGATCCGCTGCAGCCCCATAATCACGCGTCACGCCTTCGCCATGGATGTGTGCCTCTGCCAAACTAACACAGGCGCGCATGGCGCCAGTTTCGCAGGCCTGTGCAAACAGGCCCGCCGCTTTGGCGGGATCTTTGGCGAGGCCTTCACCGTGCAAGTAAGCGTCGCCCACGCACACACAACCACGCGCTCCGCCAGCATCACATGCCTTTTGGCATAGCTCAACACCACGAGTCGCGTCTTTGGATATTCCTTCGCCTTTCATCGTGGCTTCACCGAGCAGTGCACAGCCCGCTAGGCTACCAAGGTTACACGCCCGCTGATAGAAGGTCACCGCCTGTGCAAAGTCCCTTTCGACGATGGCGCCTGCAGCGTAAGCTTCGCCCAACTTCGCACATCCGTGAGCACTGCCGGCTTCGCAGGCGCGCCGGTACAGTTCGAGGGCTTGCACCCCATCCTTTGCAATGCCTTGCCCAGATTCGAGCATCTCTCCGAGCAACGCGCAGCCCCGCGCATTGCCGCTTTCACAAGAACCTTTGAACAGCTTGTAGGCTTGAGACAGATCCTTAGTAACCCCGGAACCTGAGACAACCAATTCGCCGAGCGCTGCGCACCCATGCGCATTGCCACTTTCACACGCCTTGTTCAGCAATTCCCGAGCGCGGTTGGGATCCTGCTTGACGCCGTCGCCAGACAGATAAAGCTCGGCCCAGCTGACACATCCGGCGGCACTTCCGCCGTCGCAGGCAGACTGAAAAGAGCTCCGCGGCGCGCTTTGGGTCCTTTGCAACGCCATCACCCTTCGCGTACAGTCTTCCCAAGCCGGCACTCGCGTGCGCACTGCCGCGAACAATGGCCTTCTGGTACAGGTCGGCAGCACGCGCGGTGTCCTTGTTCACACCGCCGCCAATCGCGTAAAGATCGGCCAGACCGGCACAACCCCGCTGATCACCGTGATCGCACGACTGCTGGTAGAGTTTCAGTGCCAAAGCCAAGTTCTTGCTCACGCCGACACCCGCCTCGTAGAGCTCCGCCAAGTTGGCGCATCCCTTGGCGCTGCCATCTTGACAAGCTTGATGATAGAGTTCGGCCGCGGCCCGCGCGTTCTTGGGTACCCCATGGCCCTGCTCGTAGAGTTTGCCCAATAGCACACACCCGCGCTCGTTCTTCTTGGCGCAAGCCGGTTCGAGTAGCTCCTTGGCACGGCCAAAGTCTTGATCGACGCCCTGTCCTGTTGCGTACGCATTGCCAAGCCCCACACAACCTCGGACATTGCCATCGTCGCAAGCCAAACGGTAATAGCGCGCGGCCATGGTCGGGTTCTGCGCAACGCCTTCGCCGTGGGCATAGAGGTCGGCCAAGTCTGCGCACGGGCCGCCCTTGCCAGCTTCACAGGACCGCTGGAAACGAACGGTTCGTGCAACGTCACCCGCCGCGCAAGCTGCGAAGTTTGCCGCCAAAGCGAGGGTCAAGACAAGGGACGACGATGGGCCCATGGGACTCAACATGGTAAAGTCTCCCACTTGGGCGCGGCGCTGCCAGCTCGAGTAGCTAGGTTCAGGCGACCGGTACGGTGCGCGAACCCTTCGCGCCAGCTGGGCCATCGGGCAGTGCGCTCCGAGGCTGCTGGATGGGTTCGTGACGGCACGGGAACGGCAAGGGGCGTTGCCGAGTTTGGCCGGGCGCGCCAAACTGAGCTTGCCGCGAGAACGCGGCTCCAATGGCCCATGCGAACACGGTGAACGGGTGCGGCGCAACACGTCGGAAGTGAAATCGGCTTATGGTGAATCGAAAGCATAGCGCCGTGGCCCTTAACCGAAGCTCTGCGTTCGGTTACACTGGCGGACCAGTTGCCCCGGCCAGGATCTGCAGGCGTCGTGCCGGGAAAGTTTGCAGCAGTAGTGCTCATCGGGTCGGCGCTTGCACGTGTGCGGTCGCGCTGCTGCTGCCCGGCTGCGGCATTCGTCAATCTCCCGATCCGCCCGACAACCGGCAACATGCGCAAACAGTTCAAGCCACAGCCGAGCGTCCGGTGGCGAACGTGCAGGTGCACGAGGCACCCGATCCCCAGTCGAATGCGTCGGAGCTCGACACCCTCAACCACAATTCCGTCCTGACCTATGACATCGACCACCCGGCGCAAACATGGACATTGCCCGATCCCCTTCGGGAAATCTCTGACATCACACTGTTGTCGAGCACCGAGGTAGCCTGCGTCCAAGACGAGCGGGGATTCGTGTTCGTCTACGATCTCATTTCCCGGCGCATCACCGACGAGGTGCGCTTCGCGTCGCACGGCGACTACGAAGGGCTCGCGAACGTTGGATCGCGGATCTACGTCTTGCGCAGTGATGGCGTGTTGTTCGAGCTCGCGAGCCTGAAGCACCATCCCGTGGTGCATAGTTTTGACCTGCACCTGCCTTTCCGCGAGAGCGAAGGGCTGTGCCTCGATACGAAGCACGACAGGCTCTTGATCGCACCGAAAAGCCGTGTGACCTCCGAAACGGGCAAAGAAGTGCGCCCAATCTACGCGTTCGACTTGAACCGGCAGGTGCTGGTGAGCGAACCTGCTTTCGAACTGAACGTGCACGCGATTCGCCACTACGCAAAGCGACACGACTTGCCCGTGCCGCGGCGCCCCAAAAAAAACGGGGAAGGCATGCACAGTGTGTTGCATTTTTTGCCATCCGCCATTGCGGTGCACCCGATTACAGGCGAACTGTTCATCGTCTCCGCGGTGGATCACGTGTTGGTCTCGAGCGACGAGAGTGGCAGAATTACGGGGTACGCGGTCTTGGATGCGTCCACGTTCCGGCAACCCGAAGGCATCGCGTTCTTTGCGAATGGCGACATGCTCATTTCGAACGAGGCTGCCGGCAAAGCGGCCACACTCGTTCGGCTGCAGCAGATTGGCGGGGCCCAAGCCGTGCCGCTTCATCACGGACACTCTCCGGTACAATAACCGACGTTGATTTCGCTTGGTGGGGAGGCACGATCCACGTGACCCTAATTCTAGCTCGACTTGGCTCGTCAGAGGTCGATCTCCTGTTGCCCGAGGACCAGGGTAACCTTGTTATTGCCGTTCGCCTGTCGAACGGCTTCAATGAATCGGTCGGTTGGCGTCCGGGGCTTTAGCACAACGGAATAGACCGCTTCCTGGAACTGCCCGTCGCCCACGGTTTCGAGGCTAATTAGGCTGAACTCGTCGAGATACGTCCGAAATACGTCGGCGAATACCTCGTCGTACTTGAGCGCACTGGGAACTCGCGCAATCAGGATCCGCTCGCGGACCACCTTGGCAAAGAGATCCAATTTGGTCATCAAAATGACGGCGCCCGATAGCCCAATCGTGCCAAAGCTCGCCAGCATGTAAAAGCGCGTGCCGCAGGCCATCCCAATGGCCATGATCAAGAACACGAAGGCCACGTCGCGCGACTCTTTGACTGCATGCCTGAACCGGATAACCGACAGCGAGCCAACCATGGTAAATGCGCGGGCAATGTTACTGCCCACGACCAACATAATAAACGCTATGGTGACCCCGAATAGCACGAGCGTGTGCACGAACGACTGAGAGTATGAAACGCCCCGGTGAGTGGTACGGTAGACCCAGCCGATGAACATCGACAAGATGAGACTCAGGAAGAAGACCGTCGCAACGTCCAAGGGCGTGAAACTTGTTGACAGGTCTCCAAAGCGCTCCAATTCCTTTACCAGCTCACCCATAAACATTCTCCTTGTAGGCCAAGGCCCTCTGAATGTGTGCTTTGCCCACCGCCAACGCCGAGCAGTATTTGCTTATGCGCTGCAGACTGCACTGATGCCTGGCCAATAGCGCGACTGCCCAGCGGGGGATTCGCTCGTTGACTTTCACTTCCATGACAACCCAGTCTAACGGGACGAAATGCCGATTTTGCGCCGACTGATTGACGTCGAGCGCGTGAGTGCGTCCCTGCAAATTCATGTCGAAAGTCAGCCGCATGCCACGTTCGTAGCGCCCCCCTACGAAGGCCCGCCTGCGGTAGCTGACGATGGCAGCCGGCTTCAATTGCATGGACCGCACCAGGTAGCGAATCTCCGAGGCCGTCCCCGTATCACGCGCGTCGAGATCGCCCTCGACCTCTTCGCCTGCGCAGAGCCGCTTTGCTTGCTCGAGAGGCAGAATGATTCGCCGTTTCTGAGACGTCCGGTTGAATCTCTGTTTGATTTCCACGAAACCCTTGTCAACCGTCGATAGTGCCTGGCCGGGAGAGACGTAGATTCGCAAACGGAGCTTGCGCCGGAATCGCAACCCGTCAACTTTCGAGCGGTAACACGCGTAATCAGGGCTGTCGTAGTAAAGGCTGACGATTTGGTAACAACCGTCGCTGTCGCCGTGTTCATCGGGGTCCATGAAATGGCTCAAGTCCTTGGCGAGCTCGAGGTAGCGATCGGCGTGGATCAGGTACTTGAGTTCATATCGATTGAAGACCCGAATCATGACGACACCTTGTCACCCGATGGCCTTTGCGCAATAAGTTTGATTCTTGCCGCCTGCTTCACGGAACCTTCGCTAGATGTCTTGACCGACATCTGCAACCACTCGGACTTCCCTGGCGATGCAAGCTTAAGCTCGAGGTGCTGTTGGCCATTGGCGGAAAATCGCAACTCCTGATGGCCTGTGTCTCGGTCAACCGAGACGGTAATCGGGAACGCACTTGCAGGCGCTTCGCACTCCACGTCCACGCCGACGACCCCCCCGAAGCTTGGGCGCTCGCAACGACGTATGGACGCGGCAGGCTCATCCAGCCGTCACTCGTTGGCTCGACGAATCCAATGGCAGATTGGCCAATGAATGCCCGTGGCAGCGTAGGATAGTGAAGCAGTGCCGTTCTGAGCGTCTGCACGTCATTCGCCGATAGCCCAGCAAAACTGCGCCGATGCATCTGCTGCGTGATCAGCCAGACGCGATCGAGCTCAGGCGTGGAGAAGCCCCAAACCAGAATCGCAACCAGCACCGAATAGCTGAACACGACTAACAAGAATCCGGCGCTCGGACGGAGATTGGCTGGACTCATCAGGGGCCTCCGCTCACGAGTTGATCGACTTGGTTGCCAAGTTCGGACCAATCGGAGATGCCGAATACTGAATCGCGCAGCTTGATGAGGTCATTGGGCAGAAGCCGTTCCGCCAATTCCAATGGGGGCCGATTGCGACGGCTGCTATTCTCAACGACTTGCTGACAGCCGACGGTGAAGAGCCCGTGGCCCGTCACGCGCGCTCTTGCCGTGTATGAACCGCCGGAATTGTCAAGCTGAATGCACTCCCGGTCGTCGATGAACAGAACTTGATTGCACTCAACGTTTGATGCCTCGTGAACTCTCATGCCGAGATGGCCTCGAATGAATGCCACGTCTTGCAGCTTGACGTCACTTTGCGCATTCGCGCAAATCCCTACTTCGGCAAATGACAAGAACTTCGAGTCGCGTACGGTGATTTGGGAAGCCGACACGTTGAGCGCGGTGCCCCCAGCGCCAACAGCGCCTATTCGTTCGAAGGTGCCAGTCGAGTAGCTCACTTGCAGCGACTGCTGAGCTCCACGGATGTCAACTTGACTCAACACGACATTTCGAGACTCACCAACCTGAACTGCGGCAGGAGACTGGGCCGCAGCCACGATGGTCACATTTTCGAAGCGCACGTCCGACGTGTCATTGAGATTGACCATGCCCGGCCAATAAGGACTTTCCGATGTGACCCGAGTTCCCGCGAGCAGTTGCACGTGTTGGAACTCGGAAGCTTTGGTGCCGGGGCCGTGAATTGCAATGCCTCCCCAGAAGCCATTCGTCGCTTCAAAGCGAATCGGCCGGGACTCGGTGCCGTGGGCAGTGACCTTGCCCAAAAAAATCAGCGAAGCGCTGGGGGCCAATTTAAACGTCGTGTCGGGCTTGATTTCCACCGGCTGTTCCGCGAGAAATCTTCGAGTTTGCGCGATTTCGATGGGTCCGGGGCCCAGCACGATCGGCTGCGATTGGGCTACGGTGAAGCACCAAGGATGCGGCGACACTTGCCCCGGCTCTTCACGGTACCGGTCGTCGCAATGCGGCAAAGCCAGGGGTTCTGGTGCAGCATGCGCCCCTGTCGCCGCGAAAACTTCGCTGATGGACTGCGTGACCAGGTTCCTCAATCGCAGTCTCGCCGAGGCAGGGGCACAATCAGGTGACTGCACGAAGAATCGATAAACGCGAGACTCGGGTTTCGTGCAAATTCTACCGCCGTGCGCTTGAGCCGTGCGCTCCTGTATCACTTCGCCCGGGTACATGGCGACACCTGCGGAACCCAGATCCAGCGCATTCTCTGCGGACCCAACCGTTCGGTCTTGTTCGAGTTGCAGTGTGCCGTCTAGCGTCGTGTCGGCCAATAACTGCCAGTGACCCGGCGAACATGCCGGAGGCCACGTCAGTTCCATTCCTTCCAAGGAATAGCCGGAGTGGTTTCCGACGGCAATGTCGAGAACCGACGTGTACACCTTGATTTCCTTCGACGACATCTTTGACGTAATCGACGACGATTGGGTGGTCAGTGTAACGGAGCATGCGTTTTTCTCGAAGGTCTCGCTCAAGAACGCTTGCCGTTCGTCCATTTCGAACAGGCGAGTTTCGACTGCCATGTCCTGAACACCACGGTCGACGGGCCGCAAGAGCAGCGCGTAGTAGGGGCTAATCGCTGGAAGCAATTGAAATGCATCCCAGTACGGATCACGCCGTTGATCCTCTTGCAAGCGGTCCAACCAATGACGGGTTCGATCGCGAAGGGCATTGGACGAAGCGGCACCCTTGGCCAACTCGTAGGCGATGCGATTGCGCTTCGCGAGATAGCCCGGCAGTTGCTTTAGACGCAGGATGATAGGGTTCTCCGTTCGGTTCAGTTCTGGTTCGTGCTTGCAGCCGCGAAAGTTCCAAGCAATCGGTTCGAAACGCCCCCGGTAGGGGTCGAAGTACAGCTTGTGGTTGTCGCTGAAATCATGTTGATTGCAGCCAAAGACGACGTCCAATGCATCCCACTCGGCAAACTTGTCCATATCCAAGTGGGTTTGCGCATACGCAGCAAAATCTCTGTGACTGAATTGGCTAAGGGCAGAAATAAGTTCTTCCAGCTCCTTGCGCTCACCCAGCTTCTGGTGAATACCCTGTGCGACCTTCGTGAAATTCTCGGCAGACTTAAAGAGTGTGCTGACGCCTGTGGTACCGTCAATCGGAGACTCGCTACCAGAGTAAATAGCACCCGAAGGCCGCCGTGCGAGGCGCAGTAGGCCCTCGTCAGCTTGGGCTTCAAAGAAGTATACGCCAGTATACGCCTTATTGATGAGAAGACGAAACGGAAAGTACTCTGGCGTTAACAGCCCCAACTCACGCGCTACGTCAAGAACGTTCTTTTCGTCGAAGGGGACGGACTCCGGCGTATTGATGAAGTTGAAGGTGCTCAGCCCCTCGAAGACCTTGCCGTCTTTGACGCGCACCTTCCACGACTTCTGGGGGTGGTTGTAGTGCCAGTACTTTCCACCCCGATATCTGACCTGGACATTATGCGCACGCCCACCCTGCACTAGTTGCGCGTCCACGTAATAGGGTTGACCGTCATCCGGTGGCAAGCGACGCGACAACTGGTCGAGCTTTTCATTGCTTAGGACAAGCCCATACGTAGGCAGCGCCGACTTGCGCTGGGGCTCCGGCGCCAGGAGACGATGCCAGTCACGCGTCAATTTGTCGTGGAGATGCAGCTGAAACAACCTGACTGCAAAGGGTTCTCTTGCCTGGACCTCCGTCTCGTGTGCCAGGTACGCTGCCCACGCGGCAAAGCAATACCAGGCGCAGAGCAGCAGTGGAGGCAACGCCAGGATTGCCGCGGATTGCAGGCGAATCCTCAAGAGTCGCTGAGCCAGATCGGGTTGGCCCCACCGGTGCTCCCGGAGCAGACGCCTCCTGAGTAGCCAGTCATGAATGCGCCGCAGCGGAGTGTCGCTCAAACCGAACATGCCGTCATCTGGATACTAGTCGAACTTGAGGCATGAAATTCATTGTTCTTGAGTCAGGTCTCTGGAACGACGTTCCCGCTGAACGCTTGACCATGTAGCGCGCAACGGGTTGGCTGTCTCGCCGGAGTTCTACCGAATGTAGGTCGGCAAGGTCCCTCGATTGCGTTGCTAAGGCCCAGCGACGAAACTCACGTCATCCAACCACCAATCGAAGGCGCCCGGGTTGTCGTCAAAGGCGAATTGAATGCCGACGAGTTTCGAGGAGTCCAGTCGGAGCCACGAATCATCGTGTTTGACCCCCTGCGCAGATGCGATGCGATAAATGCTCCATGCCAAGGTCAAGGGCGCTGCGTAGCTGAAATTGTACCCTCGTCAGCGTGCGCGTGAAGGCTGAGCAGGGCGAGCGCCAGCCAGCTAGGGAACGCGCGCCATTTCATCGAGTGGATGCTTGCAACAGTGAACGCGCTTGAGCGGCCTGTGCCGGCGTCGGTGCTATTCGACGCGTTGGCTGCAGGCTCGACTACGTCTCTGGTGAGTGCGCATCGGGTGTGCGAGGCCGTGCGGTCCACGGACCTTCGAGGTGGAGGTGTCAAATAATTATCGGAGTGGCGCAAATTTGGTCAACAACCCGGCACGTTGACGAATCTTGCAGGACTTTCTTGGCGCCCCTTGTATGGCTGAGCCATCCTATGTCGTGGTCCCGCAATCGCGTGCCGAACGCGCTCAAGGAGCTTGTATGCGACATATCTTGAAACCTTCATGGCTTGTAATTGCCGCCACGACAACTTGGGGACCGGCATGCAGTGGGACGGACAGCATCACAACGCAAGCAATAGGGGGTGCGGGCGATGCTTCAGGGGGCGCCTCGAACGGCGGAGCAAACACGGGTAGTTCGACCGCCGCTGGCAATGCTGCGGCGGGCGGTGGCAATGCACAGGGCGGCAGCGCTGCCGCCGGTGGACAACACACTGGCGGCGTCCTGCCCGGCGGCGCAGTGGCCACTTCGGGCGGTAGCCCAAACGGCGGCAGTCCCCAAGGTGCAGGAGGCCGGTCCACGGGTGGAGCGGCTGCAACGGGCGGCGGCAAGATCGGCGGCGCGCCCAGCACAGGGGGCGCAGCTGCGGGCGGCACGAGAACCACTGGGGGCACCGCGGCCACGGCAGGAACTAGAGCTATGGGCGGGGCGGCGGCGGCCGGTGGAACGCAATCGGCAACGGGTGGCAGAGCTACGGGCGGCACAGGCGGCGGCGCATTGGCGACAGGTGGCGCTGCCTTGGGTGGCACGAGGCCTACGGGCGGAGCGCCGACGACTGGCGGCAGCACCGCGAGTGCAGTCGGCGGAACCGCGGGTCAACTCACTGCGCAGCAGGCGGCCAAGCTCATGTCGCCGGGTTGGAATCTGGGCAATTCCTTCGATTCTTCCCCCGACGAGACCAGCTGGGGAAACCCCACTCCAAGCCAAAGCCTGATCAACGCCGTGCATTCGGCGGGGTTCAAGACGATACGTATCCCAGTAACGTGGACGAACCATATCGGCGCCGGGCCGTCATACACCGTCGATTCGGCGTGGATGGCCAAGATCACGCAAACGGCGCAGTGGGCCATTGATGCTGGGATGTATGTCTTCGTCAATACACACCACGAAGCGGATGGCAATGGCGGATGGGTTACCTTCCCGTCAACCTCAGCCGCACAGAGCGTGGCAACCGAGGTCACGGCGGTGTGGACCCAGATTGCCACGGCCTTCAAATCCTTCGACAGCCGTCTGATGCTCGAGTGCTTCAATGAGCCCAATGAGGCTGGCGGCGGCAACACCACGCAGGCGCAAACGGATCTCAACATGTACCTCGAGGCGTGTTACGCCGCGATCCGAGGCACCGGCGGAGCCAACGCGACGCGCATCATCATGATCCAGCCGGTCGGCGCTAGCCCCATCCAGTCGGGCATCCAGGCAATGCAAAAGGTGAGCTTCATCAACGACCCGAATCTCGTGATCTCGCTTCACACCTACTACCCGACGAACTTCGGCCTGAGCACGACTGCTTACGCTTGGGGGAGCTCTTCGGACTATACCAACATGCAGAATTCCATCGCACAGCAGATCCGAGTCTGGTTGCCCACTCAGGTCATCTTCATCGGCGAATGGGGCTCCATGGCAGCTCAAGCCACGGCCAACAGAGCCGCGCATGCCCTGGCATATTCTCAAGACACAACCACGGCCAACATCGTTCCCATCTGGTGGGACAACGGAGGCTCGGGCACAAGTTCGTTCGCCCTCTTCGACCGGAACAGTGGCGCTCAAACATTCCCAACCATTATTAGTGGAACCATGACGGGCGTGAAAAATGGTCTAGCGGCGCCCAACACGTGGGCAACGCTCGCCAACCCCTGATGAGTTGAAAGAGGTTCGATTGCATCACACTACCCTGCTGCCACAATAGAAAGACGATGAGACCCCATAAGCTGTACGGATTGCTTATGCTTTCAACCTGCGTGTTCGCCTGCAGTGGAGGCAACGCGCACTCAGTCGCGGTCAATAGTGGCATCGGCGGCTCATGGACCGGGGGCAGCAGCAACGCGGACAACAGCACGACTGGCGGAACGTCCGTGATCACGAATCAAGGAGGCGTCAACGCATTGGGCGGTGCTGCGCCAACGGGTGGAGCCAAAGCAACGGGCGGAACGACAGGCTCGGCCGCAGCGGGAGCCAAAGCCACAGGTGGAGCGGCAAACACGGGTGGAAGCACCAATACCGGCGCAACCGGAGGCGCGAGACCAACGGGCGGAACCACGTCTACTGGTGGCAACCGTTCGACGGGCGGCATTGCTGCGACGGGCGGAGCGCGGGCCACCGGCGGCTCCACAAGCGGTAGTATCTCCACAGGTGCTGTAACTACCAGTTGCCCTGGCGCTGTGCCGAGTGGCGTCACGTCATCTTGGTGTTCTTGTGCACAATATGGCGAGTGGACGAACGGGGGCTACACATTTTACAACGACATCTGGGGGTCGGGAGCTGGCGCACAGTGCATTTGGGCTACGATGTCGAATGTTTGGGGCGTGGCCGCCAATCATCCCAACACGTCCGGCATCAAATCCTACCCCAATATCTCGGCGTCTCCTGCCAAAGCGATCAGCGCAATCAACACGTATACGAGCAGCTTCAGCGTGACCGTTCCCAGCAGCGGCGCCTACGAGACGACTTACGACATCTGGGTAAAGGGCACGACCACAACCCGCATCGAGATCATGTTGTGGATGAATTATACTGGCGCCGTAGCCCCCATCGCCGCAAGCTACAGCGCCTCGGGAAAGCCGGTAGCGGACAAATCGAACGTCAACGTGGGCGGCAGCACGTGGAACGCTTACTTCGGTAGCAATGGCTCCAATGACGTTGTCTCGCTCGTACGCACTAGCAACACCTCGTCGGGGACCGTGGACATCAAGGCAATCTTGCTCTGGATCATTGCCAACGACACAACGCGATACGGCGTCTTCACTTCGAGCTGGACGCTTGACCAAGTGCAATTCGGATTCGAAATCACGTCCGACGGAACTACGCAAGCCTTCACGGTCACTAGCTACTCGATCAGTTCAATTTGAACTGCAGGGGCGTCCGATGTGCGCTAACTCAGCCCCGGACTGCCCCACTTGTCCGGCTTCAACATCGGCAGGGTGTTGGGCAAATTCGGGGCACGGCGCCGTCATGATTGCTGCGCGCCTACTCCAACGGCGCAATCAAGCCAAGGTTGCAAATGCGCGCCTCGGGTTCACCGCAGGCGTCTTTTAGGATTGCGCCATCCACATCGATTCCGAAGATGAGATCATTGAGTTTGAGCAACCGCCCGTCGAAACCCACGTCGTAGAGGCGTGAGATCGTTGCCGCCAAAATGCGGTCGGCCTGCGTTCTGCTTGTAATGCCTTCCTGCACGGCCTTGGCCAAATCGACTGGGCGGTATAGTCGCGTGTCGTGGGTCGCGACATAGCTGTCGGAACCGTTGAAATAACCGCGAATCGTTATGTAGTTGCGGTCTTCGCGCAAAATCGGAAAACCATCCGGCGTCTTGATCCCGGCGTGAGACTCATAGCGACGACGATCGGAAGCTTGTTCGAGCTTTGCGCTGCCGGTCATATAAATGGCGCGGCCATAAACCGTTGGGATGCCAGCTTGGTACAGGCGCTGGGCAATTGCAAACGCCTCGAATGGGCTATTGATGCCGAACGCCAGCGCCAATTGCGATAGTTCAGGCGAAGGCTCATCGAGTGGGATCTCGCCGACACGCGAATTCTTCCAAACTAGATGCACGTTGTCCTTGGATACCGTGTAGTACACGCCGTGGCGCTCGGACAGCGGCCTACAGGGAGTCTTGCGCCAGCGTTCCGGCAAAAAGTAGTCGTACAAATCCGGGCTGCGGCCGACAACCCAGAGGTTACCCCCTGTACTCTCCACGTGGCCCCAAACGTAAGGTACGCCCATGATTTCTACGGCACGCAGGTGAGACGGCAATGGCGCCCGCATGAACCGGTCGCGCATGTGGTCCAAGTACGTGTGCCGCCGCACGTATTTCACCCGCCGATCATGCTCCGGCGTTCTCAACAACAGTTCGTAGTCAACGACGGAGTACTGGCCGTTTTGGACTCGCGACGATACGAATGCGACCTTTTCGGCGGTATCCCCCGTGGCGGCTTCGACCTGCGCGACATCGGGCTCGTCGAGAATGATGTGAGCCGCCTTCATGTCGGCCACCGCATAGCCTTGCACCTCCAGGTCATGGATCGCCTTGAGCGTGAGCGGCATGATGGCGTCCGCCAATTCATTGTCGCGCAGTCCGAAACCTCGGAAAAGCTGCATCAAGTCTTTGCCCGGAATCCAGCCATAGACGAGCTTGTATTGACGAAGAATGTCGACATCGACGCCCGGGTAACGCGCCGTAATTTTGTTGATCTTATCGATCGAGCGGCCCGTCTGCCACATCTGTAGACGCTCCGGCGGAACATAGATGCACAGCGGCTCTTGCGTGCGAATCTTGATGTTGCTCGCGCCAAACATCCCTTCGCGCATTTCCATGACTAGCGCGAATTCCTCCCAAGGGCTGTTGAATTCCGTGTTCAAGAACTCTTTCAGCGTATGCGTCTCGAGCGGGACGTCTTCGCCCATTCGACAGTTCTTGACAACGAGTTCGATGCTTCGGCCGTCGACTTCCTTGGTAGGGATGTGATGCACGGCGCTCGTGCCGTCAAGCCTACGACGATTGCTGCGAAACCATTGGGACTCGGCCCAGTTCTCCACGTGAAGCAGATCCGAGACTCTGGTCCCGAACGGCGTCAAATAGAGATCGCCTCCGTCACTTGTCGTAGTGTGCGCATAGGTCACACCGAGGACATTGGTGAACCAACCAGCCGTGGTGACTCTGGGCGGAATGATTGACGGGGCAACGCTCATTGTCTCGACGCTTGCGAAGTCCGAGTCCCTGCTACTTTCGTCGCAGTGACGCAAATGGGCTATTCGAAAACTTTGCGTCGGGTCGAACGATATCACGTTTTTGGCGCACCTCGCGGGCCGTTGGTTCGCGCTCGGTTTTCGTGGGCCTTACGTCGTCGTCTTTGCGCGCCGACAATGAGATGCGTTTTCTCGCCAAATCGACCTCCAAGACGCGCACTTGGAGCCTATCGCCTACATGGGCCACCTCTGATGGATCGCGAATGAACCGGTCCGACAGTTTCGAAACGTGCACGAGCCCGTCCTGGTGAACCCCGATATCGACGAAAGCCCCAAAGGCCGTCACATTGGTAATGACCCCTTCGAGAACCATGCCCGGTTTGAGATCCCCGATGTCACGCACATCGTCTCTGAAACGCGGGGGCTCGAATTCGGAACGCGGGTCCCGCCCCGGCTTCTTCAACTCAGTAAGGATGTCGTTGACGGTAAACGCGCCTACGTCGGCGGAGAAATAGCGCTCCGGATTGATGCGGGCAATGGCCTCCGCGTTGCCGATGAGCGACGGCACGGGTACGCCCAAATCGGCCGCCATTCTTTCGACCAAGGGATAGCGTTCCGGGTGCACGGCGCTAGCATCCAGCGGGTGATCACCCTCCCGCACTCGCAGAAAGCCAGCTGCCTGCTCGAAAGTGCGTGGACCAAGCCCCGCTACGTCCAACAATGCTTTGCGGCTGGCAAACATGCCCTGCTGCTTTCTGTGTTCGATGATGCGCTTGGCAAGTGTCGGCCCAACCCCGGCAACGCGAGACAAAAGCGGCGCGCTTGCCGTGTTCAATTCGACGCCCACCTGGTTCACGCAACTCTCGACGACTTCGTCCAGTTTCTTGACGAGAAATGGCTGGTGCACGTCGTGTTGATATTGCCCTACGCCAATGCTCTTCGGGTCAATCTTGACGAGCTCGGCCAAAGGATCCTGTAGTCGCCTCGCAATGCTGATGGCTCCCCGCACGGTGAGGTCGAGCTCCGGGAATTCCTCGCGCGCAACATCGGAAGCCGAATAAACGCTGGCCCCCGCTTCGCTCACCGACACGACAATCACGTCTTTCAGGCCCTGCGCGGCAAGCGTCTCGCGAACGAACGACTCGGTTTCACGACCGTGCGTGCCATTGCCCACGGCAACAGCCGCCACGCGATGTTGCCGCACGAGCCGGCACACAAGCACCTTCGCCTGCTCGATCGCCCTGTCGCCTTGCACGAGATTGAACACGTCGTGTTCGAGCAGCGCCCCGGTCTTGGCAACGACTGCGCATTTGCAGCCCGTACGCTGACCCGGGTCCACGCCAAGAACGGTTCTTGAGCCATACGGCGCGGACAGCAGCAGCTCCCGGAGATTTTGCGCGAAGACTTGAATGGCACCGCGGTCGGAATTGAGTTTGAGTTCAACGCGCAGGTCGATCCTGACCGCAGGAACGATCAGGCGTTCGTAGGCATCCTCGACCGCGGCGTTCAACTCGCGTGACCAAGGAGAACTCGCGTTGACGCCGACGCTGCGCGCGACATTGGGGACGAGGTTTTCCGAAAGTTCGATGTCAACCTTGAGCATCCCCTCCTTCTCGCCGCGGCGAATCGCCAAGAACCTGTGTGATGGGATCTTTGCAATGGGCTCTTCGTGGTTGGCATACGCGTCGAACTTGGTTACGGACTCCAACTGTTCTTTCGCCTTGTGGACTCGAATCACCCCGCGTGCGCTGAACGCGTCGCGCACGGCCTTGCGAACATCGGCATTCTCGGAAACCCGCTCGGCGCAAATGTCCCTTGCACCCGAGAGCGCGGCATCAACATCCAATACGCCTTTGGTGGCATCGACGAACCGCTCCGCTTCGCTGCGCGGATTGCCTTCGAGCGGCTGAAGCCAAATGCGATTCGCCAACGGCTCGAGACCCTTTTCCTGGGCGATGATGGCGCGCGTACGTCGCTTGGGTTTGTAAGGCAAATACAGATCTTCGAGCTCGGCTTTGGTCTGACACGACTCGATCTTCTTGGACAGTTCGGGGGTAAGCTTCCCTTGTTTTTGGATCTCACTGTGAATCGCTTGCCGTCGCTCGTGAAGCTCCAATAAGTAGGCTCTTCGCTCTTCGATGGTGCGAATCTGCACCTCATCCAGGCCGCCAGTGGCTTCCTTGCGATAGCGGGCGATGAATGGGACAGTCGCGCCGCCCGCCAACAACTCGGAAACCCGCGCGACGCTTGATGCGCTCAGCCCCAATTCCTGCGCCAACAAGGGGGTCGGATCAAACGGGTGCTCGGGTTTCATTTCGGTAGCCATTGCTGCCCGCGGCGTAAAGCGCCCGTCGTCTCGTGTAAAGCCTTTAATATGGCCGGGCTGATTTTTCAGGTCGCCGCGTTTGGGGATGGGGCCCAGGCCAGCACCGCGTCTACGCGGTCGCCACTATATCGTCACCGCTGAGCTCGACAACAAGCGGTTCGTGCTCGCGAAAGTCGCTGTAGCGTATGAACGTCGGTTTCACGCGGAAATAGGTGATGTCAGGCCATGACTGTCGTATCGGCCCGTCAGGAAACTGACCGAAATAGTGGCGTTTGATGCGTTCGAGTTCGAGCCCCGTCGGTTCGTCGGCAATCCCCTGGTATTGAACCGTTTGCTCCTCGTCCCAACCGACGACGCAGGCAATTCTCGGCGAGTGTCGGAGGTTGATGGCCTTGCGCGTCGTCGCCAACGTGTCGAAAACGAGCTCAAACCGCGGGGTCGTCGCAATGCCCACAACAGCTGCCTCGGGCGCGCCTTGTGGGGAGACGGTTGCAATCACCCCCAGGAAGTGTCGCTGCAGGAACATCAAAACCTCGGTACGCGTCATGTTACAACCCCACTACAACCAGGATCTTGAGTACCGGGCGCTTTGCCGCGGGATGGGCCTCACCGACGGCAACCCCGTATTGGCGCGGGCCTGCTCTCAAGAGCGCTGAAGGGACTTGGAACTGCGAGCTGTCAACCATTACCTGCCCGCCGACGGAAACTCCCTGCACTCCTCGCAGCGGTTCTTTGGCAAGGCGTTGGGAGATGGCGATTCCAATCGCTTTGACGTCCGGATCGTTGGCGTCGCTCAGCGACTGTTTGAGGTACTCCTGCGCGTAGGCGCTCAGACGCGCATTGACCGAGGCCGTGGGTAGGTCGTGCTCTTGGCGGGCTTTGCGAACCGCCTCGTTGACCGCCGCTTTGGCGGCTTCTGGCGACTCTTGTTTCGCCGGGCGCGCAAACACCTGGGTGATCGTGAGGTTCCTCGGGTCGCGCACGCCCCCTTTGACGAGCCCAATTCCGACGTGCGTAATGTCAGTGGCCATCATGTTTTCGTAGTGATGAGGGCTGGCGAGCAGACTATCTTCGGCCGTGTCGATGTCAGGGCCTTCAGCCAAGTTCTCGCGCGCTACCAAGTTGCGATAGCCCGCCCGATCCACTCGGCTCTCCAAGTTGCCCATGGTCGGCGACACATGGTCGAAGAATGAATGGTCGCGCATGTCCGTCGATTGCGAGCGCCCGATGTCAGCGAGCCTCTCGTCGTATTGCAGCGGCGGCAGGCCATGGGCCGCGCGGTCGCGATTGAGCCGCTGGAACATCTTGTGTTCAAGCGGCTGACCCTGCGTTGTAGGCGCAGCGTGGGGCAACCCTGTCCCGAACGGAACCGAGGGTTGCTGCGGGCCGCCGCAACCCGCCTGCAACGCGCCGAGCAAAACCAATAGGCCACAGGCACGAATCGGTCGGCAATGAAGGGGCACGGGCAACATGCTCGAACTTATAGCGTATGCACGAATCTTGGCTAGTTTGCCACCGCCAAGCCGCCAAGCGCGCCAAGTTCGCCAAGGGTCTTTTGGGGTGCATTTCAAGTGCGTGCTAGAAAACAATAGAACCTTGGCGCTCCCTTGGCAATCTTGGCGGCTTGGCGGTTTCCGGAAAACCCGTCATGTGAGCAGACCCAGCGCACTCGCTATGGAACCCACGGCGATAGGCACTTAGCTATAGTATACTCCGAGCGTGTGGTCCGCGATGGTGTCCCACGAGAATGCGGTTTCCACGGCGACGCGGCCGTTGCGGCCCATCCAGCGCGCGTGTTCGAAGTTAGCAAAGAGCGATCCTATCCCCCAGGCAACCGATTCTGGATTGGGCCAAACCTTGAAGCCGGTAACGTTGTGCCACACGAATTCGGAGGGCCCGCCGATGTGCGTCGCGACCACGGGCTTGCCTGCTGCCCAGGCTTCGAGCACGACCAGGCCAAACGGTTCATTGCGGCTCGGAATGCACACGCAGTCAACGGCCTTGTACAGATCGATCAGCTGGTGACGCGGCAACACACCGTAGAAGCGACAAGCGTGCGAAACTCCGCGCTGGTGCGCCAAATGCTCGACATGACCGCGCATATCGCCCTCGCCTGTCATAATGAGCTTTGCACTCGGGTGGTAGTGCAGCACGTACGGCATGGCTTGAATCAGCACGTCAGGCGCCTTCTGAGACGTAATGCGTCCGACGAAGAGCACCGTCGGATCGAGCGGCCCCACGTGATAGCCGGCCCTGACACCCGCTGGGTCGAGCCAGCCGTCGAAGGCGTGGTACGAGATGCCGTTGTAGACCATGCACGCCTTCCAATCCGGAACGTTGTAGATCCACATGACTTCGCCCTTGAGCGACCAGGAAACCGTGATGACGCGGTCGGCGCAGTACGTCCCGTGCCGCTCGTGGTCCATGATTCGCTGCGAACGGCCGCCATAGAAGTTGTTGCCGCTACGACCGTACTCGGTCGAATGAATCGTCAGGATCCCCTTGCGGCCCCTGCCCTGCTTGATCCAAACCATTGCATTGGACGCCATCCAATCGTGCGCGTGCACGATGTCAAAGCCCGCGCCCATGTAATCTTCGGTGTGAAACACCGCAGACACGAAGGCGCGGCACATTTCGTTGACGTCGTCAACGATATCGCCCCGACCCCCGTAAGGCACCCGGTGGTAATGGACGCCGTCAATTTGGTGGTACTGCCAATCGCCTGCCCAGCGCATCCGCGTGTACACATGCACTTCGTTGCCCTTGCGTTGCAGCGCCGCCGCAAGTTCCGTAACGTGAACGGCCACGCCGCCAACGGAGATCGAATGCAGGGATTCCCAGGTCAACAGAGCGATACGCATGGCTAGAATCTCTCAAAGGTGCTCGAGTTTTCGCAACGTCGAAATGGAGGCAGGGCGCAACTAGCACAACGGGAGCACGGCGCGACATCGGTCGCCGACGCCTTTACAAGACAGGTGGCCGGCGCGATTTCACGCTGATCTTCGGACAATTCGAGCACTTGCGCGGATTTCTGGGAAATAGGCCGAGGGTTCGCAGGACTTGGCTTTTTTTGTTCTGCACCCACTTGGAATCCCGTCGAACCGGGGCAACGATTTCAGCGCCGTCGCAAGGGCCGCTGAGACTGACGCGTATCGGCTCTCAACCCCGGCGCGCCTGCGCCAGCCGTTGCGCGAAGGACGGGTCGAACGAAACACAGAGACGAAGCGCTGCAGGCAATCGAGACCCGGTTGGATGCATCGGGCGATCCAGACGATCCCGCGGCGCTCGATGCAGGGGTGGGTTGGCGACCATATACTTGACCTGCTACGACCATGCGAGCATATTATCTGCATGAGGGAATCCGTCAAGAAGGTCACCGCCAACATCCCGGCCAAGCTCCTCTCCAGGGCTCGGGATACGACCGGTCTTGGAATCACGGAAACGTTGATCCTTGGGCTCGAAGAGCTTGAGCGCGCCCACAAGCGGTCAGCCTTGAGGTCTCTGCGGGGGCGTGTCAAGTTCGAGTTGGATCTGGATAAGACACGCCAATGATGCTGGTTGACACTTCAGCCTGGGTCGAGTTCTTTCGAGGGCGGAACCCAGTGGCGAGCATCGTGGATGATGCGCTTGCAGCCAACGATGCCGCAATCTGTGGTCCCGTCGAAACCGAGATCCGGCGCGGTCTGCTGGATGAACGGGAGCGCAAGCGCGTCCTTCCGTTGCTGAGCGCGTGCCACGCACTAGAAAGTCCGCCGGACTTGTGGGTGGAAGCGGGCGAGCTGGGCTTCCGGTTGCGTCGTCGCGGGGTAACGCCGAAGACGTTGGATCTGCTCATCGCCGTTTATGCTTTGAGCCACTCGTGTTCCATTCTGACCATCGACAAGGACTTTCTGATCATGCACAAGGCCGGCATTCCGCTTTTCGTGGTGCCTTCCCGGTAGCTCGACGCTCAAGTCAGCCATAAAGTTCTTAGCGGCGCGCCTGCGCCAACCATTGACGCAATAGAACATCCCCACGTACTAGCGCGTCGATGCTTGTCCATTCATTGCGCTGATGCGCCTGCCCGAGCACACCGGGGCCGAAGTTTGCCGCCGTTACGCCGAGCGCGGCGAATCTTGCAACATCCGTCCAAGCGAATTTCGGGCTCGATCTTCTCTACACCGCAGTCTCGCAACAACTGGATCAAGAGATGGTTCTTGTGCGGCGGGGCTGGCGGCGAGACGTCGAGCAGTGTCACCGTTGCGTCGGGGCCCGCCAAATCCTTGAGCCGCGTTTCGACTTCGGCAGCGCTTTGCCCGGGTGCGTAACGCGCGTTGAGATTGATCCCGATCTCGTCGGGAATGACGTTGGGCGCACGCCCGCCGTGAATGAGCGTCGCGTTGACGGAAGTCATCCAGGTCAAGCCGTCCACTGTGCGCGGTTCGGGAGCCATTGACCGGAGCTTGACGAGCAGATCGACGGCCTTGTAAAACGCATTGTCTCCTTGCCACGGCCGCGAACTGTGCGCAGAGCGGCCCCGATACTCGACCTGGGCCTGAATCGAACCGCCGCAACCCAGCTGCAGCTGGTTATCCGTCGGCTCCAGCGCTAGCGCGAAATCAAGTTGGCGTAGTTCGGGCTGCGCTTCGATGACACACCCCAATTCGTTGTCGTCAAACCGTCCTTCTTCCCCGGCGTAGAAGATCAACGTCAACGGGCAGGCTGGCACGACCGGCGACTTGACAAGCCCCAGCATCAAGGTAAGGCCACTCTTCATGTCGGAGGCGCCGGGCCCATACAGCCGATCCCCCTCGACGCGGGGCGGGCCGTCGTGTTGCGTCGGCACGACATCCGTGTGCCCGATGAGCGCCAGTTTGGGACCGGTGGCATTTTGGTTGAGGCGAACCAAGAGGGAATTGCCAATGCGGGTCGATTCGAAGTTGACTGGGCCGTCACAACCCAAATAGGACAATAGCGCGTCACACAGCGGGCCTTCGTGGCCCGTCTCTGAACGAATCGAGCAGAGCCACAAGAGGGTTTCGACAAGCTCAGCACGCGTCATGCCGTCTCCCTCAGATTGCGCCAATTCGGCAACTTGACAAGTCCCGTTTGAGGCAAAAAGGTGAGAGTCTGCGGGCGTCGCGCCACTACGGGCAGGTAAAACCGGTTACGATAGTGTCACCGTTCGCCGTGCTGCCTTGGTACTCGTAAGCACCGATGTCCACACCGTGGCCCGTGGCGCCATTGGTCGCGGTAACGCCGGCTATGTCCCAGCGGCTGTTGCCGAGAATGTCGGTGGGCAGAATACCGCTGCCACAGCCACCGGCATCAATCGCGGGCGCGCGAATACCGCCGGACTACGGGAAGGCCATCAAAGGCCTCATAAACAGATTCCACGGCCAGCTTCAAGACTGGGTCTGTATGGAAGCATACCAAGCGCTGGCCTCCGGGTGTGGACTCCAAGTGCCTTCCAGCAAAAAGCAATCGGGCACCCGGTTGCCCACGCCCGATTTCATGCCTTGATCGGGAGAATTTTCCCCACTGCATTGCAAGGCGACTTCGACACCAGAGGAATTGCCAGCACCCGCAGCCACAATACCTGCCGGAACAATACGCTTTTGGCGCAGTTTTCCAGCCGTCACCTCGAACGGCAAAATCAGATTGGTGGTTATCCACTCAAATGGCTCTGAGCTGTCTGACGCTGAGGCGACACTTGAGATGCGCGGCACAAGAGCTCCCAGTGCCACGACCCCGCTGGACATCAAGAATGCTCTTCGATCTATGGACATGGCGGACGGCTTCACCTCTGTTCTTTCTCAAGTCTCTTGAAATCCGTTCGGCTCAAGATGTTAGCCATGTGACCGGTACATTTTGTAACCCATGGCCGAGCCACATCCATGACACCGAGACGATGCACTTCACTTCGCAGTTTCGACCTTTGGAAGAATAACGGCATCAATCCAGCTTTCGCCTTCCCCCGCTTGAATGTCCTTGAAGAGCCACCAGCTCCAGTGCCTTGCAGCTTTAGGTTTCGACTTCAGCGTCTTACGAACTAATTGGGCAACTCGCTCATCGCTAATCGGGCGGGGGCGGCCTGCGCGTAACTCGTCGTAGAGTCTTGACACCCCCTGTGCCAGGAACCGTCGTCGCCACAGGCCTACCATGTTCCTGCTCGTCTCCAGTTGTGGGGCAATCTCTCGGTCGTTCTTCCCAGCGGCGCTCAACAAGATAATCTCGGCTCGACGCACCAAGCCTGCCGGAAGAGAACGTGAGTTGGCCAAGCTTTCCACCTGTTCAGGCAGCTCCGAATCCAATACTAACGTTTCTTTCGGTCGTCCCATCGCCATAGGCACCTCCATTGTGCACGGGAGATGCCTCGATTCCCAGCAATACTAAGACCAGTTATTTATGGGGCAGAACACTAGGACTCGCCCGCGATTAGGCGATGTGACAGAGCCCGAAGGGGGAGCTGTCAGCCTTCTGTAACGGTAGTCGTGGAAAAAACGCTGGAAAGCCGCGAACAAAAGGTGAATATGCAAGAGAAGTTGGCCCTCATGCTTCATTCCAACTTGCTGATTCTCCTCGAAAAACATCCGCTCCGGTAGACTGTGATGAACCAATTCAGATGTCCGTCAACCGAATGCTGGGGATCGAAGCGCCAACTGTGCCAGAACTGTGCCAGAATCCGACGTTTTCATCTCATTCGGGTTAGCTCTTGAGCGAAAGCAGATTCCCCGATCGGTTGGAAACGTTAGTAGTTAGGAGTAAGGAGCGGAGTTGTTGGAGTCGGGCTGTGCGCCCAAGGCAGGCGGGCTACCCAAGTTCCGCGGTTTTCCGCGGAAACAAACACGGACTCGGCACCAACGATATAGGATCTGAATAGGAATCCTGAACCTGTTCGCGGTTCAACAATAATGGGTGCCAACCCGCCTTCCGCGTGGCACCAACTGTAGGACCATTAAGAGTTTCTGACCGCTCTAAATGCTACTTAGTGCTCCTGAAAGTGCCTCGTAAGTTGTTGACACTCCCTTCCCTGCAGATTGCCAAGGTTCAGGCGTGAGTTCGATTCTCATAGGCCGCTCCATTTCTTCCGGAAATTTCCTCAGCCTTCCGAAAAATCCCGCTGAAATTTTTTCCGAATTCCCGCTATGATGCCCGCAATTGGGTTCTGCACTCGATGACTGTCTGCCGCATGGCTGTCGGGAGCACCCGGTGGCCAAAACTCAATGCCGTCCGGAAGCTGCGCGCTCTTCCAGGAAATGATCGCTCCGAAGATGGCCTTTATATTTAAGGCTATGAAGTGGACAGTGGGGTCGGGCACACGCCAGCTTCGCGGGAAGAGTTGATGCGCGGGGCGCGCCAACGGGCGGAAGCCCTCGTGGAACGGCTGAGCGCCAGCGGTCAGTCCGCGGACTATTTTGTGGGTCTCGAGGGAGGGCTGGATGTAGCCGTGGAGAATGGCCGCATTGTGTTCTGCTGGAGAGTTGGGCGTACGTGACGGATGGTCGGCGCGGGCATTTTGGATGCTCCGGGAGCATTGAATTACCCGAGGCCCTGGCCGAGGACGTCCTCTCGAACGGCAGGGAGCTATCTGAGGCCATCGACCGTTTTGCGGGAGCGGTAGGGATTCGCGACGCGCAAGGGGCCTGGGGCGTGCTCTCCAGGGACCTGATCTCCCGCCAAGAAGCGTTTCGCGTGGGGAGTAGTGGCGGCCTTCGCGCCGTTGGACAATCAGCGTATGTACGGGAAGGCGGCCGCGGCAGGAGGGTGACGCCACGCAGCATGTGGCCTTGGGCCCGGGAGTAAGGAAGAACGACGTGGACATTGTAAAAGGCAACATGGGCTGGATCCAGGTCGTGGTCGGACCGATGTTCTCCGGCAAGAGCGAAGAACTCATCCGCCGGTTGCGCCGCGCGGAAATCGCGCGCCAGCGCGTGCAGATTTTCAAGCCGGCGATTGATGCGCGCTAGACCGCGAACGAAATTGTCTC
>CAWEUH010000054.1:0-42356 GCA_963811985.1 uncultured delta proteobacterium
GGTTAGCTCTCAATCAACTGCTGCAAACGGGATATCCGCGCAGCTCGAACAGCCGGCGAGGCGTCCTCAATCAGATTGTTCGGGCAGGAGGCGCCGGCGGTGATGCCGACGGTCACTTGCCCGCGGGCAGCCAGTTCGGCGCGTCTCGACTTCCTCCTGCTTGTGCAGGTTGTAGTGGCGGATCGGCTTGTCCGAGCCATCTTGGCGGCGTTCTTGATGAAGAACGTGGGCAGCTTGGCCTCGCCCATTTCCGCCAGGTGCGATGTGTTCGAGGAATTGTAGCCGCCGATGACCAACAGCAGGTCGAGCGGTTCCTGCAGCAGCTTCTCCAACGCATCCTGCCGCTCCTGCGTGGCGCCGCAGATCGTGTCGAAAAACCGGAAATGCGGTCGAATGTCCGCCTCGCCGTACTTCTGCACCATGGCCCGGCGCAAGCGCCGTTGCATTTCTTCGGTCTCGCCGCGCAGCATCGTGGTCTGGTTGGCGACGCCGATGGCTTCCAGGTGCAGGTCGGGATCGAAACCCTCGGAATACGCGCCTGCGAATTTCGCCAGAAACTCCGCCTTGTCGCCGCCGTTGCAGGATGTAGTCGCAAACGTAATCCGTCTCGGCGAGGGTGAACACCACCAGATAATGTCCGCCGCGCTGGCCATGGCCTGCGAACTGGTGGCCTTGGTTTCCTCGTGCCTGCGATTTGCCGTGGATGATGCTGGTGAACTTTCCTTGGCATACTGCCGCACGCGCTTCCAGACGCTCATCACGTCGCCGCAGGTCGTGTCCACGAACCGGCAGCCTTTCGCCTCTCAGCTTGCGCATGTCGACATCTCCGTGCCGAAAGCGGGGATGATCACCATGTCGTCCTCCTTCAGATCGTCGATGTCCGCGTCCTTTACCTTGCCGGAGAGGAACTGGATGCCCATCGCGCGGATTTGGTCGTTGACCTCGGGGTTATGAATGATCTCGCCAAGGATGTAGATCGGTTGGTCCGGGAACACCTTGCGCGCGGCGTAAGCCAGGTCGATGGCCCGCTCCACTCCGTAGCAAAACCCGAATTGCTTCGCCAATTTGATCGTCAGGTCACCCGCTGACAGGATATGGCCATCCGCGCGAATGCGCTCCACCAGGCTGCTGCGGTAATGTGACAGACCTGGGCCTGCACCGCCGCCATGACGTCAGGGCGGCGCAAGTTGATCTTCTGCGGAGCGGAAGGGCTTCAATTGCCATACCTGACAAACTGTATCATGATCCCACGCCTCGTCCAACGGAAAGCCGGCAGCGCGACTGCCCGCGACATGAGCGAGAGGCCATAGGATGCTGCATCGGCAGAAACTTCCCGCCCCGCCCTATCCCCTCTTGGCTTCTCTTAAATCAGGCCAATTCGATCTTTGCATTACCCATAACTTTATTCATGGCCGAATCGCCTCCAAGCTGCGGTGATGGTCTGCAATTCGCGCAGTCCGCGCCAGACCACGATGGGACCGGGCTCGCCATCACTGCGCCGCGCCAGGAACCCGCCCAATTGGGCAATCCAGCGCACGGCTTGGCTCAGGGTGGGGGAGCGGCGTGGCGGGCAAGGTTGTTCATGGTAGTAGCACCACAGCGCCCGCCATTCGTGCGCCGTTCAACCAGTCACTGGCCAGACCGTCCGGGCGTCTGGCGAGCGGCCTTGCACAAACTGAGCACGCGCCAGGCGACGATCAAATCCACCATCACGACCCGCCGCAAGCGGGCCGTCGTCTCCAACTGGCGCTGTTCGACTTGGCACCCGCTCTTGAGCACCTTGTGGATGACTTCGATCTGCCAGCGCTGCGCATACCAGCGGACCTTTTCGATGGCCGCCTCGGCGGTGGTCACCGGGAGGGTGGTCAGCAAGCGCCAGCAGATCGCTTTGGCGCCTCGGGGCGGGCGCACCTCTCGCGCCTCCACGGCCCAGAGACTGACTGCGGGCTGGTCTTCCTTCAAACAGGGCGGGCGCAAGGTGACCGGCGCAAAGCGGATGGCCAGCGTGGCCAAGCGTCCGGGCTGGCCGTCTTTGCGGGGCACTTGGATTTTGAGCCGAGCTTGCGGGCGCTGCGCGCCAGGAAGTCCCACAAAGTACTTTTGGGGATGGGCGACCTGCCGATTGTGCTGCGCGCGAACCAGCAGGTGAACTCTGGGCGCCGCACTGGGGGCCAAGGCTTGTTGAAAGAGGTCGTAGAGATCGCCCTCGCGGTCGGCGACGTTGACCAGCGTGGTGCCCGCACAGCTAGAGGCCAAGGCTTGGCAAGCGCTCAAACTACTCATCCACTTCTGGCTTTCCTTCTGGGCGCGGGGCGTGCGGTTGCGCTGATTGGAGGAGCGGCCGAAGTGGCGGCCCGAACGCGCCCAGGTCTGGGCGTGGAGCAGTCCCAGGGGTTGACCGCTGGGCTCAGCGCCAAGGTCGAATGCAGCAACAGGCCCAAGGTCTTGTCCCGATTGTTACTAATGGGTCCCAAACCGCGGGTCTGCGGATGGGTCGAGTAATTGAGCGTGGTGGTATCTTGGGCGCAGAGCACCACCGGATGAGCCTGCATCCGTTGGACCGTGGCTTGGCCGTGGGCCGCCAGAATCGCCTCGGGCTCCACCGTGTCATTGTCGAAAAAGCGGTAGGCGGCTTTGGTCTGCTTCCAAGAGCCGCAAGCTTGCGGAATGGCCGCCGTCGGGTGCTGGGCGAAGTTGGTGGCGATGGTGGTCAAGCGTTTAACCAAGCGACGGTCGGCAAGTCGGGCGTGACCCAATTCGTGGCTGGCCCAGTC
This sequence comes from uncultured delta proteobacterium, assembly GCA_963811985.1. GTDB lineage: Bacteria > Myxococcota_A > Polyangia > Polyangiales > Polyangiaceae > FEN-1139. Next base: position 2,775 of record CAWEUH010000054.1, read on the forward strand.
GGTACTGGAGGATGCATTCGATTCAAGCATCCCTCCATAAGCTACATAAGTTCTTGTATGTACAAGTACAAATGCATCTGGTGCATCAAAAAGTTGTGGGTAATGCAAAGAGTCCTCTGCCGCTATTTGAGCCCCGCAAGAGGGAATGGTGAGCGCGTCATCGCACATGCAGAAGAACCGCGCTGTCGGGCGGGATGGTCAAGGTCACGCCGCCAGCGGTCAACTGCTGGGCATCAAGAGAGAGCGGTGTGGCTTTGTCACTGACGTTGGTGGAGGTGTTGGCGGCGGGAAGAGCGTTGCGCTTTTGACCGAGGGCAGGGGATAGGGGAGTTTGTCCGGGCGGAGCACGCAGCGAAATTCCTGCGCGGCTTCGTTCAGATTGCCGAGCACCAACCATGCTTCACCAGGCCGGCTATAGATGGCAGAAGCGGTGCGTGTTCCGCCAACGGTCACGGCCTCGTTGCGCCAATCCGCGAAGCGGCAGCTCTCAAACGCGCCCACGGGCTTCAGAACAGGGAACAGGTCGAAGGTCTCCGGGCTTGCCGGCCAGGGCGTGACGCCGGCAAGCAGGGCCTCCAGAGCAAAGACACGATGGAGGCGGCGGGGTGACTGGGCATCGAGCTGGCCGTAGCTGATGACTCCGCGCGGGCGTGCGCCCACCAGCGACCATTCCAAGGGCAGTTCCTGAAGGCTTGGGCCCTGGCCAGTCCACTTGCCGTAGCCCCACTCATTGGCGACGATATCATCGGCAAAGTTCTCCGTGGCGAACATCGGCGTAGTGGTGTTGTGGACGATCACCAGCCCGCGCGGACCGACGCGGCGCCGCGTCCATTCCATGAGGTTCAGCAGTTCGTCAATGTCCCAGTGGCCGGCGGCCGCTTGCCCCGCCTTCAGTTTCTCGTGCTGCGGATTGTAACAAAGCAACGCTACATTCCAATCGAAGTAAACGCCGTCCAGCGGATGGCCGGTGAGCACACGGTCGATAGAAGCCTTAAGTGAGTCGAGCCAGCCGGAGCGAAGGCACATCTGCGCGCCGAATTCACTTTTGGCATTGAAGGCATTATGCTGCAGGTCGCCTTTGCGATTCATCCTGCCCCAGTTGGTCCCGTGCTGTTGGAATTGCGTGGTGCTCGGGTGCAGTTCCTTGTTGGAGAAGTAGGTGGCGACACGGATGCCGGCCTTGTGGCAATTCGCGATTACCCCGTCATATTTGTCCATGTCCGGATAGGGCGGGTAGGAACCGTCGCGCCAAAACAGGCCGTACGTCGTAGTAATCGCCGTCATTGTGGCAGTGGACGGTCTGGATGCCGTTCTGGGCCCAGTGCTGGACTTGCTCGGCGCTGACCCAGTCGCCCCGGTTGCGATTGAACGAGCTGTGCAACCAGGGTTTCAGCGCGTGCCCTTCGAGCAGCGGCAGGCCGAGGTAGTAGTCGAAGGTCAAATGGTCGGGAGCAGGGAGCGCTGACTGCGCATTCTGAAATGGCGAGGCTGAGAAAGCGATGCCGGCGGGGGCGGCGCACGCACGGAGGACGCTCTTGCCCTGCCCACGCTTGCCCGCGACCTGCACGTCCCATTGCGCCAGGTCGGAGGAGACGAACCACTCAATGCCCTCAACGCCCGGGATCGGCCAACATCACATAGCGCGGGATATTAGGTGCGTCAATCGCCGGGGCTCCCTCGGCGGTCAGCTTTCCCCAGTGGCAGCTTCCGAAGCCGAACGCGGGTGCCCCTTCCTGTTCCGTCACACCATCCCGATACCCGTAAGCCGAGAGACTGGGAGCCAGCACGGCCGAAACGGGGCAAACCTCCTTAACCTGGAAGTCTTGGCGCGGAACGTGAGTTCCTTATGAATCTTCACATAGCCCCACCGATATTCGTAAACCGTCTTCACCCCCCACACCGGAATCGGCATCCGATCCGCCAGGCCCGGAAGGGCACACGCCGAGGCCGTATTGCAGGCGACCACGATCGCCGAGACGTCGAGGTTCTGAAGGAAACAGGCGATCTCGTTGGCGAAGCCACGTACCATTTCCGGCGGCTTGCGGCCGTAAGGGACGCGCGCCGTGTCGCCCACGTAGACAAAGTCGCTATGGGGAAGCCTGCCGCGCAGTGCCTTCAACACGGTGAGTCCGCCGACGCCCGAATCAAAAATACCGATAGGCCTGCTCATGTGTGTTTCGCACCGCCCGCGGCGGCCCGGATCGTGTCAGTCACCTCTTATATTGTAGGGGACTGGATCGGACCTTCGAGCAGTTCCTAACTGGGGCCAGCGGGATTGTGAATGGTAAGCGCTTAGCTCCGCCAATTCGCTCCAGGCCGTCGATCGCGATCCCACTCGCGTCACCAATGCGCGGCGAGGTTGGCCGGGGTTCATCGCGCGGACGGTACCGGCGCTGGCGGCTGCCACTCACCACGAGCGCGAAGCCAGAGCCGTGCCGCGTGGGCCGTAGATCTTCCTCTAGAATGGAGTTTCCGATGGACATCCGCCTTTCCCCATATGGCCGGGCATCGGCCCAGATGTAAGCAATCCCTGAGTACTGACAAGTAACGGTGTTGTGCGCTTCGGCACGGCCGGCCATGACATTGGTATCAACGTATTCGGCATACGTAGGATCTTGAACGGCAACGACGTCATTGGGACCGAATATCGATTGAATATTCCCGATGTCGGATTTTGCGCCATCGTTGACGAAGATTTCGTCCAAGGCAATGGTGACACCCCGTTCTCGATACGCGTTGGAAATGGCCTCCCGCAGGAATGCTTCACCCTGATAGTGACCGCATTCGATGTAGGGTTGTGATTTGCTCAGCCGCTCGCTTGTCTCGTGCAAAACCGCGGCGACCGAAGGCGCTAGCGGCTGCGTGTTGTCGCCGCGATCCAGCCGATAGAGCTCGCAATCCGGGTGCTTGTTCGACGAACGTCCTCAATCGGCGCGTTACTTCTGGAAATAGGTAGCAGGTACACAGCCTGTCGTAGTTGAGGTTGATTGTCGCCATCGTTCAATTGCTTTCGTTGTGATGCGTCATTTGCTGCAAAATGCCAGCGACTCTTCGTGCCAGCGTCCGCGTGATTGCAATGAGTACCTCCGCGCCGCGTCGGCGCGGAGGTGAGGCGGACTGTCGGCCGTGCGCGTTTTGCTTGAATCAGCCATCCATCCAGGATGCGGAGTTTGCGGCAAATTACGCAGGGTGATCAATCAGAACCGTGCGCGATCTGCCTTGAAGACACTGCGGCAAACTACTTATTGCCGCCAACGACTTTGCACGCAGTGACAATCATTATCGAAAAGCTCAGTGGGCGTGCGAACTTGAACGCTTCGCCGACCCGCGAGGGTGGCCGCGTCAGACAATCGGCAGGCGCGCTGGATTCACAGCGCAGATCGGCGAGATTTTCAAGAGTTCCCCCGCATTTGTTTCGTGTGTTTCCGATATCGCTTACCGTTCGGACAAAACTTCAACAGCTTATCCAGATGCCGGAACACAATGAGTGCCACATCCAACAGATCCAGGCTCGCAAGGTTTGCGCGTCAGCATTTCTTGGGTGGAAGATTTGCGCGATGTCAAAACCCAGTGAAAGTTCAGTAACGAGTTGAAGATGGAGGTGATTCGGAATAAAGGCACCGTGTCCTTCAGCGCCCGCTTCGCTCATTGAGCGAGCGGTGCTTGTCTCAACCGGTCGGTTGTGAAGAACATGCAAGCCTCGGAATATCAGGTTAAAGCTGCGGACAGCGCCGCGAAGTCGGGCCCGACAATTACGGCATTCATATGCGCCAATTGCAGTCGCTGCGGGCGCGCGCCAAGTTCGACGAACCGGCCCGCCCCAAGTCCACCTGAATTTGGCTGGCCCGTGCCGGTTCGGGAATTGCTGGTCCCTTGTACAGGCCGTTTGCAGCCCGAACACGTGCTCAAGGCATTCGAGGTCGGAGCCGATGTCGTATGCGTCATCGGCTGCGTGGAGGACAATTGCCACACGCTCGAAGGCAGCTGCCGCTGCGCGCGCCGCATCGATTATGTGCGCGGATTGCTCGACCAAATTGGCATCGGTCGGGACCGGCTGTGGCTGTATAGGCTGCCCGGCTCTGCCCGCGAAGACATGGCGCTCGGCACCGAGGGTGAACCTTACTTGGACGCGCCGCAGCGACAAGAAACATCGCAACTCGGCCGACTTGAGCCGGAGCTCTGCGCGCTTCGCAAGGACCTTGCCGACAGAATTGCCGCACTACGTCCTAGCCCGCTGCATAGCGCGCGATAGACCGCCCGCCATTTTACATTCGGTGCAAAACGATGACCAGAGCGAATACCAAGTTAGCCCAATCCTTGAGTAACGGGAAATCAGTGCTGACCGCGGAGTGTTTGCCGCCCGCGAGTAGCGACCCCCAAGCGGTAACAAGCCTCGCTTCCCAATTCTCTTCGGCGCTGGATGCCATTGTGATTGTGGACAACCACCACCGGGCGCGCGGCTCTGCGTTGGCTTGCGCGGCACTCTTGGCGGCGCAAAAGATCGAGCCGGTTTTGCCGCTGAACACGCGTGACAAGAACCGGGTTGCGCTCGAGTCGGACGTGCTCGGCGCCGCGTCGTTGGGCGTGAAGAACATGCTTTGCGTCACCGGGCTTCATCAGCAGCTGGGGGCCAATCAACAAGCCGCGTCGGTGTACGACATGGACGCAACGCAGCTCGTTTTAGCGCTGAGCGAGATGACCGACAAGGGCCGCAGCCTCAATGGGAACCCACTGGACAGTGCTCCCGAACTCTTCGTCGGGGCAACGGCACACCCGTTTCTGAGCCCCATCGAGCTGAGCATCATTCAGCTAAAAAAGAAGGTTGAGGCGGGCGCCGATGTCGTTTGGACCGACCCCGTCTTTGACGTTGCAGCGTTCGAAACTTGGATGCAAGCGGCGCGCGCAGCCGGCCTGCATCAGAAAGTCGCCATTATCGCCAGCGTGTTGCCACTCTTGAGCGTCGAGCAAGCCACCATAGTGAGAAAACACCCTGCCGGCAAAGGCATCACGGATGTGATGGTGGAACGCCTCCGTCAGCCGACGAACGGCGCAAAGCCAGGTCTAGAAATCTGCGCGGAAATCATCACGGCTCTGAAAGGCGTCGCAGGGATTCGAGGTTTTCACTTGCTCACCGGCGGCTGCGAGGGCCTCGCCAACCCAATCGTCAAGGCCGCAGGGCTCGCTTGAGGAGCGCATCAACTGCAAAAGGTCTCGTTTCTAGCTACTAGGCCAGGCAAAAATGCCAGATAAGTACCACATCAAAAGCGCGGCAACGCCGAGCCAGTTCCGGCGCGTTGGCAAGTACGGCGCCGTCGATTACCGCGAGGACTGCTCGCGCTGCACTAATTGCGTTAAACCTCGCTGTCTTTACGACACGTACAAGAAAGAGACGGCGCACAATCGCGACCCGGCTGCCGGCGTCGAGCTTTTGAACGAGTGCCGCGCGTGCCTTTCGTGCGTGCAGGGGTGCACCAAGGGTCTTCTGAACATAACGATTAACCCGGAGTTTCTTAGAATCGGGGATGCGTATTTCAGGCCCGACATTATCGAAACCACCTGGAAGCAGTCGGACACGGGTACCATTCCGGTTTCCGGTGCGGGCTACCGCGGGCGCTTCCACGGCCCGGGCTTCGACTCGATTTGGACGGACATGTCGGAAATCGTGCGCCCGACGCGCGATGGCATCCACGGCCGCGAATACATCAGCACCAGCGTTGATATTGGGCCCAAACCCATGCGCTTGAGCTTCGCGCCGAACGGCGCGCTGCTCTCCGAGCCGTTCGAGCTGCTCGAGATACAGCTCCCAATTATGCTCGACGTGCCCGCCTGGCAGATGGACGCCGCGCTCGGCCCGGCGCAATTGCAGGCAGCTAAGAAACTCAAGACGCTTGCCGTGCTTGAAATTGCCGACCTCAACGGCGTCAAAGCCGAAGATCTTCGCTTTGCCGTGCCGCTGCTGCAACCCGACAATCCGTCGCTTGACGAGCGAATCATCGCGGCCGTGCGCATGGTTGAAATCGTTGACGGCCCGGGCGCGATCGAACTTTGCCAACGCGTGAAGGCCATTCAACCGAAATGCGTGATTGCCGTAAGGCTGCCGCTCGGCGCCGGCACGCTCGGGCGCGCGCTCGAATTGTCGGCTGTGAATATCAAGGTGCTTCACGTTTGCGCCGACTGGCAGGGTCGAGAAATCGGAGTCGAAAAGCCCAGGCACATTCGCGACGCCATGCGCGAACTGCACAACGAGCTCGTCAAGCGCGGACTGCGCGACGAAGTCACGCTGATCGTCCGCGGCGGCATCGCGCTGGCGGAGCATGTACCAAAGGCGATTATCTGCGGCGCAGACCTCGTGGCTCTGGATGTCGCCGCCATGGTCGCTGTGGGGTGCCGCGTGTGTAAAGACATCGACAAGACGGCGCATCCCGCGCATTGCCAGGTGAACCCCGAGCCGCTCGAGCCAGAGTACGCTGCCCAGCGCATCGTCAATCTAATGGGCGCCTGGCATTCACAATTGATCGAGGTTCTCGGCGCCATGGGCATGCGCGAGGTGCGGCGCCTGCGCGGCGAAGTCGGCCGCGCAATCTTCAGGGAAGACATTGAACGGGAGGCATTCGGTGACCTTGTCCGTAGATCCGCGTGAAATGGGGCAAACGGCTCAGAATCGACCGCACTCCAAAGGCGATGGCGGCAACGGCCGCGGGCTGCATTCCGATGCGACCGCCGGTGCGTTGGACGAGTTCGCCGACGATGGCGCGGTCGAGCGCAGAGTCATTCCAATGCCGGAACGGTATCGCAATGCGCTCGGCCGTTACAAGTTGACACGCCTGGCTCACTGCAAAGCCTGCGGCAAATGCGTCGAGCTGTGTCCCGAAGGCGTTCATGCAAAGCCCGGCGGGTACACATTCGTAACGCGACCGAAGGACTATCTTTGCATTGGGCCCGAATGCGCGAAAACCGACCACTATTGCGTCAGCCACTGCCCCGAGCACGCGCTCGCGCTCGAACGCAATCCCACGATGGATGCCGTTGGGGACCCGCGCTGGACCTCGGATCTGATTCTGTCTACTTGGCACATGGCCGAGACCGGGCATGCTCCCACGAACGGCCTGGAGTTTCGTCACGGCGAATCGGGCGGCGGCTTCGACAGGCTACGGTTCAACTTCCCGGCACAGCCCGACCCCGTGGATCCGAAAACCGTGGATACTGGCCTTGAGCTAAACCGCCGCAACGACGAACGCCCCAAAGTGCACATCGATCTGCCGATTTACGGCGGTGGCATGTCATTCGGTTCGGTGAGCATTCACACGATCGTTGGCAAGGCGAGGGCCGCAACGGCCTGGAACACGTTCACGTGCACGGGTGAAGGCGGCTACCCCGATCGCCTCAAGCCCTACGACGAGCACGTCATCACTCAAGTGGCCACGGGCCTGTTCGGCGTGCGCGAAGACACGATTCAGCGCGTGCGCATCGTCGAGTTCAAGTACGCGCAGGGCGCCAAACCGGGCCTCGGCGGTCACTTGCTCGGCGACAAGAACACACCCGATGTTGCGCGGATGCGCGAAGCGGTCGCAGGCAACGCCCTTTTCTCGCCGTTCCCGTTTCACAGCGTGTACAGCGTCGAGGATCACAAGAAGCACCTGGACTGGATCAAGCAGGTCAACCCGAAGACACTGGTCTCGGTCAAGGTCTCGACGCCAACCGACGTCCACATGGTTGCCGTTGGCAGCTATTACGCGGGCGCGCACATCATTCACTTGGATGGCAGTTATGGCGGCACCGGTGCTGCGCCTGATATCGCGAAGAAGAACATCGCGATGCCCATCGAATACGCGATTGCCAAGGTGCACAAATTCCTCGCGGCCGAAGGCATCCGCGACTCGGTCACTCTCATCGTCAGCGGCGGCGTCCGCACGCCCTACGATGTGATGAAGGCGATCGCGCTCGGTGCCGACGGCGTCGTCATTGGGACAGCTGAGATGGTGGCGCTCGGGTGCGTGCGGTGCGCCTGCTGCGAGAGCGGCCGCGGCTGCCCACGCGGTATTGCCAGCACGGACCGCGAATTGATGACGCTGATGAGTCTTGAATGGTCCTCACAGCGCTTGATCAACCTGCTGAACGCCTGGCACGAACAATTCGTCGACATCCTCGTCAAACTGGGCATGAAGAGCGTCTCGGCGCTGCGCGGCAGAAGCGATCTCCTTTATTACCTCGAGGGAGAGGATTGACTATGACGCCTCACGACGAAATCATCGATCGCATCCAACGCTCCCGCGAGCAGCTCAATCTCGCTCACGCGGACGAACCCATTGCCAAGGCCGCTGACGAGGGCGGGTGCGGGGTTACTGGGTTTGCCTGCACGGTGCCCGTGGCCGGCAAATTCATCTACGAGCCCTCGATTCAGATGCAGAACCGCGGCAACGGCAAGGGCGGCGGGATTGCCTGCGTGGGCCTGGTGCCGGAACAGCTCGGCGTCTCGCGCGAAGTGCTCGACTCGCATTATCTTCTACAGATTGCGCTGCTTGACGCGAGTAGCCACGCGGAACTGGAGCGCCAGTTCATTCTCCCGTACTTCGACATCGCGATCTCGACGCGCCAGCCGCACATGGACGACTACCGGGACATTGCCGGGCTCGAAGTCTGTCCACCGGAGATCCACCGCTATGCCGCTCGCGTAAAACCCCACGTTCTGAGCGAATTTGCGGCCGAGCGCAACCTGGCGGGCCTAAGCCCGCGCGAGCTCGAAGACGAATTTGTCTGGCAGAACTCCTACAAACTCAATGAAACTTTCTACGCCTCGCTCGGTGAGAAGCGCGCCTTCGTGCTCAGCCACGGCCGCGACCTTCTAATCTTCAAGATCGTCGGGTACGCGGAACAGAATGTCGAGTACTATAAGCTGCAAAACTTCCAGGCGCATGTCTGGATTGCCCATCAGCGTTACCCCACTAAAGGCCGCGTCTGGCACCCAGGCGGCGCGCACCCGTTCATCGGCTTGAATGAAGCCCTGGTTCACAACGGAGATTTTGCCAACTATCACTCGGTCTCCGAGTATTTGCGCCAGCGCGGCATTCGTCAGCAGTTCCTGACGGACACTGAAGTCTCCGTACAGCTGTTTGACCTATGGGACCGCGTTTACAGGTATCCGCTCGAATACATCATCGAGGCGCTCGCGCCGACGACTGAACTCGATTTCGATCAGCTGCCGCCCGAAAAGCAGACGATCTATCGCGCGATTCAGGCAACGCACATCCATGCCTCCCCCGACGGACCCTGGTTCTTCATCATTGCCCGCAGTCAGAAGGATCGCGGCTTGATGCAGTTGCTCGGCATCACGGACACGGCCATGCTGCGGCCGCAGGTGTTTGCCATCTCGGACACTGGAGAGGTGCAAATTGGGCTGATTTGCTCGGAAAAGCAGGCAATTGACGCCACATTACGCAGCCTCGCCAAAGAGGACAAGCGCTTTTGCCCGGTCGCCGACAAGTACTGGAATGCGCGCGGTGGCAGCCACACGGACGGCGGCGCGTTCATCTTTTCGATTGCCGACGACAACGGCAAGAAGCGCATGACATGCACGGACAAGTTCGGGCGGCCCGTTAAGCTCGAACCGGGACAAGTGCGCGTGGACGTGCCGCAGAGCCAGAACATCGGCAACGTGCCTGCCGAGTTGCGTAACAAGCTCGGCGACTGGCTGCGCGCAGGCGATGCCTCGGCTCTCTTCGCGCATGTCGTGTCACAGATCCCGGTTTGGCCCGCGCAAGGCCTGCGCGAGTTCTCAGCGGCGCTTGTCGAGGCGGCTCAGGGCCCCGCAAAGGCAACGGCGATTGAAGCGCTCACGCTACTGCTCGACCGCAAGTACGACACGGGTAACAGAACGCGCAGCAGCGTGCTTGCGGTGGTCGAACAGACGTTGGAGCAACTGCTCGACACGTGCCCGCTTTTTGGGCACGTCGGCACGGAAACGCACCGTCGCGTCAATTGGGAGACGCGCAAGTTGATAGCCCCACCTCAGGCGGGCGAAACCACACTCGTCCTCGATGCCGAGAAATTCCCGCCCGAAGGCGTGGATTGCGACGCGGTCACGCAGCGCGACGCCTATCAGGCGGGTTGGAAACGCTTCATCGTGTATCGCCTGCGCGGGCAGCGCTTTACGGGCGTGGGCCTTGGCCCGAGCACTCAGGGCGTGCGCATCGATGTTTATGGTTCGAGCGGCGACTACCTGGCGAGCGGCATGGACGGCGAGCACATCTATGTGCATGGCAATGCCCAGGACCAAGTGGGTCAAATTGCCAAGGACGGCAAACTCGTCATCTATGGCGACGTCGGGCAGACGTTCCTGTACGGCGGCAAGGGCGGTGAAATCTACGTGCTCGGCAATGCCGCCGGGCGTCCGCTGATCAACGCCGTCGGTAAGCCGCGCGTCATCATCAACGGCACTTGCCTTGATTTCTTGGCGGAGTCGTTCATGGCCGGTGATCCGCTCAATGGCGGCGGTTTCGTGATCCTCAACGGCGTCGAGTTCGACTCCAAGGGCCGCCTAGTCGATCTGCCGGTCCCCTACCCCGGCAGCAACCTGTTCTCACTCGCTTCCGGCGGCGCCATCTACATTCGCGACCCGCATCGAAAGCTCGTCGAGCAACAACTCAACGGCGGCATTTACTCCGAGCCGAACGACCAAGACTGGCGCCTGATTCGGCCGTACTTGCTCGAAAACGAGCGCCTATTCGGCATCAAGGTGAGCGACCTATTGACAATCAACGGCAAGCTCCGTCAACCAACGGAAGTCTACCGCAAGGTTAGCGCGGTCAAACTCGCCGTCCTGGCAGCCCGGTCCGAAAGGAAGCAGGTTGCATGAGGGGGTTGGTAGCAGTCTTCAGCAGAAAACTAGAGGTATCCGATGACTGACGACATCAATTCGCAAGAGCCCCAGCGATTGAGCATTGCTTCCAAGCGTTTTCAGGATTTCGCCTCCGAAGTCGAACTGCGCAGCCAAGCCAATCTCCAGGCGTGCTTGCAGTGCAAGAAGTGCACGTCCGGTTGTCCCGTGGCCGGCCGCGCTGACTTCAAGGCGCACGAACTCGTCCGGCTGACGCAACTCGGGCAGCGCGAAACCGTGCTCAAGAGCCGCATGATCTGGGAATGCACCTCGTGCCAAACCTGCTTTACCCGCTGCCCGCAGAAGGTCAGCATCGCCGCCATGAACGACGCACTACGCCTGATGAGTCGTGAAGCGCAAATGGCACACGAGACAACTACCGTGCCCGTCTTCAATGACGTGTTTTTGCGCTCCGTGCGCCGCCGCGGCCGTGTCTACGAACTCGGGCTGATGGCCGCGTACAAGCTTCGCACGATGCGCCTGTTCGAGGACGTGGACAAGGCGCCCATGATGGTAATGAAACGCAAGATCAAGCTCTTACCCAAGAACGTGCCGGGCCGCGCGGAGCGCAAGCGGATCTTTGCCCGCGCGAAAAAAGCGAGAGGTAATCCATGAGCTACGCATTCTTCCCTGGGTGTTCTCTCGAAGGGACGGCTTGGGATTTCCTCAAGTTCGACCAAAGCGGTCGCCAAGAAACTTGGCATCAAAATGCCCGAGATCGAGGATTGGATCTGCTGCGGCGCGACCCCCGCACACCAAAGCGACCCACTGCTTTCGCTGGCGCTGCCCGCCAAGAACCTCCTTGCAGCGCAGGGCAACACGGTCGCTGTTTGCTGCGCTGCTTGCTACAGCCGGCTCAAGACCGCCAATCACGAGATTGCTGCGAGCGAACAGACCCGCAAGCAAGTCGCGCAAGTGCTGGGCGCGGACTACGACGGCAAGACGCCAGTTGCGCATTTGCTCGAGATTTTGGTCAACGATTATGGCACGGCCAAAATCGCTGAAGCCGTCACGCAGCCGCTCAAGGGCATGAAGGTCGTCAGCTATTACGGGTGCCTGCTCACGCGGCCGCCCGGAGTCACGCAATTCGATGACCCCGAAAACCCCCAGTTGATGGACCGCGTGATCAAGGCTGCCGGCGCCGAAGTCATCGATTGGCCGCACAAGACCGAATGCTGCGGCGCGGGCTACGGCATTACGGACGTCTCAATCGTCAAGCAACTCTCGCGCGAGATCCTCGGGATGGCCAAGGCCGCGGGCGCCGACGCCATTGCGACGGCTTGCCCGCTTTGCCAATTGAACTTGGACCTGCGCCAAGGCGCCATCGAACAAGACAGCGGCGAGCAATTCTCCATGCCTGTCTTTTACTTCACTCAACTCCTCGGGTTGGCTTTGGGGTTACCGCGCAAGCAACTCGGGCTTCGGAGCATGATTGTAAATCCGAAAGAGCTATTGGACTCGAGAGGTATAGGGCTCTAATGGCACAGTCAAATATCGGCAATGTCAGCGACGAATTTCCCTCGAAGTCCGCTATGAAGACGCCGAAGAACGTCACGACTGCTTGCGGACCCGATGGCATCGGCGCGGTCATGGTCGCTGGCGCGGGCATCACCGGCATTCAGTCGGCGCTCGACCTGGCGAACTCGGGCTTCAAGGTTTACCTCGTCGAACCCACGTATGCGATTGGCGGGCGTATGGCTCAGCTCGACAAGACCTTCCCGACCGGCGACTGCTCGATGTGCATCCTCTCGCCGAAACTCGTCGAGTGCGCGCGCAACAAAAACATCAAGATCCTCACCCTTTCCGACATCGAGTCCATTAGCGGGGAGCCGGGCGACTTCAAGATCACGATCAAACGCCGCCCACGTTACGTTGACGCCGACAAGTGCAACGCCTGCGGCGAGTGCTCGCTCGCTTGCCCCGTCTCGCTGCCCAGCGAATTCGATCGCGCGCTGGGCAACCGCAAAGCCATTTTCCGCCCCTACGCCCAGGCAATCCCGAACCTGTTCGGCATCTCCAAGGCCGAAGGCGCCGCGCCTTGTCGCTCCGCGTGCCCTGCGGGCGTCAACGCGCAAGGGTACCTAGCGCTCGTTGCCGCCGGCAAGTTCTTCGAAGCCTATGACCTGATTCGCGAGCAGTGCCCACTGCCCGCGGTGTGCGGCCGCATCTGCAACCACCCCTGCCAGGGCCAATGCAACCGCAAGGACATCGATGAGGCGGTTGCCGTGCGCGACATCAAGCGCTTTGCCGCCGACTACGTGCACGAACACCGCGCCGAGTACAAAGCGCCGGCACCCAAAGCTACTCAGAAGCGCGACGAGAAGATTGCCGTTATCGGCGGCGGCCCAGCGGGCCTGACCGCGGCGCACGATCTGACTAGCCTTGGCTATTCGGTCACGCTCTTCGAAGCGCGCAACTTCCTCGGCGGCATGCTGCGGCTTGGTGTGCCGGCTTATCGCTTGCCGCGCCACGTGCTCGATCGCGAAGTTGCACTGCTCGTCAACGGTCGCGTCGAGGTGAAGCTCAACCAGAAGCTTGGACGCGACATCAGCATCGAAAGCCTCAAGAAAGACGGTTACAAGGCGATCTTCGTCTCCACCGGCGCGCACAAGAGCCTCAAGATGGAACTCAAGGGCGGCGACACCAAAGGCGTGCTCTACGGCCTTGATTTCTTGTGCCCGGCAAACCTTGGCGAGAAGGTTAGCGTTGGCAAGCGCGTGCTCGTCATCGGAGGTGGCAACGTCGCGATGGACGCCTCGCGCGCTGCGTTGCGCCTTGGCGCTGAAGAAGTGACGGTCGTGTACCGCCGCGGCCGCGCCGAGATGCCGGCATTGCCTGAAGAGATCCAGCAAGCCGAAGAAGAAGGCGTCAAGTTCGAGTTCTTAACCAATCCGGTCAAGGTCATCAGCTCGAAGATGCAGGTGACGGGCCTCGAATGCCAGCGCATGAAGCTCGGCACGCCCGATGCTTCGGGCCGCCGCCGGCCTGAGCCGGTCGAGGGCTCGAACTTCGTCATCGATGCGGACATGGTGATTTTGGCGATTGGGCAAGCCGCAGATCTTGAAGGCGTAACGCTCAAAGACGGCAAGCTTACCACGGACGATTGGCTGCGCACGGATACACCCGGCGTGTTCGCTGGCGGCGACGTCGTGCTCGGGCCGGCAACATTGGTGGACGCCATGGCGCAGGGTCACAAGGCGGCCCTGGCGATTAGCGCAAGCCTGCGCGGCCAACAATTGCCGGAAAAAACCAAGAAAATCACGGAACTCGCGCCGAGTCCGCGCACCAACGTCGTGCCCATACCGCGCGTTGCCATGAGCCAACTCAGTGACTCAGCGCGGCGCGCAAGTTTCGCTGAAGTCGAGCTCGGTTACACCGAAGCCGAGGCCAAGGCGGAAGCCGCGCGTTGCCTCGCTTGTGGGCTCTGTAGCGAATGCGGCGCATGCGTGAAGGCGTGCGCGCCGGGCGCGATTGTCCATGACATGACCGCAACGACCGAAACCATCTCGGTAGGCTCGCTGATTCTGAGCCCCGGTTACGAAGAGTTCCAAGCTGCGGCGCGCGGTGAATTCGGTCACGGCCGCTACGCGAACGTGCTCTCGAGCGTGCAATTCGAACGCATGCTGAGTGCATCTGGCCCAACCGAAGGCAAACTCATGCGCCCCGCCGACGGTGGGCCCGTCAAGAAGATCGCGTTCATTCAATGCGTCGGCTCGCGCGATTCGGCACGCGGCAATGGTTATTGCTCGTCGATCTGCTGCATGTCGGCCACCAAAGAAGCCATGGTCGCGCTCGAGCACGCCCACGGCCTCGACATCTCGATTTTTTGCATGGACGTGCGCGCATTCGGCAAGGAGTTCGACAACTATGTTCAGCGCGCCGAGCGCGAACACGGCGTGAAATACATTCGCAGCATGCCGTCCCGTGTGGTCGAGATGCCCGAGACAAAGAACTTGCGCGTCCGTACTTTTGGTCCTGACGGCACGGAAAGCCGGGAAGAATTCGACCTCGTCGTCTTGTCCGTTGGCATGCGACCAAGCCAATGGGTCAAGGAAACTGCTAAGCGCCTGGGCCTCGAGCTCAACCAATTCGGCTTCTGCGAGACCAACCGCTTGGCGCCGATGGCCGCGTCAAAGCCGGGCATCTTCGTGGCGGGCGCATTCCAGGAACCCAAAGACATTCCGGAGTCCGTTGCGCAAGCATCGGGCGCCGCAGCGTGCGCCATGGAGCAACTCGCGCCCGTACGCGGCACGCTGATTGAGCGCCGCGATTTCCCCTGGGAGCGCGACGTTACGGACGAGCCAGCGCGCGTCGGCGTGTTCATCTGCCACTGCGGGCACAACATCGCAGGCGTGGTTGACGTCAAAGAAGTCGCGGCACGGGCGGCGAAAATCCCCGGTGCTGTTTACGCGGAAAGCGCGCTCTATGCCTGCTCTGACACGTGCCAACAGCACATCCAGGACGTCATTAAGAAGAAGCGCCTCAACCGCTTGGTCGTCGCGTCTTGCTCGCCGCGCACGCACGAAGTCCTATTCCAGGAAACGCTGCGCGAATCAGGCTTGAATCAATACCTGTTCGCCATGACGAACATCCGCGACCAGTGCTCCTGGGTGCACCGCGACGACCCCAAGGCCGCAACCGACAAAGCCGTGGATCTGATGCGCATGGCCGTGGCGCGCGCCAAGCAACTCAAAGCGCTCGGTACGGGTAGACTGCCTGTCACGCAGTCAGCGCTCGTGCTGGGCGGCGGGCTTGCGGGCATGACTTCAGCACTTGCGATTGCCGACCAGGGCTTTGCCGTCACGCTCGTCGAGAAAGACAAGCAACTCGGCGGGCAGCTGCGCTACCTGCACACGACCCTCGAAGGCGCAGATGTCGCAGGCTTCCTCGCTGAACTCGTCGCCAAGGTCACCCATCACCCGAAGATCACGGTCGAGCTCGAATCGGCGTTCGTGGGCGTGACGGGCCATGTCGGCAACTTCGCCTCGCGCGTCGTCAGCCGCGGCGAAGAACGGGTGATAAAGCACGGGGTAATCATCCTGGCCATCGGCGGCGAGCCGCGCCAGACCGAGCAATACAACTACGGCAAGAACGAGCACGTCATGACGCAGCGCGAGCTCGAGCAGGAGCTGGTCAACGGCCAGCTGCCGTTCGCAAACCGGCTCAGCGCAAGCCCGACGGTTGTCATGATCCAATGCGTCGAGAGCCGCGACGATAAACACGCTTACTGCAGCCGCGTGTGTTGCAGCCAAGCCATCAAGAATGCGCTCTCCATCAAGCAACTTAACCCCGACGCGAAAGTCATCATTTTGTTCAAGGACATTCGAACGTATGGCTTCCGCGAAACGTACTACGAAGAGGCGCGCAAAGCCGGCGTGCTGTTCGTCCGCTACCCAAGCGACAACCCGCCAAAGCTACTAAACCGCAAAGGCATCCGCATTGCCGTCACTGACACGAGCACGGCTCAGGAGCTCACATTCAAAGCCGACCTGCTCGTGCTTTCAACCGGCATCGCGCCCGCGCAAGACAACCCGATGCTTTCGGGCCTGCTGCGCACGGCGCTGACCGCGGACGGCTTCTTCCTCGAAGCGCACCCGAAGCTGCGCCCGGTCGATCTCGCCAACGAAGGCGAATTCATCTGCGGCCTGTCCCACTCACCGCGTTTTATTGACGAGACGATCACTCAGGCCAAGGCCGTAGCCGGCCGTGCCGCGGCGGTCCTCTCGAAGTCGCACCTGGAGATTGCAGGCCAAATCGCGCAGGTGAACCCCGAGCACTGCGTTGCCTGCGCGACCTGCGTCAAGGTCTGCCCGTACGGCGCGCCCATGATCAATGATCTGCACAAGGCCGAAATCCAAGGCGCCAAATGCATGGGCTGCGGCTCGTGCGTCTCGGAGTGCCCGGCGCGCACCATCACGCTGCGTCATCAAGAAGACGGCCAGCTCGCCGCCATGATTGACGAACTCTTAGTCACCGAGGGAGCCGCCGAATGAGCCAAAGCCGACCCTACTTTCCCAACAGCACAGCGCCACTGGCAGGTTTGAAGGTGCCCCCCGTGCCTATCCCAGCCGCCCCAGCCCCGGCAACGGTAGCGGCTCCGGCACCAGCTTCTGCGGCAGCCACAGATGCAGCGCCGGAAACTGCAGCCGTTACAGCAACCGCAACAGCAACTGCCACTGCCCCGGCAACCGATCCCGGCCCGTTCAAAGCGAAGATCATCGCCTTCTGCTGCAACTACTGCGCCTACGCAGCAGCCGACCTAGCCGGCTCCCGACGCATGCAATATCCCTCCGAGGTCCGCGTCATCCACGTCCCGTGCACGGGCAAAGTCGAGCCAGAACACATCCTAGGCGCCTTCGAGAAGGGCGCTGACGGCGTTTTGATAGCAGGATGCCTGGAAGGTGGCTGCCACTTCCTAGAAGGCAATCTGAGGGCAAAGAAGCGCTCCAACCACCTTCGCAAGATGCTCGGAGAAATCGGCCTCGGCGAAGATCGCCTCCTGATGGTCAACCTATCGGCCGCCATGGCCCCCACCTTCGTCCAGCGCGTCAACGAAATCGTCGAAACCGTCCACCGCCTGGGGCCAAGCCCGTTGAATAAGAAATACGCAGCGATAGCGGCAGCCGAGTGACTTCCAATGCCGAACGGATTACCCGCAGCAATCAAACTGAACCGCCAAGCAATCGACCTGAACCGCCAAGACGCCAAGAGCGCCAAGTTTCGCCAAGGGATTTTTATGTGGAAACAGACGATAGATACTCAAAAGCTCTTGGCGTCTCTTGGCGGGACTTGGCGGCCTTGGCGGTTTTCCGGAACAGCTCGCAAGCCGTCTGCCCTCCCGAAAAGACTACGCAGATATCGCAGCAATCAACTGAACCGCCAGGCAATCAAACTGAACCGCCAAGACGCCAAGGGCGCCAAGTTTCGCCAAGGGATTTTTATGTGGAAACAGACGATAGATACTCAAAAACTCTTGGCGTCTCTTGGCGACTTGGCGACTTGGCGGTTTTCCGCGCCAGCTCGCAGGCTGCCTGCCCGATGCCACGCCTGCCGGACTAGCGCCGCTGATTCAGAGAAAGGTCGAACGCCGTGATCGTAGCCACCCCCAAGACCGTTACGGAACTCGTAGACATCATCTCGCGCCATCAGAAGGTCCTTTTTGTTGGTTGCGGCACTTGTGTCACGGTTTGCCTCGCGGGCGGTGAACGCGAAGTCAGCATTGCCGGCTACGCGGTGCGCATGGCCCGCAAACTCCATGGCCAACCCGTCGAGATTGAGCAGATCACGATTGAACGGCAGTGCGAAAATGAGTTCATTCAGGACCTCGCTGAAGCCATCGAGCGCAACGAAGCTGTTGTCTCGTTTGGCTGCGGGGTGGGCGTGCAAGGGTTAGCCGAGCGATTCCCAAGCAAGCCCGTCTACGCTGCGCTCGACACTCAGTTCATGGGCATCCTCGAAGAGCAGGCTGTTTGGACCGAGAAGTGCTTGGGATGCGGAAAGTGTGTGCTCGCGGATTTCGGCGGGATTTGCCCTGTCACTCGCTGCGCGAAACGGATGCTCAACGGGCCATGTGGTGGTTCCACGCTGGAGCATTGTGAAGTCGCGGAAGACCGGCCTTGCGCTTGGCAACTCATCTACGCTCGGCTGAAGGCGATTGGGCAACTCGATAGACTCGAAAAGATTTATCCCGCGAAGGATTGGAGTACCGCTTGGCATGCGGGGGCGCGCAAGATTGTAAGGGATGAGCATCGGGTGTAGCGGCGTGTCCGTGGATGTATTGAATGCATCTATTTGGGACATTGCCTGCCAATCGCACCTAACTCCGGGAGCGTATGGGTGACGATGAACTAGAGAAAGACCTGGAGCGCTGTGAGCGTGGCGAAGTCCCTTCACCCTTTGGGGACCTGACCGTGGCGCTGGCAAACGGACCGGTATCTCAACAAGCAACTCGGGCGCGCAAAGACGAACTTACCCGAAACTTGCGTGCGAGTCTGGCCAGGTACCAGTTCCTGCTCACGGGAGACGTACAAATCGAGCTGGAATGGCTCGTGCATGAACGCGCGCGCTACGAGAGCGACCACGGTGCCGACGTTAACAATATCTTGAAGCCCACTCTTGATGCGCTAGCTGGCCCACAAGGCATTCTTATCGATGATTGTCAGGTGCAGTCGATCACCGCAAGCTGGATTGACTGGACGCACGAGAACCAACAGCAATTGACGATCCGATTGCACCATCTAGCTGATGAGTTTATGCCAAGGAATTCCCTGGCTTTCGTCAGCCTAGGCGAGAATCTCTTTATGCCCGTCAACACAGAATTACCTCCTGGAGCCCGGGCTGCCGTAGCGGCACATCTCACTTCCGTGATGTCCGCCAGCCGAAGCCTTGTCACACCGGGCGCGGACTTTCATGCGTCACGCTCAATCATGCCCATCCAACGCGTATTCCACCGTTCGCGATTAGGACCTGGATTCCGCTTGGGATCGCTGGCTGACTACCGAGACGGCAACCTTTGAACACACCACATTCGTCCCATTGTCGAGCCCTGCTCATAGCCGCCAGCGCGCAATTGGCGCCACCGCACTTCGACGGCAAACGGACGCGGCCTGGGCGTATTCAGCCGGGCCCAATTCGAACGCTCAGAGAGCGGGCGTTGCTCAGCAACCCCGACGGCGATGAAGGCTGCTAACGAAATGCAAGAGTTGGTGGTAGTAGGGATTCATCAGGAAGGTCGTTCGCCTCTAGCAACGGCATTCTAAGCGTCGTGCACGCCGAGCCGTGACTTGCAACGAAGGGCAATGGTCGTCTCATTCTTTGACCCTTGTCACACAGAACGGATAGCAAGTGCCATCGTTTCGTGGAACTGGAATCAAGGTCTCTTAGTGCTTGGTGCGTAACCGTTCAGCCGAGGATGTGAGGTTGTGATTGGCGGCGAGTGGTGCCCGGTGCGAATCTCGTCGCGCGGGCGGGCTGCCCGCCAGATTCTGATCAAACTCGATGGGTACCTGGCTGTTGGTTGCCGCTGCCGTCTCGTGGATGGCCTCGGTTGTTGGGTGGTGCGCGCACTTTGAGCATACGCCACCATCGGTGGTGTGGTTCCAGTGAGTTCAACATATCAAGTGGCGACTACTCGTTTGGCGGTCGCCGTCGCCAAGGCATCAACTCTTCGATTCGAGATGCCGGATGTGTCTGGATCCGGATCAACATGTCTTTGATGTACTCGTAGGGATTGATCCCATGCATCCTGCATGTCGCGACGATGGAATGCAGAACCGCCAGGTTCTGCGCATGCTCGGCACTTCCAGCAAAGAGTGATCGCTTTCTTCCTTGAGCAACGATCCTCAGCGCGCGCTCCGCTCGGTTGTTGTCGAGCTTCAGCTTCGGATCACTGAGGAATTTCTCCAACTTGTCGCGTTGCTTGGTCGCATACTTAAGTGCCTTTCCCATTTTGCAATCGGGTGAGTACTTGCCGACGCGAGCATCCACCCAGCGCCATATTTTCTTGACGGTGAGCTTGCTTCTGCTTTGGCGCAGTTCGAGATGCTCTGAGGTGCCTTCGATGCCGCGCTCGGTTGCATCGTGCTCGACTTGGTAGAGGTCTCCGATGAGCTCGAGCACTTCGCGGTTCTCGTGTTCTTTCGTCCCTTGCGGGATTGCTTCGAGAAACTTGCGCCGTGCGTGACCCCAACAGCCGCTGCGATTGCGGCGGGCATCCTTGTCGCTAAGACAGTTGTAAGCGCCATAGCCATCAATGGTGAGATTGCCAGTGGTACCGCCCAAAAGCTCTCTGGCAGTGTTGCTATCGCGACTGTCGCTGTAGTGATAGACGACGGCCTGCTGCGAAAGGATGACCCACATCCAACCTTTCAAGCAGTGCTCCTTGTCGAGCACTCGTTGCCCAGTCTCATCTGCATGCACGTAGCGTCCTCTGCGCACGACACCTCGGAGCTCTTCGTAGATGGTACGCAGTTGCTCGGCTGTGCGATGAAATATCGAGCACAGGGTACTGCGTGCGATCGGGAACCCAGCGCGCTCTAGCGCCTTCTCGCTTCCGTACAACGGCATGATGTCATCACAGCGACTGACCGCTACGTGTGCGTGAAGACCGGGACCGTAATGACCACCGTCAACGACGCCAGGCGGCGCTTCGGCGGTGATGATCTGACTGCCGTCGTTTGAGATCAACGTTTCCAAAACGAAGCGCTCAATGATCAGATGTTCGCGGACGTGTTCCACTCGTTGCACGGTCTTGCCATCGCCGAGCTTGTGAAAGTCGTCGAGCGTGTAGCCCTCGGGTAGCTGACTGGGGGCCACTGTCTTTTGTTCCACGACGACGGGGATGTTCTTGCGAAGACCACGCTTGCGTGCACGCTCGGCTTCTCCTGCCTTTCGAGCTTTGCGTCGCTTTTCTTTCGCTCGTGCCTTGGGCTCAGTCGGCATCGGCGTGCCGTCTACCGTCAGCTCATTGGGATCAATCCGACGACGAAGCTGTTCGCCAACCGTCTGCAACTTCTCCGACCGATTACCGAAGAGCCGTTGCTTCAAGTCCTGCAGTTGCTCCGTAAGTCTCGCAACCTGTTCGGCCAGGATTCGACTCTGCTCGGTGCTCGCATCCAGCTGTTTGCGCAGCTGCGCGTTGTCGTCCCTCAGTACTGAGATGACGAGTCGCGCTGTCGGGTCCAGCGTCGCTTCGAGCTCGTCGATGTCCTGGGACGTCATCGACTAACGTAGATCATGATCGATCTCGTTTGTCGATCCCTAATCTGACTTTTTTACGGTTCAGGTGTCCAATGCGGCGGTCGCCGTACCCTGGCGAAGTCGATCCCATCAAGCAGCATCGTCAGTTGGATGCTGTCGATCTCGGCTCGATCGTTTCCCTCGGGAAGATGAATCTTGAAATGCCCCCGAGCGAGCCGCTTGTACCAGAGCACCAGCCCGCCCGTCTGAAAGGCTAAAATCTTCGCTCGATTTCGCCGACCCGAGATGAAGACGTAAAGATTTCCACTGTAGACATTTTCGCCGCTGGCCATCACCAGCGCGATTAGGCCATCAAACCCCTTGCGCATGTCTGTTGCCCCTGTGAACAACAGGATCCGCGTCGCTGTCGAAAGCCCCAGCATCGACTTATCGGTCCATGAGTCGAGCCAGCTCGGCGATGAACTTCGCCGACGGCAAGTCCATCAGACTGAGCGTGACCGAGCCCACTCGCAGCTGACAGGCCCCACTCGGAGCTGCCATCGTCGGTCGCACCGTGACGAAACGGCTCTGTGCTGAGCTTGGCCGTTTGGTTTCCCCTCGAAGCTGATAGAGCCAGTAACGAAACGTCCCTACCTCAAGGCCCCGTTGCTCGCAGAATTCCTGCTGTTTGAGCGAGCCCTTCTCGAACTCCGCTACGACGTCCATCCAATACTCGCGGTTGCGCCGAACCAGTGCCTTGACCTTTGCCATGGCAACATTGTCGCCACGGGCCTTGCCCGTTTCTACCCGTCGCCGGCTGAACGGTTACCTTGGTGCAGATACTCAATAGTGTGTCCGGTCGCGATTACGTCGATTACGCACACAATAACGTCGGCCTTCAATATTTCCTTAGCGACAAAACCGAGCTTCTCTTCATGAGCACTGTGCTCGCCTCTAGCTCTTGCAGCCACACAAAAGCTCGGAATACCAAGCAGTACGGACAGATTACTCGCAAGTACGGCGCCCCAACAGTCAACGCCAACGAGCACAACTCTTTCAGACGTCGAAAGTTTCGGAGCAATCCACGCTGCCATTTTTGCGACAATATTTCGACGATGCAAATTGAGTAATGGTCCAATGGAAACCCAACTCAGGCTTACCGCGCCAGTGCAAGTAACAAACCTCCCCAGCTGATACAGTCGCTCCTGTTGAATTGTTCGTCTAACCTCGGACTCCAAGACGGCGTCTAATGCGTCTACCGCTCGTCCATCTGCGTACTCAACAGCTGAGTTGCTTGGCGGTCGGCTCTGGGGTTTCATGGGAACTGTGGTGTGGTCGGGAATCGGGGCGCCAATCTTCCGTGGAGTAGCCGTCCACTCGGTGCAATGTGGATGTGATTGATGAGTAATCCTGACCAGCTCGGCTTCAATGACTTCAATAGGCTCACTTCCGCGCCCAACGATTACCAGCTTGGCTTGTCTGGCAATTTGTGAATCGTCGCTCCCGGTCGAACCGCCGAGTCTGCCTGTTACAATGTAGATTTGCTCGCTTAGCAACGTATTCGAAGGTGCATGCACATCGCCAGCGAGCCACAACGCCTTCCTCTCCCGTTGGGCACAAGTTTGGCGAATCCGCTGCCGGAGCGGGATGCCTTCGAGCCAGACACGTTCTTGTCCCGTTCCGAACGGTACGGAATTGTTTGGCGCATGCTCTACAGGCTGATGCGTTCCCACAATCAGGAGCGAGTCGTCTGGTGTGCTCCTCACCGCCTGCATTGTATTGTCCAGATCAGGGTCACAATTGGTTTTACTAAAGGACTTAGATACGTCCACCATCAGCCCATACAAATCATCAGACATTTTGATCAACACGCCGCAGGTATTCGAAATAAGAGGTTTGGCGTTGGCAAAATTTCTCGAGAACGAGTTGTACGCTGACCGGTCTGGTTTTCCGGACGTTTGATCAAAGTCGTGATTTCCTGGGCATACTAGAATTCGATCAGTCGCTATGTTGAGCCTTGCCGCGATGTTCTCGAGTATGGTCTTCGCGTGATCGAAATTTGCAGTTTTGCCTCTGTCGACGAAATCGCCTGTTGCAACGACACAATCGATCGCATCACAGTGATGACGGAGCTTGTCAATCAGACCCTCAATATATTCCTCGAAGTATCCAACGCGTAGATATTCATTGCCACCAACTGGATCAGCTATGTGCAAATCGCTGACATGAAGAATTCTCCAGGGGGTCATTTGAATTCACTCGGCACTTTCTGCGAATTTGTACACCGCCAGAGGCTGACACTTTACCAGATTGACCAAGGCATAGAGATCAATGGGCTTGTAGGCTTCTACGGGCAGCGCTGCGCCAATAACATACGCGTGCCGCAATTCGGCCCCCTTGCTTCGCGCATAGGACTGCGCAATCCGCAATTCAGTACCTCCAATAACGAAGTCACCAACATATGCGTAGCTGGCGTAGCCGTAAGATTGTCGAAAGGAGTGCTCCTCTAGTAGTTGATAGCGAGGCCCGAGATGATCGACAACCTCAACGTCGCGCCAATTTGTGAGGTCCGCGACGGCGGCCGCAAGTGGGGCACCGCGCAAACTCACGGCAAGCAGCCGAGGCTTCTCAAAAGGACCGTCAGCGCCGTTCGGGTCTGCGTCAGACTCAATTTTCCGAGCCAGTGCCGATGCTACGCGAGCGAAAGCTGGTGGACGAGATATTATTCTTCGGGCATCAAATACACCTGAAGCCAGAATTGGCGTTGACTGTAGTTGACGTAGATCGACATCATGCTTGAAAAATGAAGATCGGACGTCATCCTCAATGACTCCAGCTTCAGCCCGTGCGAGAGGGCCCATGAAATGTGTGTTCACTCTAGTCGACGAATCGGCTGAGCCATAAACCTTGTAGCGTACCTGAGACACCATATAAGAACATTGAGCATCCCCTAGTTCCCGCACCAAGTCAGTGCCAAGCGCCTCACAATTGGCGAAAACGACGCTCCCAAGACATTGACTTATTGCTTTCTTTAGCGCATCGAACGCGTGGTCTACGATTGTATTGACGCGCACACAGTCCACTACCAGCGTCGCACCGGAGGACGTGCGGTTCACCAGCGCAGCTAGTCCCTGACCAGCGGAAGCTTCCACGTTTGTTGCCGAAGTACATCCTGTAACCCAACAGGCGGTGCGCAGGCGTATGAGACTGACATTGACATCACGGATCAAGTGGAGGTCGAGGTCGTTTGTCATGGGTGTTGTTGCGTGGGTATTTCAAATGCGACGCGGGAGCCTCGTACGCCCGGCGATACTATCCGTAACTGCCGATCATATTGTTTCGTCAAATGCTCTCGATAGCTCGAAAACCCAATTGAAGAGCACGCAACGTCGAGACTAAACTCCTCCTCCGTAGCTTGAGACGTGCGAAGCCACATTGCTCGGTCCCAGATCAATACAGCATCCTGGGAACTCAACTCAACCCACCCCCCCGCACGAGTTACTATGTCGATTGCCCGCCTCAGGCCAAAGTCGCGAATGTTTATCAGCGACCCCGCGATAAGGGCATGCATGTGCGACGATACAGGTGGAGACACATTGCGAGCCGCCAATGACGAAAGGAAACCTTGTCCGCTATCCGAAACCGCCACCGTAATTCTTGTAGGTCCTCGTTGCACACCAACGAACGACGTGCATTGGCCGTGCTGGAGTGCATTTAGTACCAACTCCGCGGTCGCGTTGGATACGATGTCTGGGAGTTCGGTAGGAAGGTCCGCACGACGCCGAATGCGGTGAAAGACTCGAGCGCAACGCAAGTCAATAGCGGACTTGATTTCGTGTCGCGTCATGTCTTTCCATTCGATCCATTGATGCTGCGTCAAGTTCCTCGGAGTTGGTTCCCCCAGCTTTGCAACAATCGTATTCGGATTAGTTCTGAGTACGCCAATATCCGGAATGATATGTGGCGGCCACACGATCATTTCGTTTTCACTCACCAGATCCAGAAGTCCGATATCGCGCCAAAACAACAGGACATCAGGGTGCTGTGGAAGAATTGCATTTGGCGTTATCCCCGCAAACTGCTTGAGCCGGTGAGCAGTAGCCAGAAAAGCAGTTAGCGCTCCGAGGCTCATCCGACGGGGAGCCGCTGAGCTGAGGTCCCACGTGACACTAGGTGCCAAGCCTTTCATATACTGGGCCGTGTACTCCCGAAGCGGGGCGCCAACGGTGGCACAGAAATTTGCCGTGCTGGCAAATGAGCCAGCAGGAACTACCACCACATTGGTTGAATGGCAGGATTTATCCGAATGAATGCTAGGTGGCATCACATCTCTGGACGCTCCAGGAACTCCGACTCCCCGCTTGTCTAATTAGACTAGCTGAGGATAAGCAATGTTACACAGCATTTTTTCTTCAAATCTAGCAATTTCACTGTTCAGTTGTTCCGGCTTTGGATTCGACGCCTTCGCCGCAGAGTGTTTCCGAAAATCGGCTGAGTACGGCATCCGAAACTGGCATGACCAAGCGGCCGACTCTTGGTGATCGTTCTGCGATAGAGAGGCTCTCGTTTGTGCGGCCTTTCGACGATCGGTGCTTTTCAATAAGGTCTCTGCATCGACGATCAATACCTTTGATATCGAAATGCCTCCTTGGTCATCATTGAAGTCAGGCGGGACATTTGCCGCTCTTTTCCTAACACCAATTGGCACGCGAAATAGGAAAGCACCTCCGCGGGCTGAAATTTGAATCACAGTGTCGTGGCCGAAAGTGTTAGCCTGCTGAAGATTATCCGACGGGCGGCCTATTTGGGCAGCCTTCGGTCGGTATCGTTGACGTGTTCGATCCATAGAATCGTGGGGGAACTTCATGAGCTCCACAGACATCGCAATTCGAATTGCACTAGTTGTTACGTTAGCTTTGGGGTTTGCGGCTGCGGTCGTGCTCGCCGTCCGCCTTCGTCGCGTTCAGGACGAAAGGGATCATCTCGACCGTGTAGCGAAAGAATTGTCGTCACGCGTCCAGTCGCTGAGTCGATTCCAACAAATTGAGGACGCCGAGGCTTGGGCCGTGAACATTCGCAATGCTGCGGAGCAAGACGCGGCCAACGTGACGGCTCAAGCCCAGTCTTTGGCGGCGCAGTGGGCTGAAGCGTCGGCAGCTGTACACGCACAAGCCCAAGCTGCGGCCACGCAACGGCTAGAGCAGGCTTCAAATGAATCTGCCCAGATCCTAAGGATCGCACAGGACAACGCGAAACAAATCGCAGGCGACGCGTTTGCCGCGAAGGAAAATGCTGAGCGATACCAGCGCACAGTCGAGTCGATGCGAAATGTTCTCGAGGGATATGGCGACCGGTACATCTTGCCGGTCACCGGCCTGTTAGATGAATTGGCAGAGCAGTTTGGATTCGCAGAATCGGGTCAAGAATTGAAGGCTGCCCGCGAGAACACTAGAAGGATGATACAGAGTGAGACGGCGGCCACTTGTGACTATGTTGAAGCCAATCGCAGGGCCACGGCAATCACCTTCGTTGTCAACGCCTTCAATGGCAAGGTTGACTCGATATTGTCGGATGTGAAGCACGATAACTTTGGCACGCTGCAGCGGAAAATTACGGACGCATACAACCTGGTGAACCACAACGGTGCTGCGTTCCGAAACGCGCGAATCCTGCCCGAGTACTTGAAGGCCCGACAGCAAGAACTTCGCTGGGCTGTGGTTGCTCAAGAGCTCCGCCTGAAAGAACGAGAAGAGCAACGCGAGCTCAAGGAGCGCATTCGTGAAGAAGAGCGCGCCCAACGTGAATTTGAGCGTGCCATGAAGGATGCGCAAAAGGAGGAGGAGCTGATTCGAAAGGCCATGGAGAAGGCTCAACGCGAGATTGAGAAGGCCAGTGATGAACAGAAGGCCAAATACGAAGGGCAGTTGGCTGCATTGGCGGAAAAGCTCCGCGCCGCCGAGGAGAAGAATCAGAGAGCATTGTCAATGGCCCAGCAAACGAGGAGTGGCCACGTTTATGTCATCTCGAATATTGGTTCGTTCGGTGAACAAGTCTTCAAGATCGGAATGACGAGACGACTCGAGCCGCTGGACCGTGTGCGTGAGCTCGGTGACGCGAGCGTGCCGTTCGAATTCGACGTCCACGCCATGATTGCCAGCGATGATGCGCCAACTCTAGAAAGGGCACTTCACAAGTCCTTCTTGAGGCATCAAATGAACAAGGTGAATCCACGCAAAGAATTCTTCCGAGTAGGCCTTACGGCAATTCGCAGCGAAGTAGAGAAATGCGGCGTCCAGGCGGCATGGACAATGACAGCAGCATGTCGCGAATGGCAAGAGACTCAGGCTATTGAGCGAGCGATGGCCAAGGAATCGTTCAACGAAAGGACCTGGGAGGAGCAGCAATTGCGTGAACGAGATGCGATAATGGAAGAAACGGACGGGGCCGTTGCCGTGGCCTAGGGTGGCTCGATATGGGATGGTCATTTCGACGCACGATCAAGATGGGCCCGCTGAAAGTTAACGTTTCGTCCGGAGGTCTTGGGCTTTCCACCGGCGTCAGGGGAGCGCGCGTATCCGTAGGTCCTCGCGGCACGTACGTGACGTTCGGACGCGGGGTCTTTCGGTATCGACACAAGATTAGGTCAGCTCGCACAACACCGAGGCAACAGCTCCCGCAGGACCCTCGCCAATTGCCGGCCGGGACTTCCACCCCGGGATTCATTACGACTGCTAGTTCCGAAGAATTGGCCGACATGTCACCGGACGCGACTCTTCTTGAAGTGCAAGCACATCTTAAGAGAAAGTCCCTATTCCTTTGGTTTGTTCTTGTTGCGGCTTTTATCGCCGTCTGGGCGGCGTGTGTGCTGCCATTTGAGGGGACCGTTGCCGTATGTGTGCTCCTGCTTGCAACCGCGTTCCCGGTGAAGGTGTGGGACAATGAACGGCGAACAGCACGAATTCTCTACGATGTCGACGATTCCGAAGTTGTCAACCGAATCGGCATGGCCAATTCCGTTGGATTGTATCTCAAGAAAGCGTCCGAACTCTGGCATGTATTCTATTCCGTTAAGACGGATGACTGGAAGAAGAACGCCGGCGCTAATGCTTTAATACAGCGGACAGCGATCAGAGTACTTGCTGGAACACTCCCTCACGTTGAACTCAACATTGAGCCATCCTGCATTCCTGTAGGGCCGCAGCAGCTCCTCTTTCTACCAGATCGATTACTCATCTGGGATGGCACAGGGGTCGCTGGAATTCCATATGAGCAACTCGACGTAAGAGCCTCGACCACGAGCTTCATTGAGGAAGGTCGCGTACCTCCTGACTCAAGAAGAATCGACACCACCTGGCGGTTCGTCCGTAAGGATGGTGGCCCCGACCTGCGATTCTCAAATAACGCCCAATTGCCAATTATGGAGTACGGGCGGCTTGAATTGACATCGCAGTCCGGTCTCAAAGTGGTCCTGCAAACATCCACACCGGCCGCCGCTGAAGGCGCGGCGACTGCTCTCACCGAGTTGTCACGCCGAGCGGCGGCTACGTCGAGTGTGGCCGGGATACCTACGACATGACTGCAAGAAGTACTTGATTTCACAGACGTAGACCGTGCTCGCGCCAGCGAGCAGCGCGCGAAGCGCGCAGTGAACACCCTCGGCCCGTCACTCAACTCCAACCCAGTGGGGGGCCCAAGGAAACCAGCGGCACCCAAAGAAACCACCGGCCGCACCAAAGAACCCACCGGGGCCACCCAATCCATGGGTTTTCCCATGGCCGTCATCTATCGATAACACACTGTCAACTTGCACGCGGTCTGCATGCGGCGGCGCGGGGGTGAAGGTCAAGCGTCGGCGCTATGCGCCATTGTTGCAATTTTACCGCGCGACGCTGGGGGTCCGAATTGCCTCGCACTTCCCTCTTGAAATCGCCGCCCCAATCCCCGACACTCCGAGACCGAAAATCGTGGCGGGGCGATGAGGCGCTTTTTGCTGCGGTTGTTTTGCAACAAGGAGCGGGATATGGGCGAAGTAATTGCTAATAAAGCTGCGGCCGATGACATTTTTGCTGATGTCGAGACGACACACGCACGGGCGGTGGCGCGTGGCGGGAAATGGCACCAAATCGAGGAAGATCGGCTCGGTTCGTTGCTGACTGTGATCGCGAATTTGAAGTCTCGGCTGTCCGCGGCCGAGGCAGCGGTGCTGCCGCTGAAGGCTGCGGTCGAAGCTCAAGACAGGCACGCGGATCAGTTCATCGGCAAGCTCTCCGACGACATCTGGAATGCGATTGGTCGTCCCGCGTTCGATCCAACGTTCGACGTTGTATTTCCGGGCGGGATCGCTCACTACACAATTGGCGCCGACGAAGAGCAGCCCGATCGCATGGATCTGCTCGCGAATCTGCTCGAGTTGAACCTCATTAGCAAGCTTGACCCGGCAGCGCTCAAAGACATGGTCAAGAGCGTCCGCGATGAAGCCGCGGCGTATCGCAAAGTCGTGGATAGCTTTGCGCAGCCGCGCATCGAGCTGCAACAGCTGCAACGCGCCAAGACGGCGATTGCCCATTCAGCGCAAATGGAGCTCGCCCATCTCAAGCGTCTTTACAAAGCCGCGGGCTTCTCGGAAGCGGACATTCACAGTGTGATCCCTGACCGACCCCGGCCGAAAAAGACCCCTGTCACGCCGCCCAGTCCAACGCCACCCGGGCCGGCTCCAGCCGCGGCCTGACCGGCCTCGTGAGCCCAGGCGAGCCTACATTCGCAGGAACCCCGGAAAAAAGCCTGACGTTTGTCGAACTCCACACGTAGGAATTCGAGAAAATAGGAAGCAAAACGAGTTTCGTGCGTGTGGAGATTCGAGTTCTTGGTCGAAAATTCGGACCTCCACACGTAACGAGCGGCCAACCGCGCTCAAGAAATTCGATGACAACAGACACGAATTCGAGAATCACGCACCCAAAACTCGATTCCAACACGTGGAGTTCGAAAAACGCGAGGGCAATCCTCGAAATCCGACGCGTCGAGGTTTCGATTTTCGCGCGAGATCGACGACCTCCACGCAGCGACATTCGAACTTGAGCAAGGCGATCTCGGTTTACGACGTGTGGAGAATCTGTTTTTTGAGACATCGGCGGCGAACTCCGCTAGACAGAAACCTGAGCTAACGCCATGTCAACGACCGGAACCCTCCCATCACAGGCGGCATTCTTTCACGCCATACTCCGGCATCTCGCGTCGATGCCCGACGGCGACCGACGCCAAGGCGTGCACGAGGCGATGCCCGATCTGCTCGGACTGAGTGACGTTCAGCGCAACGAACGACTCGCGAATCTCCCGCACTTGCGCTACCGGCACCGAAGCGGCTGGGGCCTTAGCATGCTCAAAGCAGCCGGGTACGTAGATAACACGGCCGCTCGCGGCATGTGGTGCATCACCGACAAGGGCCGCAAGCTATTGGAAGCACACCCGGACGGGTTTGATGAAAACGTAGGCCGTCAACTGCTTCGCGAATCAAGGGGTCAGCATGGCGCCACTCCAAATGGCGCAGACCTTCGAGTGGGCTCGCAGGACGAGACTGAACTGACGCCCGACGAGCAAATCGACGCTGCCGTCAATGAACTCTGCGCGAACGTCGCGAAGGAGCTGCTGGAGCAAATACTTAGGATGCCGCCGGCATTCTTCGAAAGCCTGGTCTTGGATCTGCTGCACGCCCTCGGCTACGGCTCCACCGAAGACGATCTTCAGCGCGTGGGCGGTTCCGGGGACGGCGGAATCGACGGCATCATTTCCCTCGATTGCCTCGGCTTCGAAAAGATCTACGTCCAAGCTAAGCGGTGGCAAGGCTCGGTAGGGCGCCCGGAGATCCAAGCGTTCTACGGCGCCATATCGGCTCGCCGGGCCAAACGAGGCGTCTTTATCACAACGTCCACATTCACCCGCGAAGCGCGTGAGTTCGAGGCACACGTTTCCGAATCGGTCGTTCTTATTGATGGATCGCGGCTGACTAATTTGATGATCGAGCATGGAGTTGGCGTCACGCACTATCGGACCTTGCGATTGCCAAAACTTGACATGGACTACTTCGACTCGGAGTAGCGCGGCGAGCTTGTGAAAGTCATCTACAAGATCACTTATCCCAACGGAAAGATCTACGTTGGCAAGGATCTCACCGACACACTGAACTACTTCGGCAGCGCTAACAGTCGCCTCATCGAAAAGGACTTTCCACGCAACCAGTGGCGGGATTTCACAATTCGAAAGCAAATTCTCTGGGAGTCGGAATCCGCATCGGACCAGGAGGTAAACGCGAAAGAGGTGGAGTACATTCTTGGACTTCGCTCGAATGACCCGGCGATCGGGTATAATCAGTGCCCGAAGTTTAGGGGTCCCGTTTGATTACCAGTCTGCCCTTACAGGCGAACGTGACGCGAGCGAGGGCCTCAACCAAATTGCGGCGAACCACTTCAGCGTCAAGCCGCAACACGCGGTACCCGTGCCGCTGAAGCACCCGGTCCCGCCGCGCGTCAGCCGCGACACGCAGCGAATGGTAACCCCCGTCCACTTCCACCACGAGGCGAGCCGCGGGAGCGAGGAAGTCAACCACGAAACGGTCAATGACCACCTGACGCTTGAACGCAACCCCAAGCCGTTTGCCCGCAAGGCAAAGCCACAAGATTTGCTCCGTGTCCGTTACATTGTGCCGCATGACCTGAGCGCGCTCCGCCAGCAGCGCCTGAAACTTCGAGTTGTTGACGTGATTGCTTGCGCATGAAGACTCCGTTGCCCGGCAAATCAGCTGGGCTTCGCGACCCCATGGCGCAGAAGGCGTGCCACGCGCGAGCCGTCAGTTACGCGAACCCGTTGGCGCGTGGCGCGACTTGTGCGCCGCCGAGCGGAGACCAGCTGATTTGACGGGCAGTGGGACCATTGCACTCAAAGTCGACAATGCGACAAGCGCCGCAATGGTTTGCCGGTGACGGCCGGTTGCGCTGCTGCCGTACCCGTCCGCGGTCCGCTCTTGGCAGCCGACCCAGGTCCATTGGGCAGATGGGCGCCGGGCCCGGCCAAGCTACGAGTCCCAAATTGTCGTAATTCCTGGCACCGACCGTATCCTACCGTCCTTCGTCAAAAGAGGGGCGTCAAGAGTCATTGCCGTGGCTGCGATAATGCGGTCCGGCATGTCCGGTACTACGTCCCGAGGTATTTGGATCAGATTCCGTGCGACGTTCACGTCCAACGCAGCAACCATGTATCCAAACCGAGGCGGCTCAACCGCGTCCAACATCCGCTCCACGAGACCTGGTGAGACACGTGATTTCTCAACCAAGTAGATAACTTCTACCAACACGATTGCAGGAATCCATATCTGCACCTTTGATTGATCCGCATCACTGAATACGGCTCGGCAAGCCAGGGGGAGCCGCTCGTCTTCGGTCAAATGCCAAATGAGCGCGTGCGTATCCGTAACGTAACGGGTCACTCTTTCCCCGTCCCCAATGTTTCCCAGGCTTCGTTGCGGGTTGCCGCGAAATCAGATTCCTCGAATCGATAACCTTTGAACAGCCCGCCCAACGGCACACATTGATTCGATTCCGCGACGGCAGCAGGACGCGGGGTTACTGCCTTGGCTCGAAGATATTCGGCGAACTCGGCGAGAGCGGAGAGACTGTCACTTGGCAAATCGTCCAGACTCTCAATTATTCGCTGTTTGGACTGGCTCATAACTTAGCCTCAGCCGCTAGGATAGCACTCCCAAGCCGTGATCGTCAGCAACAACAGGCCCAAGAGGGGTCACTCGATACCGCTCAACATGACCGCAAACTGTCATCATTGCGGGACAAAACACCTAAATTCGCGAGCCAAGACCGATCGCTGGCGGGTCCCCCACGCGCGCGGAGGAAGTGGCGAAGCCACTTCTGAGCACGCGTTTGGCGGGCCCGCGCGGGCGCGCAGCGAAGCGAGCACCCGCGGCCGTCAATTACCTTCAAACCCACTGGGGGCACCCAAACAAAGTGTCGCGATCGCACACCGGGCAAGCGACGATGCGGCAAGCACGAGGTTTCCCAGCCAGCAATTCGGCAAAATGGCAGCATTGGCTCGCTCAGAACACCTACCGCTCGACGCAATCACGAGGTATATTCCACCTGATGCCACAAGTTGCCACTACCGGCCTGCTTCACGGAAATACCATCGAACTTGACACCCCTGTGCCCCCGCTCGAGGGTCAACGAGTGCGCGTTTTGCTTGAAACCGCCGAGCCAACGGACTCGGCGTTGTCGTTGGACGATCAAGCTCGCTTGTGGAGTGAGTGGGCAGTTCAGGGTCCACAAGGTCCCATCGACGAAGGCTCAGAGGTCGAGTTTCCGTGATAGCCCGCGGCGATTTTAGGTGGTTCCGATTCAGCAGCCCCGACAAACGACGACCGGTGCTCGTGCTAGGAAATGACGATGTCATTGGTTCTCTTTCCGAAGTTCCCGTAATCCCATTGTCAACCCAAGTCCGCGGTCTGGCGTGGGAAGTACTCCTCGACGCGGCTGACGGTCTTCCGGGTCGATGTACAGTCAAACCTGAGTGGATCAAATGCGTGGATCGAACTCTGATCGGTCCCTGGATAGCGAGACTGCAGGACAATCGTTGGGACGAAGTAAGAATGGCGCTGCTATTGGCGCTAGGACTTAACGGGGAATCCAAGTCCAAGCTGTAGTTGGCGACCACAATCGCTATCTATGACGTGCTAGGAAGCCTAAGTTTGCAGGTCAAGACCAACTGGCGGCGGGTCCCCCACGCGCGCGGAGGAAGTGGCGAAGCCACTTCTGAGCACGCGTTTGGCGGGCCCGCGCGGGCGCGCAGCGCAGCGAGCACCCGCGGCCGTAACTCCCCTCCAACCCACTGGGGGCACCAAAATTGTTGGTTGCGGCACTTGCGTCACGGTTTGCCTCGCGGGCGGTGAACGCGAAGTCAGCATTGCCGGCTACGCGGTGCGCATGGCCCGCAAGCTCCATGGCCAACCCGTCGAGATTGAGCAAATCACGATTGAACGGCAGTGCGAAAATGAGTTCATCCAAGATCTCGCCGAAGCAATTGAGCGCAATGAAGCCGTTGTATCGTTCGGTTGCGGTGTGGGCGTGCAAGGATTAGCCGAGCGATTCCCAAGCAGGCCCGTCTACGCTGCGCTCGACACTCAGTTCATGGGCATTCTCGAAGAGCAGGCTGTTTGGACCGAGAAGTGCCTTGGATGCGGCAAGTGTGTGCTCGCGGATTTCGGTGGGATTTGTCCCGTAACTCGCTGCGCGAAACGGATGCTCAACGGGCCTTGCGGCGGGTCCACGTTGGAGCACTGTGAAGTCGCGGAAGACCGGCCTTGCGCTTGGCAACTCATCTACGCCAGACTCAAGGCGATTGGGCAACTCGATAGACTCGAAAAGATTTACCCCGCGAAGGATTGGAGTACCGCTTGGCATGCGGGGGCGCGAAAGATTGTGAGAGACGAGCACCGGGTGTAGGGTGCAAGAAGTCGCTAAACTACCAGTCAACTACTTGCGCGCTTCTCAGTAATTCTGTCGAGACACAGACACTGTCCCGAGCGGGGACCCTCCCTGCTTCAACAGTCGCGCCATGCAGCAGTTCGGCAAGTTCGGCTAGGGACGCGATAACGCGAAGCTTTGATCGACTTCCATAAATGGAGCTCTCCTTTACGAGGGATCCTATCGCACAGTGCGTGATTTGGCAACTGCGGTCAGCTCGTATTCGCCTGAACTGCTCGCTAATTATTTGTGATGCTATTATCAACTGCGTCTATCTAGCTTTCCAAATTCTGCACACGCAATTCGGACTTCGACATTCAACATGTGACATTCTGCTCTTGATATTGATTAGATTGCTTAACCGGATTTGCATATTTTGCCGGGAAAGTTCTTCAACTTCGATATTCAACATACAACGTTGTGCTCTTGATATTTCTGCGGATGAGACTTTTCCCGCTGGCCCATCTGAAACGTCAGCATCGCCGCAGCCGGCATTGCCCCATCGGCGAAAAGGGCTACCCTAAGCACAGCTGACGCACCTGAAGGAGCGAATTGATGTCTGAACCATTGAAATGGGAACGTGTGAAAGTTGCTGCCGCAGCGACGAAGAAGGAACGACAACCCTCGGCAGTATTTCGTGCCAAGGGTCCCGGTGGGTGGTTTGTTGCCTTCGACTGGGGCAACGGGATTAGCGAGACCCTTTACGTACCTGGGGAACACTGGGACGTGGAACTTGAAGACGGAGGAGCCAAAATCATGAACAATGGCCCCGAGGATTTGAGAGAAACCCAAACTCACCGCGACCGCACCGCTTGCAACTGTTGCGGCAAGGACACCAATTGGACGTGCAGCAGTTGCGGGGCCGCGTTGTGCGATGATTGTTTCAGTTTCTCCATAAACGGGAGGATGCGTGCACGAGGATGACGATCGCGGAAGCTCGGTTGTCTAGTCATTGTGCAGCACCTGATGCGCCCGTTTGACAACGCCCCGACGTCTGGGGTGACCCCGTGAGGGACACGGCGGCCTTATCGCTAAGCCAGGGGTGCTATATTCTTTCCTGGCATTTCTATGGGACCCGACAGGAGACCGTCAGACGTTCGGGCGGCGTTTCGATCATCGGCCAAATTGAACAACCAACGCCAGTCGACGCTTTCCGCAGTGCCATTCATTAAGTTACCGGGCGCAGCGAAACCCGAGATCGCAGTCCGACCTCGAAGGCTTATAACCTATGAAGCGGCACGCAGCACGGACAAGCTCCGCCCTGTTTTCGGCCCAACGGCTACCACGAACAACTAGCCGATCGGTCGTTCTAGTCTTCTGATAATTCCACGAATAGCCGCTTGAGGTCCACTCACCGACATTGCCCGCCATATCCTGAATACCGAACGGACTCGCCCCGGAGGGGAAGCTGCCAACAGTGCAGGTGCCCTTTTCCGAGCTCCAACACAACTGGTCCGAGGGCGCAGAGCTGCCCCAAGGATACTTTCTTCCATCCGTTCCGCGCGCTGCATATTCCCACTCTTCTTCAGTAGGCAGGCGTTTGCCTGCCCAATTGCAAAACGCCGTAGCTTGATTCCAATCCACACAGTTAATGGGGTGATTGGACTTGTCTGCTTTGCCAGCATTGCAGAATTCTCCTGACCCGGCAGGCTTACACGTGCCTGCGTTGACGCAGGCTTGATACGCAGCCACAGTGACTTCCGTGCGATCCATCTCGAAGCTGTCAACTGTAACGCGATGCACAGGCTTCTCGTTATCCCACAGTGAGGGGAGCGCGATATCCGTTGGCAAACCGGTGACGGGATTCACCGGCTTTTCATCATTGTCTGCCTCGTTGGAACCCATCCAATAGCTTCCCGCCGGAACGCGCACCATTTCGCCCGTACTGGGACGGCTGTTTTTGGAAGCTGCAGATGTCGGAGCACTTGGTGCGGCCGCCGCCGGCGCAACTACCAACGGCAAAAGCGCCACGCGCAAGGGCACGCCGCACAAAGGTTCGAGCTTGCCGCTCGCCTTTCCACGTTCGCAGGCTTCAGGATCGCCCTCAAGAAATAGCCGTTGGCGACGGCTGTCCTTCTGTCCACCTGCCTCAGCAAGAAACACGTCTGCCACTGCGCTCAAGTGTTCGGATTCCCCATCGACCAAAGCAAACCCGCCAACGTACAGGCTGCTCACAACGTGGGTTGCGCGAGCGCATTCCGGACCTTTCAAGCTAGATGCATCGACGACGGCGTCAGCAGGAATACTTAGTTGCCCGACCAGTCGGTAATCTGTGCGCAGAATCCGAGACCCGTTCAACTTTCCCTTCAGGCCCGCCGCGCCAAGGGGCAATTCGGCGTAGAGTTCACCGGCGTTCTTTGCCGTCTTGGTTTCCATTGACCAGTAAGGGGTGTATGAATATTTGGTGGAGGAGCCTATGCAGTGGGACAAGACTTCCAATTCCACGTTGCACCCCTTGGCGGTGTACCTGACCGCTATGAGGCCCTGCTGTGCCAACCCATTCACTTTTGCGCGCGACCCAGGATCCCAACCCATCAAGTCGGGCTCTGTCTGCGGGCGCACGGCGCTGCAAGGGCCAGTTTCTGGGGAATCTGCGTTGGGGGCAACTTGGTTGAGGTCGCCGAACTTGGGTAGCGAAGAACCACAGCTAGAGCAGAGTGATGCAACAAAAGCAAAAACTGCAAGATGCAGGCAACAGCGCATGATGACGGACTTTACACGAGTCGGTATGGCGGCGCCAGTGGGTAGTTGGGACTTCACGTACGAGCAATAATTCGACCAAGACTTCCCCGATGCTCGGAACTCGGCAGGTGAGCCCGACACGGCCTCACTTTTGGGTCGTCACTGGTCCCAGAACAGCTAAATTGCCCGCCATGCCAAAGGCTCATTGGTTCCGACCTGTGGTCAACATTGTGCGCGTCACGCCTGTCATAATTGGCCTCCTCGTCGCCGGCTCCTGCACGGCGAGCGACAACCGCCCAGCTTCGGCGCCGTCTTCGATGACGGGCAAGTCGCTCTTGCTCACGATGCCCTCGGCCGAGGGGCAACTAGGGGCTGTCCCGGGTAATAGTTGGATCATTTCGATTGCTTAGCTTTGGGCGAGATCTTTTTTGTTGAGAGTTCGCGTCCAATATGATCAAAGCTTTTCGTGGCACACCGACATGAACTGACTGACGCACAGTGGCAAACCCTCGCCCAAGCCTTGCCGCAACGGCGAGGTCCTGACTCCATCATTGGGGATCGTGCATTCATCAACGCTATCCTGTACCGAGCAAAGACGGGCTGTCCTTGGCGAGACTTGCCTGAGCGCTATGGCCCTTGGAAAACCATCTACAATCGCTTCAATGAATGGTCTCATCGAGGAGCCTGGGCCAAAGTGCTCAAGGCACTACAATTGGAAGTGGACGATGAAGGATGCATTATCGACGCCTCCGTCGTTCGAGCACATCAAGATGCTTCGGGCGGAAAAGGGGGATCAAAATTAACGCACTGGGTCATTCTCGAGGTGGGTTCTCCACCAAAGTCCACGCACTCGTCGACACCGAAGGGCGGCCGCTCCACGTCGAACTCACACCGGGCCAACAGCACGACTCCACGGTCGCCAAAGACATCATCGCAGGGCACGCGCAAGGGCACGCGCTGATCGCTGACACAGCCTACGACTCTGACGAAATCAGGGCCCAAGTTCTAAGCCAGCAAATGAAACCCGTCATTTGTCCTCATCCCAATCGAACCCGTAAACCGCGCCTTGACAGAAAGAAGTACCGAAAGCGCTATTTGGTCGAGTGCTACTTCCACAACATCAAGCGATTTCGTGCTGTCGCAACGCGATTCGAAAAGAACGCATTGCACTTCCTGTCCCTCGTTCAACTTGTTTCCGCACTACTTTGGATCCCACAACCGGAGCTCGCGGCGTCATGAGAAACCCGGGACGGCCCCTAATCACATTGAAGCCAGGCAAACGTCTCGTGCTCGATTTCTGGTCACCCTCATGCAAACCATGCAAAGCGAGCATTCCAGGAAATGGTTCGCCGTGAGGCAGAACTCACCGCCAAGGGAGCGGAACTGGTGCTCATCGCGGTGCTCGCGGAGAACGAGAGCATTGATGCAGCCGAGGACACGTTAAAACGCTGGGGGTGGACCATAGTTTCCTCGTGGCACGTGACTCATCGGCGGCACGCGAAGCTGGCGTCGCAGAATTGCCGGCAACTTACATCTTGGATAAAGCTGGGAATCTCGAGTGGAGCGCGTCGAAAACGGCGACCGTCACCGACGTAATCGCGGCCATTCCGTAGCAGAGGCCGAACCCATAATCGCACGTTACATCTGACCCCAATTACCGTCGCGGAAATTTCGAGTTGATCCTGCTAAGCGTTGAGCTCAGGTTCCGAAACCGCTCAATGGCAAAGCCCGGATCGCCTGGAACTGGAGCAGCATCCACGAAATACCGTCCATGCGCAAGCCAATGTCGATGAGGGAGGAGTTGTTTGAACTCGGATATTGGTCAAC
>CAWEUH010000055.1:0-93226 GCA_963811985.1 uncultured delta proteobacterium
GCGTCACCCCCAGGCTGCGGCCGAACATCAAAGCAATGACCGCAACGGCAATATTCAGGGCGACAGCCACGCGCAATGACGCCGTGACACCGAGAGCCGGCATCATGAGATACCCAGTCGTCAGGGCGCCCGCAGCGGCCCCGAGCGTGTTCGATGAATAGAGGACGCCCGCCGACACGCCAAGGCTATCGCGTCGCGCGATCAAGTGGCGTGTGAGCATCGGCAGCGTAACGCCCATCAGCAGCGTAGGGGGGATGAGCACGAGTGCACCTAGACACAGCTGCAGCCCAACCAGCCAAGCTTGCCCAGGATCGGCACCGGCGGCGATCATCACATACGCGGCGCGCGTTGCCTTGAGGGTGAACGGAGCAAAGGCGCAAACCAATGCAATGCCGAGCTCGGCCCCCGCGTACACGAATATGGGACGTGTCACGCGTTCGGCAAATCTGCCGCCAAGCCAGGAACCTAGCGCGAGCCCGGACATGTACGTCGCCAAGACGATTGTGGAAGCATGGGAAGTGCTTCCGAACGTCAATGCTAGACCCTTGGCAAACACCACTTGGTAGACGAGCGCGGCCATCCCCGATACGAAGAACACGAAGATGAGGCCAAGGTCGGAGCGGGAAAACGCGGCAGCGCGAGCCATGGCCGTCGGCGTCGGTGCCCGACGATGGACAAGTAGGTTCGGCAAATGGGCTAACGCACCCAATGCAAGCGCCAGCGGAATCGACAGGCTCGGCTTGGATTCGACCTTGAGCGATAAGCCGAGAACCAGAAGCGTTGCAGCGAAGGTGGCAGCCTTCCAAGCGCGACCCGTTGCGCCCGACGTGCGCGGCGTTCGAAACGCATCGACAAGTAGAATGGTCACCCAGAGCAACGGAAAGCAAATCGCGCCTAAGCGCGCCGGAGTGGTCGCGGCGGCCACGGCGGATGGGGATAGGCTTGAAACGACGCTCGCGCAGTACGGCGCGCTCGCGATGGGCACGAAAACGCACAACAGGGCCCCAATGAAACTTGCGCCGAGCAGGGGCCCGGCCCGGAACGCGGCGTTCCCACGGCTCATCCAGGCCGCTACGAGGCAAGCGACCAGGCCTAGCGCCACTGCGTGCGCAAT
Source organism: uncultured delta proteobacterium (assembly GCA_963811985.1). GTDB lineage: Bacteria > Myxococcota_A > Polyangia > Polyangiales > Polyangiaceae > FEN-1139. The sequence continues at coordinate 1,115 of CAWEUH010000055.1, forward strand.
CGCAGTGCCCGCCGTCGTAGAGACATGGGTCGCGGCACCGGCCGAGGTCGGTATCACCGTACGCGGAATGAGTACGGTTGTGATTTGAGAGAATGCGCCGGCACAGTGGGCGAACAACAAAAACAAGACCATGGCACCACCGTCGCGGAGCGTCAGGCGGCGGTCACGGCGCACTGCGAGCGCGCCGGCGCAGACGCACGCCGCAAACGCCGTCAGCCACTCGACGGACCATAGCCCGCCCATTTTGGGCAACGGCTGCATGATAATGCCAAGGGCCACCAGCAGCTCGAAGAACAGACTCGCGATCGAAACGGCGATGAGCGCTGACGGCAAACCGTTGCCAAGCGGGCTACGGGTGGTCACGTTCGGTGTCAGGCGGTGCGAGTCCATGCGGGGCGCGAGTTTGCCACTCGTTGGCGCACTTCTGGCACATTTGCTAAGGCAAAGGCAATGGGCCCCGCCAATTGGTCACTCGGACTCGTCGGACTCGGCCTATTTGGCGCGTTGCAGGGAGCGCCAGCCAGCCCGGCGGGCGACTCGGGCGTGCCCGAGGCTACGGTGCTTACCGAACCGCGGCTTATCGAATTGGCCGGCGCGACGCAGCTACTTCTTGTTCCTGAAGACACCTCGGGTCAAGCGGCGATCTGCGTTGGTTACGTCGTCGGGGTCGCCGTCAACGACGCCGCCCGACGCGCCCATGCGGCCGCCGACCTCGAGAATCCGACGCGAGCGCGTAGTCAAGGCCTACCGCGAACGGTTTGCAAGCGAGCCCGAGGACTCACGCAGGTTGGATGTCGTCGATGGCGACGTGGCCGTGCTCTGCGTCAGCACCACGAGCGACCACTGGGCATCCGCAATGGCGATTGCATTGGAAATTATGAAGCCTGTCACGGTCACGGTCGCATCGTGGATGAGCATTAGCGAGAAATGGCGCAACCACGCGGGGCTTGCCGCCGTGCTCGACGACAATCCGCTCCGCCGGCAGCTGCAGGCGCTCACTTGGTTAGGCAATTCGGAAGCCACCTTGTCGATTCAAGATTCCGTGCAACCATCGTTGGCACTGCGCCCCGAGGACGTCGTGCGCGCGGCGGCGTCAAAACCCCAACGGTTCGTCGTCACCGTGGCTGGGCAGTATGACGCGACAAAAGTCGAGCAATGGATGCGACGGCAGGCGCCAAGCCTTTTCAAGCCCGGTCGCGAGCCGCAACCGCCCGCGCCTATCGCGCAGCCAACTCGACAAAATCCGCGTTTCGCTCACGAACGCATCCCCCATTCGGAAGGTCATGTATGGCTTTTTTCATGGCCGATTTCCCACTTGGACGAATCGTACGCATCCAGCCTCGAGCTTGTCGCCCAATTGATCGAGCGTCGTTTGAATCGAACCTCGATCTTGGACAAGGCGGGCACGGCGAGTTGCGAATTGCTCGTCGGGCGGGGATTTGGATCGTTGGTGGTTGAAATTCGCTCGCCGGTGCTTCTTGAACTCGACCGGGTCGAAAAATGGGTATTTTCCGCAATCGAACAGCTAGGATATGGCCCCATCGATCGAAATGAGCTTGCTCAAGCGAAAGAGCAAGCTACCTATCGGACGATGCCGCCCGAAAGCTCGCCCATTGATCGGGCCTGGACCACAACGCAGCGCAGGTTGCGGTTACGCAATGCGTCGCGGGCCCCGAAGACTCCAACGGCGACGCAACCCGAGATTTTGCGGCTGATTGAGCGCGATCTGAATCGCCGCAGCGTGGCGGAGATTTTCGGCGAGGCAGCACCGGCGGCTTCTCAGGCCAGAGGGCGCGGCACCGCGCGCGCCCGGGAGCGAGCCAGCACCCCACGCGGCGATCGGAAGCTAACCAACCTACGCGGCGGCCGAATCTACGTCGTTCAGAACGGGGAATCTCTGCAAATGATCGCGAACAAGTTTCACGTGACGATCCCTGAGCTGATTCGCGCCAATGGTTTGCGCCACCCAGACCAAATCCGCCCGGGCGCTAGAATCGTCGTGCCGGCAGCCTCTTCTTCAGCCGCGCGAAAGTAGACGATGAGAAATCTGGATACCATTCAATTGCGAGAGTTGGAGGTGGACTGCATCATCGGCGTAAATCCCGCCGAGCGCACGCAGCCCCAGCGGCTGCGGGTGCAACTTGAACTGCACGTGGAAACCGACGCCGCGGCACGCAGCGAGCAACTCGAAGAAACCGTTGACTACGAATTCGTGGCAGCGCAGATTCAGTTCGTCCTGCACTTAGGTCAGTTTCATTTGCTCGAGGCGGCGTGTCATGCGATATGCCGCACTCTATTGCTGCCGCCGATTGAAGGGGAAAGACGTGCGGCGATACAAGGCGTAAGCATCCGGATCGAGAAGCCGGATGCTTTGGGCGGACGCGCAGTGCCGTGCCTCCAGCTAAGTCGCATTGTTGATGACGTGTCTTTTCGAATGGTTCAATGCCCTTTCGGGCCGTTGCATGTCGTGCACGAAACCCCCAATGTGGGGATTGTTCGGCTCAGCCTGGCACCCGGCGGTCGGGTTCCACTGCACATGCATCGAGTCATTCAAGAAGCCGAGATGTTGCTGACTGACGGAATTCAGGTTCAAGGTGTCGCAGGTCCGCGAGGCAGCACGCGCCTGTGGCCCAAGTACTTCCCACACGGCTATTTCAACTCGACATCGAGAACTCAAGGAATTCTGCGTCTATGCCGACCCCGTTGTTGCGGAACTGACGAGGTGCTCGTCGAAGGACAAGCCGCGCCCATCGTCGCCTATTCGCCGATGGAACTCGGCGCACGACCCGCAACCCTGGATTGGCCCAGTGTAAACTAGGGGCCGTTTGCAACACCCGTCGCGCGCGGACGCTCGTCACTGGACGTTGTTTCTGCTGCCGCTGTGGTTTCGCTTGCCGGCAAAGCAATTTCCGTCTGCAGATCAGCGGACGCACTGGGGTCCTTTGGGATGACCGTGGTCGGAGTCAGGCGCGGAGGTTCGCCGGGACCCGCGTAGTCAACCCAGTATGTGTTCCTGTCTCGGACGTCCAAATGCACGAACGTCGAATTCGGATAGTAACCCACCCCCACACTGTCCAGAGTTCTAAGATAGTCCCTAAGCACTTTGTTCGGCACCCCCAACACAACGAAATCGCAAGCCCGCCCCAGCGGATGTTTGGACTCCTCCACCCAGGACGTAGTCCTATAGCCGCTGACAACTCGCAGCGGCCGCCCGCCGAAGTGATCGCTCACCTGTGCTAATAGTGCGAGCAGTCGGTCGTTCATCCTGAAGTCCTTGTGGGGCCAAGCAAGGATTCTGGAGACGGACGCCGCGCTCCTGACGACCAAATGATTCTTTCGATCGACAAGCGGCCCCTGCCAATCACCGTGATACCCGATTACACGGACCACACCTTTATTTTTTGGCAGGGCTTCGTACCGGGGAGCGGCACTGGGGTTCACAGGTCTTGGACTGTTACTTGACGGTTGCACGGGCCGTTCATGGGCCGTTGTCAGGACCTCTTCCTGCCCACTCGGCGTCTCGAACTTGGCGGATGTTACGCCGTCAGGACCTGGAATATTCAAGCGCTGTCCGGGGTAGATTCTTGCGCTCCTGCGCAGGCCATTGGCCTGGCAGAGATCATCCAAGGACATTCCGTAGCGCTTGGCAATCGAGGCTAACTTCTGGCCAGGTTGCACCACGTGCACCGATGGGCGCACGGCGGCAATGCTCGGAGACACTATCAACAACGTCGCCAACGCGACCAGGGTCCTTACCCCGATGCCGACGGCAGACAGGCTCAGTTTGCCAGTTGACACCACCCGGCGCACTGCGGCCTGACGAGCTCGACGCAAGTGCAACGGCGAGTTCGGGGTTGGGTTCTCGCGATCATCAAGTGAAGCCGGGCAGCACCACATCGGCACCTAAGGTGTACCGAGAAATGGCCAAAGGCCAAGCAAACCGACAGAAACCGGTCGGCCCATGAGTCCGTTCCGAAGTCACGGAGCAACATTGTCAAAGGTCCTCGCCTGTGTTCGCTGCTTGCAGCTCGGTCTCGAGCGTTACGATCTCCGATTCCAATGTTTCCCAGTCGCTCATGGCTTGCGCGAGTTGGTCCTGCAGCTGCAATTGCTTGTCGTGCAGTTCTTGCAATTGCTCGGCCGGGGTATTCGCGAAAAAGTCAGGCAGCGCGTAGTTGCTCTCAATAGCCCTAACTTCCGCTTCAAGCACTGCAACTTTGGCAAGCGCCGCATCGCGACGCAAAGGTAGGTTCTTGAGTCGATTGCGCTTCCTCTTGAGTTCATTGCGGAATTGTTGCGCTGTCGATCGCAACGTCATGTCCTCGTCTCTTCTCGTCTTGCTTTCAGTCTTCGCACGCAGAACCACGGTTTCCGAATCCAAGTGATCGTCCCCGCAGGCAACCAAGTATTCCTCGAAGGGTCCGGGAAAGTCACGATAGCCTTCCGGAACAAGTTCAATCACTCGAGTGGCTAGCTGGGAGACGAACCACCGATCGTGCGAAACGAACAGTAGGGTGCCGTCGAACTGCTTCAATGCTAAGACGAGCGACTCCGTTGCCTCCAAGTCAAGATGATTGGTTGGCTCGTCGAGTATCAGAACATTGGGCTGCTCGACCATGAGCCGGCAGAACAGCACGCGAGCCGACTCCCCACCCGACAGTGTTTGAAGCTTCGCGTGAACATCATCGCCCGTAAATAGGACCTTTCCAAGCTGGCTTCTCACCCAGCCTTCGGTTTGTGTGGAGCAGAAGCTCCAGAGCCACTCCAAGAGTGATAGTCGCCCATCCCCCAGCTGATCGCGGTGGTCTTGCGAGAAGTACCCGCGATGCGTTTCGTAGCCCCAGCTGAAGCTGCCGGAATCAGGCTCCAGACACCCGACCGCAATCTTTAGCAGAGTTGACTTACCGATGCCGTTCGGGCCAATCATCGCGACGCGTTCGCCGCGCCGAATCGAGAACGCTACGTTGGACAACACCTGATGTTCACCAAATGACTTTCTGATGGCTGCCAGGCTGAGTACGTCCACGCCACTCGGCCGCCGCGTGTCGAAATGGAAATGGGGTGTTCTTCGTGTCGAGCGCGGCAGCTCGACGATTTCAATCTTCTCAATTTGCTTGACCCGACTCTGCGCTTGACGAGCTTTCGTGGCCTTGTAGCGAAAGCGCTCCACAAACGCCAGCTTGTCGGCCAAGATCTTCTGCTGTCGGGCGATCTCACTCTCTTTGCGTTCGCGCACCGCGCCCTTCTGCACCTCGAACTGACCGTAGTTCCCGGCGTAGACGGTGACCGTCCCGTAGTCGATGTCCAGAATATGCGTGGCGATTTGATCGAGAAACCGCCTGTCATGCGACACAACAACCGCGCAGCCAGAATACTGGACAAGAAACTTCTCTAACCAACGGATTGACAGGATGTCCAAATGGTTCGTCGGCTCGTCGAGCAAGAGCAGATCGGGTCGCGAGATGAGTACGCGGGCAAGCAAGACGCGCAGTTTGAACCCACCCGAAAGCGTCGAAAGAGGTCGCTGTTGGACGGTGACGGGAATCCCCAAACCCGTTAGTATCTCGGAGCTGCGGGCCTCAAGCGTCCAGCCATCGTGCGCCCGCACGAATTCGTCAAGTTCGGCAACCCGCTGCGGCGAAAGCGGGCCACCGTGTTGCTGCCTGCTTTGTTCGAGTATGGCATCATAGACCGCTTGGTCGCCTTGCATGGCAACGTCAATGACTCGAGCGTCATCTGCCAGAAATTGATCCTGTTTGAGGATACCCAACCGCAATTGTTTCGGAAGAGTGACGTGTCCGTCACTGGGAGGCTCCTCGCCGGAAACAATTCGCAATAGCGTCGATTTTCCGGAGCCGTTCGCGCCCACAAGTCCATAGCGAGCGCCGGGTCGCAAATCTATGCTGGCAATCGCGAAGAGACATCTTGCCCCGAATGATTTGGACAGGTTCTGTAGAGAAATCATCGCAGACTAAGGCACTCCCTCTCAAGCGGTGAAGCCGAACTGGCCTCCACAGCGCACTGTACTTTTGCACTCTGGTTCTCTCGTATTGCGTTGGTCGTTTGGGGCCCGGCACACGGCAATATTCGCATCCGGTGGTCACAAGTTGGCACGGCTTTCGCTAGAGTCCTAGGTGGCATTCGGGGCGAGTCTGATGCCAAGCGTTCACCGGGGCAAATCACCTATTGTGCTCCGGGCATTGAAGTTGCTAGGCGCCGTGTTCGCCGCGTGCCGCCCATGCGCAAATCAGCCAAATTCTCCGTCTAATCGGGCGAGAGACTTTAATTGGCGTGCGTATTGCCAATGGGTGTCATCGACACTGGCCAGGGCTAACCACCTGAGGTTGGGGGAACCCAAGTAGATTGATAACGGCAAACCCGCGGTGATCATAAGCCAGAAACCACCGAAAACTTGCGAGCATATCGCGCCTTTCATGGGGTCCAAAAAAAAGAACTCTCGTTGATAGATCCTCTTGACGAAACGTAAGGCTGAGCGCATACCTATTGAAGGTTGCATAATTCTTGGCGCCAGCGGCCGAACGCCGACGGCGAAAAGGCAAAGCCAAACCAGGCAAAAATGCGGTGACGGCTGACGCTAGGGCAATGCGACGCAACGTGGAATCAACAAAAAGGAGGTAGCTCTGCAGACCGAAACTGACCCATGGCGCCCCGGGCACAATCGGCTGTAGTCCTTCCCGTGCGGAACACGAGCTGTAGGAATCAGAAAACAAGCTGAAATTACGCGGTAACACCGTGAAACTGGCCCTGAGTGTTACAACGACGGGCAGTAAATAGCCAGGCGGGAGCCGGCGGTCAACCTCGAGGGACCGGCGTACATCCCGCCTTGGCGTTATTTTGTGCCTGAGCGATCTTCTCCCATTCTGGCTTCAGCTTGGCCAGTTACCGTCAGCGGGCAAGCGACCGGCGCGGTCCCGCAAGATGCTAGCCAGGGCGGATTGTTCGCCGGGAACTGGGCTGGGCCTGGACAACTTTGCGATAATTGGTCGCTAGTCATCAAGCCCAAGCATTGGCGTTGTTCGAGAACGTACGGAAAGGTCATGGATCTCAAGTTACTGCAATCATTGGCGACTGCCCTGTTCATAGGGGCACTCGTCGGCATCGAAAGATTGCAGCGTCAACAAATCGAACAGTCGAGTTTTGCCGGCTTGCGCACTTTCATGCTGTTTGCCGTGCTAGGCGCGCTCTGTGGCTGGCTTTCTCGCGGACAAGGATCCCTGCTTCCATTCGAGGTGGGTCTGGGGTGCGTTGCATTGCTCGTGACAGCGGCCTATCTGGTCCAACGGCGCGTCAGGGAGGACTCAGCCGGAATCACCACTGAAGTCGCGGCGCTAGTCGTCTACCTGTTGGGCGGTATCACGTTGCTTGGCCATGCAACCCTGGCGGTCGCGCTTGGTATTGTCACGGCGGCATTGCTTGCGCTGAAAAAGCCGCTGCATGACGCCGTGGCACACATCAGTCGGCAGGAATTACTCGCTACGCTTCGCCTGCTGTTTGCGTCGTTCATCGTCTTGCCGCTCTTGCCGAACCATACCGTGGATCCCTGGGATGCCTTGAATCCTTACAAGCTCTGGTGGCTTGTCATCCTCATCTCCACGCTTTCAATGATTGGTTACGTTACGGTTCGGATTTGGGGGACAGCGCGCGGAACCGTGATTACCGGTTTTTTTGGGGGTCTCGTGTCTTCGACCGCGGTGACACTGACGTTTGCCAGGCAGAGCCACGACGAAGCGTCGAACGAAGAAGCCTTCGGCGCGGGGACATTGCTCGCATGGACCGTGATGATTCTGCGAGTCATCGTGTTGACGGCATTGCTTGGTTGGCCGCTGGTTGTAAAGATGTGGCTCCCGTTGTCCGCGCTCGGGCTGTTCAACGGGATCATGGCCTATCTTCATATGCGTCACGCTTCCAGCGAAACGTCGTCGCACACGCTGCCGCAACCCGTCATCCTCAACAACCCGTTTCGACTACGCAGCGCGATGAAATTTGCAACGGTCTTTGCGATTGTGCTGCTCGCGTCCAAGCTTGCGCAACGCTACGCACCTGTTTCCGGGCTCTACGGGGTCTCCGTCCTGGCGGGGGCGACCGACGTCGATGCCGTGGTGTTGAGCATGGTCGAACTGACGAACAAGCACCCCTCAATCCACGGAGTTTTGGCTCGCTGCATCATGCTCGGCGTGTGCGCCAATACGTTGGTCAAGTTCCTCTTGGCAAGCTGGCTTGGCAATCGCGCACTTTCGCGTGTGCTATTGCCGGCAACCATCGGACTCGTAGCGGGCTGCATCGGCACGCTTTTTGTGTTCTAGTTCCGCAGGCTTTTCACGAACTCCCCCACCGCGCCAATTCCGTGCTCGTCGATGATTCGCAACGTTTCGGAACCTACCACGGCAATGTCGACTTTACCTTCGAGAAACGCGATGTCCTGCCGGCTTCGCACGCCGAAACCCAGCGCAAGGGGTAACGTCGTTGCCGCACGACAGCGCGCCAGGAAGTCTTCCAGCTCGCCGCCGAAGCGTGTTGTTTGCCCGGTTACGCCCTGGCGCGCTACGCAGTATACGAATCCTTCTGCAACGCTTGCAATCCGGGCCATCCGTTCCGGGGATGTCGTCGGCGCAAATATGAAGATCGGCGCCATCTGCTGCTGTCGAGTTGCGGCAAGGTATTCTTCCGCCTCTTCCGGCGGCAAATCGGGAACGATGGCGCCTTGGACGCCCGCGGCACGCATCGCCTCGACGAATTGCTGAGTGCCTCTACGAAAGAGTACGTTGAAGTAGCTCATGAAGAGGAACGCAATGGCGTGCTTGGCGGCAACCTGCGTGGCAAAATCCAAGCAACCTTGGACGCTCGAACCTGACGAAAGCGACCGCTGGTTGGCATGCGCAATCACCGGCCCGTCTGCAATGGGCTCTGAGAATGGAATCTGCAGCTCCATGAGATCAACGCCTGCGTCAACCATTGTGTCGACGAGTTGCAATGACTCCGCAAAGCTTGGGTAGCCGATGACAATATGCGTCATCAGGAGTATGCGTTTGTGTCGTAACCGCTCCTCAATAATCGAACTAAGCATTATAGCCTTCCGCTTTTCGCTGAATGAACTGTTTCCAATCCGGGTCGTCAAAGGCGTCGGCAATTGTGAATATGTCTTTGTCCCCTCGCCCGGATTGATTGATGATAACGCTGTCGCTCGGCGGCAGGCGACCGACTTCCGCATAGGCTTTGGCGAACGCGTGTGCGGACTCCAATGCTGGAATGAGCCCTTCCATTCGCACAGTGTAGCTGAGCGCGTCCATGACTTTCGCATCCGTTGCCGATTCAACGCGAATGCGCCCGGTCTGGTGCAGGTGTGCGAGGATTGGGGAGACGCCAATGTAGTCAAGACCTGCGGCTATGCTGTGCGTTTCGAGCATTTGTCCGTCGCTATCCTGCAGAAAGCGAGTCTTGTAGCCTTGCGCAACGCCCACGCTGCCATCGTTGGACGCGAGCCGTGCCGCGTGCTGGTGGCTTTCAATCCCCTTGCCTCCCGCCTCTACGCCTACCAATTGAACCGAGGCGTCATCGAAGAAACCGCTGAACAAGCCGAGCGCGTTCGAGCCACCGCCGACGCACGCATAGACACGCGCCGGCAATTGTCCTTCAATTCGTAGAATCTGCTCTCTGGCTTCTCTGCCAATGATCGATTGGAAATAGGCCACCATGGTCGGGAACGGATGGGGCCCGCAGGCTGTGCCCAACACGTAGTGCGTCGTGTCAATGTGACTGACCCAATCGCGAAAGGCTTCATTGATGGCGTCCTTCAGCGTGCGCGAACCATCGCGCACAGGGACGACTTCGGCCCCCAGCCGTTGCATCCAGAACACGTTGGTTCTCTGCCGCTCCACATCCACTTCGCCCATGTAGATGCGACATTCGAACCCGAATTTAGCGGCCATTGTCGCGGTGGCAACCCCATGTTGCCCCGCGCCGGTTTCTGCGATGACGCGTCGCTTGCCCATTCGCTTTACAAGAAGGCCTTGCCCCAGGACGTTGTTGGCCTTGTGCGACCCCGTGTGATTCAAGTCCTCGCGTTTGACGTACACGCGCGCCCCACCCAATGCCCGCGTGACATTTTCCGCAAACGTCAACGGCGTCGGTCGGCATGAATACGACTGCAGCAATTGCTCGAACTCGCGCCAAAAGCCTGGGTCCGCCCGAGCGGACTCAAACGCCGTTTCTAGCTCATCGAATGTCGCCACTAGAATCTCCGGCAGGTACGCGCCGCCGAATTGTCCGAAATAGCCTCGATTTTTCATGGTCGCAGCGGTAGCGTCTGGATAAACTGGATTCGGTCAGCGCGGCAGAATAGTGAGCTATAGCAGGCCGCCGCCGCGCCCGGAAAGTCGAGTGTCCTTCTCACAACTAGCAACGGTGTCTTTGCGGTAACGCCGAGGCATTGGACCCAGCCGCGCCCCAGCGTGCCGATAGTAAACTCCTGACGCGAGCTAGAAGGAGACCGGTGATAGATTCGCTCGACAAGCTGCGAGAGGGATTGCCCATTGAGCGGGACTTGATCAAGCCCCGGAAATACCTCCACCGCTAGGTCGATCTGCTCAAGCAGCACGGGTCTTGTTTCGATGGTGCCGAGCCTTACCAAGCTGTAGACACGCTTGCCGTGCAGCGGATTTGAGTCATCATTGACTTCGCAGAGCGCTACGCGCTGTAGCAGCTTAGTCTTGAGCACAAAGCCGCCTTTCTTGAAAGCCGCGATGGTGCCCCCCATTGCAAACAGGTCGACTTGCGGCTCAAGCGTCCGAACGTATGTGCCCGACCCCCGTCGCCGCTCGACCAGCCCTTTGCGCACCAATAGATCCGTCGCTTGTCTCACTGTCGGCCGACCAATGTGATGAAGGGCTGCAAGTTCCGGCTCCGACGGCAGCCGCTCTCCGCCGCGAAACTGACCCGACTGGATGCGAAGGGTCAAGTCCGCCGCCAATTGGCGGTACAGCGGCGCTGGCGCTTCGGGATTCAGCACGATTTTGAGCCTAGCGCGAGGTTGTTAAGTTGTCAATACAACTTGATCTTGCGCTTGATCCTCTCAGTTCCACACCAAAGCGGTGATGCGATGCCGCCTGCTAGGGCCTGTCCTCATTAATTGATGCGGGCTTGCAATCACTCCACGTCTTTCCGCTCTTCCATCCTTCCTGTGCAATCCAAATGAAAAGACGGCTCAGCAGAAACCCGGGACACCCCCTAGCCTATTGCTGAGCATTGGTCTCATTTCAAAAAACCCCGCCCGCCAAGCTCGTTTGATGGCGAGGCTTTCCGGAGCACCGGAGCGGAACATACGAGGGTATTTGAGCACCGGAGCGCACGGAAAACGCAGCCAGCGGACGAGATCGGCGGGCGTCCTAGCAAGATGCGATGAATGGTCAGTAGCCTATTGGGAGGGGCTCTCAGCGCGGACGGGTTGCGTGCCAGGTTGTCACCAGGTTGTGCTCTTGCTGAGTGAGGCCGTAGATCTTCGAGACGCGGCGATCGAGTTCGGTGCGTTCGCTGTCCTCGATACCTTTGTTGCGCTGCGATATCCCCTTTCCCAGCTTTTCGAGCGCTGCCAATGCTTCGGAGTCGCGCACGGTAGGGGCAGCCAGCGAACGCAGGTGCCCGACTTTCAGTTGGGGCAGGATCGGTTGACGACCGTCGCGAAAGCGGTGGTAGTGGCACCAGCGAAACAGCGACGAATTGAGCAGGCACAGGATTAGCGGCCACGGATAGGCGTCGTGCGCCAAGACTGCGAGCAGCGAGTTGCGAAATGCAAGCCCATCGCTGCGCGCCGCAATGGGGTACCTTGCGGTCTGACGAACTACGACCGCGACCTGAGCGAATTCAGCAGCGGGCCTCAATAAGGCTTTGAGCGCCGCCGCGGCAGCATAAAGGCGCGGTTGCCCAAGCTGGAATTCGCGAACATCGGAGCCTTCGCGAAGCGCCGTCGTGAACCGCTTGTCCGGTTCTGAAAGCTTGCGGATTTGCTTGCGCAGTTCCGGCGTCGATTGGAAACCGCGTTCGCCAAACAGCTCCGGCGGCAATCGTCGATAGCTTTCCCATTTGGCAAGCAACGCGGCTCCTGTGTCATCGAGGTCAATGCGATTGAGCTGCCAGGGCTTGCCCCTGTCCGAGGCCGGTCTCCCGGTGCCCGAGCGCCGCGAGACAAGCGCGACGCATGGCTGGGTGACGCCGGAGAATCGACCCTCACCGTAGTCCGGCAACGGACACAACAGCTCGCATTCGTTGTCGTGGGCGGCTCGCGTCGGCGCGTAGCCGTCCAAGTCTGCGACTGAAGCCGGAAGGATCAGACCCACGCGACCCCCTTTTGCGACGATGCGCGTCGCCATCTCCACGAAGACGCCGTGCGTCGTGGGGTAGCCCCGAAACGACGCAAAGGCGTGCAGCATGAAATGCTTGAGACCTGTGGGAAGGCGCTGCGTCGAACGCCCCGCATGAGCGACCCACGGGGGGTTTCCAATGACCAAGTCGAACCCGCACATCTTAGCGTCACTTCGGCCGCCGGCATGTGTCGAATTCGGAAATACGTCCGGGAAGCGGAGATGCCAGTGAAAGAATCGATGTGACTGCGACAGCCTCCGCAACTCCACTAGCCACTGTTCGGGTAAGATCCCCTTTCCGTCTTGAACGGCAGCGAATGACTGCTGCGTCGGGACCTGCGAGGTTGCCGTCTTGGGCCACACGAACGCGGCGCACCACAGATCGGCGAGTGTTTCGCTGTCGGCTTTGCGAGCAACCGTCGGGCTCAACAAGGTCATTTGTTCGGGTTGCACCTCTCGAGCCCGTTCGCGCCGGTTGCGTTGGGCCAGCATCCGAGTGATCGCAACATCGTCAACCTCGGTCGGCTCATACGCGATATTGGGAATTCCATCGTTTAGCAAGCGGGGCCATGCCCCAAAAACCGAATTGCCACACTGTATATGTCGCTCAAGCGCCGGTTTCGGATTGTAGGGCGGCCCGCTTTCGAACCACAGGGCGAGACGGCAGAGCCACACGGCCGTATCGCCAATATCGACTCCGTGTAGACAGTTGACTATGATTTCGGCTAGCGATGCGCTAGCGCGCGTTGCGTCGCGACCGTTGTCGAGCGACTCAAGCCTTTCGGCAATCCTTCGCGCGGCAGCCAATAGGAAGACCCCGGTGCCGCAAGCTGGGTCAACAATTCGCAGACTCAAGATTCTGCGGCGTGCCGCCTCGGGGTCAAGCCCTTGGACGCGCTCGTCCAGCGCAGGTTCTAGAACCCAATTGAGCAGATCGTCCACCAAATCAGGCGGCGTAAAGTAACTGCCCGTGGTTCTGCGTTCGTGACCCGGCATGGTCTCCAGCGTGACAGTCCAGTCTTCTTGAACAATGACCAGCTGCCGTTGCAGCAACCACTCGTGAATTAGACCCAAGATTTGGACGTCCGGTCGCGATGGGACAGTACCGGACTCACCCAAAATCTCGCCGCGGACCAACGAGAGGATCTCTCTTGTCTGTTCGTCGCTGTGTTGCAGAGTTGCCAGGTCCTCGACGCGGGTCGGGTCGAACAGCGCTGACCCCCAAGGCACCAGTGCGATAGCGGTGTCGCCTTGCCACAATCCGAGCAGTACCCGCTCTAACCGTTGCGCGGGTCCGTCGCTTGGCGACTGCTCGCGGGCAGACGGACTGCAGCTCAACGGGTGACTCGAGTAGTCCCGTTCATACGCCGCGCGACACGCCTCGGAACCGCTGGGCACCACGTCCAAGCGCTCGCCGATATTCCAGGCAACGATCTGCAATACGCGAAGCTGAAGTTGTCTGTAGAATTGCGGCTCACTCAACGCACCACTTTGCAACCGTTCGCGCAATCGCGCATTGTCGGGATGCCGCAAGACATTGGACGCCAGCGTCGTTATGCACCGCTCGCTCGCACGACGTATGCGGAAAACGTCGCACTGGGGGTCAACGCGTGGCACGGCCGGAACCTAGGATTTCACTCTGGGGTTATTGCTGCTTCTCGACAGCAATGTCGTCCATAATAACGTCGAAATTCCTTGGCGAGCCCGCCCAGTGATTGAGCCGAAACTCCCATGCCGTTCCGGGATCAAACTCGGACCCTTCCTTGCCGACATACAAGTCGGTGAGTGGAATCGTCACCTGATGCCACTGACCATCCAGCAGGTTCTTTTCGTACTTGCTAAGCAGAGCGGTTGCGGTGGCTTTCTTGCCGGCGCTACACCCGAACGAGAACCCAAGGGAACCCGGTTCGGGCCCCGTTTCCGGGGTCTTCGACAATACCTGAATCCAAAGCGTCAAATGCGTATAGGGGCGAATGTCCGTGCCGGCAGTTTCAGGCCACCAACCGAACCAGTTCCAACCTCCACCTTGCCAGCCCTCACCCTCGGCGTGAAACTTCAACCCCTTTGAACCGCCCTTGCCGACCTTGGCTGTGGACGCCAACGTGGATTTGCACGGGCCGGCTTTCTTGTCGCAATCAGCCCAGCTCTTGCCTCCTTCAAGGCCCCCGCCTTCTCCATCCCAGATAACAAGGCGGCTGCCGACTGGCAACACCGGTATCGGCTTGGCCGCGGCAGCGCCCGGCGCCTCGCAAGGCGGACATACGCAGCCAAACGGAGCGACCACGATCGCGATCGAGAGGATTCGCTTGAGCAAAAGTGGCTGATGCCTTGACATTGAGCGGGTTGGATTGCTTGTCTTTATCGTCATTGAAGATCCGGTATGGCTTACGTGTTGCGATAGAACTGCGTTTCGGGAATGCAGTCTGGCTAGACCCATGTTATTTTCAATTCCGGCGCCGACGCCTTGATGACGATGCCACCCGGGTCGCCTGGAGGCCGCCGTGCTCCGGGCGACAAGGTGACTGGGCTACCGCCTTCGACCTTCTGAATATCGTTGGCAAACGGCAATTGAACTTCAAAGTCACTGCGCGCCGGTTGACACTTCACGCTAAGCGTCGAGCCAACTTGGGCAACGCTGAATGAGTGTTGTAGCTTGCCGGACCGGTCGAAAAGCTTGACGGCCCTCGACATGCGCCCATCCGGCTGCCCAAGAACCAGTCGCACATTGGCCGCATAGTCGTAGTCAACCCGCTCGAGTTCGGCGCTCATGAGGACAACGCCGTTGGGGGCGATCCATAGCGGCAAGCCGAAGAAATCCATGTCTTCGCAGAACCACCGCCCACCGCTACGCCGCTCACCGGTCAGCAAGTGGATCCATTCACCCTCGGGCAGGTAATACTCTGCCTGGCGCTCGTGAAAGACGGGCGCCACGAGCAGGTCGTCGCCCAGGCAATATTGTCGATCGATCGTTCGGCAAGCCGGGTCGTCGGGATATTGAAGCATCATAGCGCGCATCATCGGAATGCTCCGTTCGTGGGCCGTCACAGCAACACCCATCAAATAGGGCATCAACCGACATTTGAGCTGCGTGAATTGCCTCAGGACATCGACCGCTTCGTCATCGTAAACCCAAGGCACACGATACGAGGAGTTGCCGTGCAACCGGCTGTGCGATGACAAGAGGCCAAACGCGATCCAACGTTTGTAGACGGCCGGAGGGGCCGTGTGTTCGAAGCCGCCGATATCGTGGCTCCAGAAGCCGAACCCGCACAGCGCCAGCGACAGCCCGCCGCGCAAGCTCTCC
Source organism: uncultured delta proteobacterium (assembly GCA_963811985.1). Lineage (GTDB taxonomy): Bacteria > Myxococcota_A > Polyangia > Polyangiales > Polyangiaceae > FEN-1139. The sequence goes on from CAWEUH010000055.1 coordinate 16,793, forward strand.
GCCATGGACTCGAACGTGCCGTAGCAATCTCCGCCCCAGTGCACGGGGAATTGTTGGCTCGTCGCCGTCGCGGAACGCGCGAACACAATCGCTTCGCCTTCGCCCTTGACTTCGCGCAGCAATTCGAAAACGCTCTTGTTGTAAAGGTACGTGTAATAGTTGTGCATGCGCGTCGGATCGGCGCCATTGTCGTAGACGACGTCGGTCGGTATCAACTCGCCAAAATCGGTCTTGAATGCATCGACACCCTGCGACAAGAGCTTGCGGAGCTCGCCTTGGTACCAGGCCGTTGCTTTGGGGTTCGTGAAGTCCACCAGGCCCATGCCGGCCTGCCAAGTTGGGACCTGGTACACATCGCCGTTTGGCCGCATCAACAGGTAGCCGCCGGCCATCCCCTCGTCGAACAAATGGGACCGTTCAGCCACGTATGGGTTGATCCAGACGCAGATGTGGAGCCCCTTTTCCTTGAGCCGTTTGAGCATGCCCGGCGGATCGGGAAACACATCCTCGTCCCATTTGAAGTTGACCCAATGGTGACCCTTCATCCAAAAGCAGTCGAAGTGGAACACGTGCAACGGCAGGTTGCGCTCCCGCATTCCGTCGACGAAGCCCATCACCGTCTGTTCGTCGTAGTTCGTAACGAACGACGTCGTCAGCCACAGCCCAAAGGACCAAGCGGGCGGCAATGCGGGCCGTCCCACGAGCGCCCCATAACGCGTCAGCACCTCTTTGGGCGAAGGACCGTAGATCAGGAAATAGTCGAGGTCCTCGCCGGGCACCGCGAATTGAGCGCGCATGACCTGCTCGGTGCCAATCTCGAATGAAACGCGCGCCGATGAATTGACGAACACGCCATAACCGTGGCTCGTAAGGAAGAATGGGACGTCCTTGTAGCCCTTGTCGGAACAGGTGCCGCAGTCGTCGTTCCACATGTCGACGCATTGCCCGTTGCGCCAAAAGGCCTGAAACCGCTCGCCCAACCCGTAGACGAGCTCGCCGGGCCTTAGCGTCAGCTGCTCGCGCATGTGTAGCCCTGCGCCTTCCTTTTGCATCAGACCCATCGCCCTATACGGACTCGACGTGATGGGCGCGCCGGTGACCGCGTCTTCGAATTTCAAGCCGAAGGGATCTTTGTTGACGATGACTTTGAGCGCACCGACCGCGAACTCTAGCTTCTCGCTCGAATCATTCACGGTAAGAGCCTGAGGCTCCGCGTTGTGGAGCACGTAGTCGGGCCCGACAATCTTGCGGCCTTTGTGGTGCGTGACTTGCACCCGAACGACGTTGTCCGAAGGTGACGTCAGTGTCACCGTGAACATATGGCCAAAGAGCGTCATCCAACGTTCTTTTTCCTGCCGGAAAAATAGGTTCAGTACTATTGCGCTGCCCGACACTGTCACGGCGTCGACGCGCGCCAAATACGTCGGGTTGACTCCGGGCAGCATTCTCCAAGCGCCGTCACCAAATCTCATGATTCCTCCGGCTTACCAACCGCAGACGTCGTAGCGTAATCCATCGAGGGCGGATAGTATCGATTCTCGACCGAAGGCCGCGCTCGACGGTGGTCTGCATCTAGGGGTAGCCGAGACAGATTTGCATGCGACTGGAAACGTTTCCTGTTTTCGGCTTTTGTTCGTCGTCGCCGCCGCAAGGGCACCCGACTGTTCGACCCGGATGCGTCTAGCCTTGTTTTGGAGGCTACGAGTCATGCAACAAGGTTTAGTCTGCATCAGGCTTGCCCCATGAATGCCGATACGCAAAAGCTTAACATCTTAGTCACGGGCGCAACGGGCAATCTGGGAACTGCCGTGTGCAGCGCGCTGCTCGAACACGGCCACAACGTTCGGGCAACGGACTTGCGATACGTTCCAAACTTCCCGACACGCGTCGAACTCGGCGATCTTCGCGATGAGCTGTTCGCGTACCGCATCGTCGATGGTTGCGACACCATCGTGCATCTTGGCAATCATCCGAATGCGTTCGTCGGCCTGTCGCCGCAGCGGATTTTTGCCGAAAACTGTGCGATGAATGCCAACGTTTTTTTGGCGGGCTACCACTTGGACGTGCCTTGCCTCATCTTCTCGAGCTCGATTCAAGTCATGCTGTGCAGTCCTTCGGGCCGTCGCGTCCAACCCTTTGCCTTTCCTTATCTGCCTTTAGATGGCGAGGCGCCCGCCGACCCCGGCCTCAATTGCTATGCCGCAAGCAAAGAAGCTGCGGAGCGGTTGCTACGCTTGTTGGTACAAGATAGGCCGTCATTGTCGGCCACCTCAATCCGTTTCCCCATGTTGCCTCGCCAGGGTTGGATCAATAATCTTGAGTCAGCGCCCGCGCTCGTGCCGGGCATGGTCAACATCGGAGACGCGCTGATTCACCTGCAATTGCCGGACGCCGGGGAACTGGTGGCGCGCGTCGCAGAAAAGCGCCAACCCGGCTACCATCAATACCTGCCGGGCACGAGTATCGCAGTGCGCAATTGGACAATGCCAGAACTCATTGAACGGTTCTTCACGCATACCCCGTTGCGGCTCCCACCGCAGCAAATCACGGATTTTGCCGACGGCTCCGCGCTTGCGCAAGACTTCGACTATGTCCCAAAGCTGCGCGCCAGCGTCACATTGTCCAGAGAGTAGCGGGGCGCTGGCCTTATGGCCCAATAACCCGTTGACAAGATCGGGGCTCCTGCAGTATCGTTTCCGCCCCAATGGGAGACCGCGTGGCACGCGATGTCCCGGCTAAGGCGGGTAACTGCACCCGCGACTGCAACTGATTCCCAATTCAGCTAGACCCCATCTCGGAGAACCCGCATGCCAGAGCAACGCCATTCACCCTTACGCACCGTCACCAACGTAACGTTGTTGGTAGGCATCGCATCATGTCTTGCTTGGGCCTGCGTAAGCTCCAATAGCGACAATAATACAGCCACTGGCGGGGCTAGTGGCACTATCGAAACAGGTGGCAGTGGGAGTACCGACGTCGGCGGCGGCAACGCGGGTGGTGGCGGCAACACACCACAGGGAGGCGTTAATGGCACAGGTGGCACGACGGCGTCGCTGCCGGATTGCAACCTGACCACGGGCGTGGTTACCGGCAACGCGTGCACTCCCAATCCGAGTCAGTTTACTATCCAAGACAATACTCCTGGTACCGGTGCGACCGGGACGTCCTGCCCCCTCGCTGTTTGGGCCAATGACGGGACGTCCTCCGGCTATTTCTTCTTGCCCTGGTGCAACACAGCTGGCGGGTCTGATTGCACTCTGTCGATGGCTTGTTCCGGTGGGACGATTCACGTTACCGGTAACTATATGGGTGGTGGTACGGGCATCGACGGCAACGCTGGCTTCGGATTGAACCTGCAGACAACCTACGCAGACGCTGGTCCGGGTTGTCAAATGATAAGCGGCGCGGGCCTGACGGGCTTGACACTCAACGTCACCGACACGACGGTGCCCGGCAATCATTTCCTGGTGGGCTTGACGTTGGCTAATGGCAACGCTGCTGAATACACTGCGAACCTTGCAGCGGGTGCTCAAACAGTGAAGATCCCCTGGGCCAGTTTCACGAACAAAAAAACGTGCGGCGGTGTTCCCGGACCGGGCATCGTCGGTTTCTACTTCGTGTTTGATTGGTTCAGCAGTGGCTCGCACGATGTTGACATGACAATGTCCAATCTCGGGTTCTACTGATCGTCCTTACCGACGCCAGCGGAACTGGCTGATGTCCGGGCTATGTACGCTCTTGGGCCGTCGTGCCAAGAGCAGAAGCGGTTTGGATGACTATCGCGCGGTTTGAACGCCTCATTGCGCAAAAAAGCCGGTTTGGCGCGCTAGTCAATGCGCCACCGGCGCGGTTCCTGTCGTTTTGAGCCAAATCCGATATAGTACCGCATCTGCAGCGTCGCCGTTTTGGCGGCGCTGCGGCACTAGGAGTCGAGGTTGGAAGGCAATCCGTTACAGTGGCGATGGGTGAACGAGCTCGGTGTGCACAACGCCGTCGACGCTCGTGAGCTCATGGACGCGCTGCTGACGGGTCGCATGACACCGCACGTGTGGGTTTGGCGTACGGGCTGGACGAGTTGGGTTCGCGCCAGTCAAGTCGCCGAACTGGCAACGGCAATTCCGAAGGGCGCCCGAATGCCGCCAGTCGCCATTGCCATCGATCCAGCGGCACAGGAGCCTCCTGCGATTCCGCGTTACTCTTATCGTGCGTCGGCTTACGTCCGGCACATGAGCACGCCCGTACCACCCGCCGCGCGCCAGCGTCTGCTCGTGCGCAGACCCGCCGCGCCAACGCTTGTGGATGACACATCGAGCGCGCAGAATGTCTCGCACACGTTGCGTCCTCCGGGCGCCGTACCCCCACCCCCTCGAACGATTTCCGGCGCGTTCAACTTCGACGTGCAACACGCCCTCGATTTGGCTCATTTCGCCTCGGATGAGGGTATCCCGCATGGGTCGTCTGTGGTCTCGAGTGATCTCGTGATGCGGTCAGTTCTCGGCGACGATGCGCGCGCAACCGACGAAGTTTCGCCAGTTCGCCTAGCGGTCAATCAGCCTCCAAGTACGCCCATTGCAGCGGCAGCGCTGGCCAAGCCGCTTGCGCGCTCGACGCCGAAGAACCCAAGGTGGCTGCTTGCCGGCAGTTTCTCGCTGATAGCCGCGGTCGGCCTGTTCTCAGTCGTCATGCGAAGTCAGCATGACGACAAACAACCCGCGAGCGCCCTGCCGTCGAGTTCCGCAAGCCCAGCGAGACAACCCTGTCATCTCATCGGGGCGGCAGAACGGCTAGCACCGAGCATTGCGCTGAACGTGGCGCCCATCGTCGGGAATGCTGCGGACGGCAAATCACTCGCGGTGGGTTTTGCCGACACGGTCAATTCAGCCGCTGGGATCCTGGTCGATCCCATCACGCGCAGCGTAAAGTACGTGTTTCGCGAGGCGGGCACGAGTCGCGTCGCATCGGTCGTGCCCCGGCTGCAAGGCGAGCAGCTTTCATTTGCCGTGGCTCGCGACAAGGAGTCATTCAAAGAAGCACGCTTCGTCACCGGTGCGCCTGATTTCACGTTGGGTCAGTCCGTCGAAGGTTTTGCACGCCAAGTCGGTTCGGCCAACCCGGAGACGATCTGGACCACGGACATCGACACGCCGTGTACCGGCGCACGCCTTACGACCGTTGCTGGGATCGGGCATGCCGTGACGTTTCGTCAAGGCGGTCAGAGCGGCACGATTCAAGTTGGGTGGCTTACGCCCGACGGGCACAGTCGCGCTCACCCCGTGTCACTGACGACGAATGCAAAATCCGTGGGGCAGCCCAGTATCGCAGCCAGCGGCGCGCATGTCTTGGTCACATTCGCTGGGCGCGCCAGTGACTCCGACCCCTGGTCGTTGCACGCGGCGCTCTTGGACGCACCCGGCGCCAATGCGGCTGCACGACAGCTGCCGACTGCATCCGGGGGCCCGGGCGGCGATGCGATCGCGCCGGTCGCAGCCGGTCTCGAACACGGCCAATTCATCTTGCAGTGGTCCGAGGGGAGCACGGGCCACTGGCAGGTCCGAGTGCAAACACTCGACGAGCATCTGCAACCCCTGGGTTCCGCCGTCAGCGTCTCCCCACCTGGTGCGAACGCCGGACAAGGAGTGCTGTGGGTCAACGGCGAGCGTGCCGTGTCCCTTTTCATTGTCAATGTAGGGCGTAGCGACGAACTCTGGGCGGCATCGCTGCAATGCCCTGCTGGATAAGGCGTTCTTGAAATTGTCTTTTGCCCAATGGGTTTGTGTTCTAGGATCGGCGGGATGATTTTTATGTCGCTGCGTCACATGCTCGTCGCCTTGCTCTGTTCGATTCCACTTCTCTGCGCAGCGTGCTACAGGCCTTCGCACGCCAGTGACCCGACGCCTGTCGCGCGCGGGTTGCGTTTCGTGTCGCATAACGCGGCCTTCGACGCGTTCTTCGCCGATCTACACGACCAACAGCTGGCCATGGTAAAACTTCCAGATCAAGAGCGCCAACTGCGCAAGGACCTGGCGACGGAACTGAAGGTCCCGGATGGCGCAACCACAACGGTCCTGGCGGAACGCGCTACGGCAATCGCGCAGACTCTCTTGACCCAGGGCACGGCGCTCAAGTTGGATGTGGAGGGGACCAACGCGGTTGACGAAGCCGACACGTCCGCGCAGATGCGGGTCAACGGCAGCCTCGACGGGGAAAACCTCAAATTCGCGGAGGCTATCGCGCGCGCAGCACGCTCCGAACTCAAACTTCTGGCGCGTCTAAACGCCATGGAACCGGCGTTGCAACGGCTGGCAGCCCGCGCGGCGATATTGGAGTCGGAGACCGATCGAACATTTGCCGCTTCCGATGCCAAAGAGGTCGAGGCAGTGCACCGCAATTTGAGCGACGCCCGGCTCTTGATCGCGCTGATGGACGAACGGCGGCTGGATCTTGCCGTGGATGCTCGCCGGACCGTCGAGCGGCTTGTGAGTGCCGTAACGACAAACCCAACGCTCGGCGCACCCAATGAGCCACCCCTTGTCACGTTCGTCAAACCTGAGCCTGCAAGAGATCGATCGCTCAATCGAAGTAAGCCCGGAGCTAGCCCCGCGCCCGCCGTGCGCGGCGGCGCTAACAAAAGTCCGCAGGATGCGAATCCACCGGATTTTGAACCTTAGGGGCCAAGGCTTACGCTGAACAAGTATTGCGGGGGCAGTTCGACTCTAACTCATTGAAATTGCTGGATCAGTTACTGTAAGTCGGTGTCGGATGCTGGCATCGGTGGGCGTTCATATTCGTTAACCAGATCACCGGCAGGCAAGAAATAGCCACACCGAGCTTCGGGTGAACCGTTAAAGTGACGTTTTGCGAGGATAATGAGACTACATCACGTTTGCTGCATTGGGGCTGTTTGCGTGATGGCATTGCAAGCCAACTGGGTGCACGCCGGGCCTGCGGACACGGTAGGAGATACCCCGTTTGCATTGCCCGGAATTCAACGCGTGCCCGTGCTCACAGAACCGGCACCTCAGCTTAAAGCTGCGTTGGACTTGGGCTATGGGCTTACTGAAAGTCAGCATGGCGAAGGCGCGCATCACCGAGCGCTAGGGAGCCTCGGCGTGGGATGGGTCCCGGTCACTGGTCTCGAATTGGGCTTTCTCGAAGGCATACGCTATGACCGGCACCCCAACGACGCAATGGGAGTGGACACGGGGACCATCGGACAGACTGCAATCGTAGGCCGGTATGGTTGGCGCGCAACGCAATCGCTGCACTTAGGCGCCGATCTCGGCGCCACGTTCCCAGGTTCCGAACACCCCGGAGATTCGCTGAAGAGCCCCGCTGTCGATCTGCGAGCCATTGCGTCGTGGGGTCCGCCAAACGGTGTGCGATTCTCGGGCTTTGCAGGGTATCGCATCGATCGGACTTCAGGCGTTGGCGCCAATGCCGATCGCTATCGACCAGGGGATCGACTGGCACTTGGCCTTAGCGACTTCAACGCAGCGTTGCTCGGCATCGGCGTGGTGGTTCCTGTTCAACAGTTCGAACTACTGGGAGAAGTCACGGGCGACATGCTGGTTGGAGCTAATGCGCCCAAAGCATCACAGTCGCCAATCCGGATCGACTTGGGTCTACGACGCGCGCTTTCGAGCGACTTGCAGGCGGCGTTCTTAGCCGAAGTCTCTCCGAGTTCGCGACCCAACATCACGCCCGGTTCGCCGTTGATTCCCGTGGAGCCGCGGTTCACCGTGTTGCTGGGTCTTCGCTATCGAATCTGGCATCAGCGGGAGCAACAAACAATGCCCATTGCGGCGAGCCCCGGCGTGGCGGAGACACCGAAGCCAGCCCGCAAGCCCGAACCCGCTGCAGCCCCGGCGCCACTCGACGCAGCAATGAAGGGCCATGCGAAACTCACCGTGGATGTGTTCGATGGCGCCGGCCATCCGCTGAGTGACGCCACCGTCACGTTGACGACCAGCGCAGGCTCCTCCGTGCTCGATTTCGAGAGCGGCGCGACATTCGACAAGAACGAACTTTCTGCTGGACATGCGCACTTGGTCGTGCACGCCGCGTTGATGCGCGATTGGGAACAAGACGTCGAGCTCACTGACGATTCACCCGCACAGCTTCGTGTCACGATGACGGCAATCGATAGCTCCGGTCAAATCCGTGGTTTGGTTCGCGCATTCGACGGTCGCGGACTTGCTGCGCACATCCACGTCAACCCGCTCGGGTACGACGCGCTAGCCAATGTGTCAGGCGCGTTCAGTGTGGACGTTCTGCCCGGTCAGTACCAAGTGTAGGTCTGGATTGAAGGGTACCAGCCTCAGTTGCGGACGGTCGATGTCAGCAAGAATGGCGTCACGGTGATCAATGTGGACCTGCAGAAGGGCGGTAAATGAAGCGTTCCCTGGCCTTCGTCTGGATTGGGTCCCTCCTATTTGCCTTCATTGTTTGCGGTTGCAAGGCCTGCAATTTCAACGCGGCCATGGCAACACTGCACGCAAGGCAAGGTCTGGTGCAGCAGGCCTTGGCAGTTAGCCAAGCGGTCTTCAAAGAGGCAGCAATCGGCACGAAGTTCCACGTCGGCGATGCACTGAAGACGGCGCATGGGTCAAACGCGCTCCTGGAATTGGAGGGCGGCGGAACGCTGCGAGTACGTCAAGACACGCTGATTCGATTTGCTTTGAAACGTCCCACCGGCAAAACTCACGGGCTAGACGTACAAACGGGCCAGGTGCTCTTGGAAGCGGGTCACAGTGAAGTTGAGCTTGCCACCGAAGTGGGTCTCGCGCGTATTCAAGCTGGGGGTCAGATGGTGATTCGCCGCGGCCCCGACGGTACGTACTTCGATGTCACCATCGGCAAAGCTCAGTTCGAAACTAACGACGAGGTTACCGTCGTTCAGTCGGGCCAGTCGTACGTAATCGGCATTGGCCAGGCAGTGGTCGAACCAACCGAGCCATCCGGCAAGGATGCGGGTCTCGGGGGAAAAAAGCCGTCACCTGATGCGGGCTCGATCGTTCAAACTGCCCAAACGCAGGACGGGGCAGGCGCAACCGGCGAGAACGCCAACCAGGACGACATTGACGGACTGGCGGCGGGCAAGAGCGAAGGGCACGGCCTCGCCTACGCTGATATCATCGTTGAGGCTGGGCAGTCCTTCACGGTGCACGACCCAAGTCCACCGACGGCGATTCGATTTCAATTCTCAGGTCAATGCAGCTCGGGCGCTTTGGTTAAGACGGCACCCCACGCACAGTCGGCAAGCGGCAAGAGCTCCGTTGCGCTTGCTTTTGGTTCCGGCGGGTACAGCTACAGCGTGTATTGCCTGACTGACGATGGCCCCGCTCGCACGCCCGCCGCGCGCGGAACGGTGACCGTCCTACGCGACGCCGGTACGCGGCCCGTGCCGAGAACTCCCCCTTCGACCACGCTGAGCGTCGATGGTCACAACTACACGGTGATGTACCAAAATCAACTTCCGAGCATAACCGTTGTCTGGCAAAATGCTCCGTCTGCCTCTGCCTATAGTCTGCATTGGGAATCCAAGGGCGGCAGCAAATCTGTGACCAGCGCTGCTCCCAGCTATACGTTTCGCTCTGGCACGCTCTTAGAAGGTCACCACGACGTGTACTTTGAAGCAGCAGGGCGATTCTCGCGCCACACGGGCGTTACGGTCCAATTCGACAATGCAGCACCTACCGCAAGCCTGTTGACGCCGGCAGACCAAACGGCAAGCGCGTCAGGGGAGATGACGATTTCAGGCGTGGCGCAACCCGGGTGGCAAGTCGAAATCGGGGGGGTTTCCGTCGATCAGGATGCGCAGCAGCGGTTCACCCAGAAGCTGCAATTTCCAGCATCCGAGCGCGCCGTCGTTGTCAAGCTCACGAACCCGACGCGCGGTGTACACTACTACCTGCGTCGCGCCACGAGGGCACATGACTAAGACCGGCGACAAGATGATAAGACGCCTAGTCCTCGGTCGTTACCGAATTGTACAGCTGTTGGCACAGGGCGGCATGGGCGCCGTCTACTTGGCGCGCGTGGAAGGCGCCGCCGGGTTCGCCAAGCCCGTGGTCGTCAAATGCATCTTGTCTCATTTGAGCGACTCGGCCGAGGACCGCACGCAATTCATCCGCGAGGCGCAGATTCTATCGAATCTACAGCACCCGGGCATCGTCAATGTCATCGATTTCGGCAAGCTCGAAGGCGCGTACCTGATGGTTCTTGAATACGTGCACGGCTACCACCTGGGCCAATGGCTGAAGTACGTCATTCAGAAGGGGCGCCAATTGCCCTGGCAATCCTGCATTCACATCATGCTGAATGTACTCACCGCATTGCAGTACGCCCATACATTCACGCGCTCTGATGGGACACGGGCCGCCGTCGTCCACCACGACATATCTCCAGGGAATATCCTCATTGATGTCGATGGCAATATTCGACTCGCGGATTTTGGCATTGCGCGGATGCAAGGCGATCAGACGTCGCGACAGGGCACGGTGGACACAATATTCAGGGGCAAGCTTTCCTATGCCGCCCCAGAATTGTTGGCTACCGAGGATGCAAGCCCGTCAACGGACATCTACGCATGCGGCGTCGTGCTCTATCAGCTGCTGTGCGGGAGCAACCCATTTAGTGCGGAGGATGCCGCTGAAGTCATTCACCGCGTCGTTGGGGTTGTGCCTCCGCCAATCAGTCGTTCGCGTTCGGACACGCCGCGTGGGCTCGACAACGTTGTCGCAAAAGCCATGGCCAAAGACGCGAACGGCCGCTACGCGTCGGCTCAGGACTTTGCAGCGGCGTTGCGAGCGTTGTTAGTGCGAGCGGAAGCGGAAATTGCCGCGGAAACGAGGGCGATGATTCGCACTGACTTCACGGGAGATCTTGCGGAGGCCCTCCGTCTTCATTCACTGGAGGAATTGGACGATGCCTGGCGCACGACCATCGGGTACTCAATGGTCCCCCAACGGTCGAGCATGCCGCCCACCGTTCAGTTGCCGAAGTTCGGCCGTCGCAGTCCCTCGGGAGAGCAGACGGCAGCCGCGGAGGTGCTCACGCAAGCCGCAGTGCCCGCGGGTAAATCCAGCGAGCGCTCCGCAGGGCATTCGAGCCGCCGTCTCGTTGTCACTGTGCTCGCAGCCGGGCTACTCGCGGCGGGAGTCGCTGCCGCTGTCTCGATGTCCATGCGTGCGCGGACGCCTACCACGGAGCCCCGCTACTTGGTCGTCGAGTCCAGTGCCGACACGAACGAAGCTCAACACGCGGTCCCCGCTCCAACGAATTCCGCGAGCGTGAATGCTGAATCTGCGGCGCCGTCAGCTTCCAGCGTGGGCACAAGCAACAAGGCAATCCGCGCCGACGCCAAGCCGCACGATGCCCTCAGCGCTCTATCAAAGACATTTGCCAAACGACAATCCGCCATCCAAAACTGCTTCCAATCCAATGCCCCAGTCGCAGGCGGTTCGCCCGACGTATCGGTTCGCTTTAGCATAGACGCACAAGGCAAGGTTCTGTCCGCTGCGGTTCGGCCTGATTCCATCGCGGCAACGCCGCTCGGCGGGTGCTTGCAGCAACTAGCGCGTTCCACGGATTTCGGTCCGCAAGAAAAGGCTCTGACCTTCAGCATTCCCATCACTGCGCGAGTTCGCTGATTACGGTGTTGCCTGCAACACGCACAAGTCAAAGCGACCCTCACTAACTTCGGAGCCTCGCGCCCTCGCCAGTTGGGCCAACCTGAACTGCAGCTGGGGCGGGGTGGACTGGTGGCAAAGAGGTGATTCCGTGCCGATGTAACATCAGTGTAAGCCGCACACACCGGCTCGCGGCGTCTAGAAGCCGGCAAGAACGACCTGGCAGTTCGCCTGCACGGCTGTAAGGATCGCGAAAATGCTCACGTTGCGCGGAAGTCCTTGACAGTGAGCGGCGTCGAGCCAAATATTAGTGGCTGGTAAAGTGCGCCTTTTGTCTAGGGGAAAATTCCCGGGCTATGCAGACTGAATCTCGTCCGACCGGCACAGTACGAGAGGGTGACATTCTCGCCGGCAAGTATCGGATCGAAAAGGTTCTCGGCGTGGGGGGAATGGGCGTGGTGGTCGCTGCACATCACGTGCATCTCGACGAGCGCGTGGCCATAAAGTTTCTGCTCCCGGAGGTGCTCGGCGTCCCGGAGGTCATGGGCCGGTTCGCGCGTGAAGCCCGAGCGGCCGTCAAGATCAAGAGCGAGCACGTGGCGCGCGTCATTGACGTGGGTTCACTGGAAAACGGCGCGCCGTACATGGTGATGGAGTACCTCGAAGGCCGCGATCTTAGCACATGGCTGCAGCAGCGCGGCGCGCTCCCGCTGGAACAGGCGGTCGAGTTCCTCTTGCAAGCGTGTGAGGCCATTGCGGAAGCGCATGGGCTTGGCATCGTTCATCGCGATCTCAAGCCCGCTAACCTGTACTGTATTCGGCGTCCTGATGGGACGCTTTCCATCAAGGTACTGGATTTTGGGATCTCGAAGACAAATAATGCTCAGATGTCGGGGTCCGACATGGCAATGACGAGAACTGCATCCATCATGGGCTCGCCGTTCTACATGTCGCCGGAGCAGCTGAAGTCGTCGCGAGACGTCGATCAACGCACCGACATTTGGTCGCTGGGCGTGATTCTCTACGAACTGTTGGCTGGTCAGGTTCCGTTCAAAGGGGATGTGCTCACCGAACTGTGTCTGACGATTGTGGGCAGCCGTACTCCTTCGATTCGAGCGGTGCGGCCCGAGATCCCCGCTGGTCTGGAGCAGGTCATCGGTAAGTGCTTGGAGAAGGATCGCGAGAACCGATTTCAAGACGTAGCCGAGTTGGCACTCGCGCTGGGTCCATTCGCGCCAGCGCGCGCTCGGTCGTCCGTGGAGCGGATCCAAGGCGTGCTTTCTGGTTCAGGGCGGTCGGCAAAGTCGTTGTCATTGACACCCGCTGAGGCACCGAGCCCGGCGCCCGCCGCGGGGACGGACGTTTCGTGGGGGCACACGGCGAGTCCCAGCACTCGAACAGGAACTCGGGTCGTAGTGACAATGCTCGTCGCTCTTCTATGTGCGGCTATGGTAGTACTGGGTTTCGCCTGGTGGCGTTCGTCCGCTTCGCGCCGCGCTGTCACTGCCGCGCCAGCGTCCATGGCCTCCGCGCTTGCCGCGGGCTCGACGCCGGTCTCGACGGCGCCGGACATTCCTGTCGTTGCCAGCGCTCAGGTTGTGGCGTCGGTGGAACCGACGCCTAGCGTTTCAGGATTGACAGTGCCGAGTACTGCGCCGATAGCTGCGGGCACCAAGGGGCCTGAGAAGCGGTTGGCGGTGCCAGCCCGGGACAAGACAACGTGGGTCCCGTCCGAACCGAATGACAAACGCTCCACGGTGCAGCCTGCCGAACCCAAGCCGGCGGCTGCCGATTCCTCGAAGGACCCGAAAACCTCGAACGTGACTCCACCCTCTAAACCAACTACGCACGCCGCGGTCAAGACCGGCGTTTACGACGACATGCAGTGAGTGCAATGACAAATCCCGTACGCATTCGGCAACTGGTATCCGCCCTTCTCGTCTGCTTCTCCCTGGCAACGCTCCCGACTATCTCTGCTGCGGCGGACGCGCCCGTTGACACGGCAGCGGCCCAGGCGCTCTTCGATCAGGGGCGCCAATTCATGGCACAGGGCAATTACGTCGAAGCTTGTCCAAAATTGGAAGAGAGCGCGCGGATTGTCGCCCACAGCGGCACGCTCTTGAATCTGGCGGATTGTTACGAGAAGACGGGTCGCATCACTTCGGCGTGGAGCACGTTCCTCAGTGCGGCAGCCGCTGCAAAGCGTACCTCTAACACGGAAAGAGAAGCCGAGGCACGCTCGCGCGCCAACGCCCTGGCGCCGGTTCTGCCCAAGATCGTCATCAACGCGGTGACCGCAGAAAAGAATGCGGGGGTAGTCATTGCACGCGATGGCACTACCGTCGGGCAGGCCCAGTTTGGCGTGCCGATCCCGGCCGATCCAGGGGAGCACACGGTGACGGCCAGCATGCCTGGGCGCAAGAGTTGGCAAACCAAGATCGTGGTCAAGGGCAAAGGCGAGTTGGTGAAAGTTGACGTGCCGGTACTCGAAGCTCAACCCTCGGTCGCTCCCCAGTCCGAGGCACCACGGCCGCCGAGTGCAGGCAGGGCGAGCGAATCGCCACCGCAATCGCGGCGCACGCTGGCACTGGTGGTCGGTGGCGTCGGCGTAGCGGGCGTGGCGCTCGGAAGCGTCGCCGGGCTCGTGTCGATGTCGAAGCACAATCAAGCGAACGAGCATTGCGTCGGTTCGAGTTGCGCGGACATGCAAGGCGTCGATTTGCGATCGGGAGCGCGGACGTGGGGGAACGTATCAACGGTAGGATTCATCGTCGGCGCCGTCGGAATCGCCGCCGGCACGACACTCTGGCTTAGCAGTCCCAAAGCCGAATCGACGCGAACCGCCCAAATTGGGGTAGGCCCCGGCAGTCTTGTGTTCAAGGGTCAGTGGTAAGCGTGTCGCGCAAAAAAGGACGATTCGAGGGAGCGGCGTAATGCAACGAAAACCAACCATGTTCGGATTCAGGACACAGCGATTCCTCGCGACAGCGCAAACCCGCGCCCGTTGCGTGCTTGCAGTCACAGGCACGCTTATCGGCTGCAATGCGATCCTGGACAATCCCGAGGGGCATTTGGTCGAATCGGTAGGCGGAGGTTCGTCCACGGGAGGGCATTCTGCCGTCGGCGGAACTCACAGCGCAGGTTCGGGCACGAATGCGGTTGCTGGCAGTGCCGCCGGAGGCACGCAGGCCGGCAGCACCGCGTCGGGCGGCGGCACGCAGGCCGGCGGCACATCGGCTAGTGGCAGTGAGGCGGGCGGCAGCACGTCGGCTGCTGGTGGCACTGCGCTCGGCGGTACTACTGCTTCGGCCGGAAACACGAGCCAGAGTGGTGCCACTCAAGGCGGCGCAACGGTCGCGAGCGGTGGCAGTCCGAACGCGGGCGGAAGTGGCACAACGGGCGGCAGAACAGGGTCGTCGGGCGGCGCAACGACGACCAGCACTCGCTCAACGGGCGGCGATACGAACGCCGGTGCAAGTAGCGCTACCGGAGGCGGCGTCACGACCGGCGGGGCCAACACGGGCCTCGGCGGGTCGTCAGCAAAAGGTGGCACCAATGCGACGGGCGGTGCGACCGCAATCGGCGGCTCAAAGCCTACCGGCGGTGCGCCTTCGGCCGGCGGCGTACCCGCAACTGGCGGCGCACCCGCAACTGGCGGCGCAAAGCCCACTGGCGGAGCACCTCCGACCGGTGGGGCACCTGCCACTGGTGGCACGTCGGCAATCGTTGGCCCAAGTGTTGTCTTCGTCACGACCACCGTGGCAAACGGGGCATCGACCAACCTTACCACTGCCACTTTTGGGTTCGCATCGAACCCCGCGGGCGCGGCGAGTAGCTATCAATGCAAGCTCAACGCCGCCACCACATTTACGGATTGCACTTCCGGGTTGTCCCTGAGCCAATTGGGTGCGGGCGTTCAGACACTCATCGTGCACGCCACTGACTCGACGTCACACACCGGTCCTGACGCGAGCTGGTCTTGGACCGTGACCCCGATGTCCACGACGATAAAGGACATTCGCGCGGGTTCGTACGACGACTACCTTGTGACCATCAGTACCGGCGTCAGAGCAACGGGTTTTGGGACAGAGTCGTCGAAGCAAGTGATCTTCGTGCAAGAAGCGGGGCCTGCCGCAAGCCTTGTCGTCGATAGTGCCGCCGACCTCACCGGGAGCCCTGTTCTCAACGCGGGGATGCTAACCCGGTCGGCTACGGCTCAAGTCACGAAAGCCGATGGTACCCCGGTAACGGTAACGGGTACGGTGGTGCACAACGGACAGAGCCTTGAACTGGCGCGCGCGTCTTACATCTGGGGAAGCGGCACCGTAACTGCGTACAACGTGCCTGAGGTCCGCACGAGCACCGTGTACGCCTCGAATCTCGAAGGCGTACACATTGCCATCGCGGCGCAGATCCCGAGTTTCAACTGCAGTTCAGCCTGTTTCAACTCGCTAATCGGCAATAGCGCGATTTGCATCGAGACGAACTGCATGGACACCGGTTGCGGCACCAACAAAATCCTCGCCTGGCTGGACATTACTGGGGGGGCCGTCGTCCCTGTCACATCAGGCTGGGGAATGTGGTACGGGTGGTTGGTAAGACGAAACTCCTATTACGAGCTGTGGACGAATGCGTCCGATAGTGTGGGCAACGATATCTGCCTGTGAGCACCCTGCGCCTGTATGCCCGGGTTTGCGGCTGCAACGGCAGCACCTCGTCTTGTGTCAATATTCGAAGGCGCCAAATTCAGGGCGTGACTCGCAGGGTCGCGCCGGCTGCTCTGTTGCTACGGCGTTGCCTTCACCACATACAAGTCCGCAAGACCCGCACCACCGGATAGCTGCGAGGCAAAGTATATGGCGCAACCGTCGGGGGCGACAAATGGGTCACTGAGGGTAGTCATGTACGAGTCGAGCGCGGTAATGATCGATGGGGCCGTGAATGCCGTTGATGGACTCGATCGAAACGCGAAGTAGACGTGTTGGGGCGAACTTCGGTCGGATTGAAACACAATAACGCGAGAGTCATCGGTCAACGAAACGTTCCAATCGTTGCCCGTCGAATTGAGATCGTTTGCGGCAATTGGCGTTCCGAACGGGGAACTAAGGTCGTTGCGCACTGCATAGAACAAATCTTGCTGACCAAGCCCCTCGGCGCGACCTACCGGATCAAACCACAATGTGAGGCCATTTGACTCCAAGTGAGGATCGAATTCCCCTCCAGTTGAGTTTATATTGGGTACCGAAGTGAATGTCCCCCAGACGTCAGTCGTCGTCGAGCGCGTGGCCCTGAATATGTCCGCGCCCCCTATTGTCCCACTGCGATCGCTAGCCAAGAACGCCTCCAGACCGTTCACGGAGACGAAGAGGTGGGTGTCATTCGACGTGCTGCTCGCCGCTGAAAGCAAACTTCCAGCGCCGAAACTGGCCGTCACATCCGCACGGGTCGCATAGTAGATGTCGTTGCCCTTCGTGCTGTCGCGATACGAGACGAAATAGAGCGTAAGGCCGTCGTGAGACAGCACCGGGTCGATTTCAGAAGCCGCTGTATTCGGCGCGCCAAGCGACTGTGCCGTGCCGAATTGGGGGGGTCCGGAACTCCAGTCGCAAGTTGTCCGCGTCGTTGTCCCGGCAGTGCCGGCGGTGCCACTCGTTCCACCGCTGCCGCCATTGCCCCCCACGGCGGAAGTTCCACCACCGCCAACTGCACCAGCGCTGCTACCGCCTGTACCAAGTGCTCCGCCACCGCCAACTGCGACGGCGCTGCGACCGCCCGTAGCCAATGCCGTGGTTCCGCCAGAACCCACTGCGCTGCTGCCGCCCGCAGCCGATGCTCCACCACCGCCAACTGCGACGGCGCTGCGACCGCCCGTAGCCAATGCCGTGGTTCCGCCAGCACCCGCTGCGCTGCTGCCGCCTGCAGCCGATGCTCCGCCACCGCCAATTGCGACGGCGCTGCGGCCCCCTGTGGCAAGTGCCATCGTTCCGCCCAAACTCGCTATGCTGCTGCCCCCTGTGGCAAGTGCCGTCGTTCCGCCGGCACCCGCTGCGCTGCTGCCGCCAGCGGCAATTGCCGACGAACCCCCACTTGCGCCCGCATTGCCTGCGCTTGCGCCGCCGCTCGCCAACCCACCGCTGCCACGCACGGAGCTACCACCGGTTGCATTGGAGACACCGCCACTTGGTGCGTAGCCACCAATTGACGATGATCCCGTCGCGCTGCCGCCAGCACCTGACGCCCCACCAGTCGAGACCCCCTGAGGGTTGTTGTCCAGCGTGTCATAGCCAATACGAACACAGCCGCTAATTGCCAGACACATCGCGGCGTCGCAAAAACGCAGACGGGCCGCAGTCAATTGACCCATGACACCCCATTATAGACGGCCCTGGGTTGGGTTGGTTAACGTTGACGGGGTGGAGCGGTGGGCCGAGCACTGACTACGCCCAATCCTAACGGGACTGTATTCGGTTTTCCCACACCTGCTCGTGAAGGTGTTCGAGGCGCTCACGCAGGACCGAATGCCGGGAACAGCTATCCTCAGTCCCCGACATGGATCTTCAAATCGTGGGGAGCTGGGCGACCAGCGCCGGTTTCCACCCACTCTCTCAAGCTCAGCAAGAACGTTGCCCACTTCGTGCTGCAGTGGTGCATGAACTCCACGGGCTCCCGCCAGCCCGCATGCTTGAAAAGCACGAAGGTTTGCTCGCGTTCC
Source organism: uncultured delta proteobacterium (assembly GCA_963811985.1). GTDB lineage: Bacteria > Myxococcota_A > Polyangia > Polyangiales > Polyangiaceae > FEN-1139. The sequence goes on from CAWEUH010000055.1 coordinate 35,135, forward strand.
CACTTGAGCTCAAACACGACCTCGGTGCCCAGCCACTCATTGGGCCCGCCCGTGCAGCGCCAGTGCACGCGGGCACCCGGTTTTGCGTCAGTGACTTGCATGTTACAAAATCCGAAATCAATGGTGCCGCCCTGCGCGGCGTTGCCGGTGGCGGTAGTGACCCACCAGCCTTTCACTCCCTCGAGTGTTGCGAGCGCAGCGAAAACTCGTTCGGGTTTGGCGTTGATTCCTACGCGGTGCAAAATATCGGGCATGTCATCTGTCCCTTCGTTGGGTGTTGATATTGTAGGTTAGGGTCTAAAACCGCTTCATAGAATTGCTGGGTTATTGTCTTTGCGTTGGTCATGTTCTACGTCTCGGTATTCGAATTGGTGGCGCCTTAGGCCCAGGGATTGAGGGGTTTTCCCGTTTCGAGGAAGGATTTCAAACTGGACAGCACTCGAGGCCAGCCATTGCTGATCTTGCGCAACATCTCAGAGCCAGGCTTGAGCTCTTCGTGGGTGACGGTGAGCCGCACCATATTATCGACGGGCTCGATTAACATGGTAACGCGCGAATGTTTCGAGCTGTCCGCCTCGTCCGCCACGTCGCCCCACGTCAGGACGAGCCGCTGGTTTGGCACACTCTCGAGCACCTTGCCTACGAGTTTGACGGTCCGTTTGCCATCGTCGGCTACGTGCTCCCAACGCGACCCTGGCTTGAAGTCGGACACATTTTCGTGCTTCCAATACTGTCGCGTGAGTTCACCATCAACGAGTGCTTGCCAGACCTTATCTGGCGTCGTTGCAATGTATGTGACGTAAACGAATGTTTGATCGCTCATTTTTCGCTCTCTTCCTCTAGCCTTCGTTTGAATGCGAGCAGCGCCGACAGACGCTGCCGTTCGAACCTTCGGATCCAGCGCTCGTAGATGTCCTGCAATGGTACGGGATTGAAGTAATGGAGCTTCTCTCGGCCCCGCCACTGGACGGACACCAGATTGGCGCCCTGCAAAACGGCGAGATGCTGCGTGACGGCTTGGCGTGTCATATCGAGTCCTTCGCATAGTTCCGTGAGCGTCTGTCCGCTGCGCTCGTGCAACCGATCGATCAAGCTACGTCGGCTCGCATCGGCGAGTGCTTTGAACACCCTGTCGTTGTCCGTCACCTGCAGTGGCCTTGCACAGGCAATGAATCACTTGCCTAATCTAGACATGCAATCAAATGCCTGCATGTCAAGTGGCCCAATGGGTAGAAATTTTGGCGATTTGTGATTTCGCGTTGGGGCCAAACACCTCGCAACGGGGGAACTTGACTGCGTAGTCGCGACGCCAACAGTGTGTCGTGCGGGTGAGCGGCGCGGGGCTCGAGCGGTTCGCCGAGGTAACGCGGCGTTTCGCAATTGTCGTTGCGTTAATTGGTCTAGGGGCGCTAGGGGTTGCGTCGAGATCCGGCAGTGCCGCTACGTTTCGCGGCTCGTTTGCGGGGCCGCGCCGGGGCGGTTCGTTTCTTGGGTCGTGACGGCACGGCAACGGCGAGTTCGCCCACTTGCGCGGGCTCGGGTTCGCTCGCGTCGTCGAGCTGCGCGCCGCGGTAACCGAGCCGCTTGAGTAGCCGCTCGTCTTTTATGACCGCCCGCGCAATCTGACTCCATTCGACGTAATAGGCCCATAGCGCGGCTTCGGCTTTACGGATCTCGGCGCGGCGCTTGTCAGCCTTGCCCGTGTCTGGCGCGGGTGCCGCGGGTTGGCTGATGGCTGCGACAAGCCGGCGCGCTGCTTCGATTCGTTCGTTCGTCAGCCCGCGCGCCCGCAACTTGGCAAGCGCCGCACGACTTAAAGCGTCGGTCGCAAGCTGCAGCCGATCAAAGCGAGCCAAGAAAGTGAGCACGACACCGAGCGTTGCGTGACCCGGCTTACTGAGCCCGCCCAACAATTGCGCGTACACTGTCGGAAAATCATGCTCGAGGCTGGCGCGAACGATGCGCAGCCATTCGTAACGCCAGGCCGTGAGCGCGGGCTCGGCTTGGTTCGCCCGTGGCGCGGGCAGCGATGGACCGCGCGTAAGGCCAAGGTCCGTCAGGAGTTTCCAGCCTTGGGCGCGCTGCGGCTCGCCAAACCCCCGAGTGCCGAGCGCTGCGAGAACGCGCTCATCGCGCAACCCAACCAGAAACTCGAACACACGCCGTAGTTTGCCCGCTGTCCCCAGATTTGCCATTTTTGCCTCTGAGCTTCACTCCACGAGATGAATCCCCTCTATACTATAGCTGTCAAGACTCTTCTGTAGCTAAGCAACCTATAACGACGCATAGCACCCTGGATGGCTGACTTCTTCTTCTAAGGACTAGAAGCGTATACTCTATGAATCAGTATAATTCCTCAGAAGGATATGGCTTATATGGAGGGTAATAATATTGGAATACAAGTTATGTAGTAGAAATGGAGGGTATCTAGCTTTGGATATGGGGTATCTAATTGAAATCATAGAGAAGTAGTGTCCACGTCGGGTATACGGCCAACTTTGGCTCGCTCACGTATTGGTACCAGATGGGCTAACCGCTTCCGTGAGAAAAACCAGTTGAATATCGACCGTGCGCGCCACTCCGGGGAATGGCGTAAAATGTCGGATCGTTTGGCTCTCAGAAGGATGGTTGTCTATGACCGTGTTGCGCCGTGTCCCGTCTAGCCGTGTCCTAGTCTTGCTGCTGGCGTCGTGCAGCGGCACACCATCGAGCAACACCTGCGTTGGCAGAGGCGTTGCTGGCAACGGGACCAATTCCTGCGCTTCGGGCGGAATGACGGCCAGCGGGGGCGCCGCTAGCATCGGTGGGACGTGGGCCAGTGCTGGCAGCAGCGTTACTGGCGGTAACGCTAGCACTGGTGGCACAACAGCAGCAAGCGGCGGTGGCCTACCAACTACCGGGGGAGCGGTGCCAACCGGTGGAGCAGCAACCGGTGGTGTGCAAGCCACTGGCGGCTCATGCGCCGCCACTTGTTCGTCCGATCGGCGATCCATCGTCGACTGCAGCGATCGGGTGCTCGCCGCCTGCGCAACGGACCAACTCTGCGATTCTGCTTCGAACGCCTGCGCCAGCGCCTGCTCGGTCGCGGCGAGTCAAAAGAGCAGCGCCGGTTGCGAGTTCTACGCAACGAACATGGATCGCCTGGTTGACGACGCGTGCTTCGCCGTGTTCATAGCCAACGCTTCGGCAGCCCCCGCTCACATTGCAGTTAGCTACGACAGCCAAGATCTACCAGTCAGCAATTTCGTACGCGTGCCCTCCGGCACCGGCGTCGCCATTTTCTACGCCCCCTATGACGTAGGCGCGGGGCTGCCGCCGGGACAAGCCGCGATTTTATTCTTGAGCGGCTCGAGCGCGGGCAGTCCGACGTGCCCCGTACCGTCCGCGGTTCCCACGGGCTCGGAAATCTTTCAGGCCACGGGCGTCGGGCACTCGTTTCACATCACCACGGACGTTCCCGTAAGCGCCTACGAGATGAACCCGTACGGCCAGAACAGCCTCCTGCCTGGCTCCTCGCTACTACTGCCAACGAGTACCTGGGGCACGAACTATCTGGCCGTGACCGCGGCGCCGAGCGACGTCGCCCCGCCGTCGCTCAACATCGTTGCTGCTCAGGACAACACTAGCGTCACGTTGATCCCCAACGTGCGCATCGCCGGCGGTGGCGCGCTCCCCGCAGGGGCCGCGGGCGCTCTTTACAGTTTCAGGCTCAATCAGGGCGAGCAAGCCCAATTCACCCAAGATGCTGATTTGACCGGGAGTGTCATCCAAGCCGATAAGCCCATCGGAGTCATGGCCGGACAGGGATGCATGGAGGCGCCGTCGGGTGCCCAGTACTGCGATCATGCCGAGCAGATGCTGCCGCCGATCAGCGCCGTCGGCTACAGGTACGCGGCCGTCATGTATCGTCCGCGCCTGAGTGGCGACGCTGCAATATGGCGCATGATCGGCTTGGTCGATGGGAGTTCGTTCACGTACTCGACCCAGGTGCCGAGTGCGCCGAGCGTCCTCAACGCCGGACAGAACGTCACCTTCAGTCGCGCCGATCCTTTTTTCGTCCAGAGCCAGGATAGCGGGCACCCATTCCTGCTCATCAGCGAGATGACCGGCTCTAACGTGCTGTCCACTCCAGGCTACGGCGATCCGGAAATGGTGCTCGGCGTGCCGCCCGAACAGTATCAAACCGAATATCACTTTTACGCCGACCCAAACTATCCCGAAACCAACTTGGTCCTCGTCCGCGCCGCGGCATCGGGTACGTTCGCTGATGTCACACTCGACTGCAGCGGCCCGGTCAGCGGCTGGCAAGCCCTCGGCGACTACGAGTGGACTCGCGTGGATCTCACGCGACACGACTTCCAAAATATCGGGAGCTGCAGCAGCGGCTACCACTCAATCAGTAGCGGCGCGCCGTTCGGACTTTGGGTCTGGGGCTGGGGCAGCCCCGAAACCACGCTTCCCACCACCAGCCAATCCTACGGGTACCCAGCCGGTATGCATGTCCAGACGCTCAATGCCGTCGTGATGACTCCCACGCCGAGGTGACCTGGCCGCGGACTGGCGCTGCTGCGCAAGCCCGAGTGCACAGCGCTTGCCAAGCGCAGCAGGGGCATCGCAAGCGGGATGAAGTACAAATTGCGATTTCGGGACGCGGTTGCACCAAAGAGAAATATCGAAAGATTTCCAGATGTGCACTCCAAGGCAAACGGGGTTATGACAGACTCAAGGAGCGCCCGCCTATGAAATGGATTCAACTCGTCTCGGCAACGATCGGCCTTATATGCGGATGCTCCGGCGCGCAGGATTCTGGGCAGCCAGCGAACGGCGTCGGCGGCGCTTTGCCCACGGTAGGTGGTCAATCGTCCCTCGCGGGAGGCTTGTCCACGGGTGGTAACTTGCCAGGTGGAGGGGCTCCTGCGCAGGCAACCGGGGGTTGGGCGGAAACTGGAGGCAACAGTAGCGTCGCAACCGGCGGACGTGTTGCGACGGGTGGAACCGCCGCAACCGGTGGTGCTGCTGTTTCATCCGGTGGCGCTCCGCGCACAGGTGGCAGCGCTGCAACCGGCGGCAACGTCGCGACGGGAGGTCGAAATGCGGCAGGCGGGGCGACTGCGACGGCAGGCAACCCTGGCAACGGTGGTTCAAGCACAGGAGGCAGCGCGGCAGCTGGCGGAAGCGTCGCAACGGGTGGGCGAACTGCAACCGGCGGAGCACCTGCGACCGGCGGCACGCGACAAATTGGTGGCGCTGGAACTGGAGGCGTTGGCGCTGGCGGCAAGTCGGCAACCGGTGGCGCGCCCGCAGCCGGCGGCGCTGCAACTGGCGGCGGCACGGGATATCAGCCATGTCCGTCCAGTCCCTGCAAGATCATGCCGTTCGGCGATTCGATTACCTACGGTGTGAATGATGAAGGCAATGGCGGGTATCGCGGCCCGCTGTTTGCGTCGGCAGTAGCCGCAGCGCAAAAAATCACGTTCACCGGATCGCTCACGAATGGTCCGACCACCGTCTCGGGCCAGACATTCCCACAGAAGAACGAAGGCCATAGCGGCTGGGGCATCTCGGAGGTCACTCCATACAGCGGCGGCAACGCCGGAATCGCAACGGTTATCCCCAGCCCCGCTTTCAACAGCGGCAGCGGCGGCATCCCGAACATCATCTTGTTGCACATCGGCACGAATGATTCAGGCAGCTTCACCGCCACGCAGATGACCACCGACCTGTCGGGGCTCCTTGACAAGATCATCACCAACGCGCCCGATGCCTACATAGTGGTGGCCCAGATCATCCCGCTTGGGTACGGTACCAACGACGTCATCAAGGCCTACAACCAGGCGATCCCAGGACTTGTGCAGCAGCGCGCCACTGCCGGAAAACACATCGCTATTGTGGACATGTTCACTGGCTTTACACCATCGACGATGCTGGGCTCGGACAACATTCACCCAAATTCGACCGGTTACAAGTTCATGGCCGACCATTGGTACTCAGTCATCGGAACGCTGCTCCCTAAGTAGTCGGGGCTTACGGGAGGCTCCACAGCCGTTGAAAATACTGGTGGCTTGCCTGGCACAGGCGGCCAAGCGCCGGCAACGGGCGGCAAAGCTTCGACAGGGGGCGCCAGTGCTGTCGGTGGGCTCACTTCAGCATCCACCGGGGGCAGCGCGCAAGCAGGCGGAACGTCCTGGCGCGGCGTTCCCCAGGAGGCACGAAGGGCACAGCGGGTGGACAATCTCGACTGCGAACTCCTCCAGCGGCTCGACCGCCGGCATTGCCGCGCTTGTCCCAAGCCCAGCCTTCGACACCGGCAGCGGCGGCATACCTCACATCATTTTGCTACATATTGGCACGAATGACGCCAACGCATCGTCTGGGCAGTCGGAAATGTCAAACCGACTTGCGGCGTTGCTGGACAAGATCATCGCGGCTGCGCCAGACACCCTGCTGGTCGTTGCTAAGATAACACCGCTTGCGAGCAGCTCCGGCAACGCCTGGGTCAACACCTACAACAATGCCATCCCCGGATTGGTACAGACACGAGCCGATGCCGGCAAGCACATCGTACTTGCCGACATGAATACGGGATTTACCTCCTCCATGCTCAGCCCTGACGGAATTCACCCCACTCAGGCCGCCTACATCTTCATGGGCGACCGGTGGCACTCCGTCATCGGCTCGCTCTTGAGGTGATGATCTCGGCGGCGGCCCGGGCGACCAAACCTTTTCGGCTAATCAAGGGCCAATTATGCAACCTGCCATGGCAGCGTGACTCGCAACCCCCCAGGCCGAGCGCATAGTGGGTGCTGGTGCAATGCGTGCAGCTCGTGCGCCGCGGCCTGACCGCGCAAGAAGTGGCACGATGTGCTAGTTTGGCAGCGGCGATGAGGTTCAGGGTAGTTCTGGCGCTGACACGCATCAAAACTTTGCAGACCTGGGTGTTGGTTGGCTGCTTGCCGTTAAGCTGTGGAGGAAGAACTGGTATTGATGCATTCGGCAGCGCGTCCACATCCGCAGTGCCAAGCGCGTTCGGTGGTGCGGTCGCGGGCACAGGCGGAGCGGCGAGTACATCTGGAGGTACACCAGGGTCAACTGGCGGACATTCCGTGGTGCCGATTGGTGGTGCGTACGTTCAAACCAGCGCAGCCACAGGAGGCGCGCACGTTGAAATCAGCGCAGCCACAGGAGGCACACTTGCGCAAACCAACCCCACTGGCGGCGCGTACTGGGCAGGGACGGGCGGTTTGCTCGCAACCGGTGGAAACGCGCCGTTGGCAATCGTCAACGTTTCAGTGGCTGGCGGCGCCACCTGTGCCGTGCGCGGTGATGGTTCCGTGTGGTGCTGGGGTCCCTCCGCCGGTGGTCTGGGCAAGTCGCTTACGCTCGTTCCAGGCATGGTGTCTGGCATGTCGTCAGCCATCGGCGTGTCGATCGGGGCGATCGACCGTGCTTGCGCTGTGAAATCGGACGGCACCGTCCAATGCTGGGGCACGAACAATCAATCCCAGGACCTAGGGGCGGTTCAATCAGCTGTCGCGGTCACCACGGGGACTTGTCATGCCTGCGTGCTACTGCGCGACCGCACGGTGAGTTGCTGGGGGTGTAACACGTACGGCCAGCTTGGCCATGGGGAGACTAATACCTTGGCGACGAATGCTCCGGTACCTGTAGTGGGCCTGACTGACGCGGTCAGCTTGTCGGCAGGCTACAACCACACCTGTGCCGTGCTCAGCGACGGGACCGTGAGCTGCTGGGGTGAACTAAACTATGAGGCCCACGCCAACTCCGCAACGCCGGTTGATGACGGACTACAAAGCGTGGTCGATGTCAGCATCGGGTATTCGCATACGTGCGGCGTGTTTCAGAACGGCACCTTCAATTGCTGGGGCGACACAACCTTCGGTACGGGCTACGGTCCTTACTACAGCATGCCGACTCCGGGTGACGCTACGTGGCACCCCTATGCGGGGCCAGCCATCAAAGTGTCGGCGGGCTATGCGCACGACTGCGCGCTGATGAGCGATCACTCAATCACTTGCTGGGGGAATCCTAGTTGGGTGTCCAACTCAATCTTTGGATGTCAAGGGTTGGGATTTCAATGCCACCCAGGCGGAAATCGACTCCGGCAGCGTGGTGGGCATCGACGACGCAGTCGCGATCAGCGTTGGAGTGAATCGAAGTTGTGCGATTCGCTCGGATGGCACGCTGTGGTGTTGGGGTGCCAATGCAGCCAGTGACGGCAAGAGTGATAGTAACTTACCCGTGCAGGTTCAGGGTTTGGCAGGCGAATCCTCCGGATTTTGAACCCTAGGGGCTAAGGCTCACGCTTGCTGAGCGGGTATTCAACGGCGGCCAAAGTTGTCCCCATCAATGCACCGCTCGAAGCGCCTCGGACATGACGTCCGCCGTGACGAAGTCCGTGAAGCGCTTGGCTTCTGCGCCCTGCGAATCGAAGAGGATGACCGTTGGTAGGCCGACTACGTTCAGCTTTCGGATGGTAGCAGCTACGACAGGTTCCTCGTCATGTGTTGCGTCAATTTTCACCGCCACGAAACGGGCTGCCTCTTTCTTGACGCTTGGTTGCGAGAACGTAAGCTTGTCCAACTCTTTGCACGCGCCACACCAGGCAGCGCCGAAGTCAACCAGTAGCGGACGCTTCTCTTGATAAGCACGCAATTGTGCGTTCGTGAACGTTTCGTGCTCCCACTCAATAGCGCCCGCCGGTCGCGTCAATATTGAGACGCCCGCGAAGCCACCGAACGCAACCAGCAACACGCCCAGCGCTTTACCCATTTTGCCGCCCACCGCAGCCGATGCGAAGTCCCGGTGCACGGCGCCCAACAGAATGCCAAGCAGGCAGGCACCGCAAGCCAACACGACCCCGAACGCTCCACCCGGGACAAGCAGAGGCATCCCAGGAAATGCATTGCCAAGGAAATACAGGGCAACCACAAGCAGCACGATGCCAAAAATGGATTTCACGTGGACCATCCAGCGGCCGCTCTTCGGCAAATGCACGGCGAACGCGCCGACCAAGAAGAACGGCAACCCAAGGCCTATGGCAAACGCAGCCATTGACCCCGCACCGAGCGTTATGCTGCGAGTCTTGGCGATAAAGGCGAGAATTCCCGTGAGCACCGGACCGGTGCAAGGCGATGCCACAAGCCCACTAACTAACCCGAGCACGAACGCGCCCCGAAACCCAATGCCCCCCATGGTGGCTAGTCGATTGGTGAGCGAAGAGGGTAGAGCGAACTCAAATGCGCCAAACATGGAGGCTGCCATGGCAATGAACAGCAAACTGATGGCGGAGATGACCCAGCGGTTTTGCAGCGCGGCACCGAAAAGACTTCCCGTCATGCCCGCCGCCACTCCGAGTGGCACGAACATGGCCACGATACCGGCAACAAACGCCAATGAAAGAAGAACACCCTCGACCCGGCTCTTGGCCTGCCGCGCGCCGAACACGCTGACCGTCACGGCGACCATTGGGTAAACACATGGCGTCAGACTGACCAGAACACCGCCCACCCATGCGGCGGCCATTGCGGCCAGAGGTCCGCGCTCAAGGGCTTGCGAGAACGCATCCGCCGGCGCGGCCGAGGCGACGGAACTCATAAGGGCCACTGCCAGGGGAATTGCGGCCAACCAAAAACGACGCATGCAGGCAATTTAGACAGCTCTAGATGATTTCGCAACTTGCATGGACGACCTTTACTTTTGAGCAAATCGAGCGGAAAGCAGCAGAAGAACTGAATGAGGCTGCCCGAGCCCCCTACCTGTTCACTTCCTCAATTTGCGTCGAATCGTGTTCAGTAACCTTCGCGCCTGCGCCAATTCCCCTTTGAGCGCAATCGTCAGTGCCACCCGGCCTTGCGAAGTTCGTTTGACGAAGGCACGCAGATGGTCGCGCGCTTTTTCGAAGTCGCTGAGGTGAAAGGCCAGCTCGCCGAGCACGAATTGCCCGTAGCCATTGCCGCAGGGCACTTCCTGCAATTGTTCGTAGAGCTCGACGAGGTTGGTTGGTTTTTGCCCGGCGGCGCAGCGGGCCAGCGCCAATTGCGCCCGATACAGGGGTTTGTCAGAAGTGCCCCACCGCACGGCGCGTTCCAGGGCATGGATGGCTAGTTCGTTCCGCTGTGCCAAGTAAAGAACGCTGCCCAAAGTCCAACAATGGAATGCGCGTCGCGAGGCAGGTGACACGCGGCTCGCCAACCTCAAGTGACCTGCGGCGCGGTCGATGTCGCCCAAACCTAGGCAAGCGCGCGCAGCGTCTTGGTGCACGACGTCGCGCATCACCCCGGTTTTCAGACTCTGCTCGGCGACCTCGAGTGCCTCCTCGAATTTCTGCTGTTCCAAAAGCGACAGGTACAGCTGCCGCAGCAACATGGCGCGCAGGGTCGGGTCGAGCCGCCTACCCCGCTCAAGACCGCGACGCGCGTACTTGGCCCTTAAATCCGACGTTCGGGCCAAAGTCGCCTGGCGCAACAGCAGCTCGGGTGGTCCAAGCTCGGCAACCTCACGGGTTCGAGGCATCAATCGCATGCTATCAGGACCTAAACAAGCGTCCAGATTTTGACATTCCCGCCGCCCGTTGGGCCCCAAGGCCTTTACTCCACGGGCTTGACGGGCCATCTTCAAGCCACCTTGATGACCCGCATCGCCCCCATCCTTTCAGTGATTCTGTGGCTTGCCGGTTGTGGTCGTCCCGCAACCCTGCAGGAGTGCGAAGAAATCGCGAACCGCGTCGCGACTCTGGAGTACGAGGCCACCAGCAAGTCCCAAGCGCCGCCGCAACCCGAGCAGATAAAGACAATTCGCGCACGCGTTCACGACGCCATGATGAAAGGTTGCGTCGGCAAGCGCATCACGCAACGCTCGCTACAATGCGTGCGCACGGCCAAGACTGCCGACGCCATCAAGAAGGATTGTTTTGATTGATGTCGCTGCGGCACGGAATCATCGTTGTCACCGTGTCAACGTTACTCGGCGCGGCAACGGGCTGTAGTAAACCGCTGAACAGCGACGAATGCCTGCAACTGCTCGACCGCTATGTCGTCTTGCTCGCAACATCCGATCGCCCTGAAGCCACCGCTGAACAGCGCAACCACATGCGCCAACGCGCCAAGGAACTCTCCACGAAGGACCCTCAATTCGGCAAATGCTCGAAGCAGGTTTCACGCAGGAAATTCGAGTGCGCCATGAACGCGCCGAACACAGACCTGTTCGAACAGTGCCTGATGTAGGGCGTCCAACTCGCCTCGGCAGGGCCCTTGGCCTTTTTGCGTGACGTCGGGGCGTGCCGCTGGCAAGATCTTTGCGCAACGGCTTCGTTCAAATTCGCTGGCTTCAATTGGAACTTGTCTATGACGCAGCAACCCCTCGAACCCGGTAAGCCCCAATCGCTGACTCACACACCGGCCCAGGCGGGAGTCGAGCATATGTCCGAGGCAGAGCGCGACGCCATTTGGGATGAGCACATTCGCCTTCGCAATAACCTGTTCAGGGACCATCCGCTCGACTACCTATTCCTGGAAGTCACGCGCGAATGCAACCTCTCGTGCGTTTATTGCGGCAGCGTCTGTAGCGCCAAGCCGCAACGCAAAGAACTGCCGGTCGCAGAATTCATCGATGTCGTGCGTCAAGTCGCCACTGATTTCGACCCAGGCGATATCGTCGTCGCGGTGACCGGCGGCGAGCCGCTGACCAAACCCGGCATCATGGATCTGTTTCGGGTGCTGCACGAGCTTGGCTTCTTCTACGGCATGGTGAGCAACGGCTGGCTGTTGACGGACGAGGTCGCAAAACAACTCGTCGAATTGGACATGTCGTCGCTTACACTAAGCATGGATGCACCTCCTCCCTTGAATGACAAGCAGCGCGGCGAAGGCACATCGCTCGCCGTTTTCAAGGCCGTCGAAGCCTTGCATCGCGCTGGGTACCAAGGCAGGCTCGAGATCTTCTCGACGATTACGAAGCCCGCCGTGGCCATGCTCGAACAGACGCGTGCCATCATTTCGGCGATGCGCGTTCCGTATTGGCGCGTATCGCCCGTGATGCCGCTCGGGCGTGCGGCGCGCCACCCCGATCTGATTCCGGGGCCGCAGGAGATCCGCCAGTTGTATGAATTCGTGCTGGCGGCGCGCGCCGATGACTACACACCCAAGCCCGAAACCTGCGAAGAGGGCTACCTCGGCAATCGCTTCGAAGGCAACGTGCGGCCCTATCTATGCCAATGCCGGGCGGGCGTCACGGTTGCCAGCATCTTGTGCGACGGTCGAATTGCGTCATGTCCCGAGCTGGGCGACGCGTTCGTGCAGGGCCACATTCACCAAGATCGCTTCAAGGACGTGTGGAACGAGCGGTATCAAATCTTCCGCGACCGTTCCTGGATGAAGCGGGGGCAATGCGGCAGCTGCGAGCACTTCCCGCGCTGCGAAGGCGGCAGTGTGCATTTGTACGATGACACGGAATCGGCGCCGCACCGCTGCTTGTACCTGCTTGCAAAGGCCGCCGAAACGACCGGTGCCTGACAGAGGCCAAATGCGAACTTTGGGCCTCTCGCCATGCGTGAGTGGGAAGTAGTGGCGTATTGCCCCCAATCCGCGTACAATTCGCCTGCATAGGGGGTTTCCCCAGCGAACATTGCTTAGGAGAGCATTATGGCAACAAAGTGGTACCCAGCATTGTGTTCGGCATTGTTGGTCGGCTGTGGTGGCTCAACCGAAGTGGACAACACCGCCACCGGGGGGAGCGGCAGCATAGATTCCGGGGTTCCCACCGGTGGAAATTGGATGGCAACCGGTGGCTTCAGCAAGGGCGTCGGCGGCCAGGCATACGGCATCGGCGGCGCGCCGTTTAATACTACGGGCGGCTTCAACGTCGTGTACGGCGCGATCGGCGGCAAATCGACAACGGGCGGTTACCCAACCATCTCGGGCGGTGCGCCTGTCTATGGCATGCTAGCCAGTGGCGGGACCGCGACCGGAGGTTACAACACTGGGGTTGCCACCGGTGGGAGCACAAGCGGTGGCACGTCCGCAGCTGGCGGCATCGACGCGGGCGTGCCAACCGGTGGCCGGACTGGCACCGGCGGCGGGTACGCCTCAGGTGGGAAATACGGGCCGCTATTCGACACGGGTGGTCGCTCTGAAACGGGCGGATCTCTGAGCGTAGGAGGTCATGCGTACGGGATTGGTGGCGCGCCATTCAATACAGGAGGCCGGACTGGCACCGGAGGATCCACGAACGCAGGCACCGCTGCCACGGGCGACATTTCGGGTTCGTCATCAGCTGGCGGTGCCGCCGGCAACTCCAGTTCGGCGACCACAAGCACAAGCGCTTGAGACACCACTCATCTCGCCATTGTGTGCGCGACCAGTGACCACACAGTGCTGATTCGCGCCCCGGGGCAATCGCGGACAGGAAACAGTGGCGACTCGCCCCCAGTCCGGATAGAATGCCTCTGCGCGCGGGGGTGTCTCAGCGCGAACATGGCTTAGGAGAGCATTATGGCAACAAGGTGGTACCCAGCGTTGTGTTCGGCGTTGCTAGTTGGCTGCGGCGGCTCAACTGATGTTGACAGCACTAACACTGGGGGCAGCGGCAGCATAGATTCCGGGGTTCCCACGGGCGGATATTGGGGAGCAACAGGCGGCACAACTGCAACGGGTGGTACACCGGTGGGTCCCGCCGCGGGCGGCACGACTGCCACCGGCGGCACCATTTCGGCAACTGGCGGAACAACGGCCACGGGCGGGTTCATTGGCTCCGGAGTTCAGTGGTAGTGCTGTAATTACGGACACTTAGCTTGCTTAGCTCATAGCAGGAAATATCGGGAAATGTCACGGTATCTCAAGTAGCTGGGGACACGTCCCCAACGCCCCCAGCACTTGAGTACCCGCCTTGGCGCCGCAACTCCTCTACCAAAAGCTTCTCCGAGGTTCGTACATAGACATCCGTCGTGGTTGCGTGGAGATGATCGGCAAGCTTCGAGGCATGGGTCAGCTTCCCACCCGCGTCGATGAAGTGGGTTATGCGTTCTGACCTGAAGTGCTGAGCCGTGAACCTGTTGGCCCGGGTCTCGTCTAGGACTGCCTTGGCGGCCTTCCTGATTTGCTTTCGATAGTCATGGATTCCGAAAAGTAACCCCGGCTTCTGGTAGGCGGCTTCAAGGACTGCCTTGGCACGGGTGCTGAGTAGCTTACGAGAGGGGAGCTTCCCCTTCATGATGGCAGCCGGAAGTTCGAGCCAATCACTTCCCGGTCTCCAATGCTCTGGTGCTCTGAGCCGGTCAAGGACAGAGGGCCTCAACGCGCAGTCGTACTGAACGATGAACCTAGCGCGGATGGGGTACCTCTTCTTCTTGTTCCGAGACCACTCCGGGAGCTTGGCTAGTATGCCCTCGGTTTCACATCTCTCTACGAGGTCCGCCTTGCATCTCCTCCGGTGCTTGTAGGGTGTCCCCTGTTGCTCTGGGGGTAGGGGTGGGAATCTTTGGCATCACAGAGAGGTACTTCTTCCGGACGGCATACTTGCAGAGTAGGCGGAGGCTGATCATCTCTTTCTTTACCGTTGGGCGTTGTACCTCCCCAAAACGCTTATCGTAGTACTCTAGGCACTTGTCAGTGGTGACATCGAGTAGCGACGGGAAAAATGGGACGATGTGAGTATCATAGTGGCAAGCCACTGACTTTTGCCACCCAATAGACTTGAGAGCCCCTGGACCCTCCAGATACTCTACGGCTACCTTCTCGGTAGAGTTTGGGGGTCCTCCGGTGGTACTGGTGACGGTCTCTCCGTTGAGGGCCTCCCGGTAGAGCTGCCAAGCTCTCGCCTCAGCTCTTTCAGGGTCTTTTTCACGTGTGGAAGGCTCGACCCTCTTTTTTGTGATTGGGTGCTTGAATCGGGCTGAATAGGTCTTTCTTCCCTCAGCGAGTCTGAGTTCAAAGGGGAGCGACTTCGTAGCCATGTGAGTACCTCCGTGATATCAAATCGGATGGGGCCGCTCTCCGGCTTCTGTCCAAGACGAATACGGGGCAACCCCTTCAGCATGAGCCGGTCAATGGTGCTGATGTGGCAGTCCAGGTAAGCGGCAAGCTCCGGCTTAGTGAGGAGCTTCTGATCTGTGGACATGACTCGGGCGTTCGATTTCTGTCCGATGCGCCGGGTCGGACTGAAAGAACGCATTCCCAGTCATGACAACGGGGACAAGATGGCGCGTGTCCCCATTGTGCAGATCTTAGGGGCGCCGTCAACCGATTCTTTAGGGTTTCAACACCATTAACACGCAGCAGATATCCAGGAAGGTCTGCCTTGATGCGGCGACACGTGTCATTCTGCGGACTTTCCGTGGATTCCTGGGTATACCGAGCCACCCCTGAACACTTGCAGGGGTGTGGTATGGGGATTCAGTTTCAAAACCCTTGTACAACAGACTGCAAGCATTGGATTCTACAACACTTTTCCTTCGTAACACCCGGGATTGTTGTGCTGAAGCGCGGGATGAATCAGGAAATACCAAGACTTCTGTCCTTGCCAACCGCCCCAAGTTGAGGGACCTTAGCCATGGATCATGACTAAGGGTTAGTCATGGCCACAGAACGAAAGGTAACTCACAGCATGGCTCAGCAAGTGTCGAGTATTGAAGCAAAGTCGAATGTCAGCAGTAAACAGAACAACGGAACCAACGTGGAGAAGGACAAATCCGAGGTGAAGGCGAAGGTTGTGGCTCTGAATATCACGCCTGAACTGCACGAGGCTGTCACATCAAAGGCTTTGGACCTGGGCTATCCAGTTCAATGGGTGGGTAAGTGCTTGCTTCAAAAATGGGTTCGTGGCGAGGTGGTTGTTGCGCTTCCACCCGACCAAATCCCCGAAGGCATCACTGGAAAGATTAGCGAGCTTCTCGCTGCAAATCCCAAGGAGGCCGACGAAGTCCTGAAGTTCCTCGACTCACGCGCGAGCCAGCGACAAGCCCCGAAGTGACTACCCAAACGTAGGAGCCCCCTTGGTTGTTCGAGCAACCAGGGGGCGATACTCAACTCTGTTGACCTGAGTATGACCGACCGTACCAAGAGACCCTCGCTGGGTCTAGAGGCAAGAATCCTCAGGGCAGCAACGAGTGGTCAACACCTATCAGTGTTGACCACTCGTTGCATTTGGGTCTAGCTTCATGGCCGCCATGCCAAGAACAAAGGCCCGTTCAAGAACTGTCAAGCCTAAGAAGTCGGAAATGTCTAAGAGTGACTTCATCCGACTGCACGAGGGAAAGCCCGCCCCTGAAATAGTCCGATTGGCAGCAAAAGCGGGCATCGAAATGACTGATAACCTGATCTACGTGGTCAGGTCCTATGACAGGACAAGGTCCGCTAAGGCCCTAGCCAAGGGCAAGGATAAAGCTGGAGCTGCAACCCCTCACGAACCCGACATGGCCCTGCCCTACGAGCACTTCTGGAACGCGATTCGTCCCGGCAGAGCTGAGGCTGTGGCTAAGGCTGAGAGGGCTTCCAAGAGTAAAGCCACCAAGGCCAAATCTGAGGCTACTGCCTCATCGGAGGGTATCCAGGTGACCCCACCGGAATCGAACGTCGCCGCCTCCCCATCCCAAGGCGATGTACAAGCTCTGGAGCAGCAGTTTGTTTTTCTGATCATGAGGCTCGGTGTGGACCGCAGCAGAAAGCTCTTCGAGCAAACATTGAACCTGCTGGCGCAGTCGATCCGGTAGGGGCCGACTTTTGGTGGGATAGTGACGGTGATCAATGGGCAACCTACTCCCACCCAACCTCGGTTTCTCTAATCGGTAAATGTAGACAATCAGGGCGTCGGCTGATCTCTTGATTCAGATCGGGCGGTTCCTCTCGGGGGATCGCCCAAGTAGCTTAATGCCTTGACGCGGAACCAGGCACTTCTCGCGAGTTGATACTCTGCACGGGGACCGGTGTAAGGGGTCCGGTAATCTACCTAACAGACCTAGTCTAGGTAATGGAGGCGAACTCATGTCCACCCCAAGGCTCCCTAACCACACCCCAGTACAAGTCAACGTTCCCGATGAGGTGCACGCTCGGTTGAAAGCGTACGCAGGCTATCACCACAAGAGGCTGGGAGAGTTGATCAACGAACTATTGCGGGACTTTGCCGATCAGATCAGTGTCGAACGAGCCGGTTAATACGGGAATGGACCGGGTACTTCTACCTCGGTCCAACCCTTACACTTCAAATCTACAGCCCCTACCACGAGGGCCAACCCAATGAGCAACTTGCGAAAGACAACTCGATGAGTACTGACATTATTACACCGCATGGTCCGACCGTCAATGGCCCCCGTAGCAAGCCTGAGGGCAACGCTGATGCTGTTGAGCACTTAGACTTGTCAGTGTCTACCCACGAGGCTGATGCTGCTCCCGACAGTCATCTAGTGGGTCTGGATGGTGACTTGGATCTGTCCCATGAACACCCGCCGGAACAACTCTCGTTGGAGGATGATGGCAACACATACGGCTTTGACGCTTGGACTCAGGACTACCTCAAGGTTCGCGCGGTACCGCTTGGATTTGCCAAGGAACAAGGGTTTAGAACCGTAACCAAGGAAGAAGCTGTCAAGTTGGGGTTCCCTGCATCAATCCCAAGCGGAGGTTTTCTACAGACGTACGCGCTTCATTGTTTGGGTGACGGTGTTGAGCAATACCGAATTCAATTCTCATGCCCAAGGGAAGACCTAAATGGCTATCCCAAGTGTCTGACTTTAAAGGGTATTCGCACCCTAACGTGGTTCCCCACCATCCTCATCGGTGAGGTGTACAGAAAAGACACCAGTAAGCCGATCTTCATCGCGGAGAGTCCCGGCAAGGCAGCAGCTCTAACCAATGCTGGGTTCCCCTGCATTGGTCTAGCGGGGGTCATGGCAGGCTGGCATCTGAAGGGTGATTCTGGAAAGCCTTTCCCCCGAGATGAAGTTGATCGATTGGGAGAATCGACAAGTCTATTCAACCTTGGACGCAAACCGAGTAAGCAACCCGGATGTGGCGTATGCTGAGGCCAAACTCGCCAAACTACTGAGAGCTGAAGGGGCCAAGGTTCTAGCCGTTCAGCTCCCCAACGTTAAAGGTCAGGATGGACCGGATGACTTCCTCTACGCCAACGGAGCTGAAGCGTTCAAGAGGCTTGTCGAAGAGTCAGTCCCCACTGATCCGGAAGTCAGGGCGAAGGCGTGTACGACCAAGGAAGATGCCCTTGCGCTCGTGGGGCAGTTCCCCTTCCTAGCTGCACTAAAGGCCGCTGGTAAGAAGGTTGAGCTTTCGATTAGAAACAACTGGAAGAACCAACTTAGGGTGCCGGCAAGTGCAATCAAGGACGCCTTCGACGTTTATGATGCGGCAAGTGGTGAGCGAGCGAAGAAGTCAGGCAAGGCAAATGCTGGGGGTCAGGTTGTCAATGCTCAGGGGGCCGAACCTATCGTTTGCGACGACGAAACCCACATAGTTGAACGCAAGACTCTCGTGGTGTTGGGAATGGACCCAGATCTCTACTCATTCGGTGGGCGTATGGTGGTTGTCAGGCCTCACACGAAGATGCAGCAGATGTCGGGGTTCCGACAAGTGACCCCTACCGTTTTGGCTGTTCGTCACATGTCGAAGGTTGCTAGGTATGTTGACACCAGAGGGAACAAAATTAGGCCCCCCGTTGACATCGCCAGGTCAATTATTGAATCAGGGTCGATAGGTTCGATACGGGAGGTGACTAGGATCGTGAATGCCCCCGTAATGCGTCCCAATGGTACGGTGCTCAACGAAACAGGGTATGACCCTGAGACAGGTATCATCCTTGAGTCCACGGTCGAAGTACCTCCGGTACCTGACTACCCAACGGCAGAGCAAATCCGGCAAGCAAAGGACTTGCTGCTCGAAGTGATTGTGGACTTTCCCGTTGTGGGCTCGGGTCGTTCAACATGGCTTGCAGGCCCGCTCAGCTACTTTGGTCGTGAGATGTACGAAGGTCCGACACCAGGCATTGCCTTCGATGGCAACATCCCGGGCGTAGGGAAGAGCAAGAGCGCTCAAGCCCAATCAATGATCTGTCTGGGTACAGCGGTAGCCGGTAGCAGCTACGTCTGGGATGAAGTCGAGATTCGAAAGAAGGTATCAACGTGGCTTGAGAGCGGGGTTGGGTACGTCTTGAACGATAACATCCCCCTCCGGGCTGAGCTAGGTAATGCCACTTGGGATGCTCTACTCACCGACGACAAGTGGGATGATTGAAGGCTAGGAAGCAACGATGCCATCTCGGTGCCCAACCGGTTCATTTGGGCGTTCAGTGGCTGCAACATCGTAGTTGCCAAGGACACGATGAGGCGGGTCATTCATTGTCGCCAGGAGACGAACAGGGAGGACCCTCAGAACAGGACCAGCTCCGAGTTCTTACATCCTGAGCTGTTGCCTTGGATCAAGTCGGAACGGCCCAGACTCATCCAAGCTGTCCTCACTCTCCTCCGGGGTTGGGTAGTAGCTGGACGCCCCACGGGTAGGGTACTTGGTTCGTTCGAGGGTTGGTCCTCGGTCATTGGTGGTTGCATCGAGTGGCTCGGGATGCCCAGCCCGATCAACACCCAAGACGAGTATGCCGAGCGGATCGGCTCGACGGGTGAAGCTGGTACCTTGCTCGTGTTCCTAAGGGCGTGGTTCGAACTCTTTGGGTCGGAGCCTCATAAGGCAAAGGATGTCTTGAGCCTGCTAACCAATGAAGATGCTGCACTAAGGGAAGCTCAAAGGTACGTCCAATGGTCCAAAGTGGAAAGCGACGGAACCGTGGGCCTCTCTGATCCCAACCCCATCGTGCACCCCCACCAGGACCTACGGGACGCCCTCGTATCCCTTTGTGGCACTCGTGGTGGGCTCCCCGGTGCCAAGCTCGTGGGTAAGGTCCTTGCTAGCTACGTCCAGACACCGACGGGCAAGCTCAGGTTGGTTGGTGATATGGACCCCCACACGAAGGTCATGGACTGGAGGGTTGAGCGGGTAGAGCAAGTTGTGGATTGTCCTGTCAACCAGGGGGCGTCAACCGAACCCGCAGCTCTTGAGCCAGCATTATGGGCAAAGTCAACCGTCGGGAGGACGTCTGCGGGTTCTGCGGGTTCAACCCCTTCTTCTCAACCCGCAACAGGTGAGCCTGGATTTACTATCGAATCGTTCGCTGCGGGTTCTGCGGGTTCTAGTGAGGTCATTCTTGATAGATCCAAAGACGATGAAGAAGGCAGTCAATGCTCAGAGGACATTGTTAGTCACACTCGTGTTGTAGTAGAAGGTGAGCCCGTTCTGACCCCGCAGAACCCGCGACGCCCAGTTCAGTCACCGAATACCAAAACGATAAGTGCGGGGTCAGATTCAGGGTCTGACCCCGCACCACCCCGCAGCGTTCTCCCTGACCCCGCACCCAACCCTGTGGTCAGGTTGGCTTTGGACTCATCTCAAGGGGACCCCAACATGGGGTGTGATTGCTCTGATGGTTCAGCCACCGAGGGATCAGGAAGCCCATCAATGAACAACAACCATGAATCGCCACCCCGTGACGCATCACCCCGTGACGCATCACCCAGTGAGGACCTCGATCCCTCAAGTGAGCTATCCAAAGAAGGTGTTCTCAAACGATTGCCTTCCGTCCCGGCTCACCCTTTGAGGGCTGACAGGACTGGTGAGACCTACCGGGTTTGGGTTCGATTGAAGCTTAGTGCCACCTATGCCGAGACCGCCACTCACGTCATACCAATGGCTCACTTGAATCACGATGTACTGTTGCGTACGTATGGGGTACCGACCCTTGAAGACGAGGAAGAGACAGAACTAGCCGGACCCAACCGTAGGTTGACTGTGGACATTACCCGCATGACGAATGGCCAGGTGAAGTTCAACGACGTTCGACTCGTGGACCACAAATGATCGGTGTCGCTGTAGCCACAGGTGAGATCTTCATTGGGGATTTGCTTCACCCACTTTAAGACTCCGACCCCAGAAAATTTCGATACCCCCTGGGTTCCTTAGATGGGACCCATTTCCCCCGTAATTATCGGCTTCCAAGTTCACTGCTGCGAAGTACCGTGCGTAGCATGAGTATGGCCCATACCCGCTCTGTACTAGAGCCACAAAGATAATGGAGCGAAAGCTGAAGCTTGCCCCAGCCTGTCAGCCTCAGAGGGCCAAGATCTAGTGGACTGACCTCAGGATGACCCCCTGACTTAGCCTGGGTCCACATCGAGTTCTATGATTGAATAGGCCGTCAGTGTTGTGGCATCGGCTACAACGCACACCGTCACGAGCCCTCGTACCCTCTTGCTTCCGTTGACGAGAACCTCGAACCTAGCTCCATTGGTTTGAGCCCGAGCGTGGACCTGGTAAAATCTACATGAGCCCTTCACGACGTCCCTCGTCTGACTGATGGAGGCTTCGACATCGGCCGTGGTTAAGTTCACCCATTTGAACATTGAATGACAAGTTCATCAGGAATTTTCACTTCACGAGCTGGGAGCTTCCAGAAGATGTCTTGGTCATTTGGGACCTCTTGGGTCCGTGCCTGTGACTGTCGGTACCGACGGGCAACTCGGTCGGCTAGTTCGATATGGGATACGAGCATGGAATCCTCCATTGGTGACTCAATAGGAAGATTCATCTGTTCTCAAAGTATCGATTCAGTCTGATGTACCGGCGACACGATTGCCCAAGGATTTTTTCGACGATGACGTCGTTCACGCTCGTGCTGGTCCCCTCAGACTAAGTGGCAAGCCAGTTGTTCTGGAAGTACCCCTGGACTCCTCTTCATGTCCTAGCTACTGGTGGGAGCCTGTCTAGGAACCCGAAGGGCCAACAACTCACTCGACTCGGCCAACCTAACCACTCCCATGTTGGGCTCTTTCTTTCAAGTATCGTACGACCCCGTCATAACCAGGGAACATCGACGCCCCATGGATACCCTCATCCGAAAGTAAGCGAAGTAGCTCTGATGCGTGCTCACGCGGCAATGAGAACAGCCGCATTATTGGTGGGGGCCTATCCATCCTCTCTAGTTCGTGATCATCGAGATTCTCGATGTACTTGTTGACAGGCGGAAACCCTTCGACGCGCAAAATGGTAAATAGTCCAGATTGAGCTTGCAAATTTGGATTGGTAACAGTCTGCGGGTCATAGAAACGTAGTCTGCCTATTCTGGGTGGGTTGTAGTCATCGTCCCACTCAACGAAACATGAAACCTGTTTGGGCCTCCGGAGTGCCCAGACGCCCAGTTGCCCCGTTGGTATCTTCTCTTGGTGACTATTTGTAGCGGCAAAATAGGCTGCAACTAAAGGTCTTCGGGTCCAATCAAGAAGACTGCTCGGAAGGCCATGATGCCTCGCCAGCGCCCACAGTGCCCACAGGTTTAAATCCAGGTCCTTATCTTCGTATTGCTCTCCGATGCTTCGAGTGATCAGTGGATGATCTAGAGGAAGACTCAGCCCCGCTTCGCTGGATTTCTCTGCGAACTGCCCGACCAACCACCGTTCTTTCTCTAATTCATTGATGGGGCACTCAGCCGCTGCCTTTGGTCGAGCCGACACAGTATCCGGATGACTGGGATCAATGAGCCCTTCAAAAGCCCCAGGTCGGTAAGCAGTGGGCAAGAGTTTATGCTCCTCCAGATCCGAGATTCCACGGAATACCCATTCTGAAGAATGGGGCTTCCATAATTCATTTCGAGGACCTAACGTGTGCAATAACTCCTTAGCTGATTCAAATTTGACTTCATCAGCTATCCATTTGCTACCGCGCATATTTCCTCAATAGATTGGGAGCCAGGCTGATGTCACTTACGTGGGACTACGCTTCTTCATCAAATGACAAGGCCCCCACAAATGCAGCAAGCCTTGCCGCCTCGGAATTTGTTAGGTCATCAGGAAGATCGACAGAAATAACTAGGTCAGGGCGAAGCACGAATGTGTGTTCAATCATCTCCACGTCTCCAGGATTATCACCTGGGCTGCTTGGTTCTAGTGGACCCTTGCCCTTCGCGGCATTTGCCACTTCAATACTCTTAACGGTCCATTCGAATCGTGACTCCCACCCGCGTCGGCCAGGAACATATCTTCCACATTCTGCTTCCTCTAGTTTCCGAAAACCAT
The DNA here is from genome assembly GCA_963811985.1 of uncultured delta proteobacterium. Taxonomy (GTDB): domain Bacteria; phylum Myxococcota_A; class Polyangia; order Polyangiales; family Polyangiaceae; genus FEN-1139. The sequence goes on from CAWEUH010000055.1 coordinate 58,272, forward strand.
TGATCACCTGACTCTTTGTTAGCTCACTCCCTTCGTCCTCCCAAAGAAGCTGCAACATTCTCTTAAGCCTCGTCTTGTTCTGGTTGCGGTCCCGCGATGCCAATTCGTCACATATTGCTTTGACCGCTGGATTGCTCTTGTATGCTTCTTTGAGCTTCTCGATATTCATCTTGTGCCCCTGTAAAATTTTGGAACAACTCGACCCAAGTTGAATTCGACCACGACCCAATATTCATTGTCAATCCACCCGTCTTGCTTAGCCAACTGCGGACAAAATGGAGCCGGTTCTTCGAGCCGGCCCTGTAGGCAATGACACAGGATCGGGCTGTTGGCGGGATATATTGCAAGAAAGGCTGATGCCCTTACTATCCCCGTTGAAACAGGCGTAGGATTAACGGATGTTGGGATACGTAAACAAGGAAGAGCCCTTCACCTTAACTAACTGCTCCCGTCTCAAGTAGAAAGCCCACCAGCTATGAAATGCATACTAACTCTGGCTTTCGTGACAGCCTGCTCAGCGGAAGGCGGGGGAAGCAGCAATCAAGGGGTTCAGCAACATCCAGGTACAACAGGTGGTGACACAAGTGCGAGTGTCGGGACAACCCAAGGTTCAGGTACTGGAGGGGGATTGGGTGAAGGGGGCAACACCGGAAGCGGTGGTGTAGTAGGTCATTCTGGAGGGCTTCCCTCAACCGGAGGTCAGGTAAATACAGGGGGAGCGGTACAAGCAACTGGCGGTCAGCTCGGGACAGGGGGAGCGGTACAAGCAACTGGCGGTCAGCTCGGGACTGGGGGAGCTGTACAAGCAACTGGCGGTCAACTCGGGACAGGGGGAAGCACAGGGACTGGTGGACTTAGTACGGGCGGTAATGCAGCCAATACTGGCGGACAACAAGCGGGTACAGGGGGTGTACCGAGTTGTGTCCCAAAGACTTGCCAACTAACGGGATCAATGTCTTGTGGTATTTTGGATGATGGTTGCAACGGTACTATTGCTTGTGGAACGGTGAGTACTTGCACAATTTGCGCTAAGATGACTATCTCGCAAAACAGTACTAGTGGTCTCGTGGTTGCTACGTCTAGTTGGGGTGATACTGCACTAATTGGTGCTAGTAGCTGTACAGGCCATTCTTCGTGTAGTTATTATGAAGCATGTCCTGGCAATAATGTTTTGTATGATTGTGAGCGTCTCTATGACGGAAACATATATCGTGTTCCACCAAATAGCGTTTGCGTGAGTGCTACGCTGCATTCCGGGTCTTTTGTAGTTCAAGATCCTGCTTATCAATGTTGTCCTTAACTTATAATTGATAGGAAGATTTGAAATGGCACGCTGCTAAGCCGACTCAAAAGGACAGCTTGGGCAGTTTAGTGGGCTTTTGGGAACCGTGTGTTTTTAGGCAAAGCCCAGTAGGGTTGGCGGAAGAGCAAGGGGCAATTCGGACCCTATAGGGTCTCCCCAGTGAGTGTAAAGGCCCTTACTGATGTTCGTGAGATCAGCCCAGTGGGGGAGCAACGAAAACAATTGGCTTTCTATGGCTGAACTCAACTTCCTTCTTGGAACGGTTGGATACCCAACAATTCCAGTCCCATTGTTTCGAAGTCAATGATGATCCGATAGCCCAAAGTGACCACTCTCTAGATTAGTCACAAGCCCGTGACCGATATTCGTTGAGAAAAGTCACGCTCAAACGTAATACTAGATGTGCAAGCAATAGGTTACCGCAGAGTTTCAACGGCTGGACAGATCGATGGCGAGGGGCTTGGGGTTCAAACACAGAAGATCGAGGGGTGGTGTAAGTTCCAGAACCTTGACCTGATCGGAATCTACGAAGACGCTGGTATGTCAGGGGCCAATATGAACCGTCCTGGGCTTCAGGACGCGCTCTCTACGGTCACTACCTTGGGCAAGGAAGGTGTGCTCGTCGTTGGCCGTCTAGACCGACTTGGGAGGAATGCAATTGAGGTGCAAACCACCTTGCGGGACCTGCTTAATGCCGGTGTTCGAGTGGTTGCCATAGGGGACGGGATCGACACCAGTTCCGGCATGGGGGCATCGATCTTGAAGTTGCTAATCTCGATTCTCTCGTCATTTGCCGAACTTGAGCGTGATGTGATCCGAACTCGCCTATTGGATGGCCGACAGCGAGCAAAGTCCGAGAACCGAGTCTACTCATGCGAGCCTCAGATCGGTCTTCGTGTAGCTGATGATGGTCGAACTCTAGTCGAGTCCTCAACTGAGGTTGCTGCCATTCAAAGGGCACGGTCACTCCGTCGCCAAGGGACATCCTTCCGAGCTATTGCCACCATCCTCGATGGGGAGGGCTACCGTCCACGACGGGCACCTAAATGGCAAGCTGCTGTCGTTCGCAGGTTGATCCTGAGAGACCCCATTGCAGCTTAGGTCCCCACCCTTAATCGAATCTCCTTAGCCCGTAGTGACACGATCCTCCGAGTACCGTAAGGGTGGACAACAACTAGACCAGCCTCAGCTAACCTCGATACGTGATACGATGCTGAAGACAGGCCAATATGGGCGATATCTGCCAACTCGGAGATGGTTCTATTTGCCCCTAGGGCTGCAAGCATCTTGGTTCGAGTTGGGCTGCTGAGAGCAAACCCAAGTTCAACTATGTCGATGGCCATGCAACTTCGAATTCCATCGAATGATTAGCGGCATTGATCAGTGTCCGATGGTGAGTTTCGAAAGCCGTAAAAGTTGGCCGTCGAAATGCCTGGCTCTGGCTGACGTAGATTGGGTTTACGGGGTTCACTGTCCACTACCCTGCTCAAGCAAAGAAGCGGGGGAGGTTCCAGCGTGCCCAGCTACGTACTGGGACACTCTTGGGGACACTCACTTTTCCGACTCAACGATTCAGGATGTTTTCAGTACGCCACAGTGGGTTCGAACCACTGACCTTTGGCTCCGGAGGCCAGGCGTACGGCATCGGCGGCAGGCCACCCACGGGCGGCACGGTCGCTAGCGGAGGCGCGACAACCGGCGGAACAACGGCCACAGGTGGCTACCCCGTCAACACCACAGGGGGCGCGTACGGTATTTCGACCGGCGGCAGGCCAGCAACGGGCGGGGCCGCAACCGGAGGAGTCATGTACGGAGTGAGCGGCAGACCCACGACAGGCGGCACGGTTGCCAATGGTGGCTCTCCTGCTGGAGGCTACAACACCGGCGGTGGGGGCCAGACTAGCGGTGGCATTTCCGCAACCGGCGGCATCGACACGGGAATGCCAACAGGCGGCCGCAGCGGCGCCGGGGGGATGGCGCCCGTGTATGGGATGGGCGGCACGCCATTGAACACAGGCGGCTTCACCGGCGGAACCAAGTATGGAATATCCCTCCCAACCACCGGGGGTTCAACCGCGTCGGGCGGGAGCGAAATCGACGCGGGCGGCATGAGCGCAATCGGCACTTAGGTACTCTTAGGTGTTCATTCCCGTGACGCGCGCTACTAGCTCGTCCGACAGCATCTTGTGCTTCGAGTAGTGCCGCATCTGCAGGATCGGCGCGGTTCCCAACTCTACCAGACTCTTGCCGTTTAGTTGCCCGTCGTAGCGTTTGGGAGCGAATGCCTTGAGCGGCTTTTCACCGCTTGCCGCGTAGATCGATAGCAAGTCGTAAAGCGCGTCCAAGTGGTTCATCTTCATAAAAGGACAAGTTGCGCAACCGCCTTCGAGCGAGCAACCTTCTCCGCTCGACACGCCTGGTACTACGGGCAGTTCCTTCGAGCCCGTCAGCGCGACCGCGTCCGATGAAACGGGGAAAATGATTTCGACCGCGACGTCAAGCTCGCGACAACGGCGTAGCTGCGCTCGGATTTGGTGCACGAGCGACGTTACGAGGCCAACCTCCGTTCCCAGAATCACTCGGAGCCGCTGGGCTGTTTTGGCTTGAACGGCACGGGAGACTCGCTGTTCGACGAATTTGAGAATGTCCGAGGTCGAGCCGACAACGCCTTGGCCGCGGCGTTGCGCGTCCAAACCGAGGCGAAACATCGCGCCGGGAACCTCGAGATGCGCGGTGATGAACGCGTCTTGGTAATCCTTCTGCACGCGGGCTGCGACGTCATCGCCAAACAGGTGATGCACGATGCAATTGCCCGCCTCAAAATAGTGAAACCGCCCCAGAGCCGCGCGCAACATCGCGGCGTCAAAACTTGGGTGTACGGCGTGCACGGCCGTATCGCCCAAATCGGCGAGCGATGCCAGCAGATGCGCGAGGTTCTGACCCATGTACGTGTCGGGGCCAAACCACACGTGTGCGCCGGGCAACTGCGCAAAACACTGCAGCACCAAGGACACGACATTCGATGACGTACAAGTTACGGTCCCCAACCTAGACTGTGCCTCGGCCTTGGTGGATAGGCTCGTGTTCACATAGACGATGTGCACGGAACGTTGTGTGTGCGCAGCCTTATCGAGATACGCAAGATAGGCAGGAGTTTCCGCGGCTTCTGCCAGCGAGCATCCAATGGGAGAATTGGCCGCGCGCAAGACGGGGATATGGCCGTAGCCAGCCGCGTCGAGCAGGGCCCGCACATTTTCGCTCATGAAGTTGACGCCGAGAACAACGAGGGCCTTGGCCCCTGAGCGCGCCATTTCGACAGCCTGATCGGCCATCAGCAGCGAGTCTGCAACGTGCACGAGCGGCCAGTCGCCAGCGAGCAGGACCCCTTGGAGCTCAGGCGCCATATAGTAGTGCGCGACGATGCCTGCCTGAGTCTGCCGGAGCAGCTGCGTCAGCCGTCGAACGGACGCCGGGTCCGGGTCCAGCACGGCCGCTTGGGTTTCGGCAAATTCGCCTGCGGCGACAATTGAACCCGCCGAGACGACGATAGAAGGAAAAGCGGGCCGCGGCGACATCGCCCGCATGTTCTAGTCCCGCTAGTTACTCTTTGCCATGGATCCGGCTCGACCTTTGGCTGAAATCGTTGCAGGCTCGCCTACGTGTCGCCTAGGCGTGACTGGGAGCCGCTGCTGTTTATCGTGTTTGCGGCCGCATGCACGCTGCTGTCGGCCCGCGCGTTCTTCGACGCGCGGCAGTCCGCTCTACAATTCGCGGAAGTGGCTCGATACGCCGCGTCTCCCGAAAGTCCAGCGCACCTAGTTCCACCCGTGCGCTGGTCAACGCCGCTCGACGACACATTCATCCATTTCGATTTCGCCCGCTCTCTGGCACAGGGCAAGTTCTTCGAGTGGGCGCCTGGTGGCGGCTATTCTAGCGGTGCCACGAGTTGGCTGTACCCGGCCATCTTGGCAATTGCCTATCGAAGCGGCATGCAGGGTTTCGCGCTTGGATACTTTGCCGATTGGTTCGCCTGCCTGTGCGTTTTCGGAGGTCTGTTGGCTTTGCGCGCGGCTTACAAGGGCGTGTCACGCCTGGCGCCCTACCTCATCACGGCGGCCTTGACGTCGCTCGGTGTGTTTGATTGGGCGCTCTGGAGCGGGATGGAACTGCCGTTGTTTTTCGCCCTGTGGTGCTGTGGTCAAGCCGTGTTTCACAAACTCGTGGATCGCAATGCCGCCGCAGACCCGTGGTCGATGGCGTGGCTGCTGGGCCTTGTGGGACTGCTGATGAACGCCACCAGGCCCGAAGCGTTGCTCTGCGTGCTGCTCTGGTTCGCGTTTGCGTGGCGAACGAACCGCGGCAGATTCTCGGGCAAAGAAATCGGGAAGCTCTTCGTGGCACTATTTACGCCGACGTGCGTGCTGCTCGGCGTGCGAGCCGCCCTGAACCGCGTCTACACGGGCGAGTTTGCTGACGCCGGCTCCCTCGTGAAACTGGAGCCATTAGCGCCCTTTTACGATCTTTCTGACATCGCGAGGCTATGGTTTGGCAACCTGGCCTTCCAAATTGGCCGCATCACGGCTTACCATGCCGGCGACAGTGCCGTATGGGGGGCGCTGTTGTGGGTGTTAGTATTGGGAGCGCTGCTGCAAAATGCTACGCGCGACAAAGCCCGTTTGTTATGCGTGATGGCCTTCTTGTGGATAGCGCTCGTCGCAAACAACGAATACGTTCGCTATCAAAACGATCGCTACACGATGCCCGCGCTTGCCTGGTTGGTAATGGCGGCCTCGCTGGGCGTCTGCGGCCTGGTCAGCCAGTCCTTCGAGGCTTGGGAACGCTCCCGATCGATGGGGCGGCGACTGGTGCCGGCAGCCGTCGCGGCGGCGGCAATCATCACTTGGTCATGGCATCAAGCGCCTCGGCTAAGGCAGCAGAAATGGCTTTTTGGCCGCGCATGCCGCAACATCGCCGAGCAGCAGGTTCGACTCGGGCTCTTGCTTCAATCCGCGTCCGACACAACCCGTCATCAGATACTGGTCGGTGACGCGGGTGCCATTGAGTATTTTTCGAATCTTCCCGGTGTTGACGCCATTGGCCTCGGCGCAAAGCGCGGTCTTCCCTTTGCCCGCGCCGTGCGTCTCGGCATCGGCGCAATTGTCGAATTGATCGAGCGGTTGCCGCCCCAAGATCGACCCGATCTGCTCGCCCTGTATCCGTCTTGGTGGAAGGAATTGCCGCTTTGGTTTGGGCACCGCGTCTTCGAACTGGACATCGACGGCAACGTGATTTGTGGCGCCCCCAACAAGGTCGTTTACTCGGCAGAATGGCGGGGACTCGACTCAGACCCAGCTCCAAGCGTTCTCGACCCGGGGTGGCGACTGGTCGATGAGGTCGATATCGCTGACCTGGTGAGCGAATCCGCTCATTCGTACCAACTATTCGATCGTCATTCAGGTTACGTACTGATGAAGATCTTGCCGCATCCACGTGATGCCTCCCACGACTTGTTCGACGCTGGTCGCATCTTGTTCGGCGGTCAGCGCGCTCGGTTTCGAATTTCAAATCTTGCTCGAGGACGCAAGGTGCGCTTGGTCGTGCGCGCTGCCCCGGCCGCACTTCAGAATTGCCGCATCCGATATGACGCCAACGAGGTTGGACAATTCAGGTTTCCCGCCAAGGACGCCTGGCAAGAGTCAAGCCTGGAAGTGAGCCCAGCTTGGGTCCAGAGCAGCGCGGAAATCCAGGTTATTTCAGATCAAGGCGAGTGCACCCTGTTCCACATTTGGGCGCTTCAGCCTGACTAATGGGAGTTTTGTGCCAAAGGCTCAGCCGGCGAGCTTTTTCAGCCCCTCCCGCCCCAATAGTGCGTATGATGGCCCCACGCCATGCCAGAGGGCTTCACAGGAGCATTGCTGGACACCGTGCCGGACGCGCTGCTGGCCGTCAACGCGACCAACCATCGACCGGTTGCTGCAAATCGCAGCTGCGAGGAACTGCTCGGCAGGTCACTCGAGCATCTGTCGCAATGCTCGTTCTTGGATTTCGTGGCCCCGGGTGAGCGCGAGAGCGCACGCTCGGTGTTCGACGCCTTGGCCAACGGCGCGACAACCGAGCTAAGTCGGTTCACATTGATAGGGAGCGACAACCGGCGTATCGATTGTGAAATCCATTCGCGAATCGAACGAAGCGTTCCACCGAGAATCGTCCATGTGATACGCGACCGTTCGTTGCGCGTGGCACAGGTTGCAGTCGCTGACGCGCTTGACGGAGGATCCGACGGTTCCAAACAGGCGTTGCTCGAGGGCGAGCGTCGCAATAGCGCACTGCTGAGAGCCGTCCCCGATCCGATATTTCGCCTCGCGTCCGACGGCATCATTCTTGACTTCAAGTACGACGGGCGCGACGAGCTGCTACTGCCGCGGGACCAAATCATAGGTGCCAATATATTCGACCTGCCGATCGATGCCGCGGACAAGACGCGTATTCGTCAGGCAATCGCTCAAACGATTAGCACGGGCGAGCTTCAGACCACTGAATATGCCATCACGAATGCCGGCAATCGTCAACAATTCGAAACCCGTTTCGTGGCGGAGCAAGAGGGTCGCGTTGTCGCCATCGTTCGCGAGATAACCGACCTTAGGCGCAGCGAAGAAGCCTTGGCCCGCATCGAAAAGCTCGAAGCCTTGGGCATCCTGGCCGCGGGCATCGCCCATGACTTCAACAATCTGGTGGCTGGGGCCTACGGCCATATCGAAATGGCGCGTGAGTACATCATCGAAGACAAGGTCACGAGCGCCGTGGACTGTCTTGGGGAGGCCGCGAGTACCTTCAACCGAGCGCGCGAACTCACGCGGCAGTTGTTGACGTTCTCCAAAGGGGGTACCCCCAAAAAGAAGGTGGGTAACCTGGGCTCTTTCGTGCGCAGAATCGTCGAGACTACCCTGGTAGGTTCGGATCTTCGTTGCCAATTCACAGAACAGGACCCGACGCATTCGGTGGCGTTCGATGAGAACCAACTGGCTCAAGTCATTGAGAGCCTGGTAACCAACGCGCGCCAGGCAATGCCGCTTGGTGGCACGCTCGAGGTGTCCATTAGCGTCGTTCAGGTCGGCATTGGAGCCGATTTGCCGCTTTCGGTTGGAACGTACACGAAGATCAGCCTCAAAGACTCAGGCATCGGCATACCGCTCGAACACATGCCAAAGCTGTTCGACCCATTCTTCACCACGAAATCAGGAGGCACAGGACTAGGGCTTGCGTCGAGTTTTTCGATTGTGAAGCGCCACGGCGGTCATCTCGAGGTCGAATCAGAACTGGACAAGGGCACGGTTTGCCACGTGTACGTTCCGCACGACGTAGAGAACCTAATCGAGCCAAGGAACCTAACGTCCAATAGGCCGACTCGTCAGGGGCGCATCCTGGTCATGGACGACGAGGACTCGGTGCGTCGTGTTACCTGTGCGCTGCTCATGCGTCTTGGCTATGAGGTGGTTCCCGCCCGGGAGGGCGCCGAGGCCATTGAGATATACCGACGAACCCTCACATCCGGCAATCGGTTTGCCTTCATCATTCTCGACCTCACGGTGCCTGGCGGGCTCGGCGGGCGCGAGACATTGGCCTCGATTCGCGAAATGGACCCCAACGCAATTGCCATTGCGACGACGGGCTATTCCAATGATCCGATCCTAGCCAACCCAGAAGCTTATGGTTTCAGAGCGGGTCTCGCCAAGCCCTATTCACGACAGGAATTCATAGGGCTCATAGGACGCGTGACTGGCTAGCTCGGTTTCCATAAGCATTGCCATTGCGGCGAAAGGCCTCGGAATGTCCGCCCGCAAAGCCTGGTCGCGGCCGAAGTTTTGGCGAGCACCGGAGCGGAGCATACTGAAGTATGTGAGCACCGGAGCGCAACCGAAACACAGGCCCCGGCCAGGATCTGCGGGCGTCCTGTCAGCAAGGTATTCGGCACCAGCATCAGAGCATTCCGACGACGCCTAGTTTCGCCACCCACCCCGTACTCATCCCTAGGCCGCTGGGCAACCCGTTGGAGGAGTTCAGACCATGCAAACGAACGCCAAAGCTGGCGTCCACCGCCAAGAAGTCGAACGGCGCATAGAGTAACCCCGGGGAGGCTTCGAACGAAAGGCCACGCAGTGTGAGATCAGACCACGAGACAACGTTATTGGCATCGGTCGCGGCAATACCGTTCGGCAACTTCAGCCAGGCGTAGCCCGGCGCTATCTCAACGAATGGCTTCAGAGCGCCCATGTCGAGAAGGGCTCTTAGATCTAGACCTAGATCGTAGAATTTGGCGTCTTGGTGCACGTACCATGTATTGCCGTGGTTGTAGCTTATCGCTTGATACCTCGAGTACTCAAAGGTTCCTGACGCCGAGATGCTGAAACTTGGCAGGACGTGCGCCAACAGAATTCCCGCGGACGGACGAACGCCAAAGCCGGCGGACAACTTGGGCAAGAACGCGATGTGATTGGCGTCCAACAACTGAACATGACGGCCGTCGAGTTGCGTGTCCCGCACCTGACTGAAAACCAGCGAAACATCCGCAATTCCATGAACCCTCGCCGACGTGAACTGCCTGGGGGGGGGCGCCTCTGAAGGCTGCGCGCTTTCGGCTCGGGCCATGCCGGTCAAGAGCGTCACAAGCATGAAGACTGGGATCGCTGTTTGGGGTCTTGGATTGGGTTTTGGCATGGCCTTCGGTCACGGTCCGGCTCGGCTGGGACAAGATTGCGGTACTCGCGGCCAGTCTAGTACATCAATTCTATTGAATTGATGTACTAGAAAATCGCGGAGCGATTTTGGGTTTGGGTGAATGCCCAAGGTGATTAGGATAGGGCCGCGATTGGCCGCGCAGCGGCCGGGTCCGAAGGACCCATCACTTCAGTGGAATCGCGGCTCTAGACGTTTTGTGCTCGGCGTCGAATGGCACGGAAATGTAACGAATTCATCGCAAGCCTCGGCCGGCCCGGCTTGTGACCGCGGCGGTCGCCGTCCGCCTGACCCCGCCGGTTCCGTGAGTGCAAGACCCCAAAAACACAGTCCGGATCAAGTTTGCAGCACCCGGCACTTGACCTCCGGGCGGCGGGTTGGGAACACTAGCGCCCCGCGTGGTGTAGAATGCGCAACGAGCGTGACCGGAGGCATCGTCCCTATGTCGGACAAACCAGTCTTGGCGGGAATTTGCGACTGGCGTTGCCAGATTATTAAGGTGATCTAGCGTCTGGGTGGATGCAGGCAGACTACGATGCGACAAGGCCGAATCCTGGCGGGCAAATACCGGTTGGTTTCCAAACTGACCGAGGGCGGCATGGGTACGGTCTGGCGCGCGGATCACGTCGAGCTCGGCAGCCCGGCTGCGGTCAAGCTATTGGACCCGACGATTGCCGAATCGGCCGAGGCGCTCGCCCGTTTCAAGCGTGAGGCGCAGTCAGCCGCGTCGCTGCGCTGCACGAACATCGTGCAGATCTTCGATTTCGGCGTTGACGGAACGCTGCCGTATATTGCCATGGAGCTGCTGAGCGGCAAATCGCTTGCCGACAAACTGCGAGCGGAGCGGCAGCTTTCGCCAACCGATACGGCTGCGATTCTCTCGCAAGTCGCACGCGCGGTTTCGTGGGCGCATAGCCGCGGCATCGTGCACCGCGACCTCAAACCCGGAAACATTTTCTTGTCGGAAGACGCGGATGACATCGTCGTAAAACTGCTGGATTTTGGCATTGCCAAACCCATGCAAATCGACCTGACCGAGACGCCCGTCACCTTGACCGGCGCGATCATGGGTACACCGCAGTACATGAGCCCCGAGCAGGCTTCCGGCAAGAAACTCGTCGATCACCGCACCGACATTTGGTCCTACGCGATCGTCGCGTTCGAGTGCTTGACAGGGCGGCACGCGTTCCACGCCGACACGCTCGGCGGGTTGGTGTTGGCCATTTGCACCGAACCGTTGCCCAAGCCGTCCGATTTTGCGCAAGTGCCTCCCGGGTTCGATGAATGGTTCGCGCAGGCGGCGCACCGTAACGTCAACGAGCGGTTCGCAACCATCGCGGAAGCCTCCGACACGTTGCGCTTCCTCTGCGGCGTCGAATCGACCGGCAGCAACCGCATATCGACCTACGACGGAACGCTGCAAGCCGAGGTGCGCTCGATAGCCACGCCCGCGCGTGGTTCATCGCTGATACCCACCGACCCAGGGCAATCAACACCCGACACGCCGTCCATCACCACGTTGACGAGCATTCTGCCGCGCACTCGCCGGGCGCAGGTGCTTTGGCTTCTTGGTGTTTTGGCCGTCGCGGTTACGGCGGTTGGCTCGTTTGTGCGGTTCGGCGGTTCGCGCGCCGAAGCCACCGTCGCCTCGGCAACCGCCAGGGGTCAGCCCACTGCGCCCACAGGTTCCGCCGCCTCTTCTGCCGCGATAACAAACCCTGCGTCCTCAATGGTCCCATCCGACGTGGCAACGAAGACGCCGCCGGAGTCACTGCCAAGCGCCGCGCTGACCATGGGAAAACCCACGAGTGCAAAGAAACGCCCGGTGACGTTGCCTCCAACTCAGACCCCGGCGGCTAACGCCAACCCGGCGCCCTCAAGCACCAATCTGGCAGGCCCAGCGTCCATGGCCTTGACCGCGACGAATTGCGATCCAGAGATGAAAAAGAAACTCGGATTCTGCCCGCCTGCTGGTATGAAGTCACCATAACCCATGAGGTTCGGTCGGGCGCTCGCGCCGTTGCTGCTTTTGCTTGTCACAAGCACGGCTTTTTCCCAAGATGACTCTGCGGTCACGACCGCGTTCGAGCAGGCATCCCAAGGCGTCAAAGCCTTCGAAGCGGGCAAACCTGCGGAGGCGCTCGAACAGTTCTCGCGCGCCTACGCAATCGTCCGGCTGCCTTCGCTAGCCGTCTACATCGCTCGCTCGCAGGCAAAACTCGGCCACTACACGCAGGCAGCCTCGTTCTATGCCGAAGCCACCCAACTCGGCGACGGCGTCGGTGACCACGAACTGCAGCAAAAAGCCCGCTCGGAGGCCGAGCAAGAGCGCCGGGAGCTGCTGGCGCGCATGCCAAGGCTCGTCGTTCAGACCCCGGGCGTCCTGATTCAAGGCGTCCGATTTCAAGTGGACGGCGTCGCAACGCCCCCGGACGAGTTGGCTCAGGGCAAGCCCATGGATCCGGGGTTGCACCGGGTCATTGCCGTCTCAGGCCCGCGCTGGCTCGAACAAGCCCAAACGCTCGAAAATGGCGCAACCAATACAATGGTCTTCGATTTTCAGCCGGCGCCGCCGAACCCACCAATCCTCGCCAAGGAACGCCCTATCGAGTCTCCGGGCGGCGCCCTGCGGACTGCCATTTGGGTAAGCTTCGCCATCGGAGGGGCAGCCCTGGCAGTCTCCGGCACGACGGCCATCTGGGCGCTGGTTGACAAGAGAGATCTCGACAACAGTGGCAGGCGTTGGGATGCCGGTGCCTGCGATGGCGGCCCTTTCCCTTCAAAATGCAAGGAGTACGGCCACCTTAGGACCGTCTCGACCATCGGCTTTTACACGGGCCTGGTCGGTGCTGCCACGGGCGCCGTGCTCTTGCTCGCGACCCCCACCAGCAAGCATGTCCAAAAGGGGGCCCATGCTACGCCGTACTTGGGGCTTGGGGTTTCTGGCGTGCAGGGGCAATTTTGAAGCCGCGACTGCACGGTCACGAGTTGGCAACATTAACTTGGGGCGATAGGCGGCGTGAGAATTCCCATGCCCAAATAGACGGGAATGAATCGATTTCGGGGGACAAGATGAAGCGGTTGTGACTATGCTCCGCTACGTTCACCTAGTGCCAGCGGCTTCGTGGTGGGCAATTGACGGCATTATGCGACGCGTTGCCGTTAGGTAGTTGTATTGAAGGAATTGAAAAGGAAAGTGAGGGACGTCGTGACGACGGCAGTTCAACTCTACTTCGGACCAAATCCAAGTTACGCTAATCTACCCCATAATGCAGATGGGTACGACAGCACGGCGTTGAACGCTCAGCGTGCGGCGCCCAAGAAGCTGAACATAACCATCACTCTCAACAATAACGGGCCCGATGTGGCTCAAGTTTATGTCAACCTTTATTACATCGTATGCGGGATGCATGACATTAATACAACAGCTCAAATCGATGCGTTGGCGCTCACCGCGATGAGTGGAACACCCATGAGCTGGAACAATCTGATCGTCCAAAAGAACTCTACTTGGTCCTCAGGCGTCTTTCAGCTAAAAGTTCTTGGCCCCGCCGATATGGTGGTTCTTGTTGCTACTGTGTCATGCCAGCCACTAAATGAAGGACCAAGTTTGAGCGCTCCAACCCAGGACCCCTGCGTGGCGGTCAATGTCGTCCCGTATCCCTAGGGTCGGCGTTGTCGATGACCATGCAAATGCAATGCAGCAATTGTCGATTCTTGCATCTCCAGGCAGCAACACCACTCTAGACCAGCCAGCGAGGCGATTGACGAGCCAACTGTCCGACAAGAACTCGTGGCGGAAGAGCAAAGGACATGAATCATGAAAGAAGATCTCTATTTCGGACCGGATAAGAAGTATGCAACCCCCCACGTTCCTGACTTCAACAACCCAGCAATTGAAGTGAAACGAATCGCAGATGTCCTCAATCTTTCGCTCACTTTGTCCAATAGCACTGACGAAGATCTGTGGGCTAATATCCAATTCTACGTGCTGCCCGCACGTCCGAACAGCGAAGTCCTGAAACGTGAAGGAAAATGGGACGAAGTCCTCAATAACCTGGCGCTTGTTGCGACGACAGCACACCCAGCCAGGCAATGGTTGAACCACCCTGTTCCGGACCAACACGTCTGGACGTCAGGGACGTTCGCTTACACATTGCCGCCATGGGCCCACGGATTTCTCCTCGTTGCTACCGTCACGGACTTCTGCAAGAAAGAAAGTGGAATCACGATCGCACCCAGCATCAATCCCCGTTGGGCAATATGGGTTGACCCTCACGCAAAGAAGTAAAGACTTCGGCTCAATCAGCGCTTTAGGAGTGAGCAACGTTGTCGTGGGTCGCTCTGGCTTGTTCGCGCTCTGCATGCATGACCGCGAGGCAGGCTTTCGGCACTTCCCCTGCGCGATGACACCTATGATGCGGGCACGTAAGTCACGAAAATGTGCGGGAACAAGCCTTTGTATCCGTCATTTGGAGGGACTGAAACAAATCCGGTCTGCCACGATGTTCCAGTCGGCCATTGAGTAACATTGCCAGCCGAGCGAACATCGTATGCCTGCTCGAAGTTCGAAATGACCAAATCAAGGATATCTGTGCTCTCGACCCAAACCATTATCCAATACCAATTCTGACTCGGAACGTAGAACGGTTTGGTCAATTTCCGTTCAACTAAGCCGTTCTTGGCGATCATGTCTGCGGTTGTGGAATATTCTGGCATCGCAGTCGATAGCAGGAGCGATTGTGGCGCGTAGTTTGAATCACAGTCGTACAGTGCCATCTGGAAATTGGTCAGGAATATCGCGCTTGAAGCGTTAATGACGGCACCAAAACCAACAATTGCATCGTTGTAATTGAGCATTTGCCGCACACCGAACACGGTGTTCGGCCGTACAGTGTAAAGTGGTGCCGATGCTAAGTCATCAGGCACCGCCGGATTACCGCAAACAACCGTTGGGGCACATACCCCGTTGCTGCAGACCGAATAGTCACAGCTCGAATTCACGCACCCGCCACAATGAGCCGGATCGCTGGAGATGTTCACTTCGCAGCCGTTGCCGGCCATCTGATCGCAATCTGCAAAATTGGGCTTGCACCCGTTTACGACGCACGTCGAGTTTTCGCACTGCCAAATTGTGGAGTCGGCCGTGCTTGGCGTCATGCAATTTTTGCCGCAGGTCCCGCAATGTTCCGGAACGTATAAAGGAACGCATTGACCCGTATGGTCGCAATCATCGAAACCAGCGGTACATTGGCTGGCACCACCGGTGCCGCAATTGCAGCCTGTGGTGGCCCCGCCATATGACGAGTCCCCAGCGTTGTTGCCGCCTCCATTGCTGTTCGCGCCGGAACAACCGCCGGTCGCATCCACAGCAGTCACGCCGCCACCCGCGCCATATAGACCAGCCGCGTCGGACGTTCCGCCTGCACCCTGCAAGGATTGCGATCCGGGCTTCGCGGCGTCACCTCCATTTTCAGGAAGCACGCATGATTGCACCACAAGCAGTGCAACGAACCAGAGGAATGCTTTCACCATTTCGATCAGAGGCCCCCTTCCTCAAAGTCCGCGGAAACGTTTGACGATGAGGGGAACGGACTCGCTACAGTCCAGCCACAGGCTGCACCCAACCATATCAATGTACTTATAGCTGCTCGCGACATTTCCGGCAAGGGATCGCTTTTCAAGACGTCGCGATCCAGGGTTCTCAACGCCATGGGAAATCCCATGGGCATCGACCCTCTTGGGCGTGGGCTGGGTCGCCAGGGAACTGGCCCACCGGGGTGCGGCCGTTCAAGCCTGTGCTCAGTCTCCGCATATGGCCGGGTTGGTAGGACTGATCTGATCGCACGACACGGCGCAAGAACCGGGATAACCGCATGTCGCGCATTGGGTCGAGGTAGGCGAAGTTGCGTCGCAATCTGGGTCCAAGACGCCACAGCCGCAATCACAAGATCCGTCGCGTTCGGTCGCGCTGCCAAATTTGCACGTCCAAGTTCCTGGTTTGCACTTGGAGTTATCTGCGTCTGATATAGCCGTACAGTCCAATTGAGCCACTGAAGCGCAGGAGCCTTCATCTACACAGAATTGACAAGCTGCGGCGTTGTTTGAACCACAATCCGGATCGGGAATGCCGCAACCGCAATGACATATGCCGTCATTATAATAACTTAGGCTGCACTTCCACCCATTAGGAACTGTAGGCTGACAGAGTCCAATGTCATTACTTGAAATGACGGATTGCCCGTCGATCGCCGCACAGGAACCATCCAATCCGGTTCTCTTGCAGGAGCTCGGATCATTGCCGTGCGAGCAATTGAGATCAACAACACCACAGCCACAATCACAAGCGTTGTCACCATAATAAACGTAGGCGCATGTCCACCCTGCGGGCACGTCCAGGCAGTGCGAGTTATCATTCTGGTTCAGCGCGTCATACGGGAAACCCGTGGACGTTCGGACACACGAACCGGTCAACGTAAACGTTGTGCAACAGTCTGGGGACGAACTATCACCAGCGCAATTCGAACCATCGGGAGGATTGGCCGCAACGGCATCGCAATCCGGGTCATGAGCACCACAGCCGCAATCACACACATTGTCGCCCTTGTTGTATACGGCCGGATCACACGTCCACCCCGCAACCGCGCCCGTGCCACCGCCTCCACCCGCCGCCGAAGCGCCACCTGTTGATGCGAGTCCTCCAGTTGCCGTCACTCCACCACTTGCCGTCGCTCCACCGGTAGCCGTTTCACCACCCGCAGCAGCCAAACCACCCGTGCTTGCTGTGCCTCCTGTTTCACTCGAAGTACCGCCTGTCGCGACCGCGCTGCCTCCAATTCCCGTCACTCCTCCGGTGCTCGACGTGGCTCCCCCAATGCTTGACGATGTTCCCCCGGTATTTGACGTTGCACCCGCCTGCGCGCTGCCTCCGCCAGTTGCAAAGGCGCCTGCAATGGAACTGGCACCGGCTGTGGCGGCCGTGCCCCCCGTATTGCTCATGCCACCCGTCGCTCCCGTTCCGCCAGCCGTTGAAGTACCACCGACGGTTGTGCTGCCGCTCGTAGCCGTGCGACCGCCGGTTGACGTTGCGCCCGCAGTAGTCGAGCTGCCTCCCGTTGCCTTTGATCCACCGGTAGCCGAGCTTCCCCCAGGGGACGTGCCGCCGAGGTTCGAGGTTCCAGCTGCGTTCGACCCGCCTGTGGCCGGGGATCCCCCGCTGTTGCTACTGCCGCCTGGACTGCTGCCACCGCTGGACGATGCGCCGCCGGTCGCTGCCGTACCTGCGCCGCCACTCGATGTGACGCCACCCGTTGCCGAACTTCCGGGTGCCGAAGAACCGCCAGTGTGACTGGTGCCCGCGGTACTCTTGCCACCGGTGGCAGCCGAATGTCCGCCAACCGCGGTGCTGCCGGCTGCACTGGAGCTGCCACCCGTCGCAGGTCCCTCGTCATTGGTGCTTCCGCACGCCGTTACCAAAAGAACCAGACCTAGGAGTGACAGATTCGTGAATCGCATGGTTTTCTCCGAGTTTTTGCGCCGAGGTTCTCTATCAGAGCCCCTACGAAATCGCAACAAGCGCTGTCGGGAGGCGTTTGAGAGGCGGGATTTGCGCCTAACTGCTGCAACAAGGCGAGATAGCGGACCGCCCTCGCCGGCCATCAGCGGCGCATCCGCCCGCGGTGAGCGAGTAATTCGGTCGCGTCGCGCGTGCTATGCGGCGTGCCATGGAGCCAGCGCCTGCATGCCCGGTCGTTGAAGCGTGCGGCGGCTGTCCGCTGTTGCGGCATACGGCCGACACGGAACGCGCGCTCAAGTTGGAGAAGCTGCACCAGTTGCAGGCAGAGCTCGCAATGCCGAGCGGGTCCGTCGAGCTGGTGTCTGGCGCAACGCGCATCGAGTACCGCAACCGGATTCGGTTGCGCATCGACGACTCGGGCAAGATCGCGTTCTTCAATCCCGAAAAGTCGTTGGGCTGTGCCGCGCTCATGCCCGCACTGCAAGAGTACGTTTCCGCGTTATGCAATTGGTCGAACTCGCACCAAACGATATTGGCCGAGTTCGAGCACCTCGAAGCGCGGGCGCCGGACTGCGACGGCTATTATGGAATGTACTTCACGCATAAGTCGTTGACTCCCGCTTCAACGACGGCACTCACGCAATTGTCCACCGCACGTGAACGTCAACGGGTCGCGACCAACGGTGATGCACCCATCCCGCGTCAGCAGTTCGACATTGACGGCGCCGCGTTTCAGTATGTGCCGCTCGATGGCTTCTTGCAGGTCAATTTCGAGGTCAATCGCTATTTGACGCAACACATGGTGAACGGGGCGCGTGCGCGCAACTTGCGGGACTTTGCGGACTTGTATTGCGGCTCGGGCAATTTCGCGTTGCCTTTGGCGGCTGCGGGCCTGCGCGGGATCGGCGTTGAACGCGTGGCGTCGTGCCAATTGGCCGCCACGGACGCCGCGCGGGACCAACAACTGACCGATGTTCGCTTCATCGAGGGTCACTCTGTTCAACAAGCGGCACGGCTGTTGGAAAGTGGGCAGCGATTCGAGCTAGTCGTGCTCGACCCGCCGCGACCGGGCATACGCGAAGGATTGGATGTCGTCACGGCACTGGCAACGCACTATGTCGTTTACTGCTCGTGCAACCCCGAATCGATGACGCGCGACCTGCTCGCGCTGCAGCAAGCGGGCTTGCGCATCGAGCAACTGACGGGTTTCGACATGTTCCCGGGTACCAACCACTTGGAGGTGGTTGCATGGCTGGCAGCATAGGCGATCGGCTTGCCGCGTCGGCTTTTTCGCATCGGCGATCCGTGCCGGCAATCGGCTTTCCGCGTCGGCGTTCAACATCGGCGATCGGTGTCCGCGAGCCGCCTTCGGTCGAGCGGCTATCGGCCGGTTGGCGTGCCGGTTGCCATCGCGGTCGGCAGAACGGCCCTGGCCGAAAGCCGTTTGCCCTTCAGCCGATTGCCGAAAGCCGATTAGCCGAAGCCGACAGCCGGTGGCCACAAGCCGAAAGCCGCCAGCCGATTCCCAATCCAACTCCATCAGGATGCCAGAGGAATGTCCCAATTCTTCCGTGCCGTCTTGCCAAAAATAAATAAAGATGTATCTAAAGATATGTCTTTACGATGTATCTAAATAATGGCGCAGTACCGCAGCCGGTTTTGAGTCCGCTGCGGTTGAAGGGAGAAATCTAATGAAATTCGAATTCGGAGCGGGAGAAAACTATCGGCATTGTGGCCCTCGACGCGGCCCTTGGGGGCGCGCGGCGTGGGGGCATGCGTCTTGCGGCGAAAAGCCCGGCTGGTGGGGAGACTGGTTCGGCGATCCGCCGCCGAGGGCTGAGCGCGGAGGCGTTCGCTACCTGGTATTGGATGCAATAGCCGAGCGCCCGCGGCATGGATACGAAGTGATTTCCGCAATCGAGGAACGCAGCAAGGGCGGTTATCGGCCAAGCCCAGGCGTGATCTACCCAACTTTGCAGATGTTGGACGAACTGCAGCATGCGCGCGCCGTGGAAGTTAACGGCCGGCGCGTGTACGAAATCACTGACGCTGGCCGGGCGGATCTGGAAGCCCACCGTGACGAGGTGGCAGATTTCTACGACAGGTTGTCGGAAGGCTCTTGGGAGAGCCACATGGAGAACTTCGGGGAAGTCATGCGGCGCCTGGGTCACCTGTTGCGGGCATTCCGGCGCGCGGGCAGACGCGGTGGCTTATCGGCTAGTACGATGTCAAAGGTCCGCGAAATCGTCGATGCGGCCATTTCGAAACTCGAAGATCTGCTCGAAAGGGATCATTAGCGCATATAAAACTCTTCCCAGCCCGCAACACATTCTCTCGTGCCCATGCCCCTTGGCCAGTGTGCGAGCCCGAAACGAGTTCCAGCTTGCCAGGTACAAGCTTTCACTTATACCGATCCGGGATTTTCTTGATTATGTTGTTGCCAGGTGTTTGGCCCCGCTTGGACACGCTTTGTCCCCCCCGCCCCGGCTTTTTCGGCAATTCAACGACTGTAACACAATCGCAACGGCGACCTGCTAAAGCGGGTGCGCCCTGAGACAACAACCAATATGGCAATCATCGTCTCAATTCACAACGCGACGAAAGACTATCGGCTCGGTAAGATTACGGTGCCCGCCTTGCGCGGCGTTTCGCTCGCAGTCAATTCCGGTGAATTCCTTTCGATCGCAGGCCCTTCGGGCAGCGGCAAGACCACGCTGCTCAACCTGATTGGCTGCGTCGATACGCCAACCAGCGGCAGCGTCGAGGTCGCGGGGCGCAACACCGCCGAGCTAAGCGAACGCGCGCTGACACGCCTCAGGCTCTACACGATTGGGTTCATTTTTCAGAGTTTCAATCTCGTTTCCGTGTTGGACGTGTACCGCAACGTCGAATTGCCGCTGCTGCTACAGCGCACGCTGTCGGCGCCTGAACGCGCCAAGCGCGTGCACGGCCTGCTCGACCGCGTCGGGCTCAAGGACTACGTAAGGCATCGGCCGAGCGAGCTGTCCGGCGGCCAACGCCAGCGCGTGGCGATCGCGCGGGCGTTAGTGACGCGGCCGCAATTGGTGCTCGCCGACGAACCGACCGCGAATCTGGATTCGGTCACGGGCCAGAACATCCTCGATTTAATGCGCGAGCTGAATCACGCCGACGGCACGACTTTCATATTCTCGACGCACGACGCCCGCGTCATGAGTTTCGCACATGCCGTCGTTCGCCTCGCCGACGGCAGACTCGCCGAGAGCCCCGGCGGCGCAGGAGCGACACAGGCCGAAGTTGCGGAGTTGGAGCCGGGGGTCGCTCAACCGTGATCGCCTACCTTGACACTCTCAAAGTGGTAGCCCAGATCGCGCTACGTAACCTGTTTGCCAGTCGAATCAAGACACTGATCGTCGGTGGCATCATTACGTTCGGTGCTTGGATTATCGTGATTGGCACCTCGCTGCTTGACAGTGTCGACCAATCCATGAGCCGGAGTATCACGGGCAGCATCGCCGGTGACATTCAAGTGTACTCGACTGAATCCAAAGAAACGCTCGACGTGTTCGGGGGCTTTGGCCCAGGCGGCAACGATATTGCGCCGTTGGCAGACTTCGCGCCGATCCGTCGCGCGTTGCTGCAAGTGCCCAACGTGGCGGCGGTCGTCCCGATGGGAATCGACATGGCCACCGTGACTGCCGGCAATTCGATCGACCAGCTCTTGGCCAAGTTCCGTGACACCTCCACCAAGATTAAGAACGGCGATAGCTCTACAACAACCGTTGCCGACTACGCCGCCCACAAGGCTCACGTTCGCCAAATTGTCGAGGTATTGCGCAACGATTATGAAAACGTGAAGAAGGTACGCGCGGACAACGCCGACACTGCGGAGGACCTTTCTTACGTCCAAAAGGCAAACTCGGAGGAGTTTTGGAAGACATTCGATAGCGACCCGCTAGAAAGCCTTGAATTTCTCGAGAACCACATCGCGCCACTCGTCAGCGACGCGGACATGTTGTTCCTGCGCTACATAGGCACGGACCCGGCGGAATTCCGCCGTTCCTTCGATCGAATGACAATTGTCGAAGGGCAACCGATCCCGGAGGGCAAGCGTGGGTTTCTCTTTTCCAAATACGTCTACGAGGAACAAGTCAAGTTGAAGACGGCACGCACGCTCGACAAGGTGAAAGTCGCGCGCGAAAACCGTCATGAACGGATCGCCGAGGAACCCGAGCTTTCGCGGATGATTCAAGAGAACGCCAAGAACGGCCAGGAAATCTTGTTACAGCTGGACGGTGAGAAGACGGCACTCTTTCGCGACAAACTCGGCGCGTTCTTGCACTCGGAGCAGACCGACGTCGGGAAGTTGCTAGCCCAGTTTCTGTTGATGAACGACGACAACTTCGACGAACGCTATAGCTTCTACTATCAGCAGCTTGCGCCTTCGCTTCAACTCTACAAAGTGCGCGTCGGTGACACCCTTACGATCAAGGCGTATACGCGTAGCGGCTACGTTCAGTCCGCCAATCTGCATGTGTACGGAATTTTCGCGTTCAAGGGCCTCGGAAAATTCACCGCAGGCTGGCATCATGAACCTAATGGATCTCGTCTCGTTCAGAGAACTGTACGGTTACCTGACCGCGGATCGTGAGAAGGAAATCCGCGAGCTTCGCTCAAAATCTGGCGCCATTGACGTTGAGCGGGAGAATGCGGATGCCGTGCTGTTCGGCGCGGGCTCGAAGAGCGGTTCGAATGACGGCGGCGGCGCCGCGCCGTCCGCTAGCCCGACATTGGCGGAAGAGTTGTCACAGATTGCCGGCAGCAGTCGGTCTGGGCAAGCCAAAGAAGCCGCCTACGATCCGGCTCAGTTGGAACAAGGCGTCGTGCTGAACGCTGCCGTGTTCCTCAAGAACGCCAAACAGAGCGACAAGACTCTTGGTGCCATTGAATCTAGGGTGGCACAAGACCACTTGCCGCTCAAGGCCCTGCCCTGGCAAGAGGCCGTGGGTGTCACGGGACAATTCTCAGTGCTAATGCGCGCGGTTCTGTACACGGCAGTCATCATCATCTTTCTCGTGGCGCTGATCGTCATCAACAATGCGCTGGTCATGGCGACCTTGGAGCGGGTCCGCGAATTCGGAACCCTCAGAGCAATCGGCGCTCAGCGTCGATTCATTTGGCTCATGCTCGTACTTGAATCGGTCGTGACGGGGCTCCTGTTCGGCTTGCTTGGCATAGGCGTTGGAAGCCTGTTGATAGCTTGGCTTGGACATCGCGGCATACCTGCTTGGAACGACATTGTGACGTTCTTTTTCTCTGGCCCGCGCCTCTACCCAAACCTGACAATGCACAACGTGGTGCTCGCGCTGATCATCGTGTTGGTCGTCAGTGTCGTGTCGAGCACCTACCCCGCGTGGCTCGCCATGCGCGTGAGTCCGCGCCAGGCCATGCAGTCCGAGGAATGATCATGACGTCGTTCATTCTCGATCTACGTATCGCGCTCTTGAGTCTGTTCGAACACAAGCGCCGCACGTTCTTGCTGGGCGCGGCCATCGCAACGGTCACCGGCCTCTTGGTGCTCTTGAATGGCCTGTCCGCAGGCATTCGACAGACATTGGTCCAGACCGCCACGACGATTTCCACGGGCCACCTCAATGTGGGCGGCTTCTTCAAGGTTACCTCGAGTCGATCGGGGCCCATCGTGACGGATTACCCGAAGGTGCTCGAGGTCGTCAAGCGCGAGGTGCCGGAGCTTGACTTTGCCGTGCCGCGTGGCCGCGGTTGGGGCAAAATCGTTTCCGATTCGGGTTCGACTCAGGCTGGCATCACCGGCATCGAGATCGAAAGCGAACGCGATTTTAGGAGGATTGTGCAGCTCACGAGCGGCAGTTTCGATGACCTGAAGCAACCCAATACCATTTTGCTATTCGAGTCTCAGATAAAGAAGCTAGGGGCCAAGGTGGGCGACGCCGTGACCATTTCGGCTCAAACGCCGCGCGGGGTCGCCAACACGGTCAACTGCCGCATCGTCGCGATTGCGAAGGATATTGGCTTGCTAAGCCGGTGGAATGTCTTTGTTTCTTCGGACTCGCTGCGCGGCCTCTATCAATTGCGCCCGGACGTCACGGGTGCGATTCACTTGCACCTTCGGCCCAGCACGCTCGACAACCTACCGCGGCTAGCAGCGCGCCTGCGGACGTCCTTGGAACACGCGGGCTACAGGCTAATGAACCCGGATCCCAAGCCATTTTTCATGAAGATCCAGGCCGTGGCTCGGGAGGATTGGACGGGACAAAAGCTTGACGTCACCACCTGGGAAGACGAGCTATCATTCTTGATGTGGACGCTCAAGGCGCTTGACGGGCTCACCTGGATCTTGATGCTGATTCTTCTTAGTATCGTTGTCACGGGCATCATGAACACCATGTGGATAGCCATTCGGGAACGCACCAAGGAGATTGGGACATTGAGAGCCATGGGAATGCAACGCCAGAGTGTCGTGCGCATGTTCTTCTTGGAGTCGTTGCTGCTCGGCGTGTTCGGTGGCCTCTTGGGCGTGGCTCTTGGCTCATGCATCGCCGTCGTGCTCAATGCCGCTCACATCCATGTGCCGCTTTCCGTTCAGATCTTTCTCATGTCGGACACGCTGCATTTGGCCGTGCTCCCGCGGGCCTTGGTCAGCGCGCTGCTACTGATTTCGATCGTCACGGGTGCCGCTTCATTATTCCCCTCGCTGCGCGCCGCGCGGTTGAAGCCCGTGGACGCCATGTCCCATTTTGGATGAGGTTATCATGCATAAGCAAACTTTCCCCCTTGTCGTCGCGCTCTTCGTCGTGGTCGTATCCTGCCTGGTGGTGCCGGGCCTGGCCAGGGCGGCGCTGAGCAAAGAACAGCTCGTCGATATTCTCAAGGTCGTCGATGACCGCCAGCGTAATCAGGGCGACTGGCGCTCGAACGTTTACATGGAGCAGAAAGAGAAGGACAAGGTCGCGGTCGTCTACGACGCGCTCGTGTTTCGTCGCAGCGCCGACCAGAAGTTCATGATTATCTTCACCAAGCCCAAGGCTTCCCAAGGGCAAGGCTACCTGCGCGTTGACCAGAATCTGTGGTTCTATGACCCCTCGGTTGGCAAGTGGGAGCGCCGTACGGAGCGCGAGCGGATTGGTGGGACGAATTCTCGGCGGTCCGACTTCGACGAGTCGCGTTTGGCGCAGGAGTATGATCCCGAGGACAACGGCGAAGAGAAGCTGGGCGTCTATACGGCACAAGTAATGAAGCTCACGGGCAAGCCGGGGCCAGACTTGGCCTTTCCAGTCATCAAACTGTGGGTCGACAAGGACACGAAGAATGTTCTCAAGCGGCAGGAGTTTGCGCTATCCGGGCGCCTGCTGAGAACGGCCTACTACCCCAAATGGAAAAAAATATTCAGCGAGTCGCGCGGCATGGACATCTGGTACCCTCAGGAGATTCGGTTCTATGACGAGGTCGAGAAGCAAAATTCCACGCTCATCTTGGTAAAATCCGTCGATCTGCATAGGTTGGAAGCGAACATGTTCACCAAGGCCTGGCTTGAGAGCAAGTCTCGATGAGTGGCTCGTCCGTTGTCCTGGCACTAGGCCTTGCCGTCATTACCGTCGCCACGGGAGCGCTGGCTCAGCAACGGCCCAGTGACGCAGACATCTTCGGCAGCGCCGCACCCAGCAACGCACCTGCGGAGCCGGCACCGACAACGCCCTCTGAGGACAACCCAGCCAATGCGACTCAACCGCCGCCGGAAAATCCTGCAACCGCGAGCCCATCGGTGCCAGTTGCTCCGCCCAGTCAGAGTCCAACTGAAGCGAAGAGCAGCTCAGCGTCTGCGGCCGCAACACAAAAAGATGCGGCGCGTGACTCTCGAATACTGGGAAGCACAGAAACGCCCATGTTCACCGAGGAGGCAGCACCAGAAGACCCCCTGAAAGTGGGGGGACAACTCTATCTGCGCATGCAGAGCACGGCATCTCAGGGGCAACGGTTCGCCGATTTCTCACTGGGTTCGCCCTCTTTAGCGGATTTGTACCTCGATGCGCGTCCCAATGACCGGGTTCGGGGTTTCGTGCTCGGTCGCATGCTTTACGATCCGACGTTGCCCGCTAGCACAACTAGCTCTTACACCATTTCACCCGTCTCCGCCTCGGGTTCGACGTCAGGCAGCCAATCGTTGTCATCGTTGTTCCAACAGCAAACCCGCGATCCCAAGGTTTACTTGGACCAACTTTGGCTCAAGTTCGACATTGCTCACAGGGTATTCGTTACAGCCGGCAAGCAGCACGTGCGCTGGGGCACGGCGCGCTTTTGGGCACCCACTGATTATTTGCATTTACGGCCCAGAAACCCGCTTGATATCTTCGACGCGCGAACTGGCACAACCATGGTCAAGCTGCACGTGCCGATTGAGTCGCGGCAGTGGAACTTCTATGCGTACGGCATTAGCGAAAGACAGGACCCGACCCCGACGCTCGGAAGCTTGGCAGGGGCCGCCCGCGCGGAATTCGTCGTTGATACGACCGAGTTGGGGCTGGGCATCTTTGGACAGAAGGACAGAAAGCCCAAGTATGCTTTTGATCTGTCCACTGGCATTGGCGACTTCGATTTCTACGGCGAGCTGGCACTTCGCTATTTGGACGACATTGATAGGGTGCGTTACGACGAAAACGCAATTGCCCCGCCAAAGCCGGCTTTTCCGGACCCGACACGGCCATGGGTGACTCCGGATGACGCTAGCATGGCGTACCTTGAACAGACCGTCAACACGCTTTACCCGACGTATCGACATCATGGGATTGTTCCACAGGCTGTGGGCGGTGTCACGTATTCGCGAAAGTACAACGACAACGACATGTTCACTGTGGGCGCCGAGTACTTCTACAACGGCCTTGGCTACCACAGCCCAGTAGTCTACCCGGGCCTGGTGCTGCCGCACACGGTCAGCCTATCGGATTCGGCGAACTTCTTTTACCTCGGTCGCCACTATGCGGCGTTGTACATAACGTTCCCCGCGCCGTATTCCCTCGACACGCACACGTTCACGCTCTCCACAATCGGCAACCTATCCGATCAATCGTTCATCACTCGGCTCGACTATTCGCTAATAGTTCTCACTCACGTACGCTTCGAAGCGTTCGTTTCAGGGCGCTACGGCAACGAAGAAGGCGAGTTCCGCTTCGGCATTCGGAACCTGATGGTGGGCACGATCCCGTTCAGCAGACCGCCGGCCTTCATGGACTTGGGCGTCGCGCTCAGGGTAGCGATCTAGCGACACGACGCCACTCCGCCGAGCCCGCGGAATCG
The DNA here is from genome assembly GCA_963811985.1 of uncultured delta proteobacterium. Lineage (GTDB taxonomy): Bacteria > Myxococcota_A > Polyangia > Polyangiales > Polyangiaceae > FEN-1139. The sequence goes on from CAWEUH010000055.1 coordinate 85,133, forward strand.
GTCGCTGGTGAAGTTCCGGGCAAATCCGGCATCCACGTTCAGCGCAACGAACGGGGAATAGGGCCGACTTATCTCCGGGGGAGGTTTTCTGCACGCGCAGGGCCCGCGCAAACGAACGCCGAGAAGCCACCCACCGCGGCGAGAAACGACCAAAACCCATCTGCTCGCATCAGGCGCTGCTGACCTCACGGTCGAGTTCGAAGCGCACCCACGCGCCGATTCCCTCGTCGTTCGCCAGCCCGACCGTGCCGGCCAGAGCACACAGGGCTTGTTCAAGGTTCGCACAGTCGGGAAAATCGAGCTTCGCGTGCATAAGCGAGCGCCTTGAATAGGATGACATCGAGCTCTCGCGGGATGTCCGTTTGCCGGCCCGACAAAGGAGTCAGGTGCGGCCAACCCGCTATGCCTTGCGCCGCGAGCGCAATGTAATCGAGATTCACAGCCTCTCCACTTAGGATCTCGTAGGCAACGGCGCCCACGCCGTAGACGTCAGCGCGCAAATCCACGTCCATGCCCATGCGCTGCTCGGGGTGGCATGGTGCCAGGCGTTCCCTTGACTTGGCCGAGCTCGGTGCGGCTCATACGCACGGCATGGTTTGCCTTGGCAACGCCGAAGGCCCCGATTTTGACGGCGCCAGTGCGCGACAGAAAAACATTTGCGCTCTTGACGTCGCGATGAACCAGATGAAGCAACTGTCCATCGGGTCCTTTGGCCGTGTGGGCAGCGTGCAAGCCGTCGCAGAGTCGACAGAGAATGGCCAGGGCGAGGGGCAGTGAAATGCGTTCGCCACGACGGCGAACCAGGTCGACCATGCGAGCAAGGTCTATTCCGTCGACGTACTCCATGGCGATGAAATAACGACCCTCGGCGCGTCCAGATCGTGGGTTTGCACGATATTGGGATGGTCGAGCCCTGCGACCAGGCGTGCCTCGTCGAGGAAGAGATCCACGGCACCGTCAGGTTGCGCTGCAAAAGCAGGCTGGAGGATTCTGAAGGCAACCAACTTGCCAAACCCTGCCTCGCCTTCCGAACGCGCGAGAAAAACCTCGGCCATGCCTCCCTGACCCAAGGAACGGATGATGGCGTAACGTCCAATGCGTTGCGCGCTGAGGTTCGGGCCGATGCTGGGTGCGACGGGGGCAACCGTGGGCGCGATGCCGACGATGTCGCTGTCGCTATTGATGAAGCAGGCGCTACCTCTTGCGAAGGTGGCAGGCTAAGTGCTGAGGCTGGTTTATGCTCGGCCGGGGCGTTTTGGCTGAGGCGGGGTGCTGAGGGGAACGGGAGCCGGTGTCGCGGTGATGCGCGGCGGGGCTCCATCGCGGAACAGTGCTGCCACAGAGGCCAGGGTAATCACACCGACAATCAATTCGGCGAAGCTGAAGAGCTGATCGGCAAGCGGAACGGTTGCCCCTTTTTCTTTCCGTCTCAGCCCGATCAAGAAGGCCAGCTGCCTCTCGCAAGCCTTCGGCTCGTTCCGTCACCGGACTGTGGGATGCGCTTGTCGCGGCCGCCGTGGTGCTGGGGCCCGGTGCTTGTTTGGGAGTGTTGGGGCAGTGCAGTGGGGCGACTTCGGCTGTGACTTCGACAATGTCCGGCTTGGTAGGGGCTAGCAACGCCACCAGGTCGGATTTCTCCTTAACCGGGACCTTGAACAATTCGAGGGTTTGCATTAGATCGTCGACGAGTGCGTCGAATTCCGGCCCCGTGATGCCCATGCCACGGTGGGCGGTTTTCATGTCGATTCCCCGGTATTGGCAATTTCCACCTGAAAGCGCACAGATCTGTTCGATTAGCTCGGCGCGCAGGTGGGCCATATTCGCGTTCACGAAGCGGTGCTTGATGCGCGCGTCCTGCCCCGCGCGACGAAGCGTCTCGTCTACCACGGCGGTGATGGCCGGGCTTCCACCCAGCCGATCGAGCGTGGCTCTAGGCGCCGGATGCATCAATTCCGCGGCACGAAGTTCTACGGGAGCCGCAACGGGCAAGGCAAAGACCCAGACTATCAAAAAGACGCGTTTGCTCATGTCATCCGTAGTTCGCTCATCCACAGCCAACGAAACGTGGCTTTGGCTTGGATTCACAAAGAGCGCCCTACGTGACAGAAATTCCGAAACCTCGGCCTTGTCAGGCTCATTTCCGGACGAGCCTATAGCGATACGCGGTACTGCGATCGTCCGTGATGATTTAGTCGCCGGCTTCAGGTGCGATTTCTTTCCCCGCGTCGAAATAGGCGTATCCCTCGGGCATGGGAGGCGCGACAAGATCATCGCGCGTAGCCGTGTGTTCCTCGACCCATTGATCTTGAATTGGTCAATCCACATTCCTTTGGGGCCAGGCGTACGAATCACGAGGGGCAGTCCCCATTGAGCTGACCAACAGACACGCGACTGGCTCGACGACTCTTCTCCCTGACGGATAAGCAATCGCCAAGTACATGCTCGTTGCTCCTCGTCCGGCAAGGGCGCCGCCGCGCGGACGCTGTATTGTGTCTTGGGCCGGTCGAGGACGTGCGCCAGCCCGAACCAGTCAGAGAACACCCCAATACGGTAGAGGTGGTTGCGATTCACGCCTATGAGGAGTCGACGGCGATGGTCCAATAACCGGTACGTGTAGTCATCCTTTCCGTCAAGGTGTTCAAGGTAGAGATCCAGGGCTTCGTCTGTCTTCCGGTGCAGAAATTCAGTGCCTTTGCGCCACAGCTGAAGTCTATGCGAGGCACCGTCGGACCCCACAAAATGTGCATCGAGGTACACCTCGCCTTTGGCCGCTGTGACCGGAAAGGCGCTCTCCCATGAAAGACTTGCCTCTCGTGCCGACAGCGGCGAACTGAAACCACCTACAATCCCAAAAATTGCCAGGCGGAACCAGCGCCTGCCTACTCTCATTGTCGGGTTGCCTTGGCCTGGTCGAAGTAGGTCTCGGTGGCGTTGTTGTCCATATGGAGGACCTTCGTGGTGAGGGTCATGGAATAGCTGGTCTCGCTGGCCGGCGTGGCGCAGGCGATGTCGTCAGGATTGCAGACCTTGGACAGCGTGCACCGGGACTTGCGACTGTTGTCGCGGGCGTGACCGTGTAACTGACGGTCTGGCCGCGCAAGGCTTCCTTGAGAATGCGCCCGTCGGCCTGCGGCAGCCTCAGGCCGAGGACTGGCCACGGTCGGCGCGACATCGACGTTGCCGCTCGGGCAGGCGTCGGCGTAGCCGGCCGCGAGTCGGGGCCGCCCGCGAACAGGCTGTTGTGGACGTCGCGAACGACCGAAGGTGCCGTGCATGCCGCGGTTGTTGCTGCGAGCTCTCGTACTCGGTGCCGGGCACGCCGGGATTGCCGAGGCGGTGACCGCGTCGGCGTCGTCGTCGAAGCTGACAACGATGTCGGGTGTAGGTGCGGCCCGCGGTGCCTGCGCCCTCCACCGTGATCATCGTCAGACGGCAAGGTTCCCGGCTAGGGCTGCCGTAGCGGGCGGCGGACGAAGACGGCGCCGTACTGCTTGCGGCTGCTGCAAGGCGGTCCTCGACAGACGCTCACCAGGCGCTCGCGTCGTGGCTCGGGCAGGGTACAGGTAGTCCGAGCCGCCGTTGGCGGCGATCACCGTCGCGTCGGTGGCGGCAGCGTCGCCGGGACTCGATCGTAGCTGCGCGTCGAGTATTCTGGCGCCGGCCTTGCCGCACACCGAACCGTCGGCATCGACCTGGGTCCGGGTAGACCTTGGTGCCGTCGGCGGTTCGATGCCCGAGAGCACCGGGTCGAAGGTGCAGCCGGCGCCGTCGTAGACGTGGGCGAATGCCGGCGCGGGTGGAGCAGGTCGGCGGTGCGAGTGTCGCCCGAGACCGAGTAGCCCCTCGGGTCGGCTGGCGCCGACGGCGCCTGCTGCTCGTCGGGCGGCGCCGGACGAGCTGGCGCAGCGGGGAAGTAAGGCGGGGTCGCCGGCGACCGGCGTGTGGCCGTGGTCGGAGACGACGATGACGTCGGTCCGGTCCTGCAGGCCGAGCGGCGCGCAGCGGTCCGTCAGACCGGCCCAGCATCCGTCCTGGTCTGCGAGCGCGTCCAGATAGGCGGGCGAACCCGGGCCGAAGGTGTGCTCGGTGCTGTCGGGATTGCGGAACCAGATGAGGCTGAGATCCGGCCGGACTCGCGGAAGAATGTAATTGGTCAATAGATCCCCATCATGTACTCGTTCTTGGCATTGTGAGGTGATCCCAATGGCTGACCGAGGATCTCACGTTACCCCGTCTGCCTAGCGTGATCACATTGGCAGATACCGTTGCGGTGGGATTGCCGTTGCTGGCGTCGAGGCGAGATGGCGCCGCCGTCGTAGGGAACGTAAATGATATTGGCGGGCAGGGCAGACCCAGCGCCAAGGAGCGCCTGGCGAAGCGTTTCGGAAAAGCCATGTTCTCGTCGAGAATTACGCCGCCGCTCCCGTCTTCGCGGAAGTCTTGCAGGAAGGCGGGCCCGGATTCGCCCACCGCCGCGGTCTTAAGACCTGCCGCGTGGTCGGCGTGAAAGAGGGTGTCGACCAGGAATAGGGAGCTGTTAGTCTGGCTGACGTAGTAATTATCGAGGTCTTGCAGAATGGCCCAGTCCTCGGTGAAAACCGGTTGGGTAATCCACGACTCTTAACACCGGCCGAGCTCTTGCCTGTCGGACCAGGTTGATACTCGGTATTGCCGTAGAAGCCGTGCGTTGCCGGTACGATCCGGTAGCAAAAGCTGCTGCATTCATCATGGTGAAGGTCGGGAATACCGCGTGATTGTCGGTAAAGTTCACACCTTGCTGGTCGCGCAGCTTGGCCAGGTTCGGTGTGTTTGTGCAGTGACCGAATCAGGGCGAAGACCGTCCCATACGAAAATGATCACCCGTTTAGTCGAGGCCACGGGGGCGTCCGCTGCACTATCGATAGCGTTACCGTCGATGGCGTTGCCATCGACACCTGTCTTCGGCGAATCCGTGGCATCGATTCCCTGTGCAGGAGCATCAGCTCTCGCAGCATCGATCGCGGGCGCATCGACAGTTCCGCCGCTTCCTCCGGAGCCACTGGTTGCACCACCGCTGCCAGTCTGACCTCCCGAGCCTGCTGTTGCAGCGTCGAGTTTTGCAGGACTTCCAGCGTCATGTCCGCCGGAAGAGCCGCCGGTTCCGGCTGAGCCACCGCTATCGGAGCCACAGCCGATGGCCAATACCACGAACATCCCCAAAGTTAACGCTTTGCTGACAGCCGAAATCTGCAGTGTTCTCACGCGAATACCTCCGCCCAGTGACCTAGCAATGGTTGGGCGAAGTGTCGGTGACTCTCTTGTGACAGTTGCGTGCGGTTCTGGTTTCAAGGTCGCTGGCCAAGGGACTTTCACGACCCTCGGCCAGCGGTCATTAAGGGTTGGTTACGGTATCAGCGGCGGATTGGCGTTCTCGGCCAGTTGCAACGCTTGGGCGGGAAACCACGCCCCTGCTGCGGGATCGACTATTCCCCAAAGTGGGTCAAACGTGTTTTGGGTAGCGCTTGTGAGGTTCCACGGATTGTATAGGAAGTAATCCCACGCCCGCGCACCGCCAGCGCTGTCGCAATGTCCGATTCCCCGTACCTTCACCCAGAGGTATGCGTCGAGAAGTGCGATACCAGTATTGGCCGACGGACGCAGGCCGAGGCCGGCGCCGGGAGGATTGCACCAATTGCCACTCGCCAGTGCACCAAGAACGTTCGCGGGCTGGTTGTATGGTGCTGCAGCGTAGGGTGCTGTATTGAGCGGGCCATGGCCGTTGCGGCTGGTGTCGATGATGAAGTGCGTGGTCGCAAGTGCGCCGCCCATCATATTCTGTAGGCTCGCGGTGACGGTCGCTTCGTATGCGGGACTGTAATCAATTGCATAATTAAGAGCGGGGTTGTATTGGCTTGGGCACCAGTCGAAATGGCCAATGGCCCACGCTGCTCCTGGCGGTCCCCGCGGTTAGGCAGTCAGAGACCCAAAGCCCGAACTGGGTGGACTGGTCCGTCGGCTGGTAGTTCGAGACGTTGAGAAAGAAACCTGCGGCCGACGCAACACCTGCCTTGTTAAGGCGGTATGCCGCCTCACCCACACCAAGCCAAGCGCTGTGCGTGCCGTCGAGATAGACCAGCGCATTGGGTGCGTGGCTCTTGAGGCTGGCGACAGCGTAGTTGAGCTGCGCGTACCGCTCGGTTGGATTTGCCCCAGGTGCGGGAGTGACGTTGCCCTGTGCGTCCGTCACCGTGGGCTGGCACCACTCGGCCACTCCGTAAATCGTCGTGTTGTAGGGGATGATTCCTAGGCTGTCGGGCTCAAGGACAACCACTGCCTTGGCGTTGCCGAGGCCGGCCGCAAAGCCGTCGATCCACGCCTCATACGCGGCGGTGTCGGCCGCGCCACCTGCCGAGTATTGTGCGCAATCCCGAAATGGGACGTTGTAAGCAACGACAACGGGAACCCGATCCTCGATTGCGGCCTCGCCCATTGTCTTGTGAGCGCTCTGTTTCACTTCCTGTGGCGTCCCGCTCGTGAACCACACGGCATGGCCGTACGCCAGCATCGTGGCGAGATCGATGGTTCCACGCAGGTTGTGTTTTTTGAGCAAGTCGATTCCCTGCTGGACCGCTTCGGGATCGGGCGGCGGCACAAAGAACCTTGTGTTCGAATTGAGTACCCCCGTTGAGACTGTCGGTCTCGCTTCGGCTGAGGGCCCAAGCAGCACGAGGGCGATGCCTGCGAGCATGCACAGTGATCTTCTAGCTGACTGATTGCGACACATGACTCCTCCTAGTTGTGCGTTGTGGATCGTACCGATGGTTGCTGTCTACCTGCTGCTCGTGACTGTCATTCGGTGTCTTGGATGGGGCCGGGCGCGGAACGACAAAAAACGCCCCTTGGGCAGCGCAAAGTCTCACGCTGCATGCTTCAGGTGCTTCTCTGTTCAGGATTCGTGGAGCGAACAACACCTGCACGTGAAGCTCAAAATGCCTCAGCACGGCAGCGCCTACATGCCTAGCTCCAAACTCCCAGACTGGCAAGTACAAGTAGCTTTATTCCTCAAGGCTGCGTGTCCCACTGCGCCTTTCAGTTGAGACGACGAGGTGGTGTCGAAAACAAAAAGAGGGCCGCGGCGTGGTGACCGCGGCCCTCTTCTATTGTCTGTTTGCCTCAGTCTACCGACAGGTGCGGGTGATGCCGGTAGCGCCTCCGTCTGCCGATCCGCCCCCAGTTGTCCGCTGACACGTTAGACCTGTTGAACAGGTGCGGGCGAAGCCACAGCACGCCTGCCCAGCCGCACCGCACAGCTCGCAGGTTCCACCACCTCCGAAGGTGGCGGCGTTGCATGCGGCGCCAGCCGCAGTGCAGGCGTTGCCCGCACAGCATGGCTGGCCGACGCCACCGCAGGTCTCGCACTTCGTGGCGCCGCCCGTGCCCGCGACACACGCCGTGCAAGCTTCTGTACAGCGGCCCCCGTGCAGCACGCGTCGCCTACGCCGCCACAGGCTGTGCCGCCCGCGGTGGTGCAAGTCCTGCTGTGCAAGTCAAGGCCGCGCCGGCGCCAGTGGCTGCACAGGCCTTGCCAGCTGGCGCGCAGGTTCCGCCGCCGCCGAAGCCGGTTCCGGTCCAGCAGCAGCCGCCAGTGTTGCAGGTATTGTTCGAGCAGCAGGCTTCGCCATCACCGCCACAGCTCTGGCAGGTTCCAGCATTTTGCCCTGTCAAAATGCACTGCATGCCAGCGGCCGAACAGGTGTCGCCCGCGCAGCAGGGCTGGCCGGCGCCGCCACAGGCTCGGCAGGTCGTCGCACCTCCTGCGGAGGCCATGCAACCGGTTCCGGCTGCGGTGCACGTCCGGTTCGCACAGCAGGGCTGGCCCACTCCACCGCAAGTCAGGCAGCTTCCGCCTGAACACACCGTTCCGGCGGCCGAGCAGGTGTTGTTGGCACAGCACGGTTGGCTCGCACCGCCGCAAGTTTGGCAGGTTGCAGCCGCGCCAGCTGCGGCGGCTACGCAGCGGGTACCAGCGTCAGTGCAGGTATTGCCTGAGCAGCATGACTTGCCCGCTGCCCCACAGACCTGGCATGTTCCTCCCGGGCCCGAGCAGGCAACACA
>CAWEUH010000056.1:0-12259 GCA_963811985.1 uncultured delta proteobacterium
ACGCTGGCCATAATCGCGGGGAATGGCCCGTTAGTCGTAACGTTCTTCATGCATACCAAGAGGGCAATGCCAAAAGGCAGCACCGCAACCATGCAACGCAGCCAGAACCTACTGCGGCCAATTCGACTTTTCGTCGACCACATGTTTTCTCGCATGCTGCATTCTTTCAACCGGAGAAGTTGTACGACAATTCCACTAGGCACCAATTATGGTTCACGCAAACATCCCGACCCGGGCGATGCGCTCACATTGATTGGCCCAGCTAAGGTACCAATACCAGCTGAATAATCCGGCCCAGATAGGCCGAAAGTTAAATTGTTGCGGTGTCAACCTGGAGCTGTTTAGTTACGACTTGTTGTGCCGGGTTTTGCGTTCGCTGAGCGAGCCAGCGTCGCTACTCTCGCTGACTTTTGGGACGTAGTCTTGGCCATCGCAACGAGCTTTTTGAGCTCCATTCCAGTCTGAGCAAGCTGATTGTCCATTTCCTTCGCGTCCACATTGCTATTGCTGTGTATACTTCCGGCAAACGCCTCGGTCGCTGCGAGGACATTCGTTTCGCTAGAAGCGATTGTCATGCCGGAGACGTCAATGCTCTGCCGCAAAATGTAAATGGATGCGGTCAACCACTGAGCACTGGTTACTGCATCGTGTTTTTGCCACGCGTCCTGGGAATTGTGATAGTACAGTTCCGACAGAGCACGAGCGGCATCAGTAGCCACGCGGTCAAGTTCCTTGGGATCCTTGACTTTGCCCTCTGAAACTTGATTGGCCAAGTTGCCAATATCAACGCTCCTAGAGTCCAACGACATTCGTGTGGTGCCATTTGCACGCGCGGCGTTGACGTCCAAATAGGACTTTACTTTGCGCAACTCGGTTGTGGCAACTTTCATGTCCTTCGACAGTGCAGCGCGGGCAGCCGTAAAATGCGCCATCGGATAGCGGTAGATCTTCCGCCATTGATCGGGTTGCATCGTGAAGAAGCCATTTTGCATGTCCGCGTCATAGGCTGCGATGGATGCCTTCATGAGTATCTGCATGCTGGTCTTGCCGGCTTCAGCTTGAGACGCTAACTGATTCAGATTCTTGGTTGCGGCAAGTAAGTCAGGCTTTGCGGGCGCAATCAGATTCTTGCGTTCAGGTTGCAACGAGCCAGCCGCTGCGCGCAGTTCGAGTGCAATCAGTTTGTCGTTGTGACTGTTCTGCGCCTCCTGAGCTCCAAGAAGATGCTGCTCAAGACTGCTCACCACAGGAATGATTCGCTCGTTATCCCCTATAATCCACTGTTCAGGTTCGGCGGGATTGACCGAAGCGTTCTTGGTCAATGTTTCTTTTATAGCATGGGTCACAGTAGCAGGGCTGGCACCGGCGGCTGCCGCTGCTGGTTTGTTTGACTGGATGGCAGTTTTTGACAAAGCGTGAGTGGCCTGAGGCTGCCTATTGCAGCTGAGGGGGCCAAGTAAGAGGGCAGCCGCCGCAGTAGAGAGCATGTAGTGTGCCGAATACAAATACGGTGTGATTTTCATGTAAACCCTTCCTTGTGTGGCGGATGCACCGCGTGTTGTTCAGACAAATTGGAATCGAATTGGTTCGACAACGCGGACACAAAGTCTTCCAATTTTCTTGATTGCTTCATTTCCAAATCCAAACAGCAATCACGGAACAAGAATTCCCAGAACAAGCGAATTGCGGTGCGGCATATCAACTGCCCCGAGGGGACAGCCTGTCGTGATGTTGCTAAATCGCGTTTACAGCACGTACACGTGAAGCGTACGCATGGTCATGATCTCAACATGTGATGATACACAATGGCTACAATTTCTGTGTGGGGTTGCGACCCAACGGAGTGTCAAATTGCCATCGACCAATCCGGGCACTCAGAATGGGAATGAACTGTGACGCTCTTACGTTGCTAAGACCGACCACGAACAGCCGGCAATAGCAGTCGAGAGGAATTTGCAATGGCCGACGGCTCGCTTTTGAATGAGGAGAACGTCATGAAGACAATGTCAATTGTTTCGACACTAGCAATTGTAGCTCTGGCGATTGGATGCGGCTCGGAGGTTACCCCGACACCCAGGACCGCAGCAAATAGATCCGGTGATTCCCGTGTGCTGGCAAAAATGCCCAAGGCCGATGACAAAGGTACCAGCGGAATGGTCAGCATATCCGACGACGTAAAGAGCGCCTGTGGCATTTCTGATGACGAGGCATATTTCGCGTTCAATTCCGCCGATGTTCGCCCAAGGGATAAGCAGATTTTGGATAAACTCCGTACTTGTTTCACGAGCGGCAAGCTCAAGGGGCATACGATGCAACTGGTTGGGCACGCCGATCCGCGAGGCGATGATAATTACAATTTGGCACTGGGTGGAAGGCGTGCTGACAGCGTGAAGGAGGTAATCGTGGGCAGAGGGATGTCATCCTCGAAAGTCGTAACGAGCTCGCGCGGCGAAATGGACGCAACCGGAACCGATGAATCCACGTGGGCCAAAGATCGCCGGGTCGATGTGCGTGCCGGTACTTGATTCCCGCGAGCGGACCTCAGATTAGAATCGTCCAAAGGTCGAACCCGACCAATAAGAAGTTCGCGATGGCGGTGTGCGAGGAAGTGAGCTCGGATGACCCGATCATTCTTGTGCAGGACTACCACTTTGCCCTTGTGCCAAGATTGATTCGCGAACAGCTACCGCGCGCAACCATTCTTACCTTTTGGCATATTCCCATGGCCGAACGCGGAGCGTTTCGGCATCTGTCCGTATCGAAAGGAGCTGATTGACGGCTTATTGGGGTCCAGTATCCTCGGCTTTCATACTCGCCAGTACTGTAACAATTTCCTCGAAGCTGTTGACACTTACGTGGAATCGCGCATCGACCGAGAACACAACGCGGTTGAGGTGCAAACTCAACGGACATTGATCCGTCCGTACCCGATTTCGATCGAATGGCCGTAACAGGGCTGAAAGACGTTGGAAGCGTCGTCGAATGCCGGACCGAGGCTCTAATCGTGAACCCTTACGATATTCAGCAGGCTGCCGACGCGATGGCTACGGCACTACGAATGCCCGAAACCGAACAGCGGGAACGAATGCGCGCCATGCGCATCCTCTTGTCGGAACTCAACGTCTATCGCTGGGCAGGCCGCATGCTCATCGACGCCGCAAAGGTTCGGCACCACAGATGGTTGTCAGGACGACTTTCACGGCTGGCCGATGCATCTGGAGTCGAGCTCCCGTGAAATATCTGCTTGCTGCACAAAACCGAAACGTGCTCACACAATTTGCACTGTCGAATGTGCTGTTGGCTTTTGACTACGATGGGACGCTCTCACCCATTGTAGCCGATCGCGACCGCGCACCCATGCGCCGCCGCACACAGGTGTTGTTGAGCCGCGTCTGCGAAACCTATCCGTGTGCCATAATATCGGGGCGCTCGCGGGCTGACGTAACTACCTACCTCGAAGGGATTCGGACGCCTTATATCATCGGTAACCACGGTCTTGAACCCACAAAGCAGATGCCACACTTCGAACGGATAGTGAGCGATATTCACCTTCAATTGGCGCCGCTCTTGACGCACTTGCCGGGTGTCGACATCGAGGATAAACGCTACTCACTTGCGATTCACTATCGCCGGTCACGGCAGGTTTCGTATGCTCGGGAACAGATCGTCCGCGCAGTTAGCACGCTCTCCATTCCCGTTCGCTTGATGCGAGGAAAATGCGTCATGAACGTGCTCCCGCATGGCGCACCCCACAAGGGAATTGCCTTACAGGAATTGCGTACGAAGGCTCAAGCCGATACGGCTATTTATGTCGGCGATGACGTCACCGATGAGGATGTATTCGAACTCGACGAACCCGAGAGACTTTTGTGCATTCGTATTGTTCGCTCACGCAAATCGGCGGCAGCCTACTACTTACGCACGCAACACGAAATCGACCTCTTGTTGACACACCTAGCGCGACTGCGAAAAACGGACGCATCTCGATGACTAGGGGCCGTCCCGGGTTTCTCATGACGCCGCGAGCTCCGGTTGTGGGATCCAAAGTAGTGCGGAAACAAGTTGAACGAGGGACAGGAAGTGCAATGCGTTCTTTTCGAATCGCGTTGCGACAGCACGAAATCGCTTGATGTTGTGGAAGTAGCACTCGACCAAATAGCGCTTTCGGTACTTCTTTCTGTCAAGGCGCGGTTTACGGGTTCGATTGGGATGAGGACAAATGACGGGTTTCATTTGCTGGCTTAGAACTTGGGCCCTGATTTCGTCAGAGTCGTAGGCTGTGTCAGCGATCAGCGCGTGCCCTTGCGCGTGCCCTGCGATGATGTCTTTGGCGACCGTGGAGTCGTGCTGTTGGCCCGGTGTGAGTTCGACGTGGAGCGGCCGCCCTTCGGTGTTGACGAGTGCGTGGACTTTGGTGGAGAACCCACCTCGAGAATGACCCAGTGCGTTAATTTTGATCCCCCTTTTCCGCCCGAAGCATCTTGATGTGCTCGAACGACGGAGGCGTCGATAATGCATCCTTCATCGTCCACTTCCAATTGTAGTGCCTTGAGCACTTTGGCCCAGGCTCCTCGATGAGACCATTCATTGAAGCGATTGTAGATGGTTTTCCAAGGGCCATAGCGCTCAGGCAAGTCTCGCCAAGGACAGCCCGTCTTTGCTCGGTACAGGATAGCGTTGATGAATGCACGATCCCCAATGATGGAGTCAGGACCTCGCCGTTGCGGCAAGGCTTGGGCGAGGGTTTGCCACTGTGCGTCAGTCAGTTCATGTCGGTGTGCCACGAAAAGCTTTGATCATATTGGACGCGAACTCTCAACAAAAAAGATCTCGCCCAAAGCTAAGCGATCGAAATGATCCAACTATTACCCGGGACAGCCCCTAATGAGACGACTGACCTACCGCTGGATGTTGGGCTGACATTCTTGCGTGAACTCTGGGCTCTCAACCATTCTTTGGAACGAACTTCGAAGCGAATGGAGTTCCTTCTTGGCGTGACGGCGCGCCAAAGGATTGTTATTCGAATTCTAGGCAAATACCCGGGCATCACCGCTGGCCAGCTATCGACCCTTCTTAGAATCGATCCAGGTACACTCTCGGCGGCGATTGCACGACTCGAAGCCCGCGGATGGGTTGAGCGAGGGCGCGACATCCGCGACCAGCGACGCGTCACGATCATGTTAACGGCCAAGGGCAAGGCACTCGACACGCCGTCGGAGAACACGATTGAGAACGCGGTCGGGATAGCTCTCTCGCAAACTACTTCGCAAGACCGCGTGGGCGTTAGCAATTTTCTAGCACGTCTCATCGGCGCACTGGATCAAATTGGCGAAGACGAGAGTTAGACTGGAAGCTAGTTCTGGCATGTGGACCAATTGGTTCACGAGAACAAAGTGAGTCAGCGACACGACTCCGCGTAGCGACTTGATCCAGCGGCGGTGGTTATTGAGAAATGTATCCCATTGGGAATATTCCAGCACGCCGTCGATTGACGTGAGTACGAAGCAGCCAAGTTGGGGGTAACACGAGAGGAACGACCCAAATGAGCGAATTTGGACTAATTGCGGACATTGGAACGATTCGATTTGCACGTCTGCTCCCCGGACCTTGTGAACGAATTTGGGACTTCCTCGTCCGAGCAGAGCCGTTGGCTACCTGGCTTGCGGCGGGCGAGATTCAGTTGCACCTCGGTGGCTTCGTCGAATTGTCGTTTGATGTGACTGAGGGCAAGAACAAGCCTGAGTCGGATCTCCCGGTTAGCGGTGTGGTAACGCGGTGCCAACCCCCCGAATCGCTAGCGTTCACTTGGACGGATAGCAGCACAATCTCGCACGTGATGTTCGAACTCGAGCGGAGAAAAACGGAAGTTCTCCTTCTGCTAACGCACGCTGAGTTGCCGCCTGAGCGTGCAATTGCGTGCGCGGCCAGTTGGCATGCGCATTTGGATATGCTCGAGGCGAGACTTCGAAATCTCCAGCCGGAATCGCATGGCTCCTGTGTGAGGCGAGTGCTGCCCCACTATGAAAACTATCGAGACGCGCGACTATTGCGCGCAAGACCACCTTCTGGTGGCAACCTAGAGCGGGTTACCGCGCACTAGACCACGTCATCACCACCCCACCCATTCCACCTCGAAATCGCACGTTGCTTGATTTGTTCTTGGCTGCGCGGAAGAGCACTTTGTGGCCACGTGCTGATTCCGTGCCGTAATGACATATACGGAAAAACTAGGGCCGCCGGCTTTGCCGGTCGTCGATGGCACAGGTAGACTTCTCAGTCCGCTATTTGAACACGATGTCGCGCGTGCCAATTGTGACATGTAGTAGCTGCCCAGAGATCATGGTTGAATGAAGATTTTGGAAAAGCCTGCGTGCACATCGTGCTGGAGGCAATCCTCGAGCCCGGCGATCTGCAAAACAGGGAGACCATTTCAAGCGGCTTTCGGCGCCTTACCTCGTTGGTCGGAGTTCCAAAATATCCCTAAACTGGCCCCAGAATGAGATGCTAATTGTTTGCGGTCGGGATGTTATGTCACCTGACCTGGACTAGGTCCGCGCAACCAGGTTGGTTCTCTTAGTCGCCTGCGGGTGCTACTCCCACCGCTTCGGTACGCTTTTCAGTGCCGTGGCTCCGATCGCATCACACCAGGACTCGAAGGGGGCGCGAGGCACGCCGCGAAACGATAGGTCGTCGAGCGACTCGCGCAGGGGAACATCGACGAGCGTCGCTAGCCTGCGGTAAAGTAGCGCGTCCTGACGTCGTTCGACCAACGTCGAGGCCAATTGTGTGGCACGTCGTACTGCAACGCGCCAAAGTTCGGGCTGGTCGGGAATGAGTTCGAGGCGCTCGTAGGTGCCGATCAGCAGTGCAGCACTTTTCTCGCCGAAGCCGGGTAAGCCCGGAATGCAGTCGGCGCTGTCGCCGGTGAGGGCGAGAAAGTCCGGCATGCTTGCAGGCGGGAAGCCACGAGCGTTACGAAACACCGCCTCGTCGATCGTTTTGTGCCGCAGTCGATCGACCAGGACGACGCGGTCGCCGCACAGGCACTGCGTGAGGTCCTTGTCCGGTGAAAGGATGTGCACCTGGTCGACTACGGAAGCGAAGCGCCGCGCCGCCGTGGCGAGTGCATCGTCGGCCTCGAATTCCCGCATGGACCACACGACAACGCCGAGAGCCCTGACGGCCTCCTCGACGGAATCGAACTGGGCGCGCAACTCAGGAGGCACGCCTTCGTCGCTCTTGTACCCGGGAAAGAGGTCGTTACGAAACGAGCGGATCGGGTTGTCGAAAGCTACCGCCAGGTGAGTAACGTCTTCCTTTGCGTCGTGCAGCAGCGACAACAGGGAGGAAACCACGCCCACCGTAGCCTTGGCGTCCCAACCCGCAGGGGCGCAGTGGTCGGGCCGATGCGAAAAGTGGGCGCGATAAAGTTCGAAGGTGCCGTCAACCACATGCAGGCGCATGGGGCAAGTATAAGATCCGAGCACGGCGCAGTGCCAGCCGTAGCGCCGGCGGCTGGTCCTGTTGCCGCCGCCGGTGCTGATGCTGCTGCTGCCACAGCGACTGCGGGTGCTGCCGCCCAATCTCACTGCGACATCGTCTCGTTGTACTTACTTGCGATGTACTGGAAAACCTGAGTGCCGGAGTTCGTAATCTCACTGTCTTGCCATGGGCCGTTCGCATTGGCGGTGGTCGTAAAAACCGATGACGTTTCCGTGTTGGACTCCACGGCCCAATTGGCCGACCCGATGTTATTCGCGTCCATATAGTTCCACCAGTTTTGCATCTCCGCCGTGTTGAACGTGCCGTTGCCGTTCGACGAGACCCCGCCGTATTCGGAGATGAAGATGGCGAGCCCCTTATTCAAACATGAATCGATGTATGGCTGGAACGCCGAGAGCTTGTTGCTGTTCGCATAGAAGTGCACAACGTAGGCAACGTTACTTGTGCTCGTCACTGGGTCATCGCAAGCCTCGTCGGGGCGTTGGTCCCATTGGCGGTTGCCGAGCAAGAAGACATTGCTCGGGTCAAGTGGGCGAACCGCAGCGATGACCTTCTCGTGATACGCCTTGATCGTGGCCCAGGTATCGGTCGTCGGCTCATTCCACGGCTCGTAGATGATGTTCGGCGTATTGCCGTAGGCCTGGGCGAGCACCGTGTAGAATTGAGTCGCCGTGTCTGCGTTGGACGCACCCACTACGTGCCAATTGGGGATGCAGTAGACGCCATTGGCAATGCAGGCGTCCATCACGGTTTTTACTCGGTCCATGGAGCCGGGATAGTTCGCGGCTATCAGTGGGACGCGAATCAGCGTGCACTTCTTCTGTTGCGCAAGGTTCTTGATGGCGTCAGCGTTGTAGAATCGCCAACCTTGTTGATTCCAGTCGTAAAGCGACATCCCGCGTAGCGTGACGGTCCTGCCGCACGCATTCACGATTTGATTGCCCTTGACGCTCAGCTTGCCGTGCCTGGCAACTGGCGTCGTTGTTGCGTCGCACCCGGATGTAACTGAGGTTGTTCCACCCGCGATAACAGCTGCTCCGCCAGTGGTGACGGCCGCTCCGCCAGTGGTGACGGCTGCTCCGCCGGTGGTGACGGCTGCTCCGCCGGTGGTGACGGCTGCTCCGCCGGTGGTGACGGCTGCTCCGCCCGAATTGCCGCCGCCGGTGGCTGCGGGACGACCACCGGTGGAGACGCTTGTAGTGCCGGCATTGCCGCCCGTGGCCACAGCGCCGCCCGTTGCCACAACGCCACCCGTTGCCACAGCGCCACCTGTTGCCACAGCGCCACCTGTTGCCACAGCGCCGCCCGTTGCCACAGCGCCGCCCACGAGCCCAGAACCGCCCGAGCCATTCACGGTGCCACCTGAACCGGACCCTCCTGCGCTGGCTCCGCCGGACCCAGTTGCGGATGCGTCTCCGCTCCCAGAACAGGAGACCATGGAAGCTACCGAAGCCGACAGTAGCAGCGCGCTGAAAAGACTTGAGAACGGTTTACACGGAACGAGATTCATGAGCGCACCTCTGGTTTGCACAACCGCCAAGCTTGGAATTGCGCGATGGCCTGGCGAGGCCATCCGGAGCACCATTACATAGCACACTGAAAGCCCGTGGCTCACCGGCTTAAGAGGATCTTCACGTGCGCCCCTTGCCCGATGTTGGGTATGATTTTGCCGTGAGCCCACTGAAAAGCATTTCGCACGACTACCGGGAAGTTCCGCGTCACTCAGGATCTAGGGCGTCACGGGCAAGACGTAAACTGAGTATTATTGATTGTTAGAATTCGACATGCGGATTCGGCTACGACGCGTCTTTTCGAGCACGCCGGTAGTGGTGGTGGATCGAGCCCGAGTACTGCTTGCATGAGTGCCAGAAGATGCAGCAGGCACACGCGACGCAGCGAGTTGACGTAAGGCTCTCCGCCGGGGATGCTGGCGCCGCTGGTGCTGGCGCCGCTGCCGCTGCAGGCGCTGCCGCTGCTGCTGCCCGCCGCTGCAGGGTGCTGGTATAGATACACTGGCAGATCGGCTCCGTAAGAGTTACAATTCATTCTAACGACCTGGAACTCTCAATGCTTGCAATTAGCATGTTTTACGGAATCATCATTTACCTCTATTTCTTCGATGATGACCGTCATGGCACATCGCACATACATGCTCGTTATCAGGGCCAGCAGGCGTCATTGTCCATTACCGACGGTTCACTCCTTGCGGGTGAGATTCCGGCGAGCAAACTGCGTCTCGTTCAGGCTTGGATTGAAATCCATCGCGAAGCGCTGTTAGCGAATTGGGACCTCGCCGTTCAAGGGCAACCCCCGTTTGCGATTGAGCCACTTCGTTAACGAGGTCCTGCAATGGAAATCGTCAAATCTGTCCGTGCCCGCAGCGACTTTCATCTTGAGGTCGAATTCGAGAACAATGAGATCCGCGTGTTTGACGCAAGGCCATATCTTGAAAAGGGGACCTTTCGACAGTTGAAGGATCCAGCTCGCTTCATGCAAGCCTATGTCGCCTTCGATACCGTGTGTTGGCCCGGTAACTTGGATATTGCCCCTGAGACTCTCTACGATCGTTCTCGTCCTCGATGATGGCTGCTGCCTCCGCTCCAACCCCATAAAATTGCGCCACCGGGTAGGCACACGCCACGCAGCGAAATGACGTACGGCTTTCCGCCGCAGGTGCTGTGGCTGCCACTGCTGCCGCTGCTGCAGGTGCTGCCGCTGCTGATCTGCTTTCCGTGCCGTCACGACATCCAATCCGTCAAAGTGTTCCGAGTGCCCGGCAAAACGTGGCCTTGGGCCCGCCCACGCTGGCAATGCGGAACGCTTGGCCCCACGCTACGACCATGTCGAAACCGAGTCTCGAAGGCGCACGCGTTTTGGTGACCGGGGCAACGAGTGGGGTTGGCGAAGTATTGGCGCAGCGGCTGGCCGATCATGGGGCAGAAGTGCTTGTCCACGGCCGTGATGAGGCCAAGCTCGATGCCCTAATGGCGCAGATTCGCGCGCGTACGGGCCGAGCACCACAAGCATTTGTAGCCGACCTGGCTTTGCTCTCGGACGTGGTTCGATTGGCACAATCGGTCGCAAACGTGGGGCCGCTTGCAGTGCTCGTCAATAACGCCGGCGTCGGCTTTGGTCGCGACCGACTGAAGCGCGAAGTCAGCAAGGACGGCCATGAACTCAGGCTTGCCGTCAACTATCTGGCTCCGTTCGTGCTCACCGAGACGCTGGTTGCCGCGGATCTTCCACAACGCGCGGTCGTCAATGTGGCTTCGGCAGGACAAGCGCCGATCGATGAGGCCGATGTTCAAAGCGAGCGGTCGTACGATGGTGTACTTGCTTATCGCCGCAGCAAGCTCGCGCTAATCGCCGACACGTTCGAGCGCGCTCGGCGTGACTCGAAGCGAGCGTATGTGGCGCTACACCCGGGCACTTTCCTCGCGACAAAGATGGTGATTGAAGCCGGCATCGCACCGAAAGGCACCGCTGCCGAGGGCGCCGATGCCGTGCTGAGCGTCATCGAGCGCGCGCTGCGCGGTGATACGGGCAAGTACTTCGAGCACGGGCAAGCAACGCCAGCCGATCCGAGCGCTTCGGATCAGGAACTTCAAGCCTGGCTCCGCAATCAGGCGCTAGCGTTGACGATGCGCAACGCGGCGTGAACGTACAGCCTTGCGCCGCGGATGCCGGCACCGCGGCGGATCCAGCAGCTGTAGCCGCCGCAGGTGCTGTGGCTGCTGCTGCAGGTGCCGCCGATGGTCGGGTTCAGTTGGGCTGCCTGCGCCCAGGGTGCATGAAGACCGCCCGAAGGCGGAACTCCCAACGAGCCGGTCGTGTAGTGCCATTTGCCGACTGGTTTCGAGCAGGGGCGGCTATGGTGCGAGGTGGTTGATGAGATGGATCGGATACTGAAGCACCCCATTTTGATCTGTATCTGCACAGCACGGCGGTGCTGGAGGAGTTGCTGGGTGTGAAAATCCTGCAGAGGGAGACGATCCACGAATGGCCGCTCTCGACGGTGCAACGCCTGACCTGCGCGGACGGCCGGCGGCTGATCTACAAGAGCCAGAGCGCGGCAAACGTTGCAGATGCTCGAGCGCCTGATTGTCGATCGTGCTTTCACGAGGTTCGAGCCGGCGATGGTGCAGGATCTCCAGCGCTGCGCACAGGAGGCAAGCGTTTTGCGCACCATCGACGAGCAGGCGGCACTCTGCCACGGCGACTTGAATGGGGGGAACGTACTTTTCGTGGGTGACCAGATCAGGCTGATCGACTGGCAGCGGCCTCGGCGCGCTCCGCGGGAGACGGATCTGGCCCACCCTCGGGATAGCAGAGGCTGGCGATCTCGCGTGCATCCATCACGAGAGCATTGTGGGAGTCAGACACGTTGACGACGACGGCGCCGCCCGTCATGAACTCTACCAAAACCCACACTCGCCGTTCGTGCAAACGTAGGCGCAGCTTGCAGTTGCACAAGCGGGGAGGCAGGGGCATATCGGAGCCGTATAACCCTGTCCTGAGCAATTAGCCTCCCAAGCGCTCTGATTCCAATTGCACGTTTCCTTGTTCATCGCTTGACCGCCACAACAACCCAATGCATTGGCGCATTCACCAGAGTTGTTGGGCGCGGTGATATAGACACATTGAGTACAGTCAGAGTCGGCTAAGCAGGCTCTAACGTCAACTGTGGACGTGGACCCACCTGTAACCATAACTGGCCCGTAATCCACCATTGTGACACCCCCGGTCTCAGCACTGA
>CAWEUH010000057.1:0-78586 GCA_963811985.1 uncultured delta proteobacterium
GGCGTTGTTGCAGGCGGTCACATGGAAGGCATATTCCCCGGCGGGGAGACGCATGTAAGCAACACTGCGTTGCCCGCGCGGCATGTTCACCCAATTTTCATCCCAGCCCTCGAGCTGGCAGCGGAAGCTGACGTTTTTCCGGCGCGACAAAACTCAAGGCGGTGAACTCCGATTTCAATTCTCCGATGACGCGGCGGAATGGCCGCTTCGCTGCCGGTGATCGGGCGCGACCGGCTGGCCGTCCACCAGTAACCAGTTCGATGATCACCGGCGGCACGAGGTGGTTGGGGGAATACTGGTTGGGATTGATGGCCACCAGTCCGGCGTGGGTCGGAAACCAGATGCGGCCGTCGGGGCTGCGCGCGAAAATTGGGGCTGTAGCCGAGAATTGCCCTGCAGGCTCGGCAGGGATTCCTCGCGGCCATAGAGCATCGAACGCACGCCCGCGATTTTTCCCGACAGCGCGTCATTTAATTGGCGTTCCGGCGCACCTGAAAAATGCCGCGGTCGGAGCTGAACCAGAAACCGCCGCCGTCATCGCACGTCATCGCGCAAATGTAGGCGTCGTGCAAACCCCGTTCGGTGCTGATGCCGGCAAACTTGCCATCGCGAATGCGCCCCCAAGACCGGCGCCGGCATCGCCCAATCCACAAGTCCCCTTCCGGCCCCGCATAAAGGCAGCGGATGGGTTTGGGCCGCGGCAAGGTTCCAAGAGTGGCGTCCACCAACTGCCGTTTTCAACGCCGGGTCGAAACCCGTCGAGCGTTCCCAGCCAGATCGTTCCCGCCCGGTCTTGGGCCAGGGCGCGGACAGTCCGCGTGCCGGCGGGTAATGTCAGGGTTTGAAACGCGCCGTCACGATAGCGTGAAACCAGCTGGGTGATTCCAGAGCGAGCCACAAATTCCCTTCGCGGTCGGTCATCAACACGCGGACAATATCGCCGCCCAGTCCGTCACCACGCCCGATCACGGTCACATGCCCGTCCAGCCAATGGCGCAGGCCGCCATGCGAGGTTCCGACCCAGACGCCGCCTTGGCCGTCCCCGGTCACGCAAGTGGCACGCTCCCCGTCCAGTTGCCTTCGCTGGAAAGATTTCGCCAAGTCCCGTCGTCGCGCTGCGCCAGTTCGCCGTTTTGAGCGGCGGCCCAAAGGTTACCCGCGGCATCGGCGCACACGGAACGCACGTTTGAAAACGGCCAGTCCGTTTTCCGTAGTTTCGCAATTCCATGATTCGCACCGCAGGCGGTTCCAGGCCGCCGCCGCCGCCCTGCCGGTGCCCACCCAAAGATTCCCCTCCCCGGTCTTCCGCAATGTTCAAAATGTCGGGATAAGAAGTCGCCACGGCGGAAATGTTTGTGCCGGTGACCGAAACAATTCGCCAGCCAGCGTGCCCAGCCCCACGGATCGAGTGAACTTCATAAACGGTCGAGGGAGCGATGCCGGCGACGGTTGAAGGGATCGCCGCCACTTCTTCCAAGGCTTTCCCTTCCCCGGCTTTCCACAGTTGCAAGCCGGCGTTGACCCAGATTCCCCCGCGCGCGATGCTGCCAGCCGCACGGCGCCTTCCGGCAGATTCGCGACGAGTTCAAATTGATTATTCTGAAAAAGGCTCAATCGCCTCGCCTTGGCGAGCCAGATCTGGCCATCAAGATCGCTGGTTAATACGCACCAGCCAACTCCTGGCAGACCCGAACTCGCCGTGTAGCGCGTGACTTTTCCGGCGGCGATCCGGCAGGCGGAGCCATCCACGAAACCGACCCAAATCGCGCCATCGCGCGCCTGGGCCAGCGAAATCGGCCGGAAGTCGGGAGCCCGTCCGCCGTGCTGAAAATATTTGTGCGGCTGGACAGGCGATCAACACTCCGGCGGCCGAGGTCTTGGGGGGCGGTTCCAGATATTCGAAATGGAATTCATGCGGAAAGCTCCTGGCATAGAAAAAGGCGGCTCAAGCCGCCTTGGTTATCTTGGAATTTTGCGGGCGCGGAGGAGAACCAATCTGCTCCCACGCAACAAAAAAAACAGAGCAGCGGTCGGACCCCTTGCGGGCCAACTGCTGGTCTCGAATCGTCGCATCTCCGTATTCGAGCGCTGCCGTGGTTGCGGCTCAAGCCCGCGGCGGAGAGCCGCTGCATCGCAGACAAGAGGCGGTCCCGTGCCCCGGAACCCGCCGCTGGGGGAGGGCGTACACATTCGCCGGGCGCGGCACTTCCGTCTCTTGTCTGGCTACCTATAAGCCTAGGCGCTCTTGCACATATAATGGCAACCGTAGGAAATACTTCTGCCTCTTATTGAACAACGACTTACGAAATAGTAACCATGCTGGAGGATTGACAAGATTGCCTGTTTTGAAGCCGCACGCTTACCTGTCCAAGGGGCAATATCCTCTGCCCGGCCGGATCGCGACCGGCCTCAATGGCCAGCCGGAGTTTAGGTGTACTGTACAAAGGTCAAGATTCTCCGGCAATGCCACTTCCATCATGCGTGTGGATGAAGGACCGAAGACTCCGGCTTGGCAGAGCCAGACGCTCCAGATGGGCGCAACCGTTTCGGGACAGAAGATTACGCAATGGCTGTTTCTTACGCACATATTTTCCCACGTGATTCTGGAGGACCGCGCCGCCCTGGGCGCGAGCGGCAGGAGCAATAAATCCACGCTCCCGCGAAAAATCCTTTATGCCGTGCTGACGGCAGTTGCGTTTACGTGGCTTATCGGAATGCTCGTCAAGATGCTGCTCAAGCGCGGCGTCCTCGACGGGGGTTGCCTGACCGTCACGGGTCATACGCTTGCCGAGAACGTCGCAACGTGGCCCGATATGGCGGCAAACCAGCAGATTTTAGCGCCCTGGGACCAGCCTCTGAAGACGACTGGGCACATTCGGATCCTGCGCGGCACGCTCGCGCCCGAGGGCGCCGTTGCGAAGATCACCGGCAAAGAGGGCTTGCGCTTTTCAGGTCCCGCTCGCGTCTATGATTCCGAGGAAGACATGATACGCGGTGTCGAACAGAATCAAGTAAGGAAAGGTGACGTCGTCGTGATTCGCTACGAGGGGCCCAAAGGGGGCCCGGGCATGCCGGAGATGCTAGCACCCACTTCGGTCATCATAGGGGCCGGTCTTGGTCAAGACGTGGCGCTGATCACGGATGGCCGTTTCTCCGGCGGCAGCCACGGCTTCATCATAGGTCACGTCACGCCCGAAGCGCAGGCGGGTGGCCCAATTGCGCTCGTTCAAGACGGCGATCGAATCACGATTGACTCAGAGAACAGCATCATCGACGTTGACATATCCACCGATGAGCTCGCCAAGCGCCGCGCCCAGTACGTTCCAAAACCGCTCAAGGTGACGTCCGGGGCGCTCTATCGCTACGTCAAATCAGTAAAGACTGCATCCGAAGGCTGTGTGACCGATGAGTGAACCGCAATTTCGCCCCAATTTCGAGAAGGCTGGAGGCCTCATCACGGCCGTCACTGTCGATGCCGACAACGGCGAGGTGTTGATGGTCGCGTCCATGAACGAAGAAGCCGTTCGATTGACGCTAGAAACACGCAAGGTGCACTACTGGTCTCGAAGTCGCAACAAGCTTTGGAAGAAGGGTGAAACGTCCGGCAATGTGCAGGATCTCGTCGAGATGCGCGTCGATTGCGACCTGGATGCGGTTGTCGTGCGTGTGCGCCAGACGGGGCCGGCGTGCCACGAAGGCTTCCGTAGCTGCTTTTATCGAACGGTGGACGAAGCCGGGACACTACGCGAAAACGCTGAACGGCTATTGACACCTGAGGAGATGTACGGGTCCCGAGCCCGCTGACTTGTAACAGGCTGGTTCGGCGCAACACGACGGAGCGTTTCGTCCTATGAGCATTATCAAGCTTGGTTTGCCAAAAGGAAGCTTACAGGATGCGACGGTCGAGCTGTTCGCCAAGGCCGGCTTCACGGTGAACATCTCGAGCCGCAGCTATTTCCCGACGATCGACGACGATGAGATCGACTGCATGCTGATCCGGCCTCAAGAATCGGCCCGCTACGTGGAATTGGGGCTTTTGGATGTGGCCGTCACTGGTTACGACTGGATCCTCAAGCGCGACGTCGTCGAGGTGGCTGAGCTCGTGTACAGTAAGCAGCTGCGCCGCCCGGTTCGCTGGGTGATCGCAGTCCCGGTCGATTCTCCGATTACCTCGATACAGGACCTGCAAGGCAAGCGCATCGCCACCGAGGCCGTGGAATTGACGCAACAATTCATGGCCGAACACGGCATCACGGCACAAGTTGAGTTTTCGTGGGGTGCCACCGAAGTCAAGCCGCCATACTTGGCTGATGCCATCGTGGACGTGACGGAAACCGGCAGTTCGCTGAAAGCGAACAACCTGCGCATCATTCACGAGGTTCTGCAAAGCACGACGCGCCTCATCGCCAACCGCAAAGCCCTCGAAGACCTACAGAAGAAGGCCAAAATCGCGGATCTTGCGCTGTTGCTGCAGGCGGCGTTGACCGCGCGCGGCAAAGTGGGTTTGATGCTCAATGTCGAGGAGAAGAATCTCGCGGCCGTCGAGGCGCTGCTACCCTCAATGAAGTCGCCCACCGTGTCCAAACTTCGAGCGGAAGGCTGGTACGCCGTTAGCACAATTGTTGACGAAGACATCGTGCGTAAGATCATTCCCCAACTCAAGGCAACCGGCGCCGAGGACATCGTCGAGTTTCCACTGAACAAAGTGGTTCCCTAGCGCCGGCATGGTAGAATCCAGTTCGGTATCAGCATCAGTACCGGAATCCGTTTCGGTGACTGAATCGGAATCGGTATCAGAATCCGCTTCGGCTTCGGAATCCGAAACAGGACAGCTACGGCGCTTCGGGGGGCTTGGCGCACGCGAGCGTTTGGATGAGCGAGGCAACCATGTCGACGAACGCCAGGGCATCTTTGGTCGTGACGGGCATGGCCTCGGCATGCGCTACCTTGTTGCGCAACAATCGCATGGAAACGAACGCGTCACAGGTCTGTGCGTCGATGAGCCCTGCGCTCTTGAGGCGCTGCGCGAGGAACTTCGGCGTTTTGATCTCCAGATCCGTCAACTGCATGCGTTGCCCGCGCGCGAGCTCGATGGCCGCATCCAACAACGGGTTCCAGGCGTTGAGAACGGTCTGCCGCGGAGCAGTCTTGGCCAGGGCTCTGAGCGCGTCAAGAGCGTCGTCCTGCACGCCAGCCGCCGAAGGCGTCGCAGCCACTTCCGCCTGCTTCGAGATAGCGTGTAACTCTTCCTGAAAGTTCAGCCGCGTGTCGCCGTGCTCCAAGCTGCGCAACCGCAGGAGCAATTCG
This sequence comes from uncultured delta proteobacterium, assembly GCA_963811985.1. Lineage (GTDB taxonomy): Bacteria > Myxococcota_A > Polyangia > Polyangiales > Polyangiaceae > FEN-1139. Next base: position 5,308 of record CAWEUH010000057.1, read on the forward strand.
CTGATTGGAGAGCGGAGCAAGAACACGACAACGAGCACCGTCACCGGCCAAGCCAACGCCTGAACTAACCCCGTAACCAATGCGACTGTCTGAGCATCCAGCATCGCGACGCAGTGTAACACTGAACGTTGCGCGGAGGTGTCGAATCCTTGGGCTGATCCGAGATTTTCCCATGGCTTCTTTCAGTTGCGACGCGCTGACCCGCGCAATTGCGAGGGGGTTGCCCAAGAATCTCGCACCTTTTGTCTGGGTTTCCACACTTGCAGTGGTGAGGCAAGTACACTAGATTGCGCGCCGTCACCATGATGTCGAACCTATTTGCCGTGATATTGGCCGGCGGCAGCGGCACTCGGTTTTGGCCTGCCTCGCGGCGCCAAAGACCGAAGCAACTGCTACCCATCGCTCCAGGCAGCAACGAGACGCTCATTGCGAGTACCGCGCGGCGGTTGACGGCCTTGGTGCCCAACGAACGAATACTGGTTGCGACCGGCACTGAACTGGTAGAGGCCACGCGGGCCGCGCTTCCCGATATTCCAGCCGAGAATTTCTTGGCGGAGCCCGCGCCGCGAAACACAGCGCCGTGCATTGGCTGGGCCAATTCCGTCATAGCGCGCCGCGACCCGAAAGCAGTCCTGGCAGTCTTGCCCAGTGACCACCACATTGCCGACGAACCAAGCTACACGTCGTTGTTGCGAGAAGCCCTGCAAAGCGCAGAAGCTGGCGTCATCACGACTATCGGCATTGAACCAACTCGGCCCGAAACGGGGTATGGCTACATTGAAGTGGGGGAACCGCTACTGGGTCGGACATCGCGCGTTGCGCGCTTCGTCGAAAAGCCCGACCGCGCCAAAGCGCAAGAGTACTTCCTTCAAGGCAACTACTTGTGGAACAGTGGCATGTTCTTTTTTCGCGCCGACGTCATGCAGGCGGCCATAGAAAGCCACATGCCGGGCCTTCACGCAGGCCTGGTCGAAATCGACGCAGCCTCCCAACAAGGTCCCGCAAGGGTTGCCGAAGTATTAGCTACGGTGTTTCCGCGGTTCGCGTCAATTAGCATCGACTACGGCGTTATCGAGAAAGAGCCTCAGCTCAATGTCGTAAGAGGCAGTTTTGGCTGGAGCGATCTCGGCAGCTGGCCTAGCGTCTGGGAGCTATCGCCCCAAGACAGCGATGGCAACGCGGTCACAAGTTCCACGCTCCTTGTCGATTCGCACAGGAATCTCGTTCAAAGCATTTCCAGCAGCGGCTCGCAACGCGTCATCGCGCTAGTCGGCGTGGACGACCTGTGCGTCATCGAAACGGACGACGCCTGCTTGATCCTGCCACGCGAGCGAGCCCAGGATGTTCGCGCTGTCGTCGAGCGTCTCAAACAAGGCGGCCGCAGCGACTTACTTTAGCGGAATTGCCGGCAGACGCTTGAGCGTCTTGTTTGCGGTATCGACCAAAATCCCGACCGATTCCAGCGCCGTTACTCCCAACAGGGGTGCCGAACCCGGTGGACCGAAAACGACGCGCCCGGCGGTGATCTCACCCATGAACTCTATTCTTGCGATGCCGAATTCGTATTCGACGACTTCACCGCTCGCCAACTCATAAGCCATCTTGCCGATGGCGGGAATACCGGCTTTCGCAAGTGCATCGGCGGGGACCAATGTGTCCGTGGCACCCGTATCCACGAGAAAGCTCACTTCAAATGCTGGCGCATTCACTGCGGGAGAGCTTACGGAAACGGTAACGTGCGTTAGCCCCATACCGGGTCACTCTAGCACGGTTGCCGTGCGAGTCGAATTCTATACATGTCCAGATTGAAGGCGCATCTGTTCCCGCGCCACACGCTGAACGTGCGCAGCCGCTGGGGCTGGGGCCCCAGCGGCCAACATGATGAGTAAAACCCAGTCTCGGTTCTACGATCGTTGACGGCAAAGCAAACAAGGCTCTACGGATCGCTGCCAAAGGCAATTCTGCGGTGCGCAAAATCGGCTGGTCACATTACTGCGGTGTTGACCCGGAGGTGTTTAGGTTTTGAGTCTTGCGCTTTTCACTCGGAAACAGTTCGACGATTTGGCGCGCGACCACCTCGGGTGGGACACTATCCACGTAGATTTGAACGTGCGCCAGGCGCGCATAAAGCGGCGTGCGGCGCGTCAGCACCTCGATGACTTCGTCCGTGAAGCTCTGTGTGCCTGTCAGCGACGGGCGCTGGTCGTCGCGAGCAATGCGCGAAATAATGGTTTGAGGGCTAGCGCGCAGCCAAAATACCGTGCCTGTGTCACGCAGCGCTTGGATGTTCGCTTCGCGCTCGACGACCCCTCCGCCGCAATCGATGATGCGTTCTTCGGCGTGCGAGAGCTCAGCACATAGCGCCTGCTCGAGATCGCGAAAGTATGGCCAGCCGTGCTTGGCTACGATTTCTTTGATGGGCATGCCGGCACGCTGGACGAGTTCGGCGTCCATTCCGACGACGGCCCAACCGAGCAGCAAGCTTAGCTCTCGGGCCACACTACTCTTTCCCGTGCCGCGATAACCAACCAAGACAATGTTCGCCACGAGCTAACCAAGCCTCCGCTCGATGACGGCTCGCATCGTGTCGCGCGGCGCGGGCATTTTAGTCCAGAGCTCGAACTGCACGATTGCCTGGCCCAGGAACATCTCGAGCCCCTCGATGACGCGGCAGCCTTTCTCACTGGCGTCCCGCAATAGCCGCGTCTGCCGCGGCGTATAAACCGCATCGAAAACGGTGAGGTCCGGGTGCAATAGCGCCGGTGGCACAAGGGACTCGTCACCCTGCGGCGCCATGCCGACCGGGGTTGCGTGCAGCAACAAGTTCGCACCAGCGATCGCCTGCGCCAGCGTTTCGGGATCCAGCGGTTTGGCAACCACCTCGGTCGTATGCAGCTCGCGAACCGTTTCGGCCAACGCGTTGAGCTCAAGTTCGACGACACCCAACAGCGTCAACCGCCGCGGGGGTGCTTGCGCGGCCAGGGTCACCGCGATGGCGCGTGCCGCACCTCCAGAACCAAGAATCAAGACATCCATGCCACGAGGCTCGGCGTTGGCTTGCCGCAAAGCCCCAAGCGCTCCAAGACCGTCCGAATTGTAGCCGTTGAGCACGCCGTTGTCGTTGACGACCGTGTTGATGCAACCAATGCGCCGCGCCGTGTCGTCCACCCCATCGACGAGCCGTATTGCGTGGGTCTTGTGCGGGATAGTGATGGACAGCCCTCGATATCTGAGCGTTCGTATCGCGGTCATCGCGGCCGGTAGATCAGAAGGGGCAATGTCGTGCGCCACGTAAGCCAGATCCAAGTTCAACTGCGCGAATGCCGCATTATGAATCGCGGGGGACAGTGAATGTCCCACGGGGTGTCCGAATATCGCGCAAAGTTGCGTGCTGGCGTCTGGAATGGGCGGCATCTACGGAGCGATCTAGCATGCGGCGTCGATCCCGACCTAGCCGCGGCCGCAGAAAGCAGGGGCAGGCCCGGCGTTCAGGGTCGGCAAACTACTTAGGCTTGCCTTGACAAAACTAAACCTACGATTCGCGCGTGCCTGCTACGCTCCCCCCTTGCTTGAGCCGGCGCCGTGCCCAAACGTTTGTGGATAAGGAGACGCAGCGATGAACCAGGCCGCAACCGCAAAGCTGACCATCGACGGCAAGACTTTCGAGATGCCCGTCGTGGTAGGAACTGAGAACGAGCACGCAATCGACATCGAGAAGCTTCGTTCGGCAACGGGCCACATAACGCTCGACGAGGGGTATCGCAGTACGGGCGCGTGCTTGTCGAACATAACCTTCATCGACGGCGAAAAGGGCATTCTGCGCTACCGCGGCATCCCCATAGAGCAACTCGCAGCCAAGAGCAGCTTCATCGAAACCGCGTGGCTGCTGATTTGGGGCGAGCTTCCGACTGAGAAACAGTTGAGGAAGTTTCGCGATCTGCTGACCGAGCACGAGATGATCCATGAAGGCATGCACCATCACTTCGAGGGCTTCCCCGCCACGGCGCCTCCGATGGCGATCCTTTCGGCAATGATCAATTCTGTGTCTTGCTACCACACGGACATATTGGAAATGGAAGACCCGAGCAAGCTCGAAGCCGCCGCGGCGCGGCTGCTTTCCAAGGTCAGGACGATTGCGGCTGCGGCGTACCGCGCCTCGAGCGGCAAACCGTTCATGTACCCCCACCCCGACTATGACTACGTGCGCAACTTCATGCACATGATGTTCTCGATTCCGCACCGAAACTACGAAGCGCCACCCGAAGTTACCCAGGCTATTAACCTGTTCTTGCTGCTGCATGCGGATCACGAGCAGAATTGTTCGACGAGCACCGTGCGTATGGTCGCGTCAAGCGGCGCGAACCTGTTCGCCAGTTGCTCGGCGGGCGTGTGCGCCCTGTGGGGTTGGCGTCACGGCGGGGCCAACGTCGAGGTCGTCAACATGCTCGACAGACTGCACAACGACAAGGTCAACCTCAAGAACTACATCGAACGCGTCAAGAAACGCGAAGTAAAGCTGATGGGCTTCGGACACCGTATCTACAAGAACTACGACCCGCGCGCGCGAATTCTGCAACAACAGGCGGAGAATGTCCTAAAGCTCTTGAACATCCAAGATGCGTCGCTCGACATCGCACGAAAGCTCGAAGAAGTGGCGTTGAGCGACAGCTATTTCAAAGAGCGCAACCTGTACCCCAACGTGGACTTTTATTCAGGCATCATCTTGCGCGCCATCGGCATCCCAGTGAACATGTTTACCGTGATGTTCGCCATCGGGCGCATGCCAGGTTGGATCGCCCACTGGAAAGAAGTCAACGACCGACCGGAACTCGGCATTGCCCGGCCCAGGCAAGTGTACATGGGTCCCACGATCCGGGATTACGTGCCGATCTACGACCGGCAATAGTGCTTGCTCGCTGCGTTGTTCGCCCCGACTGCGTGCTTCGCTCACGACGTTGAAAGCACTACGTTGCGGTTGTATCCGCGCGCAGCGCGCTTTGGTAAGCCTTCAATGCCTGGTGCTGATTCGGTTCTTCGGCATGCTTGGCGAGCTCGTCGAAATCGAGACCTACCACGTACTCGCTGCGTTCTCGAAGTTGGTAGCTCTCTTCAACAAGGCGATAGATGTAGAACCTATGCTCATGCCAAAACCATACCTCACCAACACCAAGGCCGCGATATACCTCGAGCTTGTTGATGCCTCCGCTCGCAAGCACGACTTCTAGTGCGATATCAGGGTAGTCGTCATCGGTCATCTCGCGACCGAGCACGTAACATTCGTCCGATTCGAGCCCGCGTTCCGCCAGTGCCTTGCGAAATGTCGTCGAGCCGTACCCCATTAACGGTACGTCACGCTCGAGCGCGTAGAGCTCGATCAAGCGAGCAATCAACGTCTTATATCCCTCGTGCCGTTTGGATGGACTCATGATTTCAAGGGCTCCCCGCAAATAGGTCATGCGTACGCCGGGACTATCGAAAAGCTCCCGCATTGCGCAATAGGTCTTCCATTCGACCCCGTTAATGACCACCAGGCGGTCAGCGTCCGGAAGCGGCCCGTACGACGGCAGTGCAACGGCAGGCAGAGTCATCGCATGTCGTCTAGCACCAATTGGCGCGCAGGACGAGGGTCTCCCTGAGACGTGAAACGCGGGTCAAGGGCAGGTTCCGGGCGGTTGTGCTACTATGGGTTCCTCAATGTTGCCATCGGCTCCAGTCGCTCACATGTCGTATCGCGAATACGTTGCCGCGGAAGTGACGAGCACCGTCCGCCACGAGTTCATTGGAGGCGAAGTCTTCGCGATGGCAGGTGGAACACCTGAGCACGGCGCTTTGGCGGCTGCAGTTATGCGCGAGCTTGGCGTGCTGCTACGTAGCAAGCCGTGCCGAGTCTATAGCTCGGATTTGCGCATTCGCATACCTGAGACAAACATGGCAACCCATCCGGATGCGAGCGTCGTGTGCGGCAAACTCGAGACGGCCGCTGACGACACCAATGCAGCCGTCAATCCAACGCTTTTGGTCGAAGTGCTGTCAGAGTCAACCGAAGCCTATGACCGCGGCGCCAAGGCGGCCCACTTCCGCCGTATTCCCACGCTGAAGGAGTACGTGTTCGTTGCCCAAGACGAAAAGCGCCTTGAAGTCTACCGGCGCAACGAACGCGGCGCGTGGGAACTATTCGAAGCGCGAAGTGGCGCCCGCCTCGAGCTCGAGTCCGTGGGCATGAGCCTTGACGTCGATGCGGTGTACGAAAACCCGTTGGCAACATGAGGTTCAGTCACCGACGGATCCGGATGGCACGGCAAACGTGGCCTGACCGGTTGGGAGGAGTCCCATTACCGGGTTGAGTCGCGTCGAAACTTGGATCACCTGTCTTTGCTTGCCGCGTCCAAAAAATCCAGAAATCTCTGCAGATCCGTGCGCAGGCTCGCCCAGACATCAGGAAGCCTGCTCAAGAGTGGCTTGAGCCGCTGCCATTCGAGTTCAAAACCGTACACATTGCGAAATAGGTGTCTAAATCGCAGATACTCGCCAAGTAGCCGTACCGTTTCTCGCGTGATCACAGGCGGCCGAATCGACGGCAAGTCGAGCGACATGCTCTCAAGCAATTCGAGGTGCCAGCTCGAACCCGCGGGCACACCTCCGTTGAGCTCCGGTGCAATTCTCTCGAACATCCGCTCAGCGCCCGTGTAAAAATCGTGGACAATGTCGCCGATGCCACGTAGCTCCCGCAGGGGGGGGTCACCTTGGGGGTAGTCGCGCAGCGCCAACGCTGCTTCCTCCACAACCGATTCGAGGCGCTCAAGTTCCGATCGAATCGTCGCGGCCAACCGCGCTAAGCGATCGGGCATGTCGCCGCGGCGAGTCATCGTAGCAATTGCCCTTCGCGGGCGAGCTCAGCAAGGTACGCTGGAGTCGCGGACTCGATGGGGACCAAATCCACGGCAAAGCCTTCGGCCTCTGCTTGGATGTCGGCGCCCGCGGCGAAAAAGACGTCCGGTGAGAGGCCTTGGGCCGCAAGGTCGATATCCGACCCGATTTCGAATTGTCCCCGGGCGAGCGAGCCCGTTAGATGGACCTTCGTTGCACCGTATCGACTCACGAGCGCTTCGGCCAACCTTTGCGCCACGGACCTTGCTCGCAACGCTGCCTGTGCGCTTGCAAACTGCACCTGCCTTTCGCGCGTTTGCAGACCCTCGAGATACGGCTCAAAGCCAGACATTGAGTGAGCCTATCACGTTGACAAGCCCCACGCCCACACAACGTAAAAGCCCGGGCGGCAGCCGGGTGAAGATCTCGCGATTTGCAGCATGCAAGGCTGGATCGCCGGCACCCATCCGGGCTCACGCGTGCGCCCGGTCACGGCAACGCGGCAACGAACCGGGTTGCCGGTACCAAGCCACGGCTCGGCTCGCCTTCCGCCACTACCTGAAATGCGACTGGCACGTTCAGGCGCTTTCTGAAGTACTCGAGCGCGGAGCTGGGTTCGCGCCCCGTCAGTTTCGATTCAATGAGAACCCACGGCTTTCTGTCCCTGACGAGCAGGAAATCGACTTCGCGCCGCTCCCGATCGGGCACGTAACACAGGTCCACGCGCTGGCCTTCGACGTCGCTGAGCCAATGGCAAAGCTTGAGAGGATGAGACGCGACAAGGTTCTCGAAGCGCGCTCCACCCTGCGTCGCCTCACCCCAATCTGATACAGATACCTTCCACGGCTCATCTGGAGGCGGCGCGTTTGGAGAGGACCTCACGTTACAAGGCATACTCGCTCGCGGCGGGCCCGACTACACAACTGCTGAGCAAGGTTGCAACACCGAGCTCATCTTTGCAGATGGAAGCGCCGTGGCTCAGGAACAATATACTTACGCATCTCGGGCCCTGCAGGGACTCTGCCAGGCAACCAATAGTTCGAATTCACTGTGTCCTGCGGAGTGCGTTGGTCAATGTGAAGCCCTTCCCGCTCTGAATCGAGTCTACGCATCCGGCGGGGGCGGCTGCTCAATCGTCAGAAACGGTCGTTCGCCGCGAAGACCCCTTTCAACTTGGAGCCTCCTAGCCATTTACATATGCGCTTTCAATTTACGACAGCGTGGAGTCAAGTGGCAAACTGGCTTGTTTTTCTTTCTTAGATAGATATACGGATAATGGCCTGTACCACCGCTGGGAGACGACCACGAACAGCGATACTTATAGCGGTGCTGGTTCAATCCAGTAGGGGTCATTCTCTATTGGCTGCCCCAACGCGCCGTCGGCTAATCCTGATGGCGCTTGGGGCCTTCCCCTCTGGCACGCTGGTCGCCGGTGCGCCCCACGCCTCGCGACCAGCCAGCGTGTCATGATCACTCAAGGTGCTTGGACACTTCTGCGATGTGTGAGGTGACCAAGTTTCCTCTCGAGAATCGGTTGACCATTGGTTCATCCTGCATCAGGCTATCGCGCGATGCCAGTTGAAGGTGAATTGTGGAAGAAAGCGTGGTCTGAGCAGCAACTGGGGCCCTCTCCGGATTGCGATGCAGCCACGTGGGGCAATGAAATTGACCGCCGGAAGATGAAGTTGCTGGCTCCCTACCTTCCACTTCAAGGACGCGCTCTCGAAGTAGGCTGCGGCTCTGCTCGACTACTGTGCAGGGTCGGTCGCTCAGCGCCGTTAGGTCTCACCGCGCTCGACTCTGAGCCCGAAGCGCTCCGGCTCGCCCAACAGACCGCTCTAGCATTTGGCGTAAATGTCGAGACCGTGCAAGGCGACGCGCATTCAATGCCATTCGAGAACAATACGTTCGATCTCATTCTGTCGGGCGGCCCTCTGGAACACTTTGAGAATCCGCAGCCGGTTCTGCGCGAAATGATACGCGTAGTTCGACCGGGTGGCATTTTCTACGCGAACGTAGTGCCGCGCAAGGTTTCGTGGTACCGACACTCGGAAGCCCGCCGTGTGCGCGAGAGCGCGTGGTTGGCGCCGGGGGTGTACGAATCCGCGTTTGGTCCAAATGATTACAGTGCCTGGCTACGCGAGTTTGGCCTCCAACAAGTGCAGACTACGAGTTGTGGGGTGTATCCCAATTGCATTGGCCGTGCGCCAGGCGGACTCCGACGCGTCTTGGCACGGTGGCTGGAGTCGATCGATGAAAACCGCGTAGCCGACGCTTGGAGTTGGTACTTCGTTGTCTTGGGTCGAAAGGCATGAGCACCAAGGTGACTTCGCCCGCTCAAGAGCAAACTGAAAGGGTTCCCCGTAGCGCCGCCTTTAAAATCGCCCGCAACGCTGCTAGCATCCTAATTGGTGATGCCGCTGGCGAGATGCTGGTCGGTTACGCAATTGTGCTTGGCGCGGTCTCGCTAGGGCCATCCGGGTTTGGAATCCTCTGCGAGGCTCAAGCTTTCATGGACCCCTTTGACGCGCTCGCCGCTCTGGGGCTTACGCAGGTCGCGATTTCGGTTGCCGCCCGGCGTGGCGGATGTGATGGGGCATTGCGGGGAACGGTGAGGGGCATTCGAACGGCCTCAGCAACCGTCGCAATTGCCGCGGCCTTCATAATGGCAGCAGCAACCAACCGCTTTCATCTCATGCCCCTGATGGCAGTGACCGCGATGGGAATGCTCGTGACACCCGTCACGATCGCGTCGAACCTGCCATTTCAATACGAACAGCGCATACACCGACGCATCGCAATTCCATTTTTGGCCGGTTTGGTCAGGCTTGCCACAGCGTATCTCGCGCTGTGGTACTTCAGCAAGCCCGTTGGCTTTGCCCTGTCGGGATTCATCGCGGCGGTCGCAGGGGCCTTGCTTCTGCGATACTGGGCCAAGCGCCATTTCAACGAGCCTCTGCGCTTCAGCTTTGAGCTTGCTCGGCACTTGCTTCGCATCGGGTGGCCCATTGCCGTACTGGAATTCGTGGTCACGGTGTACATGCGCGCAGCGTATTTCCTGCTCCACGGCGCTGGGCCTCGCGTGGTCGGCGAATATGCCGCGGCCGATCGCCTTATCCGGCCACTCCTGGCGATAGCCGGAGCTGTCTTCTCGAGTTCGCTTCCGACCGTGGCGCAGCAGGCGGCCCGCCACGAGTTCCATGAGATGTTGCGAGTGTACCGAAGGGCGCTAGCCCGAGTTATTTCCGGCTTGATTCCAATTGGAATTGCCGCCTGGTTCCTGGCTTCATGGCTGCTTGGCAGGTTTGCGCACGACTACGTCGATGCAATATGGCCATTCCGCATCTTGATGATTGGTACATTTTTCATGTTCTTGAATCAGTTGTCGGCGACCTACATCATGGCCCTCGGCAAGTTTCGAGTCATAATGACCGTTGCTATGGTAAATCTTGGCGTCTACCTAGTATTTGGTTCACGATTCATTCCACGGTACGGCGCATCAGGTGCGGCAATGGCTACTTCCGCGATGGAAGCAATAAACACTGTTATGCAATTGGTACTCGTTTTCGTACTGCTGCGGAGATCTGCGGGGTTGGCGTCAAGAAGGGAGTCCGATCCATGACCGTTGCTCCAACTGCCAAGCTCGATCTCGGCTGCGGCAAGGACAAGCTACCGGGAGCGGTCGGCATTGATGCCAATCCAAGGAGCGATGCCGATATCATACACGATCTCGACGTCCGGCCCTGGCCCTTGCCCGATTCAGCTTTTGACTACGTCCGCGCTCAAGACGTCATGGAACATGTCAGTGATTTCGTTGGCGTCATGGAAGAACTCTTCAGGGTCTGCCGCGATCAAGCGGTAGTTGAAGTTCGCATGCCGTTCATGTCAAGCCTGAATTTCGCGACCGATCCAACGCATCGACGAGCAGGGACATCGAGCACGTTCGACTACTTTGACCGCAAGAAGGCGTTAGGACAATACCACTATACCGAGGCCGCATTTGAACTCGTGAAGTTCTCCTATAGTCGATTCTATCAGGGGCAAATCGGTAAGGTTTTTCGAGTCATGGACCGGGTACTGATTCCATTCTGTGAACGACACCACGTGGTCTATGAGCACTACTTTGCCTATGTGCTTCCGATGCATGAAATATCGTACGTTTTGAGAGTCAACAAGTCGCAGTCCTCATGAATCGAGCAATGCATTTTGATAGGACTCGACAGACTGCTCTGCGCACCGGCGCCACGTGAAACGCGCGGCTGCCTTCGGGCCGGCTTCCGTTAGAGCGTCTCGTCGTCTGTCGTCGAGAGCCAAGGATGCTAGCGCAGTGGTGAGCGCTTCCCTGTCATTCGCCGGTACCAAGCAAGCCCCATCACCCGCGACTTCCGGCAGAGATGTTGCAGTGGTCGTAATGGTCGGCGCGCCGCAGGCCATCGCTTCTGCAACGGGCAAGCCGAAGCCTTCGTATTCCGACGGGAAAACGTGGACGTGGCAAGCACGATAGAATACGGCCACGTCGGCATCGTCAACGAAACCGATCATTCGAACTACAGTCGATACACCCAGACCAGCAACAAGCTTGGTCAGCCTTGACTTGAGACCGTAGTGCATTGCACCAGCCAAGACAAGATCGAAATCGCGCGTGAGCTTTGCGTCAACGAATGCACGCACAAGCAAATGAACGTTCTTTCGGGGATCGAATGCACCCAAGTACAAGATGAATGGACGCGACAGCCCGTATTTCGCCATCACCCGTGCTCGTTCATCGTCGGTGCGTGGATTGACCTGATAACGCACATGGTCCACACCAGGGTAGGTTACGTCAATGATGTTTTCGTCGATGTCGAGATACTTAACAAGGTCGCGCTTTGTAGACTCACTGATTGTGATGATTCTTCGCGCTTTTCCGTAGTAGGCGGCATCCTTACGACGCCGCAGGGGCCTCTTCCACGGCGCACGGCCTAGGTATTGCTTGTGCAACACGAGTGGAATCAAATCATAACAAGTAAGGACTAGTGGTATTTGTTCGTCGCGAACCAATGGCTCCGGTTCGGTCACGTGAAGCAAATGGGCGCCGCGCAATTGAGCTGCGCCTGCAAACCCGTTGAGCTTGCGTCTTACGTATGCGTCGCGGTCGAAGTCGTCTGGATGAATCAATGAGCCACGATAGGACAATCCATCCGTCCCTGTGGTTTGGCCTTGTTCGTCGTAACAAGCCAGGCCGTCGACCGTGAAGTCCAGTTTCCCTTCCTCTTGAAGCGCCTCTAGCCCCATTGCAAGCCCAATGACGTACTGTCCGACACCCCGCAGGCGCGACGGGGTATCGAGGGGAGACATGTCAAGCAAGACTTTGCGGCTATTCGCGGCGACCATGAGCTGCTCCTGAGTAGTACAGGGCCTCTAGTGTTGCAAACGAGATTCGTCGGGTTCCTGCGCCTTGGAGGCAATGCACTAGTCGAGTTCGTAAGCCGAAAGCATCTGCGGACCAATGGTCGATGCGGAATAGCGTTCGCGACATGCGCGATCGGCCATCGCACGCAATGCGTCCGCGTCCTGATCCGACAGCTTGGCGAGTCGTTCGAGCACGTCGGCAAAGCCGTCCGGAGAAAAGGCATCCGTGATGTGGCCGAGTTTGCCTCCGTCTAATATCTCGGCCGGCCCCCCATGGTCCGGACCAACGAGCAACAGACCACGCGCAGCCGCCTCCGGGAATACCATGCCAAACGGTTCGTCAATCGAGAGCAACGCGAACACTTGGCATAGGTCATAGATACGGCGAAGTTCAACGTCGGATACGAAGCCGTGAAACTGGGTAATCGCAACAATGCCCAACTGGCGCGCGAGCGTTTCCAGCGCGCGGCGACTGGGTCCCTCGCCGACAATGTGCAGTTGGCCGCGATGGCGTCCACCGTGGGTGAACCTGGCAAAGCCGCGCAGAACCGTATCAACGTTTTTCTCTGGGACAAGCCGGGTCTGAACGAGCACTCGCAACTCATCTCGATCGAGCCCTCGACGCGATGAATCATCAACCGGAAACCGAACAATCGGGTATAGAACCTTGCAAGGCCGCCGTCCATAGGTGCGAATCACGAGTTCTCGAGTGTACTGGCTATTGGCACATATCACGTCCAACCCGTTCACAGTCTTCAGGTCGCGCCTACCTTCGACGACAAACCGGTGCTGCGTGCCCAACGGCAATGGCCGCTGACGCCGTGCCATTCGCGCAAAATGAGATTCTGCCATGCTTTGCGCTGGGATCCCCGCGCTTTGCCGCGACGATAATGTCGGGTGCGCAGCGTCTAGGTGAATCTCCCGATAAGGTTCGTGGCAGTACCAGATCTTCCGCGCGCGACAGGCAGCATTCGCTAAGATATGAGGCATTGGGTAGTTGTGCGCAATAGCGACATCGATACCATCGAGCAGCCTTGACATGTGCGGCGTCCGGCGCGCCATCCACGCCTCACGACCTCCCAAGACTTCGAGCCAGTTTGGCCCTCCCAACAGGGCAACCTGCATGCCCCTCATTTCATCGCGCCAACGCGCTTCGTTGACCGCTCTGGCAATGACACGGATATTGAAGCCGCGCTCCAGCAGAAACTTCGCCTGGCTGAGCGCAAGAATCTCGGCGCCGCCTATGCTCAGAAATGCTGGGTGCAATACTGCAATATTCAAAGCGACAGTGCCTTCCGATATGCCGCTACGGATTTCCGTGCGCATTCGACCCAGCTGAATCGCGCAACTTGGCGAGGCCCTTGTTCTCGGAGCTCGGCGCGAAGCGTTTCGTCGTAGCAAAGTGACCGCAACGCTTCCGCCAACGCCACTGGGTCGCTCGGAGGAACCAACACAGCCGAATTGCCAGTGATCTCGGGAATGGAGGTGGCATTGGTGGTGACGGTGGGTGCGCCGCAGGCCATCGCTTCCGCGACGGGCAGACCGAAACCTTCGTATTTCGACGGGAACACGTGAACGTGACAGGCGCGGTACAACGCTGCAATGTCTTTTTGGTCCACGTAACCGAGCAGCCGCACCGCGCTAGCGACGTTGGCTTTGTTGGCCAATTGCAGCAGTTGTCGCTGCCTCTTGTCCATGATGGCACCGGCTAGCACCAAGTCGAAGTCTTTGGCGAGCCCGGCTTGCGCGAACGAGTCGATGAGTAGATCTACATTCTTTCGCGAATCGAATGCGCCAACGTAGTAGCAAAACGGACGCTTGAGGTTGTACCGCTCCATCAAGCTTGATTGTTCGTTTTCGAATTCGGGCTCCGGGCGGAACTGAGCATGATCGACGCCAAGATAGGCCACGTCGATCAAGCTTTCACTGATCCCCAAGTGCCGCACGAGATCGCTCCGTGTCGCTTGGCTGATCGCCAAGATTCTGCGCGCCGTGCCGTAGCGCTGGCTGTCCTTCCACTTGCAGTAGACACGCGCCCAGGGTTCGGGGCCAAGGTACTCTTTGTGCAAGACCAGTGGGATGAGGTCGTAGCACGTGACGATGCGCGGAACGCGGTTGTCTCGCGGAATGACGACGGGCTCCGTGACGTGAAGCAGATCGCAGCCACGCTCGAAAGCGGCCGGCCCGAGCCCGCGGCGCTTGCGGCGGCGATAGGGCCCATTTGCAAAGCCTTGCGGGTGTACCATCTTACCCTGGTAACTTAGTCCATCGGGACCCGTTCTTTGGCCCTGGAGGTCAAACTGCGCGATGCCGTCCACGTTCAGTTCCAGCTCCCCTGCCGCTTGAAGTTGCTGGATCCCCGACGCAAGCCCTAAGATGTATTGCCCAATACCGCGTAGCCGCGACGGCGTATCGAGCGGTGACATGTCGATGAGGACCCTGGATTGCTGGCTCTCTGAAGCGGTCATGCTGGGCTTTCGAGGCGCGTATGTTATACGAATCTGCGTAAATGTCGCGCGAAATGCTGATGGGACTTCTTCCCAGCCGACGCGCGAAGCCCTTGCGCAACTGGCACCGAGTGATACTGAGACTCATTCAGCAAATTCGGGCTAATTCAACTTCTCTAAGCTGAAATGCGGTTTTTCTTTACGGATGAGGATCGTCGGACCGATGAGCGAGGTTCGGATATACGCGCCGCGTTGGTACACGCACGCCACAGAGTCATTCACGGCCAACCGGGCCAGCCGGCGCCCGAGGGTACGGATATCTGGATGCACGGCCTCGGGCTTGAAGGCGGGCCACCGCTGAAGCAATCGACCGTCGATAGGTTGCTTACATCCAAGGCGGAGGTCGTGCTGCTGCAGCTGTGCGATGCCGAAACCATGTCGTTCGATTCGGTTCCGGAGGGCCTAGCGCGCCGGGCACGCTTGTTTCTGAGAAATCACTGGCCCATGGATGTGCAGCGCATCCCGGAACCCTACCGCGATCGCATCGGGTGGTTGCCGCCAATGATCAAACCCATGAAGCCTCACCCAGGCAAGCCGCTGAACAAACGGGTTCCGCGATCCGTTTTCTTCGGAACGCGAACGGGCTTTTCCAACATGAATGATGGAATGAACGCTCGCGAGCAGACCGTACGTATCATGCGAAACTCCGGGCTTGCGTTCGAAGGCGGGCTAGTCCTGCACAAGTTCGACCAATATCAAGTGGTTCCCGAGCTCACGGTGCCTCGCATTAGTGGGCGCACGCATGACAGGCTATTGCAGAATTCGTGCATATGTCTGGCACCCTGGGGCAATCATCCGCTGACCTATCGTTTCTTCGAGGGGCTTGCCTATCGCTGCCTCGTCCTGGCACAGTCGATTCAGAAATGTCGGTTCTTGGACGGCGGGCTCGAACCGGGGCGGCACTTCGTTGAGGTCAACGATGACCTGAGCAATCTGGCCGAGCGAGTCGATTACTACCTCAATCACGTGGACGAAGGGCAACGCATCGCCGATGCCGGGCACGAGCATTTCAAGCGTTTCTTCGCGTCGCGCGGGCGGCTTGTATCGGCCTGGATTTACGATGCCACCGTTGCGTCGTGGGGAACGTTATATCAGCCGAGCACGGCTCGCGATCCATTGTCGTGGTTGCGCTCGATTTATGCCCGGCTATTTTCCAATCGCATTTGATAGAGATCTGTGCCTCCCACGCCTACTCACGCCAACGGCGACGGCCAGAACGCCAATTACCGCGAACGGTAGATCGGCCACGACGCGAAAGGCCGTCCAGTAACTATGCCCGCACGTGTAGAGCATCGCCAACAGCGCGACGCCTCGCGCCACGTGCATCGCGACGAGACCTTGTAACAGCAAACTGCGTTCATTAGGCACGAACCCCCGTATGAACACGCCAATCAGAATGAACTGTGCGATCAGGAACTTGTACGTCAGGGCCGCGCCAATGAACCACGGGGCAACGCCCGCATCGCCGAACGTGCCCGCTGAAAAATCCATCGTGTTCAGTTGCAAGCCGCCCTGCAGCCCAATCCACTGGACGTAACTGAGCGCGAATAGGAACGTGAGGCTCACGAGTCGCAGCGGGTTGCTCGCCTCGGCGGCGCAAGCACGACCGACAATCTCGGCTGCCACCAGCGCTGGCACGAGAACCAGGATCTCGAAATCGCGGCACACCCAGACGTAGCTAGTGACGGCAAAAACCCAAGCAAGTTGACGACGGCCGGCAACGTGGGCCAACAGTGCGCCCAGAGCGCAAGCAACCCAGGCGACGCGTCCCAGCCAAGATATCGCGTAGTGTCGCAAGACGAAACTGAGTAGCGCGGCAAACACGCCAACGACGACCCAGTGCATCTCGGCAGCCATTGGTCGATTTCCTTTGTGTTGCTGCGGCCCAGACTCGGTGCGTGCGCCCGCGTTCACGATGGGACAGCGCATCGCGTTGAGCAACCAAGCAAACCCCGCAGCCAGCAAGACTGCAGCCATGACCGCGGCTTTCGTCGGGGTTTCGCTAAAGAACTTGGGGCAGACGTCGCTTGGGTGCGTGCCTGCTAAGGCGAGCAGCGCAATCGCCGTGAGTAGAATGGCACTCGCACAGATCCTCGCAGCCGGTGACGCCATCTCTCGTGCTCGTGCCCGAGGTTGTGTTCGCCCTATTCCCTGCGCGGGACTTTCGTTCGCCCCTCCCTAAATCCCTCCCCGCCTGGGGAGGGACTTTGAACCCCCCAAATCCCCCCAGTCTTGGGGGGATATCTCGGCGCGATTGCTTCGCGTCGCATATTTGAGATCGATCGAGACGAGTTCGCCCCTCCCTAAATCCCTCCCCGCCTGGGGAGGGACTTTGAACCCCCGGTGGTTTGCATACTCTGCCTGTGCCCTGTGTTGCGCGGGCGTGCAACCAAATGCCCAACGCGACGATGCATGCGTAGGCCTCGATCTGTGTGTTGGTCGTGTAGCTGACGAGCAACCAACCCGGCAGCACGCCCAAAATCAGCGCCCAGTGTCGTTCGAAACGCGATGCCCATGACTTGAAGCGAATGACCGCAGCAACCAGGCAGGCATTGGCTACCAGGAAGAGCAAAGCCCGAATCAGGTTGGGCAGATTGCCCGAAAGTCGTTCGACTGAGTACGTAAGCGCCAACGCGCAGCCAAGCCAAACCGCGCCAATGAGCACCGCGCGTGGTGCACGCCTGCCGTAGATGACGACGGCTGCAGCCAGCGCCGCAAGGCCTAAAATAGCAAGCCAATGCCAGCCGTGATGGGCATGCGTGCCCTGCACTTGCCCCTGGGCATTGTCGTAGTTATGGGACAGTTGGCGCGTCTGCTCAATGCAGCGGCGGTTGTCCCCGACATTGTCGCAGCAGTCGCGAATTGCATCGCCTGCCTCTTGGCGGGAGATCTGCGGCAACAGCGCAGCAAGGCGCCGAGTCTCCGAACAGGCAAGGCGCCGTTCGGTTTCGGGAGATTGCTCGAGCCATTCGAAGGGCACACGGCCGCGTGCCTGCTGTGCCGTCGGCACACCGAGCAGCGCGCTCAGCAGCCCAGGAAGGTCGACTTGATCCAGGGCGCGCGACGGATGAATCGAGGGGCGTATTCCAGGCCCGTAGGCGAATAGCGGGCAGCGCCGCTGTTCGGTGGTGTCTGTCCCGTGCGTGCCACTGTCGGCGGCTCCGTGATCGCTCGTTACGATGACGGTCCAGTTTGGCCCAAACGAACCGAGCCATTCGAACAGCCTGCGATCGAAGTGCTGCATGTGGCTGGCATAGCGCGACGACTTGATGCCCCATGCATGACCCTGGTGGTCGGGCGTGACGAAGTGAACGACTAGGAAATCGGGCGATCTGCGCTGCAGTTCACGGGCGTCACGGAACGTTATCGCGTTGAAGTCCGTCTCGGTCGTAACCCCTTGAGGGTCCGGTCGAAATGTTTCAAAGGCATCGCCGTAAAGCTGTGACCACGCGGGATCGCCTGCGCCCATCAACCCGAGGCCTGCGTGCTTGGCATTGTGGAGCCAGTCATTGACGCTCGCTCGCGGCGGGTGTAAATTCTCGAGGATCTGATCGAGATCGCCCCTTTGCCCCGTGCCGTAAGCGAGCACGGCACTCGACGTCATGGTGATGCGGCCCGCCCAGACCTCGCTGCTTGCGCGCTTGAGAAGTGCTGCGGCAAATTGCGGCATGGTCGCCGAGTCGTTGGCGACATCCCAACGCAGCCCGTCGACAATCACAAGTAGCACGTGACTCGTAAGGCGTTGTCCTGGGCCCCTTGCTGCGGCTTGCGGCGGGTCGCGGGACGGCGGCGTCACCGGTCGAACCGCGACCAATGTTGCGTTGATTGAAGCGAGGATCCAAACGCCAAGTAGCAGACCAAGAAGCGCAATTTTGCGCCTGGACATCGAGCACCCAAATATATTTGTGGGTTCGCCGACGTACCGAGACGTGGTCTTTGAATCAACAATAGGCGAAATCGCTACGGTCAGGGTGCCACCCGCGAGCGCAAGGCTACGACGAAATCTTTCCGTCCTTCCGCCCTTCCTGTGCAATCCCAACAGGGGCACAAAATGCCGCCGAGTTTCTCCGTAGTGCGGAAGGTCGGAAGATTTGCAGGCAATCGCTGACCCGTTGGCCGTTCAGCGCTAGAAGCGAGCCATTTGAAGCACTGCGGAGCCACGTGCCGCCGCGGCAAGAAAATCGGAACCAGGCGCCGCGCGCGGCATTTGTGGTATCAACGCGAGTCATGGCTTCCGATAGTGATCGGCCCGCACCACATCGTTCTTCAAGACGGCCTTCGAACGCCTCGGATCGTCCGCGTCCACGTCCGCGGCGGCGCGATGAGCCTGAGCCGCTGCCCATTGTCGGCGGTACCTTCACGAACGCGATCATTGCCGGCTGCGCGATGTTGATCATCTTCCCCTTGGAAAATGTCGTACACACGCCAAACCCGGCTCCGACGAACATGAGCGGTTGGCACGTGGGCGGCTCGACGCGTGTGCGTTTGACCGTCATCACGATGGATTACGAGCGGCTGCTGTGCGCCGCAAGCCAGGCTTTTGGTGAAGAGCATTGCCAGTACAAAGACGAAAACACGCTCTGGCCGATTGAGCCAGGACAGCCGCTCGACGACACAAAGAAGCACGTGATTCAGCCGTACCGGACGTACCCCGACAATCAATTGATCTTGGTGTCCGGGATCTGGTCGCATCCCTTGATCACGACGCGGCTGCACCGCGAGCCTTGGCAGGGGTTTCTCGAGACCAAGCTGCAGCGCTTCGTGATTGAATGCGACGTCAACTTCATCGGAAACCTCCAAAACGTATCGCTGCGTTGGAAGCCGGATGTTGCCTGGGGCAAAGAAGCGTCGGCGATTGTGGCCAAATCGCGATCGTGCTGGCTGGGATCTACCGAGTAGATCTCCCCTCCCTAAATCCCCCTAGTTTTTGGGGGATATCTCGTCGCAGGTCCTTCGCGTTACATATTTGAGCTCGTTTTACGGCCCACCCACCCCAACCCCGCCCTCAACGGCGGGGTATCTAGGCGCGTGCTCTTCGCGTCGCATATTTGAGATCGATCATTGGCTCACCAGCGTCCGAGGTTTGAAACCCAAATTCAAGTTGTTGGCGACCTTGGCCAAAGCCGAATCGAGCGACCATAGCTGAGCGTGAGACACGAGGCTCGCCGCGATGAGCTCCGCGTCCACCCAGCCGATGCCCTTGCGGGCCAGACGCCGACGCCGGATCAGCGTCAGGACTTCGTCAGCCGGCACACGCTGCGACTGAGGCAGTTGCTCTAGCAGCCGCGCCTGTTGCGACGACAACCCACGCCTGCAGACCCATCTCGATGACTTCCGTCTTAGTCCGCGCCCGCGTTTCGTTCATTGCGCGGCGAACGAGAGTTTCATCCAAGTCGAGGGTGGTCCTCATGCATACATTTATGCAGCTGTCAAGCGTACCTGCTTGCCACGGCCCGCGATAAGGCGCCTATCTCCGCTCAATTGCCGTGAGCAGCAGCCCCACGTACGACGTTACGATGCGTTCGCGATCGATGGCTGGCGCGCCGCCTTCGTGTTGCGGCACAAGGCCCGCCCACAGTAGTGGATCTAGCTGAGGAGCCACTTGATCGACGGACTCGAGGACTTTCACACTTAGTGCGACAACGCCATGCATGCCCGCGAGCGATTGAAGAATTGTCAGCCGTGTGTCTAGGTGCGGTCGAATCGAGCCGTCCCTCTTTCCGAGTTCGAAAACACCGACCGCGAGATGCAGCGCTCGCTTGACGAATTTAGCGTAGCTGGCAGCAAGTGGTTCAGCGCTCGGGAATTGCCACTCCGGTGTGAGCCAGGCGCCGGCCAGGCAGAACTTGGCGGGATCGCTGAGCGAGTAGCGGGCATACGTTTCCAACAGCGCCCGTGTGCGTTCGAAGCCAGTTCCCGTCATTGGGATAGCCTCGAGTTTTTCGACCAGCTCTTGCAGCGAGCTGACAGCGAGTGTCAGGTAAAGCTGTTCTTTGCTTTCGAAGTGCACGTAGACCACGCCCTTGCTGACTCCGGCGTGACGCGCGATATCGTCCACGGTGGCCGCCGACACGCCACGAAGGGCAAACACTTGCTCGGCGGCTCTTTCGATGCGAGCTTGCCGCTCTGCCCGATCCTCGACCCGCTTGTAATTGGCTGCAACGCCCCGCATACCGCGTTCATAATGTTACATTCGAGCAGCCGGCAATAGAGAATTGTGAAGCCAAGTGACCAGGCCTTACGGCATTGCGTTTTGTCCAAATCTCTCGCAGTTTCAGCGCGTTTGCACACGCGTCGGATCAGTCGAACCGACATCGACTCCCACCTCACGACATGGACAGCCATCTCGGGGCCCTGAGAAATCGCCAAAGACGCCACCAGCGCCAATTTCGCCATGAGGGATTCTTCATGGGGCGCCCCTTGGCGAACTTGGTGCCCCGGCGGTTTCCGAGAAACGCGTCAGGTCGTTTCCGCCTCGCGCGATTACCGCTTCGCGGGCTTTGGGTAGTCTCTCGCTTCGGGCCCGAGCAGCGTGCCGCAGATTGTGTTGCAGCGGACCTCGCCCTTGGCGCACCCGCAGTTGCCCTTCTCGGCTTTGGTTTTGAGGGCCCTTTGCACCTGGGCGCGCGTGAAACCGGCAATCTGTTCTACCTTCTCGAACCTCCAATTGTCTTTGCGCTGCTTGGTCGTGCGAGGATCGGTCGGTTGTTGATCGGGCTCGGCGCAGCAACGAAAACTCAGGAAGTAATAGTAGAAGCCTTCATCGTGCGTGTAGATCTTGGGGCGGCATTGGTTGCGCACGCCCTTGTACCAAGGGCCGCCCGTGTGCACGCTGTCGAATTTACCTCGAAAGTCCGAGCTAAACGTTTCACTAGACACGACTTCGTCCGTGTTGCCCGGCATGTCGTAGACCCCGTACTCGCTCGCACACTGAGGTTGCGAGCCACTGCGCACGCCCTTCCACAACCGCGCCAATTCCGCCGCGTCGCGCTGTGCCACCTTCTTCATATCGGGTGAATCCCACATCACGTCGCCGTGACAGAGGTTGGTGTCGCGTACGTAGCCGTACGGGAATGGCTTGTATTTCGGGCCTTCGCAGGTCATCGTCCATTCGGACTCCGTGCACAGGCGCTTGCCTGCGGCCGCGCACTTGACTTCGGCCTGGTGAAACTTGTTCATCACTTCGGGCCGTTCGCCGGCACGGTTGGGCCACTCGTAGCGGTCAATGCAGAAACGCTTGTGCTTGAGCTGACCTACGCACTCGCTTTTCGGCTCAAAACGTTCGCAGATTGTCTTCTTGTTAGACTTGTCGTACCAACTCTCGAGGCAATGGTGCTTGACTTCAGTGCAATACTCGCCGTCTATGAGTTGCATGTCCGCCGGACACGCTGCAGCCTTTGGTGACGACGCTTGCGCTTGCGTGGCGGCATGCGACGTCGCGTTGCGTGCGGTGGGTTCAACTGGGCGCGGCACGCCGGCATCTGACTCGGGTCGAATCGACCGACGGCCTTGATTCAACGTCACTCCCTTACCGGTTTTGTTCGAGCTCGAGGCAGCGGGTACCGCCTGGGGACGTCCGGATTCGCTGTGCGCCGCCCCGCAGGCCGCCTGAGCCGCGCAAGCCATCAAAAAACCAGCGATCAAGCGTGATCCACGCATATTTGGCTCCTTGTGCCACAAACCAGGACCTCTGACTCTCGTGAACTTATTCTGGCTACGGAGGCGGGGCAAAATCGCGTACGCCTGCAGCGGCGCACTTTCAGGAACAATCGACTTGAGCTCTCGCGGGTCGGCCGCTAGGTTACGGCCGAGGTACAAACCGTGACGATTGGCTCAGCCCACGCTCCCCTCGTGGGAGTCATCATGGGGTCCCAGAGTGATTGGGAGACCATGCAGCATGTATCCGTGACGCTCAATGAGTTGGGGGTTCCGCATGAAGTGCAGGTGGTTTCGGCCCACCGCACGCCGGATCGCATGTTCGAATACGCAGCTTCCGCCGAGGGGCGGGGGCTGCGCGTCATCATCGCGGGCGCAGGCGGTGCTGCGCACTTGCCCGGCATGACGGCTTCGAAAACCGCATTGCCAGTCCTCGGCGTGCCAATCCAAAGCAAGACACTGAACGGCATTGATTCCCTATTGTCGATCGCGCAGATGCCAGCGGGCATTGCCGTGGGCACCTTAGCCATTGGCAGAGCCGGCGCGGTCAATGCGGCCTTGTTGGCCACAGCCATCCTTGGCGGCGAGTTTCCCAAGTTTCGCGAAGCATTACACCGTTTCCGTGACGCCCAAACCCAAACAGTCTTGGATAATCAAGATCCGCGTTCGGAAACTTAATTTTCCCCGAAATGGACTGACGGGACTCCTCTCGGCCGGTGAAACTATGCTACCCGAGTCTCGTCGTACAATGCTCGCAATGTCGCGTGCGCCGCTACCTGTTGGCCGCGTGAAATGGCCCACACAATGTCGCGGGCTTTCTCGTTGATCGGCGTCTTGACGCCCAAGTGTTGACCCCGGGTGATGACCTCCCCGTTCAAGAACTCGACGGCGGGGGTGTGGCCGCGCTCAATCGCGCGCAGCATCGAGCTGCGCAGCCTTCGGTATTTCGCGCCAAGCCCGAGCGCCGCGGTGTGTTGCGCCCAGCTTCGCGCCGCGGCTCGCAAGCCCGCGCTATCCTCGGGCGTCGCCACCAGCCACTGCAGCGGGATCGTGCCCGGCAACCGTTCGAGCTTGATCGACGAGGCGCGGGCGACCGCGACGGCTTCACCCATCACTTCGAACGCAAGCTCGCGCGCATAGGACTTGTTGAGCAGCGCGCCCAGCTGGTCGCCGCCAATGGTCCCCAGCGTCGATACGGCGCAATTGAAGACCAGTTTTGACCAACGAATCCCCATCAGGTTCTGGGAGATGCGCACCTTGCCCAATCCCCTGAGACGTTCGGCGAGCCGAGTCAGTGCTGCATCGACGCTCCCATCGACGCGGCCCAAGACGACACCGCCGCCCGGCACGTGCTCGCAGACCCCTGCTCCGTGAGATTTGGCGCCAAAGGCAATGACGGCGCCAATCACGTTCTTCGTGCCCACTTGCGCGGCGACGCGCTCCTCGCATAGGCCATTCTGCAAACACACGGCTTGCGTCCCTGTGGCAAACACACTCGACAGGCCAGTGACCACCGCTTCGACGTCGGTGGGTTGCGTCGCCAATACGACGTAGTCATACGGCGCCATCTGCCCGAGGCCGTCGCATACAACGCGGGGCTTTACCAAGACCCCGGATCGCAATTCGCGAAGTCCCGATGCGTTGACGATGCGCTCGACTTCGGGTCGGCGAACGAGCACCGTGACGTCACAATCCGCCGCGCAAAGCGCGTGCGCCACAACACCGCCCAATGCGCCCAAGCCAACTACGAGAAACCGCGACTGCTCGGGCCGAGTCACCATCATAGGTCATGTTGCCATGACTCTGGTTTTTTGCAGCGAAACTTGCAGGACCTCGAGTCAGTCAAATCTCCCCGATGCCGTCGTTTGGGCCGGGTCCCAAACGACCAACACAATCGAAACGTCGGAACGGACGAAGGTACAGGTCACCGACGTATTAGGTTTGGCGGTGTGAGCATGGCTTCGCCGCCTGGCAGGAGCCCCGTTAGCAAATTTTATTGTCAATTTCCTGATTTTGATGTACTCGGCGTGCCCGAAGAACGTCAAACTTCTGCGGCCCGTCCTAAGCGCGCTTCCCCCTCCCCCCTCCTGCGCGTTTGGTTGCGGGCCGCTCTTTTTTGCGACCACCGAATCGGGTCGCGTAGCAGCCGCTTAGCTTCGAGCAAGCGCCGCGGCCAGCGCCAGTCTAAGATCCGGGTACCGGTACTCGAAGCCTTCGCGCTCGAGCACCGAGGGTGTCACACGTTGCCCACCTAGAATAGAGTCCGCGCCCTGGCCGAAGGCGATCTTCACGGCCAAAGCCGGAACCGGAAGGATGGCGATCCTTTGCAAGGCGTCGGCGAGAGCGGATGTGAACCGTTCATTGGTGACACAACTTGGCGACACGACATTGACCGGGCCGCGCACGCTTTCGCGATCCACGCAGAATGCCAACGCGGCCGCAGCGTCATCCAGTGATACCCACGCCATTGGCTGGCGCCCCGAGGCGATTCGGCCACCAAGCCCGAGGCGGAACAGGGGCAGCAACTTCGCGACAATGCCGCCGCTTGCGCCAATCACGACGCCAAGCCGCGCGATCACCACGCGGACCCCAAACAAGTCAGCCTTGGACGCGGCGGACTCCCACTCGTGGCAAACCTGGGCCATGAAATCATCGCCAGCGGGTGCTGACTCGTCTAGCGACTGTTCCGTGGGACGAGAACCATAAAAACCAACAGCCGAAGCGCAAATGAGAACTTTGGGCCGGACCGGAGATTGCCCGATGGCATCAACGAGCCGCCGCGTGCTTTTCACGCGGGAATCTCTGATTTGCCGCTTCACTGGTTCCGTGAGCCTGCGCCCGACCGCGGGCTCGCCGGCTAGGTGAACCACGGCGTCTTGCTGCGCTAGCTCCTGCGTCCAGGGCCCATAATCCAGGTAATTCCACTGTACTCCCCTGGCTTCCCCTGGGAGCCGCGCTTGGATGCGGCGTAGATCACGCCCCAAAACAGTGACTGTCCGTCCAGCGCGGAGCAGCGTCGAAACCAGCTTTTGTCCGACAAAACCCGTGCCGCCCGTCACCAAGATGTTCTTCACACGCAACTTGTAGCCCGAGACGGACGTTACGAAAAGCAGCAGGTTCTGATTGAGGCCCCGTATATGTGGAAAATCCTGATGTCGTTCTCTGGACGCGGCGACAAAAACCATCTAGTAGGCATTTCATGATGTCCTATGGAATTAAGAGTGGCTTCGTCGCGGTACTTCTAGGGGTCATGGCGGGTGGCTGCGCCAGTTCACCGGTAGCGCCGTTCAATCAAGTGGAGAAATCCAATCTGCTGGTCTTCCGGCTGCAGAACTACGAGCCACCGGTGGCGTCGGCACCGGCGGCAGGTCAGCCAGCTCCCATTCTGCAAGGTCTGCCGCCTGAGATTCAGACCTGGATCCAACAGGGAGCGCAGGGGCTACAGCAATTGATCCCGCCGGGCCTTCTCGGCAATCTGGCACCTGCTGCGGCTCAGCCTGTGCCCGACGCGCCACGCTTCTACGGCTTTAGGATCTTGGGGCAGACTAATGTCTCCGATCCGGATCTCAAGAAACAAATCGCCGACCTGTTCGGCACCAAAGACAATTTTGAGGCCCCGAAGACCAGTTGCCTGTATCCAGAGCTCGGTTTCTCATTTGGGCCTGGGCCGGGATCGCCGTCTAACGACTTTCTCGTGTCGTTCAGCTGCAACCAGGTGCAGGCGCGCAGCTTTGCTTGGCCGCACCCCTACACGGGGATGACATCCAACACTGTCAGTGACCTTACGCAGATCGTAAAGAAGATCTGGCCGGGCGGTTAAATCCCGCCCTCGAAGGGAAAGGTTTGCGTCAAAGACCCGTTCTCATGCCCGGTGGGTGGCCCAACGAGGAAACTGAACGGGAGGTTTGCGCGCGCGCTTTGCTCGCGGGCGGCGGCGACATCGAACGCATCTACGACGAGTCACAACTCGGCCTCGACGCGTACATTCGGCATATCGTCCGCGTTCCTTTCTTCAAATTGGCGCAAGAAAACCCGATTGTGCTGGTGACGGGCAAGATGCAGACGGTGGTCAGCTTGCTCGGGTTTTACACACGGCTCTATGAGTTGACCGACCAATTCGACAGAGCTAGCTGGATAGCGTATCTGACGCGAAGTCACGTCAACGAATTCTTGCGTGATGCCGAATCGTGGGGCGACGTAGAATATATGGGCAATGAGATGTACCGCTGGTACACGTCGCCCGTGCCGATTCTCGTGATCTCCGATCGCAGCCGTGCATCCGGGTTGCTGGCGGCCGTGGCCGGTCTCGAGCTTGCACCTGAATCAGGCGTCATTGCGCTGACCGAGCCCGCGACTACCAACCCGGCGCACGGCGACCTGCCTGAGCGTCACTCGTCCGCGCAACCGAGAAGCCCGAGGATCCGTCGCAACACCGGCTGACCATCGCGCTGCAGGCCAATTCCCCGCCAGGATCTGCGGGCGGCGCAAGCACCTACTTCTGCCGCTGGAGATTTGAGCAAGCCCGCCCGCAAAGCCTGGTCGCGGCCGAAGTTTTCGGCGAGCACCGGAGCGGAACGTACGAGGGTACTTGAGCACCGGAGCGCAGCCAAAACGCAGGCCCCGGCCAGGATCTGCGGGCGTCGTGGCAGGTTGAATTGTGGCGGAAGTACTTATTCGTCGTGGGAGACTGGCTCCCAGCAGGCATAGTCGTACGTAAGATCGAAATCGGCGGAGTTTACTTCTATGAGGTGCCCCGCATCATCGTACGAAAACGTGGATGTGCTTGCCGTGTTGACCGCGCCGCCGGCAGTGTACCCGGTCACCTCTTGGATGCGACAATCGGCGGTTTCGTACACGAACCGCACGGCGGTATTAGTAGGGGTAGCGTCCTGACCATTATCCTGCTCGCTGTAGGTAAGCGTTAGAGGATAACCTTTGTCATCCAACGCGTAGTCGTAGATGTAATTTTTGTTGGCTGGAGCAAATCGGGTGTACCCGGCGGTGCCGGCGCCATAGCGGTAGGTCACGTTCGAAAGCAGACCCAATTCGAAGTGCGTCTCCTGGTCCAAGAGCCCGTCCTTGTACGTGTATTCGAAATGGTGGTCGTTGTTGGCGGTCGCTGCCAGAGTCACCAACCCATCGGTGTACGTGTACACAATCGTGTAGGTCTTGGGAGAATTGCTCGAAGGTTGGTCGGTCTCCGTGTAGCTGCAGGGACCTAGGTCTGGGCCGTAGAAAAATGGCCCCACTCGCGGGAACAGCTTCTCCGCAGGCCAAGTTGGACAATCGGTGTCTTCAGGAGAACCGTTCGGGGCGCCTCCCGTACTCGAACCGCCTGCCGTCGTAAAATGGCTGGGGGAGTGTGTTGAACGATGAACAGCCAATGATCAGCAGACCCAACAAACACCGCGAACGCATGCGCGTATCCTAGGACAAGCGCCCTCGGGCGCCATGACCGTCGTGCGACATGTGCACGATTCATCGCGGAACAAGCAGGTGGGTCGAATATTTCTGCCCAAGGCATCATGGGACCGGATATGCTTGGACCCCATGACGTTCGATGAGATGTGCGAACTGGCATTGCAGCGCAAGCGGGACATGCCCCCCGACAAGTCTACGACGGCCCTGTTCGAGAAAGGGACGCATGCAATTGGCAAGAAACTCGTCGAAGAAGCCGCGGAAAGTTGGATGGCGGCGCGCTACGAGGGCCGCGATGCCATAGCGCTCGAGTTGTCGCAGGTGCTCTACTACGTCGCCTGTATGATGGCCGAGACCGGCGTCACTCTCGAGGAAGTGTTCAGGCATTTATGATTAAGGTCGCCTTGCCCAATAAGGGCCAATTGTTCGAGCCAACACTCGAGATGTTCCTGGCTTGTGGCTATCGGGTCAATAAGTCGTTGCGCGATCTGAGTACCCTCGATCACGAAAATGAAGTCGAGTTCTTCTTCTTGCGTCCTTACGACATCCCACTATACGTTGCAAACGGCATCCTCGATGCAGGCGTCACCGGCCAGGACTTCGTTGCCGAAAAGGGCCTTTGCCCGACTTGCCTTTACGAACTCAACTACGGCCATTCCAGGCTTTGCGTCGCCGCGCCCGCGGACCTTGCCATTGCGTCAATCCGCGAACTGCGTGGAAAACGCATTGCGACCTCGTTCCCCAACTTGGCAGCACGGTTCTTTCCCGAACGCAACCTGCTGGTGCAACTTGAAGGCGCCGTGGAAATCTCAGTGCGCCTCGGCATCGCGGACGCCATCGTGGACATTGTCGAAACGGGAAGCACACTGCGGCAGGCCGGGCTCAAGATTGTCGGCGAGCCATTGTTCGAGTCGCACGCCGCGCTCTTTGCTCACCCAGGCCGCGAGCATCTTGACGAACTCATCACCCTGCGCAACCGCCTCGAAGGGCGCGTCTTGGCTCAAGAATACATGATGGTCGAGTATGATTGCCCAGAGGGCATTTTGAGGGCAGCCTGTGCCATGACTCCCGGTATCGAATCGCCAACCGTCATGTCCCTCGAAAAGACCGGCTGGTTCTCGGTCAAATCAATGGTCAAGCGACGTGAAGCTCAAAAGGTAATGGACCAACTCGCGCGCCTGGGTTGCCGAGGGATCTTGCTTTCGGCAATCGACAGCGTCCGCATCTGAGTGGCGTTCAGCACGCGCTCAACAAGTCGAGCAGCGGAATATCCGGCGATGCGGGGTTCACCTTTGCCTCGCGCGATTTTGCATCAACGACGAGGTCTAGCGCTTCTAGTTGGATCTGTCCAATCAAAGGCGTTGAGCCCACGGGCATTACGAGGGCGTCACAGGTCATCGTACGCCCGAGGATTTCGACTTGTAGGTTGCCGACCAGCGCTAGCTCTTTAACACTGCCATCAGCCAGACGCACTTTGCGCCAGTCCAATTGGGGCAGGCCCAATGTGTCGACGACTTCCTCGGGCAGCGCCAAGAGGGTTGCACCCGTGTCCATTAATGCGTCAAGCTCGAGCGTCCGCACTCGATTGAGTGGTAACGCGCCGTTACGTGCGTTGCCCGCATCCAGGGAATTCGTGAGTCTGATTCGTGTCATGACTTTGCCCATTGCAGATTATCGGCCATAACGCTTGGTAAGTTGCTCGGATTATACGACGTCTACCTCCAAAGGGCCGCAAAGTAGAAGCTTAACGGCGTTGGTGCTAGCCTCTTGGCTATGCGCCCGAGCGACCATCCAGCTCTGCATCGGCTGCTCACTGACTATCGGGCGCGGTTGAACGCCAAGTTTGGCAGCCGCTTGCTCGAGCTCAGACTGTTCGGCTCGTACGCGCGTGGCACGGCGCACGAGGGCTCGGATGTAGATGTTGCCGTGGTTCTCGATCGAGTGGAATCACACGCTGAGCGAGTCTACCCCATGCAATTGGCCGGTGATCTGACAATCGAGCATGGTCTTGTCATCGTCCCAATCGTATTGTCCAAGCAGGAGCTCGAGTTTTTGCGCGAACGCGAGGAACTATTGGCCGAGAACCTGGACCGAGAAGGCATCGCGATATTACGAATGAAAACGCGCTTCTAGACGCAAGAGCGGAGCTGCAAAAGGCGCACGCTGCGTTACGCGCCGCGCAAGCGCTAGCGGACTTGGCGTTATTCGACGACTCGGCCAGCCGCCTCTACTATGCTGCATTTCATCTGGTGAGTGCCGCGCTCGTGGCACTGGGTATTCAGGCACAAACCCACGCGGGCGTCGCTACGTTGCTCGGCCAACACCTGGTCAAACCCGGCTTGTTGCCTGCTAGCGTCAGTCACGATTTGGCAGCGTTGCACGGTCTGCGGGGCCAAGCTGATTACAACCGTCACTTCGCACTCGATGCCGAGGCAATCGCGGAAGAGATGGCGAGAACGACGAGGATGTTCACAGCCGTCGAAGCGTTTCTGGCGTCGCGCGGGGTCACTGCGTCGTAGCCGGTGCCACAATTACCTCCGACCGGCTTGAATTGCGTCCAAATTCGCGCGATACTAAAGATCCGTGAATCGATTGGTGCGTTCCGCCAGTAGCCACGAAGAAGCCGCAGTGCTGGATCGAGAGGATTTGGCGCGCCTAACGTTCGAAGAGCGCATCTCCGCCGTCGAGCGAATGCGAAAGGTTTGGTTCCGTGAAGATCGAGCTCAACCCGGATTGGAGCGAGTTCTTGAGGTTACTGATCTCGCATCGCGTAAAGTTCATGATCGTCGGCGGCCACGCTGTCGCCGGTTACGGCCAGCGGCGGGCCAACGCGGCTGAGACCTTTTTGCCGAGAATCCGCGGGCTGCGCAGGCTTTCGGCCGCCAGCTCTTGCGTGTCGTCGTCAGCCGCTGCAACTTGTGGCTCCTGCAACGGTTTGACGAAGAAGGTCGGCTTCTGAAGTTCACCGTGACGCGCCAATATCCGCGCATCGGAGTCACTCAATGAGGAGGCGACGACGACGGCGTCGAACAACGCATAGGCTCGCAGCAGCTCTACGGCCAGTGAACCGTCACGCGCCGAAACAACCGCATCGATCCCGGCAAAGGACAGAGAACGACGGCATGATGCATCGGTGAGGGGGTCACACCCGACTAGCAGAACTGCGGTACGCTTGACTGCCGGTGGTAGATTCAATTCGCATCGTGCGGGCGGACACGTCGGATCGATCGCGCGGGGAGCGAGTGAGAATTCGAACATTATACTGGCCTTTCGTGCTTTCGCTTGGGCGGGCTCTGCTAGGATACGGGACGAGGCCGCGCCGAGACGTGCTCGGGGAGTAGGCCAAGTCGCTTGGAAACGAGTGCGCAGTCCTCGTAGTCGAGAATAATGACGTCCGCGCTGGTAGCTACGGGGCGAGCAGCGTATGGACGATCCCGATGATGCAAGGGCGGGCAGGACAAGTACGACCACGCCAGGATCCCAGGGAAATACGGGGAAACCTGACCCTTTCGGCGTGCTTGCGCCCTTGGCCTTAGTGACGCTTCCACTGGACGGCACGGGGTTCTTGAATGCACACGCTCGTGAATCGGATTGGGTTGCTGGCGAGGCGTTGCCCCGCGCTCGACTATGCCAATTCGTTTCCGAGGCGGCCTGAAAAACAACGAGATGCTCGAACCTAACGTCAGCAGGGTAACGATCGCACCGGTGAGTTCACCGACTGTGAACGGGACCGATGCTTGAGTTCCCCACACATCCGTGGCCACCAGAACAGCACCGCTGCTGAGCAAGAAGGCCGTTACGACCCCGCGTATTTCCATACCCACGATTCAGCAAGGACTGGGCCAACGCCCCCGATAGGCGCTCATCTCCAGTTCCGCATGTGATTCTTGTCGCACTTTTGGGCGGGGTGACACTTACTGTCGCAGCTCGCGACACACTGCGACCAAAATCGTCACTCCATTTCGATCTGACTAGAACACATGAGTCGGCCAGATCGATCTCGTCATCGGGGACGCCATTGATCAAGGCGGCCTAGGTAGTCCGAGGTCAGAGTGCAGCGTGCAGCGTCAGCGTGGAACGCGGTGAGCGGTGCGGGGCGCGCGGTGCGGGTTGGGCGGTGCGTTGATTTGCGCGCATCACCTCCCACCACGCGCCGCTCCACCCCCAACCCTCGGCGCGCTGACCTGCACCCTGCACTCTGATCACAAGGCCTGCGGCCGGCTCGACACGATTCAAATCTCCGCTACAATCAGGCCACCTGGTTGATTCAGGCAATCCCAAATGCTTGGGGGCGATCGGTTTCGACGTGGGGACTGAACGTTGGCTTGCGTGCGGTGGGCTCCCAGACCACTTCAAAAATGGGACGTATTAATTGCGAACGATAATGCAATCGCTCTGGCGGCCTAAGAAACCATAGAGCCGTCCGACCGTGAGATTGTCTTGGTAGCGGAAGGGCGTCAGCACTAAGGCTGGGCCGGCGACGTGGCCTCCGTCGTCGCCAGCTGAGAAAAGTCGGAGGCTAGGTGGTGACCGAATTCACCAACTCAGTCGCCAGGGATATGGCGACTATGCACGTGAATGAGGGTCGATGGGATGCCTTGCGGACCGGGGTTCGATTCCCCGCGCCTCCACCAATGAAATGAATTCGAACCTTCTTCCGCAACGAGGAGGTTCAAACTATCGACGTTGCACCGGACCTTGAAATAAGGACGCCCCACTTCAGGCTTTTCTGGAGTGAGCGTCACGGGACCGGTGAGTCGTCTCAGGGCCAACGCTGACTTCTCTGTCCGCTTGGCTAGGAGCTCGTTCAGGTTCTTCAGGCGATCGGCAATCCAGGCACGAGGCGGCGGCGTAAACGCTTCAGCTGTCGCATGTGTCATGCTCTCAACGTCAGTCTTGAGCGTCTTCACCTGCTTCTCGGCTTCAGCCAGGGCGTCCGAGAGCGCTCCAGTTGCCCGGCCGCTGGCGATGAACTCAATGAAGTTATGAACGCGAGTCTCTGCGCGGTTGAGCTCCAGTCTCTTCAATCGGAGCTCCTCGGGCACATGCGCAAACTGCTCTTTGATCTTCTCAGCGGTCCGTTCGTAGATGGCCGCGAGCACTTCAGGCTTGAGTACCTCGTCATTCAGAGTCGCAAGAAACTTCTCCTCAAGGCGCCTACGCGCAATCAGTACTCTGTTATCACAGGCGTGCCGCGACGCGTTCAGGCAACCGTAGTAACCGGCACCTTTTCCGCTCACCAGGCCGATGGCGCCTCCGCAATTCCCGCATTTCAAAGCGCCTGACAGCAAATGCGTCGGGTGTGAGACAACGTAGCTCTTTCGCTGGCCCTCAAAGCCTCGCATTCCACTGCCGCTCGGGCTCGGAACTAGCCCATCCAACCCGAAGGTAAAACGTCCCCTCCGGCGGCAGCACCGCGTGGCCAGCCTTCGTCAACGCCTCGCCGAGCGCGTCGCGGCGACGTTCGAGCGCTCGAACGTCGATCGACAAACCTTCAACGTGGGGAACGGCATTTTGCATGACGGCGTTCGGAAAGCACCAGCCAAGCGCCATCTGGGTCGAGTACATCGCATCGCGGAGCAGCTGACGGTCCACGGTTGGCATCGTCGGCGCAATCGCCAGGTACCCGAGGCGTTGCCCAGGCGCGAGCAGGACTTTGCCATAGCTATACGAGATGAGCGTCCAGGGATAGAGAGCCGCTGGGCTGACGAAGTCGCGGCCGTCGAGACGC
Source organism: uncultured delta proteobacterium (assembly GCA_963811985.1). GTDB lineage: Bacteria > Myxococcota_A > Polyangia > Polyangiales > Polyangiaceae > FEN-1139. The sequence goes on from CAWEUH010000057.1 coordinate 38,878, forward strand.
AGGCGGCGATAGGGCTCGTCCGACAACAGGAAGATATGGCGACCGATCCGGCGCGAGGCGCGCTCCGAGAGCTCTGCGCCGCTGGGCATGCTCGAGAAGGTGCGTTGGGAGTCGCCGACCCCGCCTGCCCAATTAACTAACCCAAGATCTACGTAACACACTCGTGCCGGCGACATATGTCTCGATAGAACCTCGGCCAATGCGACTTTAGCCAGGCATTCCAAGCTTTCAAAAGGGCGCGCTGCGCTTGGGACAATCTGACAATCAGGCGACGCGGGAGTATGTGACATGATTCCAAGAAACGACAATCTCAGACTTCGGCCTCGTTTTTCCCTTAGAAGCGCACTCTCACGCCGAACAATCCTTGCGGTCTGCGCGATTGCGTTGTCGCTTGTGGCCTGCGCGAATCGAAAGAGCGCCGATGATGTCAATGTAAAGGGTGGTTCGTTATCAGCTAAGCTCACGGCCGCCCCGGTAGATGCGGAACACTCGGCGTCAACCTCTGGAGCCATTGCCGCCAATTCGGGAGCGCCGGGCACGGGCACCCCCGCCGCACGCACTATCAAGAGCTGCCCTTTGCCCCCGCCAGGAGCCAAGCCTGCCTGTAGCAGGACTTAGCAAAACAGTAGTTTGCCCTTCTGAAGGTAAGACCGCCTGTATGTGCGACTTGCGATTTCGTTACGATATGCGTCACAAAAAGATCTCACCTCATGATTCTTGGGGTCTGCCAACCGCGGATTCGTCTTCCCGGGAACAAGCCGCAAGAATTCTCGCTAGCGGCGTAACACTTCACGGCCTTTGCCATATGCCCATCTTGACCGCGCCCCTTTGGTGGGCGCGACAGAGCACACACGCGTTGCGTCTGCGATCGGGGCATTGGTGCATTGAACGCTGGCGCGAAGCGTGGGGCTTGATGGCATGCTGTGTGTTTAACGATTGAGAGGGATATTATGCGGTTCAACTCATTGAGTACGTTTGGCTTGTTTGGGTCTCTGTCCATATTGGCCTGTTCGAGCAACAATCCTGGGCCTTCCGATAACGGAACCAGTGGCGGCATGACCGGTGCCCCGACTGGAGGTGCCATGACAACCGGCGGCATGTCAAACATGGCTGGTGCGTCGAGTCTGGCGAGCACCGGTGGAGTGATGTCTACAGGCGGCGTACCAAACACCGGTGGGATGATGACGAGCGGCGGGATGTCCACCTCGGGTGGCATGATGGCAACCGGTGGCATGATGGCAACCGGTGGCATGATGGCAACCGGTGGCATGATGGCAACCGGTGGCATGATGGCAACTGGTGGCATGATGGCAACCGGTGGCATGATGGCAACCGGTGGCATGATGATGACCACTGGAGGCATGACGAATGCAGGCGGCATGACGGCGGCCGGCGGCATGTCCACTGTAGCTGGCATGCCGAGTATGGGTGGCATGAGCGGCGTCACAAACTTCAAGTTGCGCATCGAAAACACGTCAACCAATTCGGCGCTTCCAACGTTGGTGGCACCCGGTGCTTATGCCGTCGTAAGCGGAACGACCAAGCCATTTACAAGCGATATGATTGCTTCCGCGGGCCTTGAGAAGGCTGCGGAGGATGCCAACCCTGCGATGCTTGCTGCAGAAATCATGGGCGCGCAGGGCGTTGCTGCGTCAGGCATTTTCAACGTTCCCGTTGGGGCGAGTTCTGCGGGACCCCTGAATCCTGGCGATGCGTATGAATTCACCTTCAGTGCAACGCCCGGCCAGACCTTGCACTTTGCGTCCATGTTCGGACAATCCAATGATACCTATTTCAGCGCGGCTTCGGGCATAACGTTGTTTGACGGCACCAACAGCCCTGTAAGCGGAGACGTCACATCGGTTATCTCGCTTTGGGATGCAGGCACCGAACGCAATGAAGCTCCCGGAATGGGCCCCAATCAGGCGCCGCGGCAACCCGCACCCAACACGGGTCCCACCGAAGCGGGCGTATCTTTGCGGACGGACGGCACGCGCTCGATCCCAATCCCGAGTGCATTGGTTAACGTAAGCGTGTCCCTGACGGGCAGCGCCTACACCGTGACGCTAACAAACAAATCAGACAAAGGGCCGCTCATGAGCCCGCTTTCGCCTGCATTTTACGCGTTACACAATTCCGCCTATCACTACTTCACCGCCGGGGCCGCGGCCTCCGCTGGCCTTGAGCGGCTTGCGGAAGAAGGCAACACGTCCGTTTTGGTCACCGAAGCCAACGCCGCAGGCGCCGTAGCCGCAACGGCGGGCACTGCCGCTTATGGTCCGGGCGCATCGGTCATGTTCACCGTGACTCCGAGCAGTGCCATGCCGTTATTGAGTATGGCCATGATGATCGGTCAAACGAATGATGTTTTTATCGGCACGCGCCCGCAAGGTGTCCCCCTTCTCGACACCGCCAGCATGCCGCGAGCAGCCGCCGACGTGCAAAAGGACATTATGAACCTGTTGGCAGTCTGGGACGCAGGAACCGAGGCCAACGAAGTGCCTGGCGTCGGCCCCAACCAAGCGCCGCGACAACCAGCCGCCAATACGGGCCCGGCCGATCCAATCAATATGGTGCGCCTTTATGCCGACAGCACCAATGATCTGGCTCATTTGTCCGGTTTCGTGAACGTCATGACCACCCACGGCATGGGGTCGAGCTTTAGCGTAACGGTCTCGAATACGAGCAGCGGCAGCACATTCCCGCTCATCATGTCACCGGTCGCGTGGGCCGTGCACGGCGACTCATTTACTTCGTTTGCGCTCGGGGCACCCGCGTCGCCTGGCCTCGAGCATCTGGCGGAAGACGGTGCTTCAACGACCTTGCTCGCCGAATGGGGCGCTGACAGCATGGTAAGCGGTTCAGGTGTCGCAGGAACGGCGCCGTTCAGCGGCGGCAATTCGGTGACCTTCCAAGCAACTCCGGATTCAACGCACCGATACTTGAGCCTCGAGGCGATGCTCGTGCCGTCCAATGACACGTTCGCGGCGCTCGGACCCATGGGAATTGCATTGCTGGATACCTCGGGCAATCCGCGCAGTGACAGCGATATCGCGGCGGATGTCATGACGAATTTAGCTGCCTATGAGTCAGGGACAGAAGCCAATCAGGGCAGCGCCCTGGGCCCAGACATGGCACCGTACCAATCCGCACCCAACACCGGCGCAAACGAAGGGTCCGGAAGAGTACGACCTATCGACGGAGTCTGGCCGTTCCCCGCGGTGCCGCAGGTGCTCAAAGTCACGCTAACGCCCCTGTGATCGCGTCCGAGACAAGCCGGTCAAGTGCCGAGGGCATGCCCCTCGGCGCTTGGCTTTTTGTGACCATCGAACAGTCTGACGGCGCAGGCTGGCAGAGGTCCAGTTAGCTTCTTTCCGACGCGCTCCGTGACCGAAATCGAGCGAACACAATTGCAGCACCGATGCAGACGAGCAACACCAAGCCTACAGTGGCATGACCCAGGAGTTGGTGAGCGGGCTGCTCATTGGGGCAATGCAGCAACAGGGCGAAATTGCCAGTGACGCCGCCAATGCTCGCCGCGAGCGTCAAAAAGAGGCGGCCGCGAGCGAGTTGGCGATCCATCGCGACGAATAGCACTATGCAGGGAAGTGAAAGAAACGTCCCGTACCGCAAGCAGACCGCAGCCTGGTAGAGAAATGAACGCTGAATCTCGACGTGAGAGGCTGGTTGAGCATAGGCGGGAGCCAACGCAGCCAGGATGAAGGGCAGACAAAAAGCGAGAGCGGCCGCCGACGCTAGCGCCCGAGAAGACTTCGGCCGATACAAGGGGGTGAGGAGCGTCCTAGTCGCAAAGACCACGATGGCCAAATACATCACCACCGCCAATACAAGGCGTGGCAGCGGGTAGTCACCAAGGTCGTGTCTCCGGGAAAATGCCAATTGGGCTGCAGCAGGTAACAATGCGACGCTTACGGCAAGGGCTAGGCGCAAGGGCGTCTGTCGGCTACGCAACCATGCGAGTAGCCCTCGCTCCCGTGAAAGCTGAAGCTGTGTTTGACTCAGTAAGCTCGCAACATCAATTGCGCCAGCGTTCGCGTTCGAAACGGACTCGAGTTCATTGGCCGCGGGGAGCTCAATCATTTCCTGACACACGGCACATTGTGCCAGATGCTCCAGCGCCGCTTCCGACAGTTCGTCTTGTCGCAACAGATGGCGGCGCGTTTCATCGCAGGTCCAATTCATGGCCCACGCCCCTTATCTATGTCGATATCATTGGAAATGTTACCGGACGAAAGCAATTTACGTAACGCTGTATAGCCGCGGTGAGCCCGAACGCGGACTGCGCCCGCACTGGCCCCAACCTTTTCTGCGATTTCCTCGAAGGATAGCTCTTCCACGAAGTGCAGGCGCACTACCTCCTGCTGGTCGTTCGGTAATTGCTGAATCGCATGAGACAAGTCTCGGCGGAGTTCGAAACGACGCTGTTCGTCGGGCTGGTGAGCGTGCTTGATCTCAGCCGTCGCGTCTAGCTCCGCCTCCGGCCGACGACGGGCCCGGCGCAACTGTTCCCTCGCAAGGTTGAATGCGATGGTCATCAGCCACGGGCGCAATTCGCAGTCTGGGTGGAAGTCGTTCCGGGCCCTGTGCAGTTGCAAGAAAGTCTGCTGCACGAGGTCAGCCAATTGGTCCTTGCTGGGTCCAAATCGCCGCAGGACGCGCTCAAGAATGGGCGCGTAGCGGGAAAAGAGTTCGCCGAAGGCCACGGTGTCTCCCCCGCAGTAGGCCAACATGAGCTCTTCATCGCTCTTCACAAATCCAGTCTATAGCCGAATAGCAAGCTCAGGCCAAGGACCCCCGCGCCGCCTTCCAACGAGCCTACCCAGACCTGCCCCATTCGGACGAGACGGGCCAATTCGGCGAGGGAGAACGATACGTCGTGGGAAACGGCTCCCGCCGCAACAAGATTCGAACGTTGATTGTAACGCACAGACGCGCTGCACGTACCTAGCATTGGCATCGTTGATTCGCTCGCATTGTTACGAGCGCTGCACGGTGTCGAGAGGAACAAAAACGATGAGAACCTATGTCCGTGAGATATTTCTAATTCCGTTGTGTTTGTCAACTACCATGGCCTGCGCCGAAGCATCAAGTGATGAAACATCGACGCCTGCGACCGCAGAAGAAGCGCTAATTGGCCAGCACGGCGAGGGTGCCGTGTTTACGATGAGCAATGCCGCCGCCGGCAATACGGTGTTAGCGTTTCATCGCATGCAAGATGGTTCGCTAGGGGCCGCTGGCGAATATCCAACGGGCGGACTTGGATCGGGCGCAAGCCTCGGTTCACAGGGCTCCGTGACGTTATCGGAGGATGGCCACTATTTGGTGGTGGTCAATGCGGGTAGCGACGAGATTTCGAGCTTCGAAGTCCGCGGAACTCAGCTTACGTTGCGCTCTCGGCTTCCCTCTGGAGGTTCTCATCCGACCAGTGTTGCCGTGCGAGACCAGCTCGCATACGTGCTCAATGCGGGTCAAGACAGCAACATTTCCGGCTTCTGGCTCGATCCGCTGGGACGACTGTTCGCAATTCCCGGTTCAACGCGAGCACTGAGCGCCGCGATGCCCTCAGCGGCGCAAGTCGCGATAGCGCCAAGGGGCCTCGGCGTAGTCGTAACGGAAAAGGGAACGAGCCTGATCGATACGTTTGCGTTCCGGCGCAACGGAACACTCGAGAACGCCGTTACTCACGCCTCGTCGGGTAGCACTCCTTACGGATTCGATATTTCTCAGGACGGCACGGTCGTTGTTTCCGAGGCCGCCGCTGGTGCCGCTTCATCCTACTCATTGACAGGGAGCGGTGGTTTTTTGACGATTTCGGGCTCCATCGGTGATAATCAGAAGGCTCCCTGTTGGCTCATTATAACCAAAGACGGCCAGTTCGCATATACCGCAAATGCAGGCAGCAGCTCGATATCGGGCTATGAATTGGCGCACGATGGCTCGCTGCAACTTCTCGACCCGAACGGGGTTACGGCATCGACTGGTGAAAACGGAAAGCCGCTCGACGTGGCAGTTGACCGCAACCAGCATCTTTATGCTCTCGCTGCGGGCAATCACGTCATCGACGGTTTTGCGATTGGCAACACGGGCGCATTGACACCGGTGTCAAGCACCACGGGCCTGCCGGAAACCACGGTTGGTATCGCGGCGTTCTAGGGTTCATGGAAATTTCGCCAATGCGGGTGAACCACAACCGAGTGGTGGTTCACCCGCAACCGGCCCAACAGGGGCGGACCAGCCCGCCCGGCGGCAGTTGAGGATGAACCAACGTGGAGATTAGCCGGGTTCGTTCACACGCTAGGTATGGCTTCATGCCACTGCCGTGTCGGCGCGGTTGTCGAATCATAAGGAATTCACTATCCTCGGGAAACTCGCTGGAAACGCCACTGCAGCTAATGTCAGACCTGCCACCGGTGCGACAATCTCTTGTCCGCGAGTGGTAACTCGACTAGTTCCAACCCAACGCTGCCCTATCCGTGCTGGATCCTCATCCCATCACAGTCGCCCCCTTTGCACTGCTGCTGTTGGCCATAGCCATTTTGCCCCTGTTTGCGCCTAGGTTTTGGGACCAAAATCGGAACAAGGCGCTCGTCGCGACGCTGCTATCAGTTCCAATCGTCGGCTGGCTAATTTTTCGGCAGCCGCTGGCCATTTTGCACAGCTTACGTGAATACGCTTCATTTATCGCGCTGCTTGGCTCGCTGTTCATCGTATCCGGCGGCATCCACCTCGAGGGTGATTTGCAGGCGACACCGGCACGAAATACCGCTCTGCTCGCCCTCGGCGGGGTCCTGGCCAACATTCTGGGGACCACCGGCGCCAGCATGCTTCTAATCCGGACCGTCCTGAAGACCAATTCGCAGCGCAGCCATGTCGCCTATCTTCCGTTCTTCTTTATTCTGATCGTGTCCAATTGCGGGGGACTGCTAACTCCCCTCGGCGACCCACCGTTGTTCTTGGGCTATCTACGTGGAGTGCCGTTTACTTGGACGCTGCGTCTGTGGCCTGTCTGGATGGCGGCCATGTTGTGGCTACTGGGTCTTTACTACTTCATCGATCGGCGCGCGTACGCGCGAGAGGACCCAATCCAACTCCAACGGGACGCGGCAGAGGTGGTCCCCCTTAGCTTGATTGGTTGGCGCAATGTTGTTCTTCTGTTCGGCGTCGTGACGTCAGTGATATTGCCCACTCCGTATCGAGAAATATGCATGGTAGCGCTAGCGCTTGTGTCTTTGGCTTTCGGAGGCTCCAAGGCACGCCGGGCGAACGGCTTTTCATTTGGCCCTATCGTTGAAGTAGCGATCTTGTTTGCGGGTATCTTCCTAACCATGATTCCAGCCCTACGACTGCTGGAGCTGCACGGAGTGAGCATTGGTCTAACGCAACCGTGGCATTACTTCTTGGCGAGCGGCTCGCTATCGAGCGTACTCGACAACGCACCCACCTACTTGACGTTCCTGTCGGCAGCGCAGGGGCTTGGTTTGCACGGTACGGTGGGTGTTCCTAACGCGTTCCTGGCAGCAATCAGCGCCGGTTCAGTCATGATGGGGGCCAACACGTACGTAGGGAACGGGCCCAATTTCATGGTCAAAGCTATTGCCGACAACTCAGGGTATCGGACCGCATCATTCGGTAGCCACGCGCTGGCTGCTGTCTTGGTGCTGATGCCTGTCTATGTCGCTACGGCACTTTGGTTGTCGTTTTGCGTACGGTAGAAATGCCTCAGTCTTACGTCTCTGAAACACGGATGACTTTGATTTCATCATGTGTGTACGGCCCCCCATTTTGGATTCAAGACCCTTGGATTCCGCAGTTGTTGACAAATCCAATAACCGTTTCGTCCGCGCCAGCATAATTAAATATTTATGTACATTGCCTTAACGGAACGCGAACTGGAAACCTGCGTGATCGGTGCGGCGGGTTAGTAATTGTCGGTATCAAGGACCCGCAACTCGACTACACCGCCGATTCTCTCTTGGACGGACATGCAAATGGCCGGAACAGCCTTGCTCCGTAGAATGGGGAATCGTGCGGTCAATCTCGCCACAATCAACCTTTCTGTCTTCAAAAAACAAACGAGGCACCATGTGGGATCAATACAAGAAGACATTTGTCCGAATGCAAGTGATGATTCTGTTCGTCACAGCGCTGGTGCATGCGTGGTCCCACCTGTGGACCGTCGCTGCCGTGTTCTTTGCCGTCATGCAAACCGGCTCCGCGTTGGGTGCAATGTGGGGCTTCAGACTCAAGAGAAAGATTCTGCCTAGCCTCTGCGGGCCTTCATTGCCTCGCGCATGAGTCCGCCGTGAATAGCCCGGAATCAATGATCAAAACACAACCATCAAAGGATACCCGTCCCGTCACGCAGCCTAGAGACAACGTGACCCCATCCAGACACCATTGAGGTACGAGAATGCTGAAATCTAACTCTAACCATCGCCGGCGCTACTGGTACGCGTTAATGTTTTTCGTCGTCGGATTGCTCGCCGTGGTAACCACGCGACGCGCCTATGCCGATGAGCCGCCCAAGGCGGACCCAACCGGCGCATTTCAGACCACGCCTACTGCCTACTCGGTTCCAGGCTACACCAAGCCCGACCCGGAGAAGGCTACGACCAAGGATTTGGCTACGGCTGTCAACGCGGTGGCTCAGGCGTCCTCACACAGTATATTTTCGGTCAATTTCGTCTGGACATTGATTGCAGGATTCCTAGTCATGTTCATGCAGGCAGGATTTGCTCTTGTCGAAACGGGGCTTATCCGTGCCAAGAACGCCGCCCACACAATGTCGATGAATTTTGCCGTATATGCCTTGGGCATGTTCGGCTTCTTCGTGTGCGGTTTTGCCTTTATGTGCGGAGGACTCAATGGCACTGCGATTGGCGGTCCGGCTTCGCTGGGAGGCGTGCCTACGCTCAATCACATGATCACGACCGGTGCTTCAATAAACGGTGATCACGGTTGGGGACTGATCGGGAGCACAGGTTTCTTCCTTTCTGGCAGCACCTATGATGCAGGTGTCATCGTTCTGTTCCTGTTCATGATGGTCTTCATGGACACGACGGCCACCATCGTTACGGGCGCCTGTGCTGAACGCTGGAGCTTCAAGAGCTTCTTCATCTTCAGCATATTAGTCGGCGCCATCATTTACCCGATCTTCGGCGGCTGGGTATGGGGCGGCGGCTGGCTGGCACAACTCGGCTATCGTATGGGCCTTGGCCATGGCGCGGTGGACTATGCTGGCTCGGGAGTCGTACACCTTCAAGGTGGCGCCCTTGCTCTCATAACGGCCTATTTGATTGGCCCACGCATCGGCAAGTACGGCAAGGACGGCAGGGTCCACCCGATCTTGCCGCACCACATTCCGATGGTACAAGTTGGAACATTCATTCTCGCCTTCGGATGGTTCGGATTCAACGCCGGTAGTTCTCTTGCAGGTGCTGATGGTCGAATTGGCATTATTGCAGCCAACACGATGATTGCAGGAATGGCAGCCACGATCTCTGGCATCCTGTACATGTGGCTTTTCGTGGGCAAACCCGATCCATCGATGATGTGCAATAGCCTGCTCGCGGGTCTGGTGGCGATTACGGCGCCTTGTGCTTTCGTAACTCCAGTGGGTGCCTTCATTATCGGCGCCGTTGCGGGCGTATTGGTAGTGGTAAGCGTATTTTTCTTCGACAAGATGAGGATCGACGATCCCGTCGGCGCGATCAGCGTGCACGGAACCAACGGCCTCTGGGGCGTGCTCGCCGTGGGCCTCTTTTCAGACGGCACCTACGGTGGCGGCTGGAACGGCGTTGGAGCCACCTCGTATCTAGGAGTGGCGGGCAAAGGCGTCACTGGACTCTTCTATGGCGACAGTAAGCAATTGATCGCCCAATGTTTTGAGGGCGGCGTGTGCATTGCCTGGAACGTTCTCGTCGGAGGACTAATATTCTACACGATCGGCAAAGTACTCGGTTCCAATCGCGTGCCAGCCGAAGTTGAAATTGCCGGTCTGGACGTCCCCGAGATGGGCATTCCAGGCTACCCCGAGTTCATACCTCAAACGGCACCGGAAGAGGTCTCCGCTTCGGAACTCGAGAAAGCAGAGGGCATTCGAGTGCCTCGGCTATCGGCAGTTGCACGCTGAGCGATGCCTAGGCGGGTGAAGTACGGGCTCGTAGCAGACGGGCCCGTACTGACCCTCCCCTAACTGCAATATTGAATTCTGCGCAATGACTGACCCTGCAAAGACCGAATTGACGACGGCTGACTGGCAAACGTTTGCGAATCTGATCGAAGGAGATCACCGATGAAAATGGTAACGGCGATGATTAGGCCGCACAAACTGGACGATATTAAAGATGGACTTTCGGAGATTGGCGTTCAAGGCATGTCCGTCACCGAGATTAGAGGCTACGGCCGCACTCATGGTCAGACTGAGACGTACCGCGGGTCTGCTTACCAGGTTGAGTTCATTCCAAAGGTGCGAATCGAGGTAGTCGTGCCGGATACTCTGGTGGAACAGGTCCTGACGACGCTGGAAACCGCCGGAAAGACCGGCAAGATTGGCGACGGCAAAGTCTTCATTAGTCCAATCGACGAGGCATTGAGAATCCGAACCGGCGAGCGCGGTGAAGCGGCCATTTGATGTGCCACCGAAACGTTCGTCCCTCGATTGTTCCTAGATAAGGTTCACGCGGGTGGCCACCAGCGCAGGATCGAGTTCAATTTCGCTGGTTTTTCCGAACAGCGGGCGTCGGGGGCGGCAATCGCATACACTAAAGCGAATGGTCCGCCCGCCCGAAAGGCAAACTACCAGCGTCGCGGAGGCACGGCGTCATGATCCAACGAAAGGTCTTGGACTTCGTTGGCCGATGGTCCGTGATCGCATGTGGAAAGTCAGCCGACCATATGCAAGCGCATTGGCGTACGTGCTTTCGAGCACGGCCGTCGCGTTCAGCGTCCAGCGCTACGCACGGACCGCAGACTTGGCGATGATTCATCTGCTGGGAATCGTGATTGTGGCGTTGCGATTCAATATCAGGGTTTCCCTTGCATCGAGTCTCCTGAGCGTCGCGCTATTTGACTTCCTGTTCGTACCACCGCGGTTGTCCCTAGCATGGTCAGACAGCAGAAGTACCCTAACGTTTGCCGGAATGCTTGCGGTTTCGGCGGTCGTCAGCGTGTTGATGGAACGGTTTCGCAAGCAGGAGCGGGTTATCCGCGAGATCGTTCACGAGGCTCAGGTGGAAGCTGAAACAGAGCGTATTCGAAGTTCGCTGTTGAGCGCTGTATCACACGATTTGAAGACACCCCTGGCCACCATTGTTACAGCTGGCACGACGTTGCTCGACCGGGGGGAGTCGCTTGACCGTTCCGAATCGCGTGAACTCTTGGCAGCCATGGTTCTAGAGGCCGAGCGCCTCAATCACTTGATACAGAACTTACTGTCCGTTACGCGTTTCGAATCGCCGACAATTGAACTCCATCGTTCACCTGAGGCCGTCGAGGAGATCATTGCATCGGCCGTGGCCCGCATCAACGCCGGACTTGACCCCAACCGGATACACGTGGCGCTAACTCTAGACTTACCTTGGGTCATGGTCGCACCCGCTCTAATCGAGCAAGTACTAATTAATCTGCTCGAAAATGCCGTTCGCTACTCTGGACCGGGTTCGCCAATCGACATAACGGCCATAGGCGAAGACGGTGTAGTCAAAGTCCAAGTCGCGGATCGCGGCCCAGGTATTTCAGACGTCGACATCGACAAGATTTTCGAGAAGTTCTACCGCGGGAAGCAAGTCAATCGGCGCGATGGCGGCTTCGGGCTGGGGCTCACCATTTGCCGCGCCATAATTCGCGCTCACGGTGAAAAAATAGGCATTCGCAACCGCCAGGGCGGCGGAGCCGTCGTTGAATTCACACTGCCCGTGGCAGGAGAGCTAGAAGCACGACCGTCTGACGGCGAGGCAAGCGCATGATCAGTCGCCCCCTGATTCTCGTGGTCGAGGACGAGGAACTAATGCGCCGCGTGTTGCAGGTGGCGCTGCGCAGCCAAGGCTACGAGGTTGCCGGGGCGGCAACCGGCAATCAAGCCCTGCTCAAGATCCGCGCGCGAAAACCCGATGCGATCATCCTGGATTTGGGTCTTCCGGACATGGACGGGGCCCAGGTGGCCACGCACGTGCGGGAAGAGCATGAAATGCCCATCATCGTACTCTCCGCCCGCGGCGAGGAACAGCACCAGATCCAGGCGCTCGACGCGGGAGCCAATGACTACGTCACCAAGCCTTTTCGCGAAGGCGAACTTATGGCGCGGATTCGGGCAGCGCTACGCAGCGCCAATCACGTCTCCGATCGCAACGAACTTCAGATTGGTGATCTCCGGATTGACGCGCTGGCGCGACGTGTCTTGCTCAAAGGTGCTGAGGTCATCCTCACGCCAACAGAATTCAAGTTGCTGCACCTTCTGGCGAGTGAAGCCGGGAGAGTACTCTCACATAGCCATCTACTGCGCGGAGTCTGGGGACCCTCTCACGTGGATGAGCTTCAATACCTTCGCGTCTACATGAAGCAGCTGCGACAGAAAATCGAAGACGATCCCTCGCAGCCCGAGCGGTTGCTCACGACGCCCGGCGTCGGTTACCGGTTGGCCCGTCGTTAACCGGCACAGCCGAGAGACATATCTCCGGGGATGACACGACGGCTGGGTTGGAGTTTTGCCGATCTGCCGGGCAAACTGATGTTTCTGTTTCGAATCCGATTCAGGCTCTACGCCGTTCTGGCGCGCGTCGGTGCCGAGCTCGATTGGGCGGCACTCGAGGATGAAGCGATTCGAGGGCAAACTTGCTTTGAATTGCTTTGCAATCGAAGGTGGAGAGATCGCCATTGGGGATGAAGTGCTACTGGTGAGGGGGCGCGCTTGCGCACAAGCAGCGTTTGAAGACTAGACGGCGGGCGCCTTTCACCGATCCAGCGCTTCGATAAACGCACGTACGCGAGGCGATCCGCGAAGTTCAGTGCGATAGATCGCCCATGCCGCGACTGCTTCCGAGTTCCAGTCGGCAAGGACGCGACGAAGTCGTTTGGTCTCCAGATCGTTGGCGACGAGCCATTCGGGCAAGAACGCTAGACCCGCACCGTCACAGGCGAGGTCGCGCATCACAACAGGCGCGTTCGTCCGTAGCGCTCCGCGGACGTTGACGCTTCGCACGTCCGTACCGCGAACGAGGCGCCACGTGTCGCAGACGCCAGCAGAACGCGATTGGATCAGGCAATCGTGGTGAGCTAACTGATCAGGTTCCTTGGGCGTTCCGCGCTTGCGTAGATAGGCGCCCGACGCGACAACGACGCGCCGAAAGCTCAGAATTGGATGCGCAATAACGGCTGCCGTATCGGGTGGAGGAACGCCTCCTCGGACAGCAACGTTCAACGGCTTCTCCGACCAAGTCAATGACTCGGTCCTCCAGACAAAGATCAATTGCGAGCCCGGGATGGCGTTGGATCAGCGTGGCCAAGCGCGGCACGAGCAGGTACATCCCCAAAGTTACCGCCGCGCTAACGACGAGAGTTCCCCGCACGGACCCGCCGACAGCGCCGCGCGCGTTCTCCAGCTCATTGAGAATTCGGAGGCAGTGCTCGTACCAGCGCTGACCCGCCTCTGTCACGGCTAGGCGGCGAGTTAACCGCGTAATTAGCGCGGCGCCGAGATCCTCCTCAAGCGTACGAAGCTGCCGGCTAACGGCGGGCAGAGAAAGCTTCTGCGCGCGTGCCGCCGCGGAGAGACTGCCGGTTTCCACCACGCGTACAAACGTAGCCATTTGTGCCAGGAGATCCATTGCGCCTGAGATTTCCAGATTCTTTACCCGCACGCAAGAGTGTCCTCAGTCTCGCACGCCTTTCGTTGTGGCCCCTCCAGCACCCATATCTTTCCCGCGTACGAAGGAGTTACATATGAAAATCGAAAATTCGACAATCCTGGTCACTGGTGCGAATCGCGGAATCGGAAAGGCCCTCGTAGAGACGTTTCTTTCGCGAAAGGCGGCCCGCGTATATGCTGGCGTTCGTGACCCGAGTCTTGCGGCCCCAGTCGTGGCTCTTGACTCGACGCGCGTGATTCCGTTAACAATCGACCTAACCTTGAAGGACCAGATTTCCGCCGCTGCCGAACGCGCGAAGGACGTCACCTTACTCGTGAACAACGCCGGCATCCTTGGCTCCTTTGACCTACTCACGACACCGCTTGCGTCGCTTCAACGGGACTTTCACACGAATTTTTTCGGCACTCTGGCGGTCACACAGGCTTTTTTGCCCGCGTTGCAGCACGCCTCCGAGGCGGCAATCGTGAACATCCTTACGGTAGTGTCGCTCGCAAGCATGCCTGCGCTCGGAGGGTACAGTGCCTCGAAGGCAGCGGCGTTTTCCATGACCCAAGCGCTACGCGCCGAGTTGCGGACGATGGGTATCCGGGTGCATGCGGTTTTCCCCGGCCCGGTTGACACCGACATGAGTCGGGACATCAAGTTCCCAAAAACCAGCCCGGCCGACGTAGCCCAATCGATCGCGGACGGGATTGAACGTAACGACGACGATATCTTGCCAGACCCGATGTCGCTCGATGTGTTCGCGAAGTGGAAAACAAATCCGAAGGAACTCGAGCGTCAGTTCGCAAGCATGTAAGCCCTGCGGCTGCGCGCTCGCCTCGGCAGAAACTGCCTCGCCCTGCGCCAGCTCGCGTGAGTGCAGTTCGCAGTGGGGCGCAGCGAGCAGACGCGCGAGCATCTGTTGCCCGCGACTGTCCTTGAGGTGCGTCGTGCCGCCGCCCCAGAAGAGCGACCAATACTCGCCCTGCTGGACTAGGCGGAACGGAGCGACAGCGTCGAGTTCGGGCGCGGCCACCGCAGCATCTTTCGACGACATCGAACTGTTCGTCGCGATTCGCGGGTTCACGTTCGTCAGTTTCGGCGCGCGCCGCTCGATGAGTTCAATTAAACCGGAGAGCTCCAAGTCATGCGCAATTTCGCGTGCCGAGCGCAGAAGTTCCAAGGCCCGCGTAGAACCTCGCGGAGCATCGGATTGAATCAACATTCGCGCTAGCTCGTAGCGGGTGCGCGCCAGGTAAGGCAAGGTGCCCAATCGATCGAGTCGTTCTATGGCAGCGTCGAAGTGCCGTTCTGCGCGACCGAGGCTCGACAATCGGCTCGAAAGCAACCCCAACACGCGATCCGCCGGTCCGTCCCACACGCGCTCGCTCAGGCGGGCCCATCACGGAGGACCCGCATGAGATCACACAGAAGCGTCACGATTGGGCTGATTTCGCTGCTAACACTCGGGGTTGCCGGCTCAGCCCGCGCCGAGTCGAAGAGCACCGTGTTCAATGGGGTTCGCCTCGATGAGGCGCGCTACGAGGCGGACATTCAGAGGCTGCTTGCCGCGGCCAAGGCGCCACCGAAGCCGGGCGCCGCAGCCCTGGTTCCCGTTAAAGTCGTCGACGCGCAGAGCGCGCTTGCCGATATCAAACAGAGCTTTGGTTTCGTTCCCGAGTTCTTCTACAAGACATCGATGGCAGCGCTGCCGGGAGCTTGGATTGAACTGCGCGATGTCGAGCTGAACCCGCACACGAGTCTACCGAGCAAGTACAAGAGCCTAGTCGGGCTTGCCGTTGCGTCACAGATCCCGTGCCGCTACTGCGTGACAGGTGACACCAGCATCTCGAAGTTCGCGGGCGCTACCGATGGCGAGATCAGTGAGGCGGTTGCGATGGGACGAAGTCACGCCGCTGTTGCGATACCCCGTGTCACGAACGCGGCGGGTTTCGGCGGGCCTTGGATGTAGTACTGGTTAACCTCGTCGAACGCGAACCCAGCGGTCCCGACTAGCCGCGGAATGTCTCGGTTCAGGTTGCACCCGCCGCAGAGGAGGTTCTGAATACCGTTCAGCCGACGCTGCCATCGCTGAACGCCGGGGTCCTTGGAAAGGCCGTGCTCAATGAGGAAGAGTTTCCCTCCTGGCTTTAACACGCGCCGCATCTGTTCGAGCGCGACGACGGGATCGGGGATTGTGCACAGTGTGAACGTGCACACCACCGAGTCGAAGCTGTGGGTCGGCGCCGAAATCGATTCAGCACCCACGGGCAAATACTCCACCGGAAACCGGGCTGCGGCGATGCGCTTTCGAGCCAGCTTCGCGCCCTGTCGGGACGGATCGACCGCGACAAGCCGTTGCACGGCCGCCGGATACCACGGAAGATTGAGCCCGGAGCCGAACCCCACCTCGAGCACCGTGCCGCTCACACCTGCGAGAACCTTTCGGCGCTCTTCGGCCATGTGCTTGTCGTTCATCATAAAGTTCAGAATTCGCGGAAGTACCCAGTCATTGTAGAAACCCATTGATGCGCTCCTTTCTAATCAGCGACCTTGCGATGTAAAATTAGGACGCGCTTGGCGGCGACGTTATGAGGGGTTCCCCTCATTTTCGAGTCGAAGCTCTGAGGGCAAGGGACGTCAGTTCTCGGGAAGCAGGCCGTGCTCGACGGCGAAGAGGCTCGCTGCGACCCGGTTTTTCGCTTTGATTTTACCGTAGATATGCTCGATGTGGTTCCCGGCCGTCTTCGGGGACACGAAAAGCTGCTCGGCGATCTGCTTCGTCGAGAACCCACGTGCGAGAAGGCGCAGCACCTCGATCTCCCGTGCCGTCAAGCCAGCAGGACCGTCACGACGCTGCCGCGATTGATGGCCAGCCGCACTCAGGACTGCTTCAACGACCTCGTGATCCAATTTCCCTGCTCTAGCTTGCTCGCGCACGAGACGAGCCGCGTCGTCCGCCGAGTGAGCCAATCGGTGAGGCCGAAGCTCCCGGAGCGCTTGATACACATCTGCAGCGGCGAGGATGCGCCCCGGACGCGATATCGATGCACCCGAGAGGCCGCGCGGGTAGCCGGAGCCGTCGAGCCGCTCACGGCATTGCGCGACGACGGCAGCGAGCGGTGCGAGCACGGCGGATTGGTTCAGCATGCGATCGGTGAAGTAAGGTTGCATCCGCACGCGTTCCCACTCGCCCGCACCGAGCGGTCCTGGCTTGTCCCAGATCGAGTTAGAGACGCCGAGGCGCCCGAAGGCATGTACGAGCCCGGCTCTTCGAAGCGTCCGGACGTCGGAGGCCGCAAGCCCAAGCGCATTGGCGGCTGCCGCCGCGAGTTGCGCGACAGCCGAGGAGTGACCGAGCATGTAGGGTGATTTCAAGTCGATGAAGTTCGCAATCGCGAGCAGGGCGGCTTCGAATTGCTCGTCAGACAAAACGACCGCGAGCGCCGGCTCCTGGTCGATCACGGACTGCCACGCGCGCACTGAATCGAGCCCCTCGAGGATGCCGGCGCAATGCTCGCGCAAGAGCGCACACAGCGCGGGGTCGAACTGCTTGCCGCCGCCCGTCTCGACGAGAGCGACGACGCGCGCGACCCCGCCGATCCGGTGCGCAACTTCGACGTGCTCGGCCAGGCTCGCGATCCTGGACCCAATCGGGATTTCCGCTCCGGAAAGCGCGCCAGGCCACCCGCGCCCATCCCACTGCTCGTATGCCGCGCCTACTGCTTCGGCGACCCGCGTGGACAGACCGAGTTGCTCGGCGAACGTTCTGGCGAGCTTCGCGTGCGCCGCGATCATGCCGTTGACCTCGCGATGACCCGAAATCAAGAACTCGAGGCCAACGCGGAAGCGGTGGATTGGCTTACGGCCGGCGCCGATCGAACGGAGGCCCGCTACTGTGGCTTTCAAGCCTCCAGCCAGAAACCCGGGGTCATACTTGTGGGACTTCATCTCGATGTCGTCCCCGAACCACTTCGCCTGCTCGTGCGCGTCCGAGTGGCAACCGACGTTGATGAGCAGCGCGGTGTAGTAGACGACCGTGCGCGACTCGTCGTCGAGGCCGATTCTTTCCGCAAGCCTAAGCGCGATCAAACACTGCCGCAGCACGTGCTCCATCGGCTGCCCGAAACCGAGATCGATCCCGAGCGAAAGCGCGGCTACGAGCTCGGCGAGGCGAAGGGGATGGTTTGGCTTTGCGTCGAGCATGACCGATATCTTTCACAGAATCGCAAGTGGGCCCGCAACTTTCGAATGACTTTGCAGCTCGTCGCCCCGCACGACTGGAAAAGCAGGCATTTCGAACTATTGGAGACACGGCAGTGCCTGCCGGGCTCGTCGTTCGAGCTGGGGAGATCGTCCCCCGGCGTCGTGAGATGCGCTTCCGCGCCGTCAAAACCAAAGTACTAACCCCGCCGAGGCCGGGCTTCCGAACTAGCCTCCCACGCGGAAGCTCTTCCTCACGGCTACAGGTCCCCCGACAAACGGTGTGACCCTTGCGGCACGGAACATACCCAGGATGCAACGGGTCTGAGTCACCTCGCCTGCCATTGAACTTAGGCTTAAGTCTTGCACCGTACCCGAAGGCTGAAATGTCACGATGACGGAGCCGGAAGCTTCGCCCGACGTACATTGCCGGATCCGCGATGCCGCGTAGTCGAGGGTTTTGCGCGCCTCTGAAACGTTGAACGGGGCGCGTGCAGCCGAGCTCGGTGACGTATTATTGGAGTTGCTCGCGGCAACCGAGCGAGCGGCTTTGCGGGCAGTCCAAAGGGTTGCCTTTGGAGCGTACATTGCGCGAGGCCTGCCGTTGGGCTCGGTCACGAGCGGCAATGAGCCGATGGCAATTGGCGCGAGGTTCGCGAGGGCGTTCGCGGTTTCGCCGGCAGCACTTCCGATTAGGTCGGCCTTGACCCGCGCCGGCGTGGACCCGCTTGCCGGGTGACTCACCAGGGATGTCCGATTTTCGCCCGTGAGGCTGCGCGGCAAAAGAGTGGCTAACCCTAGTACCGCGACCAAACCGAGCGTCAGCCATTGCGTGCTCGGATGCTTGCAGATGGCGGCTATTGCTTGCTTTCGCTGCTGCCAGGTCGCATGGCGCGAAACGACAACCTTGGCATGGTCGCCACAATCGAGATGGCGAGCAACGGCGCCACGGACCCATTCGGCCCAGTTACGAGCACGCGCCAAGTACCCCGACTCGTTTCGGAACCGTGGCAATTCGACGGCAAACCAGCTGGCTGCGGGCCGCACGACGCTGACGCGACTCGAATGCTCGATAGGCCCACTCTGCGCGCGCACAATTGCATTTTGCAGCTCGGGCACTGACTTGAGTGGCACCCAAGTTTGCCGATACTTGGACCACACGAATGTGGTCTCGTCATTCATTTGCCCCTGCTGAACCCACATGCGGGCCAACTCATCGCTTTCCAGAACCAGGCCGACTTGCCAGAGCGGGCGGGCTTGCAACAAAGGGGGCGCCGTTGGAAGCATCGCCTGACGCGACGGCCGCAAACGATGCACCGAGGTAATATCGTCATCCTCCACGTCCAACGCATCGCGTTGGTCCGGATCGAGCAGTTGGCGCCAACCGCCCCTGACGCCCGATTGAGAACGCGATTGAACGAATCCGCTGGGTGAACGTACGGATTCGCGAGACTTTGCAGACTCGCTATTTCTTATTTGATGACCCCTCATGCAAGCCTCCCTTGCAGGTGTCGGTGGCAGTGCTGTTAGTATAGTCTCGGATTCTACTATCGCCCGCGAATAATGATTCATAGGGCAAACTGTGGGTAACGCGCCTCACACTTACAGTGCTATCTGACGAGGATGGCGCAACGTGGAGTGCGATTTGACACAGTTTCTCGGGCTTCCAGGGAGCCGCGCCGCTGCTAGCCGCACGATGCGCGGCACACGCTGTATTGGAAGTGACCCGTCGGAACGAGGACGAGGTCGATCGTCGTGGCTGCATGCTGCCCCGAGAAGAAGCCACCTGAAGTTCTAGCGGCCTACGCGCAATTCACCTGGCACACCGAAAGCCGAGCCCGCCCCATCGAGTCGTCTCCTGATCGAAGGAGCGAGGCGTCGCGTTGTTGCTCGCCGGGTCCTGCCAGCTCCGCCCCCGAGTAACGCGCGATTCCGTGTCGTACGTATAGAAGTCGGTGAGCGGACTCGCTGTCCATTCCCTGACGTTGCCCGCCATGTCCTGCTGGCCGAAGGGGCTGTCCGGGTCGGGATAGCTTCCCACTTCGCAGGTGCCCTCTCGCTCCACGCAGTGCTGCTTTGGTGCGGCAGACCTTGGAGGAGATTTGCGACCGCCGGGTCCGCGTGCGGCGAATTCCCACTCTGCTTCGGTTGGCAAGCGTTTGCCAGACCAGGCGCAATAGGCCTTCGCTTCTTGGAAGTTCACGCAGTTTGCCGGGTGGTTCTCTCGGTCCGCCTTGCCATAGTTGCAGGCTTCTCGGCTCGTGTCAGGCGGGCGGCAATGGCCGGCATTCACACAGGCACGGTACTGGGCCACCGTCACTTCGGTCACGTCGATCTCGAACGCTCGCACCGCCGCCAGAAAGCCTGGAGCACGGGAGCCCAGGCCGTAATCGTACTGGATGCACTTGCAGAACGTACCTGCGGGCACTCGTGCCATCCCGCCCTGCGCAAGCAATAGCCTGACCACGGCAGTATGACCGCCCCTCATCGCCGCCAAAAGCGCCGTCTGTCCCTGGGTCGTCTTGGCATTCATGTCCGCGCCCGCTGCCAGCAGCAGCGCGGTGACGTCTCGGTGACCCCCTTGCGCCGCTGCGATCAGGGCCGTCGCTCTGTCGTCGCTCGTCCTGGCATTCCCGTTCGCCCCCTTTTCCAGCAGGAGCGCCACGACGTCTTCATACCCAAACGCCGACGCGGCCAGCAGCGCCGTTGCGCCATGGTCCGTCGTCTTGGCGTTCACGTCCGCGCCCGCCGCCAGCAGCAGCGCGGCGACCTTGGAATCGCCCGCTTCGCTCGCGGCCATCAACGCCGTTGTCCCGTCGTCGGTCGTCTTGGCGTTTGCGTCCGCGCCATGGGCGAGCAGGGCAGAAGCTGCGCGGCCTCTGCGTGCCCCTGGATGGCCGCTGCCCATAGCGCGGTCGTCCCGTCGTCAGTCTTCTTAGCATTGACGTCGGCGCCCTTGGCGAGCAAGAGCTCGACAATCTCGGTGTGACCGCCATCGGCCGCGGCCGTCAGCGCGGTCGTGTCGTCGTCGGTCGTCTTGGCATTGACGTCGGCACCCTTGGCAAGCAGCAGCCTGACCACCGCGACGTGACCCGATGTCATCGCCCTGAGCAAGGCCGTCGGTCCCTTGGTTTTCTGATTCGGATCCGCACCCTTGGCCAGCAAGGGCTCCACGACGTCCAAATGCCCATGGGTCGCCGCGAGTGCCAGCGCGGTCGCGCCGCTTTCTTCCACGGCATTAGGGTCGGCGCCCTTGTCCAAGAGAAGTGCAACCACGTTGGCACGACCCCGGTCGGCCGCGAACATCAAGGCCGTTGTCCCCTTGGCGGTCTTCGCATTGACATCCGCCCCGTGGGTTGCGAGGAGCGTCACCACCGTCGCATGACCCTCCGCCGCCGCCGCCATCAAGGCGGTCTTGCCGTCGTCGGCTTGCTTGGCATTGACGTCAGCGCCCTGGGTCAAAAGGAGGTTGGCGGTGTTCACATGACCACCCTCCGCCGCGATCATCAGCGGAGTGACTCCGGCAGCGGTCTTCTTCTTGCTCAGCCCGCCGTCGCTGCGGAGCAGCGTCGTCATCGCCTCGGTGTCCCCCGAACCCGCCGCTTCGAGGAAGCTAGCGAAAGTGTCGCTTCCGGGCTCAGGCTCCGACTCACCCACGTCAGCGCAAGCAGGGCCTCGGGTTGGCGCATGCGCGCAGCCCGCAACGGCCATGAGCAGGCACGCCACACGGGTCCGACGGAGGGGGGAAGCTCTCAGACGCTTTGGCATGCTCGAGAAGCTCCCTGTCTATCGCGTTGCCGAGTGAAAGTATACGCTCGTGGAACCCTGATCGCTTGGCCGAGACCCGCTTCGGTGGCGTCACTGCCGCCCCGCTTGCCCTAGCCCGCGCCATTTGTTCCAATACGCAGCATGACTCCATGCTCGATATGCACATGGATCGGACTGTGCCTGGCACTTGCGGGTTGTGCGGGACGGCAGCGCGAGCCGGCGGCCGTGTCGGGCGTGCCGAGCGAGTCGAAGCCGGCGGCCGTGTCGGGCGTGCCGAGCGAGTCGAAGCCGGCGGCGAAAGTGGCGTACCCCTACTTGGTGGTGGTGATGCCGCTCGAGGGCGACGCTAGCGGCACGGCGCCCTTCATCGCGAACGAGCTTCGGGGTGTTGGTGCAGAGTTCGCCGTCGTGACAGGCGTACCGAACCTCCCCACGCTGACGGCCGAGGTTGAACGCGAGCGCATCGATGAGGCGCTGGCGGAGCATCACGCGGACCTTGCGATTTGGGGAGAAAACACAAGCCTGCAAGGGCAAAGGGTGCTCCGAATCCGGATTGCCACCCGGCAAAGCGCTGAAACCGGACTGCACGTGGTCACTCCCTCTTTCTCTCCCGGCATCGTTCTGGAGGGACCTGGGCGACGCCGTGACGGACCTGGTCGTGGAGCAAGCGCGCGGCTATGATTTCGATCACTCGCAGCAACAGGTGGTGGCGGAGCTCCAACCCTTCGTCGAGCGGATGCGCGGGCTGACGCAGAGCTCGCTCTTCAATTCGGTGAGCCACGTTCGACCGGCGGACAGCATGTGGTCCACCGCGAGTCGTGGCAAAGTCCTCGAGATCTATGGCGATGCCCTCCGTACCCTCGGTGAGCAAGCGGGCGACAAGGGTGCGCTCGAAGAGAGCATCAAGGTCTACCGGAGGCTTTTGGATCGCTACCTGTCGAAGGAAGTGGACCCCTCCAAGTGGGGCTTGGTGCACAACACCCTTGGCAACTCACTGATGAGGTGGGGTGCGCGGGACTCACGGACCGATCGGTTCGTGGAGGCGGTGGCTGCGTACCGTGAGGCGCTCACGGTGTACCCCCGCGAGGAATCACCCCACGGATGGGCGGCCACGCAGAACAACCTCGCGATCTCGCTCTGGCACCTCGGGCAGAGCGAGGGAACCGCTCGGTTGTTGGAAGCCGTGGTCGCCTGTCGCGAAGCGCTGAAAGAGATCGACCGAAGGCAGGCACCGCTCGACTGGGCGATGATCCAAGATACCCTCGGCATCGCCCTCGAATCGCTGGGTCATCGAGAGTCAGACACCACGCGGTTCTTGCAGGCCGCGGCGGCCTATCGAGCGGCGCTCGAAGTCTATTCCCACCAGGACGCACCGATCCTATGGGCGGGGGCGCGAAACAACTTGGGGGGCGTACTCGTGGCGCTTGCTGAGCGCGAGTCAGGAACCGCACGGCTGCTGCAGGCCGTGGCCGTTTATCGCGAGGCCCTCGAAGTCTTCACCCGGGATCGACTGCCGCTGCACTGGGCGTTGACGCTGAACAACCTGTGTGCTGCGCTGACGACCTTGGGCGAGCGCGAGTCCGGGACCCAGCGGCTCTCGGAAGCCGTGGCCACCTGTCGCGCGGCGCTCGAGGTCTACACTCAAGACAAGGCGCCGAACGAGTGGGCAGACACTCAGCGCAAGCTCAAGAAGGCTCTCGTGAAGCTGCGGGCGCGCGAAGCGAGCCATTGACGGGGGCATGACGCGCCCCATGGACCTCTACTTCAGCCGCAATTTGGCCAACTCTTCGTGCGTCGTGTTCGCGCTCAATGTGTCGGGGCTCGCGTGGACATCGATACCCCTTTGCCTACGAGGAATGCTCCAGTATGTCTAGAGAAATGCGGGAGCCGACGAATTCTGCCAAAGACGCCGCGCTGATCATTGCGATCGAGGTGTACGGCGTCAGTCCCTTACCCGATTCCCGCTTGAGCTGCTCAACGGCCTTTCCCAGATCCCCGCGCACGAGTTCCGCGTTCCAATCGACCCGGTCCAGGGTGCTCGACACGACGTACTTCTTTGCCGCGTCGATCGTCCGGGCGAAGGGTTCCATCCAATCAGGCCTCGCTCCCGCCGGCGGCGGCCGCCGCCACGCCGCCTCCACCATTTCGTAGGTTACCCGTCCAAAGAGAAGAGCATCGGCCTGGGCGAGGTTCTCGACTGCGTGACGATGCAACTCTTCGTCCGCGATCATTGCACGATGATCGCAGCACCTGTCCAATGTGACGTTGATGGAGTACCGAAGGAGTTGCATCGCGTGAGAGTATCGCCGCTGTAGTCAGCACCCTCTTCCCTTGCGCGAGGTATATGGTGCACGGTGGGCAAGTCTCCGGGCGTGTTTCGAAAGTCGCCCGGTCAGCCGTCTTGAAAGTGACAGCGCGGCACTCCCGCGAATTACTACCTAAGCAGAACGTTTCTTTCAATCGCTCGTTTCCGGCACAGGTGGCATCAACTTGTGCCACAATGAATATCTGAATTGTTTTTCGTCAGGTAGATACGGGTGTCGCAACGCATAACAACAGGGGAGTCCGGGTCAACAACGAGCATAGTGGCAATGGGCCACGTGAAGGCGGCGCAACACCTGCGTCTGTTCGCGGAAGATCCAGCCTGGCAACGTGTATGGCTTCGAATTGAATCGGAAATTTGGCGATCCCTTGCCGTAATACCCGCCGGCGAATCGTCGTCGCTGGTGATAGTCCATGGTTTGGCTGCTGTCGCTTGGCAGCAACAGGGAGCAAAGGTTGTAGTGGCCGACCTGCGCACCGTACCGTTGCGCGTGCTCTCCGCAGTCAGGGGCGAATTGCGACAGCGTGTCAACGGGGGTGAACGCATTCTGATTGCGATGAGGTCGCTCGATCGAAGCCCGGCCACGGCAACAATCGCGCGCGAGGCCGACAAGGCGATCTTATGCATCGATTCGGGCTACACCAGAAAAATGCGGATTAGGGAGATGGTGGGCGAACTCGGTTCAACAGCATTTGCTGGGAACCATTCTCGTACACCAAGACAAGTCCTAATCGGACACTCAACACAGGAACTGCTTCAGCGGCTTGGCATGGGCTGCCGCCCCGACGCTTCTCGCACGTATTGACGGCTTCTAGTTCAAGGCACTGGTCAAACCGTGCGCTTTCGGTCAACCGTTGCGTGGGCAAAATGAAGAGTTATCCTCTCTGACGCAATGCGCCGCGCCGTGTACGTAATCCTTTTCCTAATGCTCACTGCAGAGCAGCGGGACGACTGGGGAGGAATTTGGCTTGCACCGTTTCGCTGGTCCTATGTCATATTGCTGGATGCCCTTAATTTTATGCGGATTGCTGGTGGCATTCTGCTGAGCATCCTGGTCCTGCTAATAGCGCGTAAGAGGAATCCCAGGGTCGTGGCCACACCCATGGTAAAGGCGCTCTGGTGGGGCATCGCGGCTGCAGGTGTAATCTTGATTTGGGGCACATTACGCGGCGGCGATATTCATCAGGGAGTGTTTCAGATATACTGGGTGGTCGGGGCGAACTTGGTCGCGCTCGCGCTCATCAAGCTCTTTCAGTCACCTGCAGAATTTGTCGGACTCGGCAAGACCATAGTGTTCGCTGCCTTGTGGCGCTCTTGTCGTTGTCTGGCTTTCTACTTCACCGTAATGAGAACGACCGTCACTGAACCATTGCCGGACTGCTGTACCACTCACCACGATACGGTCTTGTTCGACGTTGCACTGGTGGCAATTCTCGTCTTCGTGTTCGAGCAGCGAACGCGCAGAACCATTCGACTGGCGCTGTGGGCCGTGCCTCTAATCCTGATCGCCATTCAATTGAATATGCGGCGACTCGCATGGGTAAGCCTAGCCGGCGCTCTCGCCACCCTATACTTTGCGTACCCTCCGTCCGCCCTCAAAACCAGGCTTAAGCGAATTGCGATCCGCGTACTACCCATAATAGCGATCTATGCAATTGCTGGGAAGATTGCCATCGAAAGCAACGCCAATCTTCCGATATTTCGACCCGTTGAATCGCTGCTTTCCGCGTCTGATTCCAACAATCTTTCTACGAAGTCACGCGACGCAGAAAACATGGGCCTTCTGATTACTTACATGACCTCGCCCTGGCTCGGCACCGGGTTCGGTCACGAGTATACGGAAGTCGATAGCATGCTATCAGCCAGGGGCTTTGCCCAATATAGATACGTCCCACACAATAGCGCCTTGGGCTTCTTTGCATTTGCTGGAATTCTCGGTTTTGCAGCAATGTGGATGGCGTTTCCAGTGTCCATTTTTCTCAACACCCGTATTTGTCGAACCGCGAAAGAGCCGGCTGCGCGCGCCGTTGCGGTGGTTGGCATCGCCACTTCGGTGATCTGCATCAGCCAGGCCTACGGTGACATGGGTTTGTTCTCGCCCACGATGTTGCTAATATCAGCGGCAGCAAATGCGGCCGCCGCCAGGTTGTCCGCCTCTACGGGTGCCTGGACACGCTCTGCTGCCGGTGCGGCGCCAAGAAAACTTGCTGCCAGCTGACAGCCGAGCAACATGAAGCTTCACAATCACCACACAAAGTCGTCGTCAGCCAACCGTCCAGCCGCCCATAGGAGGAAATCAGCAATAGGGTGGTGTGCCACGGCTGGCGACTGCATGACGCAGCAAGCACGACTCGAACTCCCTGCTCGGCAAGCCAGGTGGAGGATGGCCTCACCCGGAGCGGACTTTGCAGGTCTCGCGTAGGCGACGGTAGTGAGCGATCGGCTGCAAGCGGCGTTGTGCCGATCGCACGGCTGCGCTATAGGCAGCCATTGCGGCGGGGGCATCGGCGAGATTTGCACATGGGTCGATTGCTACGAAAGGTCAAAAGGTACTTAGACAGGACGCAAGGCGCTCCCCCCGGAAAGCGAGCGCGTGACGGCATTGGACTGGTTTCCGAGGCGGCGCGCGGGCTCGTCAGCCTGCGAAGTTGTACGACCGTTGGTTGGGGTGCTCGAGTTGCGGGCGGCCGCCCCGACATTAGAAACTTGGGGCGAATTGATATTGGGAACCGCTTATCGATGCAGTGTGGCGTTGCTGCAGTCTCGATGCGGACCGCCACCACGGGCCACATTGACATCGGTAATTCGGTTGTCATCAACTTTGGCGCGGTTATCGCCGCCAAGACGTTGGTTCGAGTGGCGGACGGCGTATCAATCGGCCCCTATGCCATCATTTCCGACACTGAGGTATGCGATCCCGAATCCGATCAAACGGCTCAGTCGGTCCAGATTGACAAAGACGTCTGGCTTGCGGCACGCGTGACGGTGATGCCCGGCAGTCGAATCGGAGAAGGATCGGTAATCACGGCGGGCAGCATCGTATCGGGGACAATACCGCCCGGTGTGATCGCCGGAGGGATCCCTGCGCGCGTGTTCGGGAGGCTTGATCACAACAACTCCGTCTCGGCTGCCGGCAAGTCTGCCGGGAGCGCAATGAATACGCGACTCGAATCTCGCGCTGATAATGGAGTTGCCGTCACTGAAGTGATTTCCAGTTCCATACCGGTGGAGCGAGCGTCGAAGTCCGTTGTCCGGCCACCACCAAGCGAATTCGGTTACATAATTTCCGACTTCACGATCGCTGAATTGGAACACGCTCTCAATGAGAACGCGGACGCCCCTGTCGTTGATTTTGCCGTGGCGCCGTTCGGCCAGGTCGTGCCGTCTCTGTTGAGCCCCGCGCCCGCTCAGCGTGATAACCTTTTGGTGTGGACTCGACCCGAAGGCGTGGTTCCCGCTTTTGCCGACGTGCTCTCGTTCAAGACGGTACCGCAATCACAACTCTTAGGAGAAGTGGATGCATTCGCACACCTGATTTCGCAAGCCGCAGCCTCTTACAAATCGGTTTTGGTGCCCACATGGGCCGTCCCCACGTACGTGCGAGGCTTGGGTCTAATCGACGCGCGGCAAGGGGGCGTGACACGTGCACTTACAGCAATGAACTTACGGCTAATGGAAGCCCTTGACGCGTCTAAGAATGTCTTTGTGTTGAATTCGCAACGCTGGGTCGAAGGCGTTGGAAAGGGCGCCATGAACCCGAAACTTTGGTTTCTCGGCAAGGTCCCGTTCCACGCTGACGTATTTGCCGCCTGTGCAAAGGAGGTCAAGGCGGTCCTGGCGGCTGTCGCCGGCCAAATGCGCAAGTTATTGGTCCTGGACCTCGACGATACGCTGTGGGGCGGGATTGTGGGCGATCAAGGTTGGGAGAATTTGCGTCTTGGCGGGCATGATAGTTTGGGAGAAGCATTCGTTGAATTCCAAAAGGCTATCAAGGACTTACAAAGTCGAGGGGTCGTCCTCGCACTGGCCAGCAAGAACGAAGAATCGGTCGCGCTGGAAGCGATACGTCGGCATCCCGAAATGGTGTTACGAGAGGACGATTTCGTCACATGGCGCATCAACTGGGAGGACAAGGCTCGTAACATTGCGGACCTGACCGCCGAATTGAATCTCGGCATGCAGTCGGTGGTATTCATCGACGACAATCCCGTCGAGCGGGCGCGCGTGCGCGAGGCCTTGCCGGAGGTCTTTGTCCCCGAGTGGCCTGAAGACAAACTGCTTTATGCGGCCACGCTTCGCAGCCTTAGCTGTTTTGACGCGCCCGCAATAAGTCGCGAGGATTTGGAACGCACCAAACTCTACACGTCCGAGCGCCAGCGCACTTCAATGAAAGTGCAATTCGCATCACTGGATGAATGGCTCGCGAGTCTGGGTATCAAGGTAAAGTACGGGCGGGTCGATGCGGCAAACCTGGCCCGAACGACGCAGCTGCTCAACAAGACGAATCAGATGAACCTTAGTACGCGACGGCTCACAGAAACCGAACTCACTCGTTGGCTCGAATCGCCTTCGCGAGAACTCTGGGTGCTTCACGTGTCGGACCGCTTTGGAGACGCCGGCTTGACAGGCATCGTTAGCATCGAGCACGAATCAAGCCGCACGCTGATGGTGGATTTCGTGCTCAGTTGTCGCGTAATGGGCCGCAAGGTCGAAGAAGCAATGGTGCATATTGCCGTTTCAGCAGCCAAGAGCCGCGGCCAAGTTCGTGTTGAGGCGAAGTACTTGGCGACGCCTAAGAACAAACCGTGCCTGGAATTTTGGAAGCGCTCGGGGTTTGAGCAAGTGCAAGACTGCACGTTCTGCTGGCCCACATCGCAAACTTATCAGTGCCCTTCGGTCATAGCACTCGAGGCGGTGACATGAAACAAAGCCGCGTGCGGGGGCTTGGTGGCGCCTTCGGGAGCATCTTCAGCAGGCAAACTCAGCCTATGCATGGTCGTGCGCTGCGGCGTTGCAACAGCGTCGGGGTCAACCCGACCGTGTATGGGGAACCCCACATCGTCAACGATGGGACGATTGAGATTGGTGCTCGCCTGCGCTTGTGGTCGCGGCCCGTAACGACTCACCTCGTCGCCGAGTGGACGGGCCGCATTATGCTTGGAGATGACGTAACGATTGGGCATGGCTCCGGTCTTGCCTCACACTCTGGCATCCGCATTGGTAACGGCACGTGTCTTGGTGCGTTCGTTCTGATCATGGACAGCGACTATCACGTTCCCGGCGATTCGGAGGCCGATGCAGTGTCAACGCCTATAACCATCGGCAACAATGTTCGCATTGGTCACCATGTAACCATACTGCGCGGCTCGAACATTGCCGACGACGCAAAGGTTCTGGACGGGAGCGTCATCACCGGCAATGTAGATCGCGGCACTTGCGTGGCTGGCGTTCCCGCTCGTCCAGTTAGAGGCGATGACGCTTTGCCGGACAATCCGGCGTCATTCAATCTTGAAGAGCGGTTGGCACTGGTGGCCGCAAGGACACTTCGTCTATCCGAAGCTCCGGGGCTCGACGTGAACCGAAGCGAAATTCCAGCGTGGGATTCACTGGCTGCGCTAAATTTCATGTTGGCACTCGAGGAAGAATTTGCCGTAATCCTCGCAGAAGATGACATGATTGGCGCCAATACTCTCGGTGACATCGCGCGCGTGCTGAATCGAGCGAGGCGGGCCGCCTCTGAGCAGCCCCCGGAAGGCGGGCCCCATTGACGCACGCGCGCCAGCTATCTTAAACTGCAGTTGAAAATTCACCCACTCGAGAGACGTGCAAAAGACCTATTTAGTGTCGTTACTTGTTGCGACTGTCGTCGTGCCCCTTCGCCAAGCTTCGAGAAAGCAGGCTCGGGATGGGCTCAAGCGGACTTTGCTGTTTGTCATTCTGTTCCTGCTAGTCTGGGGGATGGGCATATTCTACATATATTGGAGGCTCCCGCCCTAGTAAGGGCCTGGTACGAACCGGATGCGAAATCTTCATGAAACCAAACCTTGCTCCAACCGGGCAGCGGTGCTTGCCTTGGAAATCACCGAACAATCGTCGCGCGCTGGCATAGTCGAATGTCTTTGCTGTTGCTTCCCATCTTCGCCCAGGCACTCAGTGTGAACCTGGCGGACCGGACCGAAATTCGCACTCGTGAGGACGGATTGGGACAGCATCTCGATCTACTCGAGACACCCCGGCTGGAGCTCAAGGCCGCTTCCTATCGAACCCAATGGAGTCTCGTTTATAGTCCGTCAATATCTCTGTTCGATCTGGGTTCTCAAGCCACTCCTCCATTGCTATTTCAGTCATTGGCGCTGAATACGAACATCACTATTTCGCGGCGCACGAGTGTTTACTTCAATGAATACGGAATGTACGGTTACCAGAATTTTCGCGCCCTCAGTGTGGCACCAGTCAACTCAACGGCGCCAACAGGAGGCCCAGGTGGGTCGACTGCCGCGCCGGGCACGGGATCAACTGGCGCAGGCCCGCTCGCGGCTCAGGCGGGCGTTCAACCTAGTAGCCTGCAGTTTGGACTCGTCAGCTCCACCGTGGGCGCCGGTCACCGATTTGCTCCCCGCTGGCGAGGCAACGTATCGGCGTCGTACATGTACAGCGGCGGCCTGGATGCCGGTTCCGAATTGTATATGCCGAGGAGCAGGGAGTTTATCGAAACTGTTTCACTCGTTCACTCCGCTAGTACACGCGATGAGCTTGGGCCGCAATTCAACGGACTTCAGGGGACAACGCAGCCCTATGCGGCCCTGACAACCGCCACGCACTCGCCTACCGACGCTTTGGTAGTGGACGGGATGATGACGTGGACGCGACGAATCGCTCGCAATATATCCGGCAGCGTCTCGGGAGGCGTGGCTTACGCCGCGGTCACGCGAGATGACGAAACGAACCGGGCGATTCTTCCGGTTGGCGGGGCGTATCTCGAGGCGTCCAAGAGCATGGACGGCTGGCGCAGCACGGCCAGTATTTCCGAAACATACGCCCCTTTTATTGACAGACTCTTGGGTACAATTTCCGAGCGGGCAATGACTGCCGTTACTGTGCAATCGAGGAAAGCGGATCTGACGCTGCGAGTGGCGGCTTATAGCATAGTCACGACTGTTCACATAGGTCCGGTCTCACTGTCGAATGCATGGGGTGCCGATGAGTCAATCCAGTATCGATTGGACAGGCACTTTAGTCTCGAGCTGGGCTCTCGCCAAGCACTGCAAAGCTATCAGGCGCTGCCCAATGATCCGACCTTCGCAGGGGGAACGCAGCCGCTCATATGGGCGTTCTATTCTGCATTGGTTGCTACAACGGGCGACATGAAGCTTTAGGAATGAAGGGCGCCGACCTGGGTCTGGCGAGCGATCTGCCGACGATCAATCGGCGTCATCTTAGCGGACTGGCTTGAAATAGATGGCAGTATCGTTGACGCCGTTGGTAGTCCAAAGAGTTTTCCAATTCTTGGTCAATTCCATGACCTGCGCGAACTCGTCGGAGACAGGACCATCGGCAATTGATCGCGAGTGCGGCGTCTTCGATGTCGAAGGTAAGTACCAGTTGACATTGTCGAATACGATGAAGCCGTCCGGTCTTAACTTGGGAATTGACCGAAGCCAAGCGTCACCCCGGAACAACCCGTCGATTATGACCAAGTCGAAGTGCTCGTCCGGAAACTCCGAGATGATGTCTAGGTAACTGTCTTCCGACACTAGCCTGTAGTCAACATTGCCCATCCCTGCCGAGCGCATCTGTTCCGAAACTTTCGCGTACCATTCGGCGTGGTGTTCGATGGTCACCATTGAAGCACAACGCTCGGCCACCCATGCACTGCCATTCCCCGACCCCCATTCAAACCCACGATAGTGAGGCCGCAGCAGCGCATCGAGCAGCGTAACTGCGCGCTGGGTTATCCACGGTTCGTTGGGGTGACGTGTTTCATGTATAGACAGGAGGGTCTTTTGAACGATCCACCTTGGCGAAAGCAACTTGCGCAAACGTTCACCGGTTCGAAATTTGCCCAAGTTTCTGTACGGATCGATGTGTAGCGCTGATCGAAAATCCATAGTGTCAATAGGATACCGGAAAGGTTTGAACACCGCACCACAATGTGCAATGACCTTCGAGATCTCGAAGCCGCCGGCACCACTTCCAACTGGATTGGTTGGGTCGCTTGTGCACAGACTGTGTTGCAGTTGAACGGACCCGGAGACATCGGCCTTTACACTTGAGGGGTGCGATCTACAAACCGGACTTCGCCAGGTTGCACAGCGTTTGGCCCGTCAGCTGAATACCCTATCGGCTGTCTTTTGCCAATCTTGCGGGACGCGGTTGGAGCCGCGGACTCCGGTTCCTAGGCGTGCTTGCTGGGCGCCCCTTGCGAGAAAGAGAGAGCGCGAGGCGTCGCGCCGCTGGCGTCAACCGACGCCTTTGCAGGCCTGCCTGACTTGCCAACTCGGCCAACGGCGAGCATCATCCGTAAGCATCATTGCTTGTCGGCATCGTGAGGAATCAAATGCGGAGCGCCCAAGATGTTGTCCTTATTGTCGCATTCACATACCTGTTAGGGGAGTCTCTTTCGGGGTGTTTGCGGCCCACAACACCGCCCATTCAACGTGCGGATAGCAGGTCCACCGGCGTGAGTACTGGGGGCGTACCCGCGGTAATCGCAAAGGAGACTATTGGCGCCGCCAGTTCAGAGCAAATCCAATCGTCAAGCGGCCCAAGTAACGGACAGTGGGTCATTGGCTACTACGCCGGCTATCAGGCGGCTGATTACCCGATCGCGAGCATTGACTGGACAGCCATTACCCACATTGCGCTAGCTTCCTTGCGAGCCAACTCGGATGCCAGTCTCGACTACAAGTTCTTCAACTTCAATTCAGATGCCGGTGGGGTAAGTTTTGCGCGTCAACTTTCAGCGGCGGCGCACGCCCACAACGCAAAGGCGTTGCTGATGCTGGGTGGGGCGGACAACGGAAAGCAAATTGGCAACGCAGCATCAGCTGCGAAACGGAGTACATTTGCGAGCACCCTAGTCTCCGCAGCAACCTCACTCGGTTTTGACGGACTAGATCTCGACTGGGAGGATGGCGTTAAGTACTCCGATTTCGTTGCGCTGGTGCAGGCTCTGCGTGCTGCTTCGCCGGGCATGCTGTTGACTGTGCCGGTGGCTCCCGTGAGCATCAGCGACTCGATCGATCCTCTAGTCCCAACGTTAGCGCAGTCGTTGGATCGATTGAACGTAATGACCTATGGCGGCTGGGCAATGGCTGGAGTCGGTTATTGCTGGTGTTCCTGGCACACAAGCGCTCTGAGTGGAGCCTTCGGCAAGATGAACGCTGCGCGCTGTAGCGCTCCTAGGTCCGATAGATCAGAATTTGAACGCCTATGCGAATGCCGGTGTGCCGAAACCGAAACTTGGCATGGGCATTGCGTTCTCTGCCATGTGCTACCTCGGCAAGCCTTATATAACCGCGCCCGGGCAAACTACCGACCCCAATGACGACAATTGTTCAAACGCAGGGCCCTATTCTTTCGGAGGGGGTGACAACAACTACCCATTAGCAATGTTCTTTTCGGGAACCGAGACTTTCGCAAGGTATCCCCATGCGCGTAAGCGAGACGAAGCCGCGTTGGTCCCCTATTTGAGTCTTCCAACCCCCGTCGCTGATGCCCACTGCGGTGGAACAACCCAGTACATCTCGTACGAGGATGAGGAATCAATTGCAGCAAAAGCCAAGTACTCTAGGCAGAACGGATATGGTGGAACAATTGTATGGACGCTGGCGCAAGGTTGGTTGCCACCGGCGGCAGCCGAGGGGCGTAGACAAGACTCCTTGATGCAAGCGTTGAAGAGGGGGTTTCTCGACCCCTGAAGCCTGGGTCAAAAGCGTCAGAGCACCGCCACATCAGCGAATCGAAGTACGTTTGTCGGCAATCTCGTAAGTGCCGTCACGTCTGCGTGCCGCCGCGCCCACAATGATTATTGCCGCGGCCACCGCCCCCGCTACCACTGCGAGCGACATTGGATGCCAAACTTTCTGACACACCCATTGCAACTTGAATCAGGCGTCAGCAAAAGGCATACCGAAGTCCGGCCTGTCGCGGCGACCCCTAGCCCACTCATACACTTGGAGAACCTGATTTGCTTTGGCCTCCCAAGTAAAATAGGTAAAGACGCGTTCGCGGGCTCGTTGCCCCATTACGCCGATGTTGGTCGGATTAGCTGCCAGCTTCTCGAGGGTGGCTCTAAGGTTTGAAACTATCTCACTTCGGCTCCCCATAGGCAGCCTATAGCCGGTCGAATCGCTCACGAGTTCACCTGGACCACCGTATGCCATTACGATTGGTACAAGTCCCAACGCCATGGCTTCGAGCACGACTGCACCGCCAAACTCGCGTATGCTTGGGAATGCGAATACTTGAGACTTCGCGAGCCGCGACTTCAGGTCGCTGTGCTTCACCCAACCTGCGAATATGCTACTTGGCAATCCTTCGCGCTCCGCGATTGCACGAAGTTGTGGCATTTGGTCTCCATCCCCAATCAGGTCAAGAGCAACCGTGCCGGCACGGACCAGGGGTGCGGCCGCTTCGAGTAACATGTCGGCACCCTTGAATCGCGTGAATCGACCAACGAACGCAACTTTTAGCGGCAACTCGTTCGTGCCATCGACTCTTATGTCGAACCTAGTGGGATCGATCCCATTCTCTGGAATGTATACCGTCTTGTCCTGGAACCGTCGGGCAATCTGAATTCGCGTATCCGCCGAAGCGGCAATGATTGCCGAGGCATATTCTCGCGTGCCGACATATCCGGGCAAGAATTTGTAGGCACCGCGAACGTATGTGAGCCACTCACTTTCGCCTATCCGCGCATCATCAAAACCCTTGGGCCACGGTAGGCCCCCATTGAGAGGACCTATGACGAATGGCACACCGGCTTGCGCACATCGCTTGGCAATGAGACTTGGCGTAGTCGGGCTCAAGGGCGTCAAGCGATGTACTACATCGAATTCATGAGCTTTGACTTGAGCGCCGAATTTCTGCCAAGTCAGGTACTCGAAGTAATAGTATGAGAAAGCGGCAAGCGCGGTAATTGTCGTCAGCCCACCGCTTGCCGACGGATGAAACAACCTGAACAGCTGATAGATGCGGCGTTCGATTCGACTTGTGTCGATGGCTGTGAATTCATCGCGCGAAATCCCAGCCTTAATGATGTTTTCCTCGTTTCGAATCTGGGTCACTGCGTGACACCGCGTAACCTTGCGCAGCGCCTGCCAGTGAAACCAGCCTACTAGGGGAACGCTGATCCATTCGGGATTCGCTAGTTCGGCGATCAGCAGAACACGCGGCTTTTCTGGCGCATTCACATTGAATGCGCCGTTGGAATAGTCTTGAGATTGCTGATTCAGAGGCACAAAACCACGGTACCCTACTGGTCTTGGCGTCCCCGTCAAGAACTGAAGCACCCACGCGCACAAATGGGGGCAGTCTGCAATGTGACCTATGGGCCGACCCGGGTTTCATCTGGACTTTGCCTCACAAATACTCGAATTGGAAGACACAGCGATGTCCCAGCAGATCTCGCCATTGGGAAAGTATTCCAAGTGGGAAGCGTTGAGGGTAAATCCCCGCGCGTCGGTACTCAGCGGTCCCGGCGCTCTCGACCTGGAATTGGCCTCTGACCCGACCCCCCATTCATGGACGGCGTGACGCCCACCAGTCGCTACACTCAACTTATCGTCGTTGTCGAATGCATGAACGAACGGCAACGAAATTTGACCGACAAGACTGTATGTGCTGAATGACGTTGGACGCGAGCCGGCAGCAAATATGCCCGTTGTCCGTCACAACTCCGGCAATTGTCTTCCACTGTAACTTGGCACGTGTTATGAGTGCCAGCCGCCCTATCGGCATGTGGAGAAAGGGTTGACAGGATATGCGGCAAGGTGCAAGAAATCTCACGTTTCGTCACGGGATGAGCGGTTGCAAATCCGGTACAAGTAGGAATACTCGGAACGTCTCGAGTAGACCGCAGGATCGTTTGACGGCGCGCTCGCTAGGGC
This sequence comes from uncultured delta proteobacterium, assembly GCA_963811985.1. GTDB lineage: Bacteria > Myxococcota_A > Polyangia > Polyangiales > Polyangiaceae > FEN-1139. The sequence continues at coordinate 75,150 of CAWEUH010000057.1, forward strand.
CATTGTTGGCAGCAACGTTCAGGCAGGGTTAGGTACCCAGTGGCCAGACATGAGCAGACCGGAAAGCGAGCATTGAGTCAATGACCAGAGCGAATGAATCCGTGGTGGCGATGCACAAAGAGGTTGAAGATCTTTGTGTAGAGCGCCTTCAGGAATCGTTTGATCAATCGACATTGATGTTTGATCGGCAGCTTCGCAACAAGCGATGGGAAGAGACGCTGGGTACGGAGGCACTTACCAGTAGCGCCATTTGCCTGATTGGTATGCACCGAGCCGCGGTCGATGTGAAATCGCTGTCTGTGGAGCCGATTGGGCTCATTGAGGCACTGTGTGCAGAGGTGAGGCGTCGGCGTTACCCCGGTGCAGTGGGGCTGGTTGTCTGGGCCAACGCTGTATGGCGTGCAACGGACTATGCGCGATTGCTGGAATTATGTGGTCTCGGCTCGGCTCGCTACGCTGACTTGGTATCTCGATTTACGACAATGGAAGCGGCTTGGCTTGTAAGTGGTTTGATTCACGAAAGTCCCCGCAGCAATGACTCGTTGGCCAACGCACACTTGCTGGTTGTTGCGGGTGAATTGATGGGCCGCTTTGACTTTCGGTCCAGCCTATTCGTGCACGCCTCGGCGCGAGCCCCGATTGTGCATCGAGCGAGGATGTGGGTAGCAAATTTTGCCGATCAAATTTACTCGGTACAAGCGCTCGCGCTTGTATCGCTGACGCGTGGGGACAAGGCAGCGCTGCAGGCGTCCAACGCTTGCGCGAGGCGCCTCGTTCAATTGCAGGGTTCGCTGGGTCAATGGTGGTGGCACTACGATCCGAGAGACGGGGCGGTCGCCCAAGGCTATCCAGTGTATTCAGTGCATCAGCACGCAATGGCGCCCATGGCGCTGATGACCCTGGCGGCGGCCGGCGGTACCGACCACCGCGGACCCGTTGAATTGAGCCACAATTGGATTGACGCAAATGAAGCCGGCCAATGTATGTTAGATCGAGTGACGGGTACAATTTGGCGTGATATCGCGCCAATGGAGGGTCGAGTCAAATTGGCAACAAGGCTTCTAAGAAATGCGGTTGGCCTGGGTCAACGGCAAACGGCGACAGACAAGCACAACCTCAGCGTAAATTACGAAACAAGACCGTACGAGTGGGCATGGTGTCTCTATGCTGGCGCTATCGCAGCCGATACTCGATGCGAGGGGCATCCGGTCTAGAGCCCCCGGCAATCGTCAACGGAGAATATCGCAGAGTGGCCAATACCTCAACCAGCACGGATGGCTCGAAGTTTGAACGTATTGAGTTCATGAACTGTCCATTGGACGTGGTTACGCCCGATGAGGCGGCCCAATGCGCGATAGAGTGGTGCTTGGGCCAGCGTCGAGCGCACACGCTAATCACGGTCAACGCTGCGATGCTTGTGTTGATGCAAAGCGACTCGGACCTTGCCCAAGCTTGCACAGCGGGCGATTTAATCGTTGCGGATGGAATGCCTGTCGTCTGGGCGTCGCGCCTGGCGGGAATGGGGTTGCACGCCCGCGTTGCGGGAGTCGATTTGATGGACAACCTGCTGCGCCGCGGCGCCGCAGCGCATCTGTCCGTATTCTTTCTGGGCGCTAAAGAGGACGTGGTAGTCAGTCTCACGAATCTGTGCGAGCAACGCTACCCTGGGCTACGCGTGAATGGCTATCGCAATGGTTATTTTGGTGAACAAGAACACCAGGAAGTAATTGCTCGGATCCGGGACAGTGGGGCTGACATGCTATTCGTCGGCATGCCGACCCCATTCAAGGAAATCTGGTGTGAGCGGCATCGGGAATCGCTCGGAATTCCGTTGATCATGGGCGTTGGCGGGAGTTTCGACGTCTTGACTGGAGGAATACGGCGTGCGCCCGTGTGGTTGCAGAATGCGGGGATGGAATGGTCCTGGCGTCTGATGATGGAACCCCGCAAGATGTGGAAGCGCTATCTGGTCACAAATTCCATCTTTCTAACAAACGTTGCCAGGCTGACTTTTCGCCGCCAGGTGATTGAGCGGATTCGCACCCGCTAATGGAAACGGCAAATCCGTGAGCACCAAAGAACGAATCGTTGTCTTCATGGGGACACGACCCGAGGGCATAAAGCTAGCACCCGTAATCGCCGCCTTGCGCGCGAGTCACGAATTCGAAACCGTGGTGGTGTCAACCGGTCAACATCGTGAGATGTTGGCTCAAGTGATTCGCGTGTTCGATATCGCGGTCGATCATGACCTTGAAGTGATGCAACCGAATCAATCGCTTGCATCGTTGACTTCACGGTTGATGTCCAGCATCGATGAGTCTCTGGACAGGTTCAAGCCGGACATGGCGTTGGTTCAAGGAGACACAACGACGGTTCTGGTGGCTTCACTAGCCTGCTTTTACCGCCAAGTGCCGATTGGACACGTTGAAGCAGGATTGCGGACCGGCAATCTCTTGTCGCCATTTCCGGAGGAGGCCAATCGCAAGCTAGCTTCAAGCCTAGTTACGTTGCACTTCGCGCCGACCGACTTGGCCCGCCGCAACTTACTGAATGAAGGGACTGGAGATGACAGCATAGTCGTGACCGGAAACACGGTCATCGATGCCCTGCTCATGGAAGTACATCGTCAGAGCGAGCCGACGCTGCAATCTCAAATCAGCCGCGAATTGGTGGCACTGATCGGGTCGGATTGGAAAGACGTGCCATTCGTATTGCTAACCGGGCACCGCCGCGAGAACTTCGGCGGCGGATTCGAGCAGATATGCGATGCAATTCGGTGTTTGGCCGAGCGATTTCCAAACCACCGATTCATCTATCCAGTGCATCTCAATCCAAATGTGAAGGGGCCAGTCTATTCACGCGTGGGCGGATTGGAGAATGTACGTCTCGTAGCCCCCCAGGAATATCGACTTTTTGTGGCGCTCATGAAACAATGCCATCTCATTTTGACCGACTCGGGGGGCGTGCAAGAGGAAGCACCGTCTTTGGGGAAACCGGTGCTGGTAATGCGCGACACCACGGAGCGCCCGGAGGGCGTCGACGCCGGTACGGTCAAACTGGTGGGAGCCAATACAAGTCGCATCGTCAACGAGGTTAGCCAATTGCTAACCGATCCATCGAGTTACTTGAAAATGTCGCAGGCCGCCAACCCGTACGGTGACGGGCACGCCTCGGCGCGAATCGTCGAGCGAATTCGGCAGTTCTTTCATGCTCACGGCACCCGCGCAGCCTCCCAGGGCTCCTGATGCAGCACAATCTGGGTCGATCACGAGGCGCCGAAGTGGATGACCGCCCATCTTTCGATCGCCTGAAGGGTCTTTGTTCTGTCACTTACGAGAAAGAAAGCATGATCGGCGCGCTCGAAGAAGACGACCTGCACTTTTTGTCGGGAATCGGGGCTGCCGTACATTTCATCGAATTACTTCTCGTATAGGTTC
>CAWEUH010000058.1:0-52839 GCA_963811985.1 uncultured delta proteobacterium
CAGTCGCAGTGTCACACAGGCCCAACGCACCACGATGCGCGCCAAGCGCGCAGTTCGCTTGGGTGCAGCGCTAATTTCGAGCCTATATTCGCCTCCTGGAGCCTCTCGGTCCAGCCATTGCCGCAAGTACTGCTTATCGTTGCCGGTTGCGGCAATCAATCGGTCCCACGACCCACGGACCGTGAATTGTTGTCCGCAGTTGGCAAGTTCCAGCAGGATATGCTTGTTGTCAGCTTCACGGTCGAGCTGCAACCAGAGCTTCGCACTCGTTGCCTTTGCGCGGGCGCAGCTGTCTTGGATTGCTTGCAACCAGTATCGTGTCTCCTTGTCTTGGACGTCGCGGTTGAGGTTGCGTTTACGCTTCTGCTTTCTACTTTGTCTCCTGGCCTGCGTGCGAGCCCACCACACTTGCGTGAACAGACCCAGCGGCATCCCTTTGGGGCTAATCCCCAGTGCGCTGATTACCTTCAACCCGCGGTTGCCGCCGCTGAGAGTCCCCACAGTACCGAAGTCTTTGCCCGCAGTACGGTCAGCCAGTGTCACACTAGAGCCATCAATCGGCACGAACACGAACGGCTCATTGGCGCACTGTCGAGCCGTTGCCTCTGCTTGCGCCACGACCAACGCCGCGGGATCCACCTGACCGCTTTCGAGCAAGTCGTAGGCACCCTGCCGTTCCTTATCCCGACAAAACACGTCAGAAACCTTGCCTGAAGGCGACTGAGCCGCTCGAGTCGCCATCGCGACGAGCCGGGTCGTCCGCCGACTATCTCCCACACGAACCTGTCCGAACTGATCCTGAGCCCACGCCGCCTGCTCGCCTTTGAATTGCTGCATGCGCAAACCGACGAGTTGTCGGTCCAAAAAATTCACCTACATGGAATCACAAAGTGCGATGGAACCAGTGCTGAGCATCCTTGGGGGTATCTAGACGCGATTCCTTCGCGTCACATATTTGAGCTCAAGCGAGAAGAGTTCCGTCTAGGACGAACTCCGTTAGCGACCGACCTAGGTCGAAATGAAAGAACCAATATCGGCACGGCCTTGCCGGCTGGGAGGGAATCCCATTGATTCACTTTTTGGGTCCCTCGTTGTAGCCACGCGGGCGGTATTTTGGTTGGACACCATTGTACTTTTCGCCATCGTTGACGATTTCGAGAATCAAGAGATTCAGCCAACTGCGGTCGCTCGATTCGGCGGCAAGATTGAGCAATTCCTCTTCGTGCTTCTTGATTTGCTTGCCGTCCCATAGGCACTGTAGGCCAAGCGCGATGAGGTTCGGTTCATTTTGACCCAGCCTGAAGCCCTTGATGTACGCTGGGAACGCCTCGTCGTAGCGTTTCATTCGGCACAACGTGTCTCCTTGATACACGTGCGCCATCGGCCAGTTCGGCGCCAGTTTCTGCGCAATGGCTCCTTCGATGAGCCGTTCTTCCATTCGATTGCGCGTACCGAGCATGACCGCGTAATTGAGGTGCGCCTTGGCGCTTCGTGGAACGGCGCGCGCCGCCGCATGCCAGAACGCTAGATCGTCGGCATAGTCGCAGGCGTGCAGTCTTGCTTGCAAACACTGTAATGCCATCCAGCAGGCAATCAAAGCAGCGCCGACCTTCTTGCCCTTCGGCGTTGTGAACGACCCGAGTGGGGTCAGCACGCTCCCCAGGACAAGCGCGCAGCCAAGTGCCGGCAAGACCCAAAAACGTTCGGCGCGCACAGTGGGCAGCACGACCGGGATGTTCGACAACGGAAAGTATGCAAGCGGAAACCAAATCAATCCCAGCGCGCACAGCCGCAGATTGCCCGTATGCGACCGGCGAAACTGCGCTGCCGCCCGCTTGGCGCGAAAGTCCTTGATCCATGCCGTCAGCCAGAGTCCAACGCCGGCGAGCGGCGGCAGAATCATCAGGAGCGCACCGAGAACGCTCTTGCCAAACACGAGCCGCGTCGGAATTGGCTCAGCCGGGAAGGAGTAATCGCCGCTCAGGTGATTGGGGAAAAGCACTTGGACGAAGCCGGAAGCGTAGACCCTCAATGCGCCCGCGACACGATACGGAAATGTCGCCGATACCAGAGGATTGTTCATGGGGTCGGCGGGTAACCGTGGCTGATGAAACCAATGCAAGAACGCGTGAAAGACGCGCACGACTTTCGGGGCGTGGCCGTTGGGGATCATCTGGCTGTCCACGCCCGAGTCGAACGGGAACCAGCGCCTGCGAGCTTCGGTGTAAAGCACGAGCGCGGCAATTGCGCCGATGCCCGAGAGGACCGCTCTGATTAGGGCGCGGGGGTTCGGAATATCGAGTGTGCGCGATGTCACCAGTGCGGCAAGCGGGATCAACCCGACACCGACGATGGCGCTCTCCTTGGAGAATAGCCCCACCAGCATTGCAAGGAACACCGCAGGGGCAACGACCCAAAGCGGCTTTCGCACCGCGTGCAGTGCGATGGTTACCAGCAACACAGCCAGCAAATCCGCCAGGCCAACGACGCCCGTGATCGCCTCCGTCAACACAGCAAAACACAGGTAAATGCCGCCAGTGAGCCAAGCCTGACGGCGCACTTTCGTGATCGAAAAGGTCAGCGAAGCGAGCAGCGCGGCAACTGCCGCGTGAATGATCAGATTGATCCAATGCAAGACCCAAGGCGATTGCCCAAGCGGCCACAGCGCGCGCCACACCACGTTGGGGATTGGACGATAACTGCCGATGCTGTGGTCGGACGGCAGGCCCCAGAAGTCCCGCTGGAATGCCTGCCACCAGCGCAGCCCTTTGCCGTTGACGTAAGGATTGGCAAGCAACGCCTCTTGCTCGTCGAAGATGTAGTTGCTCAGCGGGCTACGCACATAAAGCAATGCGGTCAAGACAAGCGCCGGTAGCAAAGCGGTCGAGAATACGGGGTCCTCGTGGTTGAACATGTCAACGGTCCGTCGCGCCAGACCGACCCCAGCGCGTACGACAGCGTTGATGAGCGTTCGAAGGCTGCGGCGCTCAATCCGGCGCCGATGGACAGAGTCTCGAGCCATTGTCGGCAAGGAAGGCTTGATGGGCGAATCGTCTGCCACGCGCCAGCGAATCTATCTCGTCGTTCCATTTGGCGCGAGCCCGGTTGGCGGCCTTAAGGCACGAAACTCATTGTTTTTGGGCACGGACGTGTCAGGTTGGCGCGGCAAGCATGGCTTCACCCGGATGGGAGGAAAACCCACGGGCCGTTGAATCTAACGTAATCTGCCCCAATACGTCGATGCTAGGCTACCCGGGCCATGGTGCAAATCAAGACAGTGGTGCCAATCGTTCGGTCCCGCGGGATCAGAACAGCCGTGTCTCGGGTTGGCAGGGTTGCTTTGGTCTGTTGGTTGGCATGGGGTAGCCCGCGCCCCGCGCTCGGTCAGACTGCACCGTCCGCGGTGCCGCCAACCACGGCGCCCGAAGCCGCAGGCACAGCACCTGCCGCTATTCCGACGGCGCCCAAAATACCAGAGGTGCAGGACGCGATGCTCGCGCCGCCCTTGCGCCCTCAGCGGGAAATTGGCAATTGGAACGAAGCCGCCGTTGAGCTGCGAGCACGGTCCATGACGTTGGCGACCGCCTACGCGGAAGTGGCCAAAGCTGAGGCCCAATCGAGAATTGCACTCGCAACATTGCTGCCGTCAATCAACGGAAGCGTCACAGGCACGCACCAGTTCATCACGCACACGACCAACCCGATTCAGGGCGTCAATGCTACGACGACTACGCCCGCGTCAGACTACATCAATGGAAGCGTTACATTGGTTCAGGACCTAATTGACGTCAAAGCTTGGTACGACCTGAAGACTGCCCACGCGGCTGAAGTCGTTCAAAGGCTTGGTGTTGAAAGCGCAAGGCGCCTAATGACGCTGAGCCTAGCCGTGTCAATGGTGGCTGTCGTCACTGCTGAACGTGTAGCCGAGATCAATCGCGTCGCATTGCGGTCATCGCTTGAACTCTTGAACCTCACCAAGCTGAAGAAATCGTTGGGCACGGCCACTGGCCTGGACGTCGTACGCGCCGAGCAGAACGTAGAGAACACGCGCGCAAACATCGTCACCGGGGATGAATCGTTGCGCCAAGCGCGCGAAGCGCTGGGTCTGGCACTGGGTGAACCCCAACAAGTGGGCGTAACGAGTAATCTGAAACTTGACGGCATCGTTGACAGCATTGGCCAATCCTGTCGTCGCTTGGACAGCAGTCTTGACCGCCCCGAGTTGGCTCAAGCCCGCCAGCAACTGCTAGTGGCAGAGCGAGGTATCCACAGCGCCGAACTGTCCTTTCTTCCAACGCTGAAGGCACAAAGCGCCGTGTCTTCCTCAACGCTCAACCCTGGGTCCGCGCCACGGACCACATGGAACATCGTGGGGGTCCTGACCATTCCGATTTGGGACGGCGGGGCTCGCTACGGCACCCTGCGAACCGCGAGGGCCGTACGCGATGAAGCGTCCTATTCCGTGGAAACGAGCCATCGGTCGATCACCATAGAAGTGGAGCAAGCGCGTCGCGCGGTTCAAGTCGCTGAACAATCGGTGGCCGTCGCCAGAAATGCCGTGGCACTGGCTGCGCGAAACGACGAGTTGACGCGTACGGCATATCGCCTGGGCCAGGGCGCCACGAGCTTTGAACTCGTAGCGGCAGCCGTGGCTCTTCAACAGGCGCAGGTGCAACTTGCAGTTCAAGAATTCAGCGTGGTAGGAGCACGTTTGACAGCGCTGTTGACAATGGCGCGCTGTTCAGAGAAGTGACGCAATGGCACAACGAGGAGCCGATTCTCACATGAAAAGGGCGATTGGATGGTTGGTGGCGATTCTTGTTGTGGCCGGCACTGGCTATGGCGCGTGGCGTTGGCAAAAAGCGCACAAAGTCATCAAGGTCGATTACAAGACAGAAGCAGTTCGGCGCAAGCGCGTCATAGGAAGAGTAACGGCCAGTGGCACCTTGTCTGCCAAGGTCACGGTGCAAGTTGGCGCGCAAGTGAGCGGTCGTATCGTGAAGATCAACGCCGACTTCAATTCCATGGTGAAGAAGGGTGAGTTGATAGCGGTGCTGGACCCGCAACTGTACCAAGCCGCGCTGCTTCAAAGCCAAGCCAACTATGCTGAGGCCAAAGCTAACGTCACGAAGGCTGTAGCGCAAGAACGCGATGCCGACTTGGTGCTTCAGCGCACCAAGGCCCTGGCCGCGCAGGCTCTGGCGACCGCTGCCGATCTTCAGACCGCGGACACGGCCGCTGCAGTGGCGCGCGCATCCACCGACGTTGCTCGTGCCAATTTGCTGCAAGCAAGTGCTGCACTCAATCAAGCGCGCGTCAACCTCTCTTACACGAACATCTATTCGCCCATCGACGGCACTGTTATCTCACGCGCGGTTGATGTGGGCCAAACCGTCGCATCCTCGTTGCAAGCGCCCGTGCTGTTCACCATTGCCGAGGACCTTCGCACGATGCAGGTGTATACCAACATATCGGAAGGTGACGTCGGTCGACTTGAATCAGGCATGGCCACGTCGTTTACGGTGGACGCGTTTCCGGGTCAACGGTTCAAAGGCAAGGTCGGGCAGATTCGCAATGCCGCTCAAACCGTGCAAAATGTCGTTACGTACAACGCAGTCATTGATGCAGAAAACCCGAATCTCAAGTTGAGACCAGGCATGACCGCAACCGTCAACATTACCTACGCTGAGCGCGACGACGCCTTGGCCATTTCCAACGCCGCCATCAGATTCCGACCGCCCACTGAGCTTACCAGCAGCCCAGGTCAGCCGGGGCCGTTCGGCAGCAGCGCTTCGCCCACACCCAGCAGCGACCGGAGCGGGACGGGACGCAGCGGACAGCCCGGCCAGCGCAGTCGGGCGGGCAGCGGCGATGCTACGGTCGGTCAAAATCGAACCGTGTGGATCTTGAAAGGCGGCAAGCCAATGACCGCGTCAATTCAAACGGGCTTAAGCGACGGCACGGCTACAGAAATCACCGGGGGTGAGATGCATGAAGGCGATTTGGCCATCACCGATGCCAGCTTGCCGGGTAGTGCGGGGGCGTCGGGCGCCTCTTCCAGCGGCACTGGTGCGGGGGCGCCACGTATGGGCCGAATGTTCTGAGAACCTTCATGCCGATCATCGAAATCAAGAACGTTGAAAAGACGTACGACTCCGGGGATGTTCAAGTGCACGCCCTTCGGGGGGTAACGCTGGACGTTGACGAAGGAGAATTCGTTGCAATCATGGGCGCGTCGGGGTCAGGCAAATCGACACTCATGAACATCATCGGTTGCCTAGACCGCCCGACAGGCGGAGCCTATCGTTTGGCAGGGCGCGAAGTGTCAGGGTTGAATCGTGATGATCTGGCGGACGTGAGAAATCAGGTTCTTGGATTCGTATTTCAGAACTTCAACTTGTTGTCCCGAACCAGTGCGCTTGAAAACGTCGAGCTACCTCTCATATACAGGGGTATTTCGGGCAGGGAACGTCATCGAAGGGCCACTCAAGCACTGGCCCGGGTCGGTCTAGCGGATCGATTGGATCACACGCCCAATCAGCTATCCGGCGGTCAACAGCAGCGTGTGGCCATTGCGCGAGCGCTGGTGGGTGAACCCAAGGTCGTTCTGGCGGATGAGCCGACAGGGAATCTTGATTCACTAACGAGTGTCGAAGTCATGGCGCTGTTTCAAGAACTTCAACAGGCCGGAATAACCGTGGCCCTCGTAACGCACGAACCTGACATCGCCGAATTCTCGTCGCGTGTTGTACTAGTTCGGGACGGGCTGATTCGCTCCGATGAACGCCAGTCGCCGCGCAACGCCCGCGGTGCCCTTGATGAACTGGTGGCGTCCAAGGCAAAAGAGGGGGTCTCATGAATCCGTTGGTGACTCTGCGGATCGCGCTGCGTGCGCTGATGCGAAATACATTGCGTTCATTTCTGACAACACTAGGCATCATCATTGGTGTCGCTGCGGTAATCGCCATGATGGCCATCGGCGCCGGTGCGCGCGCCCAAGTCCAGGCGGCATTCGCCGCAATGGGCACCAATCTACTCATTCTGTTGCCGGGCTCGACGACCTCCGGGGGTTCTCACGGGGGCTTTGGATCGATGCCGACTCTCACCTGGGACGACCTGACCGCAATTAGTGCGGAGGTTGCCACCGTCAAGGCCGCTGCTCCTACTTTGCGTTCCAACCAATCGCTAATTAGCGACGAGAATAATTGGACGACAAGCGTCACCGGCACGTCGCCGGAGTACTTCCAGATTCGCAACTGGCCCATTGCCAACGGCGTGGGCTTCACTCAGGGCGACGTCGTTGCCGGGGCCAAAGTCGTGGTTCTTGGCAGTACGGTGGTAGATCGGCTATTTGGTCAGCGCGTCGATCCCGTTGGCCAGACAATTCGCATTGGAAACTCGCCGTTTACCGTGGTTGGCGTCGCGACACCCAAGGGTCAGTCGTCGTCAGGTCAGGACTACGACGACGCGGCTTTCATTCCTTACACGACTTTTGCACGCCGCATTCAAGGCGGGCTCAGCAAGTACCTCTCAGGCACCGTGTTTATTCAGGCCGTCAGTACTGAACAAACCACGCGCGCATTAGCGGATATCACGCGTCTGCTGCGTGACCGGCACAAACTTGCCGACGGTCAGGATGACGATTTTTCGATCCGCAACTTGAATGAAGTCGCCGGCGCTCAGCAGCAGGGCACGGATACAATCACCACATTGCTCGCCAGCGTCGCGGCCGTCTCGTTGCTGGTGGGTGGAATTGGCATCATGAACATCATGCTCGTCAGTGTAACCGAGCGTACTCGAGAAATTGGAGTGCGCATGGCCATCGGCGCCAAGCCTAGGAGTATCCTGCTGCAGTTCCTTATCGAGGCTCTGGTGCTGTCCGTGGTCGGGGGTATCATCGGCGTCGTCATGGGGGTGAGCATTGCAACTTGGCTTGCCAACAGGTTCCAATGGCCGATCCAAATCCAGGTCGATGTCATAACGCTAAGCGTCGGGTTCAGCGGGCTTGTGGGCATTGTTTTCGGGCTGTTCCCGGCGCGCAAGGCTTCCCAGCTCGACCCCATTGAAGCCCTTCGCTATGAATAAATTGCGCTTTGACGGGCGTCTGCTCGGGGCGTATCTTACCCGCCATGACGACGCGGAGCCTGTACTGGTTCTTTGGATTGGCAATTGTATCGGTGAGCGCCGCATGCGCCGAAGGGACACCCTCTGCCCGCTCAGCGAATGACGAGGGCGAAGGGTCCGGTGTCAAGAAGAGTCATGACGACCCGGATTGGTACGACTCAGGCTCTTCCGATACGGCTGCCGACAAGAAGACCAGCACGAACGACAAGAAGAAGAAGCCCAACCCGGACAACGGGGCCGTCCCCGAGCCAAGGTTCACGGAAGGGATGAGCGTAAACGATGCGATGAATGCCATCCCCCAAGGGACGCCATTTATCAGTATTGATCAGGATGACCTGGATCGGCCTCTCATGCAGACGGATTTTTACAAGCCGTGCAAGGTGGCGCACACGCAGCACTTTACAGTCAAGTTTGCTGTGTGGGATGGCCACGCCGTCGGCGTTGATGTCAAGACACAGCCCGAAAACAAGGCCCTAGATACCTGTCTACGCGGTTTGGTGGCCGGCTACACTTGGAAAGACAAAGTCAAGGCCCTCAACATTAGTACAGTCAGTTTCTAGCGCCAGAAACCGGCTCAAATTCCGCGTACTGATTGCCAAGCGCAACTACTTCTTGACGGCCCAACGGCGATTGGGTTTCCTTGCGACCGGAGTTGTTCTGCGGGATTGAACCGCCGCCAGCGCTTGCCGTTGCCATTCAGCATCGCACGAGGATCTCCCTTATGGGTTTGTTGGAGGATCTGCCATGACGTCCAAACAAATACTTCGCATCACTTTCACCGCCTTGGCGACAACGCTTGCAACTTCGGCGGTTGCTGCACCAAACAAGGATGCCGCGGCCCTGAAAAAGATCGACGAGGCCGTAAACGTCCACTATATCGCGGCAGAGTTCGACAAGGCGGAGGCCGTGTTGCTGGCTGCCATCAAGATGTGCGGTGCCAAGTCATGCAGCGGCGAAGTCGTTGCCAAAGCCTACATCTACGTTGGTGTCGTGCGTGGCAATGGCAAGCAAGATCTGGCCGGCGCACGCGAGGCATTCGAGAACGCGCGCGCTTCTGATCCGAACGTGACTCTTGATCCAACGTTGGCTACGCCAGCCGTATTGGCGGAATTCAACAAGGTCATAGGAAACGAAACGACGACCGCACAGCCCAAATCCACGTCCGCGTCGGAAGGGCAAGAAACGGAGCCGTCAGGCGCGAAGAAGCCCGGGCAAGACGTTGCGCCCGTTGGCGATCTACGTTGCAGCCCTGCGACTGGTTATGAGGTTCAGACGGCGCGACCGATTCCCATCAACTGCGAGAAGCTGGAGGGCATTGTTCGGGGCGAACTCTACTACAAGCCGATCGGCGCGGAGGACTACTCGGCGGTGTTGATGAAGTTCGATTCGGTAACCGGCACGCTGCGCGCGCAGGTCCCGTGTGAGGCTCTCGCGAAGCAAGGGACGCTGGACGTTTACGTTATTGGGCAAGATGCGAACAAGAACATGGTCGATTCGTTCGGGAGCGCACCCTCACCAATTGAATACAAGATAGTTGCGAAGACGAGCCAGCCCGCACCAAGCTACCCCGGTGAAAGAGCACCTGATCGTTGCACGGACATATTCGCTGCCACCACCGGTCCCGCCGAGGCTTGCTCCGCCGAAATACCCTGCCGTAAGGGCAACTACTGTCACGAGGGGTTCTGCAGAAAAACGCCCGGTTGCGACTGGAACGCTGACTGTGACAGCAATCATTGCGTTGACGGACTGTGCGAGATGCCCGAAGACTCCGCATCCAAGAAGGGCTTCAATCGCTGGATGGTGGGTGTCAATGTCGCAGCAGATTTATGGATATCAGCGGCGGCCAACAACGTTTGCGGCGGTAACAACGCAGGAAATGGAACGTACAATTGCTACAATTCTGGTTCCTACAAGATAAACGTCTCATCCGATCCCCAAACTACCAATAGGTTACCCATGGCAGCCGATGATTATGGCGGGAACGTCAAGACGACGTTGGTTCCGTCCACATTCCGCGCGCTGGCTTCCGTGGACTACGCGCTAACACCCAGCGTTACGGCAGGCGCGCGGCTGGGCATGGCGTTCAATGGCGGGCCTCCGACCATTCACTACGATCAGGGGGTTCCGAGCCAGAACAAGGGTTTCTTTCCCGTACATGCAGAGCTGCGCGGGGCGTATTGGTTTACCCCGTTGGACACAAAAGGGACGCATCCCTTCGTGGGCGTAGGGCTTGGACTCGCCGAAGTTGACGCCAAAATCACCGTGAATGCGTATGCGTATGGCCCCAACGACCCTCCGGGGCGTCCCAGCATCAAACGTCCATTGGACGGGTGGCGAAAGTTAGGCCGAACATTCGCGGCGCTTTCGTTCGGCGGCCTTCAGAACCTGGGCGGCCACCACAACTTGCTTCTGAACGTCAACGTCATGTACATGGTGCCGTCATCGGGTATCGTTCTCGAGCCATCGCTCGGATATGTTTTCGGTTTCTGACCGGCTGCGGCTCACCGTCACGGCGGAATCGCGAATGGCTTCGATACCGTGGCTCTGTCGCCTGAGAATGGCGCGACTCTAACGCGCTGAAAGATACCAGCCACGCACTTGGCGACAGGCGTACCCGCAATGTCGTCGCCAACAATATTGGCAACCACAACCCGCCCATCGGGGTCGAACGTCACAAGGGCTCTTCCATTGCCCGTGGGTAAGCCCGGGCGTTTGCACGATGGCGCTCGCGCTGCCGCAATGCCCAAGATCGCAATAGCCGCTTCTCGATTGAACGGTTGCGCCGGAGTCTTCGCCGTCGGTGCGGCAGGCGCGGCAGTTACTAACGTCTTGGAAACCTTGGCAAGCTTGTTCTTGTCACCCACTGAGTCTACAGACTCTGCACCCGCGCGTGGCGTCTGCCTACCGACCGATCCGCGCGTTGCTAGGGCATCGGCCGCGCTGGGACTTGATTTGGCAAGTTCGTCCGCGTCCACTGCAGCGGCGCTTGGCGTATCTGACACTGGCGGTGGCGCAGCTGAAGCGTGCGCAACTGTGGCGCTTGATTGACCCATTGCCGCTGATGCCGACGGCTCCGTCGGGGCGCTAGCATGCTTGGCCGGAGGCTTACGCGCGTAGATTGTGGCTGCTACGCCACCTCCAATGCCGAGCAATCCCACCGTGGTTAAGGCGACGAGCGTGCCGACAAGTCGCTTACGTCGGCCGACGCGGTATGCGCGAAGGCCCGGGCTAGTGTTGTCGGTGGCAATTTCAATGGCGGACGCTTCGGACTTGGACTCGACACCCGCACGAGCTTTCGATTCTGGGGCAGGTGGTCGCGTACTTGGCGACAAGACGATTGTCGGTTCCGCCGGGCGATTCACGGCATTGCCTGCATCCAAAGGCGGCAATTGAATGTCAACGGGAATCACCGGATCGGAGCGCTTGGGCGGCGTCGGTGACACGCGCCTGACGACCGCAACGGGACCGTGCGCTTGCGCACTCGGCTGCGCGTTGTCATCCAATGCCACGTCCACGTTGATGGGGATATCCACCGCCTCAGCCGGGCCAGCCGGTGCTCCGACGTTTTGCGCGGGCTCAGTATGTTGCGCGGGTGGCCGCACCTTTGCCAGGATTTTCGCGTAAAAGTCGTCCGGCGCAGCCCCGGGATCCCGCCCACTCGGCACGCTGCCTGCTGTGGCTGCTTTGTTGGGAGTCAACGTGCCTCCGGGGAGATTGCTCGTTGCTGCCGGCACAGTACTGCTACGAGCTGGCGGGGGCCAGGTAGCCCGCGGTGGCTTTGACTGCCTTGCTTCCGCTGCGGGTGGCCATGAGCTCGGCCTCGAAGCCCCGACCTTTGACAGCAACTTCGCGTAGAAGTCGGCGGACGGAGCGTTTGGGTCAAGCGCACTCTGCGTATCTTCGACTTGGCTTGATTTCGAAACAGCCGGGCTTGTCGGGACCACCGATGACTTTGCGGGGGAACCGACCGCAGCCGTGCGCACTGGCGGTGGGGGCTTGGATGTTCTGCCTGGACGACCGCTTGGCGAGGGGTTGCGTGGCGAAGCACTAGCCGACGCATTGGTTGCGCTCACATGCACCGGCGGCGGTGGCTTCGAACTGCCGGCTACTGCCGCGGCCGCGCGCGGGCGACGCCCCGTCTTCTCTATGGCAGCGATCAGCTCCGGTACATCGGCAATACTGGCCCAATTGGCCATGCCGCTCCTCCAGACCGATACGCCGTCCCCTAGGCTCCCATTGGCGTACCCTTGCACGATTTCGTCGGATGTCATGGGACGCGTTTCGAACTCACTGATGTTCACGGTCCATTGGTCGCCGCTTGGCGGCTGGGACATCTCCAAGTCAAGACGGTCTTCGGGATGCATGATTCGAGTTACGTCGTCCTCATTGTCGTCGCTATTTGGACTGGGAGGAATGGTGCCATCTACCAAAATCTGAGAACCGCAAGCTTTGCATCGCGTCCGCAGGACATTGCCCGCGACCTTGTCGTCAGCGATTTGATATTTGCTATCGCAGGATGGGCAACTGACAATCATAAGAAGCGCATCGCTCGTATACGAATCACGACCATTGGTGCAGTAGCGCCACGACGGAAACCAGTGGGCCTGCGACGAGGTTTAGTGTAGTCCCGTTAGCTTGAGTATTCCCGTGCACCATCAACCCGATCTCAAGAACAGAGAGCCGGCGCCCAACAAGAGCAAGCGGTAGACTGCGGCCACCGCGACAGTTTTAGTACTCCCGCCGCCACGCGAAGACCAGTGACGCAGCGACATAGTCGGCGTTGGCCGCTATGGCTGGATTTTTCCCAACTTGACGCTGCCCTGTAGGACTAAGTATGATTGAGTAGTTCGATGGTTGGCTGCGCTCGGTTGCATGCGGGAGTGTGGGTTTTTGGCCCGGGCTCCAACAATAATGCTGGTACCTTTTCGCGTCACCGCTAGAATTCTGCTCCTGAGTGCGAGGAGGTTGCGATGCTCACGCCACTCCGGCGATATCTGATCCTGTTTTTCATTGGCCTTTCGATTGGGGCGATGCCTGGATGCTCCGCCAGCGAAACAGACAACACCGTAGCGCCCGCCGGCGGCAGCTCCAACCCCAACACTGCGACCGGTGGGAGGGCGGGAACCACAGGCGGCGTTACCTCCGGAGGTCGGGGAGGCGCATCGGGCGTTGGAGGTTTGACGAGGCCTAGTACCCGCTGACATGCCCGACGATCTGCGATTTGCCGCATGCGATATCGGCTCCAACGCGGTGCGGTTGGTCGTGGCGCGCGTTCTTGGGCAAACTGAACGGTTCGTCC
Organism: uncultured delta proteobacterium; assembly: GCA_963811985.1. Lineage (GTDB taxonomy): Bacteria > Myxococcota_A > Polyangia > Polyangiales > Polyangiaceae > FEN-1139. The sequence goes on from CAWEUH010000058.1 coordinate 13,424, forward strand.
AAAGGGAAGCAAGCTACCGGGTACCTTTGCGCCTTGGCGATGAGGTTTTCACTGAAGGCGCGATCTCGGAAGCCAACGTCGCGGCCTTGGTGCAAGTATTCAAATCGTTCCGCCTTCTGATCGAATTCTTTAGACCCGAGAAGTTGCGCGCTTGCGCCACATCCGCTCTGCGTGAAGCGACCAACGGCAAAGAAGTGGCCCAGCGCGTTTGGGACGAGACGGGCGTGCGCCTTGAAATCATCACGGGAGCCGAGGAAGCACGGACCCTGTTTTCCATTCATCACGAGGCAGGCCTTTCACCGGCGCGTGACTACCTGTACATCGACGTCGGCGGTGGTTCGACGGAACTCACGCTACTGTCCCAAGGACGAGTCGTTCAGAGTGAGTCCTTTCGAATCGGAGGGGTAAGGCTATTGCGTTCGCGGGTCAACGCGGGCGAGTGGGACCGAATGAAAACATGGGTTGACAATCTTTCGCGTGGGATTCGCTTGACCGAAGCCATCGGCACAGGCGGAAATATCTCGAAAATCTATGACTTGGTAGTCGGCACGCCGGGTTGCGAAATCAGTCGCCGGCGCATTCGCGAAGTGGTGCAGACGCTCGAGCCTCTGAGCATCGAAAGACGTATGCGAGAATATGGCCTCAAACCTGACCGCGCAGACGTCATCGTGCCGGCAGGCAAGGTCTATTATCAGGTAATGAAGTGGGCGGACATCAAATCGATGGTCGTGCCGAAATTGGGCGTGGCCGACGGCCTTTTGGCTCAGATGTTCGAATCAGTGTACGGTGTTTTGCCCGCGTTCTCCGGCGCGAAGCGGTTAGCGGATCAGGATTGATCCTACAAGCCCGAAGCGGCGCGAACCAACGAGAGTGCCGACCGGCCATCGTTGGATTGGAGTTGTTCGGACGTAAGCCCGTAACGACGCTCGATGCCGCGGTAGTGATCGATAGCTTGAACCAGTGTCTCCGGCTGAAAATCGGGCCACATGATGGGCAAGAACAGCAGCTCGGCATACGCAGCTTCGAGAAGCAAAAAATCGCTAGTGCGTGATTCACCGCCCGTGCGAATTAGCAAGTTAACGTCCGGCAAATAATGAGTCGTCATTGCCGCACGTAGCGTGGGCTCATCGATATCCCGAGGCTTGAGCGACCCTTGTTGCACCCGCGCCGCCAAGGCCCGCAGTGCGAGAAGCACGTCTTGGCGTGCGCCATACGACAACGCCAAGGTCAACGTCATCTGCTGACCGTCACTCGTCGCGCGAACGAGTTCGTCCACCGCGTCTTTTGTATATTGCGGCAGGCGTTCGGTCTGACCAATGACTTTGACTCGTATGCCGTTCTGCCGCAATTCCGCACATTCGCTGCGAGCAAAGTCAACCATCAGCGACATCAACGCTTCGACTTCGGCGCAAGGGCGCGCCCAATTGTTTGCGCTGAACGCGTACAGCGTCAGAAACTCAATCCCAATGCGCGATGCAGTTTCCACCGCATGACGCACAGCCTTGGCACCCTCCGCATGTCCATCAACGCGCTGAAGATTGCGCGCCGTAGCCCAACGCCCATTGCCATCCATGATAATGGCGACATGACGCGGCAACGGGAGTGCGGGTGCTTTCATGCGATACGAAGGGCGGTTGAGGAAGTCTTTAGAATTTTCCACGCCCCTAGCGAATGTCACGCCGACGCGGTCGTCGAAACGATGGAGCTTTCGTGGAGATTTCGTCTTGGCCAGGCGGGATGCTGGTTTTCTGGCGCAGCGGCACGGAAACATTCGAGTCTTCGCCGTTGATTCCAACGCAGGCCTTATGGCCGATATCGCGACTCTCCGTCCCCGCTACCGTGTCACGCGCCGATGATGAGCCGTTCAACACCCCACGTGTCACGCGGCGGGCAGCGTCAAACGGAACCTGACTAACGGGGGTCCAGCGTCGGCCAGTTCAACACGACCGCCGTGAGCTTCAGCGACAGCACGCACGATGGCCAAGCCCAGCCCGCTGCCGCCGGTCTTGGTTCGGGTGGTCACGAATCTCCGAAACAATTGATCGCGCACGCGCCCGATGACCTCGCCTTCATTCTGCACACTCAAGCTGATGCCCAACCCATCTTTGATAAGGCTCACGGACACGGGGGAATCCGTCGGCGAATGGCCCAGGGCATTGACGACCAAGTTGTTGACGGCGCGCGCAAGCCAGGCGGCATCCCCGTGCACGCGCAACCCGTCGCCGCTGTCGAGCTGAACCCGCGCTGACGATTCTCCGATTACGGTCAGCTGGTGCCGAACCAATTCCGAGAAATCCACGCGCTCAAGCGTTTCAGTGCCTCGCGCCTCGATGTGCGCCAGGCTTACCAAGTCATGCAGCAAGTCTTCAATTCTCCCTGCTGCTTGGCGAATGCGGCTCACGAAATGACGTGCCCGCTCGGGTTCGTCAATCGCGCCTTCTTCCAACACTTCAGCGCTGGCTCGCACCGCCGCCACAGGGTTCTTGAGTTCGTGCGAGAGATCGGCGGCAAACGTCTCGACGAAGGGACGACCTTCAAGCTGCCTGCGCATGGAATCAAGCGCGCGTGCCAGACGGTCTACTTCGCGGCCACCCGAGGTGGCCGGCACGGCCGGGCTTCGTTCGCCGGAGCTCACTTGTTCGGCAAACGTGGTGAGTCTTTCGATGGGTTGAGCAATGGCACGGCCAATCAGGGCTGCCGCCAGGGCTGCCGCCGCGCCGAGCACGAGGCTGATTACCAAAACGGTGGGGGCAAAGTCCGCGAGCATGCGTTCGACCACGACCGTCGGCTTCACGACGCGCACCGTGCCGACGGTCTTGCCCTCCACGGCTAGCGGCGCTTGCACCGTAACAACGGCGGAATCATCAGCGACTGCCATGTCGGGCGGCGGGAAGACCCGCGCGCCGCGTGCATCGAACAACTCAAACTTCAAGTCGGCTCCCATACGGAGTTCTTGCTCCAGTCGAGTAACGACCGGCGTAAGATCGCCCGACGAGCGCGCGATATCGGCCGCCAATATGCCGGTCAACGCCGTGGCTTCATCTTCGGCCGCTTGGGTCGCCAGCCGCATGCCGCGGGCTTCCACGCGATCCACGACCAATACGCCAAGACCTGCCGAGAACGCTCCAACAATAAGCGCCAGCGCGAAGAACACCTGCATTCTGACGCTCATGCCGTGCGTGCGCGAACGCAGCCAGCGCGCCACGACGAATGCGACAAACAGCATCAGCCCAATCGAGGCCGAGCCGACGACCAGAAGACGTGTCACGTCGAAAACTCCGGCGCCGACCCCTCATCGACAACCCGGTAGCCAACGCCGCGAACAGTCTCGATCCAGTCGGCGTTGCCTCCGGCTTCGCCGATCTTGCGGCGCAACAACTTAACATGCGAATCAACGGTTCGATCGGACAACGCAAAACCGTCGCCCCAGACGCAATCGATCAATTGCGCTCGTGTATAGACGTGGCCCGGCGCGTCCAACAACGTCGCGAGCAGGTCGAATTCGACCCGAGTAAGGTCGAGGCTTTGCTTGTGCACGAGCGCACGGCGGGTGTCACGGTCAACACGCAGGGGCGGAGTCGGGCTGGCATCCACCCCCGCCGCAAGCGAGGTCCGGCGCAAGACGGCGCGCACCCTGGCAACGACCTCGCGCGGCGAAAACGGCTTGGTGACGTAATCGTCGGCGCCCATCTCGAGCGCCAAAATGCGATCGGCTTCGGCGTCGCGGCTCGATAGGACGATCACGGCGGCGTGGCTGCCGGTTTGGCGCAGCTTGCGCAGGATGTTGATGCCGTCTCCGTCGGGCAAAATCAGGTCGAGCACGACGAGATCGGCGGCCTCGACCAGTGGTTGGGCCTCGGCTTCGGTGGCGGCTGTCGCAACCGAATACCCATCGCGTTCGAGTGAATACGCGACGGACTCGGCAATGGCAGGTTCGTCTTCTACGACAATGATTCGCTGCGTCACCTGTCTGAGGATAGCCCGCCACGGCTCGACCGCAATCGTGGGTGTAAGGCCCAGGATTCACTGGGATATTGTCACTGAAAACTCCACGCGAAGTTGACTGGGCCGTCACACCATGGGCGTTTTAATTTGCCCTTGCCCATTTCCCGCAATAGGAGCAAATGGTTGGATCATGTTCAAACTCACGATTGCGTGCACAGCCGTCATGGCGACAATCGTCGGCTGTGGCAGCGAACGTGCCAATTCGAGCCCGCCAGAGAGCCCCCCGGGCGTAGATTTTCAGTACAACGACCGGGAGTCCACTGACTCGAAAGCCACCGGGGCTGAGTCGTCCGAATCCTCCGAGACCGAAGCCAAGAAACCCGAGACCAAGGCTGACGAGGGCACCAAAACCAACGCCTCTACGGCAACTCGGGAGACAGGAAAACCTGCCGCGAAATGCGAGGGGCTAACCCAGAAGAAGTGCGAGATATCCGACGGTTGCGCCTGGCACACAGACAAGAAGTGCGTGGCGCAGTAGTGCTGCCGCGCGTCGGGCCCGGCCCACTGATTCTGATTTGGTTATGGGCGGCACGCGCACGGCGCGCTTGCCGTGAGCGCGACGCAGGCGGGGGACGGCGGGCTGAGGGTCTCGTGTTGATTTGGTTTGGCGGCTCTGCTGGCTGCTGCGGCTGCGAGAATGTCGCTCGCTGCTTTCAGCTTTGTTCTGACCGGGCACCACCGGTGGCCGCATGAGCGGCTTGCAAACAGCTCTGAACCCCCGGCGTTTGGCGTTGCCAATCGCGTCGAACCAACCGACCTCGTACCACTATCCGCCCCTGCCCGACCGCGCGTTTTGCCAAAACCGCTCATCGCACGGTGCAGGACAGTCGCCCTCGGATCGCACCGGGAGCCTCTTTGTGCATAGCCATTAGCAGCGCCACGCCGCTACCGCGCATCGGCTCAGTCCAACGGGACGATTGCGCAACTGCGCCCGTCGTGGCACGGCCGCCTCCCATCCGGAAGCGGCGCACTCGCGCAATCGCCTACTATTTATGTCACCTGATAGGCGCCATGCGTGCGGACCGACTTTGAATGTCTTAGCCGCCGACGGGTCCCGGCGTCGGCCAATCAATCGACATTCCAGTGGGGAAGGTCGGCCAGACCCCTCAGGTACTCTGCATTGGAGCCGAGTCAGCTGGATTCAAGGTGAGGTCGTCTACGAAGTACGAACCGTGTCTGGGTTCAGCTTCACGGTGGGCTGTGGCGTAGCGGTACCCATCCATTCTCAGGGGCCATGGTGTTCGGGTGATGCCCAATGGTGTTCGATGAATGCACGTTCCTCGGCTGAGGCCCTTCCGACAGTGACCGTTGGCGTGGGGCATGACTTCTGACCAGAACGTTCTGGTTGCTTTCTAGACCGCTTTGGGACTTCCCTGGCTTCCTGTGTCAGGGCTCATCCAGGGTGCTTCAGAAAGGCGCAGGGAAGTCCTGAAAAGGCATTCTGCCCCAAATTACTGCGAGGCACCGGGAGGACAAGCAACTGCTTCACATCCGTGGGCTGCCGGCCAATCAAGACCACAATAACCACTGTATTGCTGTTCGTAGCCGAACGCCTGTGCCGATGGCAAGCACACAGGACAAGTTAGGCAATAGCAATCTTGCGGTCCTGTGACGGGCTGTCGAAAACTGGTAAGGGTAGAGCTAGGAGCAGGGCAAAGAGGATCATTCTCAATGACTACTGCATTCACGGCAGCATCTGGTGCTGATTGAGTTGGAGCTTCTGGTTGCGATGCATCCACCGCCGAGGGTTCGCAAGCACTCACAGCTGCCGCTCGAAGACATGCCGCATTTAGCGAGCAACCATGCGCAGCCATAAAGGTGGCCCGATCACCGCAGAAGCATTTATATTGCTGTTCATTGGCGAGGGCTTGCGAAGCTGGTAGGGCGTAGGGACACGGGGAGCAATAACAGTCTTGCGGGTCCGTCACGGTTCTAAAAAAGTAGCTAGAGACACAAGTCAGATCATTCGAAGCGTCTGGTCCTGAGTAACTCGGGACGCAAGTCGAGTTATCCTTGCACCCGAGTAGAGTTAGCAAGGCAAGACCGATTCCGAAGTTTGTGATTGAATCCCCCACGAGAGAGCCTCTCTAGCAACAACCTTGACCGAACTCACGGCTAGTGGCAACCGCGGTACCAAGTGGGGAATCTGCATCCGACCGCACCCAATCCAACTGAGCACTCGTGGTGACCGTGACCGGTCGGCCCTGCATTGGACGGGTTTGTCACACGTGCCATACCGGCCGACAATGTCCTTGCAACTTCCTGGAATAGCTATCTCCAATAAATGCCCTTCAAATTCGCCTGCAGCAGAGCCTACGCTGTTGAGCCGGCACCAGACCATTTGGCACGAACCGTGCTACATTTGGTTTTGTGGCTTTTGGCTATCTGCCACAGGCATGTCCCCTGCGAATGGGCCATGCCAGCAAGGATCGAACATGAACAATTACTCTTGGATAGTTGCCCTAGCTCCTCTTGTGGCGATGGCCTGCGGAAGCACCAACGGTAGTGGCAATTCTGGGCAATCTTCTCTACCCGGAGAGATCAAGTCCTCACTGGCATATAACTCGAACCCCAGCGTGACGGTGGCTACTCAACAGGCAGTCACCAGTGACCTCAACGACTTTGGTTTGAACGTTCTTCAAAACCTGGCAACAAGTGGCCAGAACTTCGCCACATCGCCAGTGAGCAGCTTTATAGCACTTACGATGACAGCCGATGGTGCCCAGGGGTCAACGGCAGATGAGATGAAGACAGTTCTGTACCCGGATGTCGCCCTTCCCGACATTCAGGCAGCCACGAATTGGCTGGAACAAGGGGTCAAGGCAAGTGCTCAACCCATGGAACACGTAGACGACGCCGGAAAGCAGGTTGCTCTCAACCTAGCCAACGATGTCTTCGTTCAGAAGGGTTTGACCATCCAACAGCCCTTCTTGGATAATCTTGCAACCAATTATGACAGCGGTGTTGAGTTGGTAGACTTCGTTTCCGATTCAACTGGGGCCACTACCGAGATCAACAATTGGGTAGCCAGTGAAACGAACAACCTGATTCCGAAATTGCTTCCCCCAGGTTCGCTGGACAGCCAAACTCGACTTGTCCTCGTAGATGCCCTTTACCTCAATGCATCCTGGCTGACGGCCTTCGATCCCAATAAGACGAAAGCTCAGGCCTTCAACGGAGTCAACGGGAATACATCGACCGACTTCATGAGCTCTACTCTCAACCTCAACTATGCTTCGGGGACAGGTTGGGCAGCGGTTGATATCCCGTACTACGGCGGAACGCTCGTAATGACGGCAATACTGCCTGACTCAGGCCAATTCGACACCGTGAAGGCGAGTCTCAATGCTGCTTGGTTCTCAAATTTCGATGCCACGGTCCAGCAACAGCAGGTGGGCCTAGCACTACCGAAGTTTACCCTCACCGGTACCACAGTATCATGGAAGCCAACCCTTCAGACTCTCGGAATGACAACCCTCTTCGACGGAAGCGCCTGCAACCTGAGCGGCATTACCCAACAGGAGCCGGTCTTCGTGAAGGACGTTCTGCAACAGGTATACGTTGCCGTGGCCGAGAAAGGTACGGAAGCAGCAGCGGCCACTGCTGTAATCGTTGGCACCATGTCAATTGAACAGCCGCCCCCAACTACCATCGTGTTTGATCGACCATTCCTCTTCTTTGTTCGAGAACCCGACGGCCCGATACTCTTTGCTGGCCAGGTAGTGTCATTGCCTTGATAGGTGAACTGCCGAGGCGGCCAGCACAATGCCCCCTGGTTGTTTCGTATGGTTTGGCGAGGCATGTCCCCTCTGACGGGCTATGCCAGCAAGGATCGAACATGAACAAGTACTTTTGGTTACTAGCACTGGCTCCCCTTGTGGCGATGGCCTGTGGAAGCAGTAGTAGCAAGCCCCGCATGTGAGAATGCCCATGTCAGCAGCAATTTGGGGTCTGCGGACTCGGTGAATGCCTTTGAGCCTGATGCCCTTGAATACGACATTGATGTTTGGAGTGTCGGGGAATGTGATGTTCACCTCGAACTCGAAAATGGAGAGGTTCTACAGAAATCCTTCGCAATTACCCTTCCGGGGGGTTGCTGTCAGAAATACACCACGTCCGGAAACCCTTGGAATTTGAGCGCCCAGGGTGGCGATGCTGGCTAGTTCAACTCCGACACAAATAAGAAGCTCAAGTCAGCTTGGGGGTGTCATGGCTTCGCACTGACCACAATTCAAGAACCGTCGGGGTCACGGGATGGGAGGGCCGTATACGATTATGGGGTACCCACCAGTCTCCGACGGAGCCCCGCCATCAATGGTACCGCCATCGGCTGCAGTAGTACCTCCCATACTGGTGGTTCCACCCGAACTGCTGCTTGAGCCGCCCACAATCTGCACAGGTCCATGTTCTATCAGAGCAAAGCCACCGGTCAGAATATCAGGGGATCATATTTCAAGACACCGACGGGTTCGCTCCCCCAACGATACGCATCACGCCATACATATACATGACGACACCACCAGTTGCCGCCGGAGTTCCACCGTCAATACTAGTACTTCCACCAGTAGTACTTGAACCACCCATGGGCGAAATGACTCCGTAGTAGGGTACGGAACTAAACCCTCCAGTTGCTGTTGGAATGCCTGCATCGATCCCCCGCGACCCACCTGTAGTGATCATTATGCCGTAAAAAGCTGCCGGTGAGCCTCCAGTTGCACCTGGGTGGCCATTGTCCACGTCCCCGCTGCATCCAACCATCACGACCGAAAAGGCTACCGGATACCAACGCTTGTCCATAATTCCTCGGCCCGCCCACGAGGATCACTCTAAGCTCGGACGGGACTTCCTATATTCTACGCCCGCTGAGCTGTTGGTGCCTCGGCAATTTCGAGTATCGGATTGCAGCCATTGTGAACAGCTGGCACGTTTGTTTCCAATGTAGGTCTGGTGGGGTTACGTGCGTGCGGCCAAGAAGACCGCAAGTCGCATAGTGATCACCAAGGTTCAGGCCCTCGGTTATCGATGATACCCTTCCATTCTCCCAGTCCTTGCCTACGCACATGGATTCTCCACTGGGTAGCAACACTGACCGTCAGTTATCGTTCCAGCATCGGTAATGAATCCGTCTCGTATCCAGTACGTCATTTGACTTGGACTCGGGCACCCTTCCAAAACGCCAGCGTCGTCCGGGATAACCAATGGATGACGGTACCCAGGAGGCTGGCAGGAGTTGCCTCCGTCGGGCACGTCAGCATCGGATTGGGTCACAACCTGGCCCAATGCCTCGCACCAGGCTAGGTCCCGAGAGATGCATTCTGTCCACGGTGGTGATGTGCAAGAACCGTCGGAACGTGAGCAACCGAAAAGAAGCGGCCCCATAAGCAGCACCCATCGAAGCATGACAGCTCAAGAGTAGCGCAATTATTGGGTGACGTCAGGACTGCGACGGTCTATGCTTTCGGCAGGATTCCAATGCCTCAATCTGGTAGAGGGCCTGCTGACTTCGAACGACAGTGGCAAGCATTCAGACCGAGTGATACCAAGCGGCTTGGCGGACGTGGGGAATTCTTGTGATTCACGAACCACCTCTTGTGGCTCCAGTGACTGGTTAGTCAGGTCGAACAGGCACGACTTGGAGAGGCCTAACTTGCTTTGATGCACCCAAGTCACTGGTTCTGGGGAGGCCCGCAAGAGCCCGTGCATTGACCGTTTACGCAGACCACAGTGCAGACCTCGTAGGCACAAGGGCAAGGCCCTTGATTAGTATTCGGGCAATTCGTAGTCCAGGCTGCTTCATTTGAACTGCACCTTGCTTGGGTTAGGGGAACTCCATAACAGCAATACCAACCCGAACTGCACTGCGTAGAATCTGCCGGTGCGGTAGACCACTGGCAGATCATGCAGTCCGAATCACTCGAACAAGTGTCAAGGGCACTGAGAGAAGTGGTACCACCCGAGGCAGAACCCGAGCCTCCCGTGGTGGATGATGATCCTCCCGCAGTCTGGCCCGAACCATCGATGGGGGAGTCAAGTTTGCCACCGCAACTGGCGAGCAATGCTATCCAAAGCAGAGCTTGGGGTCTTGATACGGCTGTTGGATTCGTCTTATTTCGAACTAACTGTGCCGTTTTCATATCAGTATCTTAGCAATATATCACCCTTAGCCGATGCAACCATGGCCGTGTGTTCGATCGTGGTAATGCCGCCTTCCCAGCAACCCGTGTTCTCACTTCTACTTGCTGTCCGGGTTGACAGCAACAAGCGAACCGAGCTCGTTCAAGAGACCGGATTCTGCAGCGGCATGTTGCTCGAAGGCTTTCTCGAAAATTGTGCCTCTGGCAAGCACTTCGGCACGACTTTCTGTTGAGGGCTCTTCATTGAGCACCGCATAGAACTGCTCAAACGTGTCCAGGATATAGTCATGCTGCACAAGCAAACCTTCAAGTCTCGCCGCGAGTTCGGGATGTTCATCTTCCAAGTGTGGGAATGCCATCACTTCTTCTAATGCGAAGTGCTCGGCGAGCTGGTTCTGTAACATGTCGGTTTGCCGTAGGACTTCAATCTGCAAATTGGTGATTTCCGATTGCCCTTCAGCGAAAGCCTTCAAGAGTGACATCACGTGATTAACCTGCGAACCGAGCAGTGCGTGATCATCGGTTAGGATTTTCAGGTCGGCCATTATGAGATGGATAGTGCCTGATTCTTCTTGTCCCGTCCACGTGGGACTTCCCGAAGAACGTGAGATTTCGGATCTTTTTCGCGCCGGTTACTTCCCAGCCTGGCAAGCCCAGGAGAGCGGAGGATGCCCAAGACTGACAGCCAAAATAAAATTGGCGCCAGAATGAGACGCCAATTGTTCGCGGTCGGGATTTATGTCACCTGACGCACGCTAGGTATCTGGACAGACTTGCCGGGTGGCCCCAGGTCGTTACCTTCCCGGGGCTCCCACGGATCCGTACTTGCCCAATTAAGGCATACGGCTCGTCAGGTCACGGTTTCGCTACGCGTGGGTACACCGAGTGGACGATTCGCGGTCTTGCAAGTGGGAACACATTCAAGATTACGGCCATCCGCTCCCAGAGCAATGGACGGTTGGAACGACGTCCCAACCACTTGTGCCAGATGCGCCTGACCCCGTCGCATACAAGCTCTAGGGCCCGGATATTTCCCGTCACTCCGTAGTAGGAGTAGTGGCCTTTGAGCATCTTGTTGAGGGCCTGGGATTGCTCCTTCACCGGCAAATGTCGGTTTTCTTTGCACCACTGAGTGATGTGGAGCAAAGCGCGCCGAAGGCGGGATTTCATCGTCTTTCGTTTTACCACCCATGTGCCTTTCCTGGACCGACCCCAGTAAAGCGTAAGGCCCAGCAAATCGAAACTCCGCTGCCGTTGACTCTCGTCTCCTTGCGGGTTCGAGGGCGACGACGGCGGGTGGAATCGTATCAGCCGAGTCTTGGTGGGATGGATGCGCAGCCCGTACTTGCCGAATCGCTTCGGTAGTACGTCCAGCATTCGACGTGCGTCCTCTTCTCGCTCAAACGTCATGACGAAGTCGTCAGCGAATCGCGTCAGATGGCCTCGACCTTTCAGTCGCGGTCGAATCTGGGTTGCAAACCACTGGTCAAGCACTTCGTGCAGGTAGACGTTTGAAAGAATTGGTGAAACAACACCGCCTTGGGGTACTCCGGTTTCAGGATGGTAGAGGCATCCCTCCTCCATTACACCCGCATTCAGCCATTTGCCAATGAGGCGCACTAGCACCCCGTCGCGTATCCGTTGGCAAAGTATTTCACGTAGCTTCATCTTATCGAGTGACCCGAAGAAATCTTCGATGCCCACTTCCAAGACCCAGCATCCGCCCATGGCCATCGCTTGCTTCCACACGGCTTGCACCGCTTGATGGGGCGAGCGCCCAGGTCGGAAGGCATACGAGCAATCCAAGAAGTCTTGCTCGTAAACGGCTTCTAAGACCATGGAAACCGCCCGCTGAAGCACCTTGTCTTCAAAGGACGGAATTCCGATTGGCCGCATCTTTGTGTTGTCGCCGCCTTTCGGAATGTACACTCGTCGCACTGGCGGAGCTCGATAATGGTCACCAGACTTTGCCCTGTCGAGCAACGAATTCAAGTTGGCCTCGAGATTCGCTTCGTACTCGGCTGCTGTCTGGCAATCCACTCCCACCGCCGCATCCTTGCGGGTGCGCCGATAGGCCTCATGGAGCCACACGATGTCGATGTGATGCGCAAGGGTACTCAGTGGTGCCCCCGGCATCGACTTTGCCATTTTCGCTATCCGTTCAAGTTTCGTTGAGATGCTTGTAGAGCCCGATGTCTCTTTCATCATTCCCTCCAACGGTTCCGTGACCAGGCACCCCCTTCCCTCTGCAGGGTCGCTCGGTCTGCTGTCCCTGCTTCATCGGTACAGTGGGGTGCTCCGACTCCCGAACGCCTGTCCCGCCTCGCATCGGTTGTCCCTCCGCTATGCGGTACCGTCGTTGTTCGCGATGGGTTCGTCCGGGTATCCCAGGTTTCTGGGGGACCTTCGTGCTCATGCCCTGCTCACAGACCCCGGTGAGTCCGTTGCGCCTAACCTTTGAGGATGACCGAAGATGCGGGGAGTTGCTGTTACCGGCGGCTTTCGCCTGGACGCCGTAGCGCCCCGTCGGTGCCTCGATCCACATCATGGTTACTGTCTCGCCGCCTCGTGGCGCTCGGTTGTTGCCTTCCGCGAAACCAAATACGTCGGCTCTCACGATGAGCTAAATTTCGGGGCTCAATCACACGGCCTGTTCACTCGCTGTCTACGCTTAACGGCCGTCCTTCGCGCTTTCGCACTCGTCGGGCCGCCCAAGACTCGCTTCCCGCTGGTGGTCAGCCTTGGCGAGGTGGGTTTGGCTACCCACTAGGTCCCTTATGAAGTTTCAGCTTTATCTACATCACTTCCTCCTCATCCAGACTTCGCCTGGCGCAATGGTTTGCTTAGCCGCGCGAGGTAACTTGTCCCACGGGGGCGGTTCAATCAAGACAGGGCAACGCCATCAACGGAAGGAGAACTCACCGAATGCGGATGCGCGAAATCTCCCCCTTTTCATTCACGTGAAAGTCCTCCACTCGCTCCCAGGGGACGTTATCGGGGCCATGAAATTGGCCGACGGTGGTGCGCCAAGTCTTGGCCGCGAGTGATGGGTCGTACTGCGGGTTGAGCTCAAGGCAGTGAAATTCCGTGCCTGCCATGCGACACATGGCAACGCCGCGTTGGTACATATTCGTTTGCACTTGCGTCTCTTGGTCGAAGTTGCTCGGTCCCGTTCCGTCGATGGTAGCGATGAGCCATCCACTCTCGACCCGCAGGCGATCGAGGTGTTCGCGACTCCATATCGACGGGCACCCCATGGGGTTACCGCGCTGATCGTCGAAATAGATGGGCGTCATGCGGACCCCCTTCGGAGTTACGACGAAAAGACGCGTCGCGTCGTTGAATGCCCAAGCCATACGTACGCCTTTCACGCCTGTCCACGGAGATGCTGCATTTTCAAGCGGTGGCAAGCGCACCTCGGAGCAAAGCGGTTCGGCAACGGGCGCGGCGTCATTCCACTGCTCAGTCTCGGCAACCTGTGCTGCGGCATGCGCCTTCGCCCAAACCAGCCACTCTTTGCAGAAAGCATCCACGGATGGGTGCTCCGGAGCAAAGGCGCTGCGATCGAACTCGATCTCGCGCGCAATGGGTTCAGGCGGTCTGGCATCAAGCGAACCTATGGACACGATAATGCGGTCACTCGGGGCCCTGCGCTCCCTCCCCGGCTTGCCAAGCACCCGGAACTCCGAAACCACCACCTCGCGCCACTTTACCTCGCTTCCGGGCAACGTCTCCTTCACCAGGACCTTGAACTCGCCACCGGCAGTGTCTAGGGGCACGCGTTGCATCACGCGGGACTGCACGTCCAACACTGCCAACTTGAGCGGCTGACCATCGCGCACAATCTCCACCCGCTTCACTCGGTGATTCATCGTAAAGAGATCCTGCTTGCCCTTCACGCGCACGTAGCCCGCTGTCAGCTCGATGGCATCAACGTGTGCATCCTTCGGGACACGGAAGGCAATCCACGCCCCTGCGAGATCACCCGTCTGACTATTCCACGCCGTGAGCGGGTTTGCGTCGATGAGGTGCTCCGGAAAGTCGCGTGGGTTTCGTACCGCCGATGAAACCGCAACCTTCGCAGGCACGATTCCGAGTAGATTCTGTTCAGAAGACGCCACCTTGGCGGCCCCAGTGCTTGCCGGCTTTGGACCACTCCCAGCCAACGCCGGCTCTCTGGAACGCGCGGATGCCGAGACTCCGGGTACCGACCGTTTTGAGTGCGAGCACGCCGCGCAACCCAACACGCAAAGGCCCATCGTCAAGCACGACAGCCACGACGATGCTCCAGCTGAACACAGGTCGAACGCTAGTCGCACAATTCAACTTATCACGACTTCGCAACTGTGCATACACGTCTTTTGTGCCGCAGCGGCACGGAAACGTCGCGGCAAGTTGATCTGCGGATGCCTGAATTAGCGCCTGTTTGTCGATACATTGACTCGTGCGCCCCTTTAGGCGTAACACCAGCTGGCAACATCGACCAAGGAGCCCCCATGCCTTCTGACTATGAGACCTTCTGGCAATTCGAACGATATGCGGTCGTCGGGCATTCCACGAAGCGGCCCTTTCCGCGCCTAACCTACGGCGCGCTCAAGAACAACCAGAAGACAGTTTATCCCGTCGATCCGAGTGCAAGCACCGTCGAGAAGGATGCCACGTTTGCTGACTTGAGCGCACTGCCTGGGCCGGTTGACGCGGTTGTCATCGAGGTTCCGAAGGAAGAATCGCAAAGCTGGGTTCAGAAGGCCGCGGACGCTGGAATCAAGAACGTGTGGCTCCACATGAAAACAGACACACCCGAGGCTCTGGCCACGGCCAAAGCTAACGGCATTCACCTGCGCAGGGGCACATGTGCCGTCATGTACCTTACCCATGGTTTCTCACCGCATGCGGTGCATGGGTTCATCATGAAACTGATGAAGAAGTACTGAGGCGAACCAAGCCGTGTACTAGGGCTTCGTGCTTGCAGCCGGAGCGGGGGCAAAGGTCTCAGGAATGAAGACGTGCTCGACCTGCTCGAGCCAAAATATCCCTAAATTGGCGCCAAGGTGAAAGGCCACTTGTCGCATTCGGTTATGTCACCTGATAGGCGCCATGCGTGCGGACCGACTTTGAATGTCTTAGCCGCTAAGCACCCCAGGCTGACGCGCGAGGAAGAACGCGAACTTTGGTACCGGCTGCACGACCATCATGATCAGCGAGCCGGAGAGTTGCTAGTGGAAGCCAACTTGCGGTTCGTAGTTGCAATTGCCTTGAAGTATCGGCGCTACGGGTTGCCCCTGACGGATTTGATTGCCGAAGGCAATCTCGGCATCATGCACGCCCTTACCAAGTTCGAGCCCGAGCGTGGGAACCGCTTCGTAACTTATGCGGCTTATTGGATACGGGCGCTCATCTTGAACTTCATCATTCAGTCGTTGAGTCTCGTTGGGGCAGGGTCGGGAGCGCTGCGCTCCAAGATGTTCTTCAAACTACGTCGTGAACACGCACGTATCACGAACCTCGTTGGAGACAGCGACCGCGCGGAAGAAATGCTGGCTGCTCAATTCAACGTATCGCGACCCCGGCTCGTCGAGATGTTGGGGCGGTTGGACGCGCGAGACCTTTCACTCGATGCGCCCGCCTATGGCGATGATTCCGTAAGTCGCATCGAAACTCTGATTTCACCGGACACCAATCAGGAAGACGCTTGTGCCAACAACCAACACGAGCGCCGGTTGAATCCCATCATTCGGGCGGCACTCGACGCATTGGACAAGCGTGAGCGTTGGATCGTTGAACACCGGCTCATGGCCGATGAAGAGGACGTCCAGTCGCTCGCAGAATTGGGCCGCCGCCTCGGCGTTTCGCGGGAACGCGCTCGACAGCTCGAGGCTCGCGCAAAAATGAAGCTCAAGCGAATCGTCGTGGAACTTTCGGGCAACGAGGGCCCCGCAGGGTTGCTTGCCGAATCCGCCGCTTGAGTGGATGAGGCGCTATCCTGCAAAGTAATGGCCTAGAGCCATCAAGTCGTCAACGAGCGACTGGATAGCGCTTTGGTCGGCCTCAAGGTTCATCATCAAGACAACCCCCACCGTACGAGTTGGATCGAGCTCAATTACGGTGGCCGTCCCTGGATCTGCTCCGTTGTGGTAAGCGTTGCCATTGAGATCGACCCAGAACACCCCCTGCTTCATTGTTGGATCGTCGGTCGTGACGTCGGTTTGAGCACTGAGCATTGTCTTTACGCTCTGTTCACTCAGGACGCGCGTTCCTTGCCAGCTGCCACCGTTGAGCATGGCTCCCGCGAAGGTCGCAAGATCATGAGCGCTCGATCGAAGGCCACCATCCGGCCACGTTGCAAGACTGTATGCCGGCAGCTCGATCGGCGCACCTTGAGAAGCAATGTACTCTGTAGCAACTGCATTTGGGTCGACAAAATCAGAGCGGTGCCAGTGCGTGTTTCGCATTGCCAAAGGGTTGAATAGCCATTGCGCGGTCGCTTTATCAAGGGGCTTGCCAGCAGCAGCCT
Organism: uncultured delta proteobacterium; assembly: GCA_963811985.1. Lineage (GTDB taxonomy): Bacteria > Myxococcota_A > Polyangia > Polyangiales > Polyangiaceae > FEN-1139. The sequence continues at coordinate 30,077 of CAWEUH010000058.1, forward strand.
CGAGAACACGTCCGGTCAAGGCGGCCCCAACATTGCTGTAACTCCATGCAGTCCCGGGCGGGTCAGCGGCATAATTCTTGGTGGCTGAGTACAGCGCACCATCTTTTACCAGGTACGCCTCGAGAAAAGCGGTCAAATCCGTGATTGCGGGGTTCGGGCAATTCGTCGGCGGCGCGAATAGCGCGGCAAGGGGCGAGCTATCAGCTTCCACATAGTACGAACATGTATAGCTACCGGAGAGATTCGTAGCGTCAAAGTCATCAAGAATCCCCGAGGTGTGCGTGACGAGATGCCGGAGCTGTACGTGCGCGTCGGCAATGTTGGGGTTGTCAACGGCAAAGGGCAGGCCCACGGAATTGATGTCGGTATCAAGCGTCACATACCCCTGCTCAATGGCTTTCATCACGGCTGCCCCGAGTACCGCCTTGCTAACGGAGGCGAGTGCAAATGGCGTGTCAGTCGTCGTAACAAGCTTGGGATCGAGATTGGCGTAACCGAAAGCCCTCTCCCAAACAATCGAGTTTCGGGTCACAATGGCCGCTGCGAGGCCTGGAACCTGTTCTTGCTGCATCAGTGCTTGAATATGCGCAACGACGTCGGCATCGTGATCCGCGGGTTTGTCGTCACCGGAACAACCGAGACAGGAACCAGCGATGATTCTGAGAATTGCGGCTGAGACCGCGGGCAATGCAAGCTTTTGCGTTCGCATGACGTGACTCCTAGTTCGTGAAGGCGGGACCAATGACTGGGTCAGTTTCAATACCGTGAACACTTCACCCGCGGCTCGCGTTGAAGGCGCACGGCGCTTTTTCAGAACAATCCGGTTAGGCCGAAAGTTGCTCCATGAGCCGAAGCGCTGACAGTGGGTTGAAATTGGGTGAGGCTCGGATCGTCGTGCCAAATCTTGACAAGGCGTTCCGCCGGGGACTCAATCAGCAAAGAGCTTGCTAGTATCCAGCCACCCAGCGCAACGCCAGCCCCACCAACAACCCGCCAGTCGTAGCGGTCGTCAGCCGTGGAATGCGAGAGCTCGTACCAGGCGATGGCGGAACCCGATGAGACCGCTAAGATGCCTCCTAAAATTCCTCGCGCCCAACGGCCGCGCCGTTCGCGCACGACCAGCTCTTGTAGACGTGCGTCTGCCAGCGCAAAGGCTTGCGCCGTGTCGCCGCCCAATCTAAGGACGGTTCGAAAGTCAGTGGCTGCTTTCTCGCCGGCGCTGCGAGAAAAGGCGAGTTCGTAACCACCATAGAGCACGCTCAGCCCACCGAGCACCATGAAGAGGCCGCCTGAAACATGGGCATTGCTGCGAGTCTCACCCGAGAGCCGATCATTGAAATAATACTCCGATGCGCCAGCGACTGTCACTACGACGCCCGCACCGAGTTCAGCGGCACCCGCCAAAATGCGCTGGTTCCTATCTGCCCGTTCAATCTCGGTCAGCACGAGGTCCATGCGTCGAGTATCGTCACGCGACACGCCGTACACTTGCGGCGGCTGCGACGTGCGTGCGGCAGTGTAACTGGCCAATGCTATGGGACCATAAGGCCGCGCAAACAAGTTCTGAAATACTTCGGCGGGTCCGCGCGACTCGCCGCGTGCCGTCACCGGCTCGAGTAGTGCTAGTTCAACGAGCGCTGGCGACTCGGGCACCGTGTAACTGCTAAGTTCGGTGGGCGGCTTGTGGCTCGTGTTAGTGCGCTCCACAATGGCCCCGCGCGCCCAGGCTGCGGGCAAAGCTAGGTTGAGTTGCATGCCGGGCTCAGCATTGGCGTCAAGTATCGGCAAACCTTCCTTGTCACGCAGGCGAATGCGTAACGTCTTCGCATCACTGAGTCGAAAACGCCGCGCATCGCTGAGCCCGCGCAGGTCGGCGATCGCTGCATCGTCTCGGGAAAAAGGGCCGCGCGCATAGATGTGTGGGCGCATGTTGGCATTACGTACATCGGCAGTTGCGGTTTCGACAAAACCCGCAAGCTCGAGGTAGCTTACTGAGCCATCGCCATTGGCGTCTGCCGCACCCAGTAGACCCGAACGCACGACGTGACTGAAGATCCCGGACTGAATCTCAGACCACTCGAAAGCTTCACCTTCGGCACTGGTCGAAAGGAAGACGCCAACGTTCGGCAGCCGAGCGGACAGCGCCCTTGCTGCGTCTTCGGGCGTTGCGAAGTGGCGACCGCCGGGCTTACGCGCGCCGAGCATGAAGAAGGAATTGCAACTGTCCAATATGACGTGTGCTCGCGTGAAGGGGATTTGACGCAACCAGGCTTCTAGATCGCTCGAAGTGAAACGCGCATCTGCAAGTTCTATGAAGCCCAAGCCTTGATCCACGTCGCCGTGCCCGGCGAAGATGAAATAGACTTGCGTCTCTTGACCGGCGCTCGCAGCGGCCCGTACATTTTGTGCAATTGCCGAGCCGACACGCAGTAGCTCAGCGCGAGTTGGCTTGACCGCGCGGGCGCGAATCTGTGAAAACAACACTGACGTGTCGCGGTCGAAATCCGCCAACAGTGAGACATGTCCGGGGGCCAGCGTTTGCAGTATCTCGAAGTAACGTGCAGCGTCGTCATCCGCGTAGTGAAGGTCGGGCCTGCGTGCTCCAAGACTCCGATTGTTGCCAATTACGACCGCGTAGGTCGCTTTCGGCTTTGCGGGTTCGGCCTGAGCCAGGGCAGACCGAAACAGGCCTATGAAAAGCAGCAAGTAGAACTTGGCCCAACGCATGTTTATTGTGTACTTTCTTGTTTGGCGCGTTCGGCGCGCACGGCGATTTCACGCACTTCAGCGGCTTGAAAACGGTGAGTCAGGTTTCCAAGGGCAAGTTCCGACGCTGAAAGACTTTCGACTTGTGACACATGAACCGGGTTCGGGCTCACGATTGTGATGATCCGCACCGCTCCCTCGGCTATGTCATCGAATACGACGGACGTTGGCAATATCCGTTCTTCCGGAGTCCTCTTCAACTCCGTGGCTAGGGGGTCCTCGCCTTCCTGTGCGTACTTGGGCGTGATCCAGTGCACAGCATTTCGGGAATCTACAGCGAAGAGCAGAACGTAGCCTGAGGCGTGACCCAGGTTTCGCAGCCCGGCGGTTAGCGCCGTATCCATCTTGATTGTATCGCCCGGGCGCACCGGCTGCAGCGATTGGGACAGCGCGTAAACTTGTACCCCAACGTCGCGCGAAAGTGACTCGACGCTGGCGCCGCCGCGCGACTGCCAAGTACTGGTGGGCGAAATATCATGGAGATTATAACCGTGAACCAGCAAGGCGACTGATGCTGCAAGCGCCGTGACTGCAGCAATCCGTGCTGTGGACCAAAGGCGAGGTCGCTCTGTTTGGCGGTCCAGCCGGCGCATCACCTGCTGAACATGGGCAGCCACGTCCAACTGGATTGCAGCTGGCGCCGCCAAATCTCCGACGAGCGAGCGTAATTGCTGAACCAATTGGCTGCAAGCCTGGCAGCGACAGAGGTGTTCCCCTACGACCTTCACGCTCTCAGGGGAAAGATCCAAGTCAACGAAGCGGACGAGCTCTTGTGCCGCTGGGCATTCTGTCCTTGTCATTGGCTTTTCTCCAATTGGCGTTTGAGCAACTTCAGGCCGTGGTGGACGCGCGAACGCAGCGTAGACCCTTGAGCCCCGAGGACCGAGGTCATCTCATCATAACGAAGTTCCTCGCCGTAGCGCATGAGCAGCGCTTCTTGCATCGCAACTGGCAATTGCTTGAGCGCTTCGTGGACTCGTTGACGTCGCTCCTCCACCAGGATTGTATCGATTTGTTGAGCGGTGGGCTCCGTTCCGGCTACCGACGCAGCCTGCGCATGCTGATGCACAACCCTATACCGACGCAGTTCATTGCGGCAGCGATTGCGCGCAATTGTGATCAGCCAAATCATGAACGCACTTTCAGGCCGGTAGCGCGAGCGATTCTCCCAGACCGTCACCCAGACTTCCTGCGCTAGCTCGTTTGCCTGCTCGTCGTTATAAACGAGGCGTGAACACGTCCTAACTATCCGTAGCGCATGACGCTCGACCAACACGGCGAAGGCCTCGCGCGACCCGGTTTGAGCAAGCACCATCAGTGTGTCGTCATCTCGACTATTGAGTGGCTGTGTCCCTGTTGGCGGGGACCGGACAAGGCGAGGCAGACTCATGACACTTGGTAGAACAGCCCAAGGCTTGCTCGCGTTGAAGGCATCTTGACAGCCGCCCACGAGCCGAGTGCGGTTTGCGTAAATTAAGCGGGTATTTGGTCTTAAGGCCTTGGGACGTGGCCGCAATCGTTCGTCCTTCGGCTACGTGACCTGCACAGTCGCTCGGCGATGCTGCGCCGGCTTCGACCACATCGGTCAGATGGATGACCACGCCTGAGCAATCCCCTGATTTTCGGCTGAGTTCCCGCAAGGGCCATCAAGAAGTAACCGGCCGAGTTGCGCAGAGCCGCGCAGCAGGTTTGTCGATAGCTTACTGCACAGGTAAAGAGCAGCCCAAACATCAAGGTGGGAGCAAAGGCGGCAAGCGGGCGCAACTCGGCCGGCATCGTAAACACGACGTGAAAGTGCGGGACATCGAGCAAGCGCTGACGTTGCTGCTCGATCCACCTTTGTTGCGCTAGCGCTTGGCACTTCGGGCAATGCCGATTACGGCACGAGTTGTAGGCCGGATGCTCGTAGCCGCAGGTCAGACAGACATCAAGATGGCCACCGAGGGCGGATGTGCGACACAGGGCAATGTCCGTCAGTACTTGGCGCTGAGCTGTGCTGAGTCTGACGGACTGCTCGAGTGCCGCCCGATGCTGGCGGACGATATCGGCAAAGTCGAAGCGTGGCGCCCCAGCTCGGGGCGCCACGGCTTAGCGCCTTCGCGGTTGCGGTAACAAGTCCAGGGGACTGGAGGTCTGTCGAACAAGCTTGCGGGTCACATGGGTATAGCGCGCAGTGGTCGAAGCCGACGCGTATCCCAAAAGTGCGCTAACTACGCGCACATCAGTGCCCTCCTCCAGCAGGTGGGTTGCGAAGCAATGTCGCAGCACATGCGGGGTCACGTGCTTTTTGATCGCGGCCTGTTCGGCTGCAAGCTTGAGGACCTTTTGCATGGTTGCTTTGGCGGGCAGTTGTCCTTGCTGGTTGGCAAACAGGTACGGAGCGGGCGGGCGCTCTCGGTCCAAGTACTGCCGCAGCCATTGACACAAGCATTCCGAGAGCTGCACCTGACGTGGTTTACCCCCTTTGCCTCGCGTGACTTGAATGACTCCACGCTCGGCATCAATGTCGCGGATGGTGAGCCTGATAGCTTCCGCGACTCGCATTCCAGTGCCGTACATCACCATCGCCACTGCTTGGTATCGACGATGCTCAATAGCGTCGAGTAACGCATGCACTTCCCTTTTGCTGAGCACGATCGGCAATTTGGAGTATCTGCGCCCAAGCTTGATGAACGATACGAACTCTGGCTTTCCAAGCGTGCGTCGAAATACGAACAGCAGCGCACAGAGCGTCCGGCGCTGCATCGTGGCCGAAAGGCCACGCTCGGGGAGCGAATCGACGTATTGTCGGACCTGCTCGCGAGTAGCCTCCGCTATCGGTTTGCCCAAAAACGCTGCAAACCCGTTGGCGCATTTGAGGTACTCGCTGCTAGTGGTTTGCGTGTATCCTGCGCGTGCCAGGTCCTGACCGAACTGTACGATTGTAATGTCCATGGTTATTCTCCTTGCGCGTCTCGTTGTGGAGGCGCGCAAAACAAGGAGAACACCCCTTCAGTCACGATGGTCAGGCCTGGCGTTTACTCAAGCTTACCGCCGCGTAGCGGCTTCGTTCCGCCCGTTTCAGCCAGGCAGTCCAGTGGGCACCTTTCCAGAGTCGCTTCCGGGCTTGCGTGAGCCCCGATGTCGATTGAACGATTCGCGCGACGAAAAATATCCCCAAATTGGCGCCGGGGTGTCTGAGCCCTGTGGTGGCGGCGGTGTCATACAATTCGGCCAGGCGCTCACTGAGCTCAATATCGATATCATTTGCGCCAATTCACCAGCCACCACCCGGCTGCCAATGAGCACAGCTTTGACGGCGTTCGCTCTCCTGCAATAGGTCAGAACGTAGCGTAAGCTGCGTTGGCCGATCCGCCTGCCGTGACTTGGATGCAATAGCCGCCATTGTGCTTCGCTGGCAGTGAGGCCCAGTTCTGGCTGTTGCAGGTCATGGTAGTCCCGTTGAGCTCGAATGTTCGGTTCGTCATGGTGCTGCAGTTACCACCCGACATATTGGCGACGATTTCATGGCAGATGGCGCCCGTTCCGAGGCTGCCGGACTGCCCCAGCGGCTTGACCAACCAGGGCGTACAATATCCAGAACACGGGTCGCCGACCACTATGTTGACCGCGCTAGAGGTCGTACTGTTATTCTGCGTATCATAGGCCTTGGCCGTGAGCGCGTAGTTGCCTGCAGCAACGTTGGTCCAAGTGTAGCTATACGGCGATGTAGTGTCGGTGCCGAGCAGCGTGCTGCCTTGGTAGAACTCGACCTTGCTAAGGGTGCCACCCGTTTCACTGGCCGTGGCACTGATGTTGACGCTAGCGGGCGGGGTGTAGCTAGTGTTGTTGGTTGGGCTGGTGATGGTAACCACCGGGCGCTTGGCGGAGTTGACGGTGACGTTGACCGCACCAGAGGTCGTACTGTTATTTTGCGTATCATAGGCTTTGGCCGTGAGCGCGTAGTTGCCTGCAGCAACGTTTGTCCAATTGTAGCTGTATGGCGAGGTAGTATCTGTGCCAAGCAGAGTGCTGCCTTGGTAGAATTCTACCTTGCTAATGGTGCCCCCGGCTTCGCTGGCCGTTGCGCTGATGGTTATCGTCGCGGGAGCCGTGTACGTCGCGCCGTTGGTCGGCGCGGAGATAGTCACCACGGGGGCGTTGCTGACAGTCACGTTGACCGCAACCGAAGTCGCCGCAAATCCACCGGCGTCGTACGCTTTGGCGGTCAATGAGTAGCTGCCCGCGACGACCCCCGACCAGGTGTAGCCATACGGTGCTGTGGTGTCAGTGTAGAGCCGAGTGCTGCCCTGGTAGAACTCTACTCGGATGATCGAGTCACCCAAATCGGAATCCGTCGCGTTGGCGGTAAGGGTAATGGTTGCGGGTGCAGCAAAAATCTGGTTGTTGGCCGGCGCCGTGAGTGTCACCGTAGGGGGTCCACTGGACGCTTCTGGCGTCAAGTCACTCGATGTCCCGCAGACTTGCGCGCTAACCGCATAGTAATACCTCGTGGTGGCATTGAGACCACTATCGACGATGCTGGTGTTTGTCAGGCCTGAACCGACCGTGATGGTGTTTGCGTTGGGCAGCCCTGGAGTGGTGCTGCGCAGAACCGTATATGTCACGCCGGGCGTACTTGACGGGTTCCAGTTGAGCGTCACCGATTGGTTAGCGCCGGTCGTCGCGGTCAGAGCCGTTGGCGGCTGAGCTCGGTTATCCGCCGTCATGGTCTCAGGCCGCGGCGCAAAACCCCGCAGAAATCGTCCCACTGCGTTTGCACGGCCCACAGAGCGCCGGGATACGTGCTCGAGTAGTAGTAGTATGGATAGGCGGAGGTGCACTTGCCGGGGATGTAGATTGATAGCCCCCGGGGGAGGTTGGTCGGACCCGGATCGTAGTTCATCCTCAGAACGGTGTTCGTAACGCCTTGCTGCACGGCCGCAGCCGCTGTGACCACGGTGGGGTCGAACGAACAGCTGGTACCGATTCTCCCAGCGAGGTCGTAGAGATCGCTAAGTTCCTGCGCACCGTGGCCCGCCGGAATCGGATAGTAGTATGTGAATGAAATGGCGCCTGGCTGCGTTCGTGCAGCTTCGACGCAGTCATAGAATCGGGGTGAATTGAGCGCCGCACCCAGTGAGGACACGGCCGCAGTGAGTCCCGCTGTTCCAGTAAGACTCAGGCCGAGATCGGTGAGACTCAATGCCGAATTCGTGGAATGGGAACCGTCCGAGTTGTTCTGGAGCAGACAACGTGGAGTGAACCAATCGACCATCAGGGTAGCCCATGACCGAGCCGACATGGTTGGCTGTTGAACCAGGGCCGAGAGGAATTGCCCGTATGCCCACGCCACCGCATATTCAAACTGCTCGGACGCCACTAGGAAGTTAGCATAAGGGGCCGTCGCTGCGGCAACTTCCCAGGCGCCCATGATGCAGGCGTCGTGGGTCACGATATCCAGCTTTGCCCCAATGCCTCCTTGTGATTGTGGAGCGGTGATGGCGGCAAGAGCCGTCGCATAGTCGCCGTTAGGAATTGAAAGACCATTGGCTCCGGCAAAGCCGCCTCCCTCGCCCACGTCAAGCAGCGCATAATGGGCAGCGGGGAAGTGACTAATGGCAAACTTGGCAAAATCACTGATCGAGTTCGGCGTCGTATTGCTGCCGAAACCCGGAATTATGCCCACGTCTTTCAAGACCGTAGGGTCAGCGAACTTATTGATGCGTAGGTATACGCCGTGGCCCCGGTACAAGGGCAGGTGACCGTTAGCGTAATCGTAGTCAGAGTGCGTGCCGAGTAGGGCCAAGATATTGACGTTGTCGCTCGAACCGGCCTCGGCGAATTGGGCCAGATTGTACAGGGCGCCGTCGCTATCGGGCGGAGGTATTAGTATCATCACGGTCCATTGAGCCGTGGGCGCTGTCCCGCTGGACCAGCCAACGGCTGCCGGTGCTGCTTCGAATTTGCAGGCCGGAGTACCCCAGGTTGTACCCCATTCGCTCGACTCGGTGAGTGTGAGCTGCGTGACGTCCGCCGTTGGACCGTGCGTCGTGACCGCGAACGGAGCGCCCACGTTATTGCTATCACTAAGTATGAGTCCCCCACGCAGGGTCCATGTGCAGTCCGTATTGCTCGCATCGCAATTGGAAACTACGTGAAGCTCCGTGCCCTGGCCTGCGCCGTTCAAGGCGTTGACATTGAGCGCCGGATTGGCATCACTGTGCATCAGGCCCTGTTTGAAGGTCCAGGTGCAATTGGCGTTGCTGGAGGGACAATAAAGCAGGTTAACGGGCGACTGTTCACCGGGTGTGGCCGAGGTTCCGATGGCGAGTCGCGGGTCAGTGGCGCTGGTGAGGTGGGCACTTTCGATCGTCCAAGTACAGTTGGCGTTGGATGCGTCGCAGGCACTGTTCAACACGAGCGGACTGGGGTTGGGCTGGTGCGGGCTTAACCAGGCATTCATAGGATAGGAATCTGCCGTGTTGATGAACATACCTTTCGACCAGGTCCAGGTGCAATCCGGGTTGTCCGGACTGCAACTGCCGTTCAACGTGAGCCCCGACAAATCGTCGCCACTGCGCCGAATGGCAAGTGTGGTGTCGTTGGCGCTGACGATCATGCCGTCGCGAAGTATCCAGTTGCAATCTGGGTTTGACTTCTCGCAGCCTTGCCAGAGTTGAACGGGACCGCCGTCGTACGCTCCGCCGACGGCATTGAGTGCATAAGAGGGATCGAAATCCGATAGGATTCGGCTTCCACCACTCATGTTGGTCAGCGCGCTTTGCGCGGCAACCACCTCTTCATGTTTGGAATTCGATCCCGCAGAATTTGCCGGACCACTGCAGGCCGGCAACAAAGTTGCGGCTCCGACGAACAATGCGCCCAGTGCGCGAGTGTAACTTGAGACAGCCCAATGAAGCTTCACCATTAGCGACTCCCTTCCCGAAAGAAGACAAAAACTACCCTGCACGCACCCGAGTGCTCCGCTTGGCGACCGTAGCAGTTCGAGGCTTGACTAAATGACACCGTCTAGGCTGCGTCGTCGCACGGAAATCGCCCGCACCGCGAGGATTACGTAACAGGCTCGCGAATCGGGTCGAGAGAGAATCGCGAACGTTCGCGTTGGCGCACTCGCTGGGAGCGGGATTATGAACCGCCAAGGCGGCCAAACGTTGGGTCGATAGGTTCGAGCCCAACGCACTCGCGATACAGCACAGTGCTCAATACGACTTGGCGCTCACGTACGCAAATGGCTCCGTTGTGACTGACTCGGCGAATCTCAAAGTGGTCAGGATACTCAGGGGCCCCCAGTGTGCTGGGGTAAGGTCGTTCGCTGGGTCGATACAGGGACGCAGGCGTCTGCATGTCAAGCGCTTCGTGTGGACGCACTACGTTGAACTCCTGTCGCCACCGCGAAGCAACAAGGCCCACTGCCGCACGAGCAACATCGCCGGCTGGGAGCATTCCCGCTGGCTAGCCGCTCATTGGATCAACGAATAACTTCCGCTGGCGATGCAGTTCTGACAGAAGCGGGTGGCCATCGTGGAAGACGGGCCAGCCATCACCAGGCAGTACTGCCTGCACCGCCAAGAGGTTTGCCAACCGCCGCAGTGACGCTAGCGCAAGCCGGGGGTCTGAGAGTTGGCGATCCGGCAACAACTCGAGGGCACCGGCTCGATGGGCCCGCACCATGTCGCCAGTTATCAGCGTAGTCTGATCGAGCAGCAAGGCGAGCTCGCCCGGCGTTTTCGAGCCTTCCATGGCCAGCGCCAAAAGGCCGGGCACCGGCTCGTCGCCGTCGGCGAGCCAGCCATTGCAATCAATAGGGAACGCCGATTGTTCGCCCTTGGGTCCGTAGATCTTGGCGCCCGTCAGTTCGCGCAGCGCCGCCGCACCGCGCACATGGTCCGAGTTGGTGATCACGATACGCTTCACTCCTCCGAATTGGATCAACCGGGCTCGCTCATGGTCACTCAACGGCAAGGGATCAACGGCAACGTTGCCTTCGGGTCGGACCCACAACACAGAATGAAAATCGATGTTACGTGCTTCATCGAATCGTGACCAGATGTACAGATCAGCGCGGTGCAGCAGCTTCATGAAATCAGCTATGTTACAGGGGTTGTGAAAGCAAAGCAACCGCGTCGCAAACTCCTGGAGATTGTTTTGGTTTCAGCGGCACGGAAACGCCTGTCGTCGCCGTGAGGGCGCTAGGCCTTGCGCCAGCGCCCAGAAAGGCAATGATTGCCTCAGGCAATCTTTTGAAAGGTACACCCAATGCTACTCGATGAGATCAAGGCGCGAATGTTCAAGGCAATGAAAGAGGGTCGAGTGGTCGAGAAAGAAGTCCTGCGCGTGGCGGTCGGTGAAATCACCACTCAAGCAGCACGCGCGGGAAGTACTGGGAGCGATGAAGAGGCCCAGGCCATTTTGCGCAAGCTCATCAAGTCAAATCAGGAATCACTTGCACTGATTGAGGACCAGGCAGGTAAAGCAGCGCTCGAGCTCGAGAACAGGACGCTGGCTGATTTGTTACCCAAGTCGCTGAGCGTCGATGAAATCGTCGCCGCAATGGCGCCCATCAAAGACGACGTCTTGAAGGCAGCCAACGCGGGGCAGGCAACCGGCATCGCTATCAAGCATTTCAAGGCGCAGGGAACCAACGTCAATGGCAAAGACGTGACCTTAGCCGTAGGCCGCCTCCGTGAATCCAAGAGTTGAGTCAAGTTTTCCCGACTTGCGTAAAGCTTTGGATACGCCGTCGTTTGGGCCGGGGTCCAAGCGACCAACACAATCAAGAAACTTAGACGAACGCGCCGATCGTCAATGCGAAGCTAAAACATGGGCCATCGGCGTTTCAGGATGGCATGGCAAACATGGCCTCAGAGGCTGGGAGGAACTCCCGTTAGCAACGTCGCCAGCAGATGGGCGTAGATGTCAGTCGCCTCGATGCCGTCAGCCACCCCGCGCAATGGCCGACTTGTCTTGAGTCTCTCGTCGTAGGTCGCGCCAGGGCAACGTTTACGAAGTTCCCGAATCGCCGTATTGAAGTTCTCGAAACTCGTCACACTCAGCTGCTCGCCAAGCCCCCTATACTGCGCCGAGCGTTCCTTCAGCAGCCAGGGCGTTGTGGTATCGCGATGAAAAATGTAAAGCACTTGCTCGCTGTTCGCTGTGCTAGTGGTAACCGTCCGAGTGGTCGTCTTTGACATAACGAGGCCGCCGCTCGCGATCGCCATGACTGGCCTCAGCTTGCGCTCCTTCACCTGTTCAGTAGTCTCACTGGAAGTCCGATGCGTCGCGCGAAGCAAAACGGCGATGTCGCCATAGCAAAGACGCCTGTCCGAGCCTTCTTGCGCAAGTAGACCATCGTTGTAAAACTTGAAGTCGCGAAGCAGCGTCATCTGAGCGCTGCTCACAATGTTGCGGCGATCGCAGAGAATCGGCCTGTGGCCATGACGAAGAATGGCTGCTTCGGCGGCCCGCGCTAGCGCTTCGTCGATTGTGGCCAACACGACTGCGGGGAAGCCTGCATTGAACACAAGCCGCAGTTCATAGGGCGTTGTTTCGAGATCAGCCGCAAGCGGACGGATTGCGTTATCGAGCGCACCCTTGATCTCGCCGATCGCTACAATGTACATGGCGTCAATTTAGCCCAGGTGGCCAAGGTGTGCCCTACACCTGCACGACTTTTCGATGATGCTATCGGCCAGAATGTCACAGGTGCTACAAACATGGCACCCGCACCGGACAGCGGTGGCTCGCCCCTCTGAACGGGTTTCGCAAGCCGTGGAAACGATCATAGATTTCTAGTGTTGCACAACTTTTTCGGTTGGAGAGGCGTTTGTGCCGTCAACGCGTGAGCGGTGCTATCTATGTCACGCGTTTGTTCGAGCAGAGTGCGAAAAAGGACGTCTATGCCAACCGCGCGAACCTTATACCTCACAGCAGAGATCTTCCTATCGGCATTGCTTGCTGGCTGCAGCCACAATGATGCTACGGTTATCGACTCGAATTCACAAGCTGGCAGCGTGGCAAGTGGTGGCAGCAACGGAACGGGTGGCACCTCAAGCGTCGGGGGGGCGTCGCACACAACTAGCATGACAAATTCTGGCGGCGCGTTGGGGACGGGCGGTTCGGCAAACAAAGGCGGTACGTCTGCCGTTGGCAGCCCGACGGGCGGCAGCGCAGGGTCTACTGGCTCCTCGGCGTCGGCAACGGGCGGTGTGAGCCTGGGCGGGACGTCAGCGCGACCAACCGCGGGCGCAAATAACAACGGCGGCTCGGGCAACCTCGCCGGGGCCGTCGCAACCGGCGGCAGGATTAGTACGGGAGGGTTGACTCAGGCGAGTGGCGCTTCAACCGGTGGGACGGTAACGGGCGGTCAGGCCAACGCAATGGGCGGAGCCGCCACCGGTGGCCAGAGTTGCGCGGTTGGAGGCCAAGGCACGGCAAGTTTCCCGTTCCCCCAGAATCGGCGCGCCGCCAATTGTATCTACCCAGACGCCTATTCGAATTGTGACGCCCTAAAGGTCTATAACGCCTGGAAAAGCGACTTGGTAACTAGTGACGGCGTTGGCAGCAGTTGCAGCAACTGTCAACGAGTAAAGCGCCCAGCTGAACCGGGGCTTCAAACCCAATCGACGGTTTCCGAAGGCATCGGCTACGGCATGATCATCGCCGTGTACATGAATGATCAGTCGCTGCTTGATGATCTGTGGCGCTACGAGCAAGCGCACACATGGTCATGCCAGCCGACACAGTGCTCGGCTTCGACATCTACGAGTCTCATGAATTGGTACATCGCATCCGACGGCACTGTGGCAACGACGGCCAACGGCGGCCAAAGCGGCAATGGTGCGGCCACAGACGCCGACGAGGATATGGCTTGGGCGCTGGTCATAGCAAGCAAGCAATGGGGAGGCCAAGGTAGCCTCAGCAAGACGTACGTCGCCTACGCACAGCAGCTGCTGAACGATATCTGGAAATTCGAGATCGACACCGGCAGTCAAACAACGAACAAGTTGTTGCCCAAAAATGGCAGCAGCTGGGGCAATGACAGCTGTCTCAACATCTCATACTTTGCGCCCGCCTACTACCGGGCGTTCGCAAACGTGTCGGGTCAAACATCGAACAATTGGAACGGCGTAGTGGCCGATGTGTATCAGGTCATCTCCCAAAGCCTAAACGCGACCAACGGCAATCAGAGCAATGGCCTGGTACCTGCATTTTCGACGAGCGCCGGCGCGACCGCGAACTGCGGGGTGGGTTCGCCAACCGAGCCGCATACGTATCAATATGACTCATGCCGCACGCCGTTCCGCATCGGGCTTGACGCCTGTTTCAACGACTCCACGGATGCCATCAGCTACGTGGCAAAGACAACCAGTTTTTTTTCGGCGCAGGGGGACGCCTCGAAAATCGTCGATGGCTATCAGCTCAACGGCACGCCCAATCCTCAGTACCCTGGCGGAACGTACAACGGCCTTTCAGCGGCGTTCATCGGCCCGGCGGGTGTCGGTGCAATGCACAAACAGAACGGGCAGAACTACCAGAGCTTCGTTGACGACGTCTACGGTCTGGTCTCACAGAACAATCTGTGGTGCGGTGGACAATACTATGACGAGTCGTGGACAATGTTGTCGATGTTGATGATGACCGGGAATTTCCTCGACTACACGAAGTAACCAAGGCGTGCTAAGGCTGTTGCGAGGCAACCCTTGAATCCGTTTCCCGCCAATTTTCGTTGGGGAGTCACCACTTCGTCGTATCAGATCGAGGGCGCCACAAAGCAGGATGGTCGCGGCGAAAGTGTGTGGGACATGTTCGCACGTCGCCCAGGGGTAATCGTCGGCAATGGCAATGCGGATATCGCCTGCGATCACTACAACCGTTGGCAGGAAGACGTCGCCTGGCTCGCCAAACTGGGGCTGAACTCGTATCGGTTCAGTATTGCGTGGACACGAGTGCTTCCTGAAGGCACAGGTAAAGTGGAGCAGCGCGGGCTCGATTTCTACGATCGTTTGGTCGATGCACTACTCGACAAGGGCATCGAACCCTGGGTGTGCTTGTTCCACTGGGACTATCCACTGAGTCTTTTTTGCCGCGGCGGTTGGCTCAGCCGCGATTCGGCGCGCTGGTTTTCGGACTATGTTGACATCGTCGTGCGCCGCTTGTCGGATCGCGTCACGCGCTGGATCACGTACAATGAGCCACAAGTTTTTATCAGCGAGGGCCACTACTGGGGCCGCCACGCGCCCGGCCTGCTGTTGCCCTGGAAAGAGACGCTGCTCGCCGCACATCACGCATTCTTGGGTCACGGCTACGCGGTTGCCACGATTCGCTCGCGGGCTGTCAAGAAGCCATTCATAGGCATTGCGCCTGCAGGGCCCGTGTCGCTGCCTGTTTCGAATTCCGGGGAGGGATGTGGCGATCGCCTATTCTGAAAGCTGCGCAGTTACGCATGACAGCCTATGGAACTTGGCTTTTTGGCTCGATCCGGTGATTCTCGGACGCTACCCGGAGAACTGCGTCGAAATCTTCGGCAGTGCGGCGCCAAGTCCGGCACCTGGTGATCTCGAGGCCATCGCTCAGCCCTTGGATTTCCTGGGGCTGAATCTCTACTGGGGGCCGCGTGTGGACGCAAAACACCGCGGTCGACAAGCCACTTGGACGTTTCCAACCGAGGCTCCTCGTTCTGCTTTCGGCTGGGCGATCACGCCGGATATCATGCACTGGGGCCCGCGTTTCATGGCCAAGCGCTACGGCTTGCCAATCGTAGTCACAGAGAACGGGATTTCATGCCTTGATTCCGTTTCGACCGAAGGCCATGTGCACGACAGCGCACGCGTGGATTTCCTCACGCGCCACCTGGCAATGCTGCGCTCGGCCATGGACGCCAGCGTCGATGTCCTGGGCTACTTTCACTGGACTCTGCTCGACAACTTCGAGTGGGCCGACGGCTACAAGCAGCGCTTTGGCCTGCTTTATACAGACTACGCAACAGGCGCCAGAATCCCCAAGGACTCGTTTTACCACTATCGGAACCTAATCGCGGACAGTGGGGCTAACCTCCTTGCCCGACAAGCAGGCATCGCAGAGCCTGAGGGGTGGGAGTCGCTAACGGCGGGGTGAGTTTCGGGTCAACAACGAGGGCTTGATTCAGTTACGTTGCTCCGCGTGTATCGGCGCCTCGACTCAGGGCATCTCATTCGCACTTCTGCGCAACTGCACCGGCGTATTGATGAACGGTTTCCGGGTTCAGGCCTCGGCCGGGTCGCGGCAGAGCTGGAAACGGTGACGCGCGAAGCTGTTGCGCTAGCGGGGAAGATCGCACAGCCTCAATGGCTGCTGCGAAGCTTGGTGTTTCTTGGGTTGCTCCTGGTGATCGGCGTACTGGGTGCTGTCGCAAACCAACTGCGCGTCGAACGCGGCGCCCAGGGTTGGTCTGATTTCCTGCAGGGTCTCGAAGCACTGGTCAACAACCTGCTATTCGCAGGCATCGCCGTCTACTTTCTACTTGGGCTCGAAACGCGTCGTAAGCGCAAGCGCGTGCTCACATCGCTTCACACCTTGCGGTCGCTCGCGCATATCGTTGACATGCATCAACTCACCAAGGACCCTGAGCGGTTGCTTTCACCGGGCCCGTCGACCGAGTCGTCGCCTGAACGCTCGATGACCCAATTCGAGCTCAATCGCTATTTGGACTACGCAAGCGAGATGCTTGCCATCATGGGCAAGGTGGCGGCATTTTATGTACAAGATTTCGACGACCCCATCGCGCTCACGGCGGCAAGTGACGTCCAAGACCTGACAGTGAATCTATCGCGCTCAATCTGGCAGAAGATTGTCGTCTTGGATCGCGACAGCCCGACCGCCGGGGCTCGATAGAACTTCAATGGGACTCTTTCCAACCGGTTGTGTTGCTTCTGCTTTCGCGCCAGGGTAAGCGGTTTTGCTTTCTGCGGGTCATGAACATGCAACGAACCATTCGGCTGTTATTGATTCTGCTGCTTGGGTTGGGGGCTTTGCATGCGGTTGCTCACTTGACGCCCTTCGAGGACGCGTACATCACCTATCGGTATGCTGAGCATTGGGCATCGGGCGCTGGCCCCGTTTACAACATCGGAGAACGTGTTGAGGGTTGCACGAGCCTAGTCTGGACGGCGGCCTTGGCGGTCGTTGCCAAGTTTGGGTTGCCGCTCTTACCGGTGTCA
This sequence comes from uncultured delta proteobacterium, assembly GCA_963811985.1. Lineage (GTDB taxonomy): Bacteria > Myxococcota_A > Polyangia > Polyangiales > Polyangiaceae > FEN-1139. Next base: position 47,041 of record CAWEUH010000058.1, read on the forward strand.
CAGGCCTTGTCAGTCGTCGCAGCCCTGGCACTCGTTTGGTTGACGTTTGGCTTAACGCGTGTGTTGCTCGCGGTGCGGACACCTAATGCCTGGTGTCTCATTCCACCCTTGGCCGTAATCGCGAGTGGAACGTGGGCCTACTACGCGGGTAGCGGCATGGAAGCAACCGCTTTCTCGGCTCTTATGACCTGGGCGGCTTGGCTCGCAATTGCGGAGGGAAACCGGCGACGGGCTTTAGGCGCTGGTCTGGTCTTCGCTTTGGCAGCAATGACTCGACCTGAAGGCGCGGGCTACTGGCTAGCGGTGTTGGCGGCAGTACTGGCGGGCAAGGCGCGCCGCGATTCGATTGGACTGGTCGCGGGGTTTGGGGTGCTTTTCTGTCCATTCTTCTGCGCCCGCTGGCTCTACTACGGCTATCCCCTGCCAAACACATACTACGCCAAGGCGTCGCCCTCGGTGTCGCTATTCGAATCAGGCGCCGTACAAACTGAAGCTTTCTTGACGTCGCATGCCTTCTGGATACCCTTGGTGGCAGCGCTCGGGCTCGCGATTGCCCGCCACCGCGAGCGGGCGTGGCGGATCGTAGCAGCAGTAGTGCTGGCAGCTGTTCTCAACACGATTCTCGTCGGAGGCGATGCATTCGCCTACAACCGCCTTTTCTTGCCCGCATTGCCCTTCGGTTCAGTGGCCTTAGTTGCTGTAGCAAGCACCTTGGGTTCGTGCCGATCGGGTCTTCGACCTCGACTCATTGTGCTAAGTTTTGTGGCGTCGTGGGTCGTCTTCACGTTCACGGCGCAGTTTCTGCCAATTCGCACTCTACTCAACCATAGGCGGCAATCGGAGTGGCAACGGGTCGCGTCCCTTGGCCGGATCGATTCCGACTACTTCGCCGTCGGCATCTGGCTCCGACGCCGTATAGATCCAAAATGGCTGTTGGCGACCAACGCAGCAGGCATTGTGCCCTATGCTTCGCGCCTGCGCACGCTAGACATGCTGGGACTCAATGATGTGCACATCGCCCATCGGCGTCAACAGTTGGGGCGCGGCATAATTGGTCACGAAAAGCATAACGCACAGTACGTGCTATCGCGCCGACCCGATGTCGTGCTTCTCGGGCTGCCCCTACTGACTGAGCGCCGGCTTACTCAGGTTGAATTCGAAGCCTGGTTCGCGCGCTGGTTCCCCTATCTGCCCGGGGATCGGGAGCTGTTCTTCAGTGAGGCATTTCGGCGCGAGTATGCGCCCGTGAGCGTGGCGATTGGTGATCGGTACCTAACACTCTTTGTTCGCAGCCAAAAAGCATCAGCACCGTAGCCATTTACGACCTGCCCTTGCTGACACTCTCAAGATAGTCACATCCCCGTCGTTGACTCCCTGCTAGAATCGCCCGCGTATGCCGGACGGCGCCACACCAGTGCTCACCCATGAACGCTGGCTGCGGGTGGGTCTCATTGGATTGCTGATCTGCACCGCACTAGCGTACCTGCCCTCATTGGGAGGCGGTTTCCTGAACTGGGATGACCCATGGCTGCTTGAGTCAAATCGATTCTTTCAGGAGCCCAGTCTCCGGGGGCTCTGGGCTATCTGGACTGACTTATCGTTGCCGACGCGACTCACGTTGGGAGCTGAGTACTTGCCGCTGCGCGACACCAGTCACCTCTTTGAGGCCAGCTTGGTTGGCCTCGCGCCGCTGCCGCTGCGTATTGTCAACCTCGCCATTTATCTGGGCGCAGTTGCAGTGCTTCATCGCTCGCTACGGGCAGTCCTTCAGAGCGAGACGTCCGCATTACTGGTAACGGCCGCATTTGCCCTTCACCCCGTTCACGTCGAGAGCGTCGCGTGGCTCGCGGGGCGAAAGGATCTGTTGGCAATGTTGTTCGTCATGCTGGCAATCCACGCGTACACGGCGCGCGGCGCGCGCGCTGTGTTTTGGACGCCACTCTGGTTTCTGCTCGCGATGTTGTCCAAATCCATGAGTGTCGTACTGCCGTTGCTCTTGCCACTATTCGACATCTGGGGCAACCGTCGCCCAAACTACCGCGTGGTACTTGCCAGCCTCCTGGCAGTGGCCGTTGTCATGCCGCTGCATCTCCATGTGGGTCGCTTAGTGGGCATGAGTCAACCTTACACTGGGGCGTCCGCGATGCTGGCTACGATGGGGCCCGTGTGGGGTCGCTATATTGGCATTCTGCTTTGGCCGCTTGGCTGTAGCCTCGTGCACGACGTGCCGTTCAGGGCAACCTGGGGAGTCCTCCCGACTGGCTGCTATTTGCTCATCCTGGTCGCGGCGGTCGTTGCACTGTCGCGCTGGCGCAAAGGTAAAGCCTCTTGGCTTTTAACGATAGGTTTCCTGTTCATTCCGCTTCTTCCCGTTACCCAGGTATTGGCGCCGCTTCAGAACATAATGGCCGATCGCTACCTGTGGTGGAGTGTATTGGCATGCGGAGTCACTCTTGTTGGTCTCTACGAGACTTGGCCCAAGCTTGGCGCCAGTGTGTGCCTTTGCTGTTTTGGTCTTTGGCTCACTGTAACGGCGCAACGAAGCGCCCTTTTCGGCAACAGCGTGCTCGTATTTGCCGACGCGACACGCAAGACCTCGCGTAGCGGGGTTGCTCCCTATCAACTTGCGATGGCGCTCGAAGAGCACGGGGCGGTGCAAGGCGCTCGGGACGCTTATGAAGAGGTTTGGCGTCGTTCCGGCGGCAGAGACGAAACAGCGCGGCGTGCGACGAACAATCTTGCGCGCCTCGAGGCGCGGCAGGGCAACCTCGCGCGCGCCGAATGGGTGCTACGCAGAGGTCTGCGGCAGTTCCCACAGGATCCAAAGATGCAAAACAATCTCGCCAAAGTGCTGGCGAAGCGACCCCTGCCGTAGCGGCGGCGTGCGTCCACCCGTCGTGGACCTAGCCGCACACCGGAGGCACCGTTGGCAGGCCCGGTCGAAGCAACGCGGTTCTTCGATGACCACTCAGAAGTGGGTCAGTCCCAACCCGCCCGAGGAATCGGTGGGAACAACGCCCTAGAGAACTGCTGCGAACGACAGCGTTTCTCGGGCTTCAGTTTGTAGCCGGCGGAAATTGCGGTATTCTCGCGTATCGTGCATGGAATGTCACCGTCGAACTTGGGTTCGCGAAGTCTCTCGGCACTCAAGTGCATGCCGCTGTTTGCGTTGTTGCTCTGCAGGTGTACTCCAAAGTCCCGCGGGCTGGCGCACTCACCCGTGGATGCGTCGCAATGTCAGACGGGGCAATGGGTGACGGGTTGGGACGGTCACGCAACTTGGTCCGCTGACGGACACGTCGCCTTCAATCGCACTGGGCCCAAGGGTCCTGAATGGGTCGTGGCAGCGCCACCTGACTACCACGCTGAGATTACACAAGACGCGCGGGTCCGATGGGCTCGTTTCTTGACTGATCGTGAGCTGGCTGTCGTTACCCAGCAGTCAGAAGGGAACGCGACGCGCCATTTTTTGCGTGTGCTGGCAATACCCGCCGCAACAGACATTACTCTCGTCGACTTGGGCTTAGACCTCACCGACGTACTTGAGTTGACCGATGAAGAACTCATCGTTCTGGAAAACCGTGACCACCAGGGCGAGGGGCCTCGGTCTGCGATTCGTGCCTACTCCCTTCATGGCGCGTTCACGAGAATGTTGGATTTGAGCGCCACACTGGGCGATTCCGAGAACTTCTTCTTCCTCGAGCAATCGAAGGGCGGGTTCGCTGTTCTCAGTCGTGTCAAGTCTGGGGCAAAGCCCCAAGCTACCGAGCTACCGGAAGTCGCTCTGTACCGCGTTCGACCTGCGTCAATGGCGCGCCTACCCATTGAAGTTCGAGAGCCCCGCCTCTTCGGCCATGGCCCTGAGCCTTTCGGGGCTCTTCGCAACTACGCCGAAACCGGGTGCGCCCGTGTGGGTATTCGATCTTCGAACGGGTCGTCAAGTTCATCGCATTGAGCAGCCAGCGGCAAATACCGACTCAGTCAAGTGGAGCGACGGTAGCGCGTGCGTAGGCTTCGATTCAAGCGAGGCATTGCTTGGCGTGGCGGGGTACCAGCAGCCCATGCGCTGGTACGATGTTCGTTCCGGCAGACTCGTTGCTTCGAGCGTCGAGCCCGTAAAGTACGATGAGGGTTCGTTCTTCGGCTGCAGTATCGCCTTTACGCCGGATCACCAGCTGATCGTTCAAGAGGATGGCGCCGGAGGACTGGCGGCGTGGGACTTGCTTTCACGCGCAAAACGATACGAATTGGAGTTTTCGGAGCGCTCGCCGCTCGCTGACCGCAGCAACAGTGGAGCCGAGCATGAGGTGGCAAACGGCAGTCGCGAAACCTATACGGAAGCCGTTGTTTCGCCGACTGCGCGGCGCCTCGTCATCTTTCGTCATCCCAATTTGGATCAACAGCCCTCAGAAGACTCTTGCACGCTCGTCGATCTGCGGACCGGCACGTACTCGAAGCTCGCGATCGGCGCGGGCCCAGCGGCATTTTCGCTAGACGATCGCCGGCTCGTCGCGGGGGGCATCGTCTGGGACATCGAACACCAAAAGCGCCTTGGGGAACTCAAGACGTTCAAATCGTCGTGCAAGCAGAAGCCATGAGTTCTTGCTTTCTTGTCGCAGCGTCACGGAAGCTACTCTACCCTGCGGTCCCGGGAAACAAGACGCAGTAGGACAGTGACGACCGCTCCGCCTCGACCACGAGCTCTCTGTCGATGCGACCTGCTGACGCGATCGCGGTCTCGGACCACAGCGGTCTTAGGTCCGAGGCTGAGCGCGTCCGTTCGACGCGATACGAGGCTCCTGCAGTGAGTCCCTCGCACGAAACGCGAAGCTTCACGGACGCGGACCCCTCGTCAATGACCGAAAGCCGCGCGGGGCTTGCGCGCGATGGGATGGCGAAGCCGCGCAGGCGGATGCCATACGCCACATTCTTGAAGGAGAGCCCCTCGGTGTGCTTGTCGTCGACCCAGGCTCGATTGCCCCAGGTCGTGTTCACGAGCAAACCCCTCGATCCGTGCCCAACGATCAGGACGAAATGATCGAGACCCCACTCGGGGTGCTGGGTGGGCAAGATTTTTACGCCGGCCAGGACAGGGTCACCCGCTTCGAGCGCGTTCTTCACCCAAGCCGCAAACGCATCGAACCCGGTCTTGCGCGGCGAGTAGAAGGTGAAACGGACCCCCAACCCCGTTAGTGCCACGGGAATTTCCGACGAGTACAGATCCGGATGTGCAGGCCTTCCTGCCCGATTGATGAGACGCTGCGAGACCCAGAGGCCAGCGTGAAGTAGCCCTTCCTGGATCGCCGTCTCCCCACACCACCCCGAGGCAGGCGACCCCGCGGCATGCGACCGCGGAGGGATAGGCAGTACGAGCGCGGCGTCGGTTTCGAGATCGGGGGTAGTCTGCGGAACCGCCACAGTTGGGATCGGCGAGGGTGCTGACGACGGCGTGGCCAAAACTGCGGAGGCCGCTGGATGAACCTGCGACACTTTGGCCGTCTTCACCGCAGCAGAGACATGCTGTCCGCAGGCCCCGAAGCCCAGGACGAGCAGCGATACTCCCGCCAATCGGACCATGGCGAAATGTCGGTGGGCACTGCAAAAGTGTGACAGACGGCAGGGGACGGTGACAGGTACGGGAACCGCTACCGTCCACAGTTCCGGTAGTGGCAGTTGCAGTCCCAGTCCCCGTCACTGGGTCCGCTGCAGTAACCAGCACCGGGTCGGCTCGTGTCCAAGTGCCGTCACGCCAGAAAAAAAAGCCCCGATACTTGCGGTATCGAGGCTTTTGCCAATTAA
>CAWEUH010000059.1:0-85988 GCA_963811985.1 uncultured delta proteobacterium
GCAACGTTTATGTTGGAAGCGACAACAATGGCTCCTGCTTGGGTGCGCCTGCCGGCAAGCATACCTGTGATCTGACGCCTGGTTTATCAACAGTAGTGAACAGTTCAGGTACGGTTGCTACGAGTGCTAAAACCCTCACCAGAACGGTGCGGTTGAAGAAGATGCAGTCTTTGATGTGTATGAGCTACTAGTGGACGCGGTGTTGTGTGCGCTCTCAGACGCGAGCAACGGCAAAGGGCAACGTGCTCTGGAAGGCTAGAGCCAACGGGGCAGTTATCAAGTCTTCCCCAGCGGTTTCTGACACGACCAGGCACCATCTCAACGTGGCCGAGCCTAACAATACTAATGTACAAAGTAGCACCCGCTGCTGGAGCGTTCATGTGGAAGCAAACGTTCCCGTACATTAACAGCCCTATCGAAGGAGGCACTTTTGAAATGCTCTGCTCTCCCTAGGAGTTGCAGCAGGAATGGTATTTACTTCCACCCGATGCTCGGACCTATTATGCCCTGAACGCTACAACAGGTAATATCATATCGACCTCGGGAGGCCCCGTTCAATGAATCCATTGTTTCATCCCCCGTCTACGTTAACAGCAGTATCTACATAATCAACAGATCCAGTCAGTTCCTGCCTCGACGCTGCCGAACGCCCACTTGTACTGGAGACCTACACGGGAGAGTGGGGCTGCAAGAGTCCCTACGAGTGTTCGTGTACGTGGCTGAGCTACCAAAACCACCGTCTAATTTCATTTTCAGACGCTGCAGAAGACGGCGCAATCATTGCCGATGCAACAATGCCTGCAGCAGTTGGTCCTCGCCGGAACGGAATGCTATACGTAAGGGATGTAACGACTGGAACATGTACTGCTACGCAAACAGCACCGCAATTCAAGCGCCAACCCAAACTTCAACCCCAACCCAGACGCCGTCACAAAACATCTCGTTAAAACTTTCTTCAATGACCATAATTGCCATCGTAGCCGCAATAGCAGTAATATTGGCAATAGTAACAGTCACCTACGCCGTGCGCAATCACGCAAAGAAGAAGGCACGTTTGCGACAGAACCCGACTTTTAATGGAACACAAGAATAAAACACAGCATTTTCTCGCCTGTTATTTGCAAAAGAATTGCCCGATTTTCAAATCTTATTAATCAAAACGTGTATTTGTAACCAAACTTAATCAACCGTGGGACTTGAGCAGACAATGCCCTTGGACGAAGCGCTAAACAGAAAATTCACGAGGCAAACGTTTCTGTCCCATCGAGACGAAGCCCGCCACTACGAGCAGCTTCATCCAGAAGTCTACAGCAAGCAAGAGCAAAAACAAATTTCTGACACGCTGAAAACGGTAGACACGCTTGTTGAAGGTAACAAGAAAAAAGCTCTTGACGTTGGCGCGGGCACGGAATACTGGACAGGGCAAACTTTTAGAAATGGGGTACAAAGTCACTGCTATTGACATTTCAACTGAGATGTGCGCGAGATATTGAAGAAGAGATACGCAAGCGACGTGGCAAGCAAAATGTTGACGGTGATCAACCAGCCGCTTGAAAACTTGACTTTCGAAGCTGGAAAATTTGATGTGATAACCTGCTACTCCGTTCTGCATCACCTGCCCGATTATGTTGAGGCGCTGCGGGTCCTGTCGGCGTTTCTAAGAGAGGCGGCGTGATTTACATTGACCATGAAGCTTCGCCTTACTACTGGAAAAGGGAACCCAATAGCCTTCTAAACTTGATAAAATTTGTTTATTTCCATTCAATCCCAATAATTAACAGCGTATACTTCCAAGTTATCGGCTTGAAAGTTCCCTTGATTGATTATTCCCTGTCAGATTACTGGCACAAAAAGACCCACTCGATCAGATCATTAAAAAAATGGAACAAGTATTCATAAAGAAAACTTTCTATTCTCAAAACGCACTGACTACTACCAAAACTCAACCTGGATTCCTAACACTCTGTCCATAATTTACCGTCTTACCTGTTCACCAGAAATGAGCTTCTGGATTGCCAAAAAATAGGTTAAGCCATCCCAACACGTTTGGGCGCGCTGGGATTCAATCTCCTTTTCGCAAAGTTCACAACGCCTTCCCGCCTGATTCTTTTAACTATTTGTTTCGGCGACCTATGGAAATCTCTGAAGAATCGTTTTTGAATTTGCAAAAGCGATTTGTAATCGTACTCATCGGTTTTTACCACTAGCAAGAACTCGTCGAGTTTATCGTATTTTTTTGACTCCAGAATTTCTCGGTAGAGCCTGCTGTCGGGGCAAGCGATGAAAACGTTGAATTGCAGCCAATCAGCACTTAATTTTTTAGCGAAACTTAACGAGGCTTCCATATCCTCTAATGTTTCGCCTGGCGTGCCCAGCAAGAACGAGCAAGCTGTTTGTATCCCATTTTTGCGGCAGAGCTTGAACGCGTTTTCTACCTGTTAGAGGCTTGTGTTTCTGCCGATTTGTTGCAAGACTTTCTGCGAACCCGATTCAACTCCGAACCAAATGGTTTTGCAGCCAGCTTTGCTCATTGTTTCTAAGAGTTCTTCGTTGGCCTTAGGTCCCACGCGAGTGTCGCAAACCCACTCCAAATCCAGCTTGTTCTTAATCATCAAGTTGCATAGTTCAATGGTTTCTTTTTTCCTCAGGGTAAAGTTGTCGTTGATGAAGTAGATTCCTTTTGTACCGTACTTGGTTTGCAAATCCTCTATTTCGCCCAGAACCCTCTGAGGACTGAAAGCTCGGCAGGCGTTTGCCCAGAGTTTTCTTGTTTCGCAAAAACCACAGCTAAAGACGCATCCGCGCGAGATGCTCATGATGTCATCAGGTTTAGCAGTCAAGTATTCGATTGACCTGTCATATAGTTCCAATGGCAGCAGATGCCTTGCTGGGAATGGGATTTCATCCATGTTTTCGATAGAGTTTCGGCGGATTTTTGATGCTTTTGCCTTGGCGTTTGCATGCGACTCCCGGTATCGTCACGGCGGCAGATTCGTTGCCGCTGGTGATGCAGGTAGCGAGCTGCGTCATTGCCCGTTCGCCTTCGCCCATGATGACGTAATCGATTTCCGGATTATCCAGCAAGCTGTCGGGAACGAAGGATGCATGCCATCCGCCCACCACTATTCGGCAGTTAGGCTGAACCTCTTTGATTGCCTTAACGGTTTCTGCGCAGCGAAGATAGGTAGCTGAACCGCCAGTGATGCCCACGATTTGCGGTTTAAGACTTGACATTAACTGCTTGACTTCGCTGACGGGTTTTTTCATTAAGTAATTGTCAAGCATTTGCACTTCGAAGCCTGCTTTTTCAAGCGAGGCGGCGATATACATTAACCCGATAGGAGGCAGCCGCTTGGCTTGGTACCACACGCCGCTTTCAGGAGGAGCGGTGGTCATTAACAGAATCAGAAAAGCCTCGCCTCTTCAGACTTTTGGTATAACTGAAATTGCACGTTTGTCTCCCTGGAAACGTTTGGTTATTTGATTATTTGCGTGTTTATAGGTTTAACTGAATATTCACATTTCGCGTATCAATTCGTCGCTTTTGCTGTTTTTCGCATTTTTTATTTTCGAAAAAGCAGTTTTCCTATCTGCTGTTTAGAGCATGACTAAATCTTTTGCCCGCAACGTTTGCTTGGTTTTCCAAACCGATTCATTCTTTCTTCGGATTTTTCTTTGGTTGCACATCGCTGTTCTGTTTTAGGAGTGCCATCATGTTTGGGGGCAAGTCTCTTTCGACCATTAAGTGTGGTCCGATCCAGGTGTTCTCGCCGACTTTTACGCCTGGCATAAACAGGGATTTGATCCCGGTTTTCACGTTGTCGCCCAAGTACTGCGCCGAGTTTTCGTCTGCCCGTGTCAACCAGCTTGTCTTTAACCATCATTTTGATTACGCCGTCGTCCAACCGAAGATTTGCCGTATCGTACCTGCGCCCAAGTTGCATTATTCGCCAAAAATGCTGTCGCCAACATAGGATAAGTGCCCTATATGCGTGTCATCCATGACGATGCTGTTTTTGATTTCGCAAGCATTTCCACGCGGATTTTTTTGCCCAGACTTGTCCCTGAGCGAATGAAACAGTTTGGTCCTACGTCGGCTTCTTCATCAATGAAGCGGGTCCTTCAATGTAGGCGCCCGAGCGAATGCGAGCTGACTCCGCAACTGTCACGGGACCAATAAGTGTGCTCCCTGCTCGACGGTGCCAAGACTTTGTGGTCCATGCGTTTAAGCGCCCAAATGTTAGCGTCAAGCAAATCCCAAGGTCTGCCCACGTCAAACCAGTCATCTTTCGAGAGTTCGGCAGCCAAAACCGTTTTGCCCTCTTGCGCAAGGAGTGTTACGGCGTCGGTGAGTTCCCATTCGCCCTGGATTGAAGCTTTGGTTTGACGTATCTATCGAAGATCTCTTGGAGAAAGCGTAAATTCCTGCGTTTGCCAGATTCGAGGGCGCTTTTCCAGCGGCGGGTTTTTCCACTATACGCTTAACCTTTTTTTCCGTCAAACTCAATTATTCCGTAGTTTTCGGGTTTATCAACGGGAACCACGCCAACAACCGCGGCTGTTTTTCCCTGTTTAAACAAACTCAAAACGTATCTTTTACCGCGTCTGCCGAAAAGCAGGTCACCGTAAACGAGAACAAAATCGTCTTCCACATAAGGCTCGGCTGCATTCTGCTGCGTTTCCTGTACCCAAAATTGCTTTTTGCTCGACGTAGCTTATGTGTAACCCGAGTTTTTCGCCGTTACCAAAGTTTCCCGTATGGCTTCTCCCATGTAATGAGTAACAATCATTGCTTCAGTTATTCCAGCATTTTTAATGGCTTCCAGACGGAACTGCAAAATCGGTTTTCCGCCTACCTTAATTAGGTGTTTGGGCGTGTTGCCGTTATAGGCAGAAGCCTTACGCCTTCGCCAGCCGCTAAGAGTACCGCTTTCATTTCGTTTTTGCCTCGATTTGTTTGTGTATTAGTGCTGTTGCCTTTTGAGTTATATCATTTGCCGCTGCTAACGATTCGCCTTCAACCGTTAAACGGATCAGAGGTTCCGTTCCAGAAGCGCGAATCAGCAGCCAGCCCTTTCAAGCGTTAACCGAACGCCGTCGACTGTTGGGAAATCTGTGTAAGTAGGAAACGCCTTTCAGGGCAATTAGCAATTTGTTCCACAACCTGATACTTTCGCGTGTTGTTGCATGCATATTTTCCCGCAGTGTAATATACTCGGGAACATCCTGATGAATTCGCTTAAGCTTTTGTTTTCATCTTCCAACGCCTTAAGCATCAAGGCCCCAGAAAGTGGTCCATCGGGGCAAAAATGAACTCGGATGCACCCAAGCACCGCAGGGTTCGCCGCCGAAAACCGCGTGCGATTGTTTGATAGCTTCTGAAACATAGATGTCTCCGACTTTGGTTCGGATAACCTTACCGCCTTACTTCTCCGCCATCGTTTCCACACACATTGAAGCTTCAACGTTGGTTACCATGTTCCGCCGCCATCTTGCTTAAGCGCGTAAGCTGCATAGGCAGCCAATGAACGGTCAAAATCTACAAAAACACCCTCCTCATCAACAAAGGCAACTCGGTCACCATCTCCGTCAAAAGCCATGCCAACGTCTGCTCCCAGAGCCTTAACAACGTGCGCCAAATCTTTGAGCGATCGGCAGTGGGTTCCGATTTTCGTGCTGGGAAATACCCGTCTGGTTGAGCATTAAGGGCGGTAACTTTGCAGCCTAAGGCTTTGAGCATTGCGGAGCAACGTTGAAAGTGGCGCCGCATCCTGGGTCAACGATAACTTGCCATTTCCGCTTGTGAGAGCGACAGCTTTCAACGCCATCCCAGTACATTTGACCTGCATTGACGGGGATCGGTCTTGCCGAGGCTTCGCCAATCAGCCAACCTGAAGGTGCCCGTCAGCACGCTTTTTTCCACGGCATCTTGGTCCTCGTCGATGTAGGATAAAGTGTCTCTTCTGAACACTTTTATCCCGTTGTACTGGGGCGGGTTATGGGAAGCTGTAATCATGAAGCCAGCGTCTGCCCCGAGCGTTCGTGTAGCGTAGGCTAAGGCGGGCGTCGGAACGTCCCTGCCAAGAAAACTTTGGTTCCGCTTGCCATTAAACCTGAGACTAACGCGTCCTGCAGCATTGCGCCTGAAACCCGCGTGTCGCAAGCTACAACGGCTTTCTTGGCTTTGGCGTAGGTTGCCACTGCCAGCCCGACTCTGCAGGCTAATTGAGGCGTCAAATCAACGTTTACAAGCCCCTCACGCCTGAACTTCCAAACAGCCTACCCAACCAGCATCATCCTCTAAAACGGCATCAGATGTTTCATCCTATTGAGCAGGTGCCTAAAATAATTGCGTGTTTCCTCATAACAAAGTTGTTTTAAGAAGTTTCATATCGTTTAACTTCTAAACACTTGGATTTTGCCAAAAAGTCTTTGCAACATTCCAAAGGCGACACTCCGACTTTTAGATTTGTCCGAAATGCTTAAAGGTAATACATACTAAAAGTAATACGTGGCAAAAGAAGGAAACTAAAACTGTGAAAACCAATGTTGAGGAACTCGAATCGGTGAAGGCCGAAGATACTGAAACTGAAGCCGCGGAAATCGTGGTTGTCGTAACTAAAAAAGGCCAGACCACTATCCCTGTAAAACTTCGCAAAAAATACAAAATAGAAGAGGGCACCAAACTTGCGGTGATCGACGCAAAAGACGGCATACTCTTAAAACGGAAAGAATCGTTCTGGGACATGATAGGCGCATATTCAGACCCTGTCAAAGCAGAAAAAATCGACAAGCTACTTTACCAGATTAGGCATGAAAAAGATGAAGACGAATAAACCAGCAGTTTACGACACCAGATTTTTAACCGAATCATATAGTCCAAAGATGAAATATTACTTGCAAAAGCAAGAAATGAAAAGAGCAGAAGAGAAAGATATGTTTCAGCGGTTGTTATCCATGAGTTGTATAGTACTTCTCTTGCTGTTGACGGGCGTGAAACTGCAAAAAATAAAGTAGCTCATGTTAAACAAGACTTTAAATAGTTCCTGTTGACGCGAGGATCGCTGCAATATTCCGCTGAACTTAAACACAAATACCACTTATCAATGGGCGACAGCATGATTGCCGCCACCGCATTAATTCTAAGGGCAGTGTGCATCACTGATGACCCGCATTTCAAGCAGATCCGGGAAATCCAAACGGCATGGGTCTGAAAAGCAAGGAAAAGGCGCGTCTTCGGCTGGTTTGTGGCGACTAATGGGTTGGGATGGCGGAAGGCACATCCGTGTTGTCGGTTGCCCTTCCCGAAAGTTGCATCGGGCAAGCAGGTTTAAGCTCTAAACTGAAAAGCAACTTGAAACGCAAGAAAACGCGCGAGGAAAGTCGCATCCGCCCATCCCAAATGACCAGTCCACAAACGCCTTCAAGCCCCAAACCAGAAAAGCAACCAGAAACGCAACCAAAACAAGAGCAGGGGCGGAAAGTCTCAACTTTCCCTTAGCAAAAGTCGCAACTTAAAAATATTTCACAAACCCAAGCGAAAACCGCCAAAACAAACATCTCAGCCATTTTTTCGCGCTCCTTTTAAATCAAAGATAAATACAGGTAGTACAATCTCGTATCATTGAGGAGAAAACAAACTTGTCTGTAACGCAAAGAAAATACTTCACTGAAATCGCAGCATTGTCGGACAAAACCGTTTCCGTCACTACAACCACAGGAAAAACATTCAACGGCACACTCATCGGCATAAACCCTGACAACATGAGTCTCTGCTTATCTGACGCAAAAGACGAAGCTGGAAAAACCCTGCATAGACTTTTCCTAAACGGAAACGCGGTTACTCAAATATCAAGCGCAGAAAAACCCTTCGACCTAAAAGCACTAGTACAAGACTGAAAAGGTTTTCCCAACCATGGTTAAACTGTACGAGGACAAGGGTTTCATCTGGGTCATGGATAAAGTGAAGCTAACAGAGAAAGGCGTGGTTGAAGGTTCAGGTCCAGCTGCTGACCGAGTGCAAAAGGTTTACGAGCAGTTCATGAGCGAGGTTAAACCCTAAATAAACCAGCGCAGTTGCTCTTCCTCTTTCTTCTTTTCTTCCGTGATGCTTCTAATAACGCCAAACGATTCCAAAATCTTCTTGATTTCAGCCCCGCTGTCCTCCAACGTTGATAAATCCACTTCAAGATTCAGGTATTTCGCGAGCGTCATCAAAGCGTAACGCGCAGCGTTCACGTCAGGATTCATTCCTTGCGTGTCAACCAGCAAAGAGAAACCCTTCATTCCCCTGGTTTTCGCCAAACCAATCGATAGCCCTGCGATTCCGAAAACATGTCCAACCATAACTTTTGTTCTAGATTAAGCGCTTCCTGCATGGTGTCTAAGTCGGTAGCTGTGCTGTGGATCCCGGGCACTGCTTAAAATCCTTCTTTCTTGAAGCCGCCTATTGAAATTACGAATTACAGCCGAATTCTTGAGCTAAATCAAGCACTTTGCCAACAAGTTCATACTGCCCAATCGTCGTGAGCGCCTGAGTGTTACCGTACCAAACGATCAAGTCACGACAACCATCTCCGAGTTTAGCATAGTACAATTCATTTGCAGGCGATAGAGCTCCGCCGTTCTCCGTTGTAACGGCAAAATCCTGAAATGATGAGGAAAATATTTGGATAAAACGTTTAGCTTTCAGCTCTTTTAAAGGGGTGACGCTGCGATGTTGGCTACGAACCCTATTCCTGGTAGTCCTTCGATGAGAATTGGGTCGTTTAAGTTTGGTTTTTCGCTGATGTCGATGGAGCAAACCATGTTTCTACATCTCTTTTGTCAATTATACGCAAGCTATTCGATATAAGGATGCTCCATTTTTCTGCCCATCGTTCCAGATTTTTGACCATAATGTTGCTTGTTGAAAAAGTTATAACAAAGAGAAAAACCATGAACTACTGGCTTTTGATTAAACGGATATCATTTCTTTTGCTCGGTCCACGCGACAACGGGTGATTGACGTTTGCCGCCGCTTCGTGGATTTCATGCGGCAACACATCATGCAAGAGAACGAATCACTGCGCCCCTTGGTCGAAGCGAAACTCGACGCCGTAAGTCGTGGCGAACTCGATGCAAACCTTGACCGGTTCGATGCGCGGCTCACGTCATCGGGCGAGCTGCATCTGTTGACGGAATTGGCGCAAAACCTTAACCGCACGTAGTGACCCCAACGCACGACACTCGTTGTTCTCGAATCAGTTTGTCGGGGCGCAAAGGATGTTGCTTGTGGCAACGCGACGTAACTCTTCTCGATAGAGCTCAGATATGTCACGCGAAGTATCGCGCCCAGATAGCCCCCCAAAACTGCTGAGCATTGGTCTCCTTTCAAGAAACCCCGCCCGCCAAGCTCGTTTGATGGCGAGGCTTTCCGGAGCACCGGAGCGGAACATACGAGGGTATTTGAGCACCGGAGCGCACGGAAAACGCAGCCAGCGGACGAGATCGGCGGGCGTCCTAGCAAGATGCGATGAATGGTCAGCAAAACTGGGGGGATTTGGGGGGTTCAAAGTCCCTCCCCAGCGGGGAGGGATTTTAGGGAGGGGCAAACTAAACCCTACCCCTTACCCGCTAGTGCATCGTCGATCATTTTGCTCACGGCTGCCGTGTCCGTTGGGTTCTGAACACGCTTGCCGTTGATGAACATGGTGGGCGTGCCGGAAACGGATACGTCGTTGCCAAGCTTGGCGTCCGCATCGACCTTGGCTGCATACTCCTTGTTGTCGAGCGCCTTCTTGAAGGGTTCCAGTTTCAGCCCGACTTCTTGCGCGTACTTCTCCAACGCAGGGCGCTCGATTGCCTTCTGATTCTCGAACACCTTGTCGTGGTATTCCCAGAATTTGCCCTGAGCGTTGGCCGCCAGTGCGGCCTCCGCCGCCAGGTGCGCATTTTGGTGGAACGACAGCGGGAATTGCCTGAATACGAAGTGGATCTTGCTGCCGTACTTGGCCTTGATCTCTTTGACGGAGGTTGCTGCCTTCGAGCAGAACGGGCACTGGAAATCCGAGAACTCGACGATGGTCACCTTCGAATCAGCCGGCCCGAACGAGGGCGCGTCGGCGGCCGCCATGGCCTGCTGTTTCGCGGGATCCAAGGGTTTATTGGCGGATTCCATCTTCTTGAGCTCGGCAAGAACCTCCGTGTAACGGCCGAGCATCATGCTGCAGCGCTCCGGCGGGAAGTTCTTCGTCTGGTTCTCGACCATCTTGCAGGTTTCGGTTTCTTTGCCCAGTTCGCCGCACAACTTGCCAACGAGCTTGTCGCAGTCCTTGCGCTTCTCTTCAAGTTTGGCAACCGCGTAGCTTGCTTGGCTGCTGGCAGCCTTGCAGGCAGCGGGCGGTAGAAGTTCGGCGACGCTCTTGACGTCGCGGCAAGTCTGTGAGGTTTCGCCGGACTTATCGCAGACCTTCTTAACGAAGCCTCCGCAGGGTCCAAGCAGTACTGGGTCAGGCTTGTTGCTGCCCGAAGCGGCCGGCGCCGCGCTATTCCCTTTGTCCTTCGGCTTGCAGCTTGTACCCATTGCGGCAATGCCGACAGCGAGGGCCAGGCCCAATCCGAGGCCACCAAGCCCACGCTTCATGTCGATCGCGATCATCGTCGTTCCTCCTCTGCCTTGCAGGAATCTTCCGGACATTCACGGCTGTTCTAGTCGAGGCCCGGCGAGGGCCCAGTCGTAGCAGCACTGCAGACGGTTGCCCATATCGGCTGTTGGGCCAACGTAGCCAGGTCACGTTTATTTGTGCCCCTCGGCTGGCGAGTGAAGTAATAGCCACAGAAAAGTCACCTGTTTCCCGCTGAACATTCGCAATCGCTCCGGGCACAGTTACTGCACAAGAGGTTGCCATGACATCATCACGATTACCCGCAATCACCATGGGCGTCTGGCTGTTGACTCTGCCAACCGCGTTGGGCGCTCAAACCTTTCAAAGGACGGCCCAGCCCGATCAACCGGCGGCTCCGACCGCGACGGCACCGGCCAGCGCGGATTCTGGATGGACCAGCGGGAACCCTACAGCGCCGAGCGCGACTGCAACGCAGCCTCCGGCACCGGCTCCAACTCCGGCTTCAACAACGCCGGCGCCCGCTGCTACGAACGCGCCTTCGCCAGGGCCTGCGGCAACGCAAACGCCTGTCGAGCCCCCCATCGAGACTGCAAGATCGGATGAGCCACCCACTCTGTTCGGCAACAAGTCCGTCAAAGTTGGCGGTTACGGAACGCTGGGCGTGCGCTACGCGCGAATCAACGGCGAGGACGGTGCGCTCAGCGGCATCGAAGGCGCGCTGCTGCTCGATCATCGGCTCGCCATCGGTTTTGCGGGTTACGGTTGGGGTAACCAGCAACGGGTTTCGTCGGACCGATTCATTGATCGACCCTATTTGCATTTCGGTTACGGAGGGTTGCTGATTCGGTACCACGTGTACATCCCTAATTCGCCTGTTTATTTTTCCGGCGCGGCACTTGTGGGTGGGGGTGCGGTGGGCCTGACGGAAACGTGGGACGGCGACCTATATCGCGAAAACACCGACGTCTTCTTCATCGTGGAGCCACAGCTTGGCGTGCACGTAAACCTCACACGCTGGATGCGCATGGGCATTGATGCCGGCTATCGCATAACGTCCGGAATAAGCAAGTTTGGCTTCACCGAATCGGACTTCAACGGCGTCAGCCTTGGCGGCAATATCGGATTTGGGTGGTTTTAGGCGGCCGCTCGGTGAGTGTCACTCGGCGAGAATGCAATCGCACACCGCCTCCGGTGTAAGTCGTTGCTCACGCGCAAAGTTCTCAGGTGGCTGTGTTCCGGGCCCGGCCCCGGAACACCATAGAAATTAGAGCTCCACGCGCACCAAAGCAAATTTATTGTTGAGCCACTTGTCCGTCAGCGTGTCAAACTTCGTCATTTTCCCAATCTCGCCCCGCAGGGCGCCGATGCGCGAGTGCTCCGTCGTCACGAATACAACCGGGTGTTTGGATTTGCGCTGCTCGTCGATCCAACTCTTGAACTTTTCCCCGGTCGAGACGAACGTGATCAGGTGATTGCCCGTGTAGATATTCTCGCCCTTCCAATTCATTTGGTAGGCGACCAGCCATTCCTCGGGGCTTTTTCGCTGCTTATAGTACTCAAGCACGGTTTCGCGCTGGCTCCAATGGGGCGAGATCTTGACGAGGTATCGGTCGAGGCCCCAAACCGTCCACAGGCATGCGACGACGAGAAAGAACGCAAGCCCATGGGCGCGCGCCTTGCCCCGCATGAGCAGACCCACTAGGCCTAGTGACGATGCGACAGTAAAAGCAACCATGACCGGCTCGAAGTGAATCGTTTCAGGCCACGGGCGCGCATAGTTGTAGCAAAGCAAGTGAATGAGGCGCATGGGTCCCACGACATCGCCGGGCACCGATGTGAATAAGTCGCGCCCCACGAGTAGCGTCGTCAGCACCGCCCCCACTCCCAAGATGCTGAGCACAACGCTAATCCGCTCGGGTGAACCCGTAGGCTTTGCGCCGGGGAGCTGCCGGTAAGTCCAAGCCAGCAACACTAAGCCGCCAATCGTGAGGAGATCCCCTGCTTTAGGTGGGGCGCTACCACCGCCTTGTCCGCGGGCACCATCCAGGTGATGCCCACCAGCAGCGCGACGGCGGACGCCACACCGCACGCCACGTAGATGGTAAGACGTCTACCCTTGGGCCACTCGGTCCTCCACAACGCTTGGTGCAGCAAAGGGCCCGTGAGCAGCGCCAGCGGCGGTACCATTGGGATGATGTAGTGATGGAATTTGGTGAGCGTCAGCGTGAACATCCCGAACGCAACAAGGCTCCAGAGGAACAGGAAGGTACTCGCCTCTCGAGGGCGAGCGTCCGCTAGTCTTCTGTCCGTCATCCAGTGCAGGTACGCCATTGCGCACAAGCCGGAAACCGGGAAAAGCCCGTACCCTAGCTGCCAAATGTAATAGCGAAAACTGACATCGTCACCGGAGTTGGTGTCATGCACGTGAAGGAATGCTCGTTTGTACATGTCATGAACCAACAGCCGTTCGAGAAACGGCGCGCCGTGACGCACTGTTTCCTGCAGGTACCAGGGTACGGTAATTACGGCGAATATGAGCAACGCGCTCGGCAACTCAAGCCGCTTGATCAGATCCCAGCGCTTGGTGACAAGTACCCATGAACCGACAGCACCCACGGCGATCAGAACTCCGGGCAGTTCCTTGGCCAGCGCGCTCAGCGCAATGAGTATCCACGCAGCAAGAAAGTAGAGCCGCTGCTTTCTGCGCTCGCTTCGATTGGTCGCCCAAATGGCCCAGAGCACTAGGCTCCATAGAATTGCCGACACGAGCGGCTGGGGATGCAAATTGACCGGTGCCACGCCGTGGCACGGTTCATTGCCGGGCAACCCGCAGTTGCCTCCGCCCGAGCCCGCGAAGAATTCATCCCAGTGCCAATTGAACCCGCGTGGAGCATGCGATGTGACGAGTGTGACGTTGCGCGACACCAGGTAAAGAATCTGCGGCACCGTGCACAGCAGGAGCATCCCAAACACGAGCACTGCGCCTGAAATATAGAGGTTACGGTGCGCCAACTTGACGCGGCTATGTAAGACTAGTTGGTCAGGGTTTGCAGCAAACCCAAGCAGGAACAAGCCCAAAGCCGCCGCCATGGGTGCGATGTACGGCAAATCCGTCATCGTCTGATGCACGATTAAGAACCAAAACGGCGTCGTTAGCCAAACCACATTGCCCAGAAACGCTGCCCGACGTCCCCAAAAGGCCTTCAGCCCAGCGTACAGCGTTGCGTGCGCAACCAGCGCAAAGAAGACCATCGGCAGGCGCGCAGCCCATTCCGGTTGCGGCCACAGGCCGCGACCTACGGCGCTCACGAACCCATCAGGATGAAAGTTGACGCCGAGGGACGCAAAGGCCAACGACTGAATCCAAAAGTCGAGAATGGGCTTCGAATTGAACCAGCCATCCTGCGCCCACCACAGGCTCATCCAATCGTCACGGGCGAGAATCTCGCGCGCGACCTCACCGTAGTGCGTTTCCCACGGGTCAATCAGGCCGAAATTGCCAAGATACGGCACGTACAGCAGGATTGCCAAAACCAACAACCATAGACTTGGATGCGAAGCCAAGCGACGAAACGTCGCGTGCGTGTCGCCCGAGCTGCGAAGAAAGCCAAGCGCATCCACAAGCGCGAACGAGCAAACCAATGCCGCTAGCAGCGAGGCAGTCACAAGAACGCCCGCGGCGAAGCCATGACCGGGTAAGACCCCGCGCGATGCTGCAATGACCGTCGCGACCAAGATGAGCAAGGCAATGGCGAGCAGCCGTAGCCATCCTGGCGCGCTGGGCGCTGCGCCCACGATGGCAGGCTTGATTCCACGTGGAATGCTGAAAACACTCAACCAATCCAAGGCGCCCCATACGCAAACCCCCATCAATAGGATGCCCAGAGGTACGCCAAACGCCAGTTGACGTTCATTCATCATCAACAGCGCCGTACCCAATCCACCGACCACGACCAGGATCGAGCCCCTGCGCGGCGTCGGCCAGGGGTTCTCACTGTGCAGTTTCTTTGAAGTCAAGTTCGCCTCAGCCACGCTTACTTCAACTCCTCGACAAGCTCGCGTGCCAACACCAGCTGCTCCAGTTGCTGATTGACGGATTGCAGCTGCTGGCGGACCTCATTTTTGACTTCGGCGGGCGCCTTGTCGAGAAACTTCGGATTATTCAGGCGCTGCTCCAGGTTGCTCTTGTCCTTGGTCAGCTTCTTGTTGAGGCGTGAAATACGTTCCTCTTCCTTTGCCGGGTCAACGGCACCCCTCAGAATGACGAACACCTCGACGCCGCCTGCTGACGCCAAGACCGAGCCCCTAGGTCTTTCCCCGTCGGGCGGGAGCAATTCGGGCTTGCCACTTGTCCTGACGAGAAACTGAATGAGGTCCGCGTGGTCCTGTAGCGTTCCCTCTAACCCGGCGTCGCCGGTTTTCAAGAGCAGTGGCACGGCCGTACTTGGGTGAAGGTCATGCTCGCTTCTGATACTGCGCGCCACACTGATGACGTCAATGACGGCTTGCATGAGTCGTTCAGCCTCGGTATCCGCGGTAATCTCAGCGTCTCCGGGGTACGGCGCAAGCGCGATCGATACGGGGCGATTTGGCGGCCGCGGCACTCTTTGCCAGAGTTCCTCGGTCACGAACGGCATGAAGGGATGCAGCGCGCGCAATGCCGTTTCGATGACGTGCGCCAGCACCGCCTGCGTCTCCGTCCGCGCAGCCAAGTCACCGTCATTGAAGATGGGCTTGGTCGCTTCGATGTACCAATCGCACAACTCGTCCCAAAAGAAATGGTAGAGTGCGCTCGAGGCTTCATCGACGCGGAACTCGTCGATACCCTGATTGCATTCGGAAACAGCCCGCGAGAGCCGTGCCAAGATCCAACGGTTGACGAGCAGTTTTGGTTCCGTTAACGCGGCGTTACCCGGCTGAAAGCCGCTCAGGTGGTTGAGCGAGTAGCGAACCGCATTGTAGATCTTGTTACAGAAGTTTCGGTAGCCTTCAATCCGCTTCGGCGACAATGCGATGCGCCGCGCCTGCGGCGAGTAACTGCACAACGTAAATCGAATCGCGTCCGCACCAAAGGCGGGAAAGCCTGTGCCCATCTGCACGGTCAACGGATAGGCCTTCTTGAATTTGGCCAACGACTCCGACATGGGAGCGCCGGGCACGGCCTTCTGCACCACCTGTTCGAAATTGCAGCCGTGAATCAAGTCGAGCGGGTCAATCGTGTTGCCCTTGACTTTGCTCATCTTGTCGCCGGTCTCATCGACGACCATCCCGTGCAGCAAGATGCGCTTGAACGGCGGCTGGCCCATGAAGTGAATGCCCATCATCATCATGCGCGCAACCCAGAAGAACAGAATGTCGTAACCCGTTTCCAGATCGCTTGCGGGATAGAAACGCTCAAGCTCGAGAGTTCTGTCGGGCCACCCGAGCGTGGAGAAGGGCCACAGCCCGCTCGAAAACCAAGTGTCGAGCACGTCTTCGTCTTGGTGCAGCGCCGTGTGACTGCATTGCGCGCAGCAGGTTGGTGCGGCGTCGCGTGTCACGTGAATGTGTCCGCACCGGTCGCAATAGTAAGCCGGGATTTGATGACCCCACCACAGTTGCCTTGAGATACACCAGTCCTGAATATTCGTGAGCCAGTGTTCGTACGTCTTGACCCAATCAGCGGGCAAGATTTGTGTCTTGCCGCTGCGTACTGCTTCCAAAGCGGGCTCCGCCAGCGGCGCCGTTTTCACGAACCATTGCGTCGAGATCATCGGCTCGACGATGGCGCCGCTGCGTTGCGAACGAGGCAGCGTCATCAGGTGGGGTTTGCTGCCGCGCTCGAGATTGAGCTCCTTCAGGCGTGCCTTCACCACGTTTCTGGCCTCGAAGCGGTCGAGCCCTTCGAATTCACCGCAGCGGTCGTTCATCTTGCCGTCGAGCGTGAAGATGTTGATCTCTTCTAATTGATGGCGTTTGCCCGTGGCAAAGTCATTGAAGTCGTGGGCAGGCGTCACTTTGACGGCGCCCGTGCCAAAGTTGCGATCGACCAAGATGGGGTCGGTAATGACCGGGATCTGTCGCGGCAAGAACGGATGCTGCAACTTCTTGTTATGCAAATGCAAGTAGCGCGGGTCTTCGGGGTGCACGGCCACAGCGGTGTCCCCGAGCATCGTCTCGGGCCGCGTCGTAGCCACGACGAGTTCGGCCGCACCCAGTGTTGGGTCCGCGTCAACGACGGGGTAAGCGAATTCGTACATCTCGCCCTGGACATTCTCGTCGCTCTCGACCTCCAAATCGCTGAGCACCGTTTGCGATTCAACGTCCCAATTGACGAGCCTCGTTGCCCGATAGATGAGACCCTCTTCGTAGAGGCGCACGAAGGCCTCGCGCACGGCCCGTGATAGCCCCGGGTCCATCGTGAACTTCGTTCGCGGCCAATCGGCGGAGCAACCGAGTACGCGCATCTGTTGGGTGATGCGGCCTCCACTTTGCTCCTTCCATTGCCAGATGCGCGCCGTAAATGCTAGACGGCCTAGATCGTGCCTTGAAAGGCCTTCGCGTTTCAGCTGCCGTTCGACAACGGTCTGCGTCGCAATTCCGGCGTGATCCATGCCGGGTTGCCAGAGGGCATTGATGCCTTGCATGCGAGCGCGACGAATCAAGACATCTTGAATCGTTCCAAATAGCGCATGCCCCATGTGTAGCGACCCCGTGACATTCGGGGGCGGCATCGGAATGACGTAGGTGGGTCGCTTGTCATCCGGATCAACGCTGGCGGAAAAGACATCGTGCTCAATCCAGAAATCGTACCAGCGTGGTTCGACCTCGGCGGGCTCGTAAGCTTTAGGCAGCTCGTGCATGGTGGGCGCACCGTAGCACTCGCCATTGATGCGACACGAATTCGCCCATCGTGCTGAACGCGTCGCCGAACGCATCGCACATTAACAGCAGTCACTGCCGCTAGCAGTGACCATGGATCAACATGCCGCCACCGGTCATTCGGCCGTTAGACGCTGGATTTCTTCGCGAATCAGTGCTTCGGCAAGCACAGGGACGACTTCCCACACCACCTGCTCGACGACGTCTTTGGATATTGCCAAAACACCTGCCACTTGCTCACGAGTCAAACCAAGCCCCTGCAGCTTCGACTCCAGAGCGGCGCCACCGATGACTGCAGCCGCGGCCGCGCTGGGCGTTGCTGCACCAGAAGGTACCGATACGCGGGCCGGCGGCGCAGATGCCTTTGGCGCGACGGCAGGGGCAGCGGGAGAAGTCGAGCCGAAGCTCATGGTCGTGTGTGCTCGCTGCACAGAAGCAGCCGCCGCGGGCGCTGCCACCGGACGGGCTGCGGCTGGCGCAGGAGCCGGGCGTGCGGCAACCTCACCGAGCCGCTGGACCAGCGCCGACACCTTGTCGATGAGCGCCTGCGTATCAAATGGTTTGTCGATAAAGTCATCTGCGCCGGCACTGGCTCCTCGCGCACGATCGTAAGGATGCTGCTTGCTGCTCAACATGATGACGCCAACAGCGGGCGCCTCGGACTTGATCCGCTGGCACAGTTCGTAGCCGCTCGTGTCGCCCAGAATTGCGTCCAAGAGCACAATTGAAGGCCGCTCGGATCGTAACTTGGCGAGGGCGTCGTTGGCGCCTTCCGAAAGGACAGTACGGTAGTTCTCGCCGGCAAAGGTGATTTCAAGCACCTTGCGCATGGTCTTACTGTCGTCGATGGCGAGCAGAGTTGCGGTCACAGAGCCTCCCATGAAAGTGGAGCGAACGAAACGATCATCGGACTTTACGCTCAAAAGTGTCAAGGTTTTCGCGGACTCGCTTCGGCTGATACCCCGCTTTCAAAAAAAGGCTTCAACTCAAAATGAACCAGCGAACGTTCGGCGTTACCTCCAAATGAAAATGATTAGCATGATGGACGTCGTAATTTGGCGTCAAAATGCTTTGAAAGAGCCGCAACTCGGCCGACGAGCAGACGATGCTGCGCAGTTGCCGTGCTTCGGGCGTGCTCGGGGCCGGAAGTGGAGCCTCAGGCCCGCAGACCGGTGATTCCAGGTGACCGTGGAAATCGCGCTCGATGACTAGCTCACCCCCCGACTTCAACCGAAACGCGTGCACGTCCAGGGCGAGGGCACCCGCGTGGCGCTTGCCATCGACCGCGTCGCTTGCAAGTCGTGGTGACGGCCGCCAGCCGGAAGAAAAGATAACGTCACTGATGCCATGGGCGCTCAGCACTTGCGTCCACTCGTCGAGCGCCACGACGAGCCGGCAATCGAGAACCTCGTACGGCACCCGATCGCGCTCCGCCTGCGGCGCGCCTGTCGTAAAGCGAATGCCGTTGAGCGGCCCCTTGAGGCGGACGGGCGTCTTTACCCCAGGCGCTTCGCCCGCCAATGCAAAGGCTACCTGACGCCGCGTGAGTTCCGCGACGCACGCCTTCCGATCGAGCTGGGCTACGCGATACGCAAAGGTTGACGCGTAGTCGCCAGGGAACGCGGCTCGATTGTGTCCAGATTTGTAGGTGGTAGCAGCGCCGGTCAGCGTGACGGAAATACAAAAGACAAACATCGAATAGGGTTTCATGGCAAGCCGTTCAGCGAACCATTTTAGCCCGGGCGTTGCGGCAGTTTCCAAGTTCTGAGCTAATTTGGGCGGTACGGCCTCACCCCGGCCGCGCGGTACTGCCGAGTTTCTCGGTTTGAACCGGGCGTGGTATCATTGGAGCGTGCCCGAACCCCTGACTCGCCGCGCACGCGATGTGCTCTACGCATTGCTGAACGAGTTCATTGCAAAGGGTGAACCTGTCGGGAGTCGCACGCTTGTCAAAAAATACCGATTTGACCTATCGCCCGCGACGATTCGCAATGTCCTGGCGGATCTGGAGGACATGGGTTACCTCGTGCAGCCGCATACCTCTGCGGGTCGTGTGCCCACGGAAAAGGCGTTTCGACTCTTCATCGACGCGCTAATGAAGACGCGTCAACTCTCGGCGCCCGACGCCGCCAAGATCGCCGAGTGGCTCAGTCACGAACCCGCCGGTGACGACCTGTTGCGCTCGACAGGTCGCTTGCTTTCGGATCTAACAGGTTCGCCCGCGCTGGTCGCGCGACGGCGTGCTGAATCGCGACCGCTACTGAAAATCCGCTTCATTCCCACGCGGCCCACCGAGTTATTGAGTGTCGTCGTGTTTCGCGATGGAACCGTGGAAAATCGATTCATTCACGTGGATGCGCCGTTTCATGAGGGTGAACTCGAGCGCCTGCACCAGCTGCTCGAGCAAGCCTCGGAAGGGCGAACCTTGAGTCAACTGCGCGACTACTTCGTGCGTGCACGCAACGCTGGCCAGGGTGAAACGCAGCCGCTGGCGGATCGCGGCTTGACGTTGGTCAGCGCGGCGCTCGATCAGACGGCGCGCAGCTCCGAGCTCGTCGTGGAAGGTCAGTCGAAACTGCTCAACCATGCGGTTTGGTCGCAGGGTGAGCAAATCAAAGACATGTTGCACGCCTTGGACGATCGAGAGCGGCTCATCACGTTGCTCGACCGGACCTTGGAATCGCAAAATGTCCAAGTGTTCTTGGGCGGCGACGTCGGTGGCGCCAACGAGTCGCCCATGAGCCTAGTGGCGGCGCCCTATAGGAACCAAAGCGGGGAGCCCGGGGGTGCCGTCGGCGTCATTGGACCGACTCGCATCGATTATTCGGTCGTGGTTCCACTGGTGGGTGCCACTGCGGATGCAGTCGCCGCGGCCCTGGCGCGAGCGGAACAGCGCACGCAGGGGACACTGAGCCAGAGTGAAACCAGCAGCCCTGAGAGTGTCGGAGATTCAAGCGCCGGCACGGACACGCCATCGAACGGGCGGGGATGAAATCCGCGGGTTCGGCTTGCAGCGTCCATGCGGTTCTACGCAGAAGCTGGTTCTTTCTTGCCGTTTGCTTGTGTCTGTTTGCGTGCGCTCGTTCGAGGCCCGTGAACCCCCTCGCGCCCGCGCCGGTCCCAGTCTCAGCCGGACCTGCAGCGGTGTCCGACGCCGGTACTCATCTCACGCAAGCGGCTGTGTCCCGTGATGGCGGTGTCAATGCAACGGGGACTAGGTCGGTCTCGACGCCCATTGCGAATTCGAAGTGGGTCTCACTCGAATCCTGGCTCAATGTGCACGAGATTACCGTTCGTGACTCTTATCTCAACAACCTCGAGAGCTATGGCTGCATCGCCGTTAGCGTCGGAGTTCCACCGAGGGATGGGCTCCTTTGCCGTGGCGGGTCGGGCGCGGAAGGTTCGCAGCGGGATGGCTTCGATGTGTTCGTCGCCATCATCGCGGTAGCGGATCAGGGGCGCTTGCGGACGGTATTGCGCGTCCCGCACGCGGCTGGTCCCGAAGACCTCTTGGACGATACTCCGCGAGAAGTGGTGAACTACATCAACTTGGATGTGGCGGTCGAGAGCGAAGGACGGGTCGTCACCGTCACTGAACGTCCGGGAGCAAAGTGTGCCAAGCGCCTCGCAGATCCCGATGCGATCGGACCGTATCGCGTCGTGGTCACGCGAGCTTGTAGCGGCAGGGGCCGCTACGAGTGGAAAAAAGGGCGCTTCGTTCGTGTAGCGCCAGCATGCCGCAAGACACGGCCAACCGGCAAAGGCCCGGTTTCAGCTGTTTGCGGTGGCAGCGCCAGAGCCTGCGAACGCCCGGATTACGCAGCCGACTGCTCAGGGGATGCTCGTGCCAGCATACTCGCCATGGGATCGTTCACGGGCCCTTATTCGGAGGCATTGGTAATCCTCGACATGCCCGACCAGATCTTTGGAGCAAGCGGCGGAACCGTGCTGGTGCGCAAGACCAGCACGGGTTGGCTCCCAATCGGGTATTTGGAGAATCTTACTCCCAAAGCATGCACGAAGCGCCGGGGCAGCGATGGGCTAGATCGGCTGGTTTGCGTCCAGAACGATGGCGCAGGTGGATCCACTCTTGTCACGTCTGTCTACGTGCTCGACTTTTCGAACGAGCGCTACGACTCGATTATCACTGCTTTCTGTGGACAGGGGGATAAGGTCACAAGCGCCACCTGGAGTGGCCGCGCGAATTCATTCGACATTGAGGTCACACTTCTGCGCGGCGTGCAGCACGATAACAACATTGGCGCTTGCGAGGGCCTGCGGCCCAACAGCGAAAATTGCGAAACTTTCGTACTCCTGGGGGCCTGAACGTTATGTGCCGAGCGCGGAAACGCTGGAAGTGCTTCGAACGTTCGAGGATGCAGCGTCCGCTGACTCCGCAGCTGCCGCTGCCGTCACTTCTTGGCCAGAGATTCGTAGCGGTGTGATGCCGCGGCGCTCGATCATCCAATTCATGGAAGTACCGAAATGCGTATCCTGGTGAGTTCGACGCGGCCCGCGGAAGCTGAAATAGCCGACAGGGCCTGACATCAATTTCTTTTTTTGTTGTTACGGCACTCGCCACTTCGGTTGGCCTTCAGCGCGCGTGCCGCGCCAGCCGATCGCTGTCTGCCACCAGCCGACGCCGAAAGCCGAAGCCCGACCCCGACGCGGCCGTCTCCGATCGACTTTCCTGCGTGACGGGCAGCAAGTTTGCCCTTGTTAGGTGTGTTTGCGGCTAGTCAGCCGAAACTGTTGGCATAACGCGGCGAACCTGTCTGCGACTGCTGCCGACCTCACAATAAGTGCCGATGGATGTCTTGGTCAGAACTAAGCGCCTCGTGGTTCGTGGTGCCGTGCGCTTCACTGAGAAAGCTCGCCTTGAACTCGAAGCGGACGCTCTGGAACCCGAAGACGCTTTGGAGGCAATCCTATCCGCCCCAAGCGATGATTAGGTTCTGAACCGCGACGGGCGACGACGAATCCGTCGTCGTCCCGTTGCCGAGCTGGCCGGAGTAGTTGGACCCCCAGCACTTCAGTGCGCCGTCCCGTCGAGCGGGTGGGGATGAAATTCGTTTCAGAAGCTGCGGCTCGGGCCGGTCTTCAAAGCCTCGCGCGTGATCATCAGAACGATGACGTCACTTCGCGCTAGTCGGGGCACACGCCCGCGCAGCCAGATTGCGGCGTCGTGCACGACGGTTTGCCGCACCGGCCCTGTCCGAGCTGTTCGAAGGAGAAAGTCAGTGAGCAACTCAACATCCAGTCGCGCCTGTGTGCCATTGTCGATGCCGGCACTGCCGATAACCAGGCTCTCACCCGGTCCAAGTTGAGCTTCGAACCGTTGAAGCGGCCCCACCAAGCCCGCTAGTACGGCCGGCTCGACCATTGGCAGCAAAGGCCTCGAAGAACCGTCGGCGATCACGGCGAGGCCACCGAGCGGCCCCGTGAGTGCACTCACGGCTCCCCCAACCTCCACATGCACGAGCATGATACCGAGCCGGCGGCTGAGGGGTATCTGTGCACCGGCCTGGCCAAGCGAAGTGAGCTCTTCCAGCAAATCCGTCACTGGCCCCTTGCTGCGTCGCTCGCGGAACACTCTGCGAACCTGCAGCGCTATGGTCGCGGCCTCGATCCCTACCCCATCCGGGTCGAGCACTAGCAGATCGACGCACTCAGAATGCGCAGAGAGCTCGAAGAGCTGACCGTCAACCATGCCCTGGCTTTGGTTGAGCACTCCAAACGCCGACAGATCACCCACTTGAATAACGCCTGGCAATGCCTCGCGGATTGCTAGCTTGGCCTCCGCATAACGTCGCTCGAGATCGAGCAGGCGCAACTTGTCCTGCCTTGAAGTGACATTCTGAAACAGAATGAGGCCGACGAAAAAAAGGACCATCCCAAGACCCTTCAGGTACTTTTTGTGGATGGCATCGTTCGTCGTATCCATGTCGAACGCGACCAGCACCGCTCCGACATCGCCGGCTGCTCCGGCAACGGGACCGAAGGCCCAAGTAACCGTTGGATCCCGCTCGTGCTGTTCGGTTCGCACTGCCTGCTGATACAACACCAGGTCGCTGTCTTGCTTGACCGGCGGCGACGCTACGAACCTTGCCGTGAGCGCACTTATCGCATCGGTCCAGCGCTGTGGGAAGTCGCGATACCGACTCTTGGCCATGCGTTCGCGCTGCCCATCCGGGTCGTGCATCACGCCCGAGACATCTCGCAACAACTGCTTGGCGTAGTACTTGGTGAACGGCGCCAACCGACGGCGCTGAAACTTCGCTGCGTAGGACGGCTTGAGCTGTTCGTAGAGCACGGTGGCGTTTCTGTCCACGAAACGCACGAAACTGACTTGTTCGTCCGCAAACAGGCCTTCACTCAGATGGGCGAGAATCGTCGCGTCTCTGTGCTGCATCGCCTCGTCCGAAGCACCCGCGAGGATGTGTACGTAGCTAATGCCCCGCTCGCTGACGCGTCCCCGCAGGACGTTGATCTCGAACAACGTCGCGTTCCAATCCACGACGACCTCGATCCCGCAAGCGATGATGAGACTCATGAGAAACACACGACGACTGCGGGCGAATCGCTCTCGCAATCGCTGGGTCCACGTCACTCCACTTGACGTCTTGGTCGAGGGTCGCTGAATCACGCGGGTATTCTGGCGCTTCAGCGCGCCGATGGGCACGTAAATAGGAAGAACGGGCGGTGATTGCGTACGGTCCACTGTGCTCCGCTTCGACGCTCGCCTCGCCCGCTCCGGCGGGTCGAGTTCGCGGGGCGGGCAAGGTGAAGAGTGGACAGTAGTGTTGGGCTTCTGCTGGAGGCGGTTCTCTTCGCCGCCAGCAGAATGGCGTATTGCCGCGGTTCTTAGCGAGTGACGATACTGAACTCGATGCGGCGATTCTTGGCACGCGCCGCGGCCGTGTTCTCGTCGCTGAGCGGTTTGTCCGGCCCCGCACCTTCCGCCTGAATTCGTGACGCATCAATCTTCTTGCCAACAAGGTAGGCCTTCACTGATTCGGCACGCTTTAGCGACAGCTCGATATTGCGCTCACGGGGTCCCACATTGTCAGTGTGGCCGACGATCTTGATCTTGACCTCGGGATACGTCGTCAAGGTTTCTACGGCCTTGTCCAAGATTGCGTAGGACATGGGCCGTATGGTGGCTTTCCCAAATTCAAACTCGATTCCAGGCATGACGCCCGAGAATCGCTTAACGAGCTTGTAGAAAAACCCATTCGAAGAACGAGCGCAAGCCCCGCGTTCCGCCAGTGTATAACTTTCTAATAGAAATCCCGTTGGTTGCAGATTCTAGCTCAGAAACGCTACGTTGTCCGAGAGGCGCTCGCTGGCCCTGCTGGCCCTCTCCCGGCTAGTGCCGCATGGCGGCACCCGCTACCTTCTCGATGTTGTGCACCATCGTGAAGAGCTTCCACTGGGCGCTCACCTTCTTCTGACCACGGAGGGTGAATCGTCGCATGCCCTTGTTCTGAATGTTGCCGAACACCGGTTCGACGGTGCCCATGCGTTGACTGTAGAGCTCACGCCCGAACGGCGTATCGAACTTCCATCGCATGCGTTCGGTTGCACCATTGCGCTTGCTGCGACGTCTTGGTGCAGGCCCCTCTTGATGCTTGATGATCGTGAGTTGACGCTGAGGTGTGCGGTCGGGATGGCGGAGACACTGCTCCCGTAAGTGGCATCCACTGCAAGCCGTTTTCGGTGCTTTGAAACTGGCAACGCGATAGCCGTTGAAGAGCATGTTCTTGCCGGAGCGATAAAGCTTGTGCCCCGCAGGACAGATGCAACGGGCGTTTGCTTCGTCGTAGAGAAAGTCCTGCACGGTGAATAGTTTGGGCTTGGTGGTAACGCGAGTCTCGCGTTCACGCCTGCGGCGGAGAGCCCTCTCTTTCTTGTCGCGTTGCTTGTATCGCTCTGCCCCTGCAAACGCTGGCTCGCGCCGTCGGTAGTCACGGTCTGCAATGTAGGCATCAGCGCCAGTGGCTTCCACAGCAGCCACCACCACGTTGCTGTGAAAGCCGCTGTCGGCGCTTACTTTGGCCTGCGCGAAGACGTCCTTGGCTAAGTCCAACTCAGTAAACCTTTGCCGTGTTGTCTCGATGAGGGGTGCCAACAGGTGCGCTTCGTATCCCGAGCCATGGGCCTCGGCATGCACGACGATTTGGGCTCGGTCATCGACGACCGCCAGCCCGTTGTAGCCCTGAATCACGCCGCGAGATGAAGTCATCTTCGCGCTCTCTGGGTCGGTCAGGTTGCTCTTCTGCTCGTTGCCGGTCGGCCCGAGCTTCTTCTCGTTCTGCTCCAGGAAGGCCTTGATCTCGGCGACCTTTCGTCGATAGTACTGGGCCTTCTCGGGCTCGCCGCAAGAGCCGGCGCTCTCGCGTTCCTGCCCATCACGCTCACGATGGCGCTGCACTATACGCTCGGCAACCCGCTCTAACTTCTCGCGCTTCTCCTCGAGCTCCTTGTGGGTGCCGCTCCATTTCTTGGAGGCATTCGAGGGCAGTTTGCATCCGTCAATGGCAAAGTGCTCCTTGCCGATGAGGCCTAGCTCCGAGGCATAGAGCAACACGTCGCCAAACAGGCTCGCAATCTCATGCTCCAGGCTGCTGACGAAGGCCGCAATGGTCGTAAAGTGCGGCCTGGAATCTGCCGACAGCGCCATGAACACAACGTTGCGGCGGCATGCCTCGGCGATCCGTCGGCTCGAGACGATCCCGCGGTAGTAGCCATAGAGCACCACCTTCAGCAGCACCTTGGGGTCGTAGGCCGATCGCCCTGTCTCGTCGTTACGATAGCGGTGTTCGAAGACGGACAAGTCGAGATGCTCCTCCACGATCTCGTTGAGCGCATGCTCGAACGAACCCTCGACAATCTGGTCGGCATATGACAACGGAATCATCTTCGATTGATTCAAGTCGTAGTGTTTGTATCTTGCCATCGAGCGCTCCAGTAACCTGTCTTGGCGCCCTTTGTATCCATCCCGATCCTAAATGCCAAGAGCAAAATGGACTTTTTCTACGGCCTCAACGGCTTCGGGAACCTCGTCGGGACAGCCGTCATCATCCTGATAACCATTTACGGTTTCCGGTTGATTGGGGCACTTGTCCTGATCGCCGACAACGCCATCATGATCCGGATCCGGATCAGGGCAGCCGTTCTTCATGGTTCCCGCCACGCTCGGGCACTCATCGGCAGTATCGAGCACACCGTCACCGTCGGAGTCCGGCGGCGGCGGGCAGCCCGTTGGAGCGGGTCCCGCTAGATTGGGACATTGGTCATTGGCATCAATGATGCCATCTTTGTCCGTATCCGCTGGACAGCCATCGGGAGCGACCCCCTTATCGTTGGGGCACTTGTCGGCCGTGTCCGGGATGCCGTCGCCGTCCGAATCGGGGGGCGGCGCGCTGGCGGGTTGGGGCCTTGACCTTCCCAATGTGAATGTCAGTCCAAGCAACAGTTCCGGATAGTGAGCAAGCGATGCATTCGTTTGAGCCGAATACTTGCCCAAGGTATCTCGCACGTCTAGGCGAGCTGAGATAAAATCATCGAAGGGAATTTTGACGCCCGCCCCGAAGTGGAAGCCGAGATCAGTGTCCCTGCCCAGTTCCTGGCTGTTCGCGCCAAGAGCGCCCGCGCCAACCAGCAAAAAAGGCGTTATGCTCGACGAGGTCAGTTGCCCAATCAGGTGCCCCCTTCCCGCCCATATTCCCGCGCCGCCGCCGTTCTTAACGGTAGCCGCAACCGAAGCTGCCTCGGCCTCAACTCCGAGAAAATCTACGGGAAAGTACGCCAGCCGCAGGCCGAGCTCGCCTCCGGTTCCGAATTCGCGGTGAAGCGTTCCGGAAGCTTCCAGCCCGTGTGAAGCCGAAGGGAACATGACCCCGCCAAAAATTCCCATCTCCACCATGCCGGCTTCGGGTCGATAGCGGGTCATATAGCCGTCGTCCGACTTGGGGGTTAGCGTGCCGCTAAGATTTACATCCGCAATTTGGATGTTGTTGGACGCGGAGGTAGTTGCTGAACTAGTATTTGCTGAAGTGGACGTCCCCGCGGGTGCGGCCTGCGTTGACTGAGCCAGCGCGGGAGAAACGGTTACGATCGGAAGAAGCCACGTTAGCCAGAATCTGCTTGATTTCACGGTAATACCTCGGGTGTGGATGCAGTCATAGTAGTGTATAGACCAGGTTCACGGCCGTGATCGTGTCAGTGTTCTTGACACCGGGTAGCGGTGCGTGGTCGTAGCGAAGACTAAACGTCGTTGCGAATGAGAACCGGCCCCCGATGGACGAGTTGATTGCAGCGTCCCAATTGAAGCGCCAGTACTTCGTATCACCGAGCCCTTGTAGATATTCCGTGCCGGTCAATAGCGATACAGCCTTGTTGATGCTTCCACTATAGCCGAGGAACACGCGCGAACTATGCCTTGTGTCAGTTTTGTTCAGTACTATGCCCTTTGCCGCCGCTGTCTCGATATTCGCCTGACGCCGCAAGTCGTGCTGAAGATCGTAACCAAGTTCTGTCCATAACTGGTGGGGGCTCGTGTCGATGAAGTAGTAAGCAACACCAGGGTCCAAGTTCTCGCGCAAAATTAGCCCTTGGAACCGATCGTTGCGCCCCGAAAGCGACAAGAACACGGCAAAGCCACTGCCCAAGAACCTGTCGTAGCGCGCTTTGCCTTGCACGTTCTCCAATGTGGTTTGCATCGGCACGTCGGGCGTCGAGGCAGAACTGGACTTGTTACCCGCCAAGGCGAGGGTCAACTAGTTATCTTCACGGCGGGCTCGGAACCGACTTGTTCCCGTAAATGCCAAGAGGCGAGCATTGCCCGAACTGGTCAACGCCCCTGCCGACAATTGCAGTTCGGTGGCATCGTTTGCCTTCGCATCCTTCTTGACGTCGATCTTGTCAAACCCTTCTGTTGTGACATCCGTCGAGCCGGCAGTAGCTGGCTTCGTCGTCATCAGGCCTTTGGCGGGTTCCTGCGCATTGGCCGCGGCACTTGCGAAGCAAATGCCAAATAGTGCCAGCGCGGACGAGTTTAACCATATCCGTAGCTTACACATAGCGTAACATCCTTTGTTAGCGAAGAGATTTGCCTGTTGGGAACAACGCAGAGTGAACTCGACATCGAGGTCTTTACTCTGCGAGTGCGAATGACTTTCGCAGCCGTCGTACCGAATGTATGAAACTTGTAGCAAATACCCGGCTTCCCTTGCGTGTTCGATCACCAAACGTCGCCCATTTACTCCCAAAAAAAAATCGGAGCAACGAAGAACCACGATTCGAAGAGTGTGAGTCAACTTACGGGCCGAACGGGGGTTTCCGCCGGACATTGTTAGTGCTATGGACGTCAGTGTGAAGAACAAGAAGCAGTGGGCGTTCTTTCGAGCTGGAGGCTTTGACCAGGTCAAACTGGAGACGGGAGCCGACCTGCTTGCTCTAGAGCAGTTGGATCAGAAGCTATGGGTCGCTCTAGCTTGCCCGACGAGCGGGCTGGAGGTGGCTCCTCGCACATTGGAATTGATCGACACAGATAAGGACGGGCGAGTGCGGGCGCCTGAGCTGATCGCTGCCGTCAAGTTCGCCTGTTCGAATCTTAAGAATCCGGATAACCTTTTGAGGGGCGAAAAGGAACTTTCACTCAGTGCCATCAATGACAAGACGGACGAGGGCAGGACTTTGCTCGCCTCTGCCAAGCAGGTGCTGGTCAATCTCGGCAAGAAGAATGACGTAGCAATATCAGCCGATGACCTAACGGATCCCGCTCGAATTTTTGCCGATACCCCGTTTAACGGCGATGGAATCATCACGGAATTGTCAACGGACGATGAATTCATTCGCTCGGTGATTCGAGACATTATGGAATGTGTCGGCAGCGTTCTGGACCGTTCGGGCAAGCAAGGGATATCTGCCGAACAGACCGAAAGTTTCTTTGATGAGGTCAAGGCATACGCCGATTGGCAGGAGGTCATTCGATCCAATTCCAGCATTTTGACTCTTGGCCGAGAAAAAACGGCCGTGGCAGCCGTTGCAGTATCCGCAATCCGAACCAAGGTGGACGACTATTTTGCCCGCTGCAGGCTCGCGGCTTTTGATACTCGCATATCCCAACTACTCAACCGCAAGGAAGAAGAGTATCTTGAGGTTGCGGCGAAGGACTTGAGCCTTAGCGTCACCGAAGTGGCAAGCTTCCCATTGGCACAAGTGGCTGCCGGCAAAAGTCTACCACTGTCGGGCCCAGTGAACCCAGCCCACAGTGCCGCCCTCAAGACGCTCCAAGAGGCCGCGGTGGGCCCACTGCTCGGGCAGCGTGAGTACTTGACGGAGGCTGATTGGATAACACTGACGGAGCGACTAGCCGCCTATGATGCTTGGTTTGCCAGCAAGCAATGTCCGCGCATCGAGAAACTCGGCGATGCGCGAATTGTGGAAATCCTTGAATCGAAGGCACATCAAAGAATCGATGAACTCATCGCCAAAGACAAGGCCCTGCAAGCCGAAGCCGCAAGCATAGAAAATGTCGAACGTTTGGTGCGCTACTATCGCGATCTCTTTCTGATTTGCACCAATTTCGTGAACTTCAAGGACTTCTACGACGGCGATGCCCCTTCGGTTTTTCAGTGTGGAACATTGTACCTCGACCAACGCGCCTGTCGGCTTTGCATGCGGGTGGAAGATCCTGCGAAACATGCGCTAATGGCTGGCCTGGCCGGAGCTTACCTTGCCTACGCGGACTGCACGCGGCCCGGAACGGGTGAGAAAATGCACATAGTGGCCGTCTTTACGGCAGGGGGTAGCGACAACCTGATGGTTGGCAGAAATGGCCTATTTTACGACCGCCAGGGCCGCGACTGGGACGCGACGATTACGAAGATTATCGACAACCCGATTAGCATTCGTCAGGCATTCTGGGCCCCCTACAAGAAGTTCGTGCGAATGATTGAAGAGCAGGTGGCAAAACGTGCCGCCACTGCCAATAGTGATTCGACCGGCATGCTTTCATCAGCGGCCAGCAGTGTTGCGAATGTGGACAAGGCGGCAGCGCCCCCCGAACCGAAGAAGATTGACGTAGGTTCCGTCGCTGCATTGGGAGTAGCCGTGGGCGCCCTCGGTGCGTTCCTAACGGCGGTCGTTGGGTACGCCACGGGCATCATCAAGTTGGGCCCATTGGCGATTGCGGGCGCCGTATTGGGCGTCATGTTGCTCATTTCGCTGCCGTCCGTCGTCTTGGCGTACATCACATTGCGCAAGCGAAATCTGGGGCCAATTCTCGATGCCAACGGCTGGGCCGTCAATGCGAATGCCAGAATCAACGTAGCCTTCGGTACCACATTGACGGGTTTGGCGAAGCTGCCTGCTGGTTCAAGACGCGATTCAAAAGATCTCTACGTGGACAAGGGGATTCCTTGGAAGCGCGTTGTGTTCATCCTTGTCATCGGAGTCATTGCCTATCGCTGGTACGAAGGAGAATTTGATCGTTTTCTGCCTCGCCACCTGCATTCAGATAGCGTCCTCGGCAAGTTTGCGCCAGAAAGGCCGTCACCACCAGTGACACCGACGGAGAGCAGTGCGCAGTAGTGCGGCTGGCTTGGTGGGCTAGCTTGCCGCTGGCTTGACATCCCAGACGAACAGGTTGAGGAGATGCTAAAGCAGCACGAGGACGCGTTGTTGGCGACGATGCTCGTGCGAACCCTGATGGCTGCGCGCAAACTGCAGGATGCGACAAAGGTTGGAGGTCTCCGACCAAAAGGACTAGCCATCACCGTAGGAATATCGCCATCGGTGGTCGTAAAGTTCGGATAATGCTAGATGATTTTATCCCCGTCGTGTGAACCGGCGTGGAGATTTCTCGACGAATCGCTCTCAGACGCCTATTGTCCCGGCATGGGCGATCACAATTGGCCGTATCGAGAATGGAGGAGGAGAACGTGAGAAAATATGCTGCTGAATTCATTGGAACGTTTTGGCTAGTGCTGGGCGGGTGCGGCAGTGCAGTCCTTGCGGCGGCGTTTCCCAATGTCGGCATTGGGCTTCTCGGAGTGGCGCTGGCATTCGGTTTGACCGTATTGACCATGGCCTACGCTATCGGTCACATTTCTGGCTGTCACCTAAATCCAGCCGTTTCGATTGGATTGTGGGCGGGCGGGCGCTTCGAATCCAAGTACTTGATGCCGTATATCGTTGCGCAGGTTCTTGGTGGGCTGGCAGCTG
This sequence comes from uncultured delta proteobacterium, assembly GCA_963811985.1. GTDB lineage: Bacteria > Myxococcota_A > Polyangia > Polyangiales > Polyangiaceae > FEN-1139. The sequence continues at coordinate 31,701 of CAWEUH010000059.1, forward strand.
GCGGGGTGCTCTATCTTATCGCTAGCGGCAACGCGGATTTCAATGTTGCAGCCGGGTTTGCATCAAACGGTTACGGCGAACATTCGCCGGGCGGTTACTCCATGGTTGCCGCCGTTGTATGTGAAGTGGTGATGACACTGATGTTCCTGTTCGTCATCATGGGAGCCACGGACAAGCGTGCGCCGCAAGGATTTGCGCCAATCGCGATCGGCTTGTGTTTGACGCTGATTCACCTGATTAGCATTCCCGTTACCAATACGTCAGTGAATCCCGCTCGGAGCACCGGCGTCGCTGTATACGTTGGAGGCTGGGCACTTTCACAATTGTGGCTGTTTTGGGTCGCACCGATAGTCGGAGCCGCAGTTGGCGGGCTTCTATACAAATCCGTAGTGGGCGAGAAACAAGAGTAGTTGGTCGTGCTCTACAACACAATGTCATCTCGCAGGTGACAGGCGGTTGCCGACTGCTCCTTGTTGTTCCGGCGTCCGGTAGCGAACCAGACCGAAAGGAGGGCTAGACGAATCAGTACACTGTACCCCGGTCCATGGTATCGTTGTCCGAGGTCAAGTCAACGCACGTGCTGGTGCAGTCGGACTGGCTCCCCTCGTGGCACTCGCAGTCGAACAATCTGCACTCGCGCACGTCGCAAAAGGGGCTCCGACGAGTTCAGTTGAATGTCGCCGTCACCATCAGACTCGGCACGTAAGCATGTACATCGACGTCAAGGTACCCCGCCGCATCGGGTGACAGTCGTGACGATACGTAGATGAGTCGCGCCATGCCGCCCAGGCTCGCTTGTTGACCCACCCACGCTTCGTAACCAATGCCAGCGACGAGTCCAAGGCCAGTCCCTCCATAAGAAGCACCAGGCGCGGCTACAGCCACGCATATCCCGTTGAGAGACGCCGGACAAACTGTCTTGCTGTCACCGTTGCCTGCCGACACGAACGCCGCCCCCGCCGAAAGCTCGATGTGAAAGCCGTGCTGCAGGTTTGGATACAGGTCGATGAACGGCCCCAAGATTTCCGACGCAAAGGTTCCGCCGTCGAGGTTGAACTGTTCCCCTGCATACGGCACGGAATAGGTAGGCGAGCCGCTCACGAATGCAAATAGACCTGCTCCAAGCACTAGCCCGCGCGCTGGCGTGCCGCCCAGAGAAAACTCCAGTTGCAGCGGCGTGCCGGACATATCGACCGAAGTTCCACCTTGTGGCGTGACGCTGCCGGTGAGCACGCCAACGCCCGCTCCGAATCGCAGAAAGAAACCATCGTGGAAGTACGGCATTGAATGCCTATGCTGCTCCCGCGCTGGCCTCGATCGAACTTGGGTTGCGCCGCTTCCCGCGGGCGACGTCAGCTCTTGCGTGTCCTTTCCGCAGCCGTGCGTGACGAGCGCGGCGGCATCGAGCTAGGGTCCGGACCAAGCAACACATCCAACAGGAGCAAGCCGGTCCATGGGACGACGAGGGCTATTGGTGAAGTCCGCTGCGGGTTTGGACGAGGTTCGGGCACGAATCGAGCATTGGCGTAAGACGCGACACAGTCGTGGCAGGATGCCGGCCGAATTGTGGGAGGCAGCCGCAATGCTGGCGCGTTCGCACGGGATCTATGCTGTGTCGCAGCACCTGCACGTGAGCTACGACTCGTTGAAGGCCCAAGTACGCGGCGCGGCCAGGGCAAAGGCGAAGATCGTCAAAGGGCGAGTCGCACCGCAATTCGTCGAGCTTGGGCCGCTTGGGCGCCCGGCATCGGTGCTGGACGGGACAGTCATGGAGCTGGTGGGGGTAAGTGGAAACCGATTGATCGTGCGAGTGGCCGGTGCAGCTAGCACCGATGTCGTGGCCCTCGTCCGAGAACTGTACGGGAGAATGTCGTGATCCAAGTCACGCCCCAGATGCGAATATTGGTGGCCATCGAACCCGTCGATTTTCGAGCCGGGATCGACGGCATCGCGCGGATGTGTCGCGAACGCATGCGGGCAGATCCATTCTCGGGCACAGCGTACGTATTTCGCAACGGCCGGAGTACGGCGATTAAGGTCCTAGTATACGATGGGCAGGGTTATTGGCTGTGTCACAAGCGATTGTCGAGCGGGAAATTTCGCTATTGGCCGACAAGTGAGGGCAAAGGCGCGGCGCGGCTGGCGGCACATCAGCTGCAGGTGCTGCTATTCGGAGGAGACGCGATGGCAGCCAAGGCGGCACCGCAGTGGCGCCCCGTGAGCCCGGAGAACTGAAGGAAAGTCGATTTTCGTTCTTGCGTTCCATGGGCTGTTGTGGCAGACACGGCTCATGGCCGAAGTTCTGCGACACCGAGGGCGCATCGTCAGCGATACGGACGTGGCGTTTATCTGTGAGCTCATCGCTCGAGAGCCGCAGGCGACGCGACGGCAGCTGAGCAAGTTGCTATGCGAAGCCTGGGACATGCGACAACCCAACGGGGCGTTGCGGGATATGGTGTGTCGCGGTTTGATGCTGGCGTTAGATCGAGCCGGGCATATCCAGTTGCCACCGGTCAGTAGACGACCCCCGAATCCATTTCTTACGCGGGCCCGGCCTGAGCGGGTCGAGGTGGACGAGAGCCCGATCGAGTGCAGTCTGAGCGAGCTAGGAGAAGTGAGCCTGCGCGAGGTGCGGCGGACCGACGAGGAGAAATTCTGCTGCAGTCTGATCGAGACGTACCATTATCTCAAGTACACGCAGCCAGTCGGCGAGCACCTCAAGTACCTGGTGTACGCGCAGAATCGACCGATAGCATGCTTTACCTGGTCGTCAGTTCCAAGACATCTGAAACCCCGTGACCGCTACATCGGGTGGTGCTTGGCAAAGCAGCGACAGAATCTGCGGCTGCTTGCGTACAACAGCCGATTTCTCATTGTGCCATGGGTCAAGGTGCCGCACTTGGCGTCCCATCTATTGGGGAAAGTGACGCGAACGCTGTCTGGGGATTGGCAGCGCAAGTACAACCATCCGATCTACTTCGTCGAGACGTTTGTGGACCCCGAGCGCAACCGCGGAACTTGTTATCGGGCTGCCAACTGGGTGCCGCTGGGCATCACGACCGGACGCGGCAAGGATGCGCCAACCTGGGAACAGAATCGGAGCAAGAAGCTGGTGTTGGGGTTGGCATTGGTGCGTGACTTTCGTGAGCGGTTGGCAAAGTAGTCATGACTGGACTGCCACAACGTGTAGAACTCGACCTCGACGAACTCAAGCGTATCGTGGCGAAAGACACGTTGAGCGCAGCTGATCGCGAAAAGCTGCTCTGTGCGGTCGAGACACTGGCGTTTGTAACGCAGGCTCTGGAAAACAAGAGCATCTCGCTCGGGCGCATGAGAAAGATGTTGTTCGGGGCCAGCACGGAGAAGATGAGTCAAGTATGCGTGCAGAGCGAACCGGCCGCATCCGACGCTTCGACAAGCGCGGACACAGAAAACGAAGCGCTCGCAAACAGCGCTGCTGGCGAAACGCGCAGCGAGGAACAAGCGAAGCCCAAGCGCAAAGGTCACGGCCGCAACGGTGCCGACCGCTACCGCGGCGCTCAACACATCCCCGTGCATCACGCATTGTGTCCCGGCGACGGCTGTCCGCTGTGTCACGCGGGCAAGGTTTACCCGATGGCGGTGCCGCGCAAACTGGTGCGCCTCACGGGGCAAGCGCCGATCATTGCAAAGGTCTGGGAGCTGGAACGTTTGCGTTGCAATGCCTGCGGGGAGGTGTTTACCGCGCAAGCGCCCGATGATGTTGGCCCTGATAAGTATGATGCGTCAGCCTCGGCCATGGTTGCGATTGCCAAGTACGGTACAGGACTGCCCTTTTATCGACTTGCAGGGCTCGAGCAAGGGATGGGGATCCCACTGCCGCCAGCAACGCAATGGCAAGTGGTGACGGCGCGCATCACGGCTCCCCAGGCCGTGCACGGTGAACTGATTCGAATCGCAGCGCAGGGACAGGTGCTGCACAATGATGACACGGGGGCAAAGATATTGGCGCTCATGAAGGAGGGCAAAAAGGCTGTCGCGACGGACGATGCCGCGAACAGCGACAAGCGCAGTGGAATCTTCACTTCCGGCATTGTTGCCCTGCACGACGATTGTCGTATCGCTTTGTACTTCACGGGTCATCAGCACGCTGGAGAAAATCTCGCCGACGTGCTCAGGCTTCGTCCAACGACGCTGGGGGCGCCCATTCACATGTGCGATGCTCTGTCACGCAACTTGCCCAAGGACTTCGAGACCATCCTGGTACATTGCATGGCCCACTGCCGACGCAACTTCGTGGATGTCTTCGATAACTTCAAGACAGAGTGCCGCCATGTCCTGGAAGTGTTGCGCGACGTGTATCACAACGACGCGATTGCCCGCGAGCGCAACCTGTCCGCTGAGCAACGCCTTGCTTGGCATCAAGCCGAGAGCAAGCACTTGATGGACGGCCTGGAAAAGTGGCTCGAGGCTCAGTTGAAAGAAAAGAAGGTCGAGCCCAATAGCGGGCTCGGACAAGCCATCAAGTATATGCAGAAGCACTGGCATGCGCTCACGCAGTTTCTTCGTGTTCCAGGGGCGCCATTGGACAACAACGTGTGCGAGCAAATCTTGAAAAAAGCCATTCTGCATCGCAAGAACGCCTACTTTTTCAAGACTCAGCGAGGAGCCGAAGTCGGTGACATCTACATGAGCCTCATCCGTACCGCCGAGCTCAGCGGCATAAGCCCTTTTAACTATCTGTGTGCGTTGATGCTGAATACCGAACGGGTCATCGCGCGTCCCCACGACTGGCTGCCCTGGAATTATCACTTGGTGCTTATACCCACCGTGTGACACCCAGTTGATTCGACAACCGGCGGGCAACGCGAGCTGCGCAGGTCACGTCGAGGTCGACTGGCCGAAACTTCGCCGTATCGCGATTGATGGCGTGTGGGATTGAGGTGGACCCAGGAAAATTCGGGTTACGCATGCCGACAGAAAGGACACGCTCTTGCCCTGGGGCCGCGGGCACGACGGCTGCAGACTTCTGTGTGGGATCTTGAGCAATGACTCCGGGGTTGGAAACCGCCGCGTCCGGCGCATCCGGCAACGCGGACTCACCAAGCGCGCCGCTGACACGCATGAACAAGACGCCAAACAAAACCCATGTTGAGCAGCCAAGATTGATACGACGCAACATACTTCTCTCTTTAAACCTTCGAACGTAGTGCAATCAAGGGACATGTCCGCTCGCATCGAGACCAGGCACTGCAGCCCTGGCGTCGCGTGCGGCGAGATCGTGGGTTCGTCGGCGGTAGGCCGTCATTGCGTTCCAGTGACGACGTTCTTGCGAACCCATGTTCAATCCCGCGCGCAACGGACGGCATTTCCGGGTACGTTCTGCGCCCGTCTTGGCGCCGTCCTCCCTCCGGTGCTCGTCTAGGGTGAGTCCGTTGTGAGTCCGATCATCCTCTACCCCTCTGGTTGTCCGGGTAGGGGCATCTGGGCAAACCCCTAGCACTACTGCCGTAGGCTTCCCATCCGGCATGATCGGCAAGCAGCTTGTCGTGCGGCGCATGAAGAATGGGCAGTATGTGCTGTCCGCGGCGCCCAATCATAAGCCGCGGGAATTGACGGGTGCCCAGAAGGAGCATTGTGAGAAGTTCCGCCAAGCGGTTCTGTTCGCCAAGACCGCGCAGAACACGCCCGAATACAAGGACGCGGCCGCCACACGCGGCCTATCCGCTTACAACGTTGCGGTTGCCGACTTCATGCACCGGCCGCAGATTCAGAAGGTCGACACGTCCGCGTACCAAGGCCATGCCAACGAAACCATCACGATTACCGCTGTCGATGATGTCAAGGTCAAGACGGTTGGCGTTAGGATCGTCAATGATGATGGCACACACGTGGAAAAGGGCACGGCCGTTGTGCCGACGCCAGTACGAACGGTTGGCTATACACGACCAAGAACGCCGCAGATTCGGCTTCAGTGAAGGTCGTCGTGGACGTTGCTGACTTGGCGGGACAAGTTGCTGAAGTGACGGAGCACACTTAGGCTTCTGTTCAAGAAATCTCCAAATTGGCGACGCCAGGGCATCAGGCTCTTCTTCGCGCACGATCATCCTGAAGATTGTGCTCTTGCCCGATCCGTTTGGACCCACCAGGCCAATCTTCTCACCGTGATTGATCGCAAAGGAAGCATCCATGAACAGAATTTGCCGTCCGTGCTGCTTGGTCACCGAATCCAGTCGAATCACGGGACGCGACTTAGCACAACTAGTGGGGCGACAGCCACTCGGGCCCCGCGCATTTTTCGCCTTCGGCCGCTACACCTTTGAGTGTCGCAACGACATCGAAGTCAACTTCCGGATCACCGTCTTGCGTGACTTCACTGCGGTCGGAGTTGAGCGCCATCACGTGAGTGCCGTCGAGCGGATCGATGAACAAATCGCGTCGGCGATAGGTGTCAATCATGCAGCCCAGGCACTCGGGCGCGCCGTGCTCAGCGCAATCCGGAGAGAACTCGCGGAAAAGGACTTCGTCGGTCACGATGACATGGAGCCAGGCGCCGCGCCGCGCCATCACGCTAGCCGTGGGGCCGTTACAGACGCCGCTCCCCATCTCCAACCCAAGCTCGTAGACGTCTAGCCCACCGTTACCAACGCGCGGCAGCACGACGAAATAGGCATCCTCGATGACGGCCAAGCACAGCGCAGGAGGCAAAATCCGAACCGCCGTTGAAATCATCCGGTGCGTTCTGCCCGCCTTGCGGCGCTCCGTGCCACGCTGCCCAATCGGCAAAATGGCGCGGCACAATTGGCTTGGTTTCGACGTGAATCGGGCATAATGGCAGATTCGGGCGCGCAGGTTGCGTGCTCAGCTTCTCGTCGTGTGCCTCGGGCGACTTCATAATGGCGAATTCGGGCAACACGTTCGCGCGCGCACTCGCGTCCGGCGTGTTCAACTACGGCGCGCCATGGCGCAGGCGGCGACGCCACAATGGTGCGGGGCTTGCAACTGCCAACAGCCAGCAATCCTGCGGCCGCGAGCCAGCCGCGCCGCTGGTAAAAGCTCAGCATGCTACGTTTTCCCGTTCGAAGGGCGGTCATGACAGTCCATGCGACACTACTACCTGCGGCCGTCGCGCTCCAACGCAACCGCTGTTTTGATGTCGTTACGGCGCGCAAAGCCTGTTTGAGCTTGCTGGCGCCCCGTAGCGTGGCGGACTCGACGGCGGTTCGCCGTACCGATTGCGCTCAATCAGGATCCGCGGGGGATAGACGTTGGTCATTGGGCCTGCGTAAACGCCCGTACGCGTGCCGTCACGCCATACCCAAAAAAGAGCTTGCCCGTCATGACCGCGCGTCTTTGGCAAGCCGAGAAGGTCATAAGGAAAGCGTCGGTCGTTTAATGCTAGCCTAGCCTGCCATGACGGACCCGAACGCGTCGGCCGAACCTCCACGCACGGAACGCAATTCTCTCGATTTGGCCTTGGAGCAAGCGTGGGATGGGCAACGGGAACAACCGTTGCGATGGATTGCCGCGGTATTGGAGCAGGATCCAGAACGTGTCATGGCCTATTACTTGGCGGGCTATCTGCTGCGGGAGGCGGGGCAGCAACAGGCTGCAGCCGACGCGTGGCGTGTGGCAGTCCAGTTCAGTATCCGCGAAGGCTCGCTCGCTCGCGCGGCAGCTGCCGTATGCGAGCTTCGCACGCTGGACCTACCCGTCCAGGATGAAATAGCGCAGATTGCAGCAGTCTTTTCCGCTGAGTCCAGTCGTCTTTTGGACCACGGTGCCGCACCGCCCGCGCTTGTCAAAACCAGGCTCAGTATCAACCCAGCGCCAATGAATTCAAGCGAAGCCGAACTCCTTGAACATGTCAAGAGTGCCGTCACTGAGTCACTGACGCTCCTTTCTCAGGACGAAGCCGCACAAGCGTTGAAAGTGCCTCGCCAGGCGTTGTTTTCGAGTCTTGACGAGCCAGGATTGCGCGCGTTGCTCGCCATGCTCGAGTTGCGCACTGTTCGCTCTGGCACGCCCGTCGTAGTTCAGGGCGAGCCCGGTGACGAGGCCTACGTTCTGGCACGGGGAGAGGTCAAGGTATCCAGGAAATCCGAAACCGGGGACGAAGTTGCATTGGCTCGGCTTGGCAGCGGGTCCTTGTTTGGTGAAATGGCGTTGCTCTCTCAAACCCCGCGCGCAGCCCAAGTCGTGGCGCTTCGTCCCAGCTTGCTGTTGGTGCTTCGAAAAGATGCGTTGGATGCGTTGGTCGCCGACGAACCTGAGCTTGGGCTCGCGATTGCGTCGTATTGCCGCAGGCGCATGATTGACAACTTGATACGAACGAGCGCCGTTCTCAAGAGCGTCAACCCAAGGGAGCGCCCGGCGCTCGTGCAGCGGTTCGTTACGTGCGCCTACGAGGCGGGCGAACCTATCATCGTGCAGGGCGAAGAACCTGAAGGGCTGCACTTGATCGCGTCGGGCAGCGTTGTCGTTGTCCACCGCGACGCCGGGGAGCGGACCGTGATCGCTACGCTGGGCGTTGGAGAAGTCGTCGGCGAAATGTCGCTGGTGCTGCGCCGGCCGTCTGGCGCGGACGTCGTTGCCACAGTGCCAACCGTGACGTTGCACCTCACGAGTGAGCAGTTCCTGGAGATCATTCGCGCCTATCCGGGCGTGCTGTCGCACTTGTACGAACTTGCCGTGACCCGAGACACAGAAACCCAAACGGTTCTCGTCAGTGAAGCGCAGAGCGCCGACGACTGCATCTTGCTGTAGTCAGCCCACTGGCCGACTTCCCACAATGCCGCCGATTCGAGATCCTCTTCGATCCGATTCGAATTCAGCGGCTACATACGAGCTTGCGCGGCTTGACAAGCCCGGCTACTGACGGGAGTCATGAATTTCGCCCGCTCCGTCCGTTATCGCCTGTTTGCAATTTCAACGCTTCTGCTGGCAACGTGCGCCACAACGGCCAGGGCAGAAATAAAGATCGCTGTCGTGGATACCCAGCGAGCGATCATGGAGACTGAGGAAGGCCTGCGCGCTCAGGCCACGTTGAAGAAGCTTTTTGATAGTCGTCAGCGAGAACTCGACAAGAAACAAGAACAGCTTCAAAAAGAGCGTGAGGACATCGAAAAGCAGCAGGGGATTCTCAGCAAAGAGGCGCTGGCCAAGCGGCTCGAAAGCTGGCAGCGGGACATGTCGCAGCTTCAAGCGACGTTTCTCGAATACAATAAGGAACTTCAGAAGAAGCAGGGTGAGCTCACGCAGCCCATCTACCAGCGTACGATGTCTCTGATCCGGCGTATGGCCACCAACGAGGGCCTGGACATCGTAGTGGACAGACAAGCCGTACCGTACGTTCGAGGCGATCTTGACCTAACGGACAAGATCATCCAAATGGTCAATTCGGGCAGCGGCAGTGGCGACTCCGGCTCCGGCAAATCGAGCAAAGCGACGGACTCAAAGAAGGCACCCAAAGAAGCGCCCAAGCTGGTACCCTCTGCGAAACCATGAGTCGCAGGGCTGGGCAGGGCGATCGAGCGGAACGCGCGCCTGTTCGGCTCGAGACCGGACGAATCCTAGAAATTCTTCCGCATCGCTTTCCTTGCCTGCTCGACCGCGTGACGGACGTCGTAGCGGGTGAAGCGATTTGCGGGCAGAAAATGGTCACATTCGGGGAGTTCTGGTGTACCGGCAGCTTCCCACACACACCCGTGATGCCCGGCATCCTTGTCATCGAGGCCCTGGTACAGATTGCGAGTGTTTTGGCGTATGTGTCGGAACCTTTCGACCCCACGCGTTCGCAACTGTATCTACTAGGAATCGACAAAGCCAAGCTGAGACACCGCGTGATTCCCGGAGACCGCCTCGACTTGACGGCGTCGGTCGTGCAACATCGGTCCAACACGTGGAAGTTCAGTGCCGAGGCAACGGTTGACAACACGCTTTGTGCGCAAGCCGAACTACTGGCTTCCGTGATCGACCGAGACGCCTGACGGTAGGGCTACTTGCTGCCAAACAATTCCTCGAAGACCCTCTCGAATTCGTCCTCTTCCCCCACAGGACGCTTGGACGAATTGGCCGTTTCGTTGAGCGCCTGTTCAATCGCCATCAGTCGTTCTCTGATGTCGCGGTAGGCGGGATCCTTGCGTGCTATCTTCTTGAAGTAGTAGGCGGCTTCCGGGTTGGCGCCTTTCATCTCATTGACGACGCCCAAATCGTAATAGAGATTCATTTCCCTGATCGACCGACTTTCGAGGCGCCTCCAGCCCGCGAATGTAGGCCTTTTCGGCGGCCGCAAGGTCATCTTGCTCCAGATGCACGAGCCCGATCATGGCGTAGCACATGCATTCACGCGCCGGATCGCGGGCAGCAATCTCAAGTTCCTTGATAGCGTCCCATACCAGACCCATCTCCTTGTACGCAACGCCCAAATCGTAGTGGGTCGCGCTGTCGCTTTCTTCCACTTGCGCGCGAACGCCTTCCTTGAATTTCGCAAAGACCTGGTCGATATCGACGTCGGCATTGGCGGACTTGGGTGGCGCCGGTGAGATTTCCAAACTTTCGAGAGCACTCAGCGTAGCCGAGAACTCGTCGTCGTCTTCGGGTGGGTACTGCGACGGGATCACATGCGATTGTTCGGCGCCATCCTGAGCGGGTGACACGCCTGCCGAAGCCTGCAACACTTCGCGCAGTTTTTCTAGAAGCAATGGGTGATTGGGACTGCGCGTCAGCTGATCTTCGAGAATCCCACGCGCATCGTCGTACAGGCCTCGTGCCGCGAAGAACTCAGCCTCATCGAGCACTTCTTCCAGTCCGAAACCTGTGTCGTTGCCACGACCTTTCGACTGCGATTGTACGCCTGTGGATTGGTCGTGGATCTCGTCGTCAGGGGCTTCTTCAATTGCAAAACTTGGCAATTCGGATTGACGAGCAGCTTCCTCCCTGAGGTCGCTGAACGGGTCGTCAACCTCATCCAGTGGAGCCGCACTCTGGACATCACGTCGCGTGTAGATCGCATCATCGTCGTCGAAGCGAGGCAATGGTTGCCTCGAGTCCGCGGCCACTCCACCCGGGATTGAAACGGAGGGAGCGTGTCCGTAAATGCGTGTGTATAAGGCAATTGCTTCGGGATTCCGGGGCTCCTCGGCCAGCACCTCCGAAAGAAACGGCACGGCCTCGGCAAGATACCCGGAGTCGGCGAGCAGCGTGGCAATCTTCAATGATTCGGCACGCATGGCGCCGTAGTCCCCGACTTGCGCAAGGACTTCCCGCAGCTTGTATCGAACCGCCATGTTGCCGGGGTCGAGTTCGATAGCAAATCGCAGAGGCTCGATGGCCTTGTGATGGAGGTTGAGACGACTGAATGACTCGGCGTCGGACAAAGCCTTGTCGGCGTATGACGTGGCATCGAAGTCCGCGTGATCGACGACCTCCTCGTCCAGGTCCACCGGCGCGACGCTGCCACGCTGGCGACTACCCGCGCTGAGCGCTTCGGCGTCCTCGACGAAATCGTCGTCTCGTAGCTCGATCACGGCCTCGTCGGGATGAACCGAAGGCGGCGGCGCTTGCGACGGCTGTTGCAGCAGTCGCATAGCCCTAATCTGATCGTCCTGCGGCGCCACCTGCGCCAGATAGTTGACAATCTGTGCAAAGAGTCCCTGATCGCCCTTTTCACGCGCGATCAGAGCCATCTGCTTGTAGACTTCGATGGATTTCTCTGGCTGCTCGATGAGCGTAAATGCCTGAGCCAGCATTCCAAGCACCGTGAGGTCCTTGGGATCCGACTGGAAGCTTATTTGCAGTTTGGAAAGCGCCTGCAGCCCGTCGGCCCGATTGCCCCGGGCTAGCAGTATTTCAGCGGCAATTCGCGCTAACGTCGGTTCGTTGGCAAAGTGCAGTGCGCGATCGACCACCCGCAATGCATCGTCGTCGCGACCCGCTTTCCGGAGGAGGTCTACAGCCACAGAAAACGATTGCTGCCCCGATTCGATATCTTGGATCTGGCAATAGGCCTCCGCTAGCCTCACGTACGAGAGCGGGTTGGTCGGGTCCAGGTTGACCATCTCGCGAAACGTATCGATTGCTTCGCGGCGGTTGCCCACCAGCAACAACCGCGTCGCCGCCTCGTCGTAGGCTTGTATGGCGTCGCTCTTGAGACCAAGCTGGGTGTAGATACGGGCAAGATGCTGGGTTATGTGCGCGAATCGATCAGCAAGCTCGGGGGACCGTTTCTGAATGTGTTCGCGAATTTGCTTGTATACAGCCAACGCTTTTACGGCAAAGCCCTGCGCCTCATACAATTGCGCCACTCTGTCGTAGGTCTGCATGGCGTCAGCCGACAGCTCCATCCGCACTTGCAAGTCTCCGAGCTTCAGCAGGGTGCGCGCATCGTTCGGATCATCCTGGACAAGCCGTTGGTATTCCTCCAGCGCGCGATCGAAACGCCGTTTTTCGATCAGCTTCTGGGCAGATTGGAGGATTTTTCTCGATCGATGGCCACCGGAAATTTCGTTGGGCACGCACATTAGCCGAATTGGCCCTTGGCGCACCTATCATCCGTCAGCACGATGATCGGGGCCAAAGTCATCCGGAGACACGTGTCCTTGCAGGACTAGGCTAATGATACACCGTAATATGTGCGTCTGCGGCATTGGCTTTCCAAGCCGACGCCTGGGCCAGAGTGGTCCGTTGTAGACGGCAAGGCGCATTATCCCACGGTGTGGCATCAAAAAGGTCTGACCACCCCGAATACCGTCGCGCCGCCCGCAAAAACCAGCAAAAGGACAAGAGCCCAAATAGAGCCTTGGGTGCTCTTTGTTCCCGATGCCATGCGACGGGCGGTACTGCCAATCCAGTGATGAACCGCAATCACCCCGACGGCCAGCGTCAATTTGGCGTGCATGCTGGGAATTCGTAGGATCGATCGGGTGGGATCCAGGATCAGCATCAGGCCACCCAACAGCAATGAGAGCACGAAAGCCGGAACCGCCAGGTGGCGATACGTCCAAAATGCGTACTTTGCCCGATCAGAGGTTGAGTCCCGGAGGGCCAATAACGCCGATGCGGCGGACAGAGACCCAATCCAAACCATGTTGGCCAATACGTGAATGGCCACCAGAAAGCGGTAGGTGAGCACTGGAAGTGAATTGCGCCAGACCCGCACGGGGCGCAAGTGGCTGGCTGGCACAACCTGAGCCCGCTTGCGGAATATTTTCGTTTAGCCCATGGTGTCGGCCATGCACGTTGATCCCAGGCTGACAGCCCCATTCTTTCCCGGCGGATCGTTCGGCCTGCAAATGAGCGACCTTGAGGCGCTGTTGTCCAACGCTTTGGATCGTGGCGGAGATTACGCCGATCTCTTCTTCGAGCGCCACATGGCAAGCAGCCTCTCCTACGAGGAGGGCATTACGCGCTCCGCCACGAAGGGGGTTTCGATGGGGCTCGGTGTACGCGTGTGCCGCGGGCAAGCCACTGGATACGCACACACCGAAGATCTCGATAGGGCTGCCATGCGTCGGGCTGCTTCGACCGCCGCGAAAATTGCGACGTTAGGGCCCGAAGGTGCGCGCGAGCCGCTCAGGAGCGTTGCGATTCCAAAACGCTACGATCTAGACAGACCGACGTTCGAAGAACCGGGACTCGCAAAGCGCGAGCTGCTCGAACGGGCGAGCGCCGCTGCATTTGCCGCGGATTGTCGCGTGAAGAAGGTTGAAGTCCACTTCGTGGATGAAGTCCGCGAAGTGTTGATCGCCAATAGCCTGGGGCGGTACGTCGCGGACAGCCGACCTTTGATGCGGTTTGGCGTGCGCGTCGTTGCCGAGGACAAAGACCGAAGAGAATCTGGGTTCAGCGGTGGCGGCGGACGGGTGACTCTTGGCTACTTCACCGATCGCACTGCGGAGTGGCACGCGAGACAGGCCGTGCGCCAAGCGCTAGTCATGTTGGATTCGCGAACAGCACCGGCAGGGCAATTTGAAGTCGTGCTTGCGCCCGGCGACAGCGGCATCTTGCTGCACGAAGCAGTGGGCCATGGACTGGAGGCGGACTTCAATCGCAAGAAGACGAGCAACTACAGCGATTGCATCGGCCAGCTGGTCGCAAGTCCACTTTGCACGGTCGTGGATGATGCCACGTTGATTCAAGGTCGCGGCTCGTTGAATGTGGATGACGAGGGCAGCGTCCCGACCAAGACCACCCTAATCGAAAACGGAGTCTTACAGGGTTATCTGCACGACCGCTTGTCTGCCCGGCACTTTGACACGGTGCCAACAGGAAACGGCCGGCGCGAAAGCTTTTCGAGCCATCCCATGCCCCGAATGACCAACACTCTGTTATTGTCGGGAACGGACGACCCAGAATCTATCATCCGAAGTGTGAAAAATGGGGTCTATGCCAAAGCGTTCGGAGGCGGCCAGGTTGATATCTCAAACGGTGATTTTGTTTTCAGTCTCACTGAATCCTACTTGATCGAGGACGGCCGAATAACGGCGCCTCTGAAAGGTGTGAATCTTATTGGTAACGGTCCGGAAACATTACGCGGGGTAACGATGCTCGGCAATGACGTGCAGGTTTCCGATGGCATTTGGACCTGTGGCAAGGACGGCCAAAGTGTTCCGGTGGGTGTCGGATGTCCTACGGTTAAGCTCTCACGGATAACTGTCGGTGGAACTGAGATCGGTTGAAATCAGTAAGAAGCGGCCCAAGACCTTTGTGGGGGTTTTGGGTCACGTCCAGCACCTCGAAAGGGAGGACGGTGCGGCCGCGACGCTGCGCCAGCTTGGCGCCGTGGTCAGAACGCTTGACCTTTGGGATGATCCCGTGAATTTGATCGAAGAGGGCGACGATGAGCTGGACGTAAGACCAAGAGCCCTCATCTTCGAGGCGCTGGACCGACCAGACCTCGCCATCGCAGCCCTTCGGTCGATTCGGCGGGAACCATTTTTCGACAACGTCGGCGCCATGATAACCGTCAGTGTCGGGCAAATCGCCCGCATTGAACCTTGGAGTGGCTTCGACGACTTCTGTTTGCACCCGTATGTGGCAGAGGAGCTCTATGCCCGGATCCGGGCGCTTGAGTGGCGACGGAGCGAATTTGCAACGGAAGAACGCCAAAAAATCGGGGGGATCGTAATCGACAAAGCCGGCCATGAAGTCGTCGTCAACGGCAGACCGGCGCAGCTGACGGCCAAGGAATTCGCATTGTTGTCGTACCTTTGCGAAAGGCGGGGCAAAGTCCTGTCGCGCGAGCACTTGTTGGCGCGCGTTTGGGGCAGCCGCTACGAAGGCGGACCTAGAACAGTCGATATTCACGTTCGAAGACTGCGTGCGAAGCTCGGGGCCGCGCTGCCGCTGGAAACGCTGCGTGGTTCGGGCTACAAGCTTCGCGCACCGGACAGCGACTCGCGCGCCGGTGACGCGGAGCTCGACGAGGAATGATCGTTATATCCACTGGATGCCCCGCCGGCATCGGTCCTGAAATCTCCGTCACAGCCGCCTCGCGCGTTCGTTTCCCTTGTCTGTTGGTCGGCGACCCCTCGACCTTGCTCGCAGCGGCCAAGTTGGTTGGCGTCGCTCCCAACCGCTTGGTGCCGTATCGGGGTCAGCGACTCGCGTCCAATGAGATTGGCGTGATAGAGGCGGGGCCAAAACTCACCCTGCGCGATCGCCGTGCTGGTAAGCCCACGGAGCGCGCGGGCGCGGCCCAGCTTGCGTACATCGAAACGGCCTTCGACTGGGTCAAAAGTCACGCCGGCAGCGCATTGGTGACGGCACCAGTCAGCAAAGCGGTTATTGCGAAGTGTGGCCTGGCACGGGCGAAAGACTTTTTGGGTCACACGGAGTGGTTGGAAACGCGCGATGGGGCGAAAGTAACGACGATGTGCTTCGCGACGCGCCGCTTCGTGACAAGCCTGGTGACGACCCATTTGCCGCTGACCAAAGTCCCGCGTGCCGTCACGCCAAAGAAAGTCACCACAGCCATTGTGGCGCTCGCAGAATTGCTCACGAGTTTGGGCGCTCGATTGCCGAAAATCGCCGTCTGTTCGCTCAACCCGCATGCCGGTGAGAGCGCGCTGTTGGGCGGCGAGGAAGACAAGTCGATTGTGCCCGGCATCGAAGCCGCCCGCCAGCGTCTCGGCAAGACCGTCGAGTTGATCGGGCCAATCGGGGCGGAGACCGCGTATCGAAAAGCGCAGGGGCGAGTTTATAACGGCGTCGTCGGGATGTACCACGATCAAGCGACGATTCCGACCAAACTCATCGCGTTTGGCGAGGCCGTGAACGTGACCTGGGGTTTGTCGATCATTCGCACGAGCGTTGACCACGGAACGGGTTATGACATCGCGTGGTCCGCAAAGGCCGATGCAAAGGGCATGCTCTCGGCCATTGCACTAGCCAAACGCTTAAGCAAGAAATCATGATAAGTTCAGACGTTCAGGCCGCCGCAACGCTGCTCAGAGCGGGGCAAGTCGTCGCATTTCCAACCGAAACGGTGTACGGGTTGGGCGCGATTGCTCATCACGCGCAGGCCGTCGCGCGCATCTTCGAGATCAAAGGGCGACCGCGCTTCGATCCATTGATCGTGCACGCAGCGAATGCTGACCTTGCGTTAGATTTGTGCAAAGAAGTGCGGTCGCAAGCAACTCGCCTTGCTGCGGCATTTTGGCCAGGTCCGCTAACGCTCGTGTTGCCCAAACGCGCGTCGGTTCCTGACATCGTCACGGCGGGACTTACGTCGGTCGCTGTTCGCGTGCCCGCCCATCCAATAACCCAACGGCTACTGGTTGCCGTTGGCGCGCCGCTAGCGGCACCTAGCGCCAACCGATTCGGCAGAGTAAGTCCCACGACCTCAGCGCACGTAGCCGACGATTTGGGCAACGACGTGCCGTTCATTCTTGAGGGCGGCGCCTGTGAACGTGGCATCGAATCGACAATACTATCGCTGCTCGACGACCCGCCCCGGCTCTTGCGACCGGGGGGCATCGCCATCGAGGACATCCGCGCATTGATTGGCGACATTGACACGAGTACGGACGTGCCAGCAACGCCGCTGAGCCCGGGCCAACTGCGTTCCCATTATGCTCCAAAGACTCCGATGCGGCCGCTAGGGCCGCCCTCGCATCCGGTTGCCGCAGAGCGCGTGGGGCTGCTGTCGATAGGTCCGGCCGATGCGGGCGCCTACGCAGCCGTGGAGGTCCTAAGCCAGCGCTGCGATTTGCTTGAAGCGGCCAGCAACCTGTTTGCCGCGCTGCGACGGCTTGACGCCCTTGGATTGGATCGCATCGTCTGTGAGTTTGCGCCCCGCACGGGCTTGGGCATCGCGATCAACGATCGACTTTGGCGCGGGTGTGAGGCGTCGCCACCGGAGCGTCCTGAACGTCCCGTATAGGCGAGATACCACTTACCGAACGTCGCTCGAGCACGCTGCGCACCAGGTTCGAGAAGTCTTCGATGCGAAATGGTTTCTTTAGGAACCCATCGATGGTGACATTCGAAAGCCGCTCCAGCACTTCCTCCTCGCCAAAGCCGCTTGTCAACACAATCGGAACATGCGGTCTGATGCTACGAATCTCAACGAGCGCCTGGTCGCCGGTCATTTCAGGCATTGTTAGATCCAAAATGACGAGACTGATCTCGTCGGCGCGTCGCGCGAATTCATTGACGGCGATGCGACCATTCTGGGCCAAAACAACCTGAAACCCCAACCGCTCCAAGAAGCGACGGCCTACCGTGCGCACGGGCGGTTCATCGTCCGCAAACAGGACACAGCCACGCCCAATCCACAACGTTTCCGAACTTCGCGGTGCCGCCGACGCGCGGCGCCGGTTGATGGGCAGCAGAACACGAAACACGCTACCGTGGCCCTGGTTACTCACGACGCGAATCGCGCCGCGATGACCGCGCACGATGCCCAGCAGCGCTGGCAACCCAAGGCCGCGACCCGCAAATTTCGTCGTGTAAAACGGTTCGAAAATCCTCGATAGCGTCGATTCGTCCATGCCGCTGCCGTTGTCGATGACTTCGAGCGCGACATATCGGCTCGCAGGGAGTTCGTCGCCCAGTAGACAACCCGAGAGTTCTTCGCGGCTCACGTCCGTCACACTCGACCGAACGATCACATGGCCGGAGCCCGATGCCGTTGACTCCGCGGCGTTCATGACGAGGTTGAGTACCACCTGACGAATCTGCGCCGCGTCAACTTCAACAAGCGGCAATGACGGCTCGAGTTCGAATGTCAGTCGCGGCTTGTTGACGAGGGAAACCTCCAGCAGTGGCCGCAGCTCTTCCACCAGCGTCGTCAATGACACGGGCTCAATGACAAACCGCCCTCGACCCGAGTAGGCAAGCAGCTGGTCACAGAGCACCGATGCACGCTCGGCGCATTGGCGGGCCAGGACGAGCGACTGACTGAGGCTCGAGTCCGGCACGAGTTCCGTGGCCGCCAGGTCGATGCTGCCCAGAATTCCAGAGAGCAGGTTGTTGAAATCATGGGCAATACCGCCCGCAAGTACGCCTAGGCTCTCCAGCTTTTGGGCCTGCTGCATGCGCGCTTCCAATTGAAGCTGTTCGCGCTCGGCGAGCAGCCGCTCTGTAACATCGCGAATCGTGCTAACGACGATGACTCGCCCATCCAGCAAGAAGGAATTCTCCTTTGCTTCTACTGGAAAGACGGTGCCGTCGGCTCTTCGATGATACGTGTGCGTCACGCCCGTTCCTGTCGGCGTGCGATGCGTAAGCGCGCAGTCCGCCGGCGGAGCGATCAAGTCGTCCCAATAGAGTTTCAGAATCTCCTGCCGAGGCCACCCGTAGACGCTAATCGTTGCTGGATTGATATCGAGCAACCGTCCGGTTTCGCCGTCGGCCACGATCACGGGGTCGGAAACCGCTGCAAAAAGCAGGTCGAAACGCCCCGGGTGGTTACCTGTTACCGAAACGACTTCGACAGCGCGTCGGCACACTTGCCCAAGTACAAGGACCTCCGACGTGGGCGAACCTGGGATGTCCGGTACCCAATGCAACGTCAAGACAGTGTCCGACCCGGGCAATTGCACGAGACGCGACACGGGCGCTCGCTTCGCGTGGATCTCGGCGAGGCCACTTTCGATGATCTCCCTGATGGGCGATGCAAGGGTGTGCAGGTTCACCGGATCAAACGGTTGCCCCCGGTCGGCAATTCCAAGGATGCTTCGCGCAACGTCATTCGCGAATGTAGCACGTTTGACTGAATCGAGGCGCGCGACAATGGCTGGCGTTCGTTGGGCCAATTCAGTCCACGCGATCGGGCCGTCGGGATACGCCATCCCATTGATGTCAAGCGTTTGATCGATAGGGGTGATAACCCCGAGTCGGACTCGATTGAGATGCGCTTCGTCCGTCGCGTAATCTGCTTCAATGCACCGCGCAGGCGCCGATTGCCCGGAAGAGTTCTTCAGTTGAATGTCAAACGCGTGAAATGCACTAGCCGGTTTCGCTGCCCCAATCATCCCAACCGACGACCGTGTCGCCGAGTCACAGGGTTCAATGTGAGAGTCAATCGGCTCCCACTGTGTCACGTCGGGAGCCTCGCTGGCGCCGTCGATCAATTCGCACAGCCCCATTCCGACGCACTGCTGCCGCCGCGCGTCGATGTAACGCAGGTAGACGCAACATTTGGTTTTGGGGAGCACGCGCTCAAGTTTCGGCGCAGACATGAGCCCAGCCATAATTTATAGCGCAGTTTAGCGGGAAGCGTTGTTCAGCAATTCCTCAACTCAATCGACGTGAATGTCCGGTTGAACGGTCGCACGCCCGCGTCACGCTCCGAGCGGAATAGTGCCGAAAAACTGTGCCTTGGTCTGGACTTGCAGCCCTGAATCACCTCGCGTGAACCTTCTGCAAGCATCGCCCACATTGTGCGCAAGTCCTCTGTGACTGCCCGCAACGGCTGGTTCCAGCCGGAGTCTTCGGCGAGCAGAACTATTCCTCGGCTTCGTCACCTTCTACTAGTGCCGCGTCCAGTTCTTCGACGAAACCGAATTGGCGAAGGTCCTTGATTCTCTGCGGGTATAAGATTCCATCAAGATGATCAGCCTCGTGCTGGACGACCCTAGCGTGAAAGTCTCCCACGGTGCGATCGATCGTGTTGCCCTGGACGTCGAAACCTTGGTAGCGCAGCCGCACGTAGCGCGGCACCAAACCACGCATCCCCGGTACCGACAGGCAGCCCTCCCAATCTTCCTCCATTAAATCGCCTATGGGAGTAAGGTCGGGATTGATCAACACGGTGAACGGCACTGATTCCGCGTCTGGGTAGCGCGGGTTCTGTTCGAACCCGAATATGACGATGCGCAACGGCACGCCGATCTGCGGCGCAGCAAGCCCAGCGCCGTTGAACTCGCGCATGGTGTCGATCATGTCCGCGACCAAGCCATGTAGCTCGGGTGTGTCGAAATCGCGCACGGGGTCGGAGACTTCGAGCAACTGAGGGTCACCCATGCGAAGCACCGTTCTAATTGCCATATTGATTGCCCAACCATGCCAGATAGGCCCAAGCCGTTCCAGCGAGGGTCCCGGCCGGCTATTTTTGCGCTGGTGCCGAACCGACCAACACAAGCGCAGTCCCGGTAGGCCCTATTGGCGGCAAACCTCGGGGTTCAAAGAGCCGTGTTGATGTCGTGCCACAAATCGTGCGAGGCTGAACCTTGACGCAAATGGGGTCTCAGGTTCTCGCTGATGGTAATTCCCAATGGGCAACGCTTATGCGCGAGGCCTTTCCGGGCGACACTTGGGGTTGGATTCTTCTGGCACTCGGCGTAAGCCTCGTGTTCGCGGCGTTGCTCTCGGTCGTCCGTCGCGTGTCCGTGCAGTCGAAGGGCAGCGATCAGGCCCCGCTCGGCGATCTTGACTTCGAGACTTTGCAGAAGGTGGTCTACCAAGTGCGGGAGCGCATCGCTACATGCTTGGCCCGTTCGCAGCCCGACATCGTCACGGCAGTGCATGAACTCTTTCGCGGTGCGGTCACGCTGCACGCGAGTGACATCCACTTTTCCCCGTTGGCAGCGGGTCTGCAGGTAACGTACCGGGTGCACGGCACGTTGCGCGAAGTGACGACCATTTTGCCCGAACTTGCCCCACGCATCGTCAATCGAATCAAGGTCATGTCGCGCCTTGATCTGCACGTGCGTTCGACGCCGCAAGACGGTCGCCTGGTGACGACCGTGGGCCAGAGTACCGTCGAAGCGCGCGTCTCGACGTTGCCGACGGAAAGCGGTGAACGCGTAGTGCTGCGGCTGGTGCGGGGCGGACGCAGTGTTCCCGAGCTCGAATCATTGGGGTTTTCGGACCTTGTCACCCAAGGGTTAACGCAGCTTCTCGTGCGACCCCAGGGCCTTGTTTTCGTGACGGGTCCCGTCGGTAGCGGCAAGACGACGACACTGTACGCCGCCCTCGAACACATCGCGCGTTCCCGGGGGAGCACGACATCGCTGGTTACATTGGAGGACCCCATCGAGCTCGAGCTACCCTTTGCCACGCAGACGCAGATGCGCGCCAAGGCGGGGATGAATTTTGCCAGCGCTCTGCGCAGCGTGTTACGCCAGGACCCCAATGTCCTCATGCTGGGGGAAATTCGCGACCCTGAGACAGCCGACATTGCCATGCAGGCGGCCCTCACCGGTCACTTGATCTTGACGACGGTCCACGCCGATGGCGCGGCTGGCCCCTTTGCGCGCTTGATTGACATGAAGATCGAGCCATTTTTGCTGGCGAGCGGCACCATTGGGAGTTTGTCGCAGCGGTTGGTGCGAACCCTGTGCCCCGCGTGCAAGGTCAAAGCCGAACCAGAATCGATCCATCGCGAGCGGCTGACTCGCCTGGGTCAACCGTTGCCACCGGGCGAGTACTATGAACCCAAAGGCTGCGAGCTCTGCGAAATGCAGGGTTTTGTCGGTCGCGCGCCGATTGCAGAACTTCTGGTCATGTCAGGGCCACTACGTGACGCGGTTCATGAATGCCAGCCTACGGAATCGATTCGCAGCGTGGCGTTCGATCACGGCATGGTGTCTCTTTTGGGCGATGGGTTGCGTTTGTCTCGATTGGGTGAAACTTCGCTGACTGAAGTGTTGCGGGTGGCAGGATGACTCGACTTCGAAGCATCGAACGCATGGCATACCGACTGGCGTTGTTGCTGGGTTTGGCGGCCGCAGGCCGCCTTGGGTGGGTCTTGGCGCGCCGCGGCGCCAACCGCCTGACCGCCGAACGGTCCCTGGAGACGACTCACCCGAGTGTGCTGTCGTTGGCGGACCTGCAGCGACAGCTCGCCATGCCAGTTCCGAGCGTTCCTCCGCTTGATTCCGCCATTGCCGAGGCCGTGGGCTCCGCCAAGAGTGCGCCCGTCGCGCCCGCACGGGATTTCGTCAAGAGCTATCTGTCCGTTCAAGCAGGCCCTGCGCGTTCGGAGGTTCGCGTGGATGGTTTGCTCGTCGGCCGCACGCCTTACGTCGGTCAGATTGGGTGTGAGCGGGGCAAGACCGTCAAGATTGATCTGTTGCCGCCGACAGGCATGCCCAAGCACTATCAGGTTCCGTGCCTCGAAGGCGAAATGACTCTGCGCGACGAGCCTTGAGTCCAGGTATTTCAAACCTTGCGATGCTATCCGCGAAAAGGCTATAAAGCCGGCATGTCACAGACTGGTTGCGTGTACCTACTCGCGTCGTTGGCATCGCTCGTTGCCTGCTCGAAGCACGACATTCCCCGCGATTTTCGTCTGGAACTGGCGGGTGTCGTCGAGTTAACCGATCCCGCCAAGGTAACGGTGCGAACCTACGACGCGCAAGGGGCCAATGCCGTTGCCGATGGCGAATACGACTTCGTCGCGCAACCATCCGATTTGGCATCCATCGACCCTCACGGTACCTTGGCATGTAAACGCAGCGGCGACGGAACCGTGGGTCTCACTCTGGGGTCGAATCGGCGCAGCGTGCCGCTCAAATGTCGCCTTGTCGCGCGCATTGATGCTTCTGACGTGGGGCGCGTGGAACTCACCGCAGGGCTCATCAAACCTAAGATACGAGTCTTGGGAAAGAACGGCGAAGAACTCGACGGCGTCCAATTGTTGCTGAGCTCCCGAAACACCGAAAATCCTGGTGCCTCACGGCAGCGAGCTTTTGCCCAAAAATGTCGGCACCGCCACCATCTTGGTGAGCGCAGGCCAAGCATCACAAACCTTCAAAGTGGACGTGATCCGCAAGCTGACGCCCGAAGCCTTGCCGCTCGAGCAAAACCACAAGATCTACTTTTCACTCGAGCCGGGAAAGTATGAACTCAGGGTCGTGCTGCCGGAATCTAAACGGCTAACCGCCGAGTGGCGCAGCGCACCGTACTGCAACTATGCCGCGACCTCGAAGGAACACGTGTCCGTGTGCGTGCTGCGCGCCAAGGGCGGCGTCGTGTTCGACAGCCCTTCGTACTTGATGGGCGGATCAACGGAGATTTCCACGAACGGAGTGACTATTGCGGAGGTACCCTAGCCTCGCGTTGAGCAGTTTCTTGGGGTGGTTCACAAGGCGGCGCAACCAATGCGCTGCGTGTGACGAGTTGAATTTGCTTGCTGGAGACGCGCGGCATCTTCGATGAGCCAGGTTGACTCGGTGAGGTCAGCCGGGGCGCGCGGTCAACTCGCGTGCTTCCGTTGACGCAAAAAAATTCCTGGTACAAATTTCGTCGCCTAGGAATCAACATTATTGCACCAAAAATCCCGGTGTTTTCACCCTGCGATCGGCAACCTCAATGTTAATGGGAATCCCAGTAGTCGGCGAAGCCATACTTATGGTGCCAACTTGGCACGTCGGTGACCCATGCCTTGCCGCTACCCAAGCTACCTGCTCGTCCGTTGCGACACCTTTGACGTTTCTGTTGTTTTGGTCGTTTGGGTCCCGGCCCAAACGACCGCGTTCCCGAAACGTGACTCAAGATCGACGAGTTTTTCGCTTTTCGCTCGCTAAGCTTGTGCCATAAGTCGTGGTGCGCTACCTCCAAGGCTCGTTGTTTTTCACCTAGCAGCGCGGTTATTCATGACAAACTATTCAATTCGATCGATCTCATTGGTGGCGTTGGCTGGCGCAGTCGCGTCTTGCAGTGGCAACTCGGCTACTACTCCCGTAGACAATTCGAGTGTGGGGGGCGCGGCGTCAACTGGTGGTACCGTTACCAATGGCGGCAATTCTGCAGTAGGTGGCGCGCTCAACACGGGCGGCACAATGTCGGATGGCGGCGCTGGCGCGAGTGGCAACGTTTCGACAGGCGGTGTCATCGGCACCAATCCGCCTGCAACGGGTGGCCGCACGGGAAGTGGCGGCGCCAATCCGACCGGTGGCAGCGCAGCCACTGGCGGCTCGACCAAGATAACGACGGGCACTGGCACGGGTGGCTCGGGCGCCGGTGGCGTGGCCACGGGTGGTGCAGCGGTCGGCGGCAACGGTGGTCAAAAAAATACGGGTGGCACGACAACGGCTAGCACCGGCGGCAGCACGGCTTGGCAACCTTCGGCGGCTTGCGTGCAACAAGCCTCCACGCTCGCCAGCCAGATGACGCTAGCGCAGCGCATTGGGCAGATGACCATGGTTGACAGCGGCAGCCTCACGACTAGCCTTGCCAGCCAGTACTTCCTCGGCGCCGTACTGACCGGTGGCGGCACGCATCCAGGGGGTTCGGCCAACCCCGACAACAGCATCTCGGGTTTTGCCAATTTGATTTCGTCGTACCTCAATGTGGGCAAAAATTTCTCGCCGCACGCCGGAATGCTCTATGGCTTGGATGCCGTTCACGGAAACGGCAAGGTCGTCAATGCGGTCATCTTCCCGCATGCCATCGGCGTTGGCGCTACGCGAAACACAACGTTGGCCCAGCAACTGGGGAACATTACCGCGCAAGAGATGCTCGGTGTAGGCGCCAATTGGGCCTACACTCCGACGCTGGCAGCGACGCGCGACATCCGTTGGGGCCGCACGTACGAAACGTATAGTTCCGAGCCGGATCTCACCAGTCAAATGGGTGCCGCGGTCATCCAAGGGCTGCAAAACTCGAAACTCGGCAGCTCGCAGAGTGTGCTCGCGTGCGCCAAGCATTTCGCGGGTGACGGGGCCACAGTCGGCGGCACGAATGCGGGCAACTGCACGCTCAGCGACGCAGACTTCAGGTCACTTGCCGTTGAGCCTTACCGCGCCTCGATCGATGGGGGCGTAGGTTCCATCATGGTTAGCTACAGCAGCTACCAAGGCACCCCGATGACAGATTTCAAGCACTGGCTCACGGATGTGCTCAAGGGTGAACTCGGTTTCCAGGGCATTGTGGCTTCTGACTGGGACGCTGTTGGGCGTCTAACGGATCAATCAGGATGGAACAATCAGGTTACTGCTGCCGTCAACGCGGGCATCGACATGATCATGCTGTCCGGCTCAACATCGACGACCGACAACACAGTGCACACAGCTGCCGATCTGGCCACGGCTTTGACGAACCTGGTAAATTCGGGCGCAGTGGCTAGTTCCCGCGTCCTGGACGCGGTGACGCGCATCCTTACAGTCAAGTGCGAGACGGGTCTGCTCAGCGGCGACACCTCGGTCGACACCTCGCTGCAGTCGCAAATCGGCTCGGATGCGCACCGGCAGGTGGCGCGTCAGGTGGTTCAGCAGTCGCTCGTGCTGCTCAAGAACGACGGCCTTTTGCCGCTGTCAAAGTCAGCCGCCAAGATTCTCGTTACCGGTAGCGGCGCTGACTCGCTCGCCAAGCAGTGTGGCGGGTGGACGATCGGCTGGCAGGGCCTCAATGACAAGGGCGCGACCGCCACAGCGGGCACTACGGTGCTGGCTGCGGTCAAAAAGAAGGCCACTGGCACCGTTACTACTTCGAGCGACGGTAGCGGTGCTTCAGGCATGACGTTCGCCATTGTCGTCGTGGGTGAGGCGCCTTACGCCGAAACCCAAGGCGATAGCACCAATCCAACGCTCACTGCCGCCGATTTCGCCACGATTTCCGCGGTGAAGTCCGCTGGCGTGCCGTTCGTCGTCGTGCTCTTCTCGGGGCGTCCGCTCATTCTAACAAACGGCGGCACTTCGGCCCTTGACCAATCCAATGCGTTCATTGCCGCATGGCTGCCGGGCACGGAAGGCGACGGCATCGCCGATGTGCTGTTTGGTGACTATAAGCCCACGGGTAAGTTGAGTTTTGAATGGCCGTCGAGTGTTTCGCAGCTGCCGCTCAATGTCGGCGACGGCCAGACTCCGCTGTTCGCGTATGGGTATGGGTTGACGTATCCGTAGTGGCTATACGGCGTTAATGGGAGTTCTTTCCAGCCTCTGAAACCATGTTTGCTATGCCAACCCGGCGCGTCGGTGCTGACTGCGCAATTGCAGTGAGGTTGGTTCCGGTATTCCCATGTCGAGCCGAAGGCGTCTAAAGATCACACGGGCTGGCAAGGGGCGGATTCGCCGACGGAACCGTGTCGCGGAAGAGTGCTGACTGGGCGCGCAATCCGTCGATGATTTGGGCGATATCCTTCGATGCTATCAGCACGTCCTTGGCATAAAAGACCCAGTCAACGTCCTCGACATAGCGCCGTGGTTCGCTCTTTGGAAGTGTTTCGCTTCTCTTGATGAACCAAAGATTGAAGTTGAGTGACATGGGCGCGTCGGGGTAGTTGGGCTTGTGATGTTGGGCCAAGAGTTTGCAGTCCGCGTAATAGCTCACCTCGCCGCCAACAGCCTGGAACACGAGAGTGTGCCAACCCGCGTAGTCGCCCGGCCGAGCGGAGATCGCGTTCAAGTCCTTCGGGGGTTCCATTTGCGTTGTGTCCCAAGTGGTCGTTACCAGCGTTCGGGGAGCGTTGCCCCAGCCGCCGCCGGGAAGGTACTCAAAATCGATTTCGCTGTATGCGGGGTCCAGCGGCTGACGATAGGGCGTGATGGCATAGAAACTCTGCACCAACTCGTCGCCGCTCCGTCCCTCGACAGGAAAATTGGTAAAGCGGACGCGGGCGGCGTAGGTTCCTTCGAAGAACTTGCGCTGCTGGCAGACTTGCGTCTGCCTCACGGTCTCTGCGATCATGGATGTCATCCGCATCACCCGATTGCCTGGCCTAACCGGATCGTCAAGAAAGCTCACGTTCTCGCTGCTCCAGACAGCACCCGGAATCCCCGGCCAACCCGATACCGTGCGCACGATCCACCCGTTAGACTCCAAACCATCGCGGGACGCGTAGCTGAAGTCATCGAAGAAGATCATAGGCGCTGCAGGTTGCGCCTCGGCCGTGTTCGGTGTCCGGCGTGAACAACTCCAACAAAGGCACGTGGCGGAGACGGTTGTCAGCAGGATGGCAACTTCTAGCTTCATGGCCATTCGGAAGCGCTCGAAGCAGCTGCTTGTTGGATGTGCCATTGCATACAGGAAAGCCTCGCCGACCCTTGAACTGAGCGCAATCAGTTTCGCGTGCGCCCAAGTGCTGTCGAGATCTGCCATACAGAGCCTTGAGTGCTGGGCTCCACTCCGTTGAAACGCGCTCTAAGAATGACTACGACGAACGACACCAAACGTCGTGGGCCTGGGAGCCAACCACTGCGAAACGAGGAACATTCTTAGACAACTATGGTAGCCTCAGGGTGCGCGTTTAGTCCAGTGAATCGTTCTTCGAAGCGGACGGTGGAATGAAAATGGGAAATCTCATGCCAGTTGATCTGTCGTCAACCATCTTGATTGGCGTTGCGGCTTTGGTGTTGCTGATTATCATCGTGAAATCGTTCGTCGTAGTGGGCGGCACTGAGATTGCGGTGTTGGAACGTAAGTATCTCGGCCGCCAGCTACCCCAGGGCCGAGTGGTCGCCATGAGCGACCAAGTGGGCATTCAGGCCCGCACGCTCGGGCCAGGTCTTCATTTCTTGATCCCCTTTCTGTACCGGGCCAAAAAACAGCCCTTCGCGGTGATCGGCGAGCTGGAGGTTGGCATTGTTGAATCGATCGATGGCGACGCCATTCCTCCCGGCAAGATCTTTGCCCAGGTGGTACCCTTACACAATTCATTTCAAGACGGTGAAGCCTTCCTTGCCAATGGCGGTCAGAAAGGACCCCAAATTGAGATCTTGCCGCCCGGTAACTACCGAATCAATCCCGTACTGTTTCAGGTGCGCAGGGTGCCAGCCACCATGATTGACAAGGGGAAGATCGGCCTGGTTTCGGCCACTGACGGTGCGCCCATCGCCACAGGCCGCCTGCTGGCACAGCAGGTTTCTGGCCACGGACGCTTTGAGAACGGCGAGGCATTTCTCGCGAACAGCGGCCAAAAGGGGCCCCAAATCGAGATCCTGCTTCCGGGTACGTATCGCATCAACACGGATCTATTTCGCGTAGAGATTCGCGATGCCACCGTCATACCGCCCAACAAGATTGGCCTAGTCACGGCGCTGGACGGCGACCCTTTGCCCGAAGCCGAATACGTTGCCAAGCCTGTTACGGGCCACAATGACTACCAGGATGCTTCCGCATTTTTGCGCGCGGGTGGGCAACGCGGTCCGCAGTTTGATGTGGTCAGACCCGGCACCTACTACATCAATTCTCAGATGTTTCAGGTGGAGCTCGACAGCGTGGCTGTGGTGGAACGCGGTCAGGTTGCCGTCGTGGTTTCCAATGTTGGTCAAGAGCCCAAAGCCATCAAAGATTTGGTGGACGCCATCGCCAAGCAGGAGGGGACCGCGATTGGATCTGAAGCCTACCGCGCGATTGAGAAGCGGTTCGAGAGCGGAATGGAGCGTTACGTGGTCCCCAAGGGGTACCGCGGTGTCCAGCAAGAGGTGGCGGGGCCTGGAATCTACTATCTGAACCGTCGAGCCTACATCGCCTATATCGTCAACACGACCAATATCACTATCGACTGGGACGAGTCCAAAGAAACTCGATTCGATCCACTGCGCGTCATTTCACGAGACGGGTTTGACATCAACGTGTCGGTAAAGGTGATCATTCGCGTTCGCCCCGATCAAGCCCCCTATATGGTGGCCAAGATTGGGTCCATTGAGAACCTGATCAATCACGTGATTCATCCGATGATCGATTCATCGTTCCGCAATCAGGCCTCTTCGACCTCAGCCATGAACTTCATGCAGGACCGCCAACAAGAACAACAGAAGGCAGAGGAACGTGCCCGAACGGAGTTGGAACGCTACCATGTTGAGTGTGTCTCGGTCCTGATTTGCCAGATCAAGTTACCCCAAGAATTGATGGACACTCAGACCAAGAAGATCATTGCGCAGCAGCAATTGGCGATGTACGAGGAACAGCAGAAGGCAGAACAGACCCGTATTGCCACTGAGAAAACTCGCGCTGAGGCGGATCAACAAAAGAACTTGGTGGAAGCCGAAATTGGCGTCAAAATAGCCGAGCAGAACAAACAGAAAGCAATCCGGGCAGCGGAAGGTGAAGCAGAGTCAATCCGCCTTCGGGCGGAAGGTGAGGCCAAGGGAATTCGTGCCAAGGGTGACGCCGAAGGGTCGCGAATCCTAGCCATGGGAGAGGCCACGGCCAAGGCTTACGACCTACAGAACAGAGCCGTTGGGGCACAGGGGGTCACCGCAATTGAGATTGCCAAGCAGGTGGCGGCCGGCAACATCAAGGTCACACCCGACATGTTGGTCCAAGGCGGCGACCATCTGGGCGGGCTGCTCTCGGCATTCTTGCTGCGAATGATGACAGCGCAAGCCAAAGTGCCAGCCCAATCTGACGCCACCGCCGGACCCGCTTACGGTAGCGAACCGTCACCCTGACTCGACTGCGCCCAGCCCGACCAGCAACGTCCTGGCGGCTGAAGCGGCCGCGCCGAACGTAAGTGTGTCGGCCAAGGGCTCCCTCCTACGAAAGACACCTTACTTGAGGTATGTTCCTGTTATGGAATTATGGCAAGAACTGAACCGTGCGGTGACTTTGCCGTGCCGACATGCCAAGAAAACGAACCCCCACTCGCCCGGTTTCTATGCACGCAGGGCGCTGTGAGAACGGGTGTTTCTAACGACGTACTGCACATCCGGTGTACTGTCAGCTTCAACGTAGATCTGATAGGAAAAAAGCGTCTTGCTCACGTGAATGAGCATGACGTTGGCCAACGTTGCGGTGCGCCCTATAATCCCGTTACCTAGTACCAGAGGGAATGGCACTGGGACACCTTGGATCTTTCGGATTCGAAAGCCGGCATCCGTCAGCAAGTACTTGGTCGAACGAAACGTGAAGAGGCGTCGATGGGTGAGGTCCAAAATGCCCGCTTTGCCGTAATTGAACTGCCCCAAGAGCAACATGATGCGCGGGATAATAAACGCAATATTGGGCGTTGTTAGCACCAGTCGCTTCGGAGTGTAGTCAAAACGCGCGCGGATTCTTTGCAGGAATTGCTCTGGATTGCGCAGATGTTCAATCACATCGAGCATGACTAGGTATTCGTATTGGTTTGGATCGAATTTTGGTTCCTCATTCAGATCCTGCACGATCACTCTTAGCGCCGGGTCGGCGTCCTTCGGAGCAGACTGATCGACAAGCGTGGTCTCACAACCTTTCTTGACCAACTCACCCGCAAGCCCGGTGGGGCGTGAACCCATGTCGAGCACCGTGGCCCCTGCCGGAACCGCATCGAGCGCGTATGAGTGACTGCTCGGGAAGCCGAGCTTGAGCTCGTAGTGGGTATCGTCGGCGTCCAGATTGGGGTCGAAACGCCGCTGGTAGAATATTCCAGAACGATGCGCGACGTTCAGCAGTGTGGCAAAGATGACGTCTTTTGCGTACTTCATGCCGTTGACGCGGCTGATCTCGTCGCCGTAATGCGTGGGGATCGGCAACTCGACGATTCGCATGCCGGCGTTGAGTAATTGCAGAATAATCTCCGTATCGAAATGGAATTCATTCGTGTTCAGCGTAAAGGGGATGCGAGCCAGCGCGGCGACCGAGTACAATCGGTAGCCACTGTGGAATTCCGAGAATCGCGTGCCCAGTAACGTGTTCTGTACGCGCGACAAGATCCGGTTGCCCAGGAACTTGTACAGAGGCATGCCACCGCGCAGCGCCGCGGTGCCTTGGAGCATACGGCTACCGAATACGGCGTGTGCGCGCCCGTCAAGCAGGGGTTGAAGTAACCGAGGCATTTCCTCGGGCGCATATTGACCATCGCCATGCAGCAGCACCACGCAATCAAAATGCTCTTCGATGGCGTAGGTGTAGCCAACCTTCTGATTGCCACCGTAACCCTGGTTTAGTTCGTTGCGCAGTACGTTCATCCGAATCTCGGGGTGCGCTAGACGATATTCGCGGCCCAGCTGGAACGTCCGATCCTCGGAAGCGTCATCAACTACGAGCACTTCACACTCGAAATTATCGAAAATCGATCGGGGAATACGCTCGAGCACCGCGGTCAGAGTCGATTCGGCATAATACGCAATGACGAAGATGAGGATTCTGGGTCGGTGGGGCAAGGCGGATCGCCATAGCACCGCTGTACTCAATCGGGAATCGAGGAATCAGTGTACATGGGGCCGGTTCCGTGCCGTAACGGCATCAAGACCATGCTGCGAGGGTGCCCGCGGCGCATCCGTCTCAGCCAGAAACCGGCAATGCGACGATCTGACCGGCAAAGCGAACGGGACCCCTGCGTTCACGAATGGGGACAACAGCCACCGCAGCGACTGGGAGAGAGTCCCGTTAATTACTTATGGAGTGACGGCACGTGGCCAAGGGCTGCGTTTGAAGCTAACGTTGCCTTCAGGTGGACACGTTCTCTCGGATCGGCCCAAACTTGACTCAAAGGAGAGCGCCGTGAACTCCAGGATGCTGCTAGTAAGCTCGCTGCTGTTGTCGAGCGCATGCGCAAAAGGGAACCCTCCACCCAACGGCGCGCCAGCTCCCGGCCACCCGCCGCACACGCCGCCTCGGACGTTTCTGTAGCAAACACTACACCACAAGACTGCGAATGCGCTTTTGGAGATCTCTGTTGCACACTGCGGCACACGGCAGCGCCCACCCAGTGATGCCGGCAGGCGGTCTGCGGGTCAACCGCTAATGCTATTGAGGCAGAAACTGTACGGAACCGAGTATAGGTCATCTCCTGGCACCAATATCATTACCTCCTGTAGCGGCTGACCCGAGTACCGCGTTCCCAGGCCGTCCCAGCAACTGGTGTTGAAGTTGGACCAAGGAATTGTCACTGCTTGATTAAAGGTGGTCATCGTCGCGCACCAACGATCCGTCGCGTCGGTGGCGGCGTTGGGCCCCTGGATTTGAACTCGCAACACCGAAGTGCCGTTGTTGCTCACGTTGACCGTCACACCGCCGGAGGATACTGAAGCGGGTGTCCAGGTTCCCTGTGCGGTGGCGCCCTTTGCCTGATTGATATTGTACCCAACGACAGCGATGCCACTGTAGTCCAGCATGGGCCCAACGCTACCGGACACGCAAAAAGGCGTGCCTGGGGTATGCGATGTGAAGTCAATCGGAGTAATCGTCGATCCCGTGCCCGTTGCCAAATCCCACATGGTTCCGTTCCAGACGCCGCCAACGTAATACGCGCCGTCGCCCGAACTGGAACCACCAACGGAATCGGCTCCACCTACCGCTGGCGCACCCCCCGCGGCGTTGAGCGTTGTTGCACCGCCTGTCGCAGGCGGGACAAAAGTCGTGCCTCCCGTGGCTTGCTGGTTGGGTACGCCACCCGTGTCACCCACGTTGGACGCGCCGCCCGTGACCGCTGCAGGCGCACCCCCCGTGGCCAGTTCATTCGGCGAGCCACCGGTGGCCTGCTGGTTCGGCGCGCCACCCGTATTCATGGCTGTAGCTGAGCCTCCGGTAGTGTCGCTGCTTGAATTGCCACCGACCTCTGACGCGGCGCCTGCCAGCGACGAGTTTCCGCCATTCGACGCATTGCCTGCCGTACTGCTTGAACCCGCAACACCCAATACTCGATTGGCATTGCCGGCGTCACAGCCGCCCAGGGCAATGGCCATGGCCGAGCCGCTGATGAACGCGTTGAACCGAACGATCGTGCATATTGACATCATAGCCATCGACAAAGCACGGTCCGTGCCGACGCTGAGAGCCACCGGAAACGGCAGATTTTAGCCCTCCGCGGCGTGCGCACACGGGCCCGCACACTGCGCGCACAGGTATCAAGGTAGGGAGACTGATGGGCAAGCCAGAAGCCCGATGGGATCAACGCCGCTTGATCCCGCTCTGTTGATCACTCGCGGCGGCTTTGGGATAGCCATAAGCCTGACGGGGTGGACGTCCGGCAACTGCCCATTGGATCCTACCCACGGTTCGTCTATCCTCCCAGACCATCATGACGCTCAACCCAGAGCTTGTCTCCAAGCTCGCAGCCAATTCGCGATGCGCTGTGGGAACGTCCCCATGCATTCTTGCCTGTGGTGGGCTCCGGGTTGTCGCGGCCTTGGCTCAAGTCTTGGGTCGAACTACTGGACCTGCTTGCTGCCGAATTGCCGCCGGACATGCAGAAGGAAGTCGCGAGCGAGATGGCAGCGCAGCGCTATCTGAATGTCGCGTCTGTCCTTGAGAGTACGTGCCCGGTGGGCGTTCGCGAGTGTAGTCGATTATCCAGCAACTTTACCAGCGTCCGAAGAGGCTGCGGCCGGCAGTTTACGATGCGTTGGTAAAGTTGCCAATCGAGCAATACGTCACTACCAACTACGACCCTTGGCTCAAGTGCGCTCTGCCGATGGCGCCCTGGTAACACTCCGCGAATCTACGCGCCACGCTTCAGGGTAGCTTTCCCGATACGCTCGCAGGTACTGCGCCGCTCGTACTCATGGTGCACGGTGACGCTGACGAGCCCAGTACTTGTGTACTGAGCATGCGTGGCTATCGCAATTTGCTTTACGGTGCGCAGGCCTGGCGGGAAGGCATGAAGCAACTGGTTGGGCAGCGAAAGCTTCTGTTCTTTGGGCATTCGCTTGCGGATCCGGACCTGACTGCGCTGCTCGATGAATGGCAGGCCGTGTTTGCGCCGAATAGTGGCCCGCCTCGACACTACCTATTCGGCGCGGGCATCTCTATCGTACGGCGGGAGCTCTTGATGGATCGCGGCGTCGAGCCCATCGACCACAACGACCACGCGCTGCTACCCGAGATACTCGAATACCTCGTCAAACCCCCTGCCGGTCACGTGGCGGCGGTTGCCAGCGGCGTGCAAGCGGATATCCAAAAGTACTTAGTTCGCCTGATTGACGACACTCGCTATATTGACATTCAAGGGATTGGCACGCGGCATGGCCAGGGCAAAACCGCGCTCAGCTACCCGATTGAGGAGCTTTACACGCCGCTTCGCACGCGCGCCGGGCGCGACAGCGCGGGCACGCCGGGGCTCGAGTGCTTGGCTGAGCCCGCGATGAACTCGTGAGTCTCATCGGACGTGTTGCCCGGACATCGGCTGCTGTTGATTCAGGGCCAACCGGGAGCGGGCAAGACGACATTCTTACGGCTCGTGGCCTGCATGTTGGCCCGCGACGCGCTCGGCATACCCGATCCTGAAGGCCAAGCCTGGGCTCAGCGAGTCTTGGGGCTCGAACCGGTCACGCCCGCGCCGACGCCCATCTTCCTGCGTGCGTCCCTGCTGGTGCTCCTGTTGAAAGCAATGCCATGCCCGCACGCCTTTGACCGCAGCGCGCTTGCGGCGTTCATCGAGCAGCTTTGCTGCGTGAATGACAGCGCGGTTCCCAGGCGCCATTGGGAGAAACTCCTCGAATCCGGGCAAGCACAATTGCTGCTCGACGGCGTCGATGAAGTCGCCGATCCTGAGTTGCGCAACCGGCTTTTCGATTCGCTGCGCGACGCGGTTCGTCATTGGCCGTGCCCGGTCATCGTCAGCAGTCGCCCGCTTGAGACCGAGCGGCTTCTTGATATTGGGTTTTTTGGCGTCACGGTGGAGCCATTTCGGCGGCAAGAAATCGAAACCTTCGTGGGGCGTTGGGTCAAAGGCCTGCGCGCCACCGAAGACTTGGCGTTCATCTCCGACAAAGCCGGACGCCATCGCACTGAGCTCGTCTCGGCCATTTTGCAGAGTCCGCAGATCCGCAGGCTTGCGGAAAACCCGGTCATGCTCACGTGCCTGTGCGTCGTGCACTTCAATGAAGGCAAGTTGCCGGACGGGCGCGCGCGCCTGTACAGCGCTGTCATGGAATGGCTCCTGAAGGCGCGAACCGAACGCCGCAAAGCAGCCGGCTACGGCGACGAGTTTGCGCGGCGCGCCTTTGCGCGCCTGGCGCTCGGCATGATGACCACAGCGCAAGGCAAGCGCAGCAGTAGCAGTTTCGGCGAGGCAACCCGCCTGCTATGCGCGGACTTGAAACGGCAGTTTCCCGATGAAGCTGAAGACCAAATCGGACGCACCGGCGAGCTATGGCTACAATTCGAATGCGAGGCGAGCGGCATCATTCAAGAGCTGCCCGGGCGGCAACTGCGGTTCTGGCACTTGACGTTTCAAGAATACCTGGCAGCCCTTCAACTCAGTTGGCAATCATCCAGCAGCGACGGATGGTGGACAGACATCGTGAGCCAACACCTGCAAGACGCGCAATGGCGCGAGACCATCGAGGTGTTACCCGGTTGCCTGCTTGACGGACCGGGAATCGACTCGGTCGATGACTTGCTCAATCGGGTTGTGGCGCTCCTAGGCACGCGCGATGACTTGCCGAGCCAAGCGCGCCTAGCCGCGGTGCTGTCGCGCTTGCTCTTGCCGCTCAATGTGTACGAGTACAAGGTGCCACCCAGAATCAAGGCGGTATACGATGCGGCGCTCGAACGCTCGATGGCGATATTCACGCTCGAGGGTGCCCGGCAGGTGCCCGTGAAAACTCGCATCGAAGTTGCCGAGGCGCTGGGGCGCGCCGGAGATCCGCGCCTGACGCCGGACAAAGACAATTTCATTTTGGTGCCGGGCACATCCGTGAGCCTGGGCAAATACCCCGTAACCGTCGAGGAATACCAGCGCTTCGTGGACGCGCGCGGCTACGAGCAGAGCAAGTATTGGTCGCCAGAGGCTTGGGCCGCGAAGACCGAGGCCCAATGGGTTGCACCCGGCGAATGGGAGCATCAGCTCCGCGCTCCGAATTGCCCCGTGGTAAACGTGTGCTTGGTATGAGGCGCAGGCCCATTGCGCCTGGCAGAGTGATCACCTAGGGCGAGCCATTCGACTGCCTACGGAACAGGAATGGCAAGCGGCGGCTGCCGCAGAAAAGGGCGAATACCCCTGGGGCGAACCAGAGCCCAACGAGGAGCTAGCCAACTTTGCGCCGAATTTCAAACCCAACGTCGGACATCCAACACCCGTGGGCATCTACCCTGCAGGCAACGGTCGACATGGTCACTGCGACTTGGCGGGCAACGCACTCGAATGGTGCGAAGACTTGTACGACAGCAATGACGCAGGCCTCGTGCGTGTCGTTCGGGGTGGCGGTTGGTACGGCAACGCCCAGCTCTGTCGCTCTGCCTTCCGCGTCAGGGGGCAATCGTCGCTCCACGCTGGTAACCTCGGTTTCCGTCTTGCCGCAGGTCAGTGAGCAAGGGGCGCAGGATTGCGCCGTGGAAGGACCAAGGGCCGTCGTCGGCGGCGCGACGAGGGACGAGGAGCGCAAGCAAACGACGGCGTTGTTTGTGAGCAGTGAGCAGTGTGCAGGGGCAGCGCAAAAAGGGTTGCCATCCGCGTCGTGTTGCAGCGTGCCAGATAGCGGACTATCCTAGGGGTCATGGCCTACTTGGTGTCGCGCATCTCGGTAGATCCGCAGATTTGCGGGGGGCAACCGTGCGTGCGCGGGTTACGAATTCCCGTATCGGTGGTGCTGAAGTACCTGGCGGCAGGAAAATCAACAGCGGATATCATCGACGAGCTTCCTGAACTCGAGGCAGAGGATATCAACGATTGTCTCCGATACGCTGCCTGGCTGGCGTCAGGTCGCTCAATCGTACTGCCACCGGCTGCGTAATGAAGTACATCGCAGACGTAAACGTATCTCGCAGGGTTGTTGAAAGCCTGAGAGCCTTGGGGTTTGACATAATCCGGGTGACGGAACTCCTTGATGCAAGGTCATCAGACCAAACGATTCTCTCGGAGGCAGCCAGACTCCACGCGGTTTTAATCAGTCACGACCACTTCGGTGCACTGCTTGCCATCACCGGCGCGACGTCACCTTCATTTGTCAATCTCCGTCTGTCCGAAGTTGACGCGACCCGGCTGGCGGCGAGCATTGAGCAGGTGCTCCGAGCAACGCATGAAGAGCTCTCTTCAGGCGCGGTGGTCACGTTGGACGACAACGGCGTCCGTGTGCACCTCTTGCCATTAGCTTGATGCCACTCGACTGAAGTCAGGGGCGCAGGGATTGCACCCTGGAAGGAAGGGTCAGAAGCCGGCGGCGGTGGCGCGAGGGACGAGGGGCGTAAGCAGACTGCAGCGGCGCCACGGATCCAGACTTTGAAGTTACACAACTGTGCTTTGAAGTTGCACAACCGTCCCGCGAAGCTTCGTTTTCCAATTCGGAAGCTCCGTTGCCGACTTTCGAAGCGCTGCACCGGGTTTTGAGTCGAAACCTCGCGAAAATCGGGTTCAGCAAGAGTGGAATCTGGCTCTTGGCGAATGGACCAGGCTATTTCTAGCGGGATCCAAGCGCTGGGCGCCGGGAAAGGACCTTCAAAACCCGGCGCGAAGGTTCTGTTGACTCGCACTCCCGTTCCAGCCCGGGGGGTGTCAGAATTTCCGTGTAATTTGACTTGGACAGACTACCGAACCTGACACCCCGAAACCGATTAATGCGATCACCGATTCCAATTCTCGGAGTGGTTTGTGCCACGGGATGGTCGTGTTCACGGGAACGCAATCCCACCCCAGCCTCGACGTTTTCGAGCACGACGAAGACTCTCCCTTCCGCAACTGAACTGAGTAACCGCAAAGGTGATGCCGCAGCTCTCAGTGCAAGTGCTCGCCAGGCCTCGAGTGAAACGGACTTGGGCAAGACGGCCGAGCCGAACGTATCTCACCTTCGCGCAGCACTTCTTGCCTCAGATACGAGGAAATTCGCTTCACTACTGACGTATCCAGTACAGGTGAACACGGGTTCACTCTGCACGGCATCCATCCCGAACGCAAAAGCATTCATCGCCAACTTCAATCAGATTGTTCGGGGCAAAGGGGAAACTGCACTCAGGTCAACGGACCCGGATTACTTCGCTACCTGGCAAGGCATTACTTTGGGAAATGGAAGCGTGTGGTTTGACGCGTTTGGCGACGGGGGAGTCACTCTATCCGTATTCAACTCCGACGCATGGCGCATTGGCGCCTTCCCCTGCGACGGAGAACCGGAGCAAGCCCCGCCAAAATGGATTGCCGGGACGTGGCGAGTTACCTCGGTCGCAATCCTTCAGGGTGGACAACTCATTCCGAAATCCCCAACCACTTGGATTGGCAAAAGCATCGACATTGACATGCGGACGCGGAAAGCCAACGTAAGTCTGCGAGAAGGCTCCGCCCGCGAGTGCTCAGTCGGCAGGCATGCTAGTCGCCGTTTCGAAAACGCCCGGGAAATGGGTGCTTCGTTTGCGGGTCTGTCTCTTGACAAGAGCAGTGGCTTTCTCGATCTTGAGTGCAGCGAGGCGGGTGAGCGTTACGTCGAACGCATAGACATAATCGACAAGACGGCACTAGCAGTTGTGGGTGATGACAGGTATCTGCTGGTGCTCAGGCGCGAGGCGCGTACGGCAGCGAAGTCCATGGGGTTGTTGAAACCCGATGAACCGTGCGGACAATTCAATGATCAATGCTCGATTGGTTACGTTTGTACAGCGTCGCGAAATGGCGAAGGCAAGCTACTCGAATCATGCCGCGAGATCGACTGAAGAACTGAATCTGTCCAACTCCGATCTATTTCTTTTCCAAGACAATGGTAAAGGCCGCCGGTTCGCCCTTCGGGGCGCCAAAACCGATTTGAAGTGTCCCAGTCTTGAGTCCGAACACCTTGCCAAGGGCGGCGCTATCTTGCACGGGTGCCCATTGCTTCCCGTCGGGACTTAAGAGCATGCCGGCTGAACCAAAGTACATATAGGTATCCTGCGAAAAGACGAGATAGTCCTGTCCGGGCTGCAGTGCGATGGGGCCGAGGGAAGCGTGCAGGTTGACGGGAACCTTGTCTCCTTTTCTCAGTAACACGACGAAGGCCTTTGGACCCGTGGTCATGAGCTTACTCAGAGTTTCCTCCGGCGCGGCGTTGATTGTTGCGATGGTGAAATTCGGCACCTGCGATAGGTCCATGGTACGTACCGAAGCGCCGCACCCGGTGGTAAAGCCAATGATGAAGAGTAGAGTGAATGAAATACGCATGAATTATTGTTCCTCGTTCAGCCGGCGTCACGATCACGAGGGGCCGCCGGCTTGCGAATGTGGACTCTATCACAGACCTTGGCACGTGATGGCAAGCAGGGATCAACTGATGCGCAAGCGTTTCGGCGTCAGGAGTGCCTGCCCGCAGTCCTTGGCGCGCCCGAGCACGCCCTTGCACGCCGCCCCTACGGAAACTGTACCAGCACCGGGACCCAACTTTCCACCGTTGAATTGTCGCCCAGCTGTCCGTAAGTGTTGTCACCCCAACATTGCACACCGCCGTGGACCAGCGCGCAGGCGTGCGTATTGCCTGCTGCGACGGCTGTCACACCAGAGGACAGGCCTTGGACCTGCACCGGCACTGAACTGTTTACGTTGCTGTTGTCACCCAGCTGACCGTTGGTGTTGTAGCCCCAGCATTGCGCTCCGCCGTTGACTAGCGCGCACGTTTCGGCACTACAGGCGGCAATGGCTGTCACGCCAGAAGTCAGACCCCAAACTTGAGTCGGAACCATTCTGTTTATCGTTGAATAGTCGCCTAGCTGACCGAAATCGTTTAGCCCCCAGCATTGCAGATCACCATTCGCTATTGCGCACGCCACGAAATAGCCGACAGCGATGGCCGAGACACCTGACGTGAGGCCCTGGACCTGAACCGGTACCATACTGATGGTTGTACTGTTGTTTCCGAGTTGGCCCATGTCGTTGTCGCCCCAGCATTGGACGCCGCCGTTGACGATTGCGCAAGTATTGAAGTACCCGGCCGAGATCGCGGTTACGCCTGAGGTGAGACCTTGGACCTGGACTGGTACCATACTGCCGTGCGTACTGTTGATGCCGAGCACACCATAACCGTTAAAGCCCCAGCATTGAGCGCTGCCGTTCACCAGTGCACACGTATGGTAAGCACCCGCCGCCAAGGCCGTCACCCTCGAGGAGAGGCCTTCTGCCTGAACCGGCACCAAGCTGTCGAGCGTACTGTTATTGCCGAGCTGACCGTTACCGTTACCCCCCCAGCACTGCACTCCACCGTTTGCCAACGCGCACGAGTGCGTGTAGCCAGTAGCGACAGCCGTCACTGAGGAGAGGCCTTTTACCTGAACCGGCACCAAGCTGTCGAGTGTACTGTTGTTGCCGAGCTGACCGTACTGATTGTACCCCCAACATTGCACGCCGGATTCGAGCAAGGCACAACTGTGGTCACCCCCGCAGGCCAGGGCAGCTACGCAGCGCGCCGTTGGTACGTCAGACCAACTGCTCAGCGAGAGGGCGGGCTGGCAGCTCTGGCAGGGATTGTTCGGGTTGGCAGCTCCAGCAATGTAGGCGACCCCGGCAATCGTGCAGATGGGCGAAATCGCAGACGTACCCCCTGCGCTGGTGGTACCGCCAGCCAAAGTGGCGCCGCCTGTTGACGGCATCCCCGCCGTGCCCCCTACGGCCGCACTACCTCCGGTCGTGCTGCCCGCGTTGCCCCCTGAAGGTGATGTTCCTCCCGTAGCCCCACCGGTTGATTGGGTGCTGCCATTAGGCTTGGTCCCACCCGTGGCGACCGTGCCTCCAGTCGTTAACGTTCCGCCTGTCGCAACAGTGCCTCCAGTCGCAGACGTTCCGCCTGTCGCAACCGTGCCTCCAGTTGCCGGCGTTCCGCCTGTGGGTCTGTTTCCACCTGTCGCAACAGTGCCGCCGGTCGCCGTCTTGCCGCCTGTGGGTCTGTTTCCACCTGTTGCAACAGTGCCGCCGGTCGCCGGCAAGCCGCCCAAGTTCGGGTACCCACCTGTGCTCGCAATACCACCGGTAGCCGAGCCGCCTGTGTTGCTGGTGCCCCACGTGGACACGGTTCCACCCGTTGCCCGCAAGTCCCCGGTGCCTTCAGAACCTCCGACAGGTGCAACACCGCCCATGCCAAGGTCAAACACGTCAAGCTCAGAGCGTGCGCCGCAAGCCATTGACGACAGGATTGCACAGAGGAACCACAGTTTGTGCCTAAGCATGGGACTGCCCGATTATACACCACACAACCCTCCACGCCCGCCCCGCACCACTCCCCGCGCGACCCTTTGACCCTGCCCCCTGCACACTGCACCTCGATCTCCAGTCGCGCAGGGAACCTGCAGTGCCGTCGCGCCAAGAACGAGCGATGGGAAGAGTCGCCGCGGCGGGGGCCCGTGGGACTTGGCAAGCGTCATGGCTGCTTCTCGCCGAGCTGACCCGAGTTCGAGAACTCAAACAGATAAGGTGGCTGCTTTCGCCGGAAACCCGGAGGCGTTGGAAGCGAGAGGAAGGTAGAACTTGCGCTCGTCGGTGACTTACTGGGGCTGCAAGCTGTGCGCAGTCCGTTAGGCGCACCAGCGAGACCGTGTCGTTGATGCTCTGTAGAGGAGATGAGGCGCACGGACCTACGCCATCCGCTGATAATTCGGCCAGATGTCGGCCTCGTGCCCACAGACCCTTGCCATCAGAAACCATTATGGTACTTTTCTGGTGTGACTCGCACAGCCCTCGCCCAGGACAGTACCGTTGCTCGGACAATTCGCTTCCCCTCTGGTCTTCGCGAGCGTATCGCAAGCGATGCCGACCGGTGTGGGCGTAGTTTCGAAGGTCAGGTGTTGGCTCTGCTACGGCGTCACTACGGAGAAGATGTCGATATAGCGCCAAGCCCGCAGGATGTTCTGGCGCTGGCGACTGCGAGTCTTGCTGATATTCCGGCCGCAGATGCCCGGACACTTTCCCGCCGACTCAAGGAAGTTAAAAAGTAGGCCGCCGTAATGACCATCGGACCCGTTCTTCTGGATACCGATACGTTGTCGGAATTGAGTCGTGCAAACCCCGACGTGGCCGTTCACGCTCGAGCGTACTTGCTCGAGTTCGGCCGACTTACCATCACTTCGATCACCGTTTTCGAGCGACTGCGTGGCTATCGCCAAGCATTGCGTGCGGGGAAGCCGTATCATAAGCAGATGCAAGCGTTTGAGGCGCTCGTCCAAACTTGCATTGTCCTGCCGTTTGACGAAGATGCCGCCGATGTGGCCTCAACTATCTGGTCCGCGTGCTCACGAAGCCAACGTCAGCGTTTAGGCGACATCCTTATTGCCTCTGTGGCCCTCGCACGGCAACTCCCCTTGGTCACGCGCAACCGGCGAGACTTCGAAGCTCTGGGCACGGCATCCGATGTGGATCTTCGTCTGCTGGATTGGACGATCGCCGCCAAAACAACGGCGAAGCGAATTCAGTGAGGGCGCCATAAAGCGCTTGCAGTTGGCGGCTAGGCCTTCTTATGGGTCTGTCTCAGCGGCGGCAGTGGCTACGCCACAACTATACTGCCGCCGCTGGTTGCTGCGTTATGATGATATCCACTCGACAACCGAGGATCGCTACTTTGCGCTGGGACGCACGAACCCAGGGCGGCAATCGAGGTCAGAGTGTAGCGTGCAGTGGCGTCACCCGGTTCACTTCTGCAACGCCAAATTGGTCACCGTCAGGCTCGCCAATTCACGGCTGCAACGTCGAATTGGTCACCGTAGCGCTCAGTGCATTGATCCCAAATGCCGACCCAAGGTTCGTCACGCTCCCCTGTTGCAACTGAGTCCAATGTCCGCCCGTATTGCCGGTAATCGTCGTATCCCGAATCGTAATGGTGCCGGTCCAGTCGTTGCTGGTCATGAACACGCCGCCGCCGAAGGCGTTGGTGCCCGCAGCATTTCCGGTGCTTTGGTGCCCCCAGTGTGTGGGAGTTGATTGACGGCCGCGGGTGCTCGCTTCGCTGCGCGCCCGCGCGGCCCCCCAAATCTGTGCTCGCTCCGCTTTGCTCCGCTGCGCAGATGGGGGAGCCTCACCAACTTGGCGGCAATCTGCGAGTTTCGACCGGTCGAGCCGCATGTACCGATCTGCCACGCGAGCGGAGTTCTTCACGTGTGATTGTGCGAGGCAACTCGAGACCCAGCAAATCAGCCGGTCTCCGCTTGGCAGCGCAACCATCGCGCCATGCGCCGGCGAGGCACGATGGTCCCGGCTAGCGCCTGTCACGCTGCTTGCGCAATGGGTCGCGAAGCCCAGCTGATTTGCTGGGCCCCGGAGGTGCCAAGTCAGCTCAATCACGCAAACATTCGAAGACTCAAGCGCTCCTAGCCGAGCGTGCCTACGTTTTGCGGTGCAACCCTACCCGCTCGGAGCAGGTTCTCTGGCAAGAACTTCGCGCTAATCGGTTTGGAATTGCCTTTCGCCGGCAAGTGCCAATCGGCGGCAAGTACATTGCAGACTTCCTAGCCCCGTCAATCCGGCTGGTCATGGAAGTGGATGGCGGCGTTCATCGTCAGCGGCGTATTGCTGACGCCAGGCGTGATAGGAATATGAGGCGCCTGGGGTATTATGTCCTTCGTTTGGATGCGGAGGTTGTGCTCCGGAATTTGCCCGTTGCGGTCGAAATTGTTCGGGTGGCTGCCGCAGGGGCGGCACGGTCAGAACGGCTCGGCAATTGCCCGTCGCCGTGACACAGCTCTACGGCATGAGGTCTTCGCGACTCGATGCGAACCACGCTCCCAACTGTGGCAGTTATTGCCTTATGCGGACCTGGATTTATCGAGATATGCCGCGATTGGGATCGGAGAATGTGCGAAGACATGGCAC
The DNA here is from genome assembly GCA_963811985.1 of uncultured delta proteobacterium. Classification (GTDB taxonomy): domain Bacteria; phylum Myxococcota_A; class Polyangia; order Polyangiales; family Polyangiaceae; genus FEN-1139. The sequence continues at coordinate 75,670 of CAWEUH010000059.1, forward strand.
GGTGCGCGCGGCCAGTATTCGGATATACAGACCGGGGATTCTTGGGATAGGCTGATCGGGTCAATTACCAGTTGGGCAGACCGACGACTTGGACACAGTTCGACCTAGCACAACAGGGCCTAAGATTGCAATCTCGCAAGGCCAAACGCAGAGGAAACTGAAAGGGCTTTCGATGTCAATCGGCGATAACGCTAAGGGCTTCCACGATGTGACCATAGTTGCAAGTAACGTTGACGAACTCCGTCGTTTCTACGGCGAGCTAGGATTCAGGCAAGTCGTCGATCGCGGTAATGACCTCGCCGTATTCCTCGTAGGTGCGAATGAGCTCGCTATTCATACTTCACCTACACGACCTACCAAGGCACTCGTGCTTTCTGTCCTCGTAGATGATCTGGAACCCATTCAACGCCAAGCCGCAGAACTTCGGGATCCAATTCGAAGGTCCCGCACCAACGCGACCTGGACTAATTGGAATCGCACTGCTCGATCCCAACGGAAACAAAATTGAGTTCCTGAAGCCCGACGCTAATTGAATCCGCGTCCACGTGAGCCGCTTCATTGGGCGAACGATGGGACCAGCGCTCTATGCCGCAGAGTCGATGTTCTCGCGCACGATTCGCGGGTGACGTGCGGCGATGCGTAGCAAGGCTAGTCCAGGACCGTCCGGCTTCACCCTGTCCTGCTCCCAGTTGCGCAGGGTGTGAACACTGATACCGAGCGCCTCCGCGAATTGCTCCTGTGTCAGACAAATAAATCGTCGCAGCGCGGCTACATCGCCTGGCTCGAGGTTGCCCGCAATAATTCGCCTTCGTTGTGCTCGAGTCAGGGCTCGACTGAGTTCTTCTCGAGTTAGTTCTTCCCGGTCGTTCATCGTAGACTCTCCACGTATTCGGCGTACAATTTCTCTTCGGTTTTGGTGGCCCACCAAGCGCTGATGATCCGTACGAGGTCGTCCGCGCGCTCCGTCCAGACAACCAATACCAACCCGCGCCTTATCGGTCCGATGGATTTGAACCTATCCTCTGTCTCGCTGTGGTTGACGTCGTACACTTCCAAAACGGGTGCATCCGTGGTGAAAAGCTCGCTCGCTTCCTCGAAGGACACGTCGTGGAGGCGCCTGTTCCGCTCGGACTTCTCTGGGTCCCATTCGAAACGCACGCGTCATTATAAGCTATTAGCTTACATCGTCAAGTCACGCGGTGGACCGTGCCTACGGTTCCGGGAGAGCGCTCTTCCGAAGCTATGGCGCAGAGCCGCCCAACAAACGCTTGCAGTTGGCGGCTTTGCCTGCTGGGGGGTCGTGGTCGTCGGTGGCAGTGGCTTCGCAACAATTGTACTGCCGCCGCCTGCTCTTGCGTTATGATGGGTTTGGCCCGACTTGATGGGCCGCAACTGAGGCGCAAAGTCGTTATGCCTCTTTGCTGCCCCGGCCGTCACCGCTTACCCTCCACCAACCGCACCAAGGTGCCCGTGATGCGATTGACCCGATTGAGCGTCGAGCCGTCAAGCGCATGAACGTAACCAAAGGCCTGAGCCACCTCCAAACAGGAAAAACTCTCCCGCATGGAGCCAAGAGCGGAGTGGTAGCGGGCTGTGCGCAGCTCACCGCGGGAATACATGCCTTCGGCCAAGTTCAAGGCGACGCTGCTGGAAGCGCGGCGCAGTTGCCGCCCGAGATCACGGTCACGACGCTCAACTTGAGCCAGCAAGGGCCGTAGCACGCTGGTAGACTGGACAACGACGAGCAGAGGCAGGTCGCAAACTCGAAGTGACGACGAGAATTGTGGTCAGCGTGCAGAGTGCAGAGTGCAGCGTCAGGGTGGCACGGGTTGGGTGTTGTGGGGCGGGCATGGGGTGGAACGCGGGGCGTGACTCACCACACGACCCTCCCCACACAAGCCGCGCCACCCCCCACACGACCCTCTGACGTTGCACACTGCACTCTGCACGCTGATCTCAGTCGCGCAGCGACTTTGCAGTGCCGTTACCCGGCTACTTCTGCAATGTCGAGTTAACCACGGTGGCACTTAGCGCATTGATCCCAAACGCGCTTCCAAGGTTCGTGACGCTGCCCTGTTGCAGTTGAGTCCAAGATCCGCCGGTGTTGCCCGTGATCGTCGTATCCCGAATCGTGATCGTGCCGGTCCAGTCGTTACTCGTCATGAACACGCCGCCGCCAAAGGCGTTGGTGCCCGCGGCGTTGCCAGTAATTGTGTCGCCACAAAGAATGATGTTTGTTGAGGAGCCGCCGTCTTGGTAAATGGCGCCGCCGTTGCCTCCGGAGCCGATTTCATTTTGGCCGTTGTTGATGACGGAGCATTGCGTTGCGTCGTCGTTGTTGGCGTCATGCCCGGTGGCTTTGTTGTTTTGAAAGACACTGTTGTAGATGTCAAGTTCGGCGAAGAGGCCCCCGAGGGCACCGGCGTTGGCGGCTTGGTTGCTGGTGAACGTGCTGCCGACAATGAGGGCACCGTGCTTGCTGCCAAGGATGTAGATGGCGCCGCCACCCGTGTCGGGCCCGAGAAGCGCGGCCTGGTTGTTCGAAAATGTGCAGTCGATGACCGTGAGGTTGCCATCGCGCATGTAAAGGGCTCCGCCCTCTCCGTCGTCGTAGCCTTGGGAGCACGGTGCGGGCGCCGTGGGAATCGCCTCTGTGGGCGTGGTCTTGCCGTTGACAAGCGTCAGATGTTGCAGGGTGACGCGTGTCTCGGTCGCCATGAAGTTGGCGCTGTTGTAGTTTAGAATCTGAACGCTCCCGCCGCCGTCGAGTGTGATCAAGTTGCCGCCGTCAATCACCGTGTTCTTGGTCGTCGGCAGATTCATCGTCGCCGTTATTGCGATGGTTTTTGGTGCCGTGCCGCAGTTGAATGTGATGATGCCGCCCTTGGTCACGGCCGTGTTGAGCGAGCTGAATGTGCAACTGTCCGCGGTTCCCGTACCAATCACAGACGTTGGGCTGGATACGTCAACCAGGGCGGCGCCTGCCGGCAAGGCAATCGAGCATTGGCCGGGGCTTGAAGAACCCGCCGTGCCGGTTGCGCCCCCTGTCGAAGACTTGCCTCCGGTCGTTTGAGTGCCGCCCGTCGCGTTCGCGCCCGCCGCCGCGGACTTGCCTCCGGTCGCTTGCGTGCCGCCCGTTGTATTCGCGCCCCCCGTCGCGGACTTGCCTCCAGTCGCATTCGCTCCGCCCGTCGATGGCTTGCCGCCCGCGGCATTAGCGCCACCGGTGCCAGACTTGGAGCCGCCGGTGGCATTAGCGCCGCCGGTGCCTGCGCCGCCTAGGCCTGCCTGGCCTCCAGTTGCCGCGTTGCCACCTGTGTCAGCGATCGAAGTCGTTGACGAGCTGCCACCCGTCGCTTCAGCGCCCCCTGTCGTACCTGACGAAGTCCCGCCCGTGTCGCCTGTGCTCGCGCCGCCCGTGTCACTGCCCACTGCGCTTGTGCCGCCCACTGCGCTTGTGCCGCCCACTGCGCTCGTTCCGCCCGCTGCGCCGGTGCCGGCGGGTGAGCCAGAACAGCCAGCCGTCAAGAGCAGTACTGCGAACGATACGGACCCGAGCTTTGGATGGACGGAGAGTGTGCTTTGCATGGTTCTCAAATGACCCCCCATCCGAGCAGACGGCTCACTCAGGGCGCGTTCAGCCTGAAAAGCCCCGCGTTTCCGTGCCGCCGTGCCAAAAAGCAACCGGGGGCGCGCCACTGAAAACGATGTCGCACCGAGCCAGCACTTGGAATCGCTGGCATGGCCGGATGCGAATCGACGAGGTCGCGTCGATTTGGCGATCGGGCCTGCAGGGTTGCGGTTGATCGAATCCGTTGCGTCGCCACACGTGGCACTGACGTAATCGTTGATGCGGCGTTGAAGTATCGTATGTTCGCGCCGTGGCTAGCGACCCTAACGCACGAGACTTGTCGATCTCGAGACGAGCTATGGATACGCGGTCGTTTGGGTTGGGGCCCAAACGACCAACGCAATCAAGAAAATCCCGGATCAACGTGCAGTCGCGCGAAATCCTTGGCAGTTTGGCACCTGTTTCGGGCACGCAGGCGGGTACAGGCTCAGACACAGCACGCACGGTCCGATTCAGACCGATCGTCGCGGTCGCGCTGATGGCTGCGATCGGCGCGCTCGGGTTTGGTGGCTGCAGCAGCCACTCGGGGCCCTATTGTCAGGGTGGGCAGTACTGCGCCTGTGCCAACGGCGCCGAATGCTACCTTGGCTGCGAAGCAGACGGCTGCAACCTCGAGTGTTCGAACACGGCGCATGCTTGCGGAACCGTGTGCGGCAACCAATGCACCGCCGTGTGCCATGACACGAATGATTGCAGCGCCTCGTGCGGCGATGGCTGTAACCTCGATTGCCACAATACGGCCTCGTGCGGTGCCCAGTGCGGCGCCAATTGCACGTACAGTTGCCACGACACGACTCGCTGCGGTGTGCGCGTCGGCCCCGAGAGCACCGTCACCTGCGATCACTTGCCCACGTGCATCGTCGAATGCGCGGGCACCTGTACCGTGACGTGCACGAACGTCGATAGTTGCTCGGTAACCTGCGCGTCCGGGGTCGCCGCCTCGGACAATGGTAATGGTACGTATGTGTGTAGCTAGGAATTCTTTTTGGCCCCCGCCCTTGGATTTGCTTGGTCGCGTTGGCATGGCGCTCGCAATCGCCCTCTTCGCAGTTTCTGTGACGCGAACCGGACTTGCGCAGGGAATCATCCGAAACCCGGGGGATCACATCGATTACGTGGCGGAACTCGAACCACACTTCTTGCTCAGCCCCTTTGACCCGCCCGGCGACACGAGTGGAACTGGCTTTGGCCTCGGCCTGCGCGCGACGATTCCGATCGTCAAAAATGGCTTCATCAGCAGCATCAACAACTCTATCGGCATCACATTCGGGCTCGATTGGTTGCGCTACTCGGGGCAAGACGTCACCTACGGCCCGTGCGTGCAATGGGTTCCTGGCCTCAACGGCACATCCATTTGCACGCAAGTTGGCAGCCCGTACGGCGGCTCCGCGGACTACTTCTATTTGCCGGTTGCCATGCAGTGGAACTTCTGGTTGCACCCGCAATTCAGCGTGTTCGGCGAACCGGGCCTCGTCATTTACGACAGACGCCCCAGGGACTACGGGAACTCGAACGTCGGGCTCATACCTATGCTCGACCTCGGCGGCCGCTGGCATTTCGCAAAACCCGCCGCCCTCGTGTTTCGCTTCGGCTACCCGACATTCTCACTCGGGGTTTCGTTCTTTTTGTAGTGCACTCACGGAACACCCTTTGGCGTCGAGAGTTGCGTGACGGAATTTCGCCGGGTGTGCCGACTCCTGCCCGGCCGCGAAAGCGCCGGTTGACAGAGTATGTGTTTGAGCACATACTTCATCCAAGTGGCAACTGTCATCTACGGTGATTTCGAGTGGGACGAGGAAAAAGCCGTCCCAAACTTGGCGAAACACGGCGTAGCGTTCGAGGAAGCGACTACGGCAGTCGTGGATCCTAATGCTGTGTTTCTGTCAAACGATGCCGACGCGGAGGGTCGCCTTATGGCAATTGGAATGTCTCAACGACTAAATGCTCTGCTTGTTGTCTTTGTCGAGCGCGGCACACGCGATCGCCTAATAAGTGCCCGCTATGCGACTCGAGAGGAGGAGATTTTGTATGAACAAGGCAATTAAGAGAGGAGAGCCGAGCAACCAATCGCTACTGGAGATGCCGGAACTGGACTTGACAAAGGCGAGAATACTAGGCCGAGGCTTGAAGAAGGATAGGCGTCTACCTTTGCGCGCCATGCGTGAGGCAGTTGGAGCAACTCAAGAGGATATTGCCGACAAATGGGGATGGATCAGAGCGAGATTTCACGGATTGAGCAACGAGACGACCTGAAGGTCTCTACATTGCGTCGATACGCGCAGGCACTGGGCGCTGAGATTGAAGTGACCGCCGTACTCGGCACCGGGCGCCGAATTCGGTTGGAGATTTAGCGGGATTGTCGCAATGGATTCGGCTTTCAAACCTTCCGGGGCTTTGAAGCTTCGGTCCCACCAGGTCTCGCTTTGCCCGGAACGGATAGAATTTCTACATTGTACTTCACCAATCGTTGCTTCATCACCCTTTGCGATAGCGGATTGTTGTCAACGAGGATGAAACTACGATTGAGCTTTGCACATGCCTCGCCGACCGTGCCGCTGCCGGCGAAGAAGTCGAGGACCGTCTCGCCGGGGTTGCTGTGCACTCGCACGATGCGTTCGATGATGCCGAGCGGTTTCTGCGTTGGGTAACCGGTCTTCTCTTTGCCCGTCGGGCTCACGATCGTGTGCCACCACATGTCCGTCGGAGCACAGCGGATATATTCATTCCCGTAAGCATCATCTGCCCTGTATCAGTAGACTGAACCCACCCAAATGTGGAAAATGCCGAAGAAATCCCATTTATGTGTATTAAGTAACTGGTTAATGTAGTAGCATCCCAAACAAGATTTTGTTGTAGTGTAGCCATGTTTACCCTCCTACCTTAATTGAACAGTCCCTGACCATGAAGTTGACCCACTTGATATACTTAGTACCAACTTATCATCAGCGGCTACTGCTAGTGGGCTAGAAACTAATGATGTAAATGTGCTCACAGTTCCAGCGGCAGTTCCAGCCAACAGAGTTATGGGGGCTGTAAAAATTGAAACCCCGTTCTTCAATATGTTGAACGTAAAATTGATACTTGGGTCTGAAGTTATTGTGTACATTTTACATGTTGTCAAAATATTGCTAGCTCTCGGAGCAAGCGCCCAACAAGCTGTGGTACTTACAGTACCATTACCTATAACAAATGTTACCAACGCCCCTTGGGACGCCAAAGTAATCCGCCCTTTAATATCCACTGTGAGATTAGGGTTTGCATAACTTCCTGCTGTAACACCCGATACAGCAAGCGTAGCTTGTTGACTTCCCGTGCCCGGTCCAGCTATAACATCACCTGTAAGTTGAGTGATACCCGCTGTGCCAGCTATAGCTGAAAGCACACCACCCACAACTGTAGTAGTTGTGCCGTCTGGAACCACCGCACCCACTGTACTGTTTGTAGCAAGAGGAAGGTCTGGAGCTTCAAGACTTCTAAAAGTAGGGGCTGTAGCAGCCCCTGAAACAGGACCTGCATAAATCAAGTTTGCAGATTGAGCTAACTTTTGTATGGTTAACGTTCCAGATTCTGTAAGGGGAGAACCTGTTACAGAAAATTCACCTGGAACCACAAAAGCAACACTACCAATACCATTCGAGGCCGATGTAATTCTCCCCTTGTAATCCACAGTAATGTGAGCACCCACATAGCTCCCTGCTGCGACGCCTGTATTTGCTAACGTTGTACTCTGACTACCTGAACCTGGACCAGCACTAATGTCCCCTGTGAGTTGAGTAATACCCAGTGAACCGCTTGCTACGCTTATAACCCCATTGGAAATAGAAATAGTCGTACCATCTGGTTGTACAATACCAGAGGCATACGTTGTAGCATTTGGTAAATCAGACGAAACAAGCGTTCTAAATGCTGGAGAAGCCGACGTACCACTTGAAGGCCCTGCATAAACAGTATGAGAGTTTTGACTAATGGCTGTAACTACAAAAGTACCTGAAGATGTTATAGGAGTACCAGATACAACAAATTCGTTAGGCATACTTAGTGCTACGCTAGTTACTGTTCCTCCACCAACACTTCCATTTGAAGCGGCAGTAATGCGACCCTTGGAATCAATTGTAATATCAGCAAGCGTGTAGCTTCCAGCCGTAACTCCAGTTGCTGATAAAGTATGACAACTTCGCTACCTACGCCCGGTCCAGCTATAACATCACCTGTAAGTTGAGTGATACCCGCTGTGCCAGCTATAGCACTAATAACCCCATTGGCAACTGTAGTTGTTGCGCCGTCTGGAACTACTGCACCTGCTAATAAAGATGTGGCTAATGGTAAATCACTATTGGTTAAGCCACGAAACACCGGAACAGCATCTGAGCCTGATGCCGGACCAGCATAGATTGTATTAATCTTTTGCAATGCCTTAGAAAATGCTAGCGTTCCATTGGAGGTTGGAGACCCGGTTACGGTGAACTCAGATGGTGCTGACAATCCAACGCTTACTGTATTATTGGAAGCTGAAGTGATACGCCCTTTAGCATCCACAGTCAAAGTGGGAGTATAATATGTTCCTGCTGTAACACCTGATGCAGCAAGTGTGGCTTGTTGACTTCCTACACCTGGACCAGCAGTTACATCGCCTTGCAATTGATTAATAGCGGCAGCACCTGCTACCGCAATTCCTGATGTTACTATGATGGTCAACCATCAGGTATGATTGCACCTGCAAGGCCAGAAGTTGCCAATGGCAGGTCCGCTGAGGTTAAAGCACGAAATGTTGGTTGAGCTACAAAACCTGCTAACGGTCCGGCGAACACAGTAAGAGCAGGTTCATCTGGAAATCCTTCTTGACCAATAGTTGCCGTGATTACACCATCAACTACTTTAGTGGTAGTCCCATCAGGTTTAACAATACCGGCGATTAAGTTGGTTGCAAGAGCAGCGGTTCCAAATGAGGTTGTCATGACCCCTGAAGTGCTTACAGGAGATGTAACCACTCCTTCCACTGACACTGCAGTAATGGCCCCCGTGCCAGGACCCCCAACAGGAACAAAGGCTGACCCATTCGCGATAAACACTTGTTGGGAATCTTCATCCCATACCAGCAACCCCTCCAAAGCCTTGAAACTGGTTGGGAGGTTAGCTATATTTCCATGCGGTATTTGGAGTTTTCCCGTAAGGCCAGACAGACTCATCTATAATTCCTTTTCCTACTAAGGAAAGTGGCAGTCAAATAACTTGGGGGAGCCCTAAGCTCCCCCAAGTTATTTATATTTTCTTGTATTTATACTGCTATTCATCCTCGAATAGCCCAGCTTCCTGTTTATCTAGAACATCAAGGAGCTCTGAAATATGGGGTGTTGTAGCTGTATTCTCAGGAACTTCATCCAATTGCATCTCTACAGTGCCCCCACTCGTGTGCATGGGGGCTGCACTGCCCTTGCAGACTGTTCTGGGCTCCGTTGTATAGTCTTTATACCCGGCGGCTTCTCAGGGCGCTGGCGTTTGGCACAGCAGCAGGGCGAGCTATACGAGCCATTGTTTGCACGTTTTCACAAATTGCAATAACACCCCCAGTATCCCCTTCTTCAATTTCACCACCACTATCTTCAAAACCCCCACCCCTAACACCAGGAGGATAATGAAAATGAACCGGAGCCTTTTGAGCCTCCATAATCGCTTCTTCCAAACGCTCTCCGATAATAAACTTCAATAGGGACAAACCGGCATCTTGATGGTGAGCCTCTCACAAGCGTGAAACACCCTTTCTGAAATCTCATCTTTCACCAGTGCTTCTTTGCATTGAATATCCTTGAATTCAGAATACATCGAACACCCACAGGACATACTTACTTCAAGCCGTGTAATGGTGGTCTTGTTTACCTTCATTGCCATATGTTTCTTCCTCAAAAAGTTGCTGACGCTGGTTAATCATATCGTCAGAAAGCATTACTCCTGATTTTCATCTTTCACTAATTCAGGAATCAAAGGCAGCTCAGGTGTTGAAACTCCACTATCATCCGTTCCGACTATGAGTGTAGGTGCAGATTCTCGGTGCTGGGCTGGGAGCCATGAGAACTACCGGATAAGTTACAAGTGGGCGGAAAAGGTCATCTCCACTCTCATTCTTTCCCGCTGGAATAACAAGAGCAGCAGTTTTGACATCAATCTGCCTAAGCTGAACCTCTTTTGGGTCACTAACGAGCACCCACCCGGCTCGCGGCGCCGTGACGATGCCCGTGGCGCGCAGTTTCCTTACGATCTCCCCGGCCTCGAGCGGCGGCTTGCGGAAGCTCACAATGCCCGCGCCCGTTTCCGGCGTTCGATCTCCCAACAGCTCATATCCACGCGCCTGGACGCCCTCGGCAATGCGATCGCCGAGACTCTGCACAGCCGGGGCGATTCTTCGATGCCGACTTCAAGTAAAAATTCAATTGAAGCCTTTAATCCGAAGCATCCAATGGTATTTAGAGTTCCACACTCATAGCGGCCGGCATCCGGCCTCAAGGTCATATCGCGGGAGGCATAGTCGTCGTACCGGGCCACGTTGGTCCAGCCGAATTCCACCGGCTCGACGCGCTCCTGAAGGCTTGGTTTATGTAGAGGATGCCGCATCCCTCCGGCCCCAACATCCACTTGTGACCGTCGGCTGCCAGCGCATCCACCCCGCAGGCGCGCACATCGATAGCAATACATT
>CAWEUH010000060.1:0-117764 GCA_963811985.1 uncultured delta proteobacterium
GGACGAACCTCATCTGGGAGCGCTACTAAAGGAAGCGAGGATTTGGTGGTTGTCGAATGAACTCGGCCAACTCGACGCATCGATGCGACGCCTGCTGATGGACGAGGTGATTGACCGAGACGCCAACGACGCAATTCTCGCCGCGCTGGGTCTGTTTGGTTGCGTTGCGTTTCCTGAACTGAACCTCAACGACGTTGCGCGCATGCAGACCTGGTACGAATCGCCAAGCATGCCGCCACGGATACTTCGCGATGCGTTGGCCTTGCGAGTCTTGGCGCCTTGGTTCGGCGCAAGGCCTCCGAGCCTAGTCACCGAAACGCTAGAGGCGTGGTACTTGCCGTCCAGCCCGGGATTGCTACGCGCGGCACTCGTCGTATCGGTTGGTCTAGCGCACCAACCCGGAAGAAGTCACCTTGCACCGATCGAGCGCGCGCTCGAATGTCTGCCCGTCATCTTGCGCCTCGGGGGAAGCGATGTCGATGCTGCGGCGGGTTGGCTGCTCTCAAGTCTTTGGCCTCTGGAACCAACCTTGGTGGAAGATTGGATAGCCCACCATGCCGATGCTCTGACACGTAAGGTCTTTCGAATTGCAGTCGGAAGAATGCCGACGCCGATTCGGGTGCAATTGACGGATCTATGGAAGGGAAGGTTCTCCCCTCCCTAAATCCCTCCCCGCTGGGGAGGGACTTCTCCCCCCGAAATCCCCCCCGCTGGGGGGGATATCTCGGCGAGATACTTCGCGTCACATGTTTGAGCTCGTCCATTGGCTCACCCACCCCAACCCCGCCCTCGAGGGCGGGGTATCTCGGCGCGATTCCTTTGCGTGACATATTTGAGCTCAATCGAGAAGAGTTGCGTTACTCGGAAGTCTTGGTCTTCACGGTTGAGCGGCGGCGTAGCCTGATTGCGGCGAGTTCTGGACTCTTGAATGTCTTTGCCATGAGCAAAAAGACCAAACAAAAAGTCAGCACGCCCACCAGGCCCGTCATTATTCCTCCGGTGGCCCAGGCAATTCGGTGGTTTTGAGTGAACTGAATTACGAACCGCGCTACTAGCCCCGCTACAATCGCGAACGCGCATGTCTGCGCTGTCGAACGAAGGATCGAGCAAGTGTGCAAGCGGGGTAGTCGTTTCGCTAGGCCTACCCACAAGAGAATCATTTGTGTCAGGCTCGCAATCGTCACGGCGAGCCCCACTCCGACGTGGCCCAGACTTGGTCGCAAGAGCCACGCGGCGATCACGAATGCCGCCAAGTCAATGGCCGCCACTCGAACAGGCGTCTTCGTGTCGCCGAGCGCGAAGTACACGCCCACAAGCTGCCTAACGGCTGCCACCATCCAGATTCCGAGGCCTTGCGCGATAAATGCGTGGGCGGTCTGGTGAGCTGCTACGGCGTCGAAGTGGCCCCGTTGGAAGATGAGCGTGACCAACGGTTCTGCAAGCGCGACGGCGCCGACGGTCGCAGTCACGGCAACCCATAGCGTAAGACGCATGCTAAATGCAAAGGTTTCGGCCACGGCCTCGAGCTCACCGCGCGCCACGAGACGCGCTAGGCTTGGCAACGTGGCGCTCTGCAAGGCCATTACGAAAATCCCTTGTGGAAAGTCGCATAGGCGCATCGCCCAGCTAAAGTAGCTCTGCGAACCGACATCTAGTTCGGACAGGAAGCGGCGCGCCAGCACGACATCGACATAGTAGATGCCAATTCCGAACAGTACCGGCCCCATGCGTCGCAAAGCTTCGCGAAAGTTGGGGTCTTTCAGCGCAAGCCTCGGCCATCCGAAGTAGCCGACTTTGCGCAAGCTTGGCCACTGTGCCACCACTTGCAGCACACCCCCTAGAAGTGCAGCATAGGCAAGTGCAAGAACTGGATCATGCCCATTTTTTTGCAACCACGCCGGCAGTGCCAATCCCAATCCAATGAAGGCGACATTCAGCAAACCGGGCGCGAACGAGGTGACGGTGAATCGCCTGCAGACATTGAGCGCAGCGACCCCGAGCGCCGCGGTGCCCATGAAGAATATGTAAGGGAACAACCAGCGGGTGAGCGTGACCGTGCGTTCGAGTTGACCCGGGAATTGACTGTACCCGCCGGCGAACAAATGCACGAGTTGCGGAGCGAACACGATGCCCAGAACTGTCGTGGCAAGCAACACCAACAAGGAGAACCCGCGCAGGGTGGCAAACAAGCGACGGGCTGCCGAATCGCCCTCACGTTCACGCACGCCTTCGAGAACTGGGAGCACGGCATTCTGGACCGCGCCTTCCGCGAGCAGCTGTCGCAGTACGTTCGGGATCGTGAACGCGACGAAGAATGCGTCGGTTGCCGCTCGAACAAATACCGCGGCAATGACTTGGTCGCGAACGAGCCCGAGTAGGCGGCTCACGAACGTGCCAAAGGCGACGATCGTGGCATGTCCCGCAATCCGCCTGTGCTCCTGCTGAACGGCGTCGGCTACCTTGCCAGCGTTGGAGGAGGAAGCGGCAGTGGACACAGTCTCAAGCTCTCGATTCGGGTGAGTCGGGGTATCGTGCGTGATTTTGGCGCCAAATGCGAATTTGTTGGGTGCCGAGAAGCAAAATCGTCAAGACCAGGCAGGCCGATTCTACAGGCCGGCAGGTGCCGTATGGTAGCTAGGTCAAGTGTCTGCGTCGGACAATCCGATCGAGGGGGACACTCTCGGCCAGGTCACACTGTTGAAGGCTGACGCGATCATCATCGGCAAGACTGCAGAGAACCTGATTGCCGTCGCAGATCAGCGTCTTTATCAGGCAAAGCGCTCCGGTCGTAATCGAGTGATCGGGTCCGGCTAGGCAATGGTACGTTGCAAAATCAAACGAATTACTCGATGCCTGCGTGAACAAGGAGCGCCTGCTCGACAATACTCAGAACAAGTCCGCCGTGAGACGCAAGAAGATCGGCTGAGTCGAGGTTTGCTGCGTGCTGCATGGCAAGCCGCAGCGAGGCGTCTACCAATGGGCCACTGCCTCCGCAGGAGCGACACACGATACCACCCTGGTTGGGACTCACGTAAGCCGATGAGCGCGGTGGACAATGTTTGCCGCAGCGAACACATCGAGACAACTCCAGAGACCAGCCAAGTACGGTCAACAACTTCAGACCGAAGCCGGCTAATCGCGCGTCCGCCAACTCTTGAGTGTTGGGCGGATTGGCGTCCACCGAGTCCAACCAGTTCTGCACAAGTCGCCAAGCATGCGGCTCCACAAGTTTCGGAGGAAATGCATTTCGCAGCCAATTTAAAGCTCGACCCGCAGTCCGCATGGCGAGCAGTTGCGAGGCCAGCCCATGGCGAACTCGCGATATGGATGCATCGGTTAGTTGCATGAGTTCATCACTTCGCGTCGAACGAAGATGCACTGTCAGGTTGTGAAATGCTTCGAGCCCACCTGCGAAACGTCGTTTGCTGCGACGGCCACCGGAGGCGATCGCCGACACCATCCCAAGTTGGGAGGTGAACAGCGTCACGATCCAGTCAGCGTCTGCATACGGCGTGCGTTTGACGACGAGCGCGTCAGTTTCGACAACCCGACCTGTTGCGGCCATCCCCGTCACGTGCGCACGGCAGCCGAACCCAATGACCCACGCGACAACTCTTGTGGCATGTCATCACCTCGGGGCTTGAGCACGATGCTCAACGCGAGTGTGAACAGGATCAGGAGCAACACGAATGCGATGGCCACCCCGTAACGGCGGGTACGGACAGGGCGGGACGGGCTTGCTATGGGCAGAGGCGTCACCCAGGCGATCCGACGGCTGGCCGTATATCTTGCCAGTATTTCGTCCGGATCGAGGTTGACGGCGCGCGCGTAGGACTTGAGGAACCCGCGAACGAATACTTCACCCGGCAGCTCGTCGAATTGATCGGATTCAATCCGTTCGACACTCGGCATGGGAACACGAGTGGCACGCGCGATCTCTTCGATGCTCATATTCTTCGCCTCACGACGTTCACGAAGGATATGACCGACTGAATCCATGTGCATTCCGAGACTACTTGAGTTTCTGCAGGACGACCTCACATTCTTTACCTGCCAAAGTGTCCAGCGACAACTCAACGCAACGGGAAAGATCGCTTTTGCCAGGCTCGGTCTTTCCCATACTCAAGTAGCTCTTCGCACGGTGTAGCAATGCATCCTGCAAGCCGGCGCAGCGCGAGTCGGCCTGAAGGGCATGCGTAAATGATTCGATGGCCGCCTCAGGCAGACCTTTACGTTCCTGAACAAGACCAAGTCGATAGTAACCAACACAGAATCGAGCTTGAGCTGCGACGCTGCGCTGCAACGCTTGTTCGGCGTCATCGAGTTGACCGATCTCGAGATACGCCCAACCCAAGTTGCCCCACGCGCTCTCGGGCGTTGTGTAGAGGATGTCCTGAGTCAACGGCTCGAGAACCGAAATAGCCTCATTGAATTTTTTCTGGTGGATCAGAACGACGGCAAGCGTGTTCTTCGCTTCACGGAAGTCATCGCGAAGCTTTACCGCCCGTCGGGCATGCGATTCAGAATCGGCCAGACGGCAGTCCTGTGGCAGCTTCTGGCATAAATCAAGGTAGATCAGCGCCGCTAGGTGGTGTGCATCCGCGTTGTCGTCGTCAATCTCTATCGATCGAAGTGCGTGCGTCAGACCGTCCCGTGCATCGGCCCTGCGCAGCCACGAGTCACGGGCCAAATCATACTCGGCCTCGCTCTCGCGGTCGTTGGTCTTTCCGGCGACTGAGCCTGAGCGGCTCGCACACGAGAGTGTCAACGGACCGAGCGCTGCAAGAAGGAACCATCCAAGTACTAATGGTCGGCCTAACTTCAGGAACAGCAGCGGTTGTTTGGTTGGCTCATTCAAGTGGTCATCCCCGTTTGGTTGGAGCGCACTCTTTGCTGTGGGATCTTTGGTCAGCTGAACAGCCTTTTACCTTCGTTCAACAGGACCCGAGGGGCTGCTAACTTCGTCGGTACGCCTTGGCCCCGCAATCTGGTCGCGTACGGCCAGAAGGCCTAACAACTCCTTCAATGTTTGAATGTCCGGTATTTGAACCTTTTCCCCCACGATCTGCAGGTGGCCCGCCTCGCGCAAATCTTGAACCGCGCGTTTCACCAAATCCACATCAAGGCCGACGCGAGACGCTAGCTCCAAAGGCGAGATGGCAAGTTCGATCGATGTCGAGTTGGTCGCCGCCTGTTGTGACAGCTTGAGCAATGCAACGACGACCTTCGAGCGGCTGTCGTGAAGCATAAGAATTTCTATTTGGTCTTCGGCGTCGCGCAAACGGCGAATCAACTGCTGCAAGACCCGCATCCCGACGGTTGGGTTACTAGCCATGACCTGCTCGAGCGTCGTGTGGTCCAACGCCATCATGACCCCGTCGGTGACAGCCACTGCGGTCGAGTTGCGCGGCGCGCCAGGGATGAGTGCTGACTCACCAAAGAGATCCCCGCTTCTGAGCAACCGTAGGCTGCGTTCAACGGCGCCGACGCGCTTGATGAGTCTGATTCGACCTTCTTGAAGCAGAAAGGCCTCGGTCCCGATGTCGCCGTCCGAAAACACGACGCTGCCAGCCGAAAAACGCCGGCCAAACCTGGCGAGCAGTTTCTGTTGCACTTCGTCAGGTGGTTCAGCGCCAATGTCGATCATGGTCGCCTCAATCTAGCGGTTCGCGATTCTTGAGCAACGTTGCGCATTCACTAGCTGGATTGTTGTTCAAGAGCGGCATGACGGCATCTACTTCGCGGATGTATTCAGGCAACGGCCAATCCGAAGAGTCGCATCGTGCACCCAAATGGGCGACATGTCTAGCATCTGGCTGAAGGCCTACGGCATTCTCGGCGATTGTTGCGCCCGCATCTGCCAGCTGGCATAGCTCGAGGCTTTGCAGGCCATCGCCGGCAATCGTCCACCCGTTTTTTATAGGGGCGTGCCTGTCGATGTTGCACTTGATCCAGTCATTCATCTCGGCGCGTTTGATGACGCAAGGCCGTGTCAGCGGGCGCGTGTCGCCGTCGAAGACCGCTCCAAAGAATTCATTTTTCCTTGCGTCGCGAATTGCCAGCGTGATGTCGCAATTCAACCCGCGCACCGCGTGGGCAAGTGCCGCCAGCGAGCTCACGCCGACCAGGGGAATGTCGAGCCCCATTGCCAGGCCGTAGCTGAGAGAAATTCCCACACGCAGCCCCGTGAAGTTGCCCGGTCCGGTGCCGACCGCAATGCGCGACAGCTCACGGCGATTGCGCTTCGCCGAATCGAGAACGGCGTCAATCAGCGGCAGCAGGCGTTCCGCATGCGCATTGGGTTCGTCGTGCATGTCGGACGCAAGTACGTTCCCGTCTTCAAAGAGAGCGACAGAACCGCACTTGCCGGAGGTTTCCAACCCAAGAACAAGCACGGCCGAATTCTAGCACTACTTCCGAAAACCTTTCGTCACGACGCCCGCAGATCCTGGCTGGGGCCTGTGTTTTGGCTGTGCTCCGGAGCCCATCAAAATCATCGCGATATGAACCTTGCATTCTGCCGCTGAACGACTAGTCTCCCGCCGTCCCGCGCGCTTTTTGGGCACGCTGGACGGTCGGGGCGTAGCGCAGCCTGGTTAGCGCACTTGACTGGGGGTCAAGGGGTCGGCAGTTCGAATCTGCCCGCCCCGACTACGTCTTTCGACATTCGCGATTTCACGCTGGCCCAGCCTTGGCCCGCCCCGAGTTTCCGAAGTGTTGAGGTCCGTGGCTGCGTTCTGATCTTCTTTTGTCTTGAGCCCACTTGAAGCCAGGCGACGCTTCGGCGGGCTGCAACTCGAACGAGGCGCGTCTGCGGGTGCGGTACGCGGTGTGCCTGTTGCGACGGCGGACACAACAAAGGGGCTCGAAGATAAACTCCGAGCCCCAATGTCGATTGCGGATGTTCGCGTGAACGCTACATAGCGGCGGGCAGAGCGACCGTTACACTCTTGATGTATACGGTGACTGTTGAAGCGGCCGTTAGCGCCGCCGTGTTTTGTACCTGAATACCAATGGTATGCGTATCGGATGCGCAGAACTGCTGGGTTGCGTTCGAGGCATCGGCGACGGTCAGCGTCAGATCTTTGAAGCCGTTTGCGGCTGCGTACGGCGTGAGCGAGTCTCCGGTGATGGTCGTGGGCGGCGCCCAACCGTAGCCGCCAACGGAACCGCCCGCAGCGAGGAGCTGCACCTGAATTGCAACTGCTCCTGGATTGTCCACGGCAATCGAGGCGGTGATCACCGATCCCAACAGGTTCTCGGGCGTTGAAAGGTACTCATCGAATTGACCCGCTTGCGAATAAGCAGCGCCTGAGGCGGGGAACGCGTATGCGAATGCGGCGCATCCGCCGTCGCAGAGCGTAGCGTTTGATGACGGTGACGTGGTTGTGAAGGTTGCCGTTGCGGCAGTATTGGTAGCAGCATCATTGATTTGCCACGGGGTAAGGTTCGCACTGAACGTCTTCGACTCCGTATAAGTTGACACGGTTGTACCGCAGACAATCGCGGTGGACGACGCACCGCCGTTTGCAGTCGCACCGCCGGTGGCGCTTGCACCACCCGCTGCGGTCGTGCCACCCGTAGCTGCGCCGCCTGCTTCAGTGGACGTGCTGGAGCTGGAAACGCCGCCCGTAGCCGCGCCGCCTGCGGGGGTCGTGCTGGAGCTGGAAACGCCGCCCGTAGCCGCGCCGCCTGCGGGGGTCGTGCTGGAGCTGGAAGCGCCGCCAGTGGCTGCGCCACCTGCGGGGGTCGTGCTGGTGCTGCTTGCGCCGCCCGTATGAGCGCCACCTGCGGGGGTCGTGCTGGTGCTACTAGCGCCGCCAGTGGCCGCGCCGCCTGCGGGGGTTGTGCTGGTGCTGCTTGCTCCGCCCGTGTGAGCGCCGCCTGCGGGGGTCGTGCTGGTGCTGCTCGCACCGCCAGTGGCTGCGCCACCTGCGGGGGTCGTACTGGTGCTGCTTGCTCCGCCGGTAGCAGCATTGGTTGCTCCGCCGGTAGCAGCGTTGGTTGCGCCGCCGGTAGCAGCGTTGGTTGTGCCGCCGGTAGCAGCGTTGGTTGTGCCGCCGGTAGCAGCGTTGGTTGTGCCGCCGGTAGCAGCGCTGGTTGTGCCGCCCGTATGGGCAGCAGAGCCGCCTGTGGCGCCGGTCTTACCACCGGTTGCCGCGCTGGTTGCACCACCAGTAGTAGCGGCGGATCCGCCTGTGTTGTTGTTGTCGTTGTCACTGCCGCAAGCTGTGCCCCAGAGACTTGCCAAAACAGCGACACCCAGGATTCGTGAACTTGATATATGGGAAAGTTTCATTGCATATCTCCTCTGAATCGACTTTGCTCCGGGCCGCGTTGTAAGTTGCTATGTCCCGTTGCTTGCGAGCGAGCCACCCGGTGCCAACTACCGGAGCGATCCCGCCAAGTCGGAACGGTGCCTGAAGATACCCTGGGTGCGCAAGTGAATACTTTTTCGTTTTCTTTGAGGCCTCGGCCCGGGCCAAAGACTGCTGCCTCTTGCTGGACGTTACAGCCAGGATGAATCACCCCGCACAAATGCCCGGCGTGGCCCTCATGCGGCAATTCGAGCTTTTTCCAGGTCGCCGGCGTCAGTCTCAGGTTTCGCCCCCATGCGTAAAGGGTTCCGCCCTTTATATTAACGCTGTACGGCTTGCGATTTTTCCGTCGGGCAACCCCAAGTCGGCAAAATCTGCGCCCAAGAGGTGACACCGAAAGTTCGACGGCGCCCGTGCCGACGTTCGATGGCCGGCAACCCCCACGAATAGCCGCAGTTCGGTTGCTACTTGAACACGACGTGGCCGTTTCGCCAGAGGTTGCCTCTGCCGGTTGGCCACGGAAGGCACTTCGTGCCCGAGCCTGGCACATTGTAAACCAGCACCTGGCTTTGCTTGTCGACCGCATCTTTGAGGCTTACGACGATCTCGAGTGTGCCGTCGCCATCGATATCAGCCACGGTCGGCACGGGCATGGCGCCGCGACCGGGCAACGGGATCTGCTGCAGCAGGGCCCCGTTGGCACCCATGATGAACAGGGCACCGCCGTTGGCAGCGGTTGAGTACGTATTGAAGATGAGCTCGGGGCGGCCGTCTTTCGTGAGATCCGCGGCTACGACACCGCCCGTCAAAACGCCGGTTTGGTCTGTAAACGTTTGCTTCCACAGTTCCTTGTTGTCGGACGTCACGGCGTGGATTCGCCCATCAAAGCCCGCGAACACGTATTCTAGCCCCGGGCTGCTTGGATCGAGATCAACGACGGTCACTTGATTGGTCGCGCCGACGATATTGTCTCCAGGATCCCAAAGCCCATCGAGATAGTCAGGCGCATAGAACGGCGAGACCCAGGCATCCGGGCGTGTTCCGTCGTGGCGCACGACCCAAAGCGCAACCCCGAGAAAACGATTGGTTTGCGCCGCGTTCTGAACCGAGCCCAGCATCACGAGCTCGTTGGTGCCGTCGCCGTCGACATCCGTAATGGCGGGCGCTGTGTTCGTGAAATGTGCTTGCAGCGCCGTGTCTTCGTCATCCGCGTAGCCCTGTTGCGCGAGCGCGTAGTCGTGCAAAAAGCGGATGCCGGGGAACTTGGTCCGCCCTTGAAAGATCGGTGCTGCGTCGAAGGCGCGGCCGTTACCTTCGTGCAAGCTTACGTACGCGTTGTCTTGCGGCGCTAGAATATCAGGCTTGCCATCGCCGTTGACGTCGCCGAGTGCGACGTTCTGATCAAAGCCGGCATGCACGTAGCAGTGGTCGTCGCAACCGCTGGCGCCGGTCGTGTTGGGCGGAAACCCTTGGACGACTGTCCCATCCGCGTTGACCGCGATCAAAATGTCGGTCTGATTGCCAACGGTCAAATCACTAGTTGTCACTGCCACGAGTTCGAGTTGCCCATCGCCGTCGATATCTTCCGCTGCGAGCGAGCGCATCTCGTCGCGCCAGGTAAACGGGAAGCCAGGCAGAACATTGCCCTGCGCGTCCCAAGCATGAATCTCGCCGCGCGAAGCCACGGCCACTTCGAGCCCGGCAATGTCCGGCCGCAGGTCGGCAACCACGGGTGGCGCCCAGATGCGCCCCGGCATGCCCTGGAGTTTACGAACAAGCGTGCCATCCAAGTGCCAGATCAACAAGAGCTCGTCACGCGGCACGATGATTTCATTTTTGCCGTCACCGTCGAGATCGGCCACCGCCGGAGATCCAAGCCATGCTTCTTGCCAGCGATCAAAGAGCGTCGCAACCAGCACGGGTTCGGAAACGCTGTCCGAACCGCCTTCGTCCGTGCACGTTGCCGCCGGCAATGCGCCGACGGGATTCGTCCCCGGCGGCACGGTATTGATTGGGTGATTGTCTGTCTGCGTTGGGTTGCTGCCCGAGCAAGCAAAGACGACCCCGCTGAATGCAAGAGCGCTAAGACACGAACGATTTCGAAGCGAATGAAGCTGCAACATGAGCGCCACCTCAACTGACGAATATAACATTTGGGCTTTCGCACCTACAGCAGAAATATTTGCTGGCGCATGTATGTGCTGGTGTAGGCGATTCGCGGCGTTACGGCCGTAACAGCCAAACGTGCAGTTCGCCCAATGAATTCGCGCAGGCTTCGTGAGCCAAGAGCGTCACTCGACCGAGTTCGTCCACTCGATTGGCATCGGGTTCGCGATCGTAGCCATGCCGAGCGAAGTGGCGAAACCGCATGACTTCGCGCATGGATTCAATGGCCTGCTGGGACACGAGTGCCGGACGAAACCCCTCGATTGCAAGGCCCGCCGCGCGCAGCAGCTCCTCATGCCAGCTTCGCCCTTCGGGTATCGAGCCGTCGAGGACGCGAACGCATCGTTCGAGCGTCGCCTCGACAGCTGTATACCAACGTTCAATTTCGAAACTCAATGCCCGAACGCGCAGCCATTCCTGCTTTGCGTCTTGCGAGCGCGATAGCATCTCGCGAACAGCCGAGGCGAGCCGCTCGAGCGCACGCAAATCATCTTCAAGCTCGGTAGCGAGCCGGGCGCGCACGACAGAGGCAACCTCAATCGGAGACAAATTGTTCCTCCCCCTCGAGGTGGATTCGGTGGACAAGACTATCACTTGCCTCTTCGAGCCTGACTAGATCAACCGGTGCGCCGAGAGCGTCTTCCAATTCTAGCAGAGTTCGCATTAGGTTTTCGGCAGGCAGCCCTTCCACGGCTAGATCCACGTCGCTGTTGCCGTGGGGGTACCCACCGCGCGACAGGCTGCCAAATAGCCAGACTCGACGCGCCCCCTTTTGACGCAGGACGCTGGTTGCCAGCGCCAGGCGCAAACGCACATTGGCGGCGCGCTCCCGCGCGCAGCGTTGCATCGCCGCAATGCGCTCGACTAGGCAATCCATTGCTTAAAACTAGCACGATTCGACGCGCATGTGCCAAGTCCTACCTTCTTGCCGTATGGGACGGCTTCATGCCGGTGGCGGGCTGAGATTGACCGCCAGCGTGCCCGTACCGGCAATCGCCATTGGCCGCAGCCCCAGAGTAGGTGCACAGGCAGCGATTGGCGTGCGTTTTGATACTGAATGGATTAATCTCATTGGACTGTGCTCGTGCTACCCGTGGCCCCTGCCGTTAAGCGTGCGCTCGATCGCTATTGCTCCAGCCTCGAACGGGCATTTCAAGTTCGTTTGCGCGAGGTCGTGCTGTTCGGATCGCAGGCCCGCGGCGATGTGCACGAAGAGAGTGATGTCGATGTCCTAGTTGTGGTGGATGATTTGACGGAAAGCGAACGCCGCGCCGCAATCGATCTGGCGTATGACGCCAATGCCGCAGAGCGCGAAGTGTGGGTTGGAATTAGCCCGTTGGTTTATTCGACGGAGCAGGCCACCGATCTGCGCGGCCGTGAGCGGCTCATCATGCGGGACATTAGCAAAGACGGTCGCTGGCTGGTTGGTTCGTCGCGGCAACCATTGACGGGGGATGCGAGTTGACCAACGAGAATCGAAAGAAGAATATCGCGGCCGAACTTCGCCGAGGCACCGAAGCACTTGAGTCGGCGCAGATTCTGTTGCAAGCAGGGAAATTGGCCGACGCCGTCAGTCGTGCCTACTACGGTGCGTTCCACCATGCTCGCGCTTTGCTACTAATGCTGGGCGAGGAGGCACGGACGCATTCGGGGCTAGATAGAATTCTTCAGCGCGATCTCGTTCGAGAAGGTCTTCTCGATCCGGAAGCCGCGCGGCTGCTGGCTCGCCTAATGACGTATCGATTCGAGGCTGATTATACGGCTGAGTATGTCTTTACGCTCAAGGCGGCGCGTGAAGAAGTCGAGGCCGCGCAGAAGTTCGTGGAAGAAGCCAGGCGCGTGTTGGGCGAAGGCGGCTGGATCGCAGCCGGCTGACGCTGCGCTTGGCCTCATTGCGCTTCGCGCAATAGGGCCTGCTCCGCTTCGACCATGCGGGCTACGACTTCGTCGCCTTTGATCTGTGCTTTCCAGCCGAGCACTTGCTCGGCCAGGCGCGGGTTGCCGTGGCCGCGGCGGATTTCGGACGGTCGAATCAAGTCCGGGTTGTATACGACGTGATCGAGCCAATTGAGGCCCACGTGCTTGAACGCCGAATCTACAAATTCCTTCAACGTGAACGTATAGCCCGTCGCAATTACGAGATCCCGCGGGTCTGGCATTTGCAGCATTTGCCACATTGCGGGCACGTATTCGGGAGCCCAACCCCAATCACGCGCGACGTCGATGTTGCCCAGATACAGCTTCTCATTCGAGCCCGCGGCAATTCGACAAGCCGCTGACACGATTTTCCGGGTCGCGAAGCGGGGCGGGCGCAGCGGCGACTCGTGATTGAAGAGGATGCCCGTACAGGCGTGTAGTCCATACGCCTCGCGGTAATTCGCAAGCGCCCAATGCGCCGTGCACTTGGCGACTGCGTAAGGGCTACGCGGACGAAACGGCGTTTGCTCGTCGCAGGGCTCCGGCGAGTCACCGAAACACTCTGCCGAGCCCGCATTGTAAAGCCGCACCGGTTGACCAATGAAGCGAATCGCTTCGAGCAATGTAATCGTGCCCTGCCCGATACTCTCGAGTGTCTCTACGGGTTGCTCGAAAGAAAGCATTGGAGAAGATTGCCCCGCAAGATTGTATAGCTCGTCCGGTTTGTGGCGCGTCAACAGCTGCATCACGCTTCGAAAATCAGTCAGCGTCGTCGAAACGATTGGCACCTTGTCGGCAATTCCCAGCCGCTTCAAATTGGTAATGCGCGCGGCCTCGGCATCGCGTGACGTACCGACGACGCGATAGCCCTTCGCAAGTAGAAACTGAGACAGGTAAGCCCCATCTTGCCCGGTGACACCGCAGATGACCGCTGTTGGCACTTTGAATCCTCGCCGGGACTTATAGCGGGTGCGGACGGCAGTTGGGACACCGGCCCCCGAGGTTCTGGGTTGCCGCGTGTATGCGAAATAGTATACTGATTTGTAGTCATGGCCCAAACCATCCGAATCGACCCTGAAGCACACTTCATCTTGACCGAGCTCGCGCGGGCGACCCATTCGACGCTCACGGAAACGCTGTCCAGAGCCATTGTTGCCTATCGGCGTGAAGTGTTCCTTCGTGGTCTGACGGATGATTACTCCGCGCTGCGCGGGGATCCAGAGCAGTGGAAGGACGAGCAAGCCGAGCGCCAGGCCTGGGACCAGACGAGCACTGACGGACTGGAAACGGAATGACCGCAGCTCGCCGCGGGGAAGTGTGGCTTGTGTCGTTCGATCCCACCAAGGGGCACGAGCAAGCCGGGGCGCGTCCAGCCCTGGTGCTGAGCGTTGACGCGTTCAACGCATGCCTGGCCGAGCTAGTGACTGTGCTTCCTGTCACGTCCAAACTGCGCCCGGTGCGGACGCGAGTCGAGATAAGGCCGCCGGAAGGCGGACTGTCCGCACCAAGCTACATAATCTGCGAACAGACTCGTACGATCTCGACACTGAGGCTGATAAAGCCGCTTGGCATGGTTTCCTCAGGTACGATGCGCCAAGTCTCGGACATCGTGCGTGTGCTGCTCGGTCTGTGAGACGCGCTCGCGCGCCGCTCAATTCAACCACTGGAGAGCGTACAGCGGGGCTGCGGTCGATCTGATACTCGAACGTGACGGACGATTGTACCCGATTGAAATCAAGAGCCATTCGCGTATCGGAAAGCTCGTTGGCTGCATTCTGTCCGCTGCACCGAACGTTGGTCCGCTGCCGCTCCAGTCAGGTCGCTATTCACGTATTGGAAACACTTTCAACGGCGTGCGGCAACGCTTGACCAGTCACCATCATGTATACCACGACAGGATCGAGGTCCGCACCGTTCGGCCAAGCAACGGTTCCGATGTCAGGATTGACGGCGACCTGCGCGAAATAGGCAGGATTGCGCAGCGGTGCGAAGATGCCCTGAAACTTGATATTCGCGCCAACGTCGAATAGTCCCTCGACATTGTCCTCGAATCGGACCATCAAGCGGTACTCATCGATCGGCTTCACAAAAACAATGTCGCGGAGCATTTCGCCTCCTATTCAAGCGGTCTTATGGGTAGCAGCGGTTGTTCGGAACGCGCGAGTTGCCAATTCCGCGAAAGCTCTTCCCGATGCAATGAGGCCCACTCCAAAACAAGCCCTAGCACTCGCGATGGCAGGGACCCTTCCAAGATCTGCAGCGACTCGATTGCAATTGTCGCCCTATGTTCGGCGTATCGAACCGACTAACTTCTGGCACACCTAAACCCTAGCACGATTTGTGCGGTCAGGTAACGCGGGGCCATGAGCCAATGCCAAGAGCAATGATGGGGTCGTATTCGCGCAACTGGGCGTTGCCCAAGTCCGATGTTCGATGTACTACTGGGCGCGGCTACATGCGTCCCAGCTAAGCGTTGGAGATCGCTACAAAAAACTATGTCCAACGCTTTCCGTTGTGATCCTGAAAGAACCGCTCTTGCGCTTGCCCAAAGCACACAGCAAATTTCGGATAGATACTAGAAGTGGAGACGCACCATGAGCTCACTGCTGATCTCGAGATGCATTTCGTCGAGTTGTCCAAGATCGACTTGGAGCCTGACGACAGCGCGCTCAAGCACGGGATGGCATTCTTGCTGGCGCGTGAAGAGCGGGAGCTTGAGGAGTTGGCGATGAGCGATCCGAATATTCGACGGGCGACGGAGGCGCTAGCGGCGTTGTCGCAGGATCCGGAGGCGCAGGAATTGGCGCGGCAGCGGGAGATGGCGCAGATCAATTTGAAGATCATGCGTCAGTTCGAGAGGGAAGCGGGCGAAGCCGAGGGTCGTGCCGAAGCTTTGAGGTTGGCTGTTGAGACCGCATGCGATTTGTTGGGGATTGAGGTTGACGCCACGCGGGCCAAGGTCATTCAAGAGAGCGACGTTGACGGTCTTACACGCGTTCTCAGTGAGATCAGGCGGAACCGAGTTTGGCCGGAGCGGTGATTCTCTGGCCTACGTGAGCCTGGAAGCGGGGCTTAGGCTGATGGGCTTTTGGCTGATGGCTGATGGCATTGGCTGATGGCATTGGCTGATGGCATTGGCTGATGGCATTGGCTGATGGCATTGGCTGATGGCATTGGCTGATGGCATTGGCTGATGGCAGATGGCTGGCAAACAGATCGCCACAGCCCTGGGAGTACCACCCGCATTGCTCGTTCGGCTGTCTCTCGAAGAGAGACTGAAGGCGGCTGGACTCAAGTACACGGTCGATGTCAAACCGGC
This sequence comes from uncultured delta proteobacterium, assembly GCA_963811985.1. Taxonomy (GTDB): domain Bacteria; phylum Myxococcota_A; class Polyangia; order Polyangiales; family Polyangiaceae; genus FEN-1139. The sequence goes on from CAWEUH010000060.1 coordinate 15,721, forward strand.
TGCCTGATGCAGTGTATCAGTACTTTGGTTCGTGAATGTCTCGTATCAGTTCATCGAGCAGCAGTCGCAGTTGGGTAGTTGTTGGCTCATTTCACTTGCCGATGTTCACTTGACCTTTCAGGAATTTCTCCATCTCGTGAACAAACCTTTCTGCAGCGGCAATGGCTCTGGTGGCGTCGTCTGCAGTTATGGCCGGAAAGACAGAGTAGTCGCCATTCTCGCGTTCATCCTTGAGTTCTCGCAGAAGTGAACCTAGCTCTGCAGGGAGCCTTCCGGACTTGATGAAGTGCAAACCGAACGCGGATTTTAGGCCTTCGTGCGTTCTTGGTTCCACTCCTTCCAATGCAAGGGCGGCCTCTGCCACATGAAAGCATGCATAATAGGCTGGAGGAACTGCTTCGGCAGGGAAACCTGCTTCCAGCACCTTGTGCGCTACGCTCAGTTTGTCGCTTGCACGCGCCAACGCTGCCTTGACGCGTTCCGTTAGCTCATCGGCCATAGGAGATGCTCGTCCCGTTGAAAGTTGAGCCAGAATCCTTCGGGGCCCACTCGCAATTTGCAAAAGTCATCGTGAGACAAGATTTTCGTTGAGAAATTGACGTTATAGTCAAGCTCCCAGCGAAGTGCCTGATCGTGGACGGCAGATCTCGCTGACCCTGTTGGCTGACGCAGAACGATCATGAAGTCGTAGTCGGATCGTTCGCGGTGATCTCGCCGAGCACGACTGCCGAATAGCGACACTCGTAGAAGATTGTCACCTAGCTCGCCCTGCAAGCGGACGGCGAATTGCTGAGCCAGCTGCAAATCGTTAGGGTTAGCCACAGGTGCCATTGTAGTCTGTCGCGGGGCCCGTAGCGAGCGCGCCTGCGATTGTGGCCATTTTGAGCCGCGTTGCCGCGCACGATAGCGGGTGAGGGACGGGGGAGCTTGATAGGGGCGCTGGGCGTTGGCTGCTCGCTACCCGCCGCCGGTGCAGCCTGAATCGGGACGGGGCTTGTGGCATTAGCTGATGGCTATTGGCTGATGGCTGATGGCCGATGGCTGGCAAACGGAAATAGCCACGAGCCACAAGCCACAAGCCACAAGCCACAAGCCATCAGCAATTAGCCAAGAGCCACAGGCCAAGAGCCACAGGCCAAGAGCCATCGCAAGCAGCCAAAGCCCCCAGCCACGATCAAAACATCGTCAATCGCCGCTTGGTGAATTGTACACGCCTGGTCGCGCACGCTCCGTGCCAACGCTCGATGATGCGCACGTTTGGCGGCTTGGCGTTGTCACGGATCCTGCGCGGGTCATGGAATGTACAATTCACCAAGCGGCGATTGTAGGTTTTTCGCTTGAGGTGGTTGCGCTGTGTCGGCCGATTGTGGAGGCGGTTCAACGTAGGGATCGCGATCTCGCTTCGCAATTGCGGCGCGCGATTAGTAAGCTGCCATTACTGATGCGCTCGGCGCCATGATCCGTCTCGGCGGGCGGGTTGCTAGGTTGGTTCGGCGCTGACAACGTGCAGGAGAGGCCGCCTGCCGCGGCGGCAAGGCGTGCTGCCGCCGCGGGCAGCTTGCTGCCGGGGGAGCGAAATTGCTTGGGCAGATTCGCTTCGGGAACGACAGGCCGACGGGTCAACTCGATTCGGCGCGGACTTCTTTGCTTCAGGGTTTATACTCAGAACCTTAGGAGTGCGATTCAATGCCACTGAGCATCAACGATCCTGAAGCCGATCGGCTCGCTCACGCCGTGGCACAACGTACAGGTGAAACTATTTCAAACGCGGTAATTACAGCGCTTCGGGAAAGGCTAGCGCGGGAAGAACGCAAAGCCGCGGATTTGGAGAATCTTGTTCAAGAAGCCATGACAATCGGTCGTCATTTTGCGTCCTTGCCGGTGGTTGATGAGCGTAAGGCGGACGAATTAATGTACGACGATGACGGTATGCCGACGTGATTGTCGATAGCTCTGCGCTACTTGCGATATTGCAGTTGGAACCTGAAGCTGAACGACTGGCGCGTGCCATTGCGAGTGATTCGAGTTGTCTGATTTCCGCCGCGAATTGGCTGGAAACCAGTATCGTAGTACTCCTTCGAGTTGGCGAGGAAGGCTTGCGCGATCTTGATTTGCTGGCGGCCCGGCTAAACATCGAGACAGTTTCGGTGACACCGGGCCAGGCGGAAATTGCGCGACGTGCGTTTCGTCAGTACGGCAAGGGAATTCACCCTGCTCGCCTCAATTATGGGGATCGTTTTGCGTATTCGCTGTCCAAGGAGACGGGTGAACCGCTCTTGTTCAAGGGCGACGATTTTGGAAAGACCGACATAGTCGTGGTCCAATATTGGAATCGATCGTCGCGTCACTGCGGCTGGCGGCTGGCGGATATCCGCTGTCGGCTGTCGGCTGGCGGCTGGCGGATATCCGCTGTCGGCTGTCGGCTGGCGGCTGGCAGCTGATGGCTGTCGGCTAGCGGCTAGCGGCTGATGGCTTCCGCAAGCCACTAGCCACTGTCAAAACATCGTCAACGTAAGGACCGCGATCTCGCTTCGCAATTGCGGCGCGCGATTAGTAGTATCGTTTTGAACTTGGCAGAAGGTTTCGGTGCGGAACGGGGCAATAGTCGGCTTCGATTTGAGACTGCGCTTGGATCTTTGAATGAGGCCCAAGCGGGCATCCAGGTTGCGCTCGCTTGGGGTTATGTTTCGGAAGCTTCCGTAACTGATGCGCTTGGCGCAATGAGCCGCCTTGGCGGGCGGATTGCTGGGTTGGTTCGGCGCTGAGAACGCGCAGGAGCCGCCGCCTGCTGCCCGCTGCTTGCTGCCTGACAGCTGGTGCAGATGGGGTCGTATTCACGCAACCAGAGGTTGGGAGCGACCGATGTTCGCGCATGCAATGGCTCGATCCCAAGTTGGACGTTGTTTTCAAGCTGCTGTTTGCTCACGAGAAAAATCGAGACATTCTGATTGCGTTGCTCACTGCGGTGCTCCAGCCGTCCGTGTCGATTGATTCGGTGCAAGTGCTCAATCCGGAGGTTCCCAAGGACCTTCCCGCTGACCGGGGTGCCGTTCTGGACATTCACGTGCGATTGGCCGACGGCCGGCACATCGACGTCGAGATGCAGTCGGAGTTGCATCTGGGGTTGGCGCAGCGGTTCCTGTACTACTGGGCGCGGCTACATGCGTCTCAGCTAAGCGCCGGAGATTGTTATGAAAAATTATGTCCGACGCTTTCCGTTCTGATCTTGAAAGAACCACTCTTGCGGTTGGCCAAAGCGCACAGCAAATTTCGAATACTGGAAGTCGAAACGCACCATGAGCTCACTGCCGATCTCGAGATGCACTTCGTTGAGTTGTCCAAGATTGCGTTGGAAGCCGATGATAGCGCGCTCAAACGTTGGATGGCGTTTTTGCTGGCGCGCGACGAGAAGGAACTAGAGGAGTTGGCGATGAGCGATCCGAATATTCGACGGGCGACGGAAGCATTGGCGGAGTTGTCCAGCGATCCGCAGGCGCAAGAGCTGGCTCGGCAGCGGGAGATGGCGCAGATCAATTGGAAGATCATGCGTCAATTCGAGAGGGAAGAGGGCGAAGCCAAGGGTCGTGCCGAGGGCGAGGCCAAGGGTCGTGCCGAGGGCGAAGCCAAGGGGCGTGCCGAGGGCGAAGCCAAGGGTCGTGCCGAGGGCGAAGCCAAGGGGCGACTTGAGTCATTGGTATTGGCGGTAGAAACTGCGTGCGAGATACTGGAAATTGAGATCGACACGGCGCGCAGGAAGGCTCTCCACGAGTGCGACGCGGACGCACTCACTCGACTGCTGCACGGCATTAGGCAAAATCGCTGCTGGCCTGAGGTTTAGTTTCAGGCGGCGGTAAGGGGCGCTGGGTCATGGCTGGTGGCGTTGGCTAATGGGATTGGCTGATGGCATTGGCTGATGGTTCTGGCTGAATGGTTCTGGCTGATGGCGTTGGCTGGGCACAAAGCCACAAGCCACTAGCCACAGGCCAAAAGCCACAAGCCAAAGCCACAAGCCACGAGCCACAGGCCACTGTCAAAACATCGTCAATCGCCGCTTGGATCTTTGAATGAGGCCCAAGCAGGCATTCAGGTTGCGCTCGCTTGGGGCTATGTTTCGAATGCCGCCGTTACCGAAGCGCTTGGCGCAATGAGTCGTCTTGGCGGGCGGATTGCTGGGTTGGTGAGGAGGTAGCTTGGTGCGTGTCACGCCTCCTCCTTGCGAAATCCGATGTGTCGCTTCGGCTTCACGGGCGGTTGCATGAGATCGCGAATGGCGTCGAATACTACTCGGAATTTGGCGTCGTATTTCTTCTCGAGGGTGGCTAGTTTCTTGGCAAGCTCGGTGTTGGCTTGAAGCATCTGCCGCAGGCGAACGAATGCGCGCTCCCGGCCGATGCTCTTCCCAAATATTTCCCAGTAATTCTAGCATCTTGGGCGGTCTCGAAGACCGTCAGCTTGAACATGAAATCGGCGGGGAACCTCTCTTCAGTTGCCCTATTGCCAATGACCCTTTGCCGGGGAAATAGCTACGAGCCAACGCCACGAGCCCCGAGCCATGGCAACGAGCCAGAAGCCACCAGCCAAACGCAAACCGGCGCTGACGATTTGAGCTCTGCACGACGGCCGAATTTGGGTTATATTGGCATCGTAGACATGACAAGCGTTGCCGAGCAGATCCTTGAACAAATTCGGGCGCTCACGCCCACTGAACGGCTTCAGGTCGTCGAGCGAGTCATTCACGAAATGGCCGATGAAGTCACGCCGCAACCCGCCGCCACCACATCTTCGATATGGTCGGACGAATCTGACGCAGACTTCGAGGCCTTTGAGTCATCGGTGCGGCAGCTGAGAACGAACGACCGTTGGCGCGCTTCCGATGCACAAGACGATTCTTGATACCGACATTCTCTCGGATTTTCTGCGGGGGAAGAACACCAATGTCGTTCGGCACGCAGAGGCGTATCTCCGCGAACATGGTCGTCTCACCATTTCGGTGATCACCGCCTTCGAAATCGTTCGCGGACGACACCAGGCACATTTGGCTGATGGTTTTGGCCAATGGCTAATGGCTGATGGCATTGGCTGATGGCTGATGGCATTGGCCGATGGCTGATGGCATTGGCTGATGGCATTGGCTGGTAAACGGAAATGGCCACAAGCCACAGGCCACAAGCCAAGAGCCACAGTCCAAGAGCCACGAGCCACGGGCCATGAGCCAATGCCAAGAGCCATGATGGGGATGTATTCGCGCAACTAGGAGTTGCCTGCGACCGATGTTCGCACATGCAATGGCTCGATCCCAAATTGGACGTTGTCTTCAAGTTGCTTTTTGCTCACGAGAAGAACCGGGATATTCTGATCGCGTTGCTCACCGCGGTGCTCCAGCCGTCCGTGTCGATTGATTCGGTGCAAGTGCTCAATCCAGAAGTCCCGAAGGACCTTCCCGCTGACCGGGGTGCTGTTCTGGACATTCACGTGCGATTGTCCGACGGACGGCAGGTGGACGTGGAAATGCAGTCGGAGTCGCACTCGGGGTTAGAGGAGCGGTTCCTGTACTACTGGGCGCGGCTACATGCGTCTCAGCTAAGCGTTGGAGATCGCTATAAAAAACTATGTCCAACGCTTTCCGTTGTGATCCTGAAAGAACCGCTCTTGCGCTTGCCCAAAGCACACAGCAAATTTCGGATACTTGAAGTCGAGACGCACCATGAGCTCACCGCTGATCTCGAGATGCACTTCGTGGAGTTGTCCAAGATTGAATTGGAACCTGATGATAGCGCACTCAAACGCTGGATGGCATTCTTGCTGGCGCGTGACGAGAAAGAACTCGAGGAGTTGGCCATGAGCGATCCGAATATTCGACGGGCAACGGAGGCGCTAGCAGCGTTGTCGCAGGATCCAGAAGCGCAGGAGCTTGCCCGGCAGCGGGAGATGGCGCAGATCAATTGGAAGATTATGCGTCAATTCGAGAGGGAAGAGGGCGAGGCCAAGGGTCGTGCCGAGGGCGAGGCCAAGGGTCGTGCCGAGGGCGAGGCCAAGGGTCGTGCCGAGGGCGAGGCCAAGGGTCGTGCCGAAGCTTTGAGGTTGGCTGTTGAGACCGCATGCGACCTGTTGGGAATTGAGGTTGATGCGGCACGGGCCAAGGTCATTCGAGAGAGCGACGTTGAGAGTCTAATGCGCGTTCTCGGTGAGATCAGGCGAAACCGAGTTTGGCCGGAGCGGTGATTCATTAGCTGCTCTCAAGTCAGTCGGGGCGAGTGCGGAAACGTAAATGGCTGATGGCATTGGCTGAAGGCCTTTGGCTGATGGCTGATGGCTGATGGCTGATGGCTTTTGGCTGGCAAACGGAAATAGCCACGAGCCACAGGCCACGGGCCACAAGCCACGAGCCACAGGCCACTGTCAAAACATCGTCAATCGCCGCTTGGTGAATTGTACACGCCTGGTCGCGCACGCTCCGTGCCAACGCCCGGTGATGCACACGTTTGGCGGCTTGGCGTTGTCACGGATCCTGCGCGGGTCATGGCATGTACAATTCACCAAGCTCTTCGATTGTAGGTTTTTCGCTCGAAGTGGTTGCGCTGTGCCGGCCGATTGTAGAGGCCGTTCAACGTAGGGACCGCGATCTGGCTTCGCAATTGCGGCGCGCTATCAGCAGCGTTACGTTAAATTTGGCAGAGGGTTTCGGTGCGGCTCGGGGCAATAGTCGGCTTCGGTTCGAGACGGCGCTTGGATCTTTGAATGAGGCCCAAGCAGGCATTCAGGTTGCGCTCGCTTGGGGCTATGTTTCGAATGCCGCCGCTACCGAAGCGCTTGGCGCAATGAGTCGTCTTGGCGGACGGGTTGCTGGGTTGGTTCGGCGCTGACAACGTGCAGGGGCTGCTTGCTGCGCACTGCCGGCTGCGTGACTAGACCACGAGGACTTGTCGAAGCTGAGCCTGCAGTTGCGGCAATGCTTGCGTCAAGGTGTTCCATAGAACGTCTGCATCTACGTCGAAGTAAGCGTGAACCAAGCGGTTACGCATTCCGATTACCTTGGACCAAGGTAGCTCGGGTATTGACGCGCGCCCCTCGGAAGACACTTTGGATGCAGCTTGCAAGCGAACCTCATCCTCCGGCAACATGCTGAACCTCGGCATCACGCAGCACTTCGTCCCTGAAGTAACGGGACAATTCCATTTTTGTCCGCAGATCTACTCGACGCCCGCCCAGCATGCGCGAAAGTTCTTCTTCCATGCCCGCCAGATCAAGCAGCGTGGGTTCCGCCTCGGTTTTGAATTCAACGAGGAAGTCTACGTCGCTGTCCGGCCGAGCGACGCCCTTTTGCACCGAGCCAAACAGCGAGAGGCGCCGGACATCGTGGCGAATGCAAAACTGCTCCAGTTCAGGTTTGGGAATGGCCAGATAGAGACTCATGGAAACGCAGTTCAGAATAGCACCAAGTGGGTCCCAACTCCATTGCTTCGGGCATTCTCGGTGCCAAAGCCACCAGCCAGCAGCCACAAGCCGTGTTCAAGAGCCACCATCTGGAGTCTGGGCGAGGTTTCTTGAATGGGCAGTTGACGAAATCCTAGTAGGAAATGCGCAGCCTTGGCGAGTTCGCGGTGTTGAGGATATAGAGACGTGTAGTGCTAATTCTGAACAAGCTTCTACCACTCCTCGTGCTCCCGACCGGTATAGTATTGTTGCTGCTGGTCGTGGGCTTGGTTCGAAAGCGGCGGGGGCCGATAGTTGTGGCGGCCGGGTTGCTCTACATCTGCAGCATGCCCATAGTGGGCAATGGCCTCGAGCGGACGCTCGAGGCGCGCTATCGTGCCGTGGCAATTGAAGCGGGCACCAACGGCGGACGCAATCGTAGCGCTAAGCGGAATGTTGGGGCCCCCGGTGCCAGACGGGTATCAGCTCAACATCGGAGAAGCCGGCGAGCGGCTCGAGGCTAGCATTCAACTTTGGCAACACGGCAAAGCGCCGTGGCTGGTATTTACCGGCGGTCGCGTTCCGTGGGAGAAACAGCTTAAAGTCGAAGGCGTCGTCTGCGAAGGCGTGGCGGTAGCGCGGGGCGTTCCCGCCGAGAAGATTTTGATTACCGAAAAGGCCGGTAATACCGCCGAGGAGGCTGTGGCAGTAGCTCGACTCATGCATGCGCGCGGGTGGGGCAAGATCATCCTCGTAACTTCAGCCGGCCACATGCAGCGCGCAATCCGCCAATTTCAGCACGCAGGTATTGACATTGTGCCGTTTCCGGTTGACTTTCGAGCGGATCCCAACGAAACCCGGACAATTCTGGATTACTTGCCAAGCGCTGGTGGATTGGTTCGCACTGAGTCGTCGCTCCGCGAGTGGTACGGAGTTGGGTTTTATGCGGTTGTGCGTTGGGTGTAAGTATTGGGGATTGGGATCTGCCAACGGTGACGGGGGCTGAAACTCCATGTACCTTGAGTCTCGCGCCCTGGAATCACTATTGGCCGGAGTAAAGCGCTTGGACCTCTGCTTCCGTCAATCCAACGTCATAGATTCGGAATTCGTCGAGAAGACCAGCGAAGTAGAAGCCGCCCATCCAACCGCACAGTTCGAGCGCACTGCCCGGTCCAAGTGGTTTGCCGGATCCGCCGGTGCAAGTGCAGACTAATCCTCCGTTTATGTAGTGTCTTAGCGCTTCACCATCGTACGCGATCAACACGTGATTCCAGCCTCCGACAACGAAGTGCGAGCTCCACATTCTGCATTCAGCGCAGCCCGTGAATGTAATTAGATCGCCGCCGCTGGCGGTCCAGAATTCCGCGTACCAGGTGCCGATGTCCCAACCCGAACCGGGAGGCCAGGTGGCTGCGCTCGCGATTTTGTAGTCACAACCGGTAGTGCAGCTTGGGTTGAACCAAAGGGAGAACGTAAACTGACTCCAATTGGCGGTGGGGTTATCTGCAGCCGCTGCGTAGCCCGAACCGTTGCAGGCAAGGGCCGTCCCATTGATGCCAGCGGGTCAACTGAACGTGCCGGTAACCAGCGAAGCATCGTGCCCGTTACCTGATTGATCCTTGATCACGCGCGTTGACATGAAGTCGTCATCGAACGTGTAGTGAACTACGGGCGGCGGAGTGCTGCCCGCGTCCCAACACTTCCCCCGGAGACACTTGTTACCTTGAGGGCAGGCCACGCCGCAACCGCCACAATTGGTAACATCGCTTTGCGTGTCTATACACGAGCCGCCGCAGAGCTTCTGAGCTGGATTCGCGCAGGTGCAGGTGCCGCTCAGGCAACTACTACCACCGAGGCATTCAGTGCCGCACGCCCCGCAGTTTCTCGAGTCGCTTCGCACGTCTACACAACTGCCGTTGCACAGTTCTTCTCCCGGATACGCGCAGGCGCAACCAGGGTCCGAGGGGGCGCAGTCAACTGAATTCGGTACCCCATCTCCGTCATCGTCCGCGGGACGGTTGTTCCACTCACAGAGTGTCAACATTGGGTAGAATTGTCCAGCGCAGTCGCCACAGCCGCATCCCCCATGAGTACCGTCAACACCGACGCCATCTGCTAAGTCATCCCATACCATGTATTGAGGGGCCGGCATCATAAGACGATGTTCAGCGCCGCCACAGTTGTCAGGCTCTCCGGGGGACCAGTCCGCAAACGCCATCGGCTCTCCGGTTTCCCATACCCATGCGCCGGGCGACGCTTCGTCCGAAGCTCCCAGCCAGCAAAATTGAGGTGATGATGCACCCAACTGGCTCCACACATAAACATGCTCGCCATCGCTTGTCGGGCTGGCCAGATATCCGCCGAGCGTCTGACAGAAGTCTCGCGCTTCGTGCCAGTCCATGCTGCGGTCGAAGCGCCAATACCAGTGGTCGCATTCCGACGTTCTATAGTCAGAGGAATTGCGCGGGGCGCAATCCAAAGCATCCGGCGCACCATCACCATCATCGTCGGTTGTGTCAGGTACGCAGCTGCCGTCATCTAAGAGTACCGCTAGAGTCGGATCGAGAGGTGCGCAATCGGACGTGTCCGGCGTTCCGTCGTTGTCGTCGTCCGGATCACTCGCGTTGGCAATGCCATCTTTGTCCGTGTCAATTACGCGGGTCAAATCTGGAACCGCCTGCGATGAACCGTGTTTGCTGATCCAAGCCGCCAAATTTGACGCGCAGACCGCCGGGTCCAACGATCGCTCAGCGCTGGTCAGTCTTTCAAGCACGGAGGTGCCAACCGCACCGTCAGACTCCAAATCGGACGCTACAACATCGATCAGCTCCTGAACCGTTGCGTCAACGGCATTGCTGGGTCCGATTGGGCATCCGTTACACGTGCCCGTCTCGAGCATTGCTGCCTGAGCCAGGATACAACTCAACCCGAACAAATATTCGTTGTCGGCCGAATCGCCTCCCAGAATACTCATGTTGAGCCCCTTGCCGGCATTTTGGGGGTCTGGGTGAATGATCCCCAAACCTGCACGCAGTTCCGATTCCGACTGTTTTGCAGCCGCTCCTACCTTGGTGCCGTTTGCCACCAAGTGAAGGACACGCCGATATGACATGTGCGTGACAACGTTTAGGTTCGTTGTCGAGACCTCCAACTGGCCCACTTTTGCAATGCCGTGCAGCGTGATTGGAGCCAGTGATAGTCCGCCCGCTATCTCGTTGTAATAGAAGCCGTTGCCGACGACCTCGACTGGGTGACCCTCGGCCTGACCGTTGGGAAAAGTGAGATCGAAGTGACCCAGGTCATCTTTTGTAACAGTACCGAAGACCGAACCCGTTGGATCTCCATGCGCGTCGAGCAGGGAAACCTCCACGTTTGAACCGAGGAGAAAGGGCCCTTTCTGCACGGTACCGGTCAGTCCTGTCGAAGTTACGCCCGTCTCGCCGACGTCGGCCGCTCCTCCGCAACCGTTCAGCCCGATGCAGCACAACCCACCCAACCCAATAGCCCATTGGATAAACGATTTCATTATGAACCCCTTCGGCACTCGCCAAGAGCCATGTCGCTGAGGTGGCAAATCCGTTAAGCAGACTGCCACTTCCAGAACAATTTCGTCCTAGAGTCAGACCTACCCCTGCCGAGCGCCGGCGGATTGGTTCACACTGAGTCGTCGCTCCGCGAGTGGTATGGAGTCGGGTTTTACGCGGTTGTGCGTTGGTTGTAGTCTTGGGGATTGGGATCTGACGATTGTGGCGACGCAGACCTAGGTTGGCTGTGCTATCAGATCCGGCTATGCCTTCTGGGCTTGGACGTCGTCACTTTGGAATCGTCACACAGGTGTACCCACCAGATCCTGCCGCCGTTGGGCAACATTTGGCTGATGTTGCGGAGGCACTTGGACGCAGAGGTTACCGGGTGACCGTATTTACGGCAGACCGCGGGTATGACGACCCGAGCCAGCGCTACCGCCGCTTCGAACGACAAGGCAACGTCGAAGTAGTGCGACTGCCGTTTTGCTCGTTTGGCAAAGGATCGATCGCCCAGCGATTACTCGGCGGAGTCTCACTGGTGGTACAGGCTTCGGTTCTAACGACACTAGATCTGCGGCTTACCGATCTTCTGATCAGCACAATCCCTCATATGGCGGGCGCCGTGGGACTGACCGCCAACAAACTTCGTCAGATCCCATTCCATTACTGGCTGATGGATCTGAATCCTGACCAAATTGTAGCTCTCGGAAAGATTAGGCCAGATTCACTCGCCGTCAAAGCATTCGAACTGCTCAACAGGGGCCTACTGCGGCACGCCACCACGATCACCGTGTTGGATGATGCCATGGCTCAGCGCTTTTCAAGAAAGTCTGAATTCCAACGTAATATTGACGTTCAGCCGCCATGGCCCTTTCAAGACCAGACTGACCCCATCGACCATTCCAAAAACTCGTTTCGACTGCAATTCGGGCTAAACCTTGAACGCGTAGTGATGCATGCGGGCAATCACAGTGCCGTGCACCCGTTGGATACGCTCATGCAGGCCATCCAGAGTCGCCCCACGACCCGTCTCAAGTACTTCTTCGTAGGAGGTGGCGTTGGCAAGGCCAACCTCGAGCGTTGGTTGAACGATCAGCACCCAGCCGACGTCACTCTCCTGCCTTACCAACCGCGAGAGCAGGTGCCGGCCACGCTATGCGCCGCTGACATTCACGTGGTCTCGGTCGGTACCAATACCGTTGGCATCGTGCACCCATCCAAAATCTACGGCGCGCTTGCCGCAGGTCGCCCTGTCCTGGTTCTCGGCCCCCGCGAATCTCCCGCGGCCCGTCTCGTGCGAGACAATGATGTTGGATGGCACGTGGAGCACGGCGACGTGGAAGGGATGTGCACCGTGTTGCGCACGATAGGGGAACTTTCTGACCATGGATTGGACGGAAATAAAGTCGCGCGCGTTGCAATTCGCACGCGGCCATTGCAGCAAAGAGTTGGGTGTCCATGAGTTCTGTGACCGACTCTTGGCTACCTAAGGGCGAAGACTGGTTGAAGCACGAACTGCAAATCTGGCTCACGATTCCGGGTTAGTGGTGTTGGGGCCGCGATCACACCCGACCCGTGCCAAGATGCTTCATGTATTGCTCGCCGCGTTGGAGCGCAGCGACCTTGATCGGATCCACATCGAAACCTGTAACCTAATGGCACGAGGAAGTTGTCACGGGCCTACCGCGCATCAACGGTATTGCTGACGTCAACGAAGTGGTTGTTTCTCTCAACTAACCCGAGAGTTGGTTTGCGCACGCTGATAGCCGTTGGCGTGTGCGATATCCGGTTGTTTTCGACGACGATATCAGTGACTCCATTCTCATTTGACGAAGGGGCCAGCCCTCCGACATCTCTACCGCCGACTTGAATGTAAGCGTTGCTCATGAGGATATTGCCGCGAATTATGCCAAACCGAGCTAGCGAATATTCGTTTCCGAACTGATAGATGCCGATGTGCGCATCGCCGGTCATCCTATCGTGACCCGCGCGGTAGTTGTTCCCTTCGTCGATCACGTTCTCCAAGAATTGGACATACCAATTGGGCTGGATACCGTAATAGTCCATGCCGTAACTGTGAAAGCCAGCGGTTCGAGCCGAATGGTTCCTTGCAGCAATAAAGTCAACTGCGGACCCGTAGAACTGCAGCGCGACTCCAGCATCCGCAAAAGTGTTTTCAATGAATAGCAGGCGATGCAGCAGGTGCGTGATGCTTACGAGCGAATTTGTGTCAGGTGCCACATCCCATGGTCGGTCAATTGTTAGCCTGGAACCCTGCAGTGACACAAGGCGGCGGAATTGGCCCAGGCCCTTGCCTGAAACAATAAATACACCTTCTCCTTCCCAGTTTCCCTCCGGTCTAGCGTGCTTGTGTTCGTTGGGACCCAACATCATTGCGTTCCCATTGACCTCGACGATGTGCCCGAAGAATGCATTTCCGCTAGCATCACTCGTCATTGCTTCTCGGTCGTGGCCAAATGCAAGCAAAACCCTGTTTCGTGCAAAGTAGATATGTTCGGTCGCATGACCTCCCCAATTATTGATGCCCCCGCCAGTGGCGGTAGGATCTATCCCCCTTATTTCATTGCGCTCAAAGACACTATTTCTAACTGATGCAAGGTAGTAGCCACCTGCAAACCCGTTTCCGAACGAATTCCCGCTAACGTATGCGCCCTCCGCATTTGTTAACCAAATGCTCGAATTGCTCGCGTAAACATCACAACCCACTACTTGAACATTGGGGCCTTGGAGATCAAGAGCGCTCTGCGCTCTCCCCCAGTTATCAAGATTGGGACGAGAACGTTTGTCCCTCTCGGTGAGGCGCGCTTCGTTCGGGTTGCCCGCATAGCCTTGCTCGAGGTGTCCCATGTACTTGTTTGCGCGAATTCGGACCGAGCTGATGCGCACGTGTCCAAGCGATCCGTCAGTGTTGCGAATGACGTTTTGGTAGTTGGAAGCGTGGATCGTCAGGGACTCAATTCCGAATTCACCTTGGCCGACGAGGAGAGAGGACGGCGGATCGGCCATATCTGGCCATACTAGGCTCGCTTGGTCGGTGGCCTCGCCACGAAGAATGACGCGCCGCGGGATCGTAAGCGATTCGCCCAACAAGTAGCGGCCGCGCGGAACAAATACAACGCCTCCGGTTTTGCCAATTGCAGCAATGGCATCCTTGAATGCCACGATGTCGTCGTTGCGCCCTGAACCCATCGCACCAAATTTCGTAACGTCCACTTCAACTTGAGGCGTCACCGCTTGTGTCATGACGTTGGTGGCTACGGGCTCAGACCAAAGCGAGCCGTCGCCAAATCCATTATGGGCGTAGAGTTGATACGCCCCCGTAGGGAGCCAAGCCGGCAGCACCGCCTGCAGTGAATATTCATCCTCGGAGGTGGCAGCCAAAGTCACGGATTTCGGGCCGTGCAGTGCTATGAAGGGACCGCATCCCCTGCCATATCTTGTCCGTCGTCGACCAATGTTGCGACCGAACACATGAACGATCTCACCGGCAGCAAGCGAGACCCCGGGAGCACCTTGTACCCACCAAATGTTGGGGCGGTTGATGAATCCGTCCAAATGACCACCGCCTGAGAGTAGAAGCGAGTAACGATAAATCCCGGGGCCAAATTCTGCAGGGATTTTGAATTTGATCGAGTAGGTTGTTGGTTGGATAATGGGTACCTCAACTGAACCTGCCCGGCGTGCTTCAGTTGAAGAGGCTATGTCTGAGATGCGTTGAACTACCGCCTTTGTGGTGGCATTTAGTTGGCTGCCAGCAAGTAAGACGGTCTCGTCCGGACTAACCGGGTCGCTTAGCCAGAAGACCGTACTGCCATCCTGGACCTTGGGAAGTGTCGGAATTTCCCTAGCCACCAGTGTAGGTGCCGTGCAACGATCGGCGTCTGTTGAGTTCGTCTCCGAGACACTCTTGCCGTCGTCTATTGTCGGTGATGACTTGTTCTGGACAATACAACTTTGCGCGAGGACGCTAACGAGCACCAGGCGAGCACCAACCGCAAAGACAACAAATCGTGCGAATAGTGATGTATTTTGAAGGGATCCGTTTGGAACACCGGTAATTGGCACGTTCAGACCTCGCTTTGAGACGGTCCACGATTGTTCGCGGTTGGCCTCACAAAGCAATGTATGGCGTTAACGCGCCAAAAAACGTGGACCCGCGGGCCGCCACCGGATCCGGCCACTTCCGCACCAACGACAAACGTTAGGCCGTGTCTTCAAGCGTTCAGCCGTTGACCCGTGGAATCATCAATGCCAGCATGCCGGCCTGCTGGAGTAACCCCGCGTGTTCGATCGAATACGTCAAGCTGCGCTACTTGTCGTTGGTTGCATCATTGGCTTTGAGCTGGGGAGTGGCCCTCTCGCCGAATGGGCCGGCGACGTCTACAACCAAATGGCGGTCGCATGGGCGGCTGAACGACTCTCGCGTGGCCCAAGCGGGACGTTACCGCTTTTGGTTGCAGGGTTTCTGATTGGACAAGGCCTTTTTCTTCTCGGTCGATTGGTTTGGCACAAGATTGGTCCTTTCCGTGCCGAACGGTTGGAACGCTTGGGTGCTTGGGACCCAGGACTAAAGCTCGCCACGCGCTTTGGGCTGCATCAATACCTTCAACGCTGTACTGAATGGGCAACCGAAGATCCGACGGCTCGAACTCAGTCTCTGGCCGTCTTCAAAATCCGAGGCCTCGGCGCACTGAATGAGAAAAATGGAACTCACGTAACCAGTTCAATATTGCGGCAGGTTTCAGCCGAGCTGCGGGCCGCCTCGCTGCCTGACAACGTTGCCCCCGTTCGCCGGTGGCTTAGACAGAATTTTCCGAGGCCTCTCTTTGTCAGCCGATCACGCATCCCTCCGCCGCGATACCCAGCGCGTTGGAGCGGCGCCACATTTGCGCTGGCATTTCGCGAGTTGGACGCAGTGCAGGCAGTCGCAATCGCGCGCGACGTATCTAACTGGATCCGAAAGGAATTCAGCTCGCTCCAAGTTCAGAATGAACTCTCAGTGTCTTCTGTCATCGTAGTGGGAAGTCCAGATGTTACAGCGCGGGGACTTTCGCGTGCGGCTGCAGAGTGGCTCGGGTCCGATTCTCAGTCTGCCCAGGTTAGAGTTCTGTGCGACCCAGCCGACGTGCGCGCCGCGGTAATCTCACAACTGGGCGATGTCGAGTTCCACGCGGCAAGTCTCGACAAGCGAAACCCCGATGAGGCTCCGATTGTCACCAAGAGCTACGACTGGCGTGGTGGGATGCGCACTTGGGGTCCGGCAATCGGTTGCCTTGCGGCCGCTGGCTTGTTGCTACGCGTAACCAGCGGAAAAGTTCCCACGACGTTTGCCTACTTTCCGTATCCCGATGCCATGACCGAATTCCCAGTCGTAGATCAGTCAGGATCCACGACAGTGCATCTGAAGCGGACAGTTCTAGCGATCGGAGAAACCAACAACTGGCGATTGACGGATGGCTTGGTCGTCCAGGGCAACCCGACTGATGGCCCGCTAGTGCTATGTCAAATTCGAATCGCGGTAACTAATAGATCAGCTACCAGGTTTTATGTAAGCTCGTTCGATTTCAAAGCCGTGGATGAAAAGGGCCGCAGACTCCGATTCGATCCGCTGCGCGTGCGTCGCATGGCGCAAGGGCTAACGGGACGTTGGCTTGAAGCAGGCGAGTCCTGGGTTGGTTGGATGCCGCTTCTGAGACAGGACGCTTTGATAGTCGGTCTCGAGTTTGAACCCGACCGATTCACCCGCATTTCACTAAGCGGGGCTGAGCAAGCCACTGCAAGCGAGTCTTCTGAGCACTAGCCAATTGACCGTTGTTTGCGCTCTGAACGAAATTCCAGCTCAGAGCCTAACGGCCGACCCGTGTACTGTAACGAACACATCCAGCTCACCGTGCAACTGAATGGTAACGTGGACGGCAACATCCACTGCCATCACGTATTGAGAAAGAACATCGACCTGACCTTCAGAGAGAGGGGACCCAAGCTTTGAAGTTAGCCTCGCGCGCCACTCAGACAACGATTGATCTGGGGTTGCTGTCGTTTGCTTATTGGGCGGCGTGGCTTCTTCGCTTCGACCTGCACCTACCGATGCAAATGTTTAAGCGGGCGGTGTTTGCCTGGGGCTACTTGGTCGGTCTAGAGTATGGTGTGCTCGTCGCCTTTGCTGTACCCCGTTTCGCTTGGCGCTACTTTGGCCTAAAGGAAGCAATCCGCGTGGCGCAAGCCACGATGGTCGTAGCCATCCTATTAGTGATCGCTCGAATAGTCGGCGCATATTTCATGGCCGCTTGGCCTCACGCGCAGTACGGGATGATACCAGTGGGCGTGACGGCTCTCAATGCCGCAGTTTCGCTGTTCGCGATATCGGGCGCGCGCGCAACGCGCCGCGTGAGTTCCGAGCGCATATCGTCTGAGGAAAGGAGACGCGTTGCGCCAAAGTTGGCACCAACTTTGCTGATCGGGGCGGGGCGCGCTGGGGCGCTGGTCGCCAAAGAAATCGAGAACCGACCGGACCTAGGAATCGACCCCATTGGATTTCTCGATGACGACCGCGCTAAGCGCGGCATGTTGGTGCATGGTATTCGCGTATTCGGCAACAGTGATGAGCTGCCCAAATACGCCGAAACGCTGGGGGCTGAGCAAGTGCTTGTCACCATAGCTGAACTGGAGCCAAACGTGTTGCGTCGGATATTGCAGCGCTGTGAGGAAGCCGCGATTCCGGCGAAGCTGTTGCCAGGCCTTTATCAAGTTATTGAGGAGCAATCAGGCCTTGGACGCTTGAGGGATGTGTCGATTGAGGATTTGTTGGGCCGGGAGACCGTGCAGCTCAACATGGCTCTCGTTATGAGTCTTGTGAACGGCAAACGGGTGATGATCACAGGTGCAGGCGGTTCGATTGGTTCTGAACTGTGTCGCCAGGTTGCCCGCTTTCAACCGGCCCAGATTATCTTGGTAGAGCAGGCCGAATATGCGCTGTTTACGATTGAGCAAGAGCTGAAAAGCACGCGCCCCAATGTGAATATTGTCCCGAGGATTTGCGATATTTGTGACGAGGTGCGCGTAGAATCGATATTCCAATCAGACAAACCGGAGATCGTATTTCACGCTGCTGCCCACAAACATGTGCCGATGATGGAGTACAACCCCGGCGAGGCCATCAAGAACAATGTATTTGGGACCAAGCGGCTAGCGGATGCCGCGAATCAACATGACGTTCAAGCATTCGTCATGGTGAGTACTGACAAGGCGGTCAACCCAACCAGCATAATGGGTGCCACCAAGCGTGTCGCAGAGATGTATGTCCAGGCGCTGTCTGCTCGCTCAAGAACCAAATACGTGGCGGTTCGTTTTGGCAATGTGCTTGGGTCCACGGGGTCAGTCATTCCCACCTTCAAGCAACAGATTGCCGCCGGTGGGCCGGTGACCGTAACGCACCCGGAAATGAAGCGCTATTTCATGACGATACCGGAAGCAAGTCAGCTTGTAATGCAGGCTGCAGCCATGGGTCGTGGTGGTGAGATATTCGTGCTGGACATGGGTGAGCCTGTCAAAGTCGTTGACTTGGCTTGCGACCTAATTCGGCTAAGTGGTCTGGTCCCGGAAGTTGATATCAAGATCCAGTTCACCGGAATGCGACCTGGTGAAAAGCTCTTCGAGGAATTGGGGTTCGACGCAGAACGCATGTCCAAGACCGCGCATCCAAAGATTTACATTGGAAAGTTGGAGCCCTCAGGCTGGGCTCAAGTACAAGCGCAACTTACCAGCCTGGCACCGTACCAGAATTCAATGGATGAGCCGGCAGTGCGTCGGGCACTGCGTGCGGTAGTTCCGGAAATGGCTTCTGCCTCTCTAATGCCTACATCAGCGGTGCCCGGCACATGTTCCGCCGTCACCGCGCGATACGACTCAAGCGACCAGCGACACACAAGTAGCTTGCACCAGCTCCTTGCCGAAACTGAAGCTGACGATGAACCCGCTCACGCATCGGTCGTAAGCTAGCATCTGGCCTTCGCGCAATGAGTCTTCAGGTTCTGGTAACTGGTTGCTGCGGTACGGTCGGTCGCCACGTGACGCGGGCGCTGCTCGACGCGGGACATCGCGTGCATGGGGTGTCGCTGGAAGATCATTGTCTGATGACGCGTCCGGGATTCGATTATACTAGACTCGACATTGCCGATGAACTGGCCACGACGAGACTACTCGCCGAAACGCAGTTCGACGCGGTGTTGCACTTTGCGGCGTTGGTGCATGTGAAGCACAAGCACTTTGGATTTGCCGAATACAACCGTGTGAACAACCGAGCAAGTGAGACACTATTCTGGCAAGCTGCCAAACACGGGACACGACGGTTCGTCTTCACAAGCACAATCGAAGTCTACGGATCGACCGCAGCAAATCGAACCATAGATGAGAATGAACCCTGCCGCCCTGAGTCCGACTACGCACGGACCAAATTGCTTGCTGAAGAGGCCCTTTGCCAGGTCGCGCGAACTACCGCGTCTCAGTATGCGATTTTGAGGCTGGCACCCGTATACGCAGCTGATTTTCTCCTGAACCTGGAGAAACGCTTGTACTTGCGGAGGCCAGTTGGCTACCGGCTTGGTCGCGGCGAGTACCAGCTTGCCCTCTGCTCTGCACAAAACATTGGACATTTTGCCACGCGTTGGCTGGCGCAAGAACATCCGAAATCCGGGGTTTTCAACCTGGCCGACGCTCGCACATACTCAATCAAGGAATTGTTGCATCGTGAGTGTCTGGCAGGTCATTGCAAAGTGACACTCCGCCTGCCGTACACGGCGTGCCTTGTCGGCGCGGGTATACTCGAAGCAATACTGTCGATTGGAGGTCGAGAAACTGGGATGTTATCCGCTAGCAATGTTCGCAAGTTGGTCCGTTCCTCCCACTGGGACACGCGACGTGCTACCGAGTCGATTGGTCCTCTGCCATGGACGCTTGACGATACGCTGGCTCATACTTTGGACTTGGAACCGGGGGCTTGACGCGCTAATCTCATCGAGAGTTTTGGCAGTTAGCGATGGCTACAGGAACGTACTTGCAGGCCAAACGCACGCTTGACGTGGCTCTTGCGTGCGCAAGTATTGCCATACTAGCCTTGCCTATGGCGGGAATTGCCGTGGCAATTAGAATTACATCGAAGGGGCCGGCCATACATTGGTCGCGTCGTGTCGGGCGAGACAACAGGGAATTTCGAATGCCGAAGTTTCGCACAATGCGGGTTGACGCGCCGCAGTTACCCACCCACCTGATGGTTGAGGCTGCCGCCTACTTGACGCCCGTGGGTCGAGTACTGCGCAAGAGCAGTTTAGATGAACTGCCGCAGCTGTTCACCATACTGAGGGGGGACATGAGCTTTGTTGGCCCCAGACCAGCTTTGTTCAATCAGGACGATCTCGTGGCATTGCGCACCAAGCGCGGTGTGCACCGACTAACGCCCGGTTTGACGGGTTGGGCTCAAGTGAATGGGCGCGATGAGCTACCAATCCCGGTCAAGGTCAACTATGATGCCTACTACTTGACCCATCGATCCCTACGTTTCGACGCAAGAATTCTCTTCCTGACGGTTGTTCAGGCACTCATGGGCAAGGGGGTACAGCACTAGCGCCGTCCCGTGAAGGCAAATTCACGGCAAACCCTGCCCTAGGCCGGACTTGTAGCTGTTATGGGCCAAAATTCCGTTCTCGTTCATGGGCAAGCGGTGATTGCCTGCTATTCTGCAGCCCGGTCGGCCATTGGTCAGGGATTGCCAGTCTCGAAGAACGCGAGGCGCTCAGACTCCTTATGTGTGGAATAGCGGGCATTTTTCTTCACGCAAATCGGGGGCCAACGGTTCAGCTACCTTCGCTGATTCGGATGCGAGAGCAATTGCATCATAGGGGTCCCGATGCATCTCAAATCTGGATGGCTGAAATCAGCGCGCCGGTTTGGTTCATACCCGACTTTCGATTGTGGACCTATCTGATACGGGTTCACAACCGATGTCATCAGCAGACGGCCGTTATCAGATGGTATTTAACGGCGAAATCTACAACTACGTGGAACTGCGCAAACGTCTAGAACGCGACGGCCATCGATTTCGGGGAACCTCGGATACGGAAGTACTTCTACAACTGTTTGTCATGAACGGCATGCAATGCCTCGATCAACTGGATGGCATGTTTGCATTCGCAGTCTATGATGCTCAGAATCACGGCCTGTGGCTGGCGCGAGATCCATTGGGAGAAAAACCCCTGTATGTCGTAGAGCGCGACGGTCTGTTTGCCTTCGCGAGTGAGGTACGTGCGTTAGTCGCTGGCGGGGTGGCATCGGCCGAACCTGACCTCGATGGGATCAACTATCTATTGCGCCAGGGATCCATTCCGCCACCTCACACGCACCTGCGCGACGTGCGGTTTCTTCCTCCAGCGCATTGGCATCATGTTCAACTGCACAGCGCGCCGTACCCATTCCGAGAGGTACTGGACCCTTCCGTTTGTGCCGGAGGTCCGTGCGCTCAGCAACAAAGATGAAGCAATCGAGCGCTTGCGCGCAACACTTCGCTCCTCAGTCGCGCTGCGTGGGCGGGCCGACGTGCCGGTAGGGGCCTTTCTTTCCGGTGGAGTGGACTCGACGGTAGTGTGCGCCGTACTCGTTGATGCAGGTTTTGCTGACCTGCAGACGTTTACAGTGACGATTCCTGGCCATCCTTCGGACGAGTGCAGGAGAGCGAAAGAAATAGCAAGGCATTTGGGGCTAAGCCATCAAGAAATTCCGCTCGATACAGATACTGACGCAAAGTGGTTAGACCAAGCCCTGGGTGATATGGACGTTCCAAGTATCGATGGTCCTAACACATGGCTCGTCAGTAAAGCTGTACACGACGCTGGAATGAAAGTGGCATGCTCGGGCATTGGTGGCGATGAGCTGTTCTTTGGCTACCCAAGTTTCAAGGTCGTTCCCCAATGGTATCGCCGCGCACGCTGGTTTTCCATGCTTCGCAGCACTAGGAAGTTGAACGCCATGGTTGCTGCCTACTTGCCGGCATTCCCTCGCTGGTCGCGAATGGTTGATGCCCTTGTAGTCGGCGGGTCCATTGCTGCGCTCTGGTTCGCCAAGCGCGGCTTGTTTTCAGCAGGTGAGGTGCGAAGCCTCCTTACGGATGCAGCGAATGCACGAGTTTGCGATCGCGAGCCGATTGAGCGAGTTGAGAAACTAGAGTGTCCTGCTGGCTTATCACCGGAGCGGCAAGTGTCATTCTATGAACTAAGCGTCTACATGCACGATCAGTTGCTTCGCGACACTGATTGTATGAGTATGGCACACAGTCTCGAAGTGAGGGTGCCACTTATCTCCCGGCGGCTGGTCGAATTGGTCGCGGGCTTTGCTTCAAGTCTGCAGCTTCCGTGCATGGGGAAGAATTTGCTTCGGTTGGAAATAGCGCAGCAGGTTCCCGCGGAGCTGCTAAGTCAGCAGAAACAGGGGTTCACCCTGGATTGGCAAACACTATGTCGATCGCGTAACGACCGGACATTGGTTCGCGCCTGGGACGGGCTAAGAGACATTGTAAGAGAGAAAGAACTCTTTTCAAATCGCCACAGCGCACAAGCCGTTCCACCAGATCTTGTGCTTGAAGCGCTCGGTCTTGCACTCAGGTATGCCGGCCAGACTCAGGTTGGTCTAGAGACCAGTGAATAGCCCATCTACCATTGCCCAAAATACTGCGACTTGCCGCATCTGTGGCGCGGTCGCGTCCCATGTCTTTGATGCTGGGAGCAGTGCATTTGCACGTTGTGGAAGTTGTTCTGCGTTGCTTCGAATGCTATCTCGTGAGCAATATCAAGATTTGTTGGTGACTTACGATTCGGGGCAGCCGGTCTCACCGCATGACGTGCGGCTGCTTCACGCTTATCTTAGGGTCGAGGAAAACAAACAGGCTCTCAATCGAGCGCTTGCGTATCATCGTCAAGCAACTGATCTCAGCCAGCCGCGCAAGACACTTCTCGATATTGGCTGCGGTTCGGGAGGCATAATGTTGGCGGCGAGGCACCTTGGGCTAGAACCTGTTGGGTTGGAGCCTGACCGCGCACATTCTCGGATTGCCCGGGAAATCCTGGGGTTCAATGTTGTAACGGACTACTTCAATCCTGGCCTCTTTCATGCGACCCAGTTTGATTTGGTGATGCTAAGTCACGTCATTGAGCATATCTATGAGCCGAGGCGGTTCATCGAAGACGTAGCCCAAATCGTGCGCAAAGGCGGAATGTTGATCATACATACTCCGAACGCCGATTGCGTAGCATCATTGGCAATGGGCAAGTGGTGGCCCATGCTGAAGACGCCTGATCATGTCTCAATGCTCACCCCGCGTACCATTCCATTTATTGCTGATCCCGCAACTTGGACGATTCACACGGAGTCTGACGAAGCCGCTTGGGAAACTCCTGCGGCGGTGATTGCCGGGATGCGTGACGCGTGCAGTACTTTGCTCCGACCGCAACGTGACAGCGACGGAGGCAACACGTCAACGGGGGGCACACATTCGTTCGGGGTCCAGTGGAATCCTTCTTTGAGCGGGGCGCGCAGAATGCTCGCTTTGGCTGGAAGTCCGCTGCGTGTTGTTGCGAGGAAGAATGGTCGCGCATCGAACGTGATTGCTTATCTCATTCGACGCTAACAAGTAAATGTTCGATCTCAAGTGCACACCTAGAAACAACTGATGGGCCAAGATGCTTGCTAGCTGCTATATTTGGGCGGAATGAATATTGTTCACGTCATTCCTGCGTTGGACCGCGCTTGTGGCGGGCCTGTCGTTGCATTGGCCGGGCTAGTCAAAGCTCAAGCAAAGCTAGGGCAACGGATTCACGTAGTTGTCGGCACCGATCGAATGGGCGTTCAAGTTCAAGAAGAAATGGAATCCGTGGGAGTGCAAGTTGCGATGGCGAATAGTAGCCGCACCGAAGTGTATCGATGCCTGCAATTTAACGTGGCAATGAATCGTGCTCTTGCATCCGCCGACGTCGTGCACATTCACGGGCTTTGGGGATATGCGCAAACTGCTGGAGCAACTCAAGCCATGCTTAGGGGAATTCCGTACATCATTCGACCCTGCGGGATGCTGGATGCCTGGAGTCTCTCACAGAATCACGCGTTGAAGCGCGTTCATCTGGCTGTGATTACTCGGCGACTGCTAAACAAGGCGGCACTGCTACACGCCACTACTGAACGGGAAAGGGCAGAGATTCTCAAGCATGCGTTTTGTCCGCCGGTTTCAGTTGTTCCTAACGGGGTCGATGAAGAAGCATTCGCATCGTCCAACTATCCACTCGCAACGGAATTGAAGAACTTGAGAGACTCAAGTAGAATTCTGCTCTTCTTGGGACGCGTGCATTCCAAGAAGGGCCTCGATGTGTTGATTCCGGCGATTGCGAAAGCACAGACCCAATCAGCAGTCCTTGCGATTGTCGGACCCAGGGAACCAACTCATTACGAGGCAATTCGTCGTGTCGTTTGTCAGCTTGGAATTGAAGAGCGGGTAAAATTCCTTGACCCGCTATACGGCGAAGCTCGATTTGCGGCGTATTCGGCCGCAGATCTATTTCTGTTGCCCAGCAAACAGGAGAACTTCGGCATCACAGTTGCAGAAGCCATGGCGCGCGGCGTACCTGTCATCGTATCTCCCGATGTAGCGTTATCGGACGACGTTGCAAAGTCACACGCTGGACTCGTGATACCCCGCGACTCAGAACGCTGGGCCAAGGCCATCGACGAATTGTTGACCCATGACGAACTTCGCTGGGCAATGGCGGCGGCGGGACGGAAGGCAGCTGAAGAGAACTTTCAATGGGCTGGGATCGCGGAAAGATGGCACGATCTATACGCGTCATTATTGGCTCCAGCCGCTAGGGACTCGTGAGAACTAATGATTTCCTGCCTCATACTGACGAAGGACGAAGAGGTCAATCTACCATCTTGCCTGGATGCGCTAGGTTGGTGCGACGACGTTACGGTTCTTGACTGCGGCAGCACGGATCGCACTGTTGAGATAGCCAGAGGTGCTGGTGCACGCGTATTCCACCGCAACTGGGACAGCGAACGGGCCCAGCGCACGTACTCGCTTACGTTGCCTTTCAAGTATCCCTGGGTATACAACCCTGACGCGGACGAGGTATTGCTCCCCGACCTCCGCGATGAAATGTTGCAAGCCGTTGTGGACCGGTCGCTTCAGCACGTAGCCTATCGGATGCGTTTCAAGACTATGTTCATGGGAAGATGGATCAAGCACAGCAGCCTTTATCCAACTTGGTTCTTGCGCCTGTTTCGACCAGAATGCATTTCATTCGAGCGCGAGGTCAACATGACGTACCTGGTGCGTGGCTCCACCGGCAAGTTGCAAAATCACTTCGAACATCACACATTTCGTAAGGGGATCTACCATTGGTTTGCGAAGCATAACGAGTACAGCAATCATGAAGCTGCAGAGGCGCTCAAAGTCATCGAGGGACACGCACCTGAAGGCAACGCACTGTTCAGCATGGATCCGATTGAACGTCAACGCGCTTGGAAAGAACTGTCATTTCGAATCCCGGGTCGGTCGGTTGTAACACTTTTGTACCTGTTCGCGATTCGTGGCGGTCTGCTCGACGGACCACCCGGTTGGGCGTTCTGTGGCATGCGTGCAGCTTACGAGTTGATGATAGAGTTGAAACTTTGGGAGCTCCGAAATAATAGATAGGTCTCTGACAAAAATGGCGGAGGTTACGTTTTGTGTCTTGAGCTCCGCTCCGACCGGATGACTGGATCAAACATGTGTGGCATTGCTGGCAAATGGCAACTTCGAAACAGAGTAAGGAATGATGAATTGCTCGCCATGCAGGCTGCATTGGAGCACCGAGGGCCCGATGACCGCGGATTGTATAGGGACCGTCAGAACAACGTTGGCTTGGTTCACGCACGGTTGTCCATTATTGACCTATCGGTTCTCGGTCATCAGCCGATGTCTAACGACTCAGAAACGGTCTTCATAACTTACAACGGTGAAGTCTACAATTTTGCCGAAGTGCGAGAGAGTCTTGAGGCCGTAGGGCAGCGCTTTCGGTCGCGATCTGACACGGAGGTCGTACTACGTGCGTACGAGGAATGGGGCCTAGATTGCCTGAGCCGATTTAATGGGATGTTTGCATTCGCGATTTGGGACAAGAGAAGTCAACAGCTAATCCTGGTGCGTGACCGAGTCGGCGTGAAACCACTCTACTATTATTGGGACGGCGAAACACTTGCGTTTGCCTCGGAGCTTAAGGCTCTCATGGTGTTGCGAGATCTCCCATTGAGAATTGAACAAAGTGCTGTACGCCAGTATTTGAAGTGGGGTTACGTACCATCGCCGAACGCCATCTTCAGGAATGTTCGCAAGGTCGAGCCAGCGCAATACGTTGTGCTAAGTATCGCTGGCGCACCGTCAATAAGTAAACATACGTACTGGGCGGTTGAGCCCCGAAGTCACGATGCCATTGTGACTTCGCTTAGGTGCCAAGAAGACCTACTCGAATTATTGGAGTCCTCGTTCAAGTATCGAATGGTGGCTGACGTGCCTGTGGGTTTGTTTTTGAGTGGGGGCATCGACTCGTCTCTTGTTACAGCCGTGCTGTCGAGGCGTGCCAAGCTTCCTTTGTGCACGTTTACGATCGGTTTTGCTGAGGCACAGTACGACGAATCGCGTTGGGCCCGAAAAATAGCGCGGCACCTGGAGACGCAACACTTTGAGTTCATCTGCACAGCAGCCGACGCAAAAGAAGTAATTCCGTTGCTGCCCAGAATCTACGATGAACCATTCGGTGATAGCTCCGCCATTCCCACATACTTAGTAGCACGCTTTGCACGAGAGCACGTTACCGTCGCACTATCAGCGGATGGTGGCGACGAACTATTCGGCGGCTACCGTCATCACGTTCGCTCCCTGCGGCTGCAGCGCCTGAGCAGGGTACCGGGGTTGCTCGATGCAATGCGATATCTAACTGGCGTGACGGCCGACTATCCCCTGGCATTGGAACTTGCAGCCAGGTTTCTCGAGGCGAACGGAGTAAGTGCAGCCTATGATCGCCTCCGCCGTGTCCGAGAGATTCTTCGAGATCAGAATCCGCTCAGCTCACATTATGCATGGCTGACGTATTGGTTTGATGACGAGATTCAGCGTTTGACGGGTGGTGTACCGGATGTTCGTCCAACCAAAGCAGCAGACGAACATGATTTGCTAGACATGATGCTGCGGGTGGACTTTCAACTAGGCCTACCCGACGATATGCTGACAAAAGTGGATCGGGCATGTATGGCCGTATCCCTTGAGAATCGTGACCCAATGCTGGACCATCGATTGGTGGAATTTGCATTCCGCCTGCCCAGTAGCTGCAAGATACACAACGGTAGTTCGAAGGCAATTTTGCGGAACATCCTCGGCACGCTCCTGCCGAGCAACTTACAAAATCGAAAGAAGATGGGATTCATTGTTCCACTTCAAGATTGGTGCCGTGGTGAGCTCTCTGCGCTGTATGACCGATACTTGAGTCCGGAGACATTGCGAGCTTCCGGACTGTTAGACCCCGAATTAGTTGCTCAGTATCTTTGCCAATACCGGCAAAGGGGGCGGGTCTATGCTCATAAACTGTGGTCGCTGCTGATGCTTCAAATGTGGTGGGAAGAATGGATGAACAAATAACCGTAGTCCATTTCTCCAAGACGTTGGGGCTTGGTGGTTGCGAGCGCAATATCGAGAGTGTCGCTCGTCATCTAACTTCGCCGTTCAAGCACGAGGTTATCGTTCTCTTTGGCTCTGAACAAGACGATCGCTGCAAAGCGCTTACTGAAGCAGGAGTTCCCGTTTTCTTCCTTCACGGCAAGCTTCACAACCTGACTTCACTGTTAGCGCGACGCCTTTATGATGCGGCCCTGCTTCATCGATCGGGGCAAGCGGAGCCCTGTTGGAGTACTGTTCTGGCCGCTTGTCGAGACAAATGTATCAGAGTGGTACTAGAATATAATGTATTTTCCCTCCCTGACTTGAGCCGGGAAGATTCAATCATCGACAGGCATTTCCACAAGTCAATGACATCGTATCTCCAGTTCTCTGAACGCGCAAGGAAGGCCGCTTATGGCCATCCCGAACGACACGGCGTATTGTTCAATGCGACTGACATTGATCGCTTCAGTCAATGGAAACTCGCGGCAGAACAACGTATGGAAGAGAGACGCTCCATAGGTCTAGCCCCAGATTCCTTTGTGTTGCTACGCGTTGGTCGCGCTGATGTTCGGAAATGGGGTGATTTTCTTCTTCGCGCGATCCCTCTTGTTGTTGGCCGTCTGCCGCGGGCGCAATTCGTGCTGCGAACCGTTCCCAGGTCACGTGAAGCCTGGATAAGATCACAACCTTGGGGAAATCGCGTCATAATACTGCCGGCAACTGCGAGTGACCGCGTACTCGCCACCACCTACCAAATGGCGGATGTCCTTACGCATTCTTCTCGGAGGGGGGAGACGCATCCCAATACTGTCTTGGAAGCAGCAAGCCTCGGTATTCCGGCGATAGTCCACGCAACTCCGTGGAGAGACAATAGCCAAGTTGAGATGGTGGATCACATGCGCACCGGTATTGTCGCGAATACACCGGAAGACTACGCCGCAGCAATAACCTACCTCTATCAGAATCGGTCCATGTTGCATCAACTGGGTGAAGGCGCTCGGAGAAAAGTCCAGGCGTATGCTGCAAATGCGGTCGCACAATCATTGGGTCGGCAGATTGTGGATTTGCTCTCAGCACACAAGGCAGTTGGCACGCAGTGCAGAGACAGAACGAAGGACTGGGCCGTCTACCCAACAGCAGAGGCCATCACTGAATATGCACAAGAGTACCCAGGCCGCATCAAGCAAGCGTGGAGCCGAGCGACGCCCGAAAGAGGTGGGCCATTTTGGTGGCGCGGCCGTTGGTTCGCGCGTGACGCGTTTGAGGTTATCGGCCACCGTATGCTGTCGGCTGCTAGCGAACTATGGCACGCAGTCAGAACTCGATCGTGAAAATAGCGCGCCAGGCAATAGAATGAGAGACGTGACAACTTCCTACACACAAGCAAGTCGTTTCGCTTCACCGTGGTCGCGTAGTGAAAGGTTGCGTTACACATTGTGGTTGTTTGTTCGAACCGCGCTGTTTCGGCCCACCCCTAAGTTTCTGTTCGGGTGGCGCAACTGCGTGCTGCGTGCCTTTGGCGCAAGGATAGGTCACGACGTGTTCATTTCCCAGACTTCAGTGATTCGGATGCCATGGCATCTTATCGTTGAGTCTGGCGCATGCATTGGAGAGCATGCGGAGATTTACAACCTGGGTCAGGTAACAATTGGGGCTCGTTCAACTATTGCCCAACACAGCTATCTGTGCACGGGAAGCCACGATTTCTCCGACCCCCGCATGCCGTTAGTAACAGCGCCCATTTCAATTGGGGATGACGTTTTCGTAGGCGCTTGCGCCATAATCCTACTTGGTGTTACGGTTGGCTCACGCGTGATTGTCGGAGCAGGTACAGTCTTGGCAAAGAATGTCCCGCCAAACGTCATCGTTGCGGGGAATCCGGCTAGGGTCATCCGCACACGCGGTGAAGCCATGACAGTCAACTCCGGCGCAAACGGCAGCTAGCTGATCCTACGAAACTCGACGAATAGCAGCAGAAACCTGCAAAAGAACTCGAATCGGAGTGATCTGGGTCCGACAGGGGAGAGTCTGCGCAGCGCATACCCGGGCGGAGTGGCGTACCGAACGTCGCGCAATGAAGGCCAATGTACGGCATCGGAGTCCTGATACCATGGTTTGCTGAGAACAGCTGGGTCGAGGTGAATAAGAAAGCGTGAATTTCGCGACCAACGCGACAGACCTCTCTGTAGTAGCAACCAAAGGCCCAAATGCACCTGCTGTGCTCGCGAGTAGTGACGCGCAGAACGTGGAATGTAAAACGGGAAGTCGTAACGCGGTGACGCTAGGATGAGCCTGCCGTCAGGCTTGAGGAGCTGCAGTCCATGCTGCAAGAGCTCTTTCGGATTTGTGACATGTTCCCGAACAAATGTGGAAAAGATGACGTCATAGGACGTATCTATTGAAGACATGTCCCCTATGAAGACTCGATCGAATTTGCTCTTAGAAATTGCTCGTTGGTTGCTGTTACGTCTTGCGCGTGCAAATCGACCTTGCCGCGCAATTCCCCCAAGAAATCACTGAAGCTACTTCTTCCGGCACCAAACTCAAGCACATGGCACGAACCCTTTCGAACGATGGTTTCCGATATCGCCGCAACTATCGGCACCCAATAGCTGACTTTGGGGACATCTTCCTCGAATGGCGCGTACTCTCGGGTTGTTGCGTAGAAGTTGTCTAGTCGGCTTCGGAGCTCTCGTACTCGCACATCTTGTTCGTTAGATATTCGAACATTCATCATGTGACGCATACGCATAAGTGTCGCACCAACTTGCCTGCGGGGAAGCCCGCGGCGAGCGGCCTGGTGGCCAAAAGCGGCACCAATTCGCTCGCGTGATTCAGCCCGACAGCGTGAAGATAGAATCCACGGACAAGAATTTGTGGCGTTCTCGGGTGGGCGTCTACCCGTGGTTTATCTGGAAGTCTTCGTGATCGGGTTCCTAGTCGAAACAACTTGACCCGAGGTCTGCGGGGAGACACGGTTGGCCCGTGGTTTTTGCGGATGAATAGCCAATCTACGTCATTAGCTTCAGCACAGGTGATTCCGGCGCATCTACTGCAGTATCTGGCTTGCCCCGCGTGTAGTCGATGTGCTTGGGTACTCGGCAAATCGCTTCGCTGCGAGGCATGCAGTCAATCCGTGGAGGTAGTGGACGGGATTCCTCGATTTTCGAACTCAGGATACGCAGAGACCTTCGGATTCCAGTGGAACAAACACTATAGGACTCAGATAGACAAATTCATTGGGAAGACGTATTCGCGGGACAGGTTTTTCTTGGTCTCCGGGTGGGACATAGATTTGTCCGGTCAAACCATTCTTGAAGCTGGATGTGGTGCGGGCCGATTCACGCAGGTGGCGCTCGACACAGGAGCTTCCGTGGTTGCATTTGACTTGTCGCATGCCGTTAACGCGAACCTACTAAACAACGGTCCGCATTCTCGCTTGTTGATAATGCAGGCGGATCTCATGAATTTGCCGTGCAAGCCCGCGAGTTTTGACAAGGTGTTCTGTTTGGGGGTCCTGCAGCACACCCCGGACCCGCGCAAGTCGTTTGAAACGCTAGTACGTTACGTGCGGCCGGGTGGTCAGATCGCGGTGGACATTTATAAGCTATCGTGGAAAGTACTTTTTAAGCACAATTATTGGACTCGTCACGTCACCAATAAGATTCCGCAGGGCACTCTATACAAGATGATTGAGACCTGGGGTCCAGCGTTACTCGCGGCGCGTGCATTCGTCCGCGTGCGCTTTCCAGCCGGCGAGCTCCTGAAATTCGCGATTCCGTTCCCCGACTGCAGAGAAATGCATCCAGACATGGATGAAGGCATGGCTCTTGACTGGGGTATCCTCAATTCCTTCGACATGCTCAGCCCCCGCTATGATCGCCCAGCAAGTCTTAGAATGGTCCGCAGTTGGTTTGAATCCTGCGGATTGACAAATGCAAACGTGCGGTATGGCCCCAACGGCGTTGTGGCCTGCGGTACCAAGCCGGCGTAAGCCATTTTTGAGGCGGCTGTATAAAGCACTCGCGACGAACACCGAGTGCCAGACCGGCCCGACGACTCGATGTGCGAGGATCGTGGGCCCAAGGGGACGACGCAACCGCAGCTGAAACAACACATTCTTGGATCATGGCCGGACCCAAACTGTCAATCGTCGTGCCGACTCTTAACCAGGGCAGATATTTAGCAGAGGCCTTGAATTCGGTGTTTGAGCAGTCGTACCGAGATGTTGAAGTCCTTATCGTTGACGGTGGCAGCACTGACGAATCCATTAACATAATTGATCGCTACAGCTCGCAGCTGGCATACGTTTGCAGTGAACCGGATGGCGGCCAAAGTGCCGCGCTCAACAAGGGCTTCAGGCACGCGACTGGCAACTTACTTACTTGGCTAAATGGCGACGATGTGTTGCTTCGGGGAGCGCTTAATCACGTTTCGAGGGCGTACCAAAGCAATCCTGACAAGGGCTGGTATTCCGGTGGGTGTTTTTGGATAAACAAGGTGGGGCGTGTGTTGACCTGCACATTGAGCACGCGCTGCCTGCCTTTTATCCCGCGGTTGGGATACCTTCACGTCTATGCACCTTCAGCGTTCTTCTCACCGAAGTTGCTGCAAGAAGCGGGCGGTTTCGACGAGCAACTTCACTACGTTATGGATACAGATTTGTGGTGGAAATTCTGGAGGCTCGGTCATCTCTATAAGAACATTGATGGGTATTTGTGGGGCTTTCGCGTGCATCGTGAAAGCAAGACCTCGGCCCACCTCGCTACGCCGATTTCGCGCGGCCTTGAACGCCCGGAACAGGATCCAGACATCTTCAAGAAAGATGTCAATTGTGCGAGAGGTACCCCGAAACTGGGCGATATTGGCGTTCGTACGCGGGACTCACGCTGACGCGGCTTCAACGTTTGGCAACATTCAACTATGCGCGTTCGTATTTCGATAAGGTGCGACTCTCCGGCCGACACTGGTCAAGCTACAGTTTGGATTAATGCAGTCGCGAGTCCGCGGAATGGTCAACTAGATCACTAGATCCGGGCGCAGTCAGTGAAGATTAGAAGATCGCGCCTGAGGCTCAAAGTTCTTCACCGAGGGGATGGCCCTCGAAAGCTGCGGGAAGTTGTTCGCGCTGCACGATCCCGAGTAGGTGGACGGCCCCAGCTTGCAAGGAGGGCACTATGGACTACCCACTCAAACGATAGCGTCTGCCTATCTCAGAGTAGCTGACTCATCAATTACTTTGTTGTACACCTGCAAGTACTGGCCTGCCACGACGGGGTATGAGAATCGCGCAACCGCGTCCCGCCTTGAGCTTTGCTGCAGTGTTTCATCTGCCGCAGTTCTTGAGAGCACCCAACTAATTCCTTCTGCTAAATCTAAAGCATCATAGGGCTTTGCCAGATACCCTGTTTCTTGGTGTTTCACGATATCTAACGGGCCACAAGCGCCAAATGCAACCACCGGCGTCCCGCAGGCCAATGCTTCCGACGCTGTTTGCCCAAAGGCCTCCAAACGCGACGGTACGACCATAACATCAGCTGCACTATAAAGCACTCTCAAGCTGAGATCGTCATTCAAGTGACCGGTGTAGTGAGTTGGAAACCCACAGTCCACTGGCGCTTGTGGTCGCCGTTGGCCAAAAATAATGACTTCCAAGCCGGAGATTCGAGACACGAGTTTCTTCAACGCAATCTGCAACAGGTCCATCCCTTTGCGAGGATCATTCCCACCGCCAATTGCCCCAAACGCAAGCAACGGTCCAACAGGTGGAAGGCGCATCAACTTACGTGCTACCACACGGTCAATTGGTTGCCAGAATTCAGTATCGAGCGCGTATGGAACGACGCTTACAGGCCACGCTTTCATCAGTACACTGTCTTGCACGCAATTCTTCAACCAGCGGCAAGGCGCGATGATATGCATGGGTCTTTTCCAATGAGTCAGTTTTCGGTTCCAAACCCATCTGTCCAAGTCAATACCAGACTCGTAAGTCGGTCTGTTACGTCGCGAGTATCCATCGCGCCACCGGCAATCAGTTGTGTAGTGTTCTGCACCGCAAAATGGCCACATGTCCATCAGGGTCCACACGATCGGTTTCTTGATACAACCAATATCCTCAATCGACATCATTTCGCCGCATATCCAGTGCAGATTCACAATATCGACATCCATCGCATTGATGCGCTTGACCCAGAATGATGGTAATACGGCGGGAGAGCGCATCACCCGATTGCCGGTCCTAAGAAATTGTAGAGTGAATCGAGCGACTTGGCGGCGTGCGCCATCCATGTGCCTTGCAAGTGGTCCTCCCTGCTCAACCACGGTCCAATCACCGGCCGTCGCGCTGTTCACGTACATCGTTGATTGAACATTGGCTTGGCGCAATGAGTGATGAATGCGCCAAGCGGCGCGTGCTGCACCACCGATAATATCAGAAAAGTTGAGATGCGCTACTCTCACTCGTATGACCCTTGTCCAGTCTCGCGGAACTGTAGTGCATCTTGATGTCGATTTCAAGGATGACCAAGCGAATGCTCAGGGTGAGAATCATTGGCTGGCTTGCGTTTGGGGAATGTAATTGGGATACGCTTCGCCGATTTGCATTGAGAATTGCTGCGCTGACAGTCAACTCATGTTTCGTGTCAACATGAAAGTTTCATTGTTGAATGCCTGCGCAATAATGCTGCCGATCTACCAAAGAAGCAGTCGCACCAAGAGACATCTGGTCGATGTCATTCGTTTTTACGCCCTCCATGAACAAAGAGTTTGGCTTCCGAACCCGGCCCTCGCGGTCAACATCAAGCGAGTAGACTTCCCACTTCTCGATGCGGCTTGATTGAGGCTCCACAACGCGAATATCCACGAAGCCAATGCGTTGCAATAAATCGCCAAGAGAGAGTCGGTCGTACGCGTATTTATGCAGTTCCCCAGATACCATGACAGACGCTTGAGGTCTCGAAATACCCAAGAGAGCTGAGGTGGTAGTCAGCCTTAGTTTAGCGAAGCCGGATGTAAAAAGACGTTTCGGTGATAGAAGGAGCTGCATTGCCCGCCTGATGCCCGCCCCTGGCAGCTTCTCCCGTCCGTAATGGCCCCTCTGACCCAACGCCTCCTGTCCCGCCGTTGAGTTGACTATGAACCGAAGCGTAGACTCGTTGGCTTCGCGCCAGAATCGAGACATTTCGCCGCCTGGACGATCGCGAACCATCTGCTCAAAGAGATTCAAGGTCGCCCATTTGAATCGATGCCACGCTTCCCTGTCCGTCAACGACGCCAGTTCCTCCAAACTAGACAAGTACAGGCGAGCATTGTACTCAAGATCAGGAACAACAAATCGCGCGACACCGCCGGGACGCAGGACTCGCAGTGTTTCGACCAAGAACGCGTTCGCGATATCTGGCGTCAGATGTTCCAAGAAGTGTGAACAATAACATACGTCGGCCACACCATCTCCGAGAGGTATTCCTCGGGACACATCCCAACGGTGCACGAGGTGACTAGCAGGCTTCGCATCGTAGTTGGTCCAATTACTGTGAAACACCGTGCCGCAACCGAAGTTTAGGAGTGTCTGATGGCTGTAGTGGAGGGACATGTTGAAATTTACCTGGATGCTCGCTCGCGAAAGGCGATTGTCTTCGTGATCTGCTGCATTCGAAACCGGTCCGCCAAATCACAATCGCGGCGCGTAAATACGGCCACGTCAGCATAGCGTTGATGTTTCCAGCCGGTGTATCGGGCCTGTAGGTCTTCTCGGGCACATCGGTCAGATAGCTCCAACATTGAATCGTACGTTCCCGTATTCTCTAGCACTACTGCTCTCTGGTATCCGACATTCAGAAGCAAATCCCACAAGTCACTAAAGTTCGCACCTTCGTAGAACTCTGGATCGTACTCAAAGTACAACGTGGGCTGTTCGATTTGCCAGAATCTCTCAGCGCCCAGGATGATCTGGTAGTCAAAGCCGTCGGTATCGATCTTGATAAGCCCTGGACTCGCGAATGCAGGGTGCGACTTGATTATTGATTCCAAAGATCGAAGTTCAAATTCCTCTGATCCTGATCCGATAAGTCGTGAGGTGCCGTGACAAGAAATCGACGACCCTGCGTGAGTCGAATCAGTCAGACCCACGAACGAATTATCTAAGGTGACACACTGTCCGAACTGGTTACTGTTCTCCTCAAGTATTCGAAAGAAGTCACGGTTCCCTTCGATGCACAAGATTTGTGCTGAGAGATTTGACAGTATCTGAGCTGCCGTGTCGCCGACATTCGCCCCAATATCTATAATTGAGGCATGTGGGTATTTTCCGTTCGACTAGGGCAGCAAGTTCGCCAATTGCCGTATCGTACAGGGGGTGTGTTCTTCGATAATCGCGATAACGATGGGACAATGGCATGAGCAGATCATACTTGCCCACGGTGACCCTTATGTTTGGATCATAGGCGCGTTCTGCCAGACGTCGGATTTTCCACATGAGCGTGCCAGCAATCGGCACGTCAGCGACAGAAATGCTGAGGTGACCTAGAGCTTCAGCTACAATTGAATGTCTTCGTGCCATTGCTCTCTTGTTAGAACTGCCTTTCATTGTACACGAAGTTCTCGGTGTACGAGCACTGAAACCGGCACAACGACGACAATTAAATAGCTGATCACGGAAGCCCAAACAACACCAGGCAGACCTGAAGTGTCTACGAGAATCCACTTTAGGTAGAAGGCCGTTCCGGCCAGAACAACCGCACAAATCGCCTGTCCGGTAATTTGACCTGTGCCATTCAGCAGCGCAGCGGCTGATTGACCCCACGATGTTAGACACGTCCAGATTGCCAACGGTATTAGCACAGCGTAGGTTGAATCGACAACACCACGGGACCAGATTCTGACTATCAACGAGCCGAGAAAAACAAGAAGTATCCCCGATACGAGGGCTAGACCAACGGAGCCCAACGTCAACCGCTTATAGATCCGGCGCATCCAACTTATGTCACCTCGTGCCCTTGCCTCACCATAGGCTGGCCACAACGGGCCCACAATGAGAGTGACAGGTAGTAACATCAGCGAGAACAACTTTGCGGGTACCGCCAACCCTGCAACTGCGGCTGAGCCCAGCCGATTCGCAACGACGAAGTTGTCGGATAGGAAAGCAAATGCCACGCCGATTTGTAACATGACGAACAACAGTCCTATGCGTAGGAGACTCAGCGCCGTTGAGAAATTGGCGGACCGCAGGCTGGGTCGCAGATGACGGTGGGAGACAGTGAAACACCAAAGAAAATTGACGATTGTAACCAGGACGGGCGTACCCGATACTGCCAATATCAGGCCAACAAGTCCCACCTGCATGTGCGTCACGAGGACAAGCGCTCCCACGGAAAGAACTGTTCCCCCCATTGCCCAGAGTGCCACTTGGACGCCCTCTTGAAGTCCGCTTTGTACTTTCGCGACTACGCTTACGGGCATAGTAACAAAGGTAAGCAGCCCCAATGTCAGTACGGCTGTTGGTACCTCCGTACGGGCAACGGACGATTTCAGGCTGAGAAGCCTCGACCAGTCAATGTGTGGACAAGCGACAACAAGGGCAACTGAAAGTAGCGCGGAAATTGCGCTCAGGATAGCGAACGCACTTGAAGTCAGTTTCTTCATCGTAGCTAAGTCATTGCGGCCATCCGCTTCAGCGAGCTTCGTCACGAGCCCGTTACCTATTCCGAGGTCAGCAAACGTCAGCATTGCTATTGTAGAGCTAACGGTTAGCCATAGGCCGTATCGTTCGGGACCAAGGTATACTATCGTCAGTGGCACACTTAGTAGCGTTGTCACTGCGGATGCCGATTTTCCGAGCAGCGACGCCGCTGCTGTTAGCGCGACGCGTCGGATCCGTTCGGCGGCGCGTCCCTCTTCGGTTTCGGTTGGGAACGGTCGAAATCTCAAGTAGGCGAGTCGGTGGCGCCACGCGCTTAGTGTGTTGCCGAGTACTGACATGAAGAAGGACCCCGTTGCTACCAAGTGCTGCTGGTTGCCATTGCGGATTGGAGAATTCTTGCGTTGCGAGTTGGGACTGAGGAACTATCCACTCTGGTCAGGCTGCAGTTGTCCAAGCTTGGCGGCTGTCCCTAATCCAGCGAAAAGACCCGCTAGGATCTCAATGCCAAGAAGATTACCAGACATCGCGAACAGAAATATGAAATATGTAAACAGGGCCCCGCCAAGGCACGCAAAATACCTGGTCTCCGGCTTCCATTGTGATGAACGTTCGATACGCTTCAGTCCAAGTAGCGTGTGCAACGGAAAGAGCAACGCGTAGACAAAGAAGCCCAACAGTCCTAGCTGTGACAAGTACGTTACGTAGCCGATATGGCCAAAGGCAGCTTCATCAAGCCCCCCTCGATGTTCATGCACGAAATAGCTTAGCCCTCTGCCAACTAGAATATTGCCGCGCAGCCAATCGTCGAACTCCACGTTGATTGCAAGTTGCCGACCTAAAGTTGATGAATCTGCGGAAGTATTGAACGAAATACCTTCGATTCGATATGAATAGGCATTGGCTGCACGCTCCAAGCCTAGTACCTGCAGCGCAACAAAGGCTGCTGCAGCCGCCAGGATCAATGGAATAGCACGACGAATTCTGTCGCGAAAGCTGCCATGCACGAACCACCCGTAGTAGATTGGAAGCGCACACGCTGCAGCGATTGCCAGACTGCGAACCTGCGCAGTAACAAGACCCACGAAGAACAAGATCGCTGCAGAGACTTGCAATGCTGGATGGCGCATGCGGCCGGCAACAAAAAGCGGCCCAGCAATCAGCCACATCTCGCTATGGGAGCCGAAGAAGGCAATTGTCCGAAGCTGATGCGCATCTTCAACGGCCACTGGCGCCACCGACAGGACAGCCAGGGAATGTTGAATCTCGCCCCCAATGGTTGCCAGAAACATCATGACCAGCAATTGCTGCACGCGTCGTTCGGTCGTGAGGACGTTCGCGGCAATGATGTAGAGAATCGGGACATTTATGGCCCAGCGCAAGCCTCGGAGAGAGTCATAGAAGAAGCCATAACTCACAAGAGCTGTCGCATATCCCACTAACAACACGCCGATCAACGCAACCGCAACCAGAGGGAAGCGTACCCTTCGGCGATTGCGGCTACAGTCAAGCAAAGCGGCAAAAATGCAAATGTAAAGGCAAGTGTCGTAGAGATTGAAGTAGGCGCCAGCCTGGGACAACCGTGAGAACACCATGGTTGGCATGCCCAACACGAGAGGCGTTGCAATGCAGACTAGAATCGCCCAGAATGGTCGAAAAAGCGCTAATGTTGTCCCAACCGCCAACGCTGCATAAATCACTGGATCAGTGAAGATTGGGAAGGATTCTTCCATTCAGATTCCTCATCAGAGTGTCAATTGGCAGTTGAGCAATTCACATGAATTTCGCTGCACGCCGTTGAGCCGGTACGCGGGTTCAAACTCGAATTGAAACCCTACGCTTCATTCCGATCCCCGTACGTCCCGTACTGTTTTTTTCCGTAGTACGAGTAATAGTAGTAGTATCGTGTGCCCCATCTCGGGGGCTCCAAGGCATTGAGCACGACGCCTGCAACGGGCGTTGACACCTCTTGGAGCTTGCGCCAGGCCTGACGCATAGTATCGAGCTTGCTCTTGCCCGCGCGGACCACCAATATGGTCGTGTCGACGCGAGCGCTCAATATGGCTGCATCCGTGACAGCCAGCACGGGCGGGCTGTCAATGACAATCCGGTCGAAACGCGCTGCAAGTTCTTTCAGTAGCCGTTCGAAGCTTTCACTTTGTAGAATCTCTGCCGGGTTTGGCATGTGTGGTCCGCCCGGCAGAAGCGTAAGGTTCGGTACTTGTGTTTGGATCAGTGCTCGTTCCAGAGCTTCACTGCTCTGCAACGCAGTGCTGAGTCCGTCAGCATTGGAGGTTCGAAAGACGCGGTGCATTCTAGCGCGGCGCAGATCCGCATCGAGAATCAGTACTCTCTGGCCTGCCTGCGCGAACGCAATGGCGATTGAAACGGCCACTGTGGTTTTGCCTTCCGAAGGACTGCTGCTTGTCACCAGAATTCGCTGATAGGGCTTATCGGGGGATGAAAAAGTGAGGCTCGTGCGAATCACTCTGACACTTTCTGCCGCGTGCGAACTAGGTAGCGCATGAGCTATTAGTTCCATGCTCAGTTCGTCTGGCATCTTAGAACTCGAATGCCCCTGTCCGCGACGACTATGGCGCCGTGAATAATAGCCACCGGACCGCGACCGATCGCTCAACGACGGCAACACCCCAAGGAAAGGTAGGCCTAGCTCGGCCTCAAGTTCTTCCGGAGTGTGAACTGTTTGATCAAGGTAGCCGCGCCCGAGAGCTGTGCCGCCCCCGAGAACTAGTCCGAGAACTAGTCCGATTGCCAAGTTAAGAGGTACGCGAGGTTTCACAGGCGTCTTGCCCACGAGTGCCGGTTCAGTCACGCGAATGTTGTTGAAACGCAGCATTCCCGTGAGTTCGCTCTCTTTCGACCGCTCAAGTACGAGCCCGTAGAGCTTCTCCGTATTGTCCTTGGTGCGCTCTAGCCGGCGATACTCAATCTCAAGCATGTTCAGGTCCAATGCTCTTTGTTTCGCGCGACCGAAGAGCCCGCCTATCCCCTTAGCTTCCTTGGTCGAGGCATACAGGTCACTGCGCACTGCTCCCTGGACATTTCTAACCTCGTTCATTAGTGCTTGACGGGTATTCTCGACCTTGGCTCGCACTGCTTCGACTTCTGGATGGCTATCGCCTTTGCCGCGCCCGAGTAAAGAGTTCAATTCACTCCGCGCCTGAACGTATGACTCACGCAGATTGCTCAGGACATTGTTCGACAGCAGTACTGTGGATGGAAGCGCCGACGGGTCGTTTGAGTCAATCTTGTCGAGTTCTGCCGACTGAGCCTTGAGTTGCTCCAGTTTGGTGCCAGTGCGGGCCAGCTCTTCGTTCAGTAGCTGCATCTCCCCGCGCAACATGTTTGACTGATCATCCAGAGACACAGATAGAATCTGCTTTTCCTTCTTGTATTCATGCAAAGCAAGTTCCGATTGCTCCAATTCGCTCTTCAGCTTGTCCTTCTGATTGCGGAGCCAAACGGATGCGCTCTCAGTTGATTGAACGACCTGGTCGATATTGTTTTCAATGTATGTATCAACCAGTGACGACAGTATTCGACGGGCACGGTCTGGGTTTGCGTCAATCAAGTGCACGCGTACGAGTCGGCTATCCCTAATCGGATCAACAGTCAGCCTTGATTGGAGAATCATGGCTGCATCGTCCAATTCCAACGGCTTCACCAAGGGCCTCGCCTTCCTGCCGGCAGGTGTGTTGGCTATGAACTCTGGATCTCGATGCAGGTTCAGCTGGCGTGCCGTTTCGCGGCTGATTGACATGCCCTCCAAAATCCTATTCTGTGTCTCCAGGTACTCCTTGTTGTTCCAATAGGAGCCGTTCCCGATGTCGACTACCGTTTGAACATCCTTGCCCAGTGGTCTGGGTGGATCGGGATCAATCAGGAGGGTGGCGGTTGCCTGATAGATGCGTGTTTGGCCTGATGTGAAGAAAACATCGGCGACAAACACCGCGACGGCCACAATGACTCCGATAGCCC
Source organism: uncultured delta proteobacterium (assembly GCA_963811985.1). Classification (GTDB taxonomy): domain Bacteria; phylum Myxococcota_A; class Polyangia; order Polyangiales; family Polyangiaceae; genus FEN-1139. The sequence goes on from CAWEUH010000060.1 coordinate 57,041, forward strand.
AGTGTTTTCGAAGCTGCCGCCACAGGAACATGGGGCTGGTGTTGGTTGTTAGCGGGTCCTGAACTGCGGTAGACATGGGAATTGCCGATAGGACAGTAGCCCGGGATAGTGCAAATCACCAAGCCATCGAATCCCGTGCTCATGTTGGTTGCGGGGCCTGCGCGAGCGTTCATAGGGGCTCGGCTATGCTGAGTCAGACCGATTGATTGGTCAGTTCGCGTTTGCGATTTGAAGGCTGAAAAAGAGGACTAACTGAAATGGGGAGCACCAAGTCGTCAGCTCCCGGAGTCCCAATGCAACAGAGTGGGGGAGTCGATCTCGCATTTGTCTCGATGTGCCCTGAGGCGCATGCACCGCAAGGCGGCCTCCTTTCCAGGTATACTGTGACCGATGCATAAGGCTGAGTCTTACGTTGGCGTCAAATCCCGTCCCGTCCCGCGCAAACATCGCAAACGGCGGACGTACTACAAGCTCAAGGCTACGCTGAAGTGGACGATTATAACATCAACAATGACGGCGGCGTGCATTGGAACGGGTTACCTGGCGACGAAGTGTGCCGATTCGAGTCCCGCAGCAGTTGAGTGAGTTGCCGGAATTTGTCGAGATTCGTTTACGCTCCGGTTCCGACACCAGGCTTACCTCCAAGAGCCCCCCTGCTTGTGTTAGCCACGCTCGACCCGCTCTCGCGCGTCATCCAAACGCAGGTATCGAAGAACCCGGCAATAAATCCCAACCAAAAGCACTTCGCCCATCTTGCCAGTATGCGCAGTCAACGCGTAAGAGCCCCTGGACCTTCGAGCATTGGCTCGCCCCGATATTGCGACTGCATCTGGATGTAAGTGCGAGCGGCCATTGAACTTTGATAGGAGCCTTCGAAGGCGGCAGCAAGCAGCCAGCAGCCAGCAGCCAGCATCAAGCCGCAAGCATCAAGCAGCACGCAGTTGCAGCCAGCCCCGTCTCAAGCCTTGAGCGCTTGTTCCAACTTCGCTGCCAGCCGACATCGCGTCTCCTCCCCAACGACCCCGTCAACAACAAGCCCATTCATCCGCTGAAATTCCCGCAAAGCGGCTTTGGTCTTCGGCCCTTTGACTCCATCTTCAATCAGCGGAGGCTCGGCTATCTTGAGGAAATTCAATGCCCGCTGCACGCCGATGACAGTCGTCAAATCAAGTGGCCGCGGGAACACGATGCCGCCGTCCGAAGTCCTCGTGAGATAAGCGTGAAGATCGCCAAGCGTCCCATTGAACCGATTCAAATCGACGCTTCCGGTGATCCCCGGCACGGCGCCGCGCGACGTGTATTGCCAAAACGACCAACCAGGCCAAGCTCCCATCTTGCCGGGCGCGTGAGTCTCCAGCAGCGGGCATCAAAGCAGCGTGCCGCTGGCAGCAAGTCGCGGCTGCAGGCGGCTGGCAGCGGCAGCAGGCAGTAAGCAGCACCGAGCAAGGCGGCGGCAACTGCCGGCATCAGCGTTCAACGTCGTGGCGGGGGCTCAGAAGTCGCATCGCCAAGCTTGTCGGGATCCGCAGTCGCCCTCAGCGTACCGAGCAATGACCTAGCCCCTGGACCTTCCAGCAGTGGCCTGTCCCGGTACTGCGACTGCATCTCGATGTAGTATGCAACTAATCTTTCAGGATCATTGCCAAACTCGTGGGATATCGCCAATCGAACTGAGCGAACGGCGTCAAGCCCTGGATCATTCTTCATTGTCGTCTCCCAGCAATTCGAGAGGGTTACCAACGCAGGACTCAGCAGTCCAAGTAGACCGTTGACTGACGTCACTTGCCGAGTGCCACCAGGAGCGGGTCCAATCGCGACGCGCTAGCATTCCGGGTTCGGTCCTGGCTTCAAAGTAGAAACTAGGGATCGATGTTTCGACGTACACTCTGGAACGCATGCCATTGGAGCTTACCGCGTCATTGAGGCAGAAACCAGACTTGGCACTCCATTTGGCAATCGCGAGCTACTTTTGTGAGCTCAGCAAGCATTCTACCTTCGCGTCAACCCAAAAATCCTCCCTCCGAGGGAATTCAACGATTCAATGAGTGCACTGACTGCATCACTACGAACATACCCCCAAGCCACGGCGACTCGAATGGCGGTGCGCGCCTCGTGCAACGAACCAAGCGCCGTCTCGAACCGAAGCCGAGCATTCCCGCCAACCGTAGCAAACCCCTCGGATGCGTTGAGCGCGATCGAACTGATGGCCCGACGTATTTGCGACGCAAGATCGCGATCCTTACGCTGAACACTCTCAACCAACGGCCGCGCCAGTTCGACGACGCTAACCGCATGTTCCAAAATCGATGAGCTTTGTGGATTGTGCATGCCCCCCCAGGCGCAAAATTCATGACACCGGCAAACCGTAATCCGACGCGCAACCACGCCCGGTGGCAGGAATATTGCGCCACGCGGCAGGCACAATCCACAAAGCGGCGATTGGAGCGCAATTGACGGTGTTGCAACGCGGCAAGCAGCCAGCAGCAAGAGCAGGCAGCAAGCAGCAAGCAGCCAGCAGCAAGCAGCCAGCAGCAAGCAGCAGGCAGCAGGCAGCAGGCAGCAAGCCGATCTCACGGCCAGCGTCGATTCAGCCTAATATCTTGCAACAACCGGTTCAGGCCATCGACGTCAAGGCCCTGCACAATGGTTGCCCGCGCCGCATCAACCTCAATTCCCAACACGTCACAGATAGCTTCCACAGCCAACCGCAAAGACTCGGCACTCCCCTCGGCACGCCCCGTAGCCTCGCCCGCTTCCCTCTCGTATTGGCGCATGATCTTCCAATTGATCTGCGCCATCTCCCGCTGCCGGGCAAGCTCCTGCGCCTCTGGATCCTGCGACAACGCCGCCAACGCTTCCGTCGCCCGTCGAATATTCGGATCGCTCATGGCCAACTCCTGGAGTTCTTTCTCGTCGCGCGCGAGCAAGAACCGCATCCAAAGCCTGAGCCCGCTGTCGTCAGGCTCCAATTCGATCTTGGACAACTCCACGAAGTGCAACTCAAGATCACGGCTGAGCAAAGAGGCCAACGCCACGGCGCTTCTGCAATTCGCTCAAGGGCTTGATCAACTTTCAGTACGAAGTCCTGGCCAAGCTCCGACTGGATACCGGCGTAGTAGTCAGTCGCTCGGTCGAATTCTGCGCGAGCCTGTGGGTGGAATCGAAGGATCACTGCCCTTCACGACACCTGGCAATCGCATTTGCCCGAACTACTTCCCAATCGACAAGTTCCACTTTGCCGTCAGCAACTTCCTGCGATCGTCGGACAAGTTCTGGAACCCAAGCTGCCGCCATTTCGTCGGGATCGCCCGAGTAATCATCCAGACTGCGAAGAAGCGTGTGTGCCAACTTCGCGCGCTGCTCGGTAGGAAGCGCCATGGCCTGCGAAAGTAGTTCGTCAGCTGACATGTGAGAACTATATCACGACTGAGGCCACAACCCAACCCAGTTCAAGGTAGCCCGCCTTTTGCTGGGACGACCTTTCAACGCTGCACAGGTCGTGTAGCGAAAATGGCGCAGCCGCTGCGGCTGCCAGCAGCAGCAGGAGAAGGACGGCGGCTGTTGACTGCATCAGCGTTCAACGGCGTGGCGGGGTCTCAGAAGTCCCATCGCCGAGTTTGCCAGGATCCGCAGTTAACGTCAGCGTACCGAGTAACGACCTAGCCCCCGGACCTTCGAGCATTGGCCTGCCCCGGTATTGCGACTGCATCTCGATGTAGTATGCAACCAATCTCGCTGGATCATTGCCAAACTCACGGGATATCGCCAATCGAACTGAGCGAACGGCATCAAGCCCTGGATCATTCTTCATCGCAGCAAACATTCTACCTTCGCGTCAACCCAAAAATCCTCCCTCCGAGGGAATTCAACGATTCCATGAGTGCACTGGCTGCATCACAGCGAACATACCCCCAAGCCACGGCGACTCGAATGCCGGTACGCGCCTCGTGCAACGAACCAAGCGCCGTCTCGAACCGAAGCCGAGCATTCCCGCCAACCGTAGCAAACCCCTCGGACGCATTGAGCGCGATCGAACTGATGGCCCGACGTATTTGCGACGCAAGATCACGATCCTTACGCTGAACACTCTCGACCAACGGCCGCGCTAGTTCGACGACGCCGACCGCATGTTCCAAAATCGATGAGCTTTGTGGATTGTGCATGCCCCCCCAGGCGCAAAATTCATGACACCGGCAAACCGTAATCCGACGCGCAACCCCGCCCGGTGGCAGGAATATTGCGCCACACGGCAGGCACAATCCACAAGGCGGCGATTGGAGCGCAATTGACGGCGTTGCAACGCGGCAAGCAGCAAGCAGCCAGCAGCAAGCAGCCAGCAGCAGCCAGCAGCAAGCAGCCAGCAGCAGGCAGCAAGCAGCAGGCAGCAGGCAGCAAGCAGCAAGCAGCAAGCCGATCTCACGGCCAGCGTCGATTCAGCCTAATATCTTGCAACAACCGGTTCAGGCCATCGACGTCAAGGCCCTGCACAATGGTTGCCCGCGCCGCATCAACCTCAATTCCCAACACGTCGGGCTCCAATTCGATAATTTGCTGTGCGCCTTGGCCAGAGGCAAGAGCGGCCGCGCCAGGATTAGAACGGAAAGCGTGGGACAAAGTTTTTCGTAATGATCTCCGCGGCTTAGCTGAGAAGCATGCAGCCGAGCCCAATAGTGCAGAAACCTCTGAGTCAACCCCGAAGGCTTGAGCACCGCGGTAAGCAACGCAATCAGAATGTCGCGATTCTTCTCATGAGCAAAAAGCAACTTGAAAACGACGTCCAACTTGGGATCGAGCCACCGCATGTTCGATCATCGGTCACAGGCAAACTCTGGTTGCGGCAATACGAACCCATCCGGACATGAACCGGCGGTAAGCAGCAGGCAAGACGCGGTGGGCGGAACGCCGCGGGCGGGGGCAAATTCAGCCAGCAGGCAGTTGCAGCCGGCCCCCTCTCAAGCCTCGGGCGGCTCTTCCAACTTCGCTGCCAGCCGACATCGCGTCTCCTCCCCAACGACCCCGTCAACAACAAGCCCGTTCTCCCTCTGATTCGTTGTCGTGGACGTAGTCGTAGTCGTAGTCGTAGTCGGTTGCCGTTCGACCACGTCTACGTCTACGTCCACGACTACGTCAGCGTCTAGGGGTCTGAGTCAGGTCGGCGAAGCCGTAGGGCTTTGGCTTCGGTCGGTTGGGCCCGTAAGTTGCTCATATTCTTCGTCGTGGTCGTAGTCGTAGTCGAAATACGACAACAACACCTCACTTCTGACGCAGTCGAGTAAGCATAGAAACAATTCTCTCGAGCAATTGCCGACCGCGAGCCAGATCCGCGGATTCAGCAGCCTCCAGAATATCAAGAGCGTCGAGAATTGCTGCACATTCGAGTGCTGACCCCCGTGCGATCGTGTAAAATCGCGTTGAATCGCGATTTGTCTTGCCGCTTCCCTCGGCGATGTTCAGCGGAATCGAGAGCGCAGCCCTGCGCAGTTGATCAGACAACGATGAGTGCCCTCGCGGGGCACAGTCAGCGAGCCTCATGGCCAAACGGAAGAATTGGATTGAGCATTGGTATGCATCAAGTCGCTGAAAGCCAAACATGGACCAAATATCGGTCGATTGGGCCCGCGGATTGCTCACATCCGTTGTCGTGGACGTAGTCGTAGTCGTAGTCGTAGTCGGTTGCCGTTCGACCACGTCTACGTCTACGTCCACGACTACGTCAGCGTCTAGGGGTCTGAGTCAGGTCGGCGAAGCCGTAGGGCTTTGGCTTCGGTCGGTTGGGCCCGTAAGTTGCTCATATTCTTCGTCGTAGTCCGTTGCCGTTCGATCACGTCTACGTCAATGTCTTCGATTCATACGCGAGCGGCTACGGGTTCCGATCTAAGATCAGCCCAAAGGGCCACGTGCCGCTGATAGCTGTGGCCACGCATGCCGCCATCCCGGCTAACTCAAGGCCAGCGGCCGCGGGCAAACGCGGGTTGCGTCAATACGAACCCATCCTAGCATCAAGCAGCGGGCATCAAAACAGCGGGCCGCTGCCAGCAAGTCGCGGCAGCAAGCAGCTGGCAGGCACTCTGTTGCCAACCTGTCCGCACCTGGTATTGTTCAGATATGAAATCTAATACCTCAAAATCAAGCATAACTCTCCCCGCAAAGGAGCTTGCCTTGGTCGAGGGCTTGAGAAAACACCTCAAAGCGAAAACCAAAGTCGAGGTCGTTCGTCGGGGTCTTCTGATGCTTCGCGACTCTGTCGAGCGCGACGCAATCCGCGCCAAGTACGAGCAAGCCTCGCGCGCGGTCCGCAAGTCCACGCTAGAAGAAGTGCGCGAGCTAGACGCGCTGTCATCCGAAGGGTTAGATGACGAATAGGCTAACTATCGAATACGGTCGGCTCTACTTGGCCGATCTTTCACCTCGCATCGGTACGGAACCGGGAAAGATTCGCCCAGTCCTGGTAGTACAGACGGACTTTCTGAACGCTACAGGCCATCCCTCGACGTGGATATTGCCTTGCACCACAAAACTCGCCAAAGAGAACCTCTTGCGAGTTCCAATCCCCGCAGGACTTGCCGGCAATGCACAGTCATGCGAAATCATGGTTGAACCAAAGCCGCGCAATCGACAACCGCCGCTTTCAACGCCAACTTGCCCGCTTGCCAGCGCCCCTCATGCGCGAGGTCAAGGAAAAACTGCGAAGACTGGCCGAATTGTAGCGCCCGGGCTGTTGAGAATGGAGACGGCCCAGGCGGTCATGGCCGGCGTGACCGGTTTCGTCCAAAGCCGCGTGCCATCGCCTATTCAACAGCGATGGCGTTCACCGATACTGGTGTTCTCGTAAGAAGAATGCAGACGACAAGCGTTCTGACGTTTTTCTCCTGGCTCAGCGGTGTCGGACCAACCGAAGATAAGAACACATGGCAACTAGCCCACTGCCGGTCCAAGGCGACTCTCAAGGTCTGAAACTGTCAGAACTTCCACGCCAAGCGTCCGGAGCATTTGCATGAGTTTCGGATCGCGCTTTAGGTCGTCATCTCGCGTCGCGAGGTATTGCGCACCTGCGGCAACCGCTGTGCCACACACGATGTCATCGTCGCTGTCGCGACAACCGTAGGACTCGGCTACCGGAACCACCAATCGCGCTGCGGACCAAATCCAGGCCAAGTAGTCCTTCACTTCGTCGGTGGCGAATCCGTAGCGCCGGGTCAAGCGTGGACGACCAAGCACGTCAATGATTTCGTCCATCAACGACACCGACATCACGATCTCGAAATCGCTATCCGCGAGCAGGCGGCGCAAGACGCGGCCGCAATGGCCATCTGGGGACAGAAACGCAGATACCCAGATGTTCGTGTCGAGCAGTATCCGCATTACGCGTTGTGCCTGCGCTCCGCGCGAGCTTCTTCGAACGCTGAGGTGACGTCGTCGTCAATTTCTGATTCTGTCAAGCCGCTCGTTCGCGTGCGCATTCGTTCCGCATGATCATCCCACCATAAACTGAAAGCAGTGCGGTCGAGCACGGTGAGATCCACCTCGGCATTGTCTGGCAGATTCACAGTGCCAACCGGTCGAAAGACGCCGCCTTTGAAGACCGCACGTATCCGAGCTGGCATCTTCATGGTCGGATTCTGGCACCGTCAGACGGCCACGCAATCGTGGGGAAGCAGCAACCGGCAAATGTTGCGGCTTTCCGCTGGCAGCCGAGAAGTCATCTGCATCAATCCCACTATTCGTCCCCGGTTGCGACTGGCGTTGCGGTGCATCCGGACGCGAATAGCTTCGCCCTCTTCCCTCTCGAATTGACTCACGATCTTCCAATTGATCTGCGCCATCTCCCGCTGACGTGCCAACTCCCGCGCCTCCGGTATCCGCAGTTGACGTCAGCGTAAGAGCCCCCCGGACTTTCGAGCATTGGCCCGCCCCGATATTTGCGCATCTCGATGCAGTGCGGCCATTGAACTTCGATAGAAGTCTTTGAAGGCGGCAGCAGGCAGTTGCAGCCGGCCCCCTCTCAAGCCTTGGGCGGCTCTTCCAACTTCGCTGCCAGTCAACATCGCGTCTCCTCCCCAACCACCCCGTCAACAACAAGCCCATTCACCCTCTGAAATTCCCGCACCGCGGCTTTCGTCTTCGGCCCATTGACTCCATCTTCAATCAGCGGAGGCTCGGCTATCTTGAGGAAATTGAGCACCCGCTGCACGCCAATGACAGTCGTCAAATCAAGTGGCCGCGGGAACACGATGCCGCCGTCCGAAGTCCTCGTGAGATAAGCGTGAAGATCGCCCAGCGTCCCATTGAACCGATTCAAATCGACGCTTCCGGTGATCCCCGGCACGGCGCCGCGCGACGTGTATTGCCAAAACGACCAACCGGGCCAAGCTCCCATCTTGCCGGGCGCGTGAGTCTCCAGCAGCGGGCATCAAAGCAGCGGACCGCTGGCAGCAAGTCGCGGCTGCAGGTGGCTGGCAGCGGCAGCAGGCAGTAAGCAGCACCGAGCAAGGCGGCGGCAACTGCCGGCATCAGCGTTCAACGGCGCGGCGGGGGCTCAGAAGTCGCATCGCCAAGCTTGCCGGGATCCGCAGTCGCCCTCAGCGTACCGAGCAATGACGTAGCCCCTGGACCTTCCAGCAGTGGCCTGTCCCGGTACTGCGACTGCATCTCGATGTAGTATGCAACTAATCTTTCAGGATCATTGCCAAACTCGCGGGATATCGCCAATCGAACTGAGCGAACGGCATCAAGCCCTGGATCATTCTTCATCGCAGCAAACATTCTACCTTCGCGTCAACCCAAAAATCCTCCCTCCGAGGGAATTCAACGATTCCATGAGTGCACTGGCTGCATCACAGCGAACATGCCCCCAAGCCACGGCGACTCGTTGAGCGCGATCGAACTGATGGCCCGACGTATTTGCGACGCAAGATCGCGATCCTTACGCTGAACACTCTCGACCAACGGCCGCGCCAGTTCGACGACGCTAACCGCATGTTCCAAAATCGATGAGCTTTGTGGATTGTGCATGCCCCCCCAGGCGCAAAATTCATGACGCCGGCAAACCGTAATCCGACGCGCAACCCCGCCCGGTGGCAGGAATATTGCGCCACACGGCAGGCACAATCCACAAGGCGGCGATTGGAGCGCAATTGACGGCGTTGCAACGCGGCAAGCAGCAAGCAGCCAGCAGCAAGCAGCCAGCAGCAGCAGGCAGCAAGCAGCAGGCAGCAGGCAGCAAGCAGCAGGCAGCAGGCAGCAAGCAGCAAGCAGCAGGCAGCAAGCAGCAGGCAGCAGGCAGCAAGCAGCAAGCAGCAAGCCGATCTTACGGCCAGCGTCGATTCAGCCTAATATCTTGCAACAACCGGTTCAGGCCATCGACGTCAAGGCCCTGCACAATGGTTGCCCGTGCCGCATCAACCTCAATTCCCAACACGTCACAGATGGCTTCCACAGCCAACCGCAAAGACTCGGCACGCCCCTTGGCCTCACCCTCGGCACGCCCCGTAGCTTCGCCCGCTTCCCTCTCGAATTGACGCATGATCTTCCAATTGATCTGCGCCATCTCCCGCTGCCGGGCAAGCTCCTGCGCTTCTGGATCCTGCGACAACGCCGCCAACGCCTCCGTCGCCCGTCGAATATTCGGATCGCTCATGGCCAACTCCCGGAGTTCTTTCTCGTCGCGCGCGAGCAAGAACCGCATCCAAAGCCTGAGCGCGCTCTCGTCAGGCTCCAATTCGATCTTGGACAACTCCACGAAGTGCAACTCAAGATCACGGCTGAGTTCATGGTGCGTCTCGACTTCCAGTACTCGAAATTTGCTGTGCGCCTTGGCCAGAGGCAAGAGCGGCCGCGCCAGGATTAGAACGGAAAGCGTGGGACAAAGTTTTTCGTAATGATCTCCGCGGCTTAGCTGAGAAGCATGCAGCCGAGCCCAATAGTACAGAAACCTCTGAGTCAACCCCGAAGGCTTGAGCACCGCGGTAAGCAACGCAATCAGAATGTCGCGATTCTTCTCATGAGCAAAAAGCAACTTGAAAACGACGTCCAACTTGGGATCGAGCCACCGCATGTTCGATCATCGGTCACAGGCAAACTCTGGTTGCGGCAATACGAACCCATCCGGACATGAACCGGCGGTAAGCAGCAGGCAAGACGCGGTGGGCGGAACGCCGCGGGCGGGGGCAAATTCAGCCAGCAGGCAGTTGCAGCCGGCCCCCTCTCAAGCCTCGGGCGGCTCTTCCAACTTCGCTGCCAGCCGACATCGCGTCTCCTCCCCAACGACCCCGTCAACAACAAGCCCGTTCTCCCTCTGAAATTCCCGCACAGCGGCTTTGGTCTTCGGCCCATTGATGCCATCTTCAATCAGCGGCGGCTCGGCTATCCTGAGGAAATTCAATGCCCGCTGCACCCCCATAACAGTCGTCAAATCGAATGACCTCGGGTTGACGACGCTGCCACCGGAAGTGCGAGTCAAATACGCGTACAAGTCGTCAACCGTGCCATTGAACCGATTCAAATCGACGCTCCCCGCGATCCCCGGCACGGCCCCGCGCGACGTGTATTGCCAAAATGACCACCCGGGCCAAGCGCCCATTTTGCACGGGTGCTGGCATTCCCACTCCGCGATCCAGAGATCTGCCTCTTGTTCAATGTCGGATGCGGGTAGCTTCTGCCAAAACGACGGCGAAGCGTAGATCAGCGGCCGCCGAAGGCGGGCCGCGACGTGTTCGACCCAGGTTTTCACACATTGAACCAGCTTTGCGCTCGGCACATTGTCCGTCGCCTCCACGTCGAGCACGGGCGGCAGTTCACATGTGACGACCTTGGACAGGAAGAACTCCGCCTGTTTCATTGCGTTGACGCTAGGGTGCAGGAAGTGATACGCTCCGCGCAATAGTCCGGCGTCGCGCGCGGCCGACCAATTGGAGGCGAATTGCTTGTCTTCGAGCGAGGTGCCCTCCGTTGCTTTGATGAAGACAAATGCCTTGCACGTGGCCACTTGCTTCCAATCAATCTTCTGCTGGTACCAGGAGACATCAACGCCTTCGACATAAGGTGCAAGTGGAGCGATGACTTCATACAGTGTGACGCCGCGGAATTGGCCGGCGACTTTGACCCCGTTGCGATACGTCCACGCATGCCACTCGACGCGCGCCATGACGTTGTCCGAGCCGAATTGGTGAAAGGCCGTCGAGAACATGGGGTAGGCGCCCGGGCTGTTGAGAATGGAGACGGCCCAGGCGGTCATGGCCGGCGTGACCGGTTTCGTCCAAAGCCGCGTGCCATCGAGCGGGGGCGGATTGATCGAGTGCGAGAGCAGCGTTGTCGCTGGTTGCTTCGAAGATTCGGGTACGGGTTGTGCTGTGGTCATGAGCGTATTCCTTCTGAGGTCAGTGATCAAAAGTTACGAGCAAAGCTATTGTTCACTGGAAGGCACGGAAGGGACGTAAGGGTTGCCGATGGTTCAGTCGTGCTCAGTGATCAATGTTTGTTTTATTTTCAAAACATCTTCCGTTCTTCCGTCCTTCCTGTGCAAAGTCAGAGCCACCCTTGGTGGTAAAGCAGGGTCAATTCTCGCTGTCCGCGTCGGCGAATCCGAACATCTTCGGCCTGTGAATGCTCTCGGGGATCTCGATCAGTTGTTGCGGACGCGCGATGCTGTTCGGCGGTAGCTCGACTCCTTCGAGCTCGGCTCGATATTGCCGGGCCTTGAGAATCTCGGTGCGCGTCATGGGGCCGCGCATTAGCGACATTGTCTCGCGCGGATGAAGCAGGAGGGGGCCGACAGATGCGGCGTGTGCATTTTTGACGATGAACCACCTCGGCGCCAGCCGCTGAACGACATGCGCGAGCTCGGCTTCGGAGTGTTCGCCTTTTTGGCTTGCACCCGCGAGCCCGTCGAGAACTCTCGCGCGATCGGCGTCGGTCTGGAGGCGTCCAATGCACCAGAGGCCTGCGTTCGAGAGCGCGCGGTAGTCGAGGTCCATTGGGTTTTGCGTTGCGACGACGACGCCGACGCCAAAGGCGCGCGCCTGTTTCATCAGCGCCACAATCGGGCGCTTTGTGGGCGGATTGGCAGGGTGGGGCGGTAGAAAGCCGTAGACTTCGTCGAAGACGATGAGGGCCTTCAATCGCTCCGAGCCAGGCAGCCCCCTGACCCACGACAGGATCTCCTCGAGCAGCACGCCGAGCACGAGCGCGCGCTCTTCTTCGTCGAGGTGCGCGACGCTGACGATGACGGCAGGTGTACGGCCATTCTTTGGCGCGACCCATTCCGCGATATCCAGGCTCGTGCCCTTGCGCCAGCTACAAAAGGTGGGCGACGCTAGTAGATTGTTCAGTGCGGCGGCGAGATTGCTGCGCTCGCGCTTCTTCAGAAACGAGTTGAGCGGTAGTGCGCCGATTTGCGATATCGGCGGGTTCGAGAGATCTTGCATCAAGCTGCCAATATCGGCGTTTTGACCCGCCGCGAGTCGGCGTTCCGCGAACACGCTCAAGAGCACGTGTTCACGGCTCTTGGCCGGATCAGGATCGCGTCCAAGTAGGCGCAAGACCAAAGAAATGGCAGCAGAGAGGGCATTGCGGGCCGATTCAGGATCCGTGTCCCAGCGTGACGAGCGACGCTCGAGCGCCGAGAGCACGTGTAATGACTCGCCTGACGTGGCGCCCGGTGTAATCACGCGAATCGAAGTCGTGTCGCAGAACTCTTGAAGCTCGGCTTCGCCGATACCAGCGGCTGCGAGGGCCTTTTGCCGAGCATCGGACCGCTCGGTTGCCAGAGCCACATTGGAGTCGGCGTCCACTTCCCCGGCGCCTTCGACCCAGGGCGCCATAAGCCTGGGGTCGAAGTTCTGGAGGGTGAGAAGCAGATTGGGAAGATCTCCTTTCACGTCAATAATGATTGTCGGCACCCCAGCACGCAGAGACTCTTCGACGAGCACAGTGACTAGGCCGCTCTTTCCGCTACCTGTCATGCCGACAATCACCGTATGCGTAAGGAGATGATTTGTCGGCAGGCGCAGAAATCCCGCGCCTTCGATTGCGGTCATGGTGCGCCACGCGCCAAGGTTTAGTGCAAGTGTTCTTGACATGGTCGTTTTGTTCTCTCGAACAACTCCTTGACTCACTTACTGTGCGCCGCCGGGTCCCTTAGGCCCGGCGGCGTCAGACGAAGTGTGGACGATGCAAGGGCATCACTTTCACTTCATGAACGGCCCGTTTTCAATTACGGCTGCGCTAAGCGGTTTCGTTGGCGAAGGGGTTCCGACCTTGGTTTCCGCTGCTGCATGCACGGCGGGAGTAACTACGGGTGCGACAACGGGCGAGTTGTCAGTTTCTGGTGTGACCACGGGCGGTCTGGGCTTCGGCTCGTTAACGACGGGCTTCTTCTTGCCGCCATTACGCCCCGCGTAAAGCGACGGCATAATGGTGTCCACGTCATCTTCCTTGCGACGCACGTAGGCAATGGCCGCGCGCACCTCGTCGTACGCCTCGATGAATAACGTGTAGGCGGCCTGACGGTCGCGCGCGGCGGCTGCCTGGAGTTCCGGCATTTGCTCGCGAATCCCAAGGGCTTGGTTGATCTGGTCGGCGAGATTCTCCATGCGATCGAGTTCGTCCATCGTCATGCTCGTGCGGCCCGAGATTGTGCTCCAATTGCTCTTCATCGTTTCGGACAGCGTGAACAGATCGTCGGCGAGGTTACGATAGCCATTGCCGCCCTTTAGGCCGCCTAGGGCCTGGGCCGGAATGAGCCCACGCTTGATCTGTGTATTGACCTCCGAGAGCGCCACGTCGTGCGCGGCGGTGGCTTCGTCGGACAGGGTTTGCAGAATCGCGGGTGGCTGCTGCGCACTCTCGTACACGGTCTGCGCGTGCCCCAGTGCGAGCGCCCGATCCTCCAACTGATCGAAGAGCTCCATTGGGAATTGCGGTAGTAGCTGTGCGATCAACGGCTTCATGTTGGCGATCTTGGGCAGGACGCCTTCGGTCGTCCGAATCGAAGACATCACATCAAGATTGACGGGGGCATAATTCTCTGCCGAGAGCGATCGAATGGCTTGGAGAAGCCGCGTGAACGCCCCGCGATAACGAGGGCCCTGCGCGGCTGGATCGGTGGTGGCGTTGGTATTCGTGTTTGTATTGACTACTGAATTAATAGTATCCATGACTGACTCCGTTATGTTCAGCGAGCTTGATTGCTCGCAGACAATCCATATACGTTGCGCATTGCCCCCTTCCTGCCTTCCACTTTTGATTTTTCTGATTCACTGAATCCAACGTTGACGTTGACGTTGACGTAGACGTTGACGCTGACGCTGACGCTGACGTAGTCGTTGACGTAGTCGTTGACGTAGACGCTGACGTAGACGCTGACGTAGACGTTGACGTAGACGCTGACGTAAACGCTGCGGCACCGAATCCAGCTAAAAGCAAGCCAAATGCGCGCACCTGATCGCAATCGCGTTAGCGTCTGCGATCGTGTTCGCGTCAATGCTCAAAGCGCAATGACGATTGCCTCTGTGTCGCGAAGGCATCTCGTTGCATTGCGTTCGAATTCAATAGCCTCGTGGAGGCATCGACGAATTGCACACAGGCAATTCACAGTCTCGCCAAGGCCAGTCGATGCCGCCACAAGGCATGACCTTGTCACGGGGCGGCCACCGGTTGCTTGTCGGAGGCAAGGCGTTGCCTCTGGCAAGCAAGACTCTGCCGTCGGCATGCATCGCGCTGCATGGCCTCGCGTGATCTGCCCATGTGCCAGCTTTTCATTGCGGCTGTCAAAGTCCGTTTGAGGCTCAGCCGAGCCCGGATCGAACTTTCAAGTGGACCGGAGGCTCACGTGAGCCCCGGACAAGACTTTCAAGTCAACCTGGAGGCTCGCGTGAGCCCCGGACAAGACTTTCAAGTCAACCTGGAGGCTCGCGTGAGCCTCGGATCGACTTCGCGATTCCATCGTGACTGGCGAATCAGCGTCGGCGCGAACGAAATTCTCGCTACGCTGTCTGGCGTGAGCATCCGATGGGACTTTCGAGTTCGATCGGAGGCTCACGCGAGCCTCCGTGATAACACGTGACAATATATGGGAGGCTCACGTGAGCCCGGGACAGGACTTTAAAGTTGACCTGCAGGCTCGCGTGAGCCTCGGCACGACTCCAACTCGGCGGCTGCGACGAGCCTCAAAGCTGTCCGCCGCGCAAGCGGCCTAGACGCGTCTAGCTGCGCCATTATTGTCTCGTTCCCACGGAATGCCGCCCGGGCGGCATTGAGCGCGGCAGCGAACCGCTGATAGCGCCCCTCTTGCGCCAACCCAAACTGCTCGTGCAAATCATTGAACCGCGCCTCGGCGGCAACGTACTCCGCGCGCTCGACCCGCTGCTCGATGGCATCCCGCGCAATCTGCTCGAGATCGATGCCCGAGAAATGCCAGCCCTCGCTTTTGGCCAGCTTCACGAAAGCCTCCAATTCATCGTCAAACGTCTTTGAAGGATAGTAAGTCCGCTTGTCACGCTTCCTGGTCGCCGTAGTCATGGTTTACCTATGATTCGAAAGGGTGGCTGGCCGCAAAAGCGACCGCCAGCAGTCATACAAGGCTCAGTCTGCGCCCTGTTCACCGTACATTTCGGTCAGTCGCGTCCGACCGTTGCTAAAAATCGACATGCCCCTTGCAGGCATGGGTTGGCCCACGCGGGGCAAGGCGTTGGCTTGCTGCGGCAACTGGGAGCCAGGCTGGGGCAGGGCCTTGCTGTATCGCTCTCGGCCGGCCCGACCTTGAACTGACGGCGCGCCAGGCTACGCCTGTCACTGGCCGTTGCATTTTAGGGGGGAGGAACTACGGCGCGAGTTCTCGTGGCAGCGAATGCCTCCTGTCGATTCGAAGGAGGCATTCGCCACGACGGAGTTCATCGGTGTGCAGAGAATCGCGATCTGAGAATGGCACGATTGCCCAAGTTACGTGGCCGTGAGGTTATTGCTGCCCTTAAGCGCGCAGGTTTTGCCGTCGTACGCGTTAAAGGTAGTCATCATTTCCTGCGACATCCCGATGGTCGCGCAACGTGGGCCGCCCAACACGGCAACGGCCATCGCTCGTGACGTATGGCTCCGCGGGGAAGTTGCCCGCGGGGAAGCTCCGCGCGGATCACGGGGCTCCGCGATCGCGCAGCGCGGGATGTCCTCAGTCAACTCACGGCTGTGGAACTTCTGACCTCGAAAACTCCGAAGGGGCCGGTATCGCTGCGCATCTCAGCGACGGCTGCAGAAACCTTGTTCCCCAAGCTGTTCTGAGCCATTCCAGAACGCACTGGACCGCCGCCGACAGCAAGCGACCGAAAGCGGTTGCCGCCCAGCCGCCAGCCGCCAGCCGCCAGCCGAAAGCCGCCAGCCGAAACACTCTCCGCACAGCCGTCCACAACCATCGGAACTTATTGAAGAACATATACAAATCCCCATCAATATGGCTAAGCCATATTGATCAATATGGCTAATATGGCAAACTTCAATTCGTGAAGACAACCTTGGACATCCAGGACCAACTACTGCGGCGCGCCAAGCGCCTCTCCAAACAATGCGGACGACCCTTGCGCGCGCTCGTCGAAGACGGCCTCCGGCACGTCCTGGACTCACAACGAACCACGGCCACTTACGAATTGCCCGATTGCAGCGTTGGTGACGCAAACGCATCGAATCCCCTAGAGACATTGTCGTGGCAAGATCTGCGCGCCGAAATCTATGGGCAGGGTGAGCCACGGTGATTGCCGTCGATACGAACATTCTCGTCTACGCGCATCGCCGCGAAGCTGCCGAACACGACCTGGCAAAGGCCACCATTGAACGGCTCGCGACCGGAAGTGCGCCCTGGGCTATTCCTTGGCCCTGCGTGTACGAATTCTTCAGCGTCGTCACGAATCCTCGCATCTGGAAATCCGCAGCCAGCGCCCCTGTTGAAGCGTGGCAGCAGGTGCGCGCATGGCTGGGGTCGCCGTCGATCGTCATGTTGTCGGAGCCCGAAGGGTTCCACGAGTTGTTCGAATCCTTCGCCGCACGCCCGCGAGTCGTTGGGCCGGTGATTCACGACGCCCGCGTGGCAGCGCTGTGCGTCGCGCACGGCGTAAAATGGCTGCTCACGCGCGATCGCGACTTTGCGCTCTTCCCCGAACTCACAACGCGCAACCCATTCGCAAGATAGACAGCGGCAGCCGGCAGCCAGCGGCAAGCGGCAAGCGGCCAGCGGCATGCAGCAAGCAGCAAGCAGCGCCAGCACGTCTTTCCGTGCCGCAGCGCCAAAAAAAATTGCGCCCGCAGATTATGCCTGCCCCAACCCTCCGGCTACGACGGGAAGTTTCGAGAATGATTCCTTGTCGAGCGCCTTTTCGAAAGCGTCGCGGGCAGTGACGATGTCGTCGCGTACCAGTCGCTCGAGCGCCGCATCCATCGATTGCATGCCGAACTGCGCGCCGGCTTGAATGAGGCTTGGGATCATCATGGTCTTAGATTCGCGAATCGTCGAGGCAACGGCCGTATTGGCGATCAGAATCTCGTGCACTGCCAGGCGGCCGCTCTTGTCGGCCCGCTTCAGAAGCTGCTGAGCGATGATGCCGGCAAGCGAGTCGGCGAGCATGCCGCGAATTTGCGGCTGCTGCGCGGCAGGGAAGGCATTGACGAACCGGTCGATGGTCGCCGTTGCCGAGTTGGTGTGAACCGTGGCGAACACGAGCACGCCGAAACTTGCCAGCTGCAGCGCGAGGCGCATCGTGTCCGGCCCGCGCAATT
This sequence comes from uncultured delta proteobacterium, assembly GCA_963811985.1. Classification (GTDB taxonomy): domain Bacteria; phylum Myxococcota_A; class Polyangia; order Polyangiales; family Polyangiaceae; genus FEN-1139. The sequence goes on from CAWEUH010000060.1 coordinate 74,795, forward strand.
CTCCAACCAATATCACATCGGCATCTTCGCGAATTGCGCTACGAATGGCGTCCTGAAACGACGGCGTGTCGATACCCACTTCGCGGTGCGTGATCTGACAGCGCGCGGGCTTATGGACGAATTCGACGGGATCTTCAATGGTCAGAATATGCCCATCGCGGTTGTGATTGATGTGCGACAGAAGCGCCGCGAGCGTCGTACTCTTGCCGCTACCGGTGGGACCCGTGACAAGAATCAGCCCCGAACGCCGCTCGCAGAGACTCAACATCACGGGGGCAAGACCCAAGTCGGCGGCGCTCAGAATTGTCGTTGGGATCGTGCGAAAGACGGCGCCCGGGCCCGTTATCTTTTTCAAGTAGTTGGCGCGAAACCTGGCCTTTTCCTCGTAGGAGTACGCGAAATCCAAATCGCCCGTATCTTTGAACTGTTCGAGCCTTGTGTGATCGACAATCTCGAACATGAGCGATTCAATCGTCTTCCGTTCGAGGGGTTGTTTGCGGCAAGGCTCGAGATCGCCACGAACGCGCAACATCGGAGGGTAGCCGACCGATAGGTGCAGATCGGACCCCTTATGCTCGAGCAGCGCATCGAATAGGGCATGAATTGCGGGCATCCGGGATCCTTCGGAAAACTCAAGTCTTCTTTCTGAATAGGCCCGCCATGCCGGGCGAATCAGCAGGGTTGCGTATGGGCTCCGCGCGGGTGCTGGCTCCGATGTTCCTTGGATCGTCGGCGAACGCGCGCGCTGTTGCCAGGTCGATGACGCCGCGTTCGAGCCATTCGTTCAAGCTGTCCTCGACGCGAATCATGCCGTAGGCGCGTCCGCGCTGCAGCAAGCTTGGCAGTTGGTAGAGCTTGTTGTCGCGAATCAGGGTCCAGAGCGGTATGTTGCCAGTGATAAGCTCGGCGGCTGGCACGAGCCTTCGTCCGTCGAGTGAGGGCACCAATCGCTGGCTAATGATGAGTTTCAGGGCGCCAGCCAGCGTTGCGCGCACCTGGGCCTGGTCTTCGGGTGCAAACATGTCGATCAGTCGCTCAATCGTGCTTGCCCCGTTGGGCGTGCTCATCGTCGCAAGCACGATGTGGCCCGTCTCGGAGGCCGTTAGTGCCATCTGGACCGTTTCGCGATCCCGGAGCTCGCCGATTGCGATGATGTCAGGGTCTTCGCGCAGCGCGCCTTTGAGAGCCGATTGAAATGTCTTCGTGTGCACACCGACTTCCCGCTGGCTAACGACGGCGAGCTTTGGTGGGTGGACATATTCGACGGGGTCCTCAACGGTGATGATGTGAGCGGGCCGCGTTTCGTTGTACAGACCGACCAGCGCTGCGAGTGTGGTCGTCTTACCGTGGCCATTCGGGCCCGAGATGACGATTAGGCCTTGATGATAGTCTTGTACCCTCGACAGTTCTGCCGGCAGCTCCAATGATGCGAGCGTTGGAATTCGATCGGGTATCAAACGAATGCAAGCTTTGAGCCCCGTGCGTTGGCGGCACACATTGACGCGCATGCGACCGACCTCGGGCATCTGGAACGAGAAATCGGCGTAGCCGTGCCGCTCGATGGCTTCGCGTTGCCGTACATCGAGCAATGGCTCCAGCATTGCGTTGAGCTGTTCGTGGCCGATGACCGAGTCAAATGCCACGAGTTTGCCGACTCGGCGAACGCGTGGCGGCTCATCCGATGTGAGATGAATGTCGGACAGGCCCTCGCGCAGCGCCTTCTTCAGTAGCGGCGGCAGGGCTCGGCTCGCGACCGCGGGCTCGACGCTCGCCATTTTGGGCGCCGTCAACGTGCGTGACGAAATAGGAGCACTCTTCGTCTCGGGCTCGGTATCACCGAAACTTGGCTCATCCAGGTCTAGCGCGATCGGGGACTGTGGCTGGGCACCTTGCAGACGAATCGCGATTTGAATCATGCCTGGCGGGCGAACTACGCTTACATGCAACCGCCGCGACTGGTATTCAATGACCTGTTCGAAATCCCCCGTGTGTTCGAGAAGCAGGTTCTCGACCGGCGTCTTGGCAATGATGGACAAGATGTCGTTGACGCGAAGCGGCCGCTGCGTAATCGGGTGAACGTCAGCCCCAATCCGCACGCCCGCCAGCGAACCCGTGCACAGTGACAATTCGGACACATCGGGGCGGTCGAGCAGCGACAGAAATCGATCAAAGACAGTCAATCTGATCGAGCATATCGGAAAACGCTTTGCGTGCCAATGTAGGTGAAATGCAAGCACACTTTGCGCACATTGACGTTGGGCGAGCAGGGTTCCGCGCGCTCCGCCGGGGCCCTTCCGGCACGAACCTACCGGCTGCTTACCTCGCGCCTCGGACGCGCGAGGGCGCCCCGAGTTTCGTTCCTGAATAATTGCACAGGAAGATCAGAAGATCGGAAGAGTTGATATTTTGAAACGAAACCCTTCCGTCCTTCCGCCCTTCCTGTGCAATTATCCGAGTTCATCGAATGTCTACACGAGAATCTTGTTCGCGTGCAGCAGGTCCGCGAAGGCGCCGTTTTTGATGGATTCGTTGTGCATCCGGGCCTCGGAAAGGCTTCGAAGGATGTAGCGGTGCGCAACGAACAGCTTGCGATCTTCGACTTCGGCCTGATCGAGCAACACGTAGCCGAGGTAACCGCTGACGTACATCTCGACCAGTGACTTTGCCGCGACTTCCTGGAAAACCCCGTCTTTTCTGTCGTTGACGAGTCGAAGGCTGTCAAGGAAAAGCTCGCGGATCTCCTGAACGTGGGCCGCAAGCCCGGATGTCGCGCCTTTGTACTCTTTGATGGCGTGACTTTCGAAAAAGTCCTTGAGCACATCGGTGATGACGCCGCCAGTTGCGGCGACGATTTGCAGCTGCGATGTGCCCTCGTAGATATTGGTAATTCGTGCGTCGCGCGCCAGGCGTTCGACCCTGAATTCCTTCATATAGCCCGCGCCGCCGTGGATTTGCAGCGCATCGTACGTAATGCGGTTGCACCCCTCGGTGAGTATGTATTTGCACACGGGCGTCAAGAAACCCGCGATCTTGGTCAAGTCGCGAAGGCGCGCCGATAAATCGGTCGTCGATTCGCCTTTATCTTTCAGGTTGGTAATCTGCTGTTCAAGCCGCTCTTTCAAGTTGACCAACAGCGTTGCCTTGTAGAACAGCGCGCGGTTGACTTCGAGCGCGACGCGCATGTCAATCAGCATGTTGGAGACGACGGGGATCTCGTAGATTGGCTTGCCGAATTGCACGCGTTCCTTGGCGTATTTCAGTGCTTCTTCGTAAGCCGCCTGCGAGATGCCCAGCGCCTGGGCAGACACGCCCATTCTGGCGCGATACATCAGGTCCAGGACATACTTGATGAGGCCCATCCTTCGCTTACCGACGAGCTGAGCTTTGGTGTCCTTGAATTGCAGTTCGCATGTTGGAGAGCCGTGAATGCCAAGCTTGTGTTCGATACGTCGAACCACCACGGTATCGTCGGCGCGGCACACGAACATCGACAGACCGCGCGCGTCCTTGGTACTCGGTTCGCTGCGCGCCAGCACCAGGAGTACCTGGCCGTTACCATTGGTAATGAATCGCTTGACGCCGCGCAGGCGCCAGATGCCGCGATCATCCTGAGTCGCCTGCAGTTTGCAAGCTTGCAGATCGCTGCCGGCGTCCGGCTCGGTGAGTGCCATCGCTCCGGTAAACTCGCCGGTGCAGAAGCCGGGAAGAAACTCCGCGCGTTGCTCCTCACTGCCGAATTTGTTGAGGCAATCCGCGATGTCCTGCAGGCCGAAAATATTCATCAGTGAAGCGTCGGCGCGCGAGACAATTTCAATGGCCATGTTGTAGACCGCGAACGGCGCGTTGATGCCGCCAAAGCGGTACGGTAGGATCATGCCCATCAACTCCGCCTTGGTCAGCTCTTCCAGGTTCTTCGAGGTCCCCGCTGCGTAGTGAACCTTGCCCTCTTTGAAGACCGCGCCTTCCTCGTTCGACCTGGGCCGCGCGCGTGGCGATTGAATTGCCGGCAATATTGCCGATCAATTCAAGCAACATGCGATAGTTGCGCATCGCATCGTCGTAGTCGACCGGAGCATACGGATATGCGTCATGGTTGGCATAACCATTTTCGGCGATGGCGACGCTCTCCTTGAGATCGAATTGCGAATAATGAAAGAGCAGGTCCGCGTTTTCGGTAAAGAAGTTGGGCATTTCGACTGTCCTATTTGAGGCGTGCCTTGTAGACGTCGATCAATTTGGGCACGACGTCCATGGCATCTCCGACGATTCCGTAATGCGCGACATCGAAAATGGGAGCTTCAGGGTCCACATTGATGGCAATAATCTTATTCGATTCCTGCATGCCAGCGCGATGCTGGATGGCCCCTGATATACCGATTGCAATGTAGAGTTTCGGGCGAATCGTCAACCCCGTCTGGCCCACTTGCCGCTCCGAGGGAACGAAACCAGCGTCCACGGCCGCACGGCTGCCGGCGACTTCGGCGCCGAGCACTTTGGCAAGCTCGTGCACTAGCTTGAAGTTCTCGCGATTGCCAAGTCCATAGCCGCCGGCGACGACAATCGGCGCGCCCTTTAGATTGTTCTTGGATTGCTCGCGATGCCGTTCGATGATCTGTACCAAGTCATCGGTCGGGTCAGGCGTGAAGGCAATCTCCGTAATTGCGGGTTGGCGCGGGTGTACGCTCGGCGCCATTTCCATGACGCCTTCACGCACGGTGGCCATTTGCGTGTGCGTGTCCGGCGTAATGATCGTGGCAATGATATTGCCGCCGAACGCGGGCCGGATCTGAAGCAAAAGGCGCGAGTAGGGTTGGCGCAGGTAGGTGACATCGGCGACCTGCAAATCCGTACAATCGGCGGTAAGCCCGCTTTGAGTAGCGGATGCAATTCGCGGCGCCAAATCGCGGCCGATGACGGTCGCTCCGAACAAGACGATTCGAGGGCGTTGTTCGAGAACCAGCTTGGCTAGGTGGCGTTCGTAGGGTCGCGTGCGGTAATGTTCCAGCGCCGGGTTACTGATGAGCAGCACTTCATCGGCGCCGTATCTGAAGCACTGAGTCGCGATACCGGCCACCTCATGACCCATGACGATGGCCAGCAGCCGGCTCTGCATTGCCTCGGCAAGTTTGCGACCTTTGCAGAGCAACTCGAAGCTTACGTCCGCAGCCTTACCGTCGCGTTGCTCGACGAACACCCATACGTCGTTGTTGTTGAATTCAGTCATCCCTAAACCTATCCAAGAATGTGGTCGCGTAGCAGCGCGTTGACGAGCCCGCTGAGGCCCTCTCGCGTCGGTTCGATGTTCTGACGATCGCGTCCGGCAAGTACGACGGAATCGATCTTGTACACGCGCGTGGGAGATCCTTTGAGGCCACAGCGTTCGGGCTGGATTTCGAGATCATCGGCCGTGAGCGTATTGATGTAGAGATTGCGCTGGCGGTACTCTTCTACGAGTTTATCCACGTAGAGCAGAGTGTTGTCCTCGGCCAGTTTCTCGAGTTCCATGAGCGTGCAAGCGTTCTTGAAAGCCATCAGTCGCTTGGCGCTGAACGGCCGGGGCGTGGCTGCGTCTTTGATGACAGTCAAGACCACCGGCAAGCGTGCCTTGAGTACCTCATACCCTCCGTCAATGCGGCGCTTGACGGTGATCATTTGGTCTACGATGTCGAGAATCGACTCAGTGTACGTGATCTGCGAAAGTCCGAGTTTTTCTGCGGTTTGCGGCCCGACCTGGGCCGTATCGCCATCAATGGCCTGTCGCCCCGCAAATACGAGATCGAAGGGCGCAAGCTTTCTGATCGCCTTGGAAAGCACGTACGAGGTCGCTAACGTGTCGGCGCCCGCGAACTTTCTGTCGCTGACGAGGCACGCGGCGTCGGCGCCCATGTACAAGCATTCCCGCAGCACGTCGGAAGCCCGGGGCGGACCCATTGAAACCACCGTGACCCGTCCGCCGAAGCGATCCCGCACCGCTAGCGCCAGTTCGAGCGCGGAACGATCTTCAATGTTGAGCACGGCGGGAAGCTTCGAGCGGTTCACCGTGCCGTCGTCGTTCATCACCTTGCCAGTGATGTTCGCCGTGTCGGGCACTTGCTTTACAAGGACGATAGAGTGCATAAAAACCATTGAGTTCAATAGGTTACGACAGCCCGTGCGCTTTCCGGATCCCTGTGAAATCCTGGAGCTGCCAACTGAGCAGGGATCCGACGCCGTATTCACTTGCGGCGTCGAAATGGGCTGGGGGCAGGGTCCAAGGCCGCGGCAATTAAGCTCTTGGCCGGCATCGAGTCAAGTATTGGTTTATCCAATTTACAGGCCACTGGGCCGTATGCCCCACGTCGTTTCCGAGCCGATCTGCCGTCAGGAGCAAAAGGCCGGCCTGAGCAATTCCATACCTTCGCAACGGCGATTCGTATCCCTTGCCGCTGCGAAGTGACCAAAGCTTCCGAATTCCCCGCTATTCGGGTTATAGCCCTGAGGTGGCAATTGGTTGCAACGACGCGGACCCGCCGCGTGATTCGGACCGGGGAGCTCATCCGTGAAAATAGCATTGTTTGCTTGGGAGAGCTTGCATAGCGTGGCAGTCGGTGCCGTATCTTCGCACGTTACCGAGTTGGCAGCGGCTCTCGAACGGCGCGGCAATGAAGTACATGTCTTTGCTCGGTTAGGTGCCGGTCAAACAACGTATGACTGCGTTGACGGTGTCCATTATCACCGCTGCCCGATTGAGCTGAACTCGGATTTCGTTACCGAAATGAACAACATGGGCAATGCCTTTGCCTATTTCATGGCTCAGACGGAGGCCTATCAGGGAGCCCCGTTCGACGTCGTTCACGGGCATGATTGGTTATGCGTCAAGGGCATCGTGCAGACGAAGAATGATCGAGGGCGCCGCGTCATCGTGACGTTTCATTCGACGGAATTTGGTCGTTCGGGCAATCGAGGGCCGCAATCGGGGCGAATTGCTGCTATCGAAGCCGAAGGGGCGTATGTCGCCGATCGCATCATCGCCACGAGCGCTGCGCTCGCTGACGAGGTTTCTTGGCTGTATCACGTATCGAACGACAAGGTGCGTACGATCCGCAGCGGCATCCACTGCACCTGGTTCGATCGCATGATCGATGTCGGCGAAGTGCGCAAGTTGCACGAAATTGGCCCACTCGATCCAACGGTCTTGTTCGTTGGTCGCTTCGGTTGGGACGATGGCCCCGATCTACTGATGGATGCGATACCTGCCGTACTCGATGTTCGCAAGGACGCTAAATTCCTGTTCGTCGGCGACGGAGAGATGCATTCGTATCTGGTGTCGCGCGCGGCCGACCTTGGCATAAGCGACTCCATTCGTTTCTTCCCCGAGCCGAGTGATAGGCTGCCGCTTTATCGTGCCGTCAACGTCGTGTGCGTTCCCAGCCGCCGCGAGAGTTTCGGCCCACGTGTGCTCGAGGGCTGGGCCGCACGCAAGCCTGTGGTGGTCACCTACAAGATGGACGTGCAGGATTTGGTGCATCACGGTGTCAACGGCATGGTCGTCTATGATAATCCGCCAAGCATCAGTTGGGGCATCAACGCCGTGTTCAGCGATTTTGGCAAAGCCCAGCAGATGGGGGAGCGTGGGCGCGTCAAAGCGGCCTATGGCTTTAGTTGGGACGTTACGGCCAAACAGACAGAGTCTGTTTATCGCGAGTTGATTTGATTTTGTCTGGACGGCACGGAAATGGCCGTGGGCCATTTACGTTTCGCCCTGGTCCCTACGAGGGATTTTGTTCTTCCCATCCTAAATCCTTCCCCGCTGCGGAAGGACTTCAAACCCCCCAACCCCATCCTTGGGGGGTATCTAGGTGCGATTTCTTCGCGTTGCATATTTGAGCTCGTACATTGGCTCACCCACCGCTGGGGAGGGACTTGAACCCTTCGTGCAGCGTTGGGCAAATCTTAAGCGGGATGCGACCTTGCGACCTTGCAATGCCCCCGATCTCGTCACCGAGCCAACCATTGCGAGAGAGCGTTGCGTGAGGCGTTTATCCAGGACTTTTTGCCGTGCGACCTTTAGTGGTAATTCACCACTGCTTGGCACGTGCAGGTGTAGTACGTGTCTGGCGAGGCATCATCCGAGCCCAAGTACAAGCACGACGCGACGACACTTGCCGGAGGTTCTGCGTTTGGAGGACAGTCCAGGGTGTAGTTCGTCACTCCAACCAGTTTCCCATTCCAGACGAGCCCGGCAATCAGGAGGCATGATCTACCGCTTACATCGGCTGTTGTAGGCAATGCCGCAACCGCATCTGGGATAGTGCAAACCTCACAGGTAGGCCCAAATGTCAGTACGTTTGGATCGCATCCCGGAGGCAGTCCCGCGTCAGTGCTAACGGTGTTGTTCGCTGGAGGCAGTCCCGCGCTCGACGGGGGCCTCAAGTGTTCCCGCGACCGTAGCTGTGCGCCACATGCCCTCCTTGCGCAGCGATATGACAAACAACGAGCCGCATGCCGGGTGGTGTGGTGAGGGGACTCGAGGAATTACCTCGAGCCCCTATGCAATTTCGACTGCTCTTTGTGGGGTGCTCAGTCGTCCGCCCTGTGGCCTGCTCCTCGCATCGGGTAGGGAGCGTTGCCCTTGAGGCCCTTCCAGAGGAGCCGGTTGAACTTGTCCGTCGGCACGCGATCGGCATCCGAGAAGTCGAGACCCGCGGTTGCGTTCGCCCAGTAGGCAGCATCGTGCGCTGGGGTAATGGCTGGGCCCGTTCCGTAGACCGCGCCAAGGTCGGTGACTTGAGATGCCACCTGCGTCGTTTGCAGGATGGTCGAGGCCACGGCCGTGTACGTCCAATAATGCAGAGAGTGGATGTCGAACACGTCGGTCATCGGCGGCTGGAAGGCCGTGTTCAGGTTGAGGTGCGGTGTCCCGAGCAGGTCCTCGATGGTGCGGATCACGTTGACCTGGCTGTAGTAGGTGCTGACCACCGCGCCCTGCTTCACGTACGGTCCGGCGACGTAGGTGGTCGAGCGATGCGAGTCCACGTGGTCGGGGCCGTCCTGGCAGTCGTCTTCGATCACGATGAACAGTGTGTCGGATGCGTACGGGCTGTGAGCCACAGCCTGAACCATCAGTCCGACGGCAACGTCATCATCCGCTTGCTGCGTCTCGGGCGTGTTGATGCCGGCGAGCGCCGTCCCGAAGTTGCCCATGTGGTCGTGGCTCACGCGCACCAGCGACAAGTCCGGCAAGTTCCCGTTGGTAACGTATTGGTCGAACTCCCGCTTCCACTCCGTGTAACGCCAAAGATCCGGATAGTTCAGGTCGTAGCCGCGGTAATAGACGTCGGTCATCGGTGCCAGCACGGGGTCGAGCGCCGCTACCTCGATCTGGCCGACCGAGTACGGGTCCGAGATCGGCGCAGCTATCGTGCCGATGCTGCCGATGTTATTCACCAACATGCCGTAGTTGCGTACCGTGCCGCCGGCTTGCAGAACCGCGCGGAAGATGTAGCCGCCCTGTTCGTCGAACGGAGCATCGGACGAAGCGTGGTTGCCCGTGCCGGTGAGCGCGTTGTCCGTGCCACCGGGTAAGCTGGCAGTGAGCAACGAGTAATTGGTGGTTCCGGCCACGCCTGCCACAGCGTCGCGCTCAGCAACGGTGGCGTAGTTAACCGGGAGACCCCGGTTGGTGCCCTCCGACTCATACGACAGGCCGCGGTTGACGAACGCGTAGTTGATCTGCTGGGTGAGCGTTTCGACGTCGGTGACGCGCCCCTGCAGGCTCCACGACCACCCGTCCATGCTGCCGTCGCCCGGATCCCTGAAATTGTCCAGCGTCACGAACTCGCTCGCGATACGGTGAAAGTTCGGGGTGATGGCTTGACCAAATTGCGTAATCGAGCTGTCGGCATTCGCCCCGTTGTTGAGATCGCCGAGCATCTGATCGAACGTGCGATTCTCTTTGACGATGTAAATCACGTGCTTGATTCGCTTCCGAAGGAACTGCATCACGCGTTCGCTTTCGGGGTTGGCGGCGTAGAAGTTGTTCTCGGCAACCTGAGCCGTTAGCCTGTTGAGTTCATGACCGTCACTCGGCACCGGTGCCGCGACGAGGGTCGCGCGCTCGAGCTGGAATTGATATTCGTTCGACGCGCGCGCCGCTGCGGCTGCCGCCGCGCCACCGTCCGGGTAGGTGATCTGGGTGATCGCGGCCGTGTTGCTTGCCAGATGGTCGGGGTTCGCGCCCGTGATGCTCTTGCCATTGACGATGTACATAAAGGAGCCATCTTGGCTGAACGTGATGTCGTGCGGCTCGTACGCCGTCGGGATAAGTCCGATGACGTCGTAGTCTGGAGTCCTGAGCATGCCGGCTCTCCTCGATCCGGATCACCGCGATCGAGTTAGAACCCGCATTGGCCGTGTACAGTGTGTGACCGTCGGGTGAGAGCGTCACGCTGAACGTGCCAGCGCCGGTGTAGCGGGCGTCGTCCCCTTCGGGGAGCAAGCCCTCTGGTGCGCGCGCATCGATCTTCGCGACTACGCTGTTCGTCGTCGTGTCGATGACGGCGACCTGATCCGCGTTGTCTTGTGCTACGTACAGCCTACGCTGGGACCCGTCGAGCGTGAGGCCGAGCGCGTTCCCGTCGAGCTTGATGCGTTTGACGAGGTGGCCCGCCGTGGGCGAACTGATGTCGATTGCGACTACCTCACGATCGCGATCGGAGGTCACGTAGGCGATCTCGTTGCCCTTGATGACCACCGCGAACGGGAACGTGCCGCCAACGCCGCCAACCTGACCTTCGTTGCCGGCGAAGAACGGGCGCAGGTCGTGCTCATAGCGCACGGTCGCCGTGTCGGTGTCGATAACGCTGATCGAGTCATTGTAGTTGTTTACGACCACGAGCGTCTTGCCATCGGCCGAGAGCGCGAGGCCGCCAGCATTCGGAGCAACGCCATTGCCGATGCCCTTGGTGTGGCCGAGGCTGATCGTACCGGCCGCCGCCCAGACGTCAGCGCTCTTCGCGAAGACGTTGACGACGTCGTCGCGACCACCCGCCGCGTACAACTTGTTGCCATCAAGAGAGAACACGAGGCCCACGTGGGAGTTCGTTGGCCGTAGCACCTGCTTTAGTAGCGGTGATTGCTTGTTCGCGCCGCTCACGTCATAGAGGAAAATGTACTGAGTCGAGTCTGCGACATCGAGCGTGCCGTCGCTCGCGTAGAGCGAGTTTTGCCCAGCGCAGAGCACCGCCAGCGTCATGCCGTCGGGGCTGAGCTGCGAGCGCACTGCCTCACCGGCGACGAAATTCGGGTAGTTGGCGAGGCCCGGGTTCAGAGATTGCTGCACAGAGCCACGCAGGGCGGTCGGGGTCACGTATTGCCCTGTCGCCAAGCGTTGGCGCTTGGGTGAATCCGGCTGCGACGCAACGATCGCATTCTCGGTTTTTTGAGTGGGCTCTTCCGAAGGCACGGTCGAGCTGCAAGCGGACAATAGTGCGGCGTAGCTCGCCGCGACGAACGATAGACGTGATGAGCGCATCATTGCTTCCTCCTACGAAACCTCATTGTTAAAATACTGCACCAGCTCCGGCCATCGCAATCAAGCCCGTATGCACGACTCGACGGTTCTCGGGCATTCCAATTGGGCCGGTGTTCTGAAGTGCACTCAGCCCCGCTTCGGACAAAACCGCGAGCGGCCCCAAGTTAACCATGACCGTGGGCTCGAGCTGCAGTTCCCAATCGGTCATGATCGTTCCGAATCGCTTCTGGTCGGTTGACAACACGTAACGTAAGCGATTGTCCAAGCCGACGCTCACAGCGTCCGTTGCCCGGTACAACATCGACAGCCGACCGTCGGTATCCTGGTCGTCGCCCTCTGGATCGGAGCCCACAAGTGCACTGCCGAATAAACCGAGCCGCCCAAAACGCCGACCGAGCATGAGGCCGCCCACGACGTTACCCTCGCCTCGAAAGTCCCTAGGCTGGTAAAACGCCCCAAAGCCGAAATCGATCCCATGCCGGTCTTGATTCAAGACCTGGAAGCGCCCGCCAAGACCAACACGATCATCGATCCCCGTTCCGGGGCCATGTTCATAGTCAACGCGAATCGCGAACCAGCTCGTCACGGCCGATTCTGCTGCCGACCGGGCGCGTGCCGAACTCGCGGCGGTATCATAACCCCCGAGCATGCGCACCCAAGACTGCCCCTTCTCAATGCGCGCGGTCATGGTATATGGAACCATGGCACCGTCGTCGATCGCCCTTGCGGCAGTTCCGTGCTCCACCGAGGATGATTCGCGCGACTGCGCATCTGGGGTAGCGTCGAGGTGGTAATGCAGAGTGCGGCCGTTGCCGGTCGCAGACGAATCTTCCTGATACGTAATCTCGTCAGGTTGGCGTTGACGTCGGGACGCATCATTGGGATCGTCCAGTCGCTTCGGTTCGGTCGAGGGGGAAACCACCGGAACTTCGAACGTCGTGTTGGCAGATTGCGCAGCTACGGGTCGGGATACCCCAAGACATAAGAGCGTGGCCAAAAGTGTTTGGATTGGCGTGGCTTTAATCACGTGACCTCCTCGGGCATTGTTGCATATTGGCCCAAATACCGATGTCAATCGCGGCACCAAATTCGCCTCTCAAACTCTGAATGCCCCCGCAGGCTAACAGCGGTTCGCTAGAGTGAGTGTGCCAACCGAGTAACACTTCCGTGGCACCCAGGAAGGGTGCTGCGCTCTGGCGTAACCTCTTGATGTCATTCTCATCTCGCACGGGGCGTGGCACAGTGGCCCGAGGTTGAGCCCCGCGTTACTTGCAACAATTCGCGCGATCACTTCATCGAACTAACATGACCGATCATCGTAGTTACAGAATGGGCACGAAGCGATCAACGTGCGTGACAATCCTTGCAAGCTTGCTTTTGCATGCCTTCAACAGGCGAACGGGGCGCATAGCGTGCTGGGAAATCAGTCACCGGCTCATGCGGGGTCTTGGTGAACCCTGGACGACCCGATTAGATGGCATCCGTGCTGTGTCCCCGGTTGAGTCACCCACATTTTACTACGACCTTTTGGCTCCGCATGCAGAACGCGTCAACATCTGGCAAACGACGTACGAACACGTGATGCCGGACATCGCAAGCATCGTCGAATGGGTCAAAGGCACGGGAATCAGGCCGTACCTCGAGGCACTCACTCCTGACGAGCGGGCGGCGTATCTGGCGGATTACACGAAGGCACTCGAAATTGCCTATCCGTCGCGAGCCGCACCGCAACCGTCTTGAAGTACTTAGCACCACGGGAACAGCAACTGACGCCGCGAGTCAATCGAGAAACGGGCTCAGCATCAGACCGCCGTTGAGGCGATTGGCATTGAGCCCGCGCTCGAGCTTCAGCGGCGACCCTTTGCCGAGATTGCGTTCGAAGATATCGCCGTAATTGCCGACAGCGATCGTGACCCGACGCTGCCAGTCCGGGTCGAGGCCGAGTTCGGGCGCTTCGAGCGGCATCGCTTTGGTGCCGCCGGCATACCACTTGCTTTCGGGGCGCTCCGCGCTCACGAGCGTGTGAACCGTCCAAGCGACGATCGCGGCCCACTTTGCGTCATCCGTGCTGGTCATTGCCATAATTGGAAACACTTCCAAAGGCTCGGGAAGCACGCGACTTGAAAGACGGTTTATCCCAGGCTCGATCGCAATCTTGGCAAGGGAGGTGAGCTCACCCGCGAGACCACGGCAGAGCTGGACTTTGTATGCGTCTTGCATCTCTCCGTCTTCAGAAAACGGCTGACGAAACCACGACTTTTGCAGGTTCTCGAAATAATTCTCGAGGCTCCGCTCCGAAGAGCTGCCGATCATGGCGCAGATCCGGGAACCTGCGAGATCGGCGACATGCTGCTCACGGGCTTTGGCCGGAACCATTACCGCGTGAGATTCGATGAATACAGTGGCGACCGGCAAGACTTGCCCCGCGAGCTTCTGCTCGTTCACCTCCGATCCAGTGAGAAAGTATACGTCATCTTGCCCGGTACGGACGGCATCGAAAGACCGCGGGGCCTCGTATTCGCGATAGTCGATGCGATCGGTGGAACCGACCGTGGCAACGGCAATCGCGCGGCACACGTCAACTTCGAGCCCACTCCAGCCCTGCGCGCCGGGTTGAGCGAGCCCTGGGCGTTCCACGCTACCACAGCGGACCATGCCGCGCGCCTTCACGCGCTCTAGCACGCTGCGAGACCGTACTGTCTCGGGCGATGTCGCATTCATGCGCGGCGGCGCTGCATCCGGATCTGCCGCGGCGTCGCCCATTTGGCCAACGCCCTGCCGCTGCTGCGTGCAAGCACTTGCGAGTGTGCAGCCTGCCGCCAGCAAGATTGTCGTCCAGCGCACGTGCATCGAGTTCCTCGACATCGATCAATCGCCGTGCGCGCTACCACGGAAGGGACGCGCGTGCACGTCCCTTCCGTGCTTTTACTGCGTTCGTTTTCCGATCAGTTTGCCGTCGGGTAAGTGCTCGGCAGCGGGTTGAAGCCAGCGGGAATGTTATTTGTAATCCCTTGCCGGACGTCTTCCGGAACGATGCCGATCGCCTGACAGCCGTGACCGCCGTAGTGCGGCAGGCTCGTGAGGACCGTTTCGGGGATCCTCGCGAGCTCCGCCGGAATCAGAGGCGCCAAGCCGAGCAAGCGCCTCGGATCGAAGCCCGACAGCAGGCTGTCGGTGATGGGCGAATTGATGTCGCGCGGACCAAGGTACTTCTGCTCGAAGCCTGCGGGCCCGAATTGATTGAACGCGGGCGAGTTGCCGGCCTCGAGCGCCTGCTTCTCGTCGGGCAAACTGGCCAGCGCGGGCAAACCGAAGATCGTGTTGATCGTCTCGATCACGGCGTTGTGGTCGCCTTCCGCGTGCGATACGGCGTGGGCGCGAGCGAACGGCGAGATCAGGATCAGCGGGACGCGTACGCCGCGCGATTGCGGCAGGCTGTCAGGACCGTAGGACAAGATGCGTGGTGGCACGTGGTCGTAGAAGCCATCGGACTCGTCGTACGTGAGGATGATGGCACTATGCTCCCAGATCTCGCGGTTTGCCGCTACCGAGTTGATGACGCGTGCGGCCATCGCCTCGCTGAGCTGGCGGTCCGAGTAACTGGGGTGGTCGTCATCGCCGCTCTTGGCTGCAATGATCGCCGCGCGCTCGTCAGCCGGGGTGTTGGGATTGGTGATGGCCGGCGTAAGCCCCATCTGGTTCGTGTAGCCGCCGCGAATGTAGAACACGCCCCCATGCGGCAGCTTGTGATTAGCCATGTCCGTGAAAAAGTCGGTCATGCCGCGGAGGTTCGGCTGCAGCGGGGGCGTGTTCGCGATGTACCCAAAGTATTGCGGCCCCTGGTGGTGGCTCACGTACGCCGCGTGCGATGCCGTTCCGCTCGTGTCCGTCGATTCGAGGTCGTAGCCTTCCTGGTACCAACGCCAGGGCACGGGATCGGTGTGCATCCGCTGAATATAGGAGATGTCCTGCTGGATATCCGGCAGATCGAAGCCGGGGTTCAGGTTCTTGCTCAGGGTCCACGCGACGTTGCGACCCTCGAACGTGAGCGGTAGGCTCGCGTAAGTCATATTCGACGCGATGTTGGTGTTGGCATAACTCTCGTTCGGCCCCGCGGGTTGCTTGTTGACCGTCGTCGTGTCGAACTGCGAACCGTAGAATGGCTGCGGATCATTGACGAGCGGCGGGCCCTGGGTCGTCCCGGTGTTCGAACCGACGGTATACGTCTGGCCTTGTGGACCATGCTTGACCCACTGGGTTTCGCCGGATTGGCCCGCGATCATCGCGATCGCGTTCGGCGTGGAGGGCGTATCTTCGGTGGCGAAGATGTTGTCGAACATCGTAAAGCGGCTGGCCCACTGCCAGAAGAACGGGATGGTGTCGCAGTCGATGTGCGACATCACGAGGCGTGCGAATTGCGTTCCCTTGGCATTGTTTGCCGCGCCGCCGTTCTTTGCGAACCGCGTGTATTCGTCATAGGCAAAGTGGTCCATCTGAGGCACGCCGTTGACCGGATCGATCTTGGTCGCGAGCCCCGTGTGCGAGTGATCCACGCTGTTGACCACGGTCGAGTTCTGGTCTGGCCCGATGCGGAAGGGCTGGACGGACACTGTGGCGCCCGAGATTTGGTCGGTATAGCTCTGCGTGAAGCCGGGCGTGTTGGCCGCGGAGCGCGGCCTTTCGCCGTCCGAGTGGAGGCCGTTGACACCTGGGAGTGTGCCATACTCGTTGTCAAACGAGTGATTCTCATTGAAGATGACGAACACGTACTTAATCTGGTCGCGAAGGAGCTTCTCCATCACTTCCTTCGGAAGCTTGGGCTCTTGCTCGGGATAGTGCATGTACGGCGCGACGTCTGGCCCGCAGTCGGGCTGGAGTGCGACCATCGGCCGTTCATCCGCGTGCGCGACGGGGACGACTCCTGCCACCATGCTGGCCGCGAGTAACGTGGACAATGACATCAAACGGATAGGACTTCTCATAACGATCCTCCTCACTCGAAACACGAACCGCTTTGCGCAAGACACGAAACGGAACGATTCACGCCGCGTCGGTCAGAGTGGCATTATGTCGGAAGCGAATGGCGTCGAAGTGACTTTTCAGTTTTGGACTTTTCATCGAGTTCGCGCCAAATCGTCATGATTAGGGTTCATAAACCCCATACTGTGCAAGGACTGTTACTCCTATCCCCCATCTTGTCGTTGACTCTCGAATCGACTAGCTGGCTGCATTAATGCGGAACCGCCGGGCCACCCTTACTACTCAATGGTTCGTCGCCGCGATGGCGTTCGCATACACACTCACGAGCCGCCCCACTGTTGTACAATTACCAAACGAGGAGATTACACCGCCCTTGGTTCTCTTGCAACGAGATGCCAAGTACCCTGACTGGGCGAGCGCTGTGCGCCGGAACTCACGACCTCGGATGCCCCCGCGTTGGGTTCGGACACAAGCCCCAGCGGCGCGGATTGGTCACTTTGGGAATAGCCAGCGACCCAACCAACGCGTCACGCGAGGCATGACCAAATACGTCATCAAGGAGACTTGAATCGTCGCCGAAACTAAGAGCCTAAGAAAAGCATGAGCGTCGCCCAGTAATAACCGCAATATGGGTGTCAGCGTTCCCACTATACATTGCGTAACGCGCCAGAGGGTTGTAGTGCTCCCAGCAGGCGAGCTGACCAATGCGGCCAGCCTTGCTATCCACGGCGCAGAGACCCGAGCCGTCGCCCTGACCCCAAACCATGCGCCAAGCTCGTGGATCTTGGCTACTACCTTTTCGACCGTTCCCTCGCGGCTATAGAGGACGGGGCTCAGTTGGACCGCAGCAGCTTTGACGAATCTCATTGCAACGTCCTTTGCTAGTGAGCACGGGCATGAAATGCCCGCCCTGTGAATTTGGATAGACAACGCATAGTCTCGGGCCGAGTTAATGCAACTGCTCAACATCAAAGTGGGCTCATGCCCACGCAGACTCGGATATGACAGCTGAAGCACCCACTCGATCCGATGTTGTCCTTGGCGACTTGCAGAGCCCTTGGCTGGGGTCCCGCCCCGAGACCACACAGGGCCACGACCCCAAAAATGTCTTGGAACTCGGGTTATTGAGGATTCCGTTCGTAATTGCCGGGGCTTGCGTCAGAAAGTATTGCGCACGGCACTGGCTTGCATAACGTTCTGCAGCATCGCGAGACGCGATGCGACCGCAAAGGAGCAAGCATGCCTAAGATGAAGGCCATTCAAGTGTCGAAACCTAGGGGCACATTCGAGTTGGTGGAAAGGGATGTTCCCGAGCCCGGTGCACGGCAGGTTCGCATTAAGGTCGAGGCTTGCGGGGTCTGCCACAGTGACGCGTTCGTGAAGTCCGGAGCATTTCCGGGGCTTATATTGCCTCGAATCCCGGGGCATGAAATTGCGGGGCGCATCGACGCGGTCGGTGCGAACGTAGCCGCGTGGCGACCCGGTGATCGCGTCGGCGTAGGCTGGCATGGCGGTCACTGCTTTGAGTGCAACGCATGTCCACGGGGTCGATTTATCGACTGCGAAAACGCACTCATCACCGGAATAAGCTTCGACGGGGGTTACGCCGAGTATGCGGTGGCACCCATGGAAGCTGTCGCGAAGATCCCCGAGGCACTCAATGCAGTAGAAGCTGGACCACTGCTGTGCGCAGGTATCACGACGTTTAACGCTCTGCGCAACAGCGGGGCACGTCCGGGTGACACAGTAGCCATTCAAGGCATTGGTGGCCTGGGTCACCTAGCAATCCAATATGCGGCGCGAATGGGCTTTCGTACCGTGGCTATTTCGAGCGGCCCCGGTAAGGAAGATCTCGCGCGTCAGTTGGGAGCGCACGAATATGTAGACACGCAGTCCCTGACGGCCGCTGAAGCCTTGAATAAGCTCGGGGGCGCGGATCTGGTTCTGGCAACGGCGCCGCATAGCGACGCGATTGCGAGCACGGTCAATGGCCTCAAATCCAGGGGGAAGTTGCTGATTGTTGCTGCCCCATTCGAGCCGCTCAAGATTTCCGCGTTCGGGTTGCTCAGTGGCAAAACCGTTGCAGGCTGGCCTAGCGGCAGCGCGCTTGACTCGGAGGAAGCGATGGCTTTTAGCGCCCTTACCAACGTGCGCCCTCGCGTTGAGGTATTCAAGCTCGAGCAGGCCGAAGAGGCCCTTGCCAAGGTCATGGAAAACCGCATCCGCTTTCGCGCCGTGCTGATTCCCTCGTAAGAAGCAAAGAGAGTGCATTGCCGATCGCTCCGCCCGAAGCCAAGGCGTCGCGCCGATCGTCCTTGGGTCCCTTGCGTTTCTCGGTCATGCCAGCCACTACCAGTTCGTCAACGTGGGGACTCAACATCTGGTAGAGCCAGGCGCTCAAATTCCCTTCTTCCAGGCACAGATGTCGGGGGAGGGGAGAACAAACTAGACATCATTCTCGCTTATGCGAATGGACCGTTCCGCGATTTCTCGGCCGTAGTCGGTCCAGAGCCCTTCGCCCCAATATCGATAGCAAGAGGTTTCAGCGGTTAGGAGGTGGAATAGTGCGTTACGATAGCGCAGGTCGTTCGTCGGGATCTTGTCCAGAAACTTCTGAGAGAACAGGGCACTGGCCCGCTCCATGGGCCGTAGCACATGGTCGTATCCGCGCACCCAGGAGATGTTGTTTGTCCATGAGCCGCCCTCGACATGAAACCTGTGGTCCTCTTTCTTCAGTTCGTCGATCACTTGCGTGAGCTTTTCGGGACCTGAGCCAGCCTTGTAGCGCTCCCAGATGCGACGCTGAAAGAGCGGTTGAATCGCTGGAAATTCCTTTTCCGTGAGCCCAATTGATTCGAGATAGTCCAGGTACTCGGACACGTTGACGGGCGGTACTTCGGAGCCACTTGCTTCGCGCATCGCGTCCATGAATTTCGGCGGGAATTCATTCATCATTACGCCGCCATTCTCGCCGTCCGCAATCTGCGTGACGATCCGTGGAATGCGTTTGCCGCCAAGCTCGGTCGCGCCGACACTGAGCGCCTCGTAGTACGGCTGCATTTGCGCGACGAGCTTCGTGTCGCTGCCCTGAGTCTTGATAATGGCAATGATCGACGTCGATTCTCCTTCGCTGTTCTTGACGACTAGACGATGCGGTACGTGTTTCTCGTGCAGCCCGCCGCCATCCTCGACGCGTTCGACCGTATGTTCTTGCACCAAGACCCAGCGGTATCCTGCCTGGCGCAGCGTCTTGATGTACGCAAAGGCGACGTCGGGATGATTGGGCAGAGCCATCTCGGACGGGGAAAAGCCGCGCAGCCTACCGAGGGCTGCCATGCCAAAGATCGCGGCGAAGTGCTGCTGAAAGGCGCGCACGTGCAGTCCGAAATCTTGAACCGGAGTGGACGGTGCAACGGCGTGTCCCCAAGGGGCTCCCAGCCACTCCACGCATCGAGCATAGTCGGGATTCTTTGCAAGCGGGATCAGACTGTCGAACACGTCATTGAGACCCATGTCGCGCAGGCCGTGAAACAGCGTTCCCGAATATTCCAGCATGATGCGCGGCTGTTTCCCCTCGTGCACAAGGGTCGGAATGAATTCCCCCATGCGCTTATAGCACCAGTGAAATACGCTCGCATTGTGGTTGTCCCCGATCCCCGGGTTGTCCATCATGTACTTGAGGTTACTGATGATGCGGGCAGTGCGTAAATCCTGCCCACCCGCTGGTATCAGCGGTTGATGCATGTGAAGGGCGCACGCAAAGCCAGATCGAATGCGACCGAAATCGACGCCGCTGGTTGTATGCAGCGGCACTCGCGGCCGCCGCATCACATCGGCAACGACACTTTCGTTGCCAGAAATGTTGGGGATCCCGTCAATGGTCTCAGGCAGCGACTCAATCATGGGGGGATTCTAGTGCATTGATTCTGCTGAATCGATGGGCTTGCCGTGTCGATTTGGCTTATCGACCGTCCAACGATCGTCGACTCTGGATGACTGCATAGGAAGTGCGGAAGGTCGGAACGCCCGTCCGTCCTTCCTGTACAATCCAAACGAGAGGACGGCTCAGGAGAAACCCGGGACACCCCCTAGGCAACAAGCATGCTGTTCATTACCGGCTGGGAGGAAGTCGTGGCATACGATTCCGACGATTTTCGACGCAGCTGCTATCTTTCGGCAACTAGGAGACATTGAAAGTGACTCGACGACCTACTGGACTAGCCTGGCTTCTCTGCGCGTCCGCTTGCTCGGCTACATCGACTCCCACGGCCCCGCCCGGAACTACCGACGGAGGTTCCGCTTCGCAAAACGGTGGCTCAGGTGCAACTACGGGCGGCGAGGCCTCGAACACGGGGGGAGTGGGGAACACCTCGGCCGGCGGCGCAATGCCAACTGGCGGCACATCGATCATTGGGGTGAGTACCGGCGGAGCGGTGACAGGGCTTGGCGGCGCGCCAGCTGGCGGGGGTGGCTCGACAGCACCCGCAGCGAGCATTCTGATGAACTGGATCAAGTCTGGAAATAACGCGCCTGAGATACACCTGACGCTGCCTTCCGGTGCCGATCCGATTCTCGCATCGCGCATTACGCTCACTTATTGCGGTGCTGGCGCCGGGCAGATGATCCAAACGACCGATTTGAAGTTCAATCAGGCAGCGTTAATCTGTCCAGGCAATGTCTCCACGGGGGATTGTACGTACGGCTCGTACTACCAATTGACACCCGTAGTCACGGTCACGGGCACGCCCATCAATTGCTGCTACAATCTCAGTCTCGGGACCGTTGCTCACTCGCTCGTGTACGGGACCAACTCAGAGATCAAGATCGTTTACGATTTCGATCAAAGTTCAGGTGCCGTTGGACTCAACCAAACCTACGCATCGACCTGGACGGTCTTCGTGGACGGGGTCGCTTCGATGCATTGTACGCTTGGCGCATGGTCCGCAACTGTGACCGCCACGATCACCTGCGGCGCTTGATTTGCCGCTCTGGGTTTGGGACCCGTTGGGGCAACGTTAGGCGCCCCGACTCGCGTCGTTCAGGGTCGGTCGCCGCCCGAGTGGCATTCGAGGGCCGATGCCCATTGCCTGCGTGGGTTGACAAGAGAACATTTCTGCGGCATCTATAATTCGTACTAAATAGGTACTGATTATTAAATGCTAAGAATTACAAGACTTTCTGACTATGCCGTGGCGATATTGGGCCAATTGGCCAACTCGGTGGCTCCGGTGGACACGGCCAAGGATCTGGCGGCTCGAACCGGGCTGCCCGCTCCAGTCGTCAGCAAAATCCTCAAGCGCCTGGCGCGTTCAAAGCTCGTGACCTCTCAGCGCGGGGTTCAAGGCGGGTATCGCCTTGCACGCGAACCGTCTCGCGTGAGCGTCGCTGATGTCATCGAGGCCGTTGAAGGTCCGGTAGCGTTGACGGAGTGCGGCGACACATCGGATGCCTCTTGTGAATTCGTCGGTAACTGTTCGGTACAGGCCAATTGGATGCGGATCAATCAAGTCGTCAAACGTGCGCTCTCCAACATAAGCATCGAGGACATGATCCTGCCGCCCGGCGCACAACGGTTGATCCAGCTGCGACGCATGTCAAGTCCAACGCCAACGCTAAGCGAAGCAGTACGTGTTAACAACAGCCAACTCAGCGAGGCTCAGTAGCGACTTATGACCAATACGACCGAAGCGATTGACCAATTGGTGCAGCGCGAATACGCGGCAGGTTGGACGACGGACATTGAGCAAGACAAGTTCCCACCCGGGCTCGATGAAGGCGTCGTGCGCAGGCTTTCAGCCAAAAAGGGTGAGCCAGAGTGGTTGTTGGAGTTTCGACTCAAGGCCTACCGGCATTGGCTGACAATGCCCGTACCGACTTGGGCGAAGGTGCACTATCCGCCCATTGACTATCAGGCGATTACTTATTTTGCAGCGCCCAAACGCAAGGGCGACGGCCCGCAAAGCCTCGCCGAAGTCAACCCGGAACTACTGCGGACGTATGAAAAGCTCGGCATTCCGCTGCACGAGCGCGAAGCCTTGGCGGGCGTTGCCGTGGACGCCGTGTTCGACAGCGTCAGCGTCGCCACCACGTTCAAGGCGCATCTTGCCGAGATGGGCGTTATTTTCTGCTCGTTTTCCGAGGCCGTGCGAGAACACCCGGACTTGGTACAAAAGTACCTGGGCACGGTCGTGCCGGCCACGGACAACTTCTACGCGGCGCTCAACTCGGCGGTCTTTAGCGACGGTTCCTTCGTCTTCGTGCCCAAGGGGGTTCGCTGCCCCATGGAATTGTCGACCTATTTCAGGATCAACGCGGCCAATACCGGCCAATTCGAGCGCACGCTGATCATTGCGGAAGACGACACCTACGTCAGCTACCTCGAGGGCTGTACGGCGCCAAAACGCGACGAGAACCAATTGCACGCGGCGATCGTCGAACTTATCGCGCTCGATCGGGCCGAGATCAAGTATTCGACGGTGCAGAACTGGTACCCGGGTGACGCTGAGGGGCGCGGCGGCATCTACAATTTCGTTACCAAGCGCGGCAAATGCCAGGGGGTACGCTCGAAAATCTCGTGGACGCAGGTCGAAACCGGTTCCGCGATTACCTGGAAATACCCCAGCTGCATATTGATGGGCGACGATTCAGTCGGTGAGTTCTATTCGGTTGCGCTCACTAACAACTTCCAGCAAGCCGATACGGGTACCAAAATGGTGCACCTGGGTAAGAACACGCGCAGCACGATTCTGTCCAAGGGCATCAGTGCTGGACGCGGGCAAGCGACGTACCGGGGGTTGGTTCGGGTTGCCAAGGGTGCAACGGGCGCCAAGAACTTTACGCGCTGCGACTCGATGCTGATTGGAAGCCGCTGCGGCGCGCACACGGTGCCGTACATCGACGTTCGCAATGCGTCGAGCAGCGTCGAACATGAGGCGACGACCTCGAGAATCAGGGAAGATCAGCTGTTCTTCTGCCGTCAACGGGGCCTGAGCGAGGAAGACGCCGTGGGCCTTATCGTCAACGGGTTCTGCAGGGAAGTGATGAAGGAACTGCCGATGGAATTCGCCGTCGAGGCGCAGAAGCTTCTAGCGGTAAGTCTCGAAGGCGCCGTGGGATAGCGGGGGAACTGAATGACTTCATTGACACACGCAAATTGTTCAGCGTCAAGCCGCGCGCTAGGCCAGGATATCATCATTCGGATTGAATCATGCTACACATAGAGAATCTTCACGTAACCGTCGAAGGTCGCGCCATCCTCAATGGGATCAATCTCTCAGTGAATGCCGGCGAAGTGCACGCCATCATGGGGCCGAACGGCTCTGGCAAAAGCACGCTGGCCGGCATACTAGCTGGGCGCGACGGCTATACGATTACCCAGGGCAGTATTCGATTCGAGGGCGAGGATCTGACACTGTTGCCCGCCGAAGAACGCGCTCGTCGCGGGATATTTCTTGGGTTCCAGTACCCCGTCGAATTGCCCGGCGTCAGCAACCTGTACTTTCTCAAAGCGGCGCTAAACGCCCGGCGTAAATTTCGGGGTCTTCCCGAGCTCGACGCCATGGATTTCCTCGAGCTTGCCAAGAGCAAGGCGCGGTCGGTCGGGCTCGACGAAGACCTAGTGCGTCGCCCCGTGAACGTCGGCTTCTCGGGCGGTGAGAAGAAGAAGAACGAGATCTTTCAAATGGCCGTTCTCGAGCCCAAATTGGCGATCTTGGACGAGATCGACTCGGGGCTAGACATTGATGCGCTACGCGTCGTATCTAACGGGGTTCGTGAGCTCAAGACCCCAGAGAATGCAACCATTCTCATCACGCATTATCAGCGGTTGCTAGATTATATCGTGCCCGATCGCGTACACGTGCTTGCGGCAGGTCGCATTGTTCGCGACGGCGACCGAAACCTGGCCGAGGCATTGGAACGCGAAGGCTATGCCTCGTTAGGCTTGCCAGATGCCCCAGCTCGTGTCGAGGCTCAGCCATGAGTCGTCCTGAGGCGCGGATCTCAACACTAGAACGGGCGTCGCGCGACTGGTTGTCAGCGCCGGACGTTCGCAGCGAACCGAAGTGGTTGTTGCAGCGTCGGCAGGTGGCTCGAGAAACCTTTCTGAGCCACGGGCTGCCCAGCGCTAAGAACGAGAGTTTTCGCTTTCTGCCATTGAACTTTCTCGCGTCGAAGAATCTAACGCGGGCGCCCGTTGCGGCAGATGAGCTGAGCTTCAGCGTGAATCTGAGTAACTATTCGGCGTCAATCGGCTTTCTCGACGGGCTTCCCGTGGGCGGCGGCACGGCGTTGCTACACGGGTTGCGTGTCGAACGCCTAACGAATCTGCTCGCCACGGAAGCGGACGCGCTAGAACCATTTCTGGGGCGTCTAGCCACGCCGATTAATGGGTTTGCCGCGCTGGGCCTGGCTTTGTTCGACGACGCATGGGTTGTACGGGTCAGCGAAGGCGTGCAGGTCGAATTGCCGCTCGAGGTCTTTGTGCGCCAGCAAGAGAGCGGCTGCTGGGTGATTCCCAGGTTGCTCGTGGTCCTCGAGCCTCGCAGTAAACTGGCCTTGTTGGAGAGGCAGGCGGCAGCGGACACTGCGGGTTTCGGTTTGTCAACGGGCGTCTTCGAGTTCTCCATTGCCGAAGGCGCAGCATTGACGCATGTGCGCGTGGCAACGCACGGCCGTGAAGAAGCGGACCTTTCAACGGCCGCGGTCGAGGTGCATGCGGGCGGACATTACCATTCGTGGGTAGGCAGTTTGGGCGGCGGATTGACTCGGCTCGACATGCAAGTGCGCCTATTGGGCACGGGCGCTAGGGTCGATCTTGATGGCTTGTACGTGGCTCGCAACCGGGAACTGGTTGATCATCATACGGTCGTTGTGCATGAAAGCGAAAACACGACCGCGGTCGAAACGTATCGGGGCATCGTTGACGACGAAGCACAAGCGGTGTTCGATGGC
Organism: uncultured delta proteobacterium; assembly: GCA_963811985.1. Taxonomy (GTDB): domain Bacteria; phylum Myxococcota_A; class Polyangia; order Polyangiales; family Polyangiaceae; genus FEN-1139. The sequence goes on from CAWEUH010000060.1 coordinate 100,239, forward strand.
TTGATGGTGGTCAAGCCCGGCGCCCAGCATACCAATGCGCAGCAAAGCAATCGCAATTTGGTTTTGTCCGATACGGCCATCGTACACACAAAGCCCCAGTTAGAAATCGAGGCGGACGACGTCGTTTGCAATCACGGTGCCACGGTCGGGCGCCTTGACGCAGAGCAGCTGTTCTACCTGAAATCGCGCGGGCTTTCAGCTGCGCTGGCCAGGCAAGTATTGACTACGGCCTTTGCGGGTGAGCTGATTGAACGCTGTCCCATCGCGCCGATTATTCCAACGATCAGGCGCCGAGTCACGACGCAACTTGGCTCTTCGGAGGATGCCGCTTGGTAACGCAAGCCTGCACTGTCGAGTCGCTCCGGGCCCAGTTTCCGATTCTCAATCAGTCGGTACGTGGGCATCGTTTGACCTACTTGGACAGTGCCGCAACGTCACTCAAGCCCCAGTGCGTTATCGACAGCGTGGTTGATACGTTGAGCCACAACTCGGCCAATATTCATCGCGGGGTGCATTGGCTTTCACAGCGCGCCACCGAGCTTTACGAGGGTGCCCGTGACACCGTACAGCGGTTCATCGGCGCCGCGGATCGTTCGGAGATTATCTTCGTCCGCGGCGCAACCGAGGCCATCAATCTAGTGGCGCAGTCATGGGGGGGCAGGCACGTATCGGCCGGAGATGAAATCGCTATTACGGAGCTCGAACACCACGCCAACATCGTGCCTTGGCAAATGTTGCGGGACGCCACAGGCGCGGTCCTGAAGGTGATTCCGATTGACGACAACGGTGAGGTCACGTTGCAAGCGGTCGAATCAGTGCTTTCACCAAAGACGCGTCTACTTGCATTGGCACACGTGTCGAACGCTTTAGGGACCGTGCTACCCGTTGAGGCGATTGTCCAGCGCGCGCACGCGGCGGGCGCGAAAGTGTTGATGGACGGCGCTCAGGCTGTCGCGCACATGCCGGTGGACGTTCACGCGCTGGGCGCTGACTTCTATGCGTTCAGTGGGCACAAACTCTACGGTCCCGACGGAATTGGCGTGCTGTACGGTCGTCGCGAATTGCTTGAAACGATGGCTCCCTACCAGACGGGCGGCGACATGATTCGCCGCGTCACGTTTGAGAAGACGACATTCAACGAATTGCCGCATCGCTTCGAAGCGGGTACGCCGAGCATCTCGGGCGCAATTGGGCTGTCGAGCGCCATTCGGTTCGTACAGTCCGTTGGATTTCCTTGGATCGCCGAACACGAACACGTGCTGCTAGAGGAGACCGTGCAAGTTCTGCGGCGCATGTCCGGAGTGAAGATCATTGGCATGCCGCAGCGACGCAGCGGCGTGGTTTCGTTTACTCTAGATGGCGTGCACCCGCACGACGTTGGAACGATACTTGATTCAATGGGGGTCGCCGTTCGTACGGGGCACCACTGTGCACAACCGGTCATGGATCGCATGGGAATACCGGCCACGGCGCGCGCTTCATTCGGAGTATTCAATACGCTCGAAGAGATTTCAATATTGGCGGCCGGCGTCGAGAAAGCCCGGGAGATGTTCGCCTAATGTCCGACCTGCGCGATTTGTACCAAGACCTGATTTTGGATCACGGCAAGCACCCGAGGAACTTTCGGATCCCTGATGGGTGCAATTGCCACGCAGATGGCTACAATCCGCTTTGCGGTGACAAGGTCAGCGTCTATCTCAATTGCAATTCAAGCGGCGTTGTTGACATTGGGATCCAAGGTTCTGGTTGTGCGATCTGCATGGCGTCTGCCTCGACAATGACCGAGGTCGTGAAGGGAAAATCGAAAGAACAAGCGCAAACCCTCTGCGCAGCATTTACCGATTGGGTTGTTCGGGGCATAGCGGCCGCACCCGGGCAGTTGCCCGCGAAACTGGCCGTGTTCTCAGGTGTCAAGGAATTCCCAATGCGCGTCAAATGCGCCACCCTGGCGTGGCACACGCTCAAGGCTGCCCTCGAGGGCCAGCAGAGTGCGATCAGCGAGGAGGAATAGTCAGTGATCGCTCGCGATGTCTTCGAACGCCGTCGCTTGAAGGTCCTGAATGTGACGGGGCCAAACGGATCCGCCTCGAACTATATCTTGGACGATCCGGCGCTGTCGAATACGCCAGTGACGCTCGACGCCAAAGCGTTACGCGACGCCTCGGTTGCAACGTTGCGGACGATTAGTGACCCCGAAATTCCGCTAAACATCTACGACTTGGGGTTGATATACACGCTTGAAACCGACGACTCGGGGAACGTTCGGGTAGAGATGACACTGACGTCGCCAGGTTGCCCGGTGGCGGGCGTACTGGTTCAGCAGGTGCATGACAGTCTGCGCCGAATGTCGGGTGCGGCCCGTGTGCGCACGGAGCTTGTGTGGGAGCCAGCATGGTCCAAGGACCGGTTGACCGAGGCAGCCCGCTTGGCACTCGATCTGCTATGACCTATGACTTGTCCATGTCGCAGGGTGATGAATCGTTGTCGAACACCACGGGTGGCTCGCCCGCAATCCGCGTAACGGAACGGGCGGCGCGCTGGATTTTGGACCGGCACGCAAAGCTCGGGCAGCCCAATGCCGCGCTTCGCGTGGGGGTCAAGGGGGGGGGGTGCGCAGGCTACACGTACGTCACCGACGCAACGCAGGAACCCCCGAGCGATCACGACGAGGTGCTGGAATTCTACGGGCTGCATGTTTACATCGACCGCCGGAGTCTTCGACTTATCGGGGGCAGTTCCATCGATTTGCACAAATCGTTGATGCAAACTGGGTTGCGCTTCCTGAACCCGCACGAAGCATCGACCTGCGGATGCGGGGCCACGTTCAGCGTCAAGGACGAGTAATCGTTCTCCTCTCCCTAAATCCCTCTCCGCTGGAGAGGGACTTTGAACCCCCCATATCCCCCCAGTCTTGCTGAGCATTGGTCTCTTCTCAGAAAACCCGCCCGCCAAGCTCGTTTGATGGCGAGGCTTTCCGGAGCACCGGAGCGGAACATACGAGGGTATTTGAGCACCGGAGCGCACGGAAAACGCAGCCAGCGGACGAGATCGGCGGGCGTCCTAGCAAGATGCGATGAATGGTCAGCAGTCTTGGGGGGATATCTCGGCGCGACTTCTTCGCGCTACATGTTTGAGCTCAGTCGAGCAAAGTGACGGTGCACGTCACTAGCGCTTCTCGGTACAATTCCAATCGCCGATGAGAACGTACGAGCGGGCGCAGCGGATCGTTGCGGATACGGTCTCGGATTGCTTTCCGCTTTGAATTGTCGCAGCCAGGTCATACTCGTGCGCAAACGGCGTGCGCTCGATGCGCGTGGTTCGCGTGGGGCAAGTGGTGCCATGGCAAGCGACCTTTTGCGCCAACGCGACAACCTCGCTGGGATCGCCATACACATTGATAAGGCCGAAGGCCGTCAACGCCAGAAGGACTACTGTCACGAGTGGCCGGGCGAATTGCTTGAGTTTAGACACGGATCCCTCGCGCGACGTCCAAGAATTGCTCACTTTGCCGATGGCACGACTTCAAGCTCATAGAACGGCCCCGGCCGCTCCTTCGTCCACCACAACCCGGCACCGATGTTCGTGTAGTGCTTGTTCAGGATGCCGCGATAGTACGAGCCGTTGCGGACAAAGATGTCTTGGTCAGTCCGCTCGAGATCACAATTCTCTCGCAGGTCCTGCCGAGTCGTAATCTCGAGGTATAGCAAGCCCTTGGACATTGCGGCGATATTGGCAACGGCCGGCGCAACGTCGGGATCGGGAAGGTATTGAAGCACACCTTGGCAGACGATAAGGTCGTGCTTCTTTCTGTCACGCCATCGCGCGATGTCCTTCTGCTGCAGCCCATGCTTTTTGCACATGGCGCTGCTGACCTCCGTACCCGTGTACTTGACGCCGGGGTGGTGGCGTTCAAGCCAATACTTCCAATGGGCGACGCCTGCGCCAACGTCCAGCACGCTCTTGACCTCAATCTGGTTGAACTTGATGAAGGCAAACACGAACTCGCAGAGCGCCGCGTGGTCTTCGGTGCTCATGACGCGCGTCTTAGGGTCCTCGTAAAACCGCTGGTAGTACGCCTCGTCGAAGCGCCGGAACCGATCCATGGCGCGAAAGTCTATCCAAAAGAGATTGCCAGACCGTAGCGAATCGCACTCAATGTCGTTGATAGACCCACGGGTCAAATGGTTTGGGCAGATAGAGAGACCTCCCTGGCAGCAGGTATTTTCTTTGCATCTATTCACATAGAAGTATAATAGAGCTGTGTCTGAATTGGCTGTCGGGCCTGAATCTCGCTGTCAGCTCTACCGGTTGTTGGGCGAGCCGCAGCGGCTTCGATTGTTGGCTTTGGCGGCCGTCGAGGAATTGAGCGTGGGTGAGCTCGCCGAGCTGCTTAGTGAACCCCAGCCGAACGTGTCCCGACACATCACGCCGCTGCGCCAAGCAGGATTGCTCTTCGATCGTCATCAGGGCACACGCGTGTTCGTGCGCCTGGCAGACGCAGCGCGAAGCGATCCGGTTGTTTGCGACGCGCTCAAAGAAGGCAAGCGGCTCTGTGAGCAAGGCGGCAGTCTGCAGCGTATTGCGGAGGTAGTTAGAGTTCGCGATTCGCGAACCCGCGCGTATTTTGCGGATGAGGCCAACGACGCGCTTGAACTGCGCCCTGTCATGCAATTGCCCGCATACGCCTTGGCGCTTTCGATGATCACTTCGGAAAGGGGCTTGGCGTTCGACGCGGGGACGGGTGATGGGGCTCTGCTGGATCTACTGGCCCCAATGTTTCGTAAGGTATTTGCCGCGGACCGAAGCGCGTCGCGACTTGAACTAGCCAAGGAACGCGTGGCGCGTCGCGGTTACGACAATGTTGAATTTCTGTGCGTTAACGTCGAATCCGACGCAATGCACGAGGCGTTGCGGCCTGGGGTCGATGCGCTATTTGCGTCGCGCATGTTACATCACGCGGCAAGTCCGAAAGCCACATTTGCTGCGCTATGCCGTCTGGTCGCGCATAATGGGCAGCTTTGCATAATTGACTATTGCAGCCATGAAGACGAGCTACTTCGCGATCAGCGTGCGGACGTGTGGATGGGGTTCGCGGAGGTGGAGTTGTCGTCCATGGCGCAGGAGCTTGGCCTTGATGCATTTCGATTCGAGATAGTGCCGAAAGGCTATGTACATTCGGGGTTCGACGCCCACATACCTTGGTTCGTGGCAACGGCGCGACGACCTCCCGGCTAGGCCGGTGCGGTATGGATGGCGGACAAAAATGGTAGAAACAGTCGAAATTAGTTCAATAATGCAAACCATTCGAGGAGCAAACCAATGACGGAATCATATCAAGCAGTGACGATGAGCAGCGCTACGCCGACCCAAGGCCGAAGGCAGGCCAAGACTGTCGATGGCGGCACCTACGAGGTCGCCGATTTGTCGCTCTGGCAATGGGGGCGCAAGGAAATTGAAATCGCCGAGACTGAGATGCCTGGGCTAATGGCGATTCGCGAGGAACATGCCAAGAGCCAACCGTTGCGCGGTGCCAGAATCGCCGGCTGCCTGCACATGACGATTCAAACGGCGGTTCTGATTGAAACACTGCAGGCGCTCGGAGCGGAGGTTACCTGGACGTCATGCAATATCTTCTCGACGCAGGACCACGCGGCAGCGGCAATTGCCAAGGCCAAAACCTCGGTTTTCGCCTGGAAAGGCGAGACAGAGGCTGAGTACTACGAATGCATCGAGCGGCAGCTCGTCGCGTTCAAGGGGGGGAAGGGTCCGAACATGATTTTGGACGATGGCGGAGATCTTACGGCGGTCGTACACGAGAAACACCCCGAGCTATTCGAGGGCCCTGACCCAATTCGAGGTCTTAGCGAAGAAACCACCACGGGCGTGCATCGCCTGTACGACATGTTCAAACAAGGGACGCTCAGGTGCCCGGCCATCAACGTGAATGATTCGGTGACCAAGAGCAAGTTCGACAATCTCTACGGGTGCCGAGAGTCGTTGCTGGATGGCATCAAGCGCGCGACCGACGTCATGGTAGCGGGGAAGGTCTGTGTCGTTTGTGGTTACGGCGACGTTGGTAAGGGGTGCGCCCAGGCATTGAGAGGGCAGGGCGCCCGAGTGCTAATTTCCGAAATTGATCCGATATGCGCGCTGCAGGCGGCCATGGAAGGCTATCAAGTCGTAACGCTAGAGCAGGCGGCGCCAATCGGTGACGTGTTTATCACTGCGACGGGTTGCTGCGATGTGGTTCGCGGGGAGCACATGGGGGTGATGAAGCACGAAGCGATTCTCTGCAATATTGGGCATTTCGACAGCGAGATAGACATCGGCTGGCTGGAAAAGAACCCGAGTGTGTCCGAAGAGAACATCAAGCCACAAGTGGACCATTTCGTCTTTCCTGACGGACGCAAGCTTATTGTGTTGGCCCGGGGTAGGTTGGTCAACTTGGGCTGCGCAACGGGTCATCCGAGCTTTGTCATGAGCAGCAGTTTTACGAATCAAACGTTGGCGCAGATCGCGCTCTTCAACGAGAAAGTCCCGCTCGGCGTGCACATGCTACCGAAGAAGCTCGACGAGAAGGTAGCGCGTTTGCACTTGAAGAAACTTGGCGTCGGTTTGACAACATTGACAGAGAAACAAGCAAACTACCTAGGGGTTCAAGTTTGACGGGCCTTACAAGCCGGATTACTACCGGTATTGAGTGCGGATCCGGAGCCATAAGACTGATAACTTGAGGACCGGAAGCGCAGCGATAACGTTGCTATTGGCGAGGATCTCCAGCCGTCGTGGCAATATGGAGTAGTGACCAGGTAGTACTAAGACCTTGCAGTCGGGCTGGTGACATGCGGCTTGTCATTGATTGTCGCTACTTGGGTCCTCAGCCAAGTGGCATCGGCAGCTATCTTCGCGCATTGATTGCTCGACTGCCAGATCTGGCGCCGGATCTCCCGATTCGATTGTGGGTCGGGAGGGACATTGCCGACCTTGATACGCGACGCGTAGAGGTGCACAGAGTGTCGTCACGACCCAACAGTCTAGTGACCTTGGCGGGGCCATGGGCACTGGATCACTTGCGGCCAGGTGATCTGTTTCATGCGCCCGCCAACATCCTTGGATTCGGTCTGCCATGCCCGAGCGTGGTAACCGTGCACGACCTCATGTGGCTTGATCGACCGGACGACTGTCAACCAACACCTTTTCTGCGACCCATTAGCCGCACGTTCTTTAGTATCGGGATTCGACGATCCATGCGGCTGGCGCGGCGGGTTTTTACGGTGTCGCGTGCCTCGGCCCGCGCCATCGAGCGCGCTGAGCCGAGCGCTGCCGGCAAGATCGTCGTGACGCACAACGCGTACGAACCCTGCTTTCAGCCGCCATCCGATCCTCAAGCGGTTCGTAGCAGAGCGACGCGGATACTTGGCTTCAGGGATGACTATTTGCTAGTAGTCGGACAGAATCAGAGATCCAAAGGGCACGAGATTGCGCTGCGCGCGTTTGCAGACGCAAAACCTGAGGCACTCAAACTAGTGTTGGTTCAGCGGCTCTCTCCCGGAGCAGGACTTACGGAGTTGGCGCTGAAACTAGGAGTTGGCGACCGAGTTCGATTCGTGGCGCAGCTGGAACGTGACGAACTAGTATCAATTCTCCAGGCCGCGAAAGCCCTGCTGCAGCCTTCCTACGCGGAAGGATTTGGGCTGCCGGTGTTGGAGGCTACGGCCTGCGGGTGTCCGGTCGTTGCGAGCGATATCCCCCCATTGCGAGAGGTCTTGGGCGATGCGGCGCTGTTCGTCCAGAGCGGTGCCGTGCAGGACTGGACTGCAGCCATCGGACGTATAGCGACCGACGCGGGACTTCGGGCCATGCTTTGCGCCAAGGGTGTCGAGCGAGCCAGGTGCTTCAGCTGGGATCGAACAGCTCGTGCTACTCTACAGGCCTACCGCGAAGTCTTCGCCGAATTGGGTATACTTCGCGGTTGACCGCGACGCATCATGTTCGATTCCCATTGCCACCCGACGGATATCGAGGATCCTGCGCTGGTCGTTAGGGCGGCCTGTGAAGCTGGCGTCCATTCGCTCTTGGCGTGCGGCTACAACTGCGAGTCCAATCAGGCGGTCATTCGATTGCGCCATCGGTTCCCGGGGTTGCCCATTTCCCTCGGTGTTCACCCGTGGTTTGCGGTTGAGTCGACGGACGGATTGGCGGCACTCATTGCGGCGGAAAATCCCATTGCCGTTGGTGAATGCGGCTTGGACGGCAAATTGGACGAATCGATTCCGTCGGAACTCATTCAACGGCGGACGTTCGAGGCACAACTCGAAATCGCGTGCCAGGTCAGGCTGCCGGTCACGGTCCACTCAAGACGCGCGGCGGCTCAAGTGCTCGAAATGATCGGCAACTTTCCGAGTGTTCGCGGCGTGATGCACGCGTTCGGTGGCAGCTACGAACAGGCCAAGGCATTTGTTGGGAGAGGTTGGCTAATCGGCATTGGAGGAGCGGTGACGCGTCATAACGCGCGTCGGGTTCGCCAGTTGGTGCAACGCTTGCCTGTCGACAGCCTGGTCTTGGAAACGGACGCGCCGGCGATTGGGTTGGACAGCGTGGAGCCGCCCGACGTACGGCCATCCCACTTGCCGCGAGTTGCCAAAGCCCTGGCCGCATTGCGAGGCGTTGACATGGACGAGCTGATCGCCGCTACCGACGAAAATGCTCAGCGCATCTTCGGGTCCAACGTCCTATGTCCTGTTCGATTCGATGGGTCCGCTTGCGGGTAGCTGCCCAGGATTTGCACCATTTGACATTGGTTCTGAACCTGCCGCAGCGCGCGTTGCATGGCGGGGTCAGTTCTGTGGCCGGCGATGTCGGTGAAGAACACGTATTCCCAGCGTCGGGTTCGGTCGGGTCGCGATTCAATGCGCGACAGATTCAACCCCTCGGAATCGAAGATAGACAGGATTTGCATCAACGCCCCGCGCTCGTCTGGGGTTGAGAACACAACGCTTGTCTTATCATGTCCGGTGGGTTCAGCGTCGGTGGGTGCAATTGTAATGAATCGCGTTGCGTTACCTGGGATATCTTCGATGCCTTCCGCCAGTACCTGTAGATTGTATAGTTCCGCACCAAGGATGCTGGCGACCGCGGCGCAGCGTTCATCGTCGGAGGCCTGTTGTGCGGCGGCTGAAGTGCTCGCACAAGCAATCGACTCGGCTCGCGGCAAATGGGTGGATAGCCAGATGCGGCACTGAGCCAAGGGTTGAGGGTGCGAGTAGATTCGTTCGATTCGACTCATGTCACCGTGGTTCGCGAGAAGGCAAAGTCGTACATCTGACACGAATTCGCTGCATATTCGCAATGGTGTCCTCAGGAGGCAGTCGTGCGTGTGTGTGACGCCGCCCTCGATCGAATTTTCGATTGGGACGACACCAAAGTCTGCTTCGCCGCGTTCAACACTCAGAAAAACATGGGAGATAGTGTTGCACTCGACTGGCTGCACTGAAAAACCATAGGCTTGGACGGTCGCGAGGTGTGAGAATGTCCCAGGCGGGCCCAAATAAGCGATGCGAACCGGCTTGTTGATGGATGCGCAAGCGCCGAAGATTTCTCGAAATACGTGACTGACCGCTTGACGAGGAAACCTCGATTGGCCGTGCTGGTTCCAGAGCCGCTGCAGCGCCTGGAGTTTTTCTTGGTTCTGGGCAGGCTCGAAATGCAGTGCGTCTGATTGCGCAGCATTGCTGCCAATTTCGTGGATCAAATCACCGCGCTCGGCCAACAGCGCCAAAATCTGTTCGTCGATTTGGTCAATGCGGACAAGCTCCGACGATCCTGAATTATCGGCAGCAGTTACAGCGCCCTTGGGCGCATTCGGATCAGCCATCTCCAAGTCTGCCTTGAACGCTTCGCCTATCGCAGCGCTGCGCCGCCGGGTGAAGTGGCCTGCGTGGCAGTGGCCGTGGCGACGGATGTGTCTGTTGACGTGGCTGCAGAAGCGGTCGCGGGTTGTGGCGCTCTGGTTGGCCCAGTAATACCCGACGGACCCGACAACACTTTCCCGGGTTGTGCCGCCGGGGCCGCTGAAGGAGTTGGCGAGCTGTCCGCTGGATGCATTTCTACGACGCAACCTGAGACCGCTACAAACAGGCTAACGAACACAAAGGACTTACACGACTGCTTGTTCACGACTTGCCTCATTGTCTAAGTTTGGTGTTTACGAGATATAGCTAAATTCGAACCAACCCGCGCAGTCAATTCGTGCGTGAGCCGGGCCGCCGGTTGATTTTCGCCGATTTCTTGTAACATACTGACAAGATTCGGCATGCGGTGATTCATGCACTCGCACGGCCGCAGCTTGGATTTCTTGGGGCTAGTCGCGCTGATCGGCCTGGGCAGCTGCGGCTGCAGTCGGCAGCCGGACCCGCTCGGGAAACGACCACCCGCCAACGTTCAGCTCAAGCCAAGTTTGACCAATGCCTGGAAACCGATGGCAGGCATATCGAGCTACCCTGTGCCGGCTGCCGATGGACCGAAGCTGGCGCCCATTGCGATGGTCGTATCGGTACGATCTCAGCCCAATCGCACATCCGATGTCATAGGCCAGCTGCGAGTTGGGGCAAGAGTCTCGCGATCGGAGCAGGCCGTCTCATTACGTGAATGTCCAACGGGGTGGTACGCGATTCGACCCGTCGGATTCGTGTGCACGGGGGCGGATGTGACTACCGACCTTCAGCATCCCATTGCGAGAGCCGTCAATGTCGAGCCCAATCGAGCGTTTCCGATGCCCTATCATTACGGGTTTCTTAGGGCGATTGCGCCAAACTACTTGAAGGTGCCTACGAAGGATGAGCAATTCAAGTACGAGATGCGCCTCGAGCGGCATCTTCGCAACTGGAAAAAGCTCGGCAGCGTTTGGGATAGCATTGACGTAGGTGCCAATGACGTAGCGCTCGACCCCGAAGGGCATGCCGTGGGCACACCACCGAAGAACTCATTGATCGTCAATCCGAGCGAGCAGTTCGGTGGCAACGGTGACGAGCGAGTTCCTTGGTGGCTTGTGCCGCAGCGACAAATTCCAAATCTGTCAAGTTTCAGAGCCCCCGGGTACGCAGTGATTGCTGATCGCGCCAAGCGGCACGCGGGCGTGGCGCTGATCGGTGAGTTTAAGTCAAGTGAACAGGCACAAAACCGGCGGTTCGCAATTACCACCGACGCGCGGCTGATACCCGCGGACAAGATAAAGGCGAGTTCCGGATCACCGTTTCACGGACAAGACATTCGAAATGCCGGGCTTCCGGTGGCGTTTGCGCGGTCCGCGGGCGTCAAGTTTTGGCTCTACGAGAAGGGTCGGGTTAGCGAAGGCGAAGCGCTGCAGGCTCGGCAATTCGTGTTGCTGACGGGCACCGTCAATGAATTTCGCGGACATAGAATGCTGCAGACCAGGGATGGGCGCTGGCTTGACAGCGACGACCTTTGGGTAGCGGCCGTTCCCGGTACGTTGCCAGCCTGGGCCTCCAAGAACGTGCGCTGGATCGATATCGGCATCATCAATCAGGTGATGGTTCTCTGGGAGGGCCAGCGCCCCACGTATGTAACGCTCGTGTCCACCGGGCGCGACGGCCTCGGCGATCCACAGCTCACTCGCAGCACACCCCAAGGAATATTCCGAATTTATCAGAAGCATGTGACGACAACGATGGACTCAAATGTTGCCGATGAAGAATTCGAGCTCCGCGACGTGCCATGGGTCATGTACTTTAAGGGAGGATACGCATTGCACGGGGCGTACTGGCACGATGAGTTTGGTCGAGCGCGCTCGCACGGTTGCGTCAATCTGGCGCCCATCGACGCGCGGTTTGTTTTTCAATGGGCAAGTCCTCAAGTTCCGGAGCATTGGCATTCAGTCACGGCGGGGGGCTCGTTCGAAGAAGGAACGATCGTGAACATTCATCCGTAATGGCCGGGGCCCGACCCGGCACACGGCGACACGAAGACTTGACGCAAGTGCAATGAACGACGCAATCAGGGCTTGAACCATTTTCGAATCTGCGCAGCAACGGGACTTGTGACTCGTTGCACGGATCGATCGATGGATTGTTCCCAGCCGCGCTTCTGTAAATATGCATATAGGGAGGGTGGCTGCCGCATTACGTAGGAGGCCACAATGCAGGTCAGAATCGACAGAACCACCAACAGAACCATGGGCAACTTAGAGCGGTTGTGCTGCGGCTCAACCAAGTCGGCGCTGGGCTCGATTGGTCCGGTCGAGTTGGAGTCTGCATCCATTTCGGCGTCAATCGCAGCGGGAGTTCCGAGTGGGGCAGTGACATCCGATTCGTTGCGTTGAGATCCACTGCCTTCCTGGGCAGCGAGAACGTCAGCGATCTCGTCCTCGTCGAGTGCGACGAGCTCCAAAGTGGGCGAACTGCCTCTAGCCGACAGTGAGGCTGGGCCACGAGTAGCCCTTGGCGCCGCTGCGGTAAATAATGGATTATCGGATTTGCGCGGCGCGACCGAGCTGGTTTCTGAGGCGAGTGAGGCGGCGGGTTGCGCGGTGGTTGACACTGGTGCGGTAGGACGGGGCGCCAGCGATTGTTTTGAGAGATTGGGCGCAGGTGAAGGGCGGGCGGGTTGCACTTTTGGCGCGGGTGCAGCCGAACGCCCCAGCGCGGTCTTTGCGGGGTCCGGCGTTTCAGACTTCGCCGTGGTTGGTCGAATAGGCGAGGGGCTGGTTGATCTTTGCCCGACTGCCGCCTTTGCTCCAGCAGCTTTCGGCGCCCCCAGCGACGCATTGGAACGAACCTGCGGTGCCTTCGGCACAACCGAAGGCGTGCCTAGTAGTGCGACAAGTCTTGGTATCTGCCGAAGTGGCACCCAATCAGCCATGCCCGTCTGCCAGAACAAGGTCGTCATATTGACGAACCCTTTGGCGACGGCGCGCCGCAGAATCATTTTCAGGCAATCTAAGCGTTTTTCCGCCGGTCAAAGTGGCAAGCCACGTGTCAGAGGGAATATCCTGGCTGGGTCGAGGCTGTTTCGTGGGCTCTGATGGCCCGGACGCGTTGTCCGCGGAAGGCTCGAGTCCGCCAACTTTAGTATGTTTGACGTCGCGCTTCTGGTGCAGTGGACTCGCTGCTTGAGGGCTGTTCGGGGTAGCTGACTCTTCGCCTGCGCCCAGGTCGGTGCTGGGAGTCACCTGCGCGTCTGCGTCCAGTCCACCGACCATCGTACGTCGAATGCTCCGCATCTGCCCCGACGTGCTTGTTATCGTTCGGATTCGTGCCGCGGCAATCTCATCGGCGTTGGGAGCCCGGACGTAGATTGGGGTGGGCTTGCGGACGGGTGCAGGTCGGTCTTGCGCCGAATCTGGAGCGTTGGCAGGTGCAGCAACGCCGATAATGGTTTGACGTATGGCACGCTGCGGCCGAACAGCCTGTGCAGGTTTGGCGGCTGTGGGATTGGGTTGAACGGCGGACCCCGCTGGCGGGAATGGATTGGCGCGAACAGCGGCGACTGGCGCACCAGGCGGACCAACCTTTTCTGGTTCGGCAGGTAGGCTTTGCGGTTTGCTCGGAGCACCGCTGGCTGGCCCCGGCAAAGCTGTGCCGTCAACGATGATCGCAGCACCACAGTGCTTGCAGGGGATTCGGACCTTGCGTCCTCGAACTTTCTCGTCCGGGATTACATATTTCGCCGGACAGGCACCGCACGCGACGTTCATGTGCCCTCGACCGGCGGACTAGTTGACCACCGGAATCACTTTTTGTACCACGCATTCGAGGCAGAATCTACGGGGAGCAACCGCCAGCATGGCTCTTTGACAAGGCGGACCGCACGCGAGAGGCTGTTCAAAAATTCATTGCCAATACGGGCTGATTGTGCCTTCGCGTTGTATGTAGGTGCCGTTGGCGGCACAAAGCCTTTTGCTACTACTGTAACTAAGATGAACGCCAGTATCATCGCACGGGCAATATTGACGACGGGCGCGTTGAGCAGCTTGACCGTGTGGCATTCGATACGTGGCTCTCTCACGCACGAGCGTGGTGATGAAATCATTCGTGAGTGGTCTAGACGGCTATTGAATCAAGTGGACATGCGGTTGACTGTGCGGGGTTTCGACAATGTTGACCCGATGCAAACGTACGTGGTGATGAGCAATCACCAATCGCTTTACGACATTCCAACGCTGATTACCGCACTCCCATTGCGGCTTCGCATGGTGGCCAAGTCCGAATTATTCAAGGTGCCCATTTGGTCACGAGCCATGAAGTCTACGGGGTTCGTCCCGGTGCATCGTGGTCAGCGCGACAAGGCGATGCAGGATCTTCGCGTCGCTCAAGCGGCACTTGCCCAAGGCATCAATATATGGATCGCGCCTGAGGGCACGCGCAGCCGCGATGGCCAATTGTTGCCGTTCAAATCAGGCGGCTTTCTCTTGGCGTCCGCGGCGAAGGTGCCCATCTTGCCCGTAACGATTGACGGAACACGAGCCATTTTGCCTGCCAAGGCACTTCATTTCGTCAAGGGAGTACAAGTCAAGGTGACTATGGGCAAGCCGATCAGCGCAACGAGCTACTCGCGCAAAGACCGCAACCAATTCATCGACGCCGTGCGCGCAAGTATTCTCGCGGGCTTCGACAGCAACCAGGGCCCTGCGGAATCAACCTAGGACTTGTCAGGTCCAGTCCTTTTTGTGTCGTTACGGCACGCGCTAATCGAGCTGACTCGGGCCGCGCCTAGCTGCGAGTACCGCGCGTTCAGGGTAACTCACTATTGCTTGAAAGGTAGACGTCGATCCCTTTGGCCGCATGGCGGCCCTCGGCAATTGCCCAAACCACCAGGGACTGGCCCCGCTGACAATCACCAGCCGCGAATACGCCAGGCACGGACGTCATGAAAGAACGGTCCACCTGGAGATTGCCCCGCGCATCCTTCTGCGCGCCAAGTTGTTCTAAAAATCCCGCCGGTTCTGGATGCAAAAACCCCAGGGCCAGCAACACGAGATCTGCCTCGATTTCGAATTCCGTGCCTGCGATGCGTATTGGACGCCCGTCCTTGTATTCAATGCGGACCGCGTGCAGCTTGCGTTCCGTTAAACATCATTACTGTTACCTTTTGTGAATTTCCCCAATCCGAATAAGCGACATATGGCTGACCATCAATTGAGTTGAAGGCGAGACTTGTGCACCACACATCACCAATCCTGAGAAACCAGCATTTCCGACATTAACCCAGTTGGTTCCATTAAACGTCATTACCGTTGCTTTGCCGGAAGACATTGAAAATCCTCATAGGCCACATAAGGTTGATTATTCGATGGACTGAAGGCAAGGCTTTCATAATCAGCCTCACCTGCTGAGAAACCAGCATTTCCAACATTAACCCAGTTGGTTCCGTTAAAGGTCATTACCGTGGCTTTATTTGAATTAGCATTATCTTGAAATGCCACATAAGGTTGATTATTCGATGGATTGAAGGCGAGGTTCGTATATCCAACCTCTCCTGCTGAAAAACCAGCATTACCAAGGTTCGTCCAGTTGGTTCCGTTAAAGGTCATTACCGTGGCTTTATTTGAATTAGCATTATCTTGAAATGCCACATAAGGCTTACCATTAGATGGATTGAACGCGAGACTTATATACCACGATTCACCTGTGAGAAACCTGCATTCCGACTTCCTTCCAAGCATAATCCATCGGGGAATATTTGTACCATGGTTGTTGGGCAACGACAACAACTGGAACCAGGAACATTAAAATAAAGAAAAGTTTTTTCATAATCCTCCATTATTGAAAATCAGAGAATTCATTTAACTTGATAAGGTAAATTTATATGAAAATTTTCAAAGTCAAGAGAATATTAAGAAATATTTTAACCCAGAAATATTTTGTCCCTGACGGGACATAGGGGAGATCTTATCCGCTGTGGCGATCGATGAACTCATAGTACCCGTTGGATTGAAGCACCGGCTCGCAGACGCTGCGCCGGTTGCTCCGTTTCCCATCCTTGTCACGATGAGACTGTGACAAGCATGGGGTGCCGGGACGAATTCCGCGAGGTGTGGTCAGACCGTCATTGGATCGCGATGGCGGTGACCATCGGGTTCTGAATCGCTCCGGGGCTGAACTCAATCACGATCTGCCCGCTGCTGTTGGCTGTGGTAGAGAAGGATTTTTGGATGGCTTTGAACTGGCCTCCCGCCGCCGCGTACACGTCGAAGTTGGTGAGCACCTGTGTGCCATTGATGAGCACGTTGAACTCGCGATCACCGCTTCCTGTCACGTAGTTCTCCACAAAGTACAGCGTGACAGTGTGCGAAGAGCCCGATGTGTATCCGGGAATGGTGTACGTGAATGAGCTGCCGCTGCCGTAGCGCTGGCTTTGCAGTACGGTCTGCGGGGGCACGGTCCCGGTCAGCAAGGAAGTGGAGACGGAGTTGGTGTAGGTGTACGCAGTGCCTCCACTGAAGTCTTCGTCCGCGACCCATGAGCCCGACACAGCGCCGCCCGCATCGATATTGATCGGCGAACCGGAGGCCCCGGGTGCGGTAATAGTGAACACCTGTGTGCTCTTGGCTCCGCAACTGTTGGTGTAAGTGGCCGTATACACGTTGCTGCCCGCGCTCAGCGCGATGTTGTCGATCTCGCGAGCGGTCGAGGTGAAGCCGTTGGGTCCGCTCCAGCTCCACGATCCGCCGCTGGTAGGCTGCGGGCCGAGGTCGACCGCCGTGGTGGTGGAAGTTACATTCGCGCTGGATTCCTCCGTCCAGGTCCCGCTCACCGAGATATACGGCGTTATCGCGGTGGGCGAGCAAGTGGCAGCTCGCTCCCGCAAAGGTCGTGATGCTCTGCCCCGGAAGCGTGTAGGTAAAGCTGTTGTTCGATACGCCGACCGCGCCCAGTTGCGTCAACTGGTACGAAGCCGAGGTCTGGTAGGGCGTCATCGAGGTCAAAGTCGCGCCCGACATGCTGAAGTCAATGCTTGAGGAGCCGCCATTGGCGTTAACGGCCACGATCACATAGTTGTTATTGCCCTTGAATGATGTGACGTAGACGCCGCTGGTGGGATTGTTGTTGGCTCCGGTCATTACGTAGCCCGGTCTTACGAACTTGGAGTACTGGCCCAAGGCGTAGGCATCCAAATTCGGGCTGTTTCCGTTCAGCAACAAACGGCGTCCACCAATAGACATAGGCGTTGGACTGCGCCGCGGCATCGACTGATGATAGAGCTCGGCAGCCGCGATGGCATCGCTGATAGAAGGCTGGGAGGCTCCATTCGCATTGTTATAGGTGGTTTCGGTCATCCACACATCCTTGCCCTTGTTCTTGGCGTTGGTGTAGTAGAACGGCGCCACTCCATATGTGTGACCTGCCACGATCCAAAACATGGCCCACCGCATTGGAATCGTTCAGCGTTGGATCGGACTCATTCAGATTGAAGCTATCCGACTCCGGCATCATCAGCTTGGTGGTTATCGTACCGCCTTCCTGAGCTATGAAGGCATCCATCTGCGCGCCGCTATACGAACAGGACTCG